>CAVPPT010000006.1:0-83343 GCA_963707405.1 uncultured Planctomycetaceae bacterium | reverse complement strand
CTGAAACGCTTCCTCCCGCCCTGTCGGATCGCACAGGATCGCTCTTGTCGCGATCGGGTGAATTTTTTGACCAATATCCGCCTGAACACACTGAACGCACTTACACGCAATCCTATGGCCTCGGGGAACGCTGGCGGTGTGCGAATGAATACGTCGCGTATCACCAGGCCGGCTTCGTCTGCCCGGAAATTTGCCCCTCAAGGGCCTCACTCGCGAGCCGGTCGATTGGCCTCCCGGGTCGTCTCGGGGAGGCCAGTCCCAGACAGTGACGAGCGACGCCAGCCCGCCCGTCTTCGAGCAGAATCCGGACCGGGCGTGCAACCATCCGTGCAACCAGATTCAGGCGAATTCCCTAAAGCATTGTTGTCATATGCATTGTGGTGGGAGCGCGCTGGATTTAGGATCCAGTCCCGCAAGGGGTGCAGGTTCAAGTCCTGTCTCTCGCAATTGCGTTTCTCATGCATCATCAGTGAGTCGCAATCGTGCTTAAGCGATGTCGCATCATCGGCTTGTGCATCGTCGCGGAAGTACCTTGACTGGGTTGTCGATGCCTACCACAACGACCTGCCGTACGACCGTTTCCTCATCGACCAACGCGCCGGCGACAAGGTCCCTGACCGCAGGGAACGTTCGGTGATCGCGACCGGCAATCAGCGGGCGCTGCTTCTCTTCCCGGCCTGGCAGGATGGGGATTCTATGATGCTTCCCTCCGGATGTGCCGATAACTCCGAATATCACGTTCGTAACGATCAGTCCGCGCTCAGGTTCACTCTCTGTGAATCGGAGTCCGAGTGCGCTGACGGCCCGGGGGGGGGGACCTCATGCATCATACAGGCCACCCTGTACTCAAGGCTTCCGTATGCCTCCTGCTGATCGGCGCATTTGGCTGGTCGGATGTCGCGAGTTTCGCTCGTGCAGAGGGTGCAGCGCTGTTCGACGAGGCGCTTGACCCGGCAGAGGACGCAGGCTGGGCATTCGAGAGTGAAGGGGGCGGATGGACTGACCCCTTCGCTGAAGAGATACCAGCACCTGCACATGCCCCGGATGAGATTCAGCAGGTCGCCGCGACACAGGCTCCAACGGCCGATTACGCGCCCTCCGGATATGCCGCCCGTCCGTACGAAGATGCACCCGGCGTGCCGGAGTATCAGGAACTCACACAGCCGCTGCCGTCGTACTTCTTTCAGGACAACTACTACAATCAGGATGAGTACGGGGCCCGCCCGCTGGCCGACTATGCCCCCGAAGGGTACGCGCCTCGAGAACAGCAGGAAGGACCGGGATCACCCGAGTTCACACCGCTCGGTCCCCCCGTTCAGATCTCGCCGGAGGAGCGAGAGAAGTTCGTCGTCCGCGGCATTTATCCCGGTTCATTTCTGGCACCGGGCACGAACACGTCGTTCCGCTTCCGGGGCTTCGTCCGGCTGGCAGGGCTGTTCAATTACGATCCCATCGGGAGTGCCGACTCGTTTGTGACGAACACGATTCCTGTGCCTCAGCAGTCGGGTCAGAACTTCAACATGAGTGCCCGCATCAGCCGGTTCGCGCTCGAAAGCTGGACGCCGACATCGTTTTGCGACTGGAACGTGCATACGTTCATCGAAGCCGACTTCTTCAACGGTGCGGCCCAGGCAGCGGGCGGAGGGGGGAACCCCCTGCGACTGCGGCATGCGTTCATCGACTTCGGGTACTTCCGGTTCGGTCAGCAGAACTCGGTGTTCATGGACGGCACGAACTGGCCCAGCCTGGTCGACTTCCAGGGGCCCAACAGCTGGGTCAATCAGCGGCAGCCCTCCCTGCGGATGACCATTCCACTGATCGAAGACGTGTTCTGGGCGACGAGTGTGGAACGTCCGTTCTCAGACATCACCACGAATGGACTGGGGACCGCAGTCCAGCAAGTTCCCGACTTCGCGACCCATCTGCGTTACGAGGGAGACCGCGGCCACCTGCAGCTTTCGGGACTGTTGCGGACGATCGGTTATCGGCCGACGGGTGGAGACGTCACGCAGCAGAGCGGGGCCGGCATCAGCGGCAGCGCGGTGCTGCATCCCTGGGCGTTCGTTCTGGGGACCGATCCCGTCCATGACGTGGATCCGTCGGGTCTTACACGGAGCCGCTTCCTGATGCAGGCCACTTGGGGCCGAGGCATGGGACGTTACCTCAACGATCTGGCGGGACAGGGCTTCGACGGACAGGTCGACCCGCTGACGGGATCGTTTGACCTGGTGGATGCCTCTGGCTGGAACGCGAGCTACGAGCACTGGTTCAATGCGAACTGGCTGGCGAACTTCACCTATGCGAGTGTCAACGTCGACAACACGGCCGGACAGCCGGGCACGACGTACGATGCGGCGAAGTATGTCGCTGCCAGCGTGTGGTGGATTCCGATCACCCGGTTGTCGTTCGGGGTCGAGTACATCACCGGCAAGCGCGAGAACCTGAACGGGCAGAACGCCGACACTCAGCGGCTGCACGGGCTGGTGCAGTACAACTTCTGAGTTGATACCGCTGGCCCCTGTCGTGATTCTGTGAAGTGCCGGTGAGCATGATCCTATCTGCTGAGCGTGCGAAACCGTGATGCCGGTTGCATGGTTCATTTCTGTCCTGCTTCACCCTCCCACCGGGGAAGGTAAGTTCAAATCATGACCACAGCTCGCGCCGCAACCCACGGGGACTCGATAGAGGCGCGACGTCGACGCCAGCCACTTCGACAAACCTCACCCGGCGGGAGGCAGTTCACTCACCGCAGTCGGCTCGGCAGTGCGGGGACGAACTTCCGCAAATACTACCTCCCTGATGCCGGTGATCATGTCCCGGAGGTTCACTAGCACCGCGATTGCCGCCGCGATGAACAGGATCGGCCAGATCATCTCTCTGTAGTACCCGCCGTCGCACAGGTGGTCGATCGTCACGAACGGATTGGCGATCATCAGCAGGCTGTACTGGTGGTCGAAGCGGTAGCCCCACAGCAGCGGAATGAACGGGCCGATGCAGGCAATCGCCAGCAGAATGAGTGTGAGCACGCGGGCATGGGCTGGCCGGATGTCAGCGGACAGGCCGCGCGTCCATCGCCCCAGCGCGCACGCCAGTCCCAGCCCGATGACGGTGTAGCAGCAGCTTCCGAGAATCAGACTCATCACCCACAGGTCCAGACCGAATGCGAACGCACAGAAGGTCGCAATGCCTGCAAGTACCGCGAGATGGAACAGCACGAACAGATAGCCACGTCCGCCGCCATGTAGAAACGGAGCCAGCAACAGCCGGCGGAGCTTGCTGTGGGGCAGATTGCGACGGATGCGGCGGGACAGAAACGGATCCTCGGTGACGGCCACCAGTCCCACGACCGACCAGTGGATCACCGACGCCACCACGCAGAAGGCGAGCACGTCGTCATCGATGCCTGAAGTCCCGGACGTGAAAAAGGCGAACGTCAGCATCCCCAGCCACAGCAGAAAGAACTGGGCGTGCACACCATGCGGATGCCGGACGTTCGGTCGTCGGACTCAAACGTGAGCTGGGCCTGGGCGATTTTCTGCAGCAGCAGGAAGTAGCTCCCCGCCGCCACCACACTCAGTCCGATGATCCACCAAGTCTCTGGTTCGGCCAGATCCGCATACTGGGCGAACGCCGTCAGTGCCCCCACCAGTCCTAGCGACCAGACCAGCATCCCCAGCACGAACATCGACGTGAACGACTGCCACTGTGACTGCTTGGCGATGGCACTGACGGCAATGGCGCACATCGAGATCAGCATCGACAGCAGCAGCGTGCCTATCAGTGTTACCGTCACCTCCACGAAGTCGAACCCCTGCAGCAGTGAGGTGAAGGCAATGAACGGGGCGATGGCCGAGTAGAAAATGAGCGCCTGCAGCAGGGCACTGAGCAGCTTGCCCCAGATGATCTGCCGGGGTGTGAGCGTGGTGATTGACAACAGGTCGTAGGTCGCCTGGTCCTTTTCGGCCAGCAGGCTGCGGTAGGCACCGAACGGGACGAGCACGACAACCGCGACCGCCAGAATCCAGTAGAAGAACTGGAAGAACTGCGACCCGACCGCCCCGAACTCGATGGCCGAGCCTCCCAGCATCACCCCGAACACGAAGAACAGCCAGCTCGCCACCAGCAGCAGCATGAAGGTCACGACGAACTGCCTGCTCTTGAGGGCCTGACGTGTCTCCTTCACGAGAATGGGGTTGGCCCAGTCGCTTTGGCGGGTCAACCAGTCGATCGTGTGTTCGAGAGTGCTCATGGGTCGTGGGCAGGGATTCGTGGGTCAAGAGTCGTGGGAAGGAAGCGCTCAGTCGTTGAAAACCTGTTGGGCATCATCCAATCCCTAGCATCTGCGTCATATCGCCTATCGAGTAATCCCCTTCGTAATCGCCATAAACGCATCCTCCAGCGACTGGGTTTTGCCCGTGAACTCCACCACCTCAAAGCCGCGCTGAATCATGTTTTTGAGCAGGTCACGCTGAGCGGCGTCATCCCCCGCAAAACAGAACGACACCTGCTGCGGGCCGGTGTTCACCTGGCTCACCAGCGGTTGTTCCAGTAGCCAGCGCTCAACTCCTTCGACGTTGCCCAGCACACGCGCCGCCAGAATGGTCGTCTCCGGCTCGTGCTCCTCTCCCGGAGCCTTCCGCTGCTTGCGTTGCTTCTGAATGTCCTCAATGGTGCCGCTCGCGAGAATCTCACCCGCCTCGATGATGGCCGCCGAGTCGCAGATCTCCCCCAGCTCGGTGAGGATGTGCGAGCTGATGAGTACCGTCTTGTTCATCTGAGTCGCCAGCAGGGCGATCAGTTCGCGCAGTTCGACTCGCGCCGGGGGTCCAGGCCCGCCGCCGGCTCATCCAGCACGAGCACCTCGGGGTCGTGAATGAGCGTGCGGCCCAGGCACAGCCGTTGCGACATCCCCTTCGACAGCGTGGTGATCGACTTGTCCGCCAGCTTGCGGAGTTCGGTGAACACCAGCACGCGGTCGACCGCATCCCGCCGCGCTGCCCCCTTGAAGCCGTACGCCCGCGCGAAGAAGTCGAGGTACTCCACGACATCCATATTGGGATACCGCCCGAAGCTGTCCGGCATGAACCCCAGCAGCCGTCGGACCTCATCCGGATCGTCGATGACCGAATACCCGCCAATGAACGCGTCTCCCGCCGTCGGAATGTCGAGCGTCGCCAGTACGCGCATGGTGGTGGTTTTGCCAGCACCGTTGGGACCGATGAACCCCATCACCTGACCCGGATGTGCCTTGAACGACACATTGTTGACCGCCTTGAGCTTCCCGAAGAACCGGTGCAGGTTGCGGATCTCCAGCGACGGCGCACCTCGACCATTCAACTCGACGGCAGGAGCCCAGGAGGATGCCTCATGGACACCCTCGGCGGGCGGGTGCCCTTCAGCGGTGCTGCCAATGTCATTCATGCGTAGGTCCGCTTCTTCCTGCGGCTGAAGACTCAATAGAACCCCTGGAGGACATGCAGGGACGCCTGTTCGCGGGCTCCGTCCAGACCGAGATTCACCCCT
Source organism: uncultured Planctomycetaceae bacterium (assembly GCA_963707405.1). Classification (GTDB taxonomy): domain Bacteria; phylum Planctomycetota; class Planctomycetia; order Planctomycetales; family Planctomycetaceae; genus CAVPPT01. Next base: position 77,820 of record CAVPPT010000006.1, on the reverse strand, counting down.
GGCCGCTCCATCAGCACCCCGGCATACGAACGGGGCCGCGACAGCTCGCGAGACTCGATGCCTCCATCCCGCAGGCCGGCGATGATGTACTCCGGCTGGCTGGTTTCGTACGTCGCCTGCACGTCGGCGTTGTAGCTGTAGTACATGCCGAGGTTCCATTCGAACAGGCCGGTGTTTCCGTCGGCGTCCGCAGGCGGCGCGAGCGGATGTTCCCTGAGTAAGTCGGCAAAGCGCTGCTGCTGTTGTGGTGTCAGCGGCAACAGGTCGGCTGAATGCCGGCCGGGATCTCCTCGCCGAAGTAACGTTCGCCGTCGTCGGTCGTCACAATCAACGCACGGAATCCCCATTCGAGACCGTTGGTGACGGGGAGGATGCCATTGGCCGGTGTACCGACCTCCAGCCGACCCCGCTCGTCGCGATGTTCAACTGAGAGAAACTGGGTGCGTGTGCGTGAGGGGAGCCAGTCGGCACCCAGATGCTGCCCTTCAGTCCAGTCGATGGTACCCGACTCAAACGACGTGTTTTTGGGCCAGATGGGATAAACGGCGGTCTCCGGTGAGAACCACAGTCCGTCCGACGGGGCCAGACCGGAAAACAGGGAAAACCGGCTGAGGGCGACGGCAGTATTCGTCTTCTGGTCGAGCACAGTGAGACTGCGAACGCGGGCCTTTGTGCCAAACCCATGCGCCACCGCCGAGTACCCCAGCAGCGCCAGACTGGTGACAACGGCGATCAACGGAATGGTGACCACCAGCAGGAACAGCCGGCGCTGCTTCCACAACCACATGTAGTTCAACGGACCGATGACGATCGCGAACAGCGTGATCAACAGCAGAAACGGGACGACGGGGATGCCCTTGACCGAGGGAATCAGGAAGTTCACGAAGTGATCCATGCCCGCCCGCGCCGAGATGCCATTGCGCCGGATCCACGACTGATCATTCTCGGGAAGCGAATCGAGCAGCCAGTCCCAGTCGTGAGCGGTTCCAGGGAAGGGATTGCCTGTGAATGCGACGACGCGACCGAGCATCAAGTCGTGCGTCATGAATGTGTCCGGGCGCTCCTCCCAGCTGAACTCAATTGGTGGTGGGGCAACGGGTGTCGCCGGCACCGCCATTCCATAACCACCGCTGGAGGCACCGGCCAGAATCTCATCGAGGTTCGCAATTCCTCGACGCTGGTTGAGCGCGGCGGGTTCCCAGGAGACTCCGCTGCCGGAGGATGCGTCGATTCCCAACACGCTGGCCAGCGACCTTGAGCGATTGGCCGGTTCGCCGACGTCGTACACCAGCAATGTGCCGCCCGTGTGCACCCATTCCAGAAGGGCTGTCTGTGTCTCGACCTCCATGCCGCTGAGTACCTCGAGCGGAATGGCCACGATGTCCAGACCCGAGTAGCCCAGCCAGGTCTCGGGCAGCATGGCCGGCTTGACGACGGCGTGGTCCTCCGACGTTCCCGCATAGTACGAATGACCACCGTAATAGGTTCCCGGCGCGGAGGTCCCCTGCAGTCTTGCGGTGACGGCATCTTCAAACTTCTGGCAGTCGACGCCGGTCGGGGAAATTACCAGCAGTGAATCGCGGAAAGTTCCGCCCGAGTGTGCATCCGGGATCGTCAACGGTTCCGAAAGAGCCTTCAGCAGTCGCCCCCCGCTGGACACCGTCAGGTCGCCATAGGTGTCGCTCCCCACACAGGGGATCAACAGAGTGAACCGCACCGTCGCGTTCTGGTCGACACTGATGTGCCGGAAAGCGGTCGGCACCTGCTGGTCGCGGCCCGAGAACCGGAACGTCAGGTCGCGTGCCTTGCCCCGATTGACGACCTGAATCCGCACGGGGTAATAGCCGCCGTATCCGCACCCGGCCCAGTTGGTATCGACACTCAGAATCAGATCGTCCTGCGTGTGAACGTACTCCTTGCCGACGGCAAAGGCGTGAGCAGGGGCCATGAGCGCGACGAGCAACAGGCCCAGCAAAAGAAGTTGATGAGTTGATGAGTTGATGGGTGAATGGTTGAGTAGCTGAGTAGACAATGACTGCCTTTGCCCTTTGCCCCCCTCTCCCCCACGACCGGCATTGCAACACTCACGGTCCTCCACTGGTGGGGGAGAGGGCCGGGGTGAGGGGAGAGTACGTCTCTCAATACAAGCACGAAGCGCCAGCGAGTGTGCTGCGGATGTCTCGGCAGAGGTACTCTTGCTCGCGCGGCACGCTTGTCGCTTAACTGTCCTCGTGAAGGCGCAGGCCGGGATCCAGCGATCGTCCGCGCACTTCTGGATTCCCGCTTTCGCGGGAATGACAACCGATGCGGTTGCGCTCGACACATACGCGACGTCAGTCCCCCAATAGTCATGCCGGTGATCCCAACGAGTCCTCCGGAGACTTACGTCTCCGGCTCGCCCATGACACGCACTGCTGGACAAGCCAGCAGTGGCACCCGTCCGCAGCGCATTATTTGGATCGTGTGATGACACGCAAAGTTCCTCAAACCTGAACATCCTGCGGCAGTGCCCTCCCGACTTCGGGGACACTCTCCAGCAGCGACTCGACGATGCGCTCGGGCGTCCACCCTTCGAGCCGGGCCGCGTAGTCCAGCACCAGCCGATGTCCCAACACACTGAACGCGACGCGCTGCACATCATCGAAGCCGACATTCGGTTTGCCGGCGAGCAGGGCGGCAGCCCGCGCCGTCCCGGCTAGGGCAATCGCCGCCCGGGGCGAGGCTCCGTATCTCACAAACTTCTGGCATACGTCGGGGGCGTGCTCGCGATGGGGATGCGTGGCATTCACCAGCCGGGCGATGTAATTGGCGACCGCCTCCGGCAGGTGCACTGCGTCGGTCAGGTCGAACAGGCGGTCAAGGTCCTCCTTCGAGAGCACTTCATCCAGGTGCGGCGGAACACCCCCGTGCCGCCGCGAAATGATCTGCTGGAGTGTGTCGGTCGAGACGCCCGAGACATGAATCTTGAACGTGAAGCGATCGAGCTGCGCCTCAGGCAGCGGATAGGTGCCTTCCAGTTCGATCGGGTTCTGCGTGGCCAGCACGAAAAACGGCGCAGGCAAGTCGTGTGTTTCGCCCATCACCGTCACGCGGCGCTCCTGCATCGCCTCCAGCAGAGCCGACTGGGTCTTCGGTGTCGCCCGGTTGATTTCATCCGCCAGCAGCAGGTTCGCGAAGATCGGACCCTTGTGAAACACCAGACGCCGGCCGCCCCCCTGGTCCTCCAGAATCGGCGAACCGATGATATCCCCCGGCAGCAGATCGGGCGTGAACTGCACCCGCCGGAACCCCAAGCCCAGCAGTGCCGAGAGTGACTTGACCAGTTCGGTCTTCCCCAATCCCGGCAGACCTTCCAGCAGCATGTGCCCCCGCGCCAACAGGCAGATCACCACCAGGTCGAGCAACTCCGGCTGTCCCAGGATCGCGGTCCCTAAGCCATCCCGCAGCCGGCGGATCAGCACCTCTGCCTGGGACACTTCGTCTGGAGAGAGCAACCGTGCCGCGTGTCCGTCGATGGTGGCTGCGCCTGCGTGGGGATCATTCAAGACCGCATGCTCCTGGAGAGGATGTTTCGCTGCTGAAAGCTGTGTGCCACGACCGTATCAGCCGTGCTGAAGGTTGAAAACGTGCTGGTTGCTCGCACAGTCGACACGGCAGTGGCCCGCGGAGTCAAATTGTTCACCTGCGGGGACCCGCCGACGCCGTCACGGTTTGTCATTGGAATCGAAAAACTGCCGGACGACGTTGCGGTGACGAGGACGCAGCGTGCGCGACCACGTTTCGCGGCCGGAGGCGGGATCAATCTCTCGCACGCCGGCCCGCGTCGCACTCGCCGCCGGCTCCACCTCGGGGGCCGAGCGCGTGACGCCCACTGTCTCGTCCGTCGGCTCGTCCATCAGTCCGGGAGGCAACACGGTCTCCTTGAACTTCGTGCCGGCGTCGTCTGACTCATCTCCCCAGGTCATCTCGGCATCACCCCGACCGCGCGTGACACCGCCTCGGCCGGGACTGCCGCCGCTGCATGCCGAGCACAGGCCCCCCTCACACTGGGCCCCGCAACTGCTGCACTGGCCTTCACCTTCGCACTGACCATCCTTGCACATCGACGAACCACATTTGGAGCATGTGCCGCCCTGACATTGCTTGCGTAGTTCGCTGAGCTTCTCGGACTCCTGTTCCAGGAAGTCCTGCAGTTCATTGAGCAACTCCTGTCGGGCAGCGGAGTCGCCGGACTTTCCGAGTTTGCCGCTCTTCATCAGCCGCTGGAGTTCGCTTTGCAGCGAGGACGATGCTCCGTTGAGTCCGCCGTTCTTCGCGAGCTTCTGCAGTGTTTCGAGGATGTCCTGTTCGAGTTGTTCCTGACGTTCCTGCGAAAGGGGCGGGCCGTCCCCGGCCGCAGCTTTCGCCAGGATGGACGCTGCTTGTGCCGCCGCCTCGACATCCATGTGTGTCCCGTCGAGCCGCATCCGCATCATCTGTTCCAGCGAATCGACCGTCTCCCATTTCTCGTGAGTCAGCGGAGAATCTTCGGTCTCTTCTTTCAGTTTGGCAATCGCCTCTTCCAGGCGATCTCGCTCTTCCTCTTCGAGAACCGCCGACTCCTCCAGCTGTTCGAGCAACGACTGCAATTGCTGTGTCGCCTGTTGACCGGCGGTGTTCTTCACAACGTTGGTCGCCGATCCTTCACGCAGGGGGACGAAACAGGCTCCGAGGGCGAACAGCAGCGGAGCGATCAGCGTGCTCGCCGATCGGCGCGGGCGGATGCGGGGGAGTGCCTCCTGCCATTTCCGCTCGACCTGCGGGAGGTGCGTCTCCCATGCGTCGTCCGGGGCCTCCGTGAGAGTCATGAGCAGGCCCCCGGCCCGCAGCGAGCGATCGAGCAGTGCCACCGATTCGGCACGGGTGAACGCAGCCTGGCGCGAGACCCACCAAGCAGCGATCGCTGCCGGGACGACGCCGGCCGCCATCCACAGCACGTGCGGCCACAGGGAGGGGATGAGCAGCTTCACCACCAGCACGGCGGTCCCGAAGACAAACAGGTACACGGCGAGCCATTCCCCGGCCTTTTGCAGGAACTGCCCCAGGTGCAGCCGGCGCAGGTGACGATCGATCCAGCGGTCGCGTGCGGTCATGGTTCAGCTTTCGTGCGAATGGGAACATCAGCCCGATGCGGAGGGACAGTGTCGATTCCCCCACAGGAAAGGTCATCGCATTCTATCGTACAGGCGGGATTCGATCACGGGCGCAACGCCGGATTCCGGTCGCAATCCAGATTCACCCGGCGAAGATCGACGTTTGCCGATCGTTGCCGCTTAGCCGCGAGGCATCGCCGAGCGAGAGATTAGGTGGACTCCCCGACCGTGACTGCCCAGTACCCATCGGATACGACCCATGGGCTTTGGCACCTCTGGCTCGCAGAATCTCGCTTGGCGCTTTCATTCTGCGGGCGTTTTGCGAATGATAGACACTCAGGTGGACCCTCCCCACCCGTTTCGCACAGACCGACCTGATCATGGCCCAGAATCCCCTCCATACTTCCCCGCCGAAACCGTCAGCTCCACCGACGCCCGAGGAGCGGACACTACTCTCGGCGAACGGGTCCGACACCCAGCCTCCCGATGTCGATGACGCGACACTCGTGACGCCCGTGACTGACGACTCCAGCCGCCAATCGCCGGCATCCGCGGATCCCGCACAATCACTCAAAGACAGTGCCTCGGGTGATGCCGAGGCCACCTTTGCGGATGCGCCCCGATCTTGGGACGACGATCGCACCTTGTTTGAACCGGGCGGCAAGCGAGCTGCACCAATCGAGGCGACACTCATCGGTGCTCCCGACGCAGAGGTCGATCCTGCCGACGCGACGTTCATCGACACTCCCGAGTCCCGGGCTCACAGCACTGACGATGGGGCCGATGCCACGTTCATCGAACCTGGGGAGCGGTCGCAGCTTCCCGATCTGACGGCTGCGATCAACGTGGGGCAGCAATCGGCCGACGACTCCAATCCCTTCTCGCAGACCATGGTCACGTCGCCATCCGCCACACAGGACGGCGAGGATCGGACCGTCATCAGTGCCGAGGAGCGGGACGGCGCCGCAGGGAGTGCGACCGACTTCGTTCTCCAGACGTCGGACCCGGACGACAGGACGTTCGTCACCGATGGCGACGATGGATCGCAGGGGGTCGTCGTCTCGACCGACCAGCCGCGTAAACTTCCACTGGGGAACAAAAGTCATCCGCGGATCGGCAAGTTCGAGATTCGCAAACTGCTGGGTCAGGGTGCGTTCGGTGCCGTCTATCTCGCCTATGATCCGCAGCTGGATCGCATGTGCGCCGTGAAGGTGGCCAAGACCGGTGTCCTCTCAGGCAAGGAGGATGTGGACCGGTTCATGCGGGAGGCACGCTCGGCCGCCCAGTTGCGTCATCCGCACATTGTCCCGGTGTACGAAGTCGGCCAGCTGACGAACACCAACTTCATCGCCTACGAATATGTCGAGGGGACGACTCTCGGCGCGAAGCTGAAGGAACGCAAGACCTTCACGCCCGAAGAAGCCGTCAACTACATGCAGAAGATCGCGGAGGCGCTGCACTACGCGCACTCGCTGAACATCGTGCACCGCGACATGAAACCCGACAACGTGCTGCTCGATCTGCACGACGAGCCACACGTCGCCGACTTCGGACTCGCCCGCCGCGACGATGCCGACACCAACCGCACCCGTGAAGGCATCTTCATGGGGACGCCGTCGTACATGTCCCCCGAGCAGGCCAGCGGTCAGGCACACCTCGCCGATGCGCCTCCGATGTCTGGAGTCTGGGGGTGATGCTCCAGGAGATGATGACCGGCGTGCGACCGTTTCGTGGCAATGTCACGGAAGTCATTCTCGCCGTCCAGAACCAGGAGCCCGCCAAGCTGCGGCAGGTCAACAAGGACCTGCCGCAGGATCTCGAAACCATCGTGCAGAAATGTCTCACCAAGGACAAGCAGAAGCGGTTTCAGTCGGCCCAGGAACTGGCGGATGAACTCGAACGCTGGCAGCGGGGCGAGCCGATCCTCTCCCGGCCCATCAGCACACTGGAGCGTACGCAGCTGTGGGCCCGGCGGAATCCGACCGTCGCAAAACTGATCGGGGCCGTCCTGGCGACGTTCTTTCTGGGATTTGCCTTCTCGACATTCTTCGGTCTCCGTGCCGCACAGAGCGAGGCGGGACTGCGCACCGAACAAGCCAAGCGCGCCGTCGCTCAGCTCGACACCATTCAGACGGCTGTTGCCGATTCGGTCCCGATGCTGATCGAAGGACTCGAGCCCTATCGTGACGACGTGCTCCAGCCGCTGCAGAAGCAGATCGCCTCCGACGAACTCCCACCAGACGAGCGGGCCCGCTTGCTGCTGTGTCATAGCGCCCTGTTTGCCGCACCCGGATCGCCGGTTGCAGAGGATGCCGCCGTGCAGGTCCTCCCCGAGATCATGAACGCCGGGCCGGACGAGCTGCTGCTGCTCACCGGACTCGTCCGCCAGCAGGAGTCGTCCGGTCAACTGGCTGCTGAGCTGTGGCGCAAGGCCCAGCAATCGGACGTGGACGACCGACAGCGATTTCAGGCCCTTGTGGCGCTGGCGGCCCTGCACTCACCGCTTCCCGATTGGCCCGCCGTCTCCGGAGACATGGTCTCTGGCCTGCTGGTGCTCGATGATCTGGAGCTTCCTTCCTGGCTGCCGGCCATTGCATCGGTGCAGGACGAGTTGCTCCCGCAGCTGAGCGACGTGTTTCGCTCCAGTACCAAGGCAGACAGCCGCCGCAGGGCCGCCATCCTGCTGGGCAGACTGTTTCGGAACGATCCGGCCAGTCTGGTGCCGCTGGTGAAGGATGCCGACCCCGAACAGCTGCCCCCGTTGATCGAGGCATTTCGTCCGCAGAGCGCTACCATCGTGCCGTTGTTGGAATCGGAACTGGCCGACGTGCTGGCGATTGCTCCTCCCGATCGTCGTCTCGACAGCGAGTCGGAGCAGGCGGCACGGGTCGGGATGGTCCTCATCGCCCTGCAAAAAGGAGACCAGGCATGGCCACTGCTGGGTGCGTCGATCAATCCGCACGCGCGGACGTGGATGATTCATCGGGCGGCGAATGCCGACCTGCCCTGGAAACGCTTTGCCGAAGTCCTGCCGTTAGCGGGCGACCCGCTGGTGATCGCCGCCGCATGTCTGGTGCTGGGCGAATATGGACCGGCGGATCTCCCGGCACGCGGTCGCAGTCAACTGGCTCCCGTCCTGCTCGATCTGTTCCGCACGCATCCTCATCCGGGAGTGCACTCGGCCGCCGAGTGGACGCTGCGCTGCTGGGGACACGGCGATGAGGTCGCTGGCGCCACCCAGCGTCTGCGATCACGCCAACGTCCGGCTGATCGGGACTGGCATGTCGACGATCAGGGGGTGACGTTCGCCATCAAGGACGGCCCGGTCGAGTTTCTGATGGGGGCTACTCTGGATGACCCGCAGCAGACCGAATACGAACTGCAGCATCGCCGGCTCATTCCGCGCACGTTCGGCATCGCGACACGCGAAGTGACCGTCGCCGACTTCCTCCGCTTCCGTGAGAACCACGAGTACAACACGCTGGCCAGTCCCGAACTCGATTGCCCGATCAGCGACATCACCTGGTTTGAGGCGGCCCAGTTCTGCCGTTGGCTGAGTGAGCAGGAAGGGTTTGGCCCCGAGGAGATGTGCTTCCCGCCGATTGAGGAGATCGGCCCGCGCATGGAGCTGCCCGCCGACTACCTCGATCGTCCCGCGTATCGTCTGCCGACGGAGGCTGAATGGGAATGCATGGCCCGCGCGGGAACGCAGACGGTACGTCCCTTTGGCAACGGCGACCTGTTTCTCCCCGAGTACGCGTGGTATCAGCGAAACAGCGGCAATCATTCGCATCCGGGGGGATTGCTCAAGCCGAACGACTGGGGGCTGTTCGACATCCATGGCAACATGACCGAGTGGTGTCAGGACTGGTACTTCGACGAGTTCCCGGAACCGGGTGAAGGGGGCGTAGTCGTGGATGGTCTCGACGACCGGCCGGGTGTGTATCGCAACCTGCGCGGCGGCGAATACATCGCCACCGATCAGACTATCCGCACGTCGGACCGCGACTACGAAGAGCCCCCCATCGAGAGCTATGCCGTGGGCTTCCGCCTGGCGCGCACATATCCGCAGCCTGAGTGACACGGCGAAACCGCAAGTGGTGCCCTTACAGTCCAGCGGACTGGTTGCGTTTACAGGCCTGCGGACTGGCGCAGCCAATGCCCGATGCGCGAAGCCGTGATGCTGGCACAATCAAATGTGTCGAGGCGGCGGAGATATCCGTGGATCATCCCCTCGCAATGCTCGCGCGTCACCGGGACGCCGGACTGCTCCAGGCGGTCGGCGTAGGCGAGCCCCTCATCGCGCAGCGGGTCAAACTCGGCGGTGATGATGTACGCCGGCGGCAACCGGGACAGGTCGTCGGCCCTCAGGGGTGAGGCATAGGGACGCTGGGCATCCGTGGGGGTGGCCAGATAGTTGTCCCAGAACCACTCCATCTGGGGGCGTGTGAGAAAGTAGCCGTCCCCGTTCTCCTGGTATGAAGGGGTATCGTAGTTGTGATCGATGATGGGATAGGCGAGGACCTGACCGGCAATGTCGGGCCCCCCGCGATCACGCGACATCAAGCAGACAGCCGCCGCCAGATTCGCCCCGGCACTGTCCCCGCTGACGAACAACGCCTGCGGATCGCCGCCAAACTCGCACGCGTGCTGACTGGCCCACAGCGTGGCAGCATAGCAGTCTTCCAGTCCTGTGGGAAACTTGTGCTCCGGTGCCAGATGGTAACCGACCGATGCTACCAGACACTGCGAGTTGTTGCACAATCGCCGGCACAGCGCGTCGTGGCTGTCGATCGAACCGATCACCCAGCCTCCGCCATGAAAGAACAGCACAACGGGCCGGCTCTGGCGCACCCGCAGGGAGTGTTCGAGCACGTCGGTCGAGATGACCGGCAGGTAGACGCGGACCGGTACACGACCTGCGGGGCCCTGGACCGAATAACTCTCGACACCACCAATCCGGTCGGGGGCCAGTCCGATGGGCAGAATGAGATCGCGGGCCTGCTCGGGCGAGAGTGTCTCGATCGAGGGGATACACGACTGGGCCAGTCGCTGCAGGAATGCGGACGCTTGAGGATCCAGGGGCATTGCAGGGGAAATCGAAACAGAGGTCAGGTGTCGGTGCTTCTGGAACCTGCTGAAATCAAGACCGGTCGGCTCGCGTGAGAACCACGAACTATTGTGAACGCTTGTTGTGCGGTGAGTGATATTCGGGATCCAGGATCACTCAACTCTGCACTCTCAACCTGATTCGGGCAGTCGCTGGACCGCGACACAACAGGTGTCGTCCTTGGAAACATACCCGTCCGCAAACGTCTCAACGTCGGAAATGATGGCCTTCACCGTGGACACGACTTCGCCGGACGCGCCCGCAATACACTCCTTCAGACGTTGACGGCCGTATAACTGCTGTTCGGCGTTCAGGGCCTCGGTGATGCCATCTGTATATGCAATCAGCAGGTCGCCCGGTTCGAGCCGAAGCTTCACAGACAGGTATTTCTGATCGGGAATGATCCCCAGGGGCAGTCCGGACTCGCGCTGGGCCACAGAGATCACCGTGCCGTCGGGGCGGCGCAACAACGGAGCCAGATGACCGGCATTCACGATCGTCACCTCCCCGGTGCCGGGTTCCAGCAGCATCAGCACAAAGGTGATGAAGCGATGCCCCAGACCGCTGGACGCCACGTCAGTATTCAGCCCGGAAAGCGCGGCGGCAGGGTCCGGATTGGTGAACAGCTGATACCGCGTCGATGAGTACAGACGCGCCATCAGCAATGCCGCCGGCATCCCTTTGCCCGCCACGTCTCCACATGCCAGGGCCAGGCGACCGTCCGGCATCGTGATGTAGTCGAAATAGTCACCTCCCACACGCAGAGCCGCTTCGTAGTAATCGGCAAAGGCATAGCCGGGAATTCGCGGACGTTCCTTCGGCAGAAACCCCAGCTGGACCTGCGTGGCGAACTCGAGATCGCGTTCAATCTCCCGCTGTCGCAGGACCTCTTCGTGCAGCTTCGCTTTTTCGAGGACCATGTCGGCCTGGGCGGCGACGCTCGCCAGCAGTTCCAGGTCTTCGTTGGCAAAGCCATGGACGGTATCGCGCGTATCGATCTCGATGACTCCGATCGGATTGTCGTCGCCGTCCGAGAGCGGTACGCACATGACCGAACGGATCTTGAGTTTGCTCAGCGATGTACTCTTCCGGAAACGCGAATCATCGAGCACGTTCTCGCTGAGAATCGCCTCTCCCGTTTCCAGCACGCGACGGACAACCGTCATGCTGGCGGCGACCTTGTCCGGCTGATCCACCAGACGCGACAGCGTCGCCATCACCCGCAGCCGATCGGGATCGTCGTCTCGCAGCAGGATGAACCCCTGTTCGGCCTGTGGAAACAGATTGAAGAGTGTCGCCAGGATCTTGGGCAGCATCGACTCCAGCTCCAGCTCCCGGCGCAGGGCCTGCATCAGCTGAGTGATGGCATGCAGCTTGACCTCCGGCTTCACCGTCGCAAAGTTCTCACGCGGCCGCCGGGGATCGAAGTTGGTGATGACGGACGAGAGCGGCTCCGCCGGTGAGACCTCCGCTCCATCGGAGCCCAGCGTATAGAAGCGGCTGTCTTCAATCGTCACGTCCGCCCGTGTGGGGCGCTGCGCCTCGGCACCGTTTCGGGGTGACTCGCTCTTGATGCGTGTCGACGAGACCGATGAATCGTTGTGGATTCTGAAAACGCACCAGCACATCGCAGATACGAATTTGGTCCTGGTCATTGAGCTGCACACGTCCTTCGACGGCCTGCCCGTTCAGATACGTCCCGTTGCGACTCCGCAGATCCTCGAGATAGAATGTGCCGTGACTTTCCAGAATCTGTGCATGATGCCGGCTGACGGCGACGTTTTCGAGGACGACCTGGCAGTTGGGATGTCGTCCCAGAACGGATCGCTCCCCATGCAGCTTCAGCGACTTCTCGGCGTCATCACCATTGAGAACCTTCAGGACGGCCACAATACAACTCCTCGAATGGCCGGCGTGATTGGGGACGGGGTCGCTACCTCGTGAGCGCGGAAAACCCGCTGATCGCGAGCGGCAAATCGGTCAGCGCTGCTCATCCACCTGCGATTCTATCGGACCCCGCGCGACACGGTCAAACCAGCCGACCGATGGGCGCGGGCGTGTGTCTCAATTGTAGGTGCGATCTCATGGGAAGTGGTTCTCGCTAGAAGCAGATTACTTTCGCCTGATGAGCCCGTCAGGGCGCAAGACCGTCGCCCACGGCGTCAGTGGGAATGAGAGCTTTACAGCCCCGCCAGCGGCGAAAGAACACCTTTCCTGATCAGCGTGTCGCCCCTGCCGGGGCTCATTTGATAACAGGACGGCATCAGTCCCCCGGGCTGACGCCCGGGGCTATCTTCTATCGCCCCTGGCAGGGCGGACATATGGGTCACTCTCAGCCACCTACAATCCAGATGCACGCCCACGGGCGTCACACAGGTTGCTATCCGTCGCTTGCGGTTTCTCCGACCGGATGGAGTCATTGAACTTTCGGACCGGGGAAACCGCCGGCGGAAGGTCGCGGCGCAATGGGCTCCACTCATCAGCTCACGGCACCGAGGCTGCCTGGCCGAGTTGCTGCAGGAACGAATACAGCACGATGTTCGTCGCGATGCGGGTGGCATCTTCACTCACATACCCCGCACAGGCCAGCGTCGCCTGCTTGTCCAGCGCACAACTGATGTCGTACTTGCTGTAGATCACGACGTATCGGCCGTTCACCTCGATGCCCTCCAGCACCGGCTCGCCAACAGTGGCTTCCCCCTGGAGCACCGACGCCGCCCGGCCCTCCGTGGGAATCCGCCGACGGACCTGCCGAATGTCATACCCCAGGTCGGACTTGAACAGTTCGTGCTCGATGGGGATCCGATCAAGTGGTCGGCCAAACAGCTGCTCCACCAGCGTCCGGAAGCTGCGATCGAAGGCGGGCGAACCGCAACAGGCATCGGCGAACAGCAGGCCGCCGTTCTCCAGATGCCGACGCAGCTGGTCGCGCTCGGCGGGAGAGAGGCTGAAGTTCTGCCGGCCATGCATGTACAACAGCGGATACTCCAGCAGCTTCGGGTCGGTGGCCGGCAGGTTGACCGACTGCATCGTGACGGGGAGTCCGAGCTTCTCCTGCAAGGCCCGCATTAGATGCCGCACCGCATTCGGGGCCGTGTCCCATCCGCCGGTATGACGGATGCGCGCCAGCCGGATCGCCACACGTCCGTGCGTCAGATCCTCCCCATCAGCGGCGAGTGCTTCGGGCCCCTGCAGCTTGTCATGCAGTTCGCGATTGGTCGCATAGGCAATCACGTTCACTCCTAACATGACCGATTTTGCAATCGTCGTCTTGAGGGCCGTCGCCCGGTTGACTGGCTCGGTGCGCATCCAGCGCGCCCAGCGACAGCCATGATCAAACGGGGCGTACATGATCGCCGTCCGGCAACCCAGGTCCACCCCCCACAGTTCGGGCGGATCCTCGGTAAACACGGTCTCCGTGCGATAGACATCATGTGTCTCCGGCAGACGCTTGAGACGATAGTCACCATCGGGAAACAACCGGGTGACAAGGTCGCGGAATCCCTGGTCGAACTCGGCACTCTCGCAATTCTGCACGGCGAACAGAAAGCCCCCCTGGGCGATGTACTCCCGCAGCATTTCGACCTCCTCCTCGCGGATGCTGCGGAGTTCTTCGGACCCGGAGAGGTACTGTACCGGTGCCTGCAAGAGTGCCTGCACTCCATCCTCGCGGGCCGCCCGTGCCAGATCGACCACCTGCCAGGTCATCAGCGGTGGCCAGCCCTCGCGCGAACTGATGTGGTCGGTCAGATTGCGGATGTCGGTGGGATGCCGGTTCCAGTCGTCCGAGAGCGGTTCGTTTGTAGCGGGATCGCGCGGTCCGTACTTGAGCTTGTTCACCAGCACCGGGGCCAGTCCCTTTGAGAGGAACAATAGCGCGAAGCTCGTGGCGATGATCGGGTTAGTTTCCATCCCGGTGACGCCGGTCCACTGCCCGGTTCGCTGCTGCTGAACACTCGTGAGATACGCCGCCCCTTCACGATACCAGTCGTGGTCCCCGAAGAAGCGCCGGCCCGAAAGACGCCCGGCACGCTCCAGACCGTACAGGTAATAGAAGAGGAACTCCCCCGGCCGGCCCGGATTGCTGCGGATCTGGAAGTTGTTGCTCAACCACTGGACGCCTCCGTCGATGGCGAGCTGCACCGGGTCTTCGTCGTCACCTCCACAGCAGACCAGGCGTCCATCCGCCGGGTCATCGAGCAGAAACGACTGGATGATGACCAGCGACGAAATCCCCGCCACCGTCATGCTGCCGCACACCTGGTTATCGTGTCGATAATTCCATCCGGCACCAGCGACCGATTCCGGACGCCCTTTCTGTTGTCGTAACCAGTGATCGCGGCTGCGTCGCCAGGTTGTGCGATCGACCTGGAATCCGGTGACCTGGGCCGCCTCACGCAAGGCGAGCAAGGCAAACTGCGTGTTGCTGTTGTCCCACCAGCCGGACTCGTTGCGATAGGCCCACGCTCCTGCCCCGTCGCCCTCGCTCTTGCGCTGCAACTGTTCGAGCTTGAGCGCCAGGCGCTGGATGCGACCGGCGTCTCGCCGCCCACCATCGACGGCGGCCAGCGCCATGATCATCACCGACAGGTCGTAAGTATCGGCCGGGTCGCTCTGTTCGCGCAGATAGTTGAGGGCCGCCACCATCGACGGGTGGTTGCTGGGCAACCCGGAGTTCGACAACGCGAGCGTGCACAGCGCGGTCACACCGGTCCGCTCGTGACTCCATGATCCCCCGGGAAGTTGCTGCCGGATCAGGAACTGCTGGCCGAGATCGACGGCATGCACGACCTTCTCGCGCAGGGCGGCATCATCGGCCCCGACAGCGATGGACGGCAGCAACAGAAGTGCCACGATAAATCCGTGGTAGCGCCCCCTCCTGAAGCGTTGGATCATCGCTCACCTCCTGCCGTCTGGGCCTCAAAGCACGACGCATAAGCGCGTGAGCCTTGATACGCACTTGCTTGCGCGGCGTGTTGGTATGTCCCCATCCTCCGCTGAAGAATCTGTCTCAGTTGGCGAAGGTGCCTCCGACCGCCTGCAGGAATCGCTCCTGGAGTTCCTGCTTCACGTCGACGTACTTCTCATCGTCCCAGACCGACTTCATCGGGAAGTTATCCGGAATCTGCTCACCGAGCAGACTCACCGTGTGATGCCACATGAAGATTGACTTGAAGATGTCCTCCTGGACCTCACGCTCTTCGAGGAGTTCGGGGAACTGCGTCACCAATCCCTCGAGTTGCGTCAGTCCCGTCTCGAGTTTTGTTCGCGCTTCGTTGAGGTTCTGGCGGAAGAACTCCTGCTTGCCTTCGTACAGATTGCGGCGGGCGGCACTCATCTCCGGCCGGGATTCGACCTCGGCCCGCATTCGCCAGTACGTGTAGTTGGCCATTTTCTGATAGGCGTCCTGCCACTTCTTCTTCTCCTCATAGGTGATGCCGTCGTTGGCCGAAATCTGCCGTAACTCGTCGTCGGAGGCTTCGAGCATCACCTCTCCGCCTGGCGTATCGAAGAACTCGCGTCCGTAGTCCTGCGTCCATTCCTGGTGAGCCGTGGCCCAGGCTTCACGAGCCGTCTCTCCGAAAAAGCCCTCCCGCTCCAGCGCGGTCGCGTAGTCCATCTGCGAGCGGGCAGGATACGAACGGAACAGGTTCCGGGCCATGATGTGCTGCTCGACACCGGGGAGCAGTTCCTTCTCGTTCGCAGTCGCGTAGTAGTCCTTCGCAACGAGGTAGTTGTCCTGCCCGTCGGGGTTGATCTCTTCGTCGGGGCCACCCTCCCAGCGGGGATCGGGATCCGACTTGAAGTACTGGCGGAACTGCTTCCACTCATCAGACCGCCCGATCTTCTTGCCGAAGAACTCACCCGTCTGGTTGTACAGCTCGGCCGCGTCTTCGTTCTGGCGAGTGCCGCGCTGCATGAACTTCGCCCCCTTCTTCACCCAGAAGTAGCGATCGGCGACGGCGTCACACTCGGCGGAGACGTTGTACCCCAGGTTCCAGCCCTGGAACTTCCACACGGCGAGGAAGCGGGGCTGCAGCTTGATGATCGACTCGACCGTCTGTTCGAGTTCCGAGAAGTTCTTGTGCTCCTTCTGCTCGTCGGCCTGCATCCAGAGGACGGCGGAGGCGAGCCCACGCATCCCCAGCAGCACCAGGTTCATGGTGGCGCTCGACGGGTCGACATCCCCCAGCGTCGCCTCTCCCAGCTTGTACTGTTGACGCAGCTGCGAGATCTTGCCGGGCTTCATCTGGGTCGCCGCGGCGGGCATCCCGAGCATCACAATCGGAGCCAGCAGCAACACGATCGCGATGATGTAGGCAAAGCGGCGCTGGCGTGAGGTCAACCGGTTCATTTGGCTTCCAACTCTCTCAATTGAAGACTGAAGTAACCGAGCAACAGACAGGGCAGCAGAAAACCAAGTGTCGTCGCAATCGCCGGCAACAGGGAGGAATTGAGCGGAACATCAAATCCGTTGGCGACGTAGGGCGTCATGTTGAAGTACGTGAAGTTCGGCACAATGTATTGTAGCGCCACGAGGGCGTCGTAGAAGCGATTGTCCAGAAACTGGATGACGTTCCGGGCAGGTCCTTCGGGGAGAGGGCTCTGCACGTTCATCTGCGTCGCCATGCGATAGGCAGATTCGAGCATGCCGCCTCCCAGCACACGGCCCTTGTTGACGTAATCCTGGATCAGTTCCCCCATGAAGGGCCGCAGCGTCTGACCCACGAGAATCAGCGTGAAGGTCAACAGCGTCGCCACCGGGCCTTTTACGAACGTGCTGGCCGTGGTCCCGATCACCACGATCAGAATTGCCATCAGCCAGATCCCCAGCACCGCCTTGGAATAGCCGGAGAGAAACGGCCGGTCGGGCATGCGGACAAACAGGTCGGGACGGGCGGCTCCCAGATACTGCTGCGAATCGAGACAGCGAACCGCGACCGTCAGTGTGCCATCGTCGATCAGGTCGTCGAAGAGGTCGACCGTCTTCCACGTATTTTCACCCTCAGGACGATACTTGAGCGTTCGCGGCACGTCGATCACCGGCTCCCCCGACTTTCCTTCCGCCACCCGCGCCTGCATGTACGCAAACTCCCGCGCCTCGAAAGGGACCTGAGGCCAGGGCACCCGCAGACCCTTCTTTTCGTTGACGAGATCGAACTGAGCCAGTACCCCCTTCTCGATGTCTCCCTTGTGTGAGCGGAAGATCTCGAAGCGGTACTCCAGCCGCAGGCCGTCTTCCTTCTGTTTCAGTTCGTTCACGTCCAGATCGCGAAACGTGTAGACGCCGCGCGACTTTGTATTCCCCTCGATGTATTCACGGAACTCCCAGATATCGCCGGTGTTGATGCCGACCCCCGGTTCCCCGCTCCGTGTCAGAAACTGCAGCTCGCCGTAGACGGGGACCCGGGAGATCATCTGCTTCTGGGCATCCGGCGGGACCGTCCGGCGCAGCCAGATGTAGCCTACCGTCCCCATCACGAGCACGGCGATCGTGATCACAAAGCTGTACCCCAGCATGCGCCCCAGCACCACCTCGCTGCGCCGCACAGGCTTGGTAACCACCGTGTGCAACGAGCGGGCCTTGATGTCCGCCGGCAGACCCCAGCACGAAAGCAGCAGCGCCACCGGGATGATCATCCAGCGAATTGCCGTTAGCACAAAGCTGATGTACGGCTTGGCCGGTGTGTCGATATTCGACTCGCCCAGGAACCAACCGGCAAACATGAACAACAGCACGAACACCACGCCCACCAGCAGGTCGCGGCGGCGCCACGATTCGCGGATTGTCAGCAGTGTGAGCGCGCCGATGCGCTGCAGCGACATCTTCCCCAAATCCTGGAAGCCACGCTTAACCGCCGTCCAGACGGCCGCGGGTCCGGTGGCACCCATGGTGAGATATGAGATGACAATGCCGGCCACCAGCGCGGCCAGCAAGGCTGCGCCAAATACGCCCAGCCAGATCAACAAGGCCAGACCGAACTGAAACGGTTGAGGATCAAATTCCATGAAGCACCATCACCACCTGTCGAGACGAACTGCCAAACGAGACACCGGACATCGGGAACCCCACCTGTTCAGGCGGCCGTTTCCCCGTTCCCTTCCCCTTCGCCGGGCCGTTCGCCGGGCACAAACCGGCGACCCGGACGCGTCTTGCTCTCGTGCACAGTCCGCAGGAACAGATCCTCCAGGGTCGATGTTGGATGATCCACTTTCATCAGTTGGGCCTGATGCCGCGCCAGTACCTCCTTGATTTCATTCACGGCGTCATCGCTCAGCCGCGATGTCAGAATCTGCGTCTCGTCCTGCTCCTGCAGCAGTTCGCTGACGTTGCCCATCACCTTCAGTTCGCCCCCGTACAGAATCGCGATCCGGTCGCAGACATCCTGCACGTCGGCCAGCAGGTGCGAGCACATCACCACCGTCTTGCCCTGCTCCTTGAGCTTGATGATCATGTCCTTCATGTCCCGGGTCCCCAGCGGGTCCAGTCCGCTCGTCGGCTCGTCGAGCAGCACCAGTTCCGGATCGTTGATGAGCGCCTGCGCCAGACCGATCCGGCGGGTCATCCCTTTGGAATACTCCTTGAGCTGCCGGCGCCGCGCCTGGTCCAGTCCCACCAGGTGGATGAGTTCATCACGCCGCTGCCTGCGGACGGCGGGCGTCATGTTGAACAGCCGGCCGTAGAAATCGAGCGTCTCATCCGCATTGAGGAACCGGTACAGGTACGATTCCTCGGGCAGGTACCCGATCTTCTCGTTCTTCTCGACATCCTGAGCCGGGCGGCCCAAGACCTTGATCTCACCTTCGGTCGGGAACAGCAGGCCCAGCAGCAGTTTCAGCGTCGTGGTCTTGCCCGAGCCGTTCGGCCCCAGCAGACCGAAGACTTCGCCGCGCTTGATATCCAAGCTGAGCGAATTGAGGGCCTGCACCTTTTTGCGACCCCAGAAGTCCCGGTAAACCTTAGACAGGTTCCGAATTTGAATGACCGATTCGTTGTCCATACAGACCCTTTGACAAACGCCAGGTGGACGGGCAGGGGCGAAACATCACCCGCAACCGGCCTCCTGTAGCACAGTGATGATGAGACAAGACCACAACAACACAGCAATACGTGAGAATGCTTCGAAGTAACACGTCTTGTACGCGATTGAAGACCAGAACACGAGAAAAACGCGGAAATGGCCGCGAGAAACCGCATCGAGACGAACGTCATCTTGCCGACTCTCACAGGCCGCGTGACGACGAAACCTCAGCGCGACCCGCCCAGCGGGCTGCAGGAGACTCCGCGAGTTTTCAATGTACGGGCGTCGGCGGGACGTTTCAAGTACCGGCACCGACTCAGGTTGTGAAATCCCCGCGATCGTGCCTCGCCAGCCTGCTCAGGCTGCCCGACTGGCAGGACCGGAGACGCGTGGTTCAATCACGACGCCCCAATCAGAATCGGGCCTTGCGCTGGGAGAGATACTCCACCAGCGCACGATCGAACTGCATCGACGTGTCCAGCTCCACATAGTCCGCGCCCACGGCCCGGCACTCGCGCCGATACTCGCCCCGCATCTCGGCCAGGGCTTCCAGGTAATCACTGCGGATCCCCTGCGCATCCACTAGCAGCGTCTGGTCAGTCTCCGGATCTCTCAAGTCACACATCCCGTCAAACGGGAAGTGCACCTCCGCCTCGTCCAGGATGTGGAAGATGATGACATCATGCCCCGCAAACCGGAGCATGCGGATCGCTTCGAGGACGGGCCGGGGCTCCGTCAGCAGATCGCTGAACAGCATGATGAGGCTCTTGTGACGGACCATCGAGGCGAACCGCCGCAGGTTCTGGGCGATCTCGGTCGGCCCCGTCGGAGCCGCCTTGGCCAGCAGGGCGAGAATGTTCGCCAGTTGCGACCGCTTGCTGCGGGCCGGCAGGCTGGCCCGAATTTTATCATCGAACGTCACCAGTCCGACCGGATCCTGCTGGTGGACCATAAGGTACGCCAGCGCCGCCGCCAGGCAGATGGCATACTCGAACTTCGTCAGCTCCTGCCGGTAGGTGTAGGCCATGCTCTCCGAGAGATCCATCAGCAGATATCCGGTGATGTTCGTCTCGGCCTGATACTTCTTGATATAGTACCGGTCGGTCTTGGCATAGACGAGCCAGTCGATGTCCTTGGGGTCATCCCCCTGCGTGTAGCGGCGATGCTCCGAGAACTCGACACTGAAGCCGTGAAACGGAGAGGCATGCAGCCCCGAGAGAAATCCCTCGACGATGAACCGCGCGCGCAGATCGAGCCGGGCAACGGTCCGGATGACCTCGGGCTTCAGGTAGGATTCCGCGCTACGGTTCGTCACGATTCATCGTTTCACAATTGATCGACTTGTCGTTTACTTTGTCTTCCGACTCGCGTAGGTTCTCCCCAGACGTTCGACGATCGCACGCTTTACCTGTTGAGGGTCAATCTCGTCCGACCAGCGCTCGAGAATCTCGCCTCCCGGAGCCACCAGCAGCGTATAGGGAACCGGACCCTGCCACTTCGGATCGAGCGCTTCAGCAAAGGCATCGCGGTCGGCAGTCGCGAAGATCAGGTTCTGGGCCGAGACGTGCTGCTCCTTGAGGAATCGCAGCGCCTGCTCCTGGAGGTCCGGCGAATCCATGCAGACAGTGACCATCTCGAACGGCCGCTTGCGGTACATGCGATTGATGGTGACAAACTCGGCCAGTTCGGTGATGCACGGCACGCACGTCACCGACCACACGTTGATCAGCCGGTAGTTCTCGGAGTCGTTCTTCATCAGCGAACGGATTTCATTTGCCGTCGCAACGCTCAGTTCGACCGGCTCCTTATTCCACTTCTCCAGTGAGTCCACCGCGGACTGCCGCTTGTCGGCCCACTTGGTGGAACACCCGAACACACGTGTCGTCGCCACCGGAACGGGCTCCCCCTTCAGCAGAGCATCGATCGCATTCCGGGCATCGTGAGACGTCACCGTCGCGATGTCGGAATCGTCGATGCGACCGTTGTAGCGCAACGTGCGGGCCTGATCGAAGATGAACACATGCGGCGTTGCCAGCACTCCATAGGCCCGCGACATCTTTTGCGTGTCGCCGTCGTACAGATAGGGAAACTCAAAGCCCCGCTCCTTCGCCCGCACCTTCATGTCGTCGAGTGAATCGCTGACATCGGTGTACCCCAGCTCATCCAGCCGCACCGCCTGCGGATCGTTGGGGGAGATGGCGACCACCGCCACACCGCGGTCTTTGAAGTCGGCGTGCAGCCGCCTCAGTCGCTCCTCGTAGGCTTGGGCGGTCGGACAATGATTGCAGGTGAACACCACCACCAGCAGCTTCGCGTCGGCGTACTCCGCGAGTGAGTGGTCCTGCCCGTCCACGCCCGGCAGCGTGAAGTCGGGAGCGGCGGCACCGATCGCCAGGGGCGTCACCTCCGCCGAAAACACGTCTTCACCCAACAGGACGAACAGGGACAGCAGCGCAGCAGTCAGAATAGTACGGACCGGCATGAGTCACCTCCGGGGAGCATCGATGGTTGAATGTGCCGCGAACGAGTGCGACGTTCTATTCGTACTTGGGAATGCGAGGCTCGGGGATCTCCTCGACGAGCCTGCGGATGATCGTGTCGCTGTCGTACCCTTCCGCCTGGGCCTGAAAGTTGGGCGAGATGCGATGCCTCAGCACCGGAATCGCCACGCGGCGGATGTCCTCAAACGACACCGCCGGTCTGGCGTTCATGGCGGCGATCGCGCGCCCCCCGTGAATGAGGTACTGCCCCGCGCGGGGACCGGCTCCCCAGTCGACCAGTTGACGGATGAACTCCGGGGCCGTCCCATCCGAGGGTCGCGTCGCCCGCACGAGTCGGGCCACATAGTTGATGGTGAGCGGAGCCACCTCGATCAGATTGATCTGCTTCTGCAGGTAGAGGATGGCCTTCGCCGAGAGCACCTTGCGGACCTCATGCGATTCGCCGGTCGTGGTGACTGTGAGGATCTGCTCCTCTTCCTCGAGGTTGGGATAGTCGACACGGATGTTGAACATGAACCGGTCGAGCTGGGCCTCGGGGAGCGGATACGTCCCCTCCTGCTCGATCGGGTTCTGAGTGGCGATGACGAAGAACGGCTCGGGGAGGGCATAGGTAATCTGCCCCGCCGTCACCTCCCGCTCCTGCATGGCCTGCAGCAGTGCGGCCTGTGTTTTGGGCGGAGTCCGGTTGATCTCATCGGCCAGCAGCACGTTGGTGAAGACCGGCCCATGCACAAAGCGAAACTCACGCCGGCCCGAATCGGTCTCATCGAGCACGTTGGTCCCGGTGATGTCGGAAGGCATCAGGTCGGGGGTGAACTGGATGCGGCGGAACTGCACATCGAGGATGCGGGCGATCGTGCTCACCACCAGCGTCTTGGCCAGTCCGGGCACACCCACCAGCAGACAGTGCCCGCCGGTGAAGATCGCCGAGAGGATCTGTTCGATGACGGCATCCTGCCCGACGATGACCTTGTGCAGTTCCTCGGTCATCAGTTCGCGATGACGCTTGAACTTGTCGAGGAATTCGTCGAAGTCGCGTTTCTCGGCAGCCAAAGGTTCACTCCGACGAAAGGATGCGGTAGCCCGGCCTGTCGCGCCATCACTCCATGCTGAGAGAGCGGCAATCCAGGACCCCGCCGCTCATGACAGAGGCACACTGTACCGGAAGCGAAAAACGAATGCCAAGACAGGTGATGCTGGCAGGGTGGTTGGCCATTCGGGCGGAGGATGGAGCGAGCAACAAGCAGCGAGGAGGGCAGCAGGTGCAGAACCCCTCACATCTGGCACCGGATATGTGGAGGACCCATGGGGATTCTGGAACGCCCAGAGTGGAGGTCAAGCCGCAATTGCTACACAACAACCCCGCGAACATCGCCGTGAGCATGGCGGACAGGGGATGGCGTCGGCGTCCGGCCCCTGGCCGGCAACGCCTGCCGCCGCCCGCATGGACCAGAGACTTGCGACAAACAGACCGGCTGACCCCTGCCTCGCGATGATATCAAGCAGCTTGCGTGGTGACGGGGCGAACGTCGTGCCGACGACGCCTGATCCGAACGCCGCAGAAGCCCAAGGCAGTTATACCCAGTAGCGTGAGGCTGGTCGGTTCCGGAATGTGACTGGTGACGGACCAGTCTTCAAAGGCGTCGTGCCGGTCGAGCACGTTGTTGATGTCGGCGATGAGGGCATTGATCGTCATTGCATTGACCGGGATCTCCATCAAGTTGGTGATGAGGTTCTCATCCATTGCGTTCTCGTTGAACTTCCATTTGAAGCCCCCCAGGATGTGGAAGGTCATCGCCGCCATCTGGCCGACGGGACCAGGAACGGCGACGAGGTAGGTTTCGAAATTCCACATGACGTTCGGATCGTTTTCGGGACGGTCAAAGAACATGAATGTATTGGTCCCCTCATTGGTGGCGTCGGCGACTTCCGTGTTCTCTTCCGACCAGTAAAACGGTTTCATGTCGTCCACGAGATTGAATCCAAAGCCAAGGTTTCCACCGGGCAGAGGATCGACCCAGGGAAACCCGACTTGCTGCTGGCCTGGCTGATCTGGATCGTCGGGCGTCGTGTTCGCCGTTCCACTACGCACAATGTTGAGCCAGTTGAAGTGGCCTCCCCAT
Source organism: uncultured Planctomycetaceae bacterium (assembly GCA_963707405.1). Taxonomy (GTDB): domain Bacteria; phylum Planctomycetota; class Planctomycetia; order Planctomycetales; family Planctomycetaceae; genus CAVPPT01. Next base: position 53,931 of record CAVPPT010000006.1, on the reverse strand, counting down.
GCCGCCTCTGCAGCCTCGGCAAAGTTCATCTGGTTGTGGACAAAGTTTGCCTTGACATCACCGTTGGAACCCATCGGTACATCGTCGTTGGTCAGAACGGTGACCTCACCAATGTTCATCCCCATCGAATCGATGTCGAGCATGATCGTCGCGGCCCGCAGTGACACGTTGCTGATCAGCAGCAACGCCCCAGCGCATGCGGCAACGATGAATTGGCGTGAGCAGAGAGAAAGCTGTAGTCGACTGCGTGCGCGAATCATGATGGGCCCTTTCAACATGAGAAGTCACTGGGGAGATTTTGGGGAATGAGGCAACATGCCTGCGGACTCAAGCTGTGCGCAGCGGCACACAGAGTGAGCCTGAAGAGAATTGCCTGCCGCAGTCGAGACAATCTCAGCGGCACTCGGACAGAGCGATGCGTCCGCAACAGAGAAGGAGAGCGTTAAGGCCATGCGAATGGACTCCGCACACCTCAACGTCGGGGAGTCAGGTCCCCCGAGCATTGCGCTGAAATTACATCACCCGTCCTGTCAAAAGTCAAGTAGACGCCACTTGTCGAAAGGAGCGATGTACGCGAGGCCACCGGGGCATCGCCCGCACGTGGTGTCCTCTGCGGGCGTGAATCTGAACTGTAGGTGGCCGGTGACGCTACCCAACTTCGGCCCGGACGCGCCGGAACGAGAGGTCTCGACGTTCCGAAGTTGGGGAGTGTACGCGCGTCCGCAGCCTCGGCGATGCGAAAGAACCCGGGGTGTGCGAGTTGCGGACGGACAGATGTGCATTAGAGCGCGCCTTGCCTCTGCGCGGATGAGGGTGTGCGGCGCAATATCGCCCACGCCCGTAAAGCTGTTCTTCATTGCGGGGAACCAGCCTTCCTGGGCATGGGAGTTGCCCCTCATGGGTCGGCCGATCGTTTGGTGCGCCCGGCGGTCGCGGCTCAAACACGGTTTCTTCTTGGAGCGGCGACGGAGAGATTCATGAAATCTATCGTGTCGCAGCACGCCAGGCAGACCATGCGGATCGTGGAAGCGCTGCTAATCCTGGCTTGGGCAGTGTTGGTGAGAATGCCCGTCGCGGCGGACGAGGTGCGGTGCGTCGCGTTGGATCTGTATGTCCGCGAAGGGCAGCACGAAAGTGCCCAGGCACAAGAGGTTCTCAGTGATTTTCTCAAAACACGCACCGGCGTGTCGGTGACGGTATACGATCTCAACGGTCCCAACGCCGCGAAGTCCCGCATGCGGCTGCAGGGGATTGCCGAGTACTTCCGGTTCGAGTCAGAGACACCGGTGATCTATGGTTGTGGTCAGGGACTGCGTGCATCATCAGCTGGGGCGATCTCGGAAGCCCAGTTGCAAAGACTGCTGCGTGTGGATGTCTACACGCGAGCGGGGTGTCCCCGCTGCGTGAACGCGAAGGCGTACCTCCAACGGTTCGCGGCGATCTATCCCGGTTTGGAAGTCCGGATACGGGACATCGTCCCGGACCCGCAAGCCCGCGCAGATCTGGATCGGTTGGTGCGGCAGTATCAACAGGCGGCGGCCAGCGTTCCCGTGTTTCATCTGTGCAATCAGCTGGTGATTGGCTGGGATCTGGAGGCCATTACAGGGCGCCGGCTGGAACAAGTGCTTGCACCCTGGACGTATACATGCCAGCTGCCGCAGAAATCACCCGCATCGACCGGAAACATCCCGGTGATTTCCTTCGGTCCACACTGGAGATCGTCGGTTTCGTTGGAAGCAGGGTCCACGTCGCTCGGGTTAACGCGGCTACTCTCCCGAGTCGTCATGTCGAGCGAACCCGAACAGAGCGATGACATGCCTCTGCGGGATGCTGAGTGGCGTGGACTGCCGATCCCAGGCAGGGACGAACCTCTACTGCTCCCGACGGTAGGGGACGAGCCGTCTCCCGCCCAGGCGACCCCTTCTGCGGAGACGATGGAGGTCCCAGTATTCGGGCGACTCGACGCCGCTCGACTGGGTCTGCCGATGTTTACGATTGCCGTGGGTCTGGTGGACGGTTTCAATCCTTGTGCAATGTGGGTGCTGCTGTTTCTGCTGTCGCTTCTGGTCAATCTGCACGATCGTCGGCGGATTCTGGCGGTCGCCGGCACGTTCGTAGTGATCAGCGGTCTGGCCTACTTTACATTCATGGCCGCCTGGCTGAATGTATTTCGCCTGGTGGGTCTGCTGCGGCCGGTGCAAGTGATCTTGGCGCTGACGGCCATCATCGTGGGTGCGATTCACATCAAGGACTTTTTCGCGTTCAAACAGGGAATCTCGCTCTCGATTCCCGAATCCGCCAAGCCAGGCATCTATGCGAGAGTTCGGCGGATCGTGACGGCGGAAAACCTCTGGGGAGCCGTGATCGGGGCAATCGCTCTGGCACTGATGGTGAACATCATTGAACTGTTGTGCACCGCCGGGCTCCCCGCGATGTACACAGGCATTCTCACCATGCAGCAGCTTCCGAAATGGCAGAATTACGCATATCTCGGTTTGTATAACGCGGCCTATATGTTCGACGACATGCTGATGGTGGGTCTGGTGGTGATCACCCTGGGCCGGCGCCACATGCAGGAACAGCACGGTCGCATCCTCAAACTGGTGAGCGGCGCCGCGATTCTTCTGCTGGGCCTGACCATGCTCATTAAGCCGGAGTGGCTTGTGTAGGGCACGATCGGGAGTTCACTGTCGTGGGGTCCGCGAATGCCAGGAGGGGCAGGCCGTTGCCCCCGGAAGGTACTGGCATCTGTGGATGTTCGTTCCCGTCTCTGCGGCCCTCGTGCCACCATGCATGCTGATCGGGCGGCGAACACACGATCATTTCGTCTTGCCCATCCGGGGAATCGCGACATGCTGCCTCGCGTTTCACTCGTCACTTCACGCTCCTTGCCAGTTCGGTGCCTGTCGTGAACCCGCGGCGATTTGCTAAAAAGGACCCGAGGCAGGAACCGCTCGCCGCAATCAGTCCCGGTTCGCCATCAGTGGAGGAGCAAGAACCCCGCATGTCCGACGACCTTACCCCTGCCCAGCGGATGGCCGTCGAGCACGTGTCCGGACCCTTACTGGTGTTGGCGGGTCCCGGGTCCGGCAAGACCCGCGTCATCACCCGGCGCATCGCCCATCTCATCGCACAGGGCATTCCGCCGCGACAGTTGTTGGCCATCACCTTTACCAACAAGGCATCGGGGGAGATGGCCCACCGCGTGCAGGAGCTGCTGCCGGGCACCAGCGTCTGGGTCAGCACGTTTCACAAGTTTTGTGCCCGGCTCCTCAGGCAACATGCGTCCATTGTCGGACTGCAGGCGAACTTCACCATTCTCGATACGTCCGATCAACGTGCCGTGCTGCGACGGATTGTCTCCGACCTGGACCTGGACCCGGTGCACTATTCCCCCGAAAAGCTGGGGTATCGCATCTCGACGGCGAAGAACGATCTGGTGACGGCGGAATCTGTTCGTCCAGCGGTTCGCGGAGTCGATCGGCGATCACTGGGAGGCGACGGTGGCCCGTGTATATCCCGCCTACCAGAAGTGGCTGTTGGACTCGAATGCTGTCGACTTCGACGACCTGCTGGTCCACGTGGCCGTCATGCTGCAGGAACATGCCGAGCTGCGCGAAGAGCTTGATGCGCGGTTCCGGTACATTCTCGTCGACGAGTACCAGGACACCAACAAGGCCCAGTACCAGATCGTCCGCGCACTCTCTGTCGCATCATCCCAATCTGTGCGTCACGGGCGATCCGGATCAGTCGATCTATGGCTGGCGCGGTGCGCATCGCCAACATCCTGCGGTTCGAGCAGGACTATCCGCAGGCGAAGGTCGTGCGACTGGAGGACAATTTTCGCAGCACCCAGTCGATCCTGCGGTCGGCGGATGCCCTCATCTCCTGCAACATACAGCGGAAGGCGAAGCAACTCACGACGTCGAACCCCCAAGGCGACCCGGTCGAACTGATGCAGTTTGCCGATGGCTATGCCGAGGCCGAGGGCATCGCCAAGCGGATTCGGGAGACGGTCGAACAGGGCGAGTGTTCGTACAACGACTTCGCGTTGTTCTACCGGGTGAATGCGCTGTCGAGGCAGCTGGAACTGGCTCTGCTCGAACAGCGCGTGCCGTTTCAGATTGCCGCCGGCCTGGCCTTCTATGACCGGGCGGAGATCAAGGATCTCGTCGCCTATCTGCGGCTGGTGTACAACCCCGCCGATCGTTCGGCGTTTCTGCGGGTCGTCAACACGCCACTGCGCGGACTGGGGCAGACGTCTCAGAACCGGCTGGTGTCGTGGGCGGAGGGAGAGCGACTGCACTTCCTTGATGCCTGCCGTCGCGCCGCGTGAATCCTCCAAACTCTCGAAACGGGCGGTCGCGGGGTTTCGTGCCTTCGCATCGCTGATGGAGGACCTGTCGCTGGCCGGAGCCGGGTCGATTGAAAACCTGCTGACGACGATCATCGACCGCACCGGCTATACCCGACCATGGGAAGGAAGTCCCTCGGAACAGGATCAGGATCGGCTGGCCAACGTGCAGGAGCTGGTGAGCGCGGCCCGGCAGTTCGACGCCACGTTTACCGATGAAGTATCGCTCGAGGCGTTCCTCGAACAGACGTGTCTGGCGAGCGATCTCGATTTGCTGGACGACTCGGCAGGTCAGGTGACACTGATGACACTGCACGCCGCGAAGGGGCTGGAGTTTCCGGTCGTCTTCATCGTGGGCGTGGAGGAGGGGCTGATCCCGCATGAGCGGGCGGTGCGCGGTGGTGATCCTCATGAGCTGGAGGAGGAACGCCGGCTGCTGTTTGTGGGGATGACACGGGCCCGCGAACAGCTGGTGCTGACCAGCACCGGCCGGCGAACTGTTTCGGGGCCGGGATCTGCTGACCATCCCCAGTGCGTTTCTGTCGGAATTGGAATGCGTGCCGGTGATAGTCGACACTGCGGGACCCCGGCTCCCCGACTGGCAGCGGGATGTGCTGGAGTCCTCGTTGGCCCAGCGTCGTGAACAGAGCGGGGGCGTGCTGCTCGACTTCCAGTCGCTGCCTCAACTGACGACTGGGGCGGCATTACTCGATGGGACGCGGGAAGCAGTACAGATTCCGATCGGATTCCAGGCGGGCATGCAGGTGCGGCATCCGCGGTATGGTCGGGGCACCATCCTGTCGACGGAAGGCTTCGGCGGCCGCCGGACGGTGACCGTGCAGTTCGAATCGTCCCCCGAACGGCGGACGTTTGTGGCAGCGAAGTGCCCGCTGCAACCGATCGGCCGTTGAGACGCGTTGCCGCATCCTTCGCAATGCCTTGTGCCGTTGCACGTTGCGCAATTTCATCAGGTTCTGGGAAATGCTCTAGTCGATCGGGAATGTCACGATTACAATCCGCACCCCGAAGCCTCGGGCCCGAACCTCGGGCCGACGTTTCGGGGCCATGGCACGGAGCCATCGGGCAGGCGGACCCAGGGAAGGGGGCATCATGTCGATTCTGAAGGGCAGCAGCATTCTGATTACGGGCGGGACCGGCTCCTTCGGCAAGAAGTGTGTCGAGATTCTGCTGCGTGAGATCAATCCCCGTCGGATCGTGATCTTCAGCCGCGACGAGCAGAAGCACGTCGCGATGCGGCGTGACGGGTTCTCCAACGAGCGATTTCCGCACCTCCGCTACTTCGTCGGAGACGTGCGCGACAAGTCGCGGGTGATGCGGGCCCTGAATGGCGTGGACTATGTCATTCATGCCGCCGCGATGAAGCACGTCGATGTCGCTGAGTACAACCCCCAGGAATGCATCCGCACCAACGTCGGCGGCGCGGAGAACATGATCGATGCCTGCATCGACTCGGGCGTCAAGAAGCTGATCGCCCTGTCGACCGACAAGGCGGCGAGTCCCGTCAACCTGTATGGGGCGACCAAGCTCTGCTCCGACAAACTGTTCGTGGCGGGCAATGCACTCTCCGGCGGACATGGCACCCGCTTCGCTGTCGTGCGATATGGTAACGTGCTGGGCTCCAACGGTTCGGTGGTCCCCTTCTTCCAGAAGGAACGCACCAAGGGGGTATTGCCGATTACCGACGAACGGATGACGCGCTTCATCATCACGCTGGAAGCAGGTGTGCACTTTGTGCTCAATGCCTTTGAGTGGATGTCGGGGGGCGAGATCTTCGTGCCGAAGATTCCCTCGGCGAAGGTTCCGGACATCGCCAAGGCGGTCGCTCCCGAGTGCAAGACGAAGCTGGTTGGCATACGCCCCGGCGAAAAGCTGCACGAATGCATGATTCCCGGAGACGAGGCCCGCCAGACGCTGGAGTACGCCGACCGCTTCGTGGTCGAACCGGCCTTCACCTGGTGGAAGGCGACGGAGGATCTGGCGGCAGGCGTCGCCAAACGCTGCGAGGATGGCTTCTGCTACTCCAGCGACAACAACACCGATTGGCTGTCGATCGCCCAACTGCGTGAGATGATCGCTCAACTGCCCGCAGTTCAGTCTCCCGATCTGGCGACGACCCTCAAGATCGCCGGGTAAGAAACACAGTCTGCAGCGCGACGTCGGCGGTCGGTGAACTCACTTGGCGGCCTGGAAACCGTCGAGGGCTGAAGGTGCAACGACATGGATGTCATTCCCTACGGATGTCATACGATCGACGATGCGGATGTGCAGTCCGTCGTCGACGCGCTGCGCAGCGGCTGGCTCACACAAGGGCCGCTGGTCGTCGAGTTTGAGCAGGCCGTTGCCCGGCGCTGCGGGGTGCGGCACGCTGTCGCATGCAATTCGGGAACAGCCGCCCTGCATCTGGCCATGCTCGCCGGCGGGCTGAAGCCGGGGGACCAGTTCGTCGTACCTGCGATCACCTTTCTCGCAACTGCGAATTGCGGTGTCTATGTCGGGGCCACTCCCGAGTTCTGCGATGTGGACCCGGTAACGGCCAAAATGACGGTGAAGACATTGCGTGGGCATTTGCATGCCCGGACACGGGCCGTACTGCCGGTCCACTTTGCAGGGGCTGCCTGCGATATGCCCGCCCTCCACCGGCTGGTGCGATCGACGAGTCCCCAGGCCGTCATCATCGAAGATGCCTGTCATGCGCTGGGCGGACAGCACAGCGATGGCATTCCGATCGGGTCGCTGGAATATGCCGACATGTCGGTGTTCAGCTTCCATCCGGTCAAACACATTGCTGCCGGCGAAGGGGGCATGGTCCTGACGAATCGTGACGATCTGGCGGAGGGCCTGCGCCGGTTCCGATCCCACGGGATGACGAAAGACGCCGCTTCGCTGACGCAGCCCGATGAGGGTCCCTGGTACTACGAAATGTACGAGCCGGGATTCAACTACCGCATTCCGGAGATCAATTGTGCACTCGCACTCTCGCAGCTTGCCAAGCTCGATCAGTTCATCGCACGTCGCCGGGCGATTGCCGCCCGCTACTTCGCAGAGCTGGCCGGCGACAACCCATGTGCAGTTACCTTGCAAAGACGCGCTCGACACATCGGCATGGCACATCTTCTGCTTGCGGATCGACTTCAACGGACTCGGGAAGTCCCGCACGCAGGTGATGCAGGAGCTGCGTGAACAGGGCGTGGGAACTCAGGTTCACTACTACCCGGTTCCTCTGCAGCCCTTCTATCGTCAGTTGCTTGGATGCGGGCCGGGTCAGTTTCCCGGTTCCGAGCAGCATTACTCACAGACACTCACGATCCCGCTGTTTCCCGCGATGAGCGAGGCGGATGTGGATCGTGTCATTTCAGCGGTCAGGCACGTCGTCGCTCCGTCGATGCCGACTGCAAGGAGTCGGGCCGCTTGACTGTCGAGCATGTCACACGCATCGGACTGGGCACTGCCCAGCTCGGTATGGACTACGGAGTCACGAATCGCTTCGGACTCCCGTCGCGTGAGGAGGCGCAGGCAATTCTGCACTGCGCCGCCGCGTATGGGGTCGATGTCATCGATACAGCGGCATCGTATGGAGGCAGCGAACAGGTGCTGGGGGAGTTGCTGCCTGCCGAGCACAACTTCCGGATCATCACCAAAACCGTCCCGGTCGATCATGCGCACGTCACCGCTGACGATGCGGCCCGCGTGCGTGCGGGATTCCGGACTTCGCTCGAGCGCCTGCAACGCAGCAGTATCGCCGGCCTGCTCGTGCACCATGCGGGCGATCTGCTCGCCCCTGGCGGTGAGCGACTGTGGAACGTGCTGCAGGAATTGCGGGCTGAAGGTCTCGTCAACAAGATCGGTGTGTCGGTTTACACCGGTGCCGAGATCGACGCGATCCTCGGACGCTTCGAGATCGATCTGATCCAGTTGCCGCTCAATGTGTTCGATCAGCGGCTGGTCAACAGTGGACATCTGCTGGCGCTGCACGACTGGGGTGTCGAGGTGCATGCCCGCTCCGTCTTTTTGCAAGGGGTGCTGCTCTCGCAACCGGGTGGATTGCCGCAACATCTGCGCCGCTCCATCGACCCCTGGCGGAGTTCACGCAGTTCTGCCGGGAGGATGGCCTGACTGCGCTGCAGGCCGCGTTGGCCTTTGTGCTGCAGCAGGGAGTCGACCGCGTGATTGTGGGCGCGTGCCGGGAAGATGAGTTTCGTGAAGTGCTGGACGCGGCTCAGGCGCTGCCTGCCGACACCTTCGACTTCGCGGCCTTTGCCTGTGACGACGAACCGCTGATTAACCCCGTGCGCTGGGTGGCCTGACGAGGAGACCGTCAATGAGTGGCGACAAGCCGACGTCTTGTGTGAACGGACTGCTGACGGGTGAGCGCATCTATCCTCGCGAGGTGCGCCGCACGGACGTCAACGCACGCTACTACCACTGGCTCAATGACCCGGAGATCAACCAGTTTCTGGAGACGCGGTTCGTCCCCCAGTCGCTTGAACAGATCGCGGAGTTTGTCGCGTCGAAAGATGGCAAGGCGGACGAACCGTTTCTCGCCATCTGCCTGCGTTCATCGGATGAACACATCGGCAACATCAAGCTGGGACCGATCAACTGGCGTCACCGCTATGGAGACGTGAGTCTGTTCATCGGCGAGCAGGCGCACTGGGGTCAAGGGTATGCAACCGAGGCGATCGCACTGATCATGCGCTTCGGGTTCGAGACCCTCGCCCTCAACAAGCTGTGCGCCAGTTGCTACGAGGAGAACATCGGCAGTGCCCGGGCGTTTGAGCGGTGCGGCTGGCAACGGGAAGGCCTCCTGCGAGATCACTTCTTCAGTGGAGGCAAACCGACGAACGCCATTGTGCTGGGGATCACATCGAGCGATTACTGGGGAGCCCGGCGTCACGCGGCGTGAGCCACTCGAAAGGACTCATCGTTTCGCCAGGGTGCCACTGGCTCCGCCAGTGCGTCATAGTGAGCGCACTTTCATGAAGTTGCACTGGCAAAGCCATTGGTACACAACTCCGAGACCAACGCGTGACACAACAGTAGGCGGCGCAATACTTCGTCATGCCCGTGATGGTGCGGGGCACGACACTGCGCGGCGATGACGAAGGCAGTTACGAGAAAGGACTCACGTATGCAGTTTCTGGCCATCATTCAGGCACGGATGCAGTCCACCCGACTGCCGGGCAAGGTGCTGCAGCCGCTCGCGGGGGCACCCCTCCTGCAGCGGATGATCGAACGCGTGCAACGAGCGCGGCATGCTGGATAAGTGCCTGGTCGCGACCAGTGCAGAAGCATCCGACAATCCGATCGAAGAACTGTGCCGGCAGATCGGCGTCACCTGCCGCCGGGGAGCTCTGGAGGATGTCCTCGACCGCTTCTATCGGGCGGCGTTCACGCAGATACCGGCGCATGTGGTGCGACTGACGGCCGATTGTCCGCTGATCGACCCGACGTTAATCGATGATCTGCTGCAGGCCTACCAGCGCGCACCGTATGGATACTACGGAAACGCCGTCGAGCGGACATATCCGGATGGTCTCGACGTTGAGGTCTTTCCATTTGTGAATCTGAAGATTGCCTGGCAGGAGGCCCGGCTTCCTGAAGAACGCGAACATGTGACACCATTCCTGTGGCGGAATCCCCAGCGATTTTCCCCTGGCAGTTACCTCGACACGACCGATCGTTCGCAGCTGCGGTGGACCGTCGACGAACCGCGGGATCTTGCGTTCGTCCAGCGGGTCTTTGCGGAACTGCATCCACACAACCCCGCCTTCACCCGCCACGATGTTTTCCGACTGCTCGAGCAGCAGCCCGAGATTGCGCAGATCAACGCCGGCTGCGGACGCGTGCACCTGCATCAGGCAGAGCGAGCGGCGGCGTGAAACTTGAGACAAGAGACGAGGGTCCCGAGTCACGATACTCGCAATGGAGAAATTCTCCTAACTCCTAACTCCTGACTCCTAAACCAATGGCATCCACCACCACACAACGCATCGACTGCCCCCGGAGTCTGGCCCTGCAGGAGCAGGCCAAGCAGCTCATTCCGGGCATGACGCAACTGCTCTCGAAGCGTCCCGACCAGTTCGCTCCGGGTGTCTGGCCCGGCTACTACCAGCGGGCCCAGGGGACCGACGTGTGGGATATGGACGGAAACCGCTGGCTCGACATGAGCATCGGCGGCATCGGGGCCACCATCCTCGGGTACGCCGATCCCGATGTCGATGCAACTGTCCGCCTGTCGATCGAGAACGGAGTCGCGTGCTCGCTTAACTGCCCCGAAGAGGTGGAGCTGGCGCAGTTGATGTGTGAGCTGCATCCCTGGGCCGAGCAGGTGCGGTTCGCACGTGGCGGAGGTGAGGCGATGGCCCTGGCCGTCCGCATCGCCCGGGCCGCGACCGGCCGCGACGTCGTGGCGGTCTGCGGGTATCACGGCTGGCATGACTGGTACCTCGCGGCGAACCTCGGGACGACGAATGCCCTCGGCGAGCATCTGCTCCCTGGCCTCAAGCCTACCGGCGTACCGCAGGGACTCGCGGGGACCACACGTACCTTTCGCTACAACCATATCGACGAACTGCGGCAAATCATCACCGACACGAAGGGGAGACTCGCGGCCGTTGTCATGGAACCGATTCGCAACGACTGGCCGGAGCCGGGCTTCCTGGAAAGTGTCCGTGAACTGGCGAGCGAGGTGGGTGCGGTCTTCGTGTTCGATGAGATCTCCTCGGGGTTCCGGATGAACACCGGCGGTGCCCACCTGCTGATGAATGTCGAGCCCGACCTCGCCACGTTCGCCAAGGCTATGGGCAACGGCTATGCCATCTCTGCCGTCATCGGACGCTCATCGGTCATGCAGGCAGTCCAGGATTCTTTCATCTCGAGCACCAACTGGACGGAACGGGTCGGACCAACCGCCGCACTGGCCACACTCCGCAAGCATCGGGACTGCAAGGTCGGGCCGCATCTGATGGACATCGGCCAGCGCATCCAGGAGGGCTGGAAGCGGTGTGCCCAACGGCAGGGACTGGAGATCCATGTCGGCGGAATTCCCCCGCTGAGTCACTTCAGCTTCAGCGGACCGGATGCCCAGCGGATGAAGTCGCTGTTCGTCGAGCGGATGATGCGGCACGGGATTCTCGCCTCGACATCGTTTTATCCCATGTATGCCCACACACCCGAGCATGTGCATCGCTATCTGGCGGCGGCTGACGAAGCCTTTCGGGATGTCGCCGACATCACCCGACGGGGCGCTCTCGAACAGGAAGCCCCCCACCGGCCACTGCCGGCTTCAAGCGTCTGAACTGATGGAAGGACGCAAGAGGGTGGCGAGCCAGCTTCGACAACGCGACTGCATCAAGTAGCGGGTAGCCCCGGATCTTGATTCGGGGTCGCGAACCGGTGCTACGCTGGACTGGCAACGAGTCATCTGCCCCGACAATCGTATCGAGATGGAGGCAGTGGCGGCGGACGCTGGCGACTAGATCGGGTATGTCCGCGCCGTGGGCCGACGACGAGCTGGGGCAAAGCTCGACGCCACGGTCGTCAGCGTTCCTACTCAGTAAACGCAGCATGACATCCGGCGTTGATTAACGGCCGGCTCAGGCGGCACGCGCGGGGGACAGGGACGGCGTCATCCGCATCAGGCCCAGGCAGGGGAACCCGGCGATCTTCCAGCAGTTCAACTCTGGAGAAACCTCTCAAGGAGATGCGGAGATGCGTGGGGATCAGGGAGATAGCCTTCGTCGGAACTCATTCCGGATGCCACTCGATACTGCGCTGATCACTTCCCTGGTGAGATCGTCAATTGGATGTGAGCTGGACATGTACGTTTCAGTACAAACAAAGCGGATCCCCGCCAACTCCTGCCATTTCCCCGTCCCCGGAGTCGAAGAACTCTTCGATGGACGCGGGACTTGCGATCCCGGTCACTCCAGACGCGGCCGCTGTCCTTGCGTGAGGGCTACTGTTCGGTGATCTCCCGGACTACACGGCAGGGGTTGCCCGCAGCGAACACTCTCTCGGGGACGTCCTTTGTCACAACACTGCCGGCACCGATGACCGACTTCGAGCCGACCTTCACCCCCGGACAGAAGATCGCCCCGCCGCCCACCCACACGTCTGAGCCAATCTCGATCGGCTTGCCGAACTCCTGCTGCCGGCGGCGTTCGGCGTTCATCGGGTGTGTGGCGGTATAGATCTGCACAGCCGGCCCGAACATCGTGAAGTCGCCGACGCGCACCTCGCACACGTCGAGGACAACGCAGTTGAAGTTGAAGAAGACCCGCTCACCCAGCAGGATGTTCGATCCGTAATCGCAATAGAACGGGGGCTGCAGCCAGATCGATTCCCCCCCACTGCCGAAGAGTTCGGTCGCAATGCGGCGGGCCTCCTGCTCATCCCCGCGGAGGGTGTTCAGGTCGTGGCACAGCCGGCGGGCACGCTCCCGCGCATGCACGAGTTCCGGGTCGAGGGGGGCGTAGAGTTCCCCGGCGAGCATCCTGTCTTTCTCGGTTTGCATCAGATCTTCCTCCTGTCACATCACTGCAATGCGAGCTGCCGGAACGGCCGATGGTGGCACCAGCGGGGTAATCTGCAAGAATGACTAGATACGACCATCACGTTTCCTGTCCCCAGTGTCGCAGCATTTCCAGTGGCCGAACAGACCCCCTATTCCGACGAGCAGCTGGACGCACTCGGCTTGCGGCGCGACCGCCTCCCGCGACATGTCGCCATCATCATGGATGGCAACGGTCGCTGGGCCCGTGCCCGGGGGCTGCCGCGCATCGAGGGACATCGCCGCGGCGTGCAGAGTGTGCGGGCCGTCGTGGAAGAATGTGCCCGCCTCTCGCTGAAACAGCTCACGTTGTACTGCTTCAGCAGTGAGAACTGGAAGCGCCCCGGCAGGAACTGGACCTCCTGATGAGTCTGCTGCGAACATATGTCGTCGCCGAGCGATACGAGATCATGCGGCAGGATCTGAAGTTCTGCATCATCGGGCGTGAAGACGGCCTGTCTCCCGCCATCCTGAAGGAGGTGCACGAGACGATCGACCTCAGTGCCGGCAATCAGGGGATGACGCTGTGCCTGGCCCTCAACTACGGCAGCCGGATCGAGATCGTCGACGCCGTTCGCGACATTGCCAAAGAGGTCGCCTCGGGAACTTTGCGACCCGAGGAGATCGACGAGCAGACGATCGGCGGGCATCTCTATACCGCCGGCATGTACGACCCCGATCTCGTGATTCGTACGTCGGGAGAGATGCGGATCAGCAACTTCCTGCTGTGGCAGATCAGCTATGCCGAGTTGTGGGTGACACACAAACACTGGCCGGAGTTCCGGGCCCCCGATCTGTTCGAGGCACTGCGAGACTACGCGGCCCGCGAACGGCGATTCGGCGACGTGCAGGCGAAATGACTCCTCTCGCCGGATGGTGCCTCTGAGCAGGCTTCTGCTATCTTGCGGCCTCCCTGCTCATCGGCGACGACCCTCACAAACATGCTCGGTTGGCGACTCAGCGTCTCGGCAATCCTGATTCCGATCCTCATCGGTCTGTTCATGATCGATGCCAGAATCGGTCCGGCGGCTCCGGTGTTGTTCCTGCTGTGCCTGCTGCTGGGCGTGCGCGGCAGTTTCGAGGTGCGGGGCCTGTTGCGTCGGCCCGGCGTCGAACCACATCTGCAGGCAATTGCAGTCTGTGTCGCGTTACTGCTGGTCGCGACCTGGTGGCCGCACTGGAGCGGACATACGTCACCGCTGCTGTGGCTCACCGCCGCATACGGGGTCTGTGTGATGGGTCTGTTTCTGCATGGTGCCGTTCGCTATCGCGAGCCGGGACAGAACATCCCCACGCTGGCCGCCGAGGTGCTCGCCGTCAGTTACGTCGGCCTCTTGCTGTGTCTGACGGCTCAACTGCGCTGGGTAGACGGAGGCACGTCCGGTTACTTCGCGCTGGGCTCGGTCATCATCACCGCGAAGATGGGCGACATCGGTGCTTATACGCTAGGACGGTTGTTCGGCCGCCGCAAGATGGCACCGCTGCTCAGCCCGGGCAAGACTTGGATGGGTGCCGCGGGTGCCATCCTCGGCGCGGCTCTGGGAGCGGTCGTCTGGCTATGCTGGATCGGCCCGCAACTGAGTGCCTCATGGACGGCCTGGGGCGTCGGCAGAGCCGCTGTGTATGGAGCGATCGTCGGGTTGGCAGGACTGATCGGCGACTTGTGTGAGTCGCTGCTCAAACGTGATGCCGGGATGAAAGATTCGGCGGCGCTGCTGCCCGGGTTCGGCGGACTGCTCGATCTGCTGGACAGTGTGCTGTTCGCGGGGCCCATCGCCTGGATGCTGTGGAAGTCGCTGCCGCCAAACTGAACGACTGATGAGGAAGTTGGTGCGGGCCCTGTGGCTCAGCGCGATGTGTCGATTGTCTCGGCCCGTCACTCACTTACTTCCCCGCTGCGCGGTCGCGGGCGTCCTCTATGTCTTCGAGCTCCTCTTCACTGGGGCGGTAGTTCTTGGGCTTGGCCTTCAACTCGATCGTGATGTCGTTCATCTCACCTGCAACAACCTCCACGACCGCCACGTCCTCATTTTCGTGAAAGGCGCAGGGACATTCGAAATCCGGGAACTCGTCGACGCTGGGTCGCGCGACACGCACGCGATGCTTTCCGACGACGGCACCGTCGTTCGGCTCATAGGTGGTGACGGTAAAGTTGCCCAACTCGTCGGCAGTGGCAAAGCCGGTCTTGCCCACTAAGGCGCTGCTCCCCTTTTCCTCCGGCATGAAGAAGATCTGGGCGTTGGGGATCGGCTCCCCATCGCACAGCACGACCCCTGATGCCGGAGCCGTCGAAAAATCACCTCCCCCGCCGCAACCGGCCAGGGCGATCGGCAAGAGACAGAAACTGAAGAGACACAAGGCGGCTCGCATCAACAACACTCCTGAGAGGGTTCACGTTCGGGCGAAAAAGCCCGGGGGATACGTTCCCCCGGGCCAGTCGATGTTCAATACACAAACAAGGGTTCAGAACTCGCCAATCGGGTTGCCGTCGCTGATGTCGTTGACCCAGCTCCAGATGTTGGCGCCGATGTTCTCGCTGATGAACCGCACGGACCCGTCACCCAGGCAGAACTGGGCCCCCCCCTGGTGGAAGCTGAAGGCCGAGTCGTCGTCGATGATTTGGTTCATTTTGAACGGACTGGTAAACCCGTTGATCGGTGAGCTGTCGCGACCATTGAAGCGCAGCGACTCGTCACTGTCGACGCCCCCCATCCAGGTCGGCCAGTCCTCCACACGAGTCGGCGCCGTGGTGGCGCTGCGTGTGTTGGTCTGCACGGCGGACGATTCACCCACCATCACGGTGTTGCTCAGCCCGTCGGTGACGTCGCGGAACAGCCGACCGCCGACCGCTTCGGCCTGCTTGTGCAGCATCCCGAAGTCGCCCCGCGCACTCCCGCCCGCCCCCTTATAATCGCTGATGGAGTAACCGACCATGGCGGGATTATCGGCCGGAGCCGAGCCTGCAGCGCCCGGCACTGCAAAGTTGGCGGGCACGACCGGGGGAAGGGTGGACGAGGGGCAACGATAGGCCGACAGAATCGTTTCACCGCCAGGGATGGGAGTGCCGGTCAAGCTGTGATGATACTGCATGATGCAGAAGGTTCTGCCAGCATCCGGCGCTCCGGTCAAATCCAGCCGGCGGATGTAACTGTCGACCTGATTGTAGAGGGGTGCCTGGTCGATGTACGGCAACAGCATGTACATGAATCCCAGGCCGTCATCATCACAGCCGTCGTTGTCGTCGATGTCCGAGTACATCAGACAAGGCAGGCGACTATAGACATCCACATAGTTGTGCATCGCCAGCCCGATCTGTTTGAGGTTGTTCTTGCACTGCGTGCGGCGGGCGGCCTCACGCGCCTGCTGCACGGCGGGCAATAGCAGGGACACCAGAATTGCGATGATCGCGATCACCACCAGCAGCTCAATGAGGGTAAAGCCTCGACGAAGAGAAACCATTGCATACGCTCCGTTGACAGGGGTTCATCCGGGACCGCTGAGCGCTCCACTGACAGCCAGCTTACGCACGCCCGTGTAGTTCTGATGATGGATGTGTAAAGAAACGGTTAAAGAATCCTCAGCCGGATGCCGGAGCCTGTCTCCCGCCGATCCACGAGTTTACAGTGGGGGAGAATTGTGATCTTCAGGGACTGCATGGTCCCGCAACCTTGCCCCCTTTCGACACCGCAGATGTACGACCGGATCACTGCCTGGCTTTTTCGCCGCGTCGATATCGCATTCCTGGTCTACTTCCGGATCGTGTTCGGCGGACTGATGGCCTGGTACGCCCTCCACAAGCTGACCGGCGGCGGTGTCTTCGAACTGTACGTGCGGCCGACGCACTTCTATGCCTACACCGGCTTCGACTGGCTGCCGGTGCTGCCGGACACCGGCATGTACCTGATGTTCGTGGCCATGGCGGCGCTTGCGGTGTGTCTGATGATCGGGTTGTTCTACCGGGTGGTCAGTGTGCTGTTTGCGCTGCTGATGACCTACAGCTTTCTGCTGGACAAGGCCCAATACCTCAACCATCACTACCTGATGTGCCTGCTCAGTTGGTGCATGGCCCTGCTGCCCGCGCACCGCAGTGGCTCGCTGGATTGCCTGCGACGGCCGGAGTTGCACACATCCACCGTTCCCGCCTGGACGCTGTGGCTGCTGCGGTTTCACATTGCGCTGCCGTACTTCTTCGGGGGGATCGCCAAGCTGGATGCCGACTGGCTGTCGGGGCGGCCGATGGAACTGGTGCTCGCCCGCAGCGACTGGCATCCCCTCCTTGGCCCATGGGTCGGCACCGAAACGCTCGTGCACCTCTTCACCTGGGGCGGGCTGCTGTTCGACCTGCTGGTGGTGCCGGCGCTGTTGTGTCGGCGGACGAGGCCCATCGCCTTTGCCTTGTGTCTGGTGTTTCATCTCACCAATGCCACGGTATTCACGATCGGTGTGTTCCCGTGGCTGATGATCGCCGCGACGGCGCTGTTTTTCTCGCCGGACTGGCCCAGGCGAGTGTTTGGCCAACGCTTGAGGATCCCCGCCCCGACTCAGCCACTCACCTGGCACAACCTGTCGCGGCGCGCCCGGCTGGGTGTGACGCTGGCCGCCATGTACGTGCTGCTGCACGTTCTGCTGCCGCTCCGATTCTTGAGGTACGAGCAGAACCCCAACTGGTCGGAGCGGGGTCATCACTTCGCCTGGCACATGCTGCTGCGGGAGAAGCGCTGCGGACTGCGGATGTATGCGGTGGACCCCCAGACACGAGAGGCCGCCGTCGTCGACGCACGGCCCTATATCACACAGCTGCAACTCTCGCGCGTCAGCCGCGAGCCCGAGATGATCCGCCAGCTGGCCCACTGGATCGGCGATGACTTGCGGCAGGCGACGGGACGGGACTTCGAGGTGCGGGCGCTGTCGCTGGTCTCACTGAACGGGCGGAAGCCGCAGCTGATGATCGATCCCACAGTTGATCTGAGCATCGAGCCCTGGACCTGGACGACCCCCGACTGGATTCTTCCGCTCAGCGAACCGCTCGGAGACCAGCCTTGGTCGGTGCCCCTCAATCGCTGGGAAGCAGCGCTGGGAATCGATCCGATCGCCGAGCTGGGGGCGCAGCCTCCTTCTGCACGAGAAGCACTTCACCGTCCGCTGGTCACTGTTTTGCCTGAGTGACGCCTTTCGTCACAGCTTGGCCGGGTTGACGGGCGATTGAGGAGTCTTCCCCGAAGCTCTTGCTCGCAGCAGTGGTCGCAGGCGTTCGATCACAGCTCTTGCACGTTCATCGGGATCGATCGCGAGGTTGTGAAACTCCCCGGGGTCGGTCTGGTGGTCGTAGAGTTCCACTCCGTGAGTCCCGTCGCCCCACTCGGTGTAGCGGTATCGCGACGTGCGGATGCTGCAGCCCATCACGGGCACGGCGAGTCGATCGTCGGCGGGCCGCAGGACCTGCGTGACCGCCTGTCCGTCCCACTGGGCGCGTGCGGATCGTTGAGCAGAGGCGTCAGGTCCCGTCCATCGAGATCGGTCGGGACCTCGACACCGGCAAGTGCACCCAGCGTGGGGAAGATGTCGACAAATTCGACAACCTGTTGGCAGATCTGCCCATTGCCGGCTGCCTGGGGGGCACGAATCATCAGCGGTGCCCGGGCACCCTGTTCGAACAGCGTGCGCCTTCTGCCAGATCCCCTGATGTTCCCCCAGGTGATATCCGTGGTCGCTCCACAGCACGACGATCGTGGAGTCGGCCAGTTCCAGTCGATCGAGGGCATCGAGCAGCCGGCCCACCTGGGCATCGACGAACGACACACACGCATAGTACGCCTGGGTCGCGGCGAGCAGGAGCGGCTCACTCAGGCCATAGTTCGGGACCGGGCAGTTGTGCGCGAAGGCAGCGACGGGGATGTCGTCGCGGTCACCCTCGGGAGCATACGGCAAGCGCTGCTGGTCAAGCGGGTACAGGTCGAAGTACGACTTCGGTGCGACATAGGGCGTGTGCGGACGAAAGAACCCAACCGCCAGGAAGAACGGCTGGTCTCGGGAAGTCTCGAGCAATTGGATCGCCTGGGTCGCGATCAGGCCGTCGGTCTGCTCCTCGTCGCTCCCCTCGGCCGCCAGCCAGCTGAGGGCGGCACTGATCGGGCGATGCGGTTCGGCATTGAAGATCAGCGCTTCGTCGGCAACGTCCCGCCCTTGGGGGTTGACCACCTCATGCCAGGAAGGCCGATCATCAAGTCCATTCGTGCCGATCCCCGCGGGGACGTTGTAGTGATAGACCTTGCCCACACGGGCCGTGAAGTAACCGGCTCTCCGGAAGGCCTGGGGCAACGTCACCACGTCGGGGAGTTCGTCACGAAAGTGCCGGTCGAGGTCATACACCTTGATGTGGTCGGGACGCAGCCCGGTCATCAGCGATGCCCGCGAGGGGTTGCACAGCGGCAACTGGTTGTAGGCCCGTTCAAACAATACGCCCGAAGCAGCGAGTCGATCGATGTGCGGCGTCGCGCCACCAGGTCTCCGTAACATCCCAGAGTGCACGCGAGATCGTCCACGGCAATGAAGAGGACATGGGGACGCGGCTCGCCGGCTACGCCTGGTGTGACACAGAATGCACTGAACAGGCTGACGACGACCAGTTCCCGCAGTGCGCCACAAGTTGTCTCTTCATGATGAACGTGACTGTTTGGTGTACCCGGTGTGGTGAGACGACAGCGAGCGAAATCGAAGCGCCCCGTTTCGACATCGTGTAACGACCGGTTGCCCCCCGTGGGCTTTGAGTCGCTCCCGCAACCCTCTTCACAACTCTTCAACTCCGCCGCAGACGTTCCCCTGACCGCTCCTCTGAGAGTCGCGGCTAAACCATGGAGGACACGCAGTCATTCAGGGCGCACGGAATGGTTCGCTGAGGACCACGAGCTTCACCAGATCGCGGAAGCCGTTCCCATGCTGCTCCGCTTTGTGGACGATCAGATCGATGTGCGGACGGTCTGCCGGTTCCGCCTGTCGTCCTGTCCCATAGGCGAGCAGTTTGGTCGCCAGCGCTCGGGTGAACAGCTCCTCCTGCTCCAACAGCAAGGACTTCATGCCGACGATGTTCTGAAAGGCCTTGCCACTCGGCAGCTCACCCGCGGCATCAATCGGATGCTCGCGGTCGTAGCGGTCCCGCCAGCGACCGATCGGATCGAAGTTTTCCAGCGCGAAGCCCAAAGGATCGATCTTGCGATGGCATTCGTTACAGCTGGCGACGCTGCGATGCTTCTGCAGTTGCTCGCGGATCGTGGTCGCTCCGCGCACGTCGGGATCGAGCGGCTCGACATCCGGCGGAGGCGGAGAGGGGGGGGTGCCGAGGAGATTATCCAGCAGCCAGACGCCGCGCACGACGGGAGACGTATCGATGCCATTGGCCGTCAGCGTCAGCACGCTGGCTTGTCCCAGCAGTCCCCCACGGCGGCGATCGGCCAGACTCACACGCTGGAAGCCCGGCCCCTCAGGAGGTTCGATGCCATACAGTCGTGCCAACGGCCTGTTGACGAAGGTGAAGTCGCCGTCCAGGAAGTTGCGGGCTGAGGTTCTCATCCAGCAGTGCGCGGGTAAACAGGAAGGTCTCCTGACGCATCGCATTGCCCAGGTCGTAGTGATAGAAGTCGCGAAACTTCTCGCGGTCGGCGGGCATCGAACCCAGGTCGCGCATCGTCAGCCAGCTGTCCAGGAACCCCTCGACGAATGCGTCCGACCGCGGGTCAGAGAGCATCCGCTCGACCTGAGCGTTGAGCGCGTCCGGCTGCTGCAATTCGCCGGCTTCGGCCAGCGCAATGAGTTCGGCATCGGGCATCGACGACCAGAGGAAGTACGACAACCGCGAGGCCAGCGCCGACGACGAGAGCTGTCCGCCCTCGGCCTGCTCGTCGAGGTACAGAAAACTGGGGGAACAGAGCACCGCCTTGAGTGCATCGCCCCAGGCTTCGATGGTCGAGCGACCGGCATCCCGGCGGGCGGCGAAAAGTTCGATCAGCCGATCGACCTCACCGGAAAGTGCAGGCCGGCGATAAAGCGCGGGATGTGAATTCAGTCAGTCGCCGGCGCAGGTCCTCGTCAGTGATCGATCCGCTCGCGAGGATTGGTTCGCAATCCTCCCCGAGGGCGGCCCGTTGCGAACGTGTGGGCCATGCCTCATAGAGCGGGCCTTCAATCTCGATGTCATCCACATGAATCTGCGGCAGCTTGCCATACTTGATGGCCGTGAACCTGTGCGCTCGACGATGCCCGGTCGCTTCACCCGCGGGAACTGGTCGGGATACTTCTTGAGGACACTGGTCCAGACCCCACGGGCATCCATCAGTCCGTTCTGAAAAGTAAAGCGCGGCGCAAACCCCGGTCGAGCCAAACACGCACGGTATACGGTCGGGGTTCGTCGGCCAGTTCAAATTCAGCCAGCAGTGGTTCAATGGGCTGCGGCTTATGGAGCGGACCCGCCTGCTGACTGCCCACCACGATGCCCAGACGCAAGGGCTCGTCGGGATCCAGGCCCAGGAATTCCGGGTCGTAAGGGTTGATGCGGTTGACCGCCTCGGCAGTGAAACGAAGGTCATAGAATCCATCACAAGGAACGCCCTCGCGAAAGGCCAGAATCGGCCCGTAGGCCCCTTCGAGTTTGTCGGCCCCCTTCACGTCGTACAACGTGAGATGCGAGAAGCCGTTGACGTCGTCGTGAACCTTGTCGATCTCGGGCTGCTGGCGAAACCGGTCGCGAAAGACCCACTTCTGGACGGGCGGCGGGTCCCGCGAAAGCAGTGCCTTGTCGATCACTAGTTCGGCGGCATCGAGATAACGATTGAGCAAATGTCCAGACACGACCAGCGATTCGCCGACGTTGTCCAGGTGCTCATCGAGCTGATCGCGGGGAAAGGCTGCCGTCGGATCGAACATGGACATGTCGAGTTGCAGCAGGTCGCGGATGGTGTTGCGATACTCCCGCGAGTTGAGTCGCCGCAGCACGGTGCCTTGCCCCGAGGGCGACCGGCCTGCGTGATGCGTCTGCACACGCTGGGTGAACCAGTCGATCACCTGGCGGCGCTGCTCGGCCGGGGGCTGCGCAGCTTCTTCAGGAGGCATCGCCTCCAGATTGAGCTGATCGAGGATGTCCTGATAGTCGACGAGCGTGCCGTCGTCGTGGATGTCGCCGGCAAGCGTATCGAACCGTGCATCCGCCTTCTGCTTTTGCGGACCATGACACTTCACACACCAGGTGTTGAGAAAGCTTCCAATCTCCGACGGCAACGCCGCAGGTTCCGCCGCGGGCGTGATCTGCTCGCTGTCGGCAGCGATGCTCGCAAGCGGACAGGCTGACAGCACAACCGCAAACAGCAGCAACAGGCCGGTAATGCGAATGGAGATTGTCATGGTCAGACCGCGTTCAGCCCCGATAATGTTCCGGTGCTGGTGCCGAACTGGTCGACTTCCAGTCCGAATTGCTGCAGCATTGAGACGTACAGGTTGCACAGGGGGACGCGTTTACGTGTCTCCTCGGGATACTGCTTCAACTCTCCGTGCTGGAAGCCGCCTCCCGCCAGGATGAGCGGGAGATTATTGTTTGTGTGGGAATTGGCGTTCCCCATACCGCTCCCCAGCAGGACCATCGTGCTCTCGAGCAACGATTCGCTGCCCTGTGGATCGCTGAGCGATTTCAGCCGGTCGAGGAAGCGGGCGAACTCCACGATCTGGTATCGTTCAATCTCCACGAGCTGACGGATTTTCTCCGGAACGTGACCATGGTGCGAGAGGCTGTGGTAGCCCTCGCGAATTCCCAGATCACTCGCGGCGAAGCTGCCACCAATCTCCACCGTCGCCACTCGGGTGGAATCGGTCTGCAGGGCCAGCGCGATCAGTTCATAAATCTTCGGCAGGTCCTTTGTCAGTCCCTCATCAACCGGCTCAGGAATCGTCGCGCCTGGCTTGGGAATTTTCTGCCATTCGCGATCGAGGTCGAGCTTCGCTTCGACATCGCGGACCGCCGCAAAGTATTCCTCCAGCTTGTCGCGATCGGGGCGGCTGACGCGCTTCTTGAGAGACCGAGCATCGCCGACGACAGCATCCAGAATCGACTCGTGCCGGGCGATGCGATCGGAGGCCAGTTGTTTCGCCCCGGGATTGTCATCGACGAACAGCATTTGAAACAGTTCGCGCGGACCGGCGATCGGAGGAATGCGCGTGCCGGTGCGCGTCCAGCTCATCATGCAACCGCCGTGCAGTCCGTCCTCCGATCCGATCGTCAGCGACGGGAAGCGGGTGCGCGAGCCGACGAACTCGGCGGCCCGCTGATCGAGACTGATTCCGCCATCGGGCAACCCCTTAGCCTCGGTCGACTTGACCCCGGTGAGAAACGCATGGATCGCGAAGTGTCCCCCCTTCAAGCCGTGATCGAGTTGCGAGAACACAGTGAAGTCGTCCCGGTGTCGCTCGAGCGGCTGGAGCAACCCAGTCATCTCATAGTTGCGGCCGGCCGACTTCGGCCAGAAGGTGTCGGGGTGCATGCCGAACTCATTGCCGATGCAGACCAGTCGCCGCGGGACATCGTCGCCGCTCGCACCTCGACATGCACGGGGAAAGGCTTCCAGCAACGGCAGGGCAATGCACACACCCGATGCTCGCAGGAAAGATCGTCGATTGGGATGTCGGGATCGCATGGGAACCCTCGGGGTCAGGTCGTTGGGGATGCCGGGGCGGGGAGGACCGCATCACGCAGCCCTGTGTACGCGATTGTACCCCAAGTCCCGCAGGAAACCACCAGGAACCGATGCCTTTGGGCTTTCCGGGGCATCCAGCACACAGAGGGAGCGTGAAGCACACAGAGGCTGCACCGCTCGCACACAGGCTCAGGGTGAATCCATTGCCGGTGAGCCCGGGGGCGATTGGGGAGGTGTCGTGCGACCAGTTCTCATGCCTATGGCGAACGAGGCATGACGATCTCGACGGTCGCTCCTGCAGACGCCGAACTGACGACACGGATGCTGCCCCCGTGAGCTTCCATGATTCGCTGCGATATGGGCAGGCCCAGACCGGTACCCTTCTGCTTGGTCGTGTAGAATGGCTCGAACACGCGCTCAATCTGATCGTCGGTCATTCCCGGACCCTCGTCGGTCACCGCGACGCACAGTGCCGGTTTTCCCCCCAGGTTTGCTTCCCGGCAATGCAGCAACACGTGTCCTTCCTCCGGCGAGACGGCGACGGCATTCTCGAAGATGTTGCGAAAGACCTGTTCCATCCGGTAGCGATCGGCAACGCAGGTGGCGTCAACGCCGTCTCGATGTTCGATGATCGAAACTCGTGATTTGACGGGCATCTGGACGACATGCTGCCACGCCAACCGCCAGACGTCCGCCAGATTACAGGGACCCAGAGACAGATGCACAGGCGAAGCGTACCCCCGCACTTCCTCAAACAGCCGCTGAAGTTCGTCGAGCGCTGACTGGATCCGCTCTGTGAGCGCGAGTTGCCGCGGTCGATCCAGCAGGTCCAGCGACAGCATGTCCAGACAGGCACAGGCGCGTTGCAATGCATTACGACTTTCGTGGGCCAGGCCGGTCACCATCTGTCCGATGGCAGCCAGCCGCGCGGACTGCACGAGCCGCTCTTCCGTCTCATGCTGCTGTGTGATGTCCGTAAGGAAGCCCTCAATCGCTTCGATCTTTCCGGCCTCGTTGCTGATGCCCCGTCCCTGCTCCCAGATCCAGCGGATGCCTCGTGTCAGGTGGCGAATGCGATAGACGACGTGAAAGGGCCTGCCGTTTGCGAGATCCTGTTGCACACGGGCCTGGACGGACGCCTTGTCATCGGGATGAATCAGATGCCTGCCGAATGTGACGCTGCCGCTCATCAGTTGGGCGGCCGTGTATCCGGTCAGGTCCAAACAACCGTCGCTGATGAACTCAATGCTCCACGTGCAATCATTTCGCGAGCGATAGGCCGCTCCGGGCAGATTGGTCATCAGCGTGGTGAGTCGCCGCTGGCTTTCGTGCAACGCCGTTTCCGCCTGCCGCCGATCCGTCATATCGCGAATGATGCCGGTGAACATCCGCCGTGGCCCGGAAACCACTTCACTGACAGCCAGGTCGATGGGAAAGACCGTTCCGTCCTTCCTCTGACCGACGACTTCGCGTCCGAGGCCGATGATGGTCGACTCACCTGTTTCCAGATACCGGGCGATGTATTGGTCGTGCTCACTCCGGTAGGGAAAGGGCATGAGCCGGGAGACGTTATGCCCAATCAACTCACCGCGATCGTAACCGAACATGCGGATGGTCGCCGGATTTGCGGACAGCATGATCCCGCGCTCGTCAATGGTGACAATCGCGTCCACGACTGTGTTCAGAATTGCCTGCAGATTCGCAGTCGATTCCGCCATCTCCTGCAGCGAAGGATTCTTTTCGTGCATGGCTCATCATGGGGCCGAAGAAACGAACAGGGGTGCCTCCCACGAATGGTGTCAGACCCATCCGCTTGAAGTCAAACACCGGGACACGCGGCGGAGTAACAGAGATCCATCGGAAGCGGCTGACCGATCATAACGGGCGTACGTCGGGATTGCTGGTGCAGTTTCCCCGGGGACGTGCCTTGCATGATGTGCCGGGCGGTGCCGAACCCACGCAGCATGCTCCCCCACCTGCAGTCCAGAGAGATGCCCGAGTGCACCGTGGCCCTGCTGTTGACTTGACACATGTCGCGGCGGCTCCGACAACGTCGGTGACTCTCGCCATGCCTGCCGATGCCGATGGAACTCGACTTCCAGAAAGATCCGGGGATTCTCTCGACGATTGTTGACGCCATGGCGGACGGTTTGTTCACCGTCAATGCCCAGGGGCACTTCGTCGGCTGGAATCAGGGGGCGGCACGCATCACCGGATATACAGCCGACGAGATTCGAGGGCAACCTTGCCGCATTCTGGAAGGCCCTGATTGCAAGGGGTTTGGCACCCTGGCGGAGATGCTCGGCACAGCCAGCCCGACGATGTCCGGGATCTGCAACCAGGAGTGCAAGCTGCAGGCAAAGGATGGCCGCGGGATCTTCATTCACGGCAACTTGCGGATGTTGTTTGACGAGGCGGGGAATACGGTGGGTGCAGTGGGCTCGTTCTCGGATGTGACGTCGCTCATCAGGGCGAACGAACGCATCGCCCTGCTGGAGGAGCAGACGCGCGCATTCGACAGGTTCGAGCGACTTGTCGGCAGCAGTCCGCCCATGCAGGAAGTGTTCCGTCGACTGCGGCTCGCCGCCGGCAGCGATGTCTCGGTGTTCTTGAGCGGCGAGTCCGGGACGGGGAAGGAGTTGGCGGCACGGGCGATTCACACGCAAAGCGATCGTCATGAGCAGCCGTTTGTCGCCGTCAACTGCTCCGCCATTCCGGAGACATTGCTGGAAAGCGAGCTCTTTGGTCATATCAAAGGGGCGTTTACGGGAGCGGTAAAGG
Source organism: uncultured Planctomycetaceae bacterium (assembly GCA_963707405.1). Taxonomy (GTDB): domain Bacteria; phylum Planctomycetota; class Planctomycetia; order Planctomycetales; family Planctomycetaceae; genus CAVPPT01. The sequence continues at coordinate 27,551 of CAVPPT010000006.1, read as the reverse complement.
ACAAGATCGGTCTGTTTCAGGCCGCCGATGGCGGGACCCTGTTCCTGGACGAAATCGGGGATGTCTCACCGCTGCTGCAACTCAAGCTGCTCCGCGTCATCGAGGAACGGGAGATTCATCGTGTGGGGGACGAACGACCACACAAGGTGGACGTGCGAATTGTCACGGCGACCAACAAGGACCTCAAACAGCTGGTCGCCAGTGGAGACTTTCGTGAGGACTTCTATTACCGAATCCACGTCTTTGAGATCCGGCTGCCTCCCCTGCGCGAACGGCGCGAAGATGTGTCGTTGCTCGTGGAACATTTCATTGGAGAGCTGTCGAAAACCTTCGACAAGCCTGTGAGCGGTATCGCTCACGACGCCTTACAGTGCCTCATGCAGGCACCCTGGCCGGGCAACGTCCGCGAGTTGCGTAACGCCATCGAACATGCGTTTGTGACGGTATCGGGGTCCACCATCACGCTCCTTGATCTGCCGCAGGAGATCCGGGAGTCGTCGGCCGGCACCCGTGTGCGAACTGCGAGGGGATCGTCGCCTGCCCCGGCCCCGCTTGCCGACTTGACGCCTGAGCAACAGGATGAGCGCACGCGGATCATGGCCGCCCTGAACGAGACGGGCGGCAACAAGACCGAGGCGGCGAAGCTGCTCAGCACCAGCCGCGTCACGCTGTGGAAGAAGATCCGCCGCTACCAGATCGAAGCCGGTTAGCGCGCTAAGCTAGCGATTAACATCTCTAGGCGTGTTAATCATTGCCGAGGTCACAATTCCCTGCGGATCTCGCGGCCGCATGCACCGTAACATGCATGTGGTAAACATCGTGTGATGTGGCCCCGGAATCGCTTCTCATCTGGCACATCGATTGCTTTTGATCAATCGACAAGTCTGATCAAGCCAGAACGGAGGAGTTCGACAATGTTTCTCAAACAGTACTATCTCGGCTGTCTGGCGCATGCGTCTTACATGATCGCCGACGAGGAAACCGGCCTAGCGGCCGTCGTTGACCCCCAGCGGGACATTGGCCAATACCTGCAGGAGGCCGAAGAGCACGGCTGGCACATCAGGTATGTCTTGCTGACGCATTTCCATGCCGACTTCCTGGCTGGGCATATCGAGCTGCGCGATCAGACCGGAGCAACGATCTATCTCGGTCGTCGGGCCGAGGCAGAGTACGACTTCCAGCCATTGACCGAGGGTGACACAATCGAGTTCGGCAACGTCCGCATCGAGGTGCTGGAAACGCCGGGGCATACGCCGGAAGGGATCTCGCTGCTTGTGTTCGACCGGAGGAAGAGCGAGACACAGCCGCATGCAGTGCTCACCGGCGACACGTTGTTTATCGGCGATGTCGGGCGGCCTGACCTGCTGGCTTCGATCGGAGTCACCGCCGACGAACTTGCCGAGATGCTCTATGATTCCATCCACAACAAGATCGCTAAACTGCCGGACGAGACACTCATCTACCCCGCCCATGGTGCCGGCTCGCTGTGTGGCAAGAACCTCAGCGACGAGACCGTCTCCACCATCGGAGAGCAGAAGCGCTACAACTACGCCCTGAAGCCGATGAGCAAGGAGGAGTTCATTACTCTCGTCGAAGTCGATCAGCCGGAGGCACCGGACTATTTCGTCTATGACGCCATCAAGAACCGCCAGGAGCGCGAGAGCCTCGACGTGACGATGCGGCAATCGCTGCGACCACTGTCGCTGGACGACGTCCTCCAGCATCAGCGACAGGGACATCAACTGGTCGATGTTCGCGAGGGCATTGACTTTGAAGGGGGCCATCTCCGTGGAGCCGTCAACATTGGCCTCGCCGGAAAATATGCGACGTGGGCAGGGACGGTCCTGAACCATGACCGGCCCATTGTCGTGATCGCTGAGCAGGGGAGCGAGCCAGAAGCTGTGATGCGGCTGGGCCGCATCGGCTTCGACAACGTTGCCGGTTATCTCCAGGGGGGCATGAGTGCGCTGGAGCAGCATCCTGAACTGGTGCAGACCGTTGAACGGGTGACGGCACCGGCCCTCGCCGAATTGCTCGACAATGATGTCCCACCTCTCGTACTTGACGTCCGCAGCGAGAAGGAGCGGGAAGCCGGTGGCGTGATCCAGGGGAGCCTCAATATTCCACTCAATCGACTGGAGGAGCGGATCGACAAGGTTCCCGATCGGCCGCTTGTCGTCCATTGTGCCGGTGGATACCGCTCGGCCATCGCCTGCAGTCTGTTGCAGAAATATGGCCGGGAAAACCTCAGCGATCTGGTGGGAGGTTTTGCCGCGTGGAGAGCGTCCGGCCTGCCGACAAGGCGCTACCCAGCCAGTTGCTTGATTCAGAAGACCGCTATAGAAACAAACACGCCACACCCATTTCAGGCGATGACACTCGCCAGGAGCAGAACAATGACCACGCAGACCATTCCGTCCATTACTCCCGAAGAACTGACCCAACGCAAGGCACGTGGTGAGTCGACCAACCTGATCGACGTGCGAACGCCGGTCGAATATCGCGAAGTGCATGTTCCTTTCGCCCGCAACGTACCGCTCGATCGGCTGGACCCGAGTGAGGTGCTCGCTGGACATCCACCCGATGAGCCGTTGTATGTCGTCTGTCGCTCGGGCAGTCGGGCGTCGAAGGCCTGCGAAAGTATCATCGACGCCGGCTTCCCGAACGTAGTGAATGTCACGGGAGGCACCCAGGCATGGGAAGCGGCCGGTTACCCGGTCGTTCGTGGGCAGAAGTCGATTTCTCTGGAGCGGCAAGTGCGAATTGCGGCCGGCGTTCTGGTCCTCCTGGGGGCGCTGCTCGGATACTTCGTCAACATTCAGTTCCTCTGGTTGTCGGCCTTTGTCGGTGCCGGGCTGACCTTCGCCGGGATCACCGACACCTGCGGCATGGGCATGCTGCTGGCCCGGATGCCATGGAACCAGGTGACATCCGGCACTGCTCCGGAGGCGCGCAACGTCGACCCCCCGTCGGGAAGACAATGCTGCGGGTGAAGCAGTTCCCGCTGCGAATTCCTGGCTGTTGCTGATCCGCACCTTGGAGCGCTGATGTCCGATTACGCCGGACGCGTCGTGGTCAAAGGGGCTGCTCGTCCGTGCGATTCCAGCCGCACTGAAACAACGGCAGGTCCGCTCGACGGCTGTGCATGGCACACCGCGAAACCATCAACCCACCAGCAGTTCATGTTACCAATCTTTGGCGCACTCCTGATCGGTCTCAGTCTTGGACTGCTGGGCTCGGGTGGGTCGATTCTCACGGTGCCGGTGCTCGTCTATCTGCTCGGGCACATCGACAAGGTGGCGATTGCCGAATCCCTCGCCATTGTTGGTGCCATCGCTTTCGTGGGGATGCTGTCCTATGCCGGTTCGCGTCAGGTCGACTGGCGCAGCGTCGTATTTTTCGGTCTTCCGGGCATGGCAGGAACCGGGGGCGGAGCCTGGCTGTCGCACTTCGTTCCCGGAGCGGCGCAGCTCGTTCTGTTCGCGGTCGTGATGCTACTGGCTGCCCGGATCATGTTGCGCAGTGCCAAACGACCACCCGATCAAGGGCAGGCGACAACACTTGAGATCCCCCAAGGAATGCAGCCTCCAGTCTGGCAGGTTTGTCTGGAAGGGTTTGCGGTGGGAGTCGTGACCGGGCTGGTCGGTGTGGGAGGAGGATTCCTCATTGTGCCGGCACTGGTCATGCTCGGCGGGCTGCCGATGCGAACGGCGGTCGGCACGAGTCTTGCCGTCATCGCCCTCAACTCGCTCACGGGATTCTCCAATTATCTCAGGGTACTGGCCTCCCTCCAGCTGCACGTCGACTGGTCCACGATTGGAATGTTTGTCGCCATTGGCATCGTCGGCAGTCTGGCAGGAAGGGCGGTCAGCGATCGAATCGACCAGTTGACGCTGCGGCGTGTGTTTGCTCTGTTCTTGGTCGTGATGGGACTGTTTGTCCTTGGAAAGGAGGGCCCACGATTATTCGCACCCGAGAAGCCGGTGGCAGACGAGCGCGTGATATCTGATCGATGTCCCCGCCCACAAGGAGAGGAATCAGCATCATCGGTTGTGTTCCCAGGAACGTTCAATGTCACTGCACCACTGGGAATCTCTCTTTCGCTGGACGGCTCGGATCGGAAGTATTGCGAGCCTTGCGTTCGTGTCTGCCTTCGTACTGGGTGAACTGCGGAACCCGGGCAACACACCGACCGCGATGGAGTGGCTCGGGCTGGCGTTCTTTCCCGGCGGCGTGATGGTGGGACTCATCATCGCCTGGTGGCGGGAGCTTCCCGGCGGCATCCTCAGCATCCTGAGTCTGATCGGATTCTATGTGTGGCATGTCATCGAATCGGGCCGACTCGCTGCTGGACCGTTCTTTGTGCTGCTGACGACTCCCGCGCTACTCTTCGTCGTCGCCGCGCTCTGTCGCTGGTGCGGAGCAGGCGGGCGCACTTCTCGAAGCCCCGGGCCTGCGTAAACGGCCGCCGGGCGCTGGCGAGTATGCGCTCAGCGTCCCGTCAGTGCCTCGTACCCCGACATCACATCCAGCAGTTCTTCAGTGATCGATGTCTGGCGCAATTGCTGATAGTCGCGGCCCAGTTCCTCCAGACGGTCGCCAATGTGCGTCTCGGCAGCTTGCATCGCGGCAATCCGGGCGGCATTCTCGCTGGCCTGCGATTCCGCGCACGCCTGGAAGAGCAGCACGAACAGAGACTGTCGGACAATCGACTGCCACAGGCGCTCCGGTGACATCGTGAGGAGGGGCAGGGTCCGGCCCGGCCAGCGCCGCGGTCGCTCGCCGACAACGTCCAGTGGCGAGAGAGGCAGCAATCTCCGCTGGACCGGCTCGTAGTGAGTCTGTGACAGTCGCCGGTTGGAACAGATCCAGACCGAGTTCAAGCCTGACTCACGACGCCACGCATCGACCCTGGGCAGCAGTTTCTGCAACATGAGGGTGATGCCGGTCGCTGTGCCGGGGAGATCGATGGTGCCGTCCATCTTTTGGCCATCATCTGCCAGTCGGGCGGCCAGTCGCCGTCCGAGCACAATGACGGGAACCCCTGGTGGGAATGTATCACGATCGTCCAGCAACCGGCGTGTTTGAGTCGCGACGGCTTCGTTGAACCCGCCACACATTCCCTGTTCTGAACCGAAGACGATCAAGCCTGTCCGCGGTGGCTCCGACGGACCGTGTTGCACCAGCAACTCGGGATGATTCCAGACGAGGATCTGTGCGGCGGTGTGAATCGTCTGCACATAGATCTGCAGTGACTCTGCAGCAGCTTCGTACTGCCGGATGTTGACGGCGGCGAGCGTCTTCATCGACCGGACGACGCCGGCGAGGTCCTCAGCCGTCTCGATCTGCCGTTTAAGGGATTCAGTCGTGTTCATGGCTGCGCATCGCTGAACGCCGCTGCCACATCTCGGGCCAGGTCAATCAGGCGATCGCGGTCGTCGTCGGACAGCGGCTCTCCGGCGAGGATCCGCTCTGCGATGTCAGGGCACTCCCGAGGCAGGCGGCCGCGGAGGTCGACCTCGGCCTCGGCAATCCGCGAGAGCGGCACCGGGTCCCAGGCGCCGCTGATGGCCGCGAGCAGTACGGCGATCTGCTCCGGGACCGACAACCCGTCTGCCTGGGATTGCCTGAAGACCTCGCGGACAAGCCGCCCCCGATCCAGGCGACGCCGGGTTTCCTCATCGAGTCGGCTGCTGAAGCGGGAGAATGTTTCCAGTTCCTCGAATTGGGCATACGACAGCTTGAGATCCGACGCCACCGATCGATAGGCGGGTAACTGTGTCTTCCCGCCGACCCGCGACACCGAACGGCCGACATCGACCGCGGGGAGATTCCCCTTCTGCAGCAACTGGGGGGAGAGCATGATCTGACCGTCGGTGATGGAGATGAGATTTGTGGGAATGTAGGCGGCGACGTTCTGCGCCTCGGTTTCCGCGATGGGGAGGGCCGTCAGTGATCCTCCGCCAGACTCCTCCCGGAGATGGGTGGCTCTTTCCAGCAGCCGCGAGTGCACATAGAAGATGTCGCCCGGAAACGCCTCCCGCCCGGGAGGTCTGCGGAGCAGCAGTGAGAGCTGACGATACGCACGTGCATGTGCAGTCAGATCGTCATACACGATCAGCACGTCGCGCCCCCTGGACATGAAGAACTCGCCGATGCTGGTGGCGGCATAGGGGGCGATGAACTGAACGCCCGGCGGGTCGTTCCCTTGTGCGACGACCACCACGCACTCGTCCATCCGTTCATGCCGCCGTAACTCACTAACAACGCGGGCGACTGCCGAGGTCCCCTGGGCGATGGCGCAATAGATGCATACGAGGTTGGTCTGGTTGAGGATGGCATCCACTGCGATCGCCGACTTGCCGGTCTGTCGATCACCGAGAATCAGTTCGCGCTGACCGCGGCCGATCGGCACAATGGCATCGATCACCTTGATGCCCGTCTGCAGCGGGACCGTCACTGGTGCACGCTGCATGATCTCCGGGGCGTCCCGTTCACAAGGCCACCGCAGCGATGCGCGGAGCGGTCCCAGTTCATCCAACGGCCTGCCGAGTGGATCGATCACACGTCCCAGCAATTCCTTGCCGACCGGCACGTCCAGCACCCGGCCGGTCCGCCGCACTTCGTCGCCCGCATCGAGCTGCTCACTGCGATCGAGCAGAATGACTCCAATCTCCTCGGCGTCGAGATTGAAGGCCATCCCCTTGAGATGGTGCGGGAATTCGAGCAATTCGTCGGCCTGGGCGTCCGGGAGCCCGCTGACACGAGCAATGCCCTCTCCGACACTGATGACGGTGCCGACTTCAACCGCCTGCAGTTCCGCACGACTGGACCGCAGCACGTCGTCAAACACGCGAAACGTGTCGTCGACCGCGCCCCTGATGTAATGCGTGGCACTTTCTGGCACAGTCTGTACCTCATTTCACACGCGGCGGCATTGTTGCGTGGTGTTCCAGTGCAGTTGTGATGGACTGTTCCAGCGATTCGAGATAGTGGTCGACGTTCCACTGCAGCTTGTGATCGCCCGAGACGACTTCGATCCCACAGATCAGGTCACCGTCGACTTCAAACCGGATCGGTCCGTTGCCCAGCCGTTTTCCGAAAGCTTCCGTCAGGAGTTTCCGATCATCCTGTGAGAGCGCCAAGGCAGTACGCACCACGGTCCCGGTCGCCGTCCGCCCGTTTCCGAAATGTGCCCCCTCACCATCCCATTGCTCCTGGAAATGCGCCAGGAAGTGGTGAATCGTCTTCTGTTCGAGGTCGCAGTCGGCCAGTTCACGCAAGACATGCCGGGCAACATGCTGAACCTGCTGTGCCGTTCGCTGCCGCAACTCTCCCAGGACCTGCTGTTGCTCCCGTGAGACCGATTCGTACCACGACTTGCGTGCGTCAGCCACCTCCTGGCGCAGTTCCTGGAGCCGGTCCTTGCGCCATTGGTCGACCTGGGCAGTCGTCTCAGCCAGCAGGGAATCCTTGAGGTGACTGAGTTCGGCCTGCCGGGATTCGTAGGACTGCTGCGCTGCACGGGCTGCAGCCTCTCGATCAGCCGCAGCCTGCAGACTTTCGGCAATCGTCCGCTCCCGTTCGTCGATCGCCCGCTGGATTGGCGCATACAGGAAGCGCTTCAGCAGCCAGACGAGGACCAGAAAGTTGACGACCTGGCAGGCGAAGGTGAACCAGTCGATCTGCATCGCAGGGCTCCTTCGTTATGGTGAGGCCGCGTGGCCCCAGAACGGATTGGCGAACAGCAGAATCATCGTCACGACGAAGCAGTAAATCGCCGTCGATTCCACCATGGCCATCCCGACGAACAAGGTGCGCGTGATGTTGGCCGTTTCGTCCGGCTGCTGGGCGATGGCGGAGAGTGCCTGCGCAGCGCCCGCGCCTCGCCCAACGCGGGAGCGATCGACCCGATGGCCATGGTCAGGCCGGCGGTAAATATCGAAACGACGGCGATCCAGTCGGACGCATTCATCAGTCAGTCTCCTCGTGGGGTTGTTGTTGGTGCCTCTCACCCTGGGCCGATGCAATGTACACCATGGCGAGGATGGCAAAGATGTAAGCCTGGATCATCCCGGTCAGCAGGCCGAACAGATGCATCACGATCGGCACAAACAGGGGCACGAATCCCAGCAGGATGGCAGCGATCACACTGCCGCTCATCATGTTCCCGTAAAGCCTCACGGCCAGCGCGAGGGTGCGCGACAGCTCGCCGATCACGTTGAAGGGGAGCATGAACACCGAAGGCTTGGTGTATTGTCGCAGGTATCTGTACCACCCCTGCTGCTGAATGCCGAACAGGGGCACCGCGATGAAGACACAGGCGGCGAGCGCCGCCGTCGTGGACAGCGACGCCGTGGGGGGAATGAAGCCCGGCACGACACTGAGCAGGGTCGCTGTAGCGATGAACAGGAAGATCGTCCCGACAAAGGGCAGATAGGCCCCAGGGTCCTGGCGCGCGACTTCGCGGATCTGCGCCTGCATCCCCAGGATTCCGGCTTCCAGGACATGCTGCCAGCGAGAGCTTCCCGACGACTTCGAGAGGCGGCGCGTGATCAGCCATGAGCCGATCGTCAACAGGGCCATCACCATCCAGGTTCCTGCAATCGTGGCATTGAGCACGAATGGCCCCACCCCGCCCAGTTCGATCTGATCCGGTGACACGTTCATGGTGAGGTCACTCTTTCCAGGGGGAAGCGGTCCGGATGTGATCGACAAGTCCAGCGGAGGATCAGGCTGCGGGCGAACAGAAACCCGGCGAGACTGACGCACGCCAGCCGCCAGTCCGCCCGCATCAGCCAGTGCACGCCCAGCACAACGATGACAGTGCGGACGACGAAGCTCAACAAGGCCACCAGGGAACCACTCTGTGCGCTCGACACGCGGTGTACGGTGACCCACAATCCGCCGAAGAAAAAGCCCCCCAGTGCCGCGCCCCCGGCGAACGCCACCACGCCCCACGTCATCATCGCAGCATTCATGGTCGCTCCTTGGTCGGGGCCCCGTCGCCTGACCGGACTGAGCCGCTTCGGTCCAACTCACTTTCCTGGTGCACCCAGCGCCAGGCGTGCAGACACCCCACACCGACTCCCGCCAGCAGCAGCATCAACGTCCAGGAGTAGCGGCTCGGCCAGCGCTGATCGATCCAGACCCCGACAGCCACACCCAGCAGAGTCGGCACGGCAATCGACCAGCCGACAAGTCCGAACATCCCCAGACCAAACCAGATCGTCCGATCCGGGCGGCGGCGTGCGGCCAGCCGGCGTTGCTGCTTGTCTGCAACGATCTGAGGCATCGTACGCCTCTGCGGAGTGTCGAGATCAGAGGGGGATGTTTCCATGCTGATGCAGCGCGAGAATCCGGTGGGCGAAATCGGCTTCGAGTCGGGCGACGGCGGCTCGTGAGGCCCGCTCGTGATCATCCAGTTGGGCAAAGGTTTCAGTCACAATTCTCTCCAGGGCCTCCAGGTCGTCACCGAGAACCGCGTGCCGAGTGGCGATTGAGACCTGGTCGCCCGCCTTGACCAGGAATCCCTCGTCCACGGCCAGAAAGGAGGGACTGCATGTTTCCGAGGTGACTTCCAGGATCCCGGGCACCAGCGCCGTTGCATAGTCCCGATGGCGGGGACGCAAACAGAAACTGCCGTTCTCGGCCTCCGCGATCAGCTTCGAGGCCGTGCATTCCATGTGAAAACCGCTTGCCGCCGCGAGCCGCAGGGTCATCGAGTGGGCAGCGCTCATCAGTCCTCCGCTTCGGCGATCGCACCGATCATATAGAGCCTTCGTTCCAGTGTGTCGTGGAACTCATCCCTGAGCATGCGCTCGCAGCCCGTGAGCGTTTCTTCCAGGGTGACGAAACGGCCCTCGTGTCCCGTGAATTGCCTGGTGGTCTCGAACGGCTGCGTCAGGAACCGCTCCAGACGACGGGCACGATTGACGACCAAACGATCCTCACGCGACAGCTCCTCAAGGCCGAGCATGGCAATGATGTCCTTGAGTTCCTCGTACACAGCCAATGTGCGGCGAACGTCTTGTGCGACGCGGTGGTGACGCTCTCCCACAATGTGCGGGCCGAGCATCTTCGACGACGACTGCAGCGGGTCGATCGCCGGATAGAGTCCCTCCGCCGCCCGCTTTCGCGACAGGACGATGGACGTGGACAGGTGAGAAAAGGTGTGCACGGCCGATGGATCGGTGAAGTCGTCGGCCGGTACATAGACGGCCTGCACGGACGTGATGGCACCGTTGGCGGTCGAGCAGATGCGCTCTTCCAGTTCGGATAACTCGGTCGCCAGCGTCGGCTGATAGCCCACGCGCGAGGGCAGGTATCCCATGAGGCCGGAGACTTCCGTCCCCGCCTGAATGAACCGGAAGACATTATCGATCAGCAGCAGCACGTCTTTTCGCTGGACATCGCGGAAATACTCGGCCATGGTGAGTGCCGCATGCCCGACGCGGAACCGTGCCCCCGGAGGTTCATTCATCTGGCCGAAGACCATGATCGTCTTGTCGAGGACTCCCGCGGCCTGCATCTCGCGATACAACTCCTCCGCCTCCCGACAGCGCTCGCCAATCCCACAAAACAGGCTCACACCTTCATGTTCTCCGACGACATTGTTGATCAGCTCGGTGATCAGAACGGTCTTGCCGACACCGGCACCGCCGAAGAGTCCGGCCTTGCCTCCCCGTTCCAGCGGGGCCAGCAGATCGATCGCCTTGATACCGGTCAGGAACACGTCCGCCCGTGTCACTCGCTCGACCAAGGGGGGCGGGGCGTGATGGATGGACCTGCGGGGCGCGTCGCTCAGCGGCTCCCCCTCATCAATGACATCGCCAAACACATTGAACATGCGGCCCAGAGTCGCTGGTCCGACCGGGACGCTCAGTGTTGATTCGATTTCGACAACGCTGCTGCCCCTCGATAGACCACGTGTGGGCCTGAGGGCAATCCCGCGAACCGTCTGCCTATCGAGGTGGCTGAGGACTTCGATCGGGATGCGATCTGCGGCCATCAGCTTGGACCTCAAACCGGGCACAGCTCCCTCAAATTGCGCATCGACCACGCTGCCTCGCACAGCCATGACGACACCCGGTGCCGGCGCGGCCGGCGGGTGAGTCGCGAGTGGAGAGGCGCCAGACATGCTTTGACTTCTTCAGAGGGATCGTCCTCAGCAGGGTGAGGCAAAGGCTGTGCCAGCTGCAGATCGGTAGAGGTCGGTCCCCTTCCGGGAACACCCGGGGGCTCAGTGTGCGGATGGGCACGCGCGCTGACGAATGCGCGCGACTTGTCACATGCGCGGTCGCGAACGCTCATCGCCAGCCGTCAGCGGTAGGCGGTCTCTTCGATCCCGAAACGTTCGAGCAGGCGGTACAGCTTGCGGCGGTGGATGGCGAGCGCACGGGCAGCGCGCGCCTTGTTGCCGTTCTCTTGTCGCAAGACTTCGATGATGTGCGCCCGCTCGATCAGGTCCAGCCGAGTGATGCCACCGACATCGACTGACTGGGGATGGCACTCATGCGGCACCCGGTTGACGACCTCGTGGGGCAAGTCGTCAAGTGTAATGAACTGATCGTCCGCGAGGATAGTGGCCCGTTCCAAGGCATTGATGAGTTGGCGTACGTTGCCCGGCCAGTGATAGGACACCAGGGTTGCGCGGGCGTTGTCCTCGATCTCCCAGTCGGATCCCAGGTAGTGATCGATCAGCAGATTGACATCATCACCCCGGTTGCGAAGAGGCGGAAGGATCAGCGACATCACATTGATCCGGTAGTACAGGTCTTCCCGGAAGCGGCCCGCGCTCACTTCTTCCGCGAGATCCCGGTTGGTCGCCGCGAGTATGCGGACATCCACCCGCCGCTCCTGGTGTGAGCCGACCCGGCGAAAGGAACCATCCTCCAGTACGCGGAGCAACTTCGGTTGCAGACCGGGCGGCAACTCGCCAATTTCGTCGATGAAGATCGTGCCCCCATCCGCCACTTCGAACAGGCCATTCTTGGCGGCCGTCGCACCTGTGAATGATCCCTTCTCGTGTCCGAACAACTCGCTTTCGACGAGCTGTTCCGGCAGTGCGGCACAGTTGATCGTGACCAGGGGGTCATCCGCCCGGGCACTTGCCTGCTGGATTGCCCGGGCCACCAGTTCCTTTCCGGTGCCGCTCTCCCCCTGGATCAGGACCGCCTTGTCGGTGGGGCCAACCCGTTCGATGAGCCGCTGCAGATCCTGCATGGCATGCGACTGGCCGATCATGGTGACGAGCGGCCTGTTGCGTTTGAGAACGTCCGTGAGTTGCCTGGTCTTCTTGTGCAGGGCCCAGCGGTCGTACGCCATGCGACAACGCTGTTCGAGGTCACTCAGCGGGAACGGTTTGGTGAGATAGTCATACGCCCCCAGCTTCATGGCCTGGACAGCACTGTCGACGGTGGCCTGGCCCGTGAGAACGATGAACTCGGTGTCGACACCCGCCTCCTTGAGACGCACGAGCAACTCCAGGCCGGAGATGCCAGGCATGTTCAGGTCCAAAAGGGCCACCTGAAATCGCTTGCGGTCGCAGCATAGCAGCGCCTCCTGGCCATTGGCCGCTTCTTCGACTCGATGCCCCTTGCGTCGCATCCACTCGACGGCCATCTCACGGAACCCGTCGTCGTCTTCCACAATCAGCAGGTCGATGGGGTGCGTGTCAGGCATGCTCGGCTCCAGGAGACGCCGTGCAGAGGCGTCTCCCTAACAACCCTTCCTCGGTCCAAGGTCAGGTATCAGCCACTGTACAGGAGGTCAGCGTTCCCTGACAACGACCGGCTCACCCTTTCACCGGAATCTTCTGCCGACGGGCGCTTTGCGACTTTGGAAGAGTCACCGTCAGCACCCCTTCCTTCAGTTCCGCGACGACGTCTTCCTGCCTGACGGGGCACGGCAGCAGCACCGACCGCAGGAATCGAACCACTGCGGCGTTCGAGGCAATGATACTGGCGGTTCTGATCTTCGCGCTTCTGCTCCTCGCTGTGAGAACCACTGATCATCAGGTAGTTGTCGTTGATCTGGATGTTGACTTCTTCCGGCTTGAATCCGGGAAGATCGGTCTGCACCTCAATCTCGGCATCTGTCTCGGAGACATCCATCCGTGGCCTCATCCCGGAGGATGAATGGAGAATTGACGTATCGCCAAGCACAGACTGGATGGTGTCCTCCATCTGCTGGCGAATGTTCTGCAGTGGATGTTCGCCAAAGAAGCGGGACAGCGCAGGGCTCTCTGGTTTAGTGAGTGCGGACATGCTGCGTTCTCCTTGTGCTGAGATGTCGAAACTTCCCCCTGCGGTGATCGACACCGGATAATCCTGGTGAGCAAAAACCGGGCCGAACATTCGACCGTCGTCTCCTCGCAGCATCCGGGATGGCGACCGCCCGCTATTGCTTCATCACCGTAATCACCGCGCGAATCCGGGGCGATGCATTCATCGAGCAGCGATTCCGACGGCGCTCATTTTGCACATCGGCAGCGTCGCAGAACAACTGCGTGTGCGAAACCGCACACGGCGGCGGGCTGATGCATATCTGGTTGTGAAATGACATCTGATTGAGAAATGATGTGCCTGACGCCACTCCGGTAGCGACCTGCAGCTCGACACGCATTGCCTTGATACCAGAGACACTCGATTGAGCTGTTGACAACGACCACGGCGAACGGAAAGCTGTTAACCAACCTGCACAAGCACGTCCGCATACCATTCACCCGCTCCTGTGCTGATCATTCCGCACTGCCGGAGATCAGCGGGCCTTTCGGCAGTTGACCCCGCCAGACCAGATGGCCCATTCCGAAACAGAAGCCGCCCTGACGATTCTGCTGGTGGGGGGCTGCATCGTCACCAGCATTCTGATCAAGTCGGGGCTCGAACGCCGCGGATTTCCGACGGTGGTCGGCTTTATTGCCCTGGGGATCTTGTTGCGACTCTCAGACGCGGAATGGCCCTGGATCACACCGGGCGTCCAGGGAGCGATGAACTCATTGGGGACGCTCGGTATTGTCGCGCTGATGTTTCGCGTGGGTCTGGAAAGTGACTTGGTGGCGCTGCTGCGTGAGCTGCGAACGGCGGAAATCATCTGGGTCGGAAACGTCGCCCTGAGCGGGCTCCTGGGATTCCTCGCCGAGCTACTGCTGGCTGGACCTCCCACTAATTCCCAGCCTGTTCATCGCTGTCGCCCTGACGGCAACCAGCGTGGCCATCCCCGTGGGGATCTGGCGCGACGCCAACGCCCTGCAGTCGCGCCACGGCCAACTTCTGCTGGACGTTGCCGAGCTTGACGATGTCTCGGCAGTCTTGCTCATCGCCGCGCTGGTCGCGATCGCACCCGATCTGTCAGACGGCACGTTGGATGTCCATTCACTATGGCAGACAACCGGTGCCTTACTGCTCCGCTTGCTGGGATTCGCCGTCATCTGCATGCTGTTCTCCCGCGTTCTCGAACCTCGCGTGACCGAAGTTGTCAGACGGCTGGAGCCCGCGCCGGATGCGATGTTGCTGATTGCCGGCACCGGGTTCCTGATTGCGGCCCTTGCCGGCTTCCTGGGCTTTTCTGTGGCGATGGGGGCCTTCTTTGCCGGTCTCGTGTTCAGTCGTGATCCTGAGGCTGTCCGGATGGACACGCGCCTGGAAGCCCTGCACGATCTGTTCGCACCGTTCTTCTTCATCGACTTGGGAATGAGCCTCAATCCTGAGGCCTTTCAGATCGCCTGGTATCCGGGACTTGTGCTGGCGTTCGTGGCCATCATCGGCAAATTCGCCGGGACACTGGCTCCAGCATGGCCGCTCGTGGGGATGCCTGCAGCGACATTGCTCGCCGTCAGCATGGTGCCGCGGGCGGAAATCGCCCTGGTCGTCATGCATCAAGGGATTGGCCAGGGCAACTGGGGAATCGACGAGTCAACACTGGCCATGATGGTCATTGTTTCTGCGGTCACGTCTCTCCTGGCCCCCATCGTGCTCCGGGCGCTGCTCGTGCGCATTCCCCAAGCGAGTTGACGTCGGGCGTTCCCATCGATTGCTGGTGACAGCCGCCGCCGGGCAGGGCTCATGAGGTGCGCCTCGTCTGTGCACGCACGCGCACTATCAGTTCGCGCACCTGGCCGCTGCCACACTTGGGACACGCTTGAGGGTTCTGCTTGGCATGTTCGCCGACGGTTTCCTGGACGCGGAAGCGGTCGTGACATGTCAGACATTCGTAGTCGTAGCTGGGCATTCCAATCTCCTGCAACAGCCATTCGGTCTTTCACTCAACAGGGCGTTTCAGCCAGTCGTTGCCGCACGACGAAGTCGTGTGCGGGACCGGCTTGTGTCAGTACCCAGTGATCGAGCAGGTCCTCCGCCCCACTCAGAGCGTCGGCGTGCTCGTGTAGTACCCTCAGCCAGCGGCCATCGTCGACGCGTACATGATTCAGCAGAACGCCGGCGATTGACCTGGCATCGCTCAGCGAGAGTCCCCGCAGGTCGCACCCCCGCAAATCGGCATGACCCAGGTCGGCACCGCGAAGATTCGCGTCACGGAAGATCGAGTCGATGAGGCGGCAATCGGCGAGGTCGGCATCGCACAGGCACGCTTCCGAAAAGTCGCACAGGCAGCCCTCGGAAAGATGGATGCCGGTCAGGTTCGCAGAACGAAAATTCACTCCGATGACATGGGCGTCCGTCAAAGCGGCCCTGGTGAAGTCTGACCGGAGCGCTTGTGTATTAATGAGCCGTGCCTTGACGAGGTGGGCCCCGCTCAGACACGCATCGTTCAAAACCGTGGCGATCAGATCGCATTCGGCCAGGTTTGCTGACGTGAAATCGGCGCGGGAGAAGTCGGCGTTGATGAGGTCGGCCAAGGTCAGGTTGGCGTGCCTCAGACGTGCTCCCACAGCCCGGGCCCAACTGAGGTCCGTCCCCAGCAGTTGGGCGTGCTCCAGATCTGCATCGGCGAGATCGACATCGGTCATCAGGGCGGCGTTGAGGTTTGCAGACTGGAGCTGCGTCGCTGGAAACTGGCTTCGACGAGGTACGCATTCGAGAAGTCCGCGTCCTTCAACGTCGCGTCATTGAAGCACACCCGCCGCAGATTGGCATGGCAGAGCACCGCGCCCGACAGATCGATTCCGGACAGATCGGCATCCTCCAGATCGAGACACCGTAGGGATGCTGCTCCCTCCAGATTCTCGATCGCTCGGGCCCCCGAATGGACCAAGTCCAAATGGTGTGGGTCGGCCATCTCGTTTTTCACCACAGGTGGCTTGCCAGCCTGCTGCTACATTGTCTCTCCGGGGGGGCCTGCATCCGCGATTTTCGTGCCAATCCCTGGATCGACTCGTCGCTCTCATTTGATGACGACGGTGGATGGCGTCGTGTGCCAACTGTCGCACGATGTGCGAAACTGGCACACGTCGGCGATTCTCCGACAACTCTCCGGGATCTGCGTCAACGTCGGCACGACATCTGCAGCGAATACAGTCGGGTTTTCTTGTCGAATCGTGCCCCGACGCTTCCGGTCCAGGCGGTTCCTCCGACGAGAAAGGGGTCGAGTCTATGAACTTGGAATGGCCTGAATATCTGCTGTTGGCTGTGGCTGTCGTGGTGGGCATTGCAGTTCGACATTGGTGGCAACGTCACAGGAAGTCGTCGGCCGCGAGTCCCCACCAGAAGTGAACGGAAGCGGTTTCCACGCAGCCAACTCGTGGTGCTGACGAAAACGACGGACGATTCATGAACCACTCTGGGAGCGGATGTCATGCCTGCAGCACAAGTCTTCTCGATTCTCGACGGCATTCGCCAGGTGCACCGGCAGTTGGCGGCGCGCTATCATGAACTGGACAAGGTGGCCACGGACGAGCGAATCCAACTTCTGCTGGAGGATATGCAGAAACGTGAGCAGGCATTCGACGACTGCATCGCGCGGTATGAGTCGGAGAAGTCCCCGGCCGTGCTGAATACCTGGCTCCAGTTTGTGCCCGACGAGGCCGTGCGCATTTATCACATCGCCGAGCAACTCACGATGCCTCGCACCCTGGAAGACCTCGTCGAGGAGACGCTCAGTCTCAACACTACTCTGATTGACGCTTACCGCCTGATGGCCGACGAGGCACCGACCCCGGAACTCAGCACGCTCTTTGCCGACCTGGCAAAACTCGAAGTGCGTAACGATTGCCACTATGCGAAGATGCTCCTCGACTAGCCAGACCGCGGAGCCGCGATGATCGACGCGTCTTTTCCGCCATTGGTTTCCGGCCTCCTGAAGCCCGACGCTTACCCCCATCGGGTCCGGGCTGTGCAACTCAGACAGACGCACATCTCGTGGATCCTGCTGACCGGCGACTTCGCCTACAAGATCAAGAAGCCGGTCGATCTGGGTTTCGTCGACTTCACGACGCTGGAGCGGCGTCACTACTTTTGCACGGAAGAAGTGAGGCTTAATCGACGCTTTGCCCCCGACCTGTATCTCGACGTCGTCGCAATTGCCAGGCAGGACGGGATGATGCGCATCTGCGGCGAGGGAAAGCCGGTCGAATTTGCCGTCCGCATGCGGCAATTTGACGAAACACGACTGGCGTCACAGCTGCTCAGCGATGAGCAGCTCACCGCAACACACATCGACGAACTGGCCGTCGTCATGACGTCGCTTCACGACTCAGCTGCGCGTGACGACGCACGGGAATGGGGGTCGCCGGCCCAGGTGCGTGAACCCATCGTCGAGAACTTTGCCGCGTTGCGACCGCTGATTGGCGATCCCGCAAGGCAACGCCAGCTCGATCAGCTGCAAGAGTGGTCGCTGAGCACCTGTGAGGCGCTCCCGGCGATCCTGGAGCGGCGTCAGGAGGAGGGCTTTGTCCGGGAGTGTCACGGCGACCTGCACCTGGGAAACATCGTCCAGTGGCAAGGGGCCATGACCCCCTTTGACTGCATCGAGTTTCAACCGGCGCTGCGCTGGATCGATGTCATGAGTGAGATCGCTTTCCTGGTGATGGATCTCGACGTTCATGGTCGCCCTGATCTCGCATGGCGGTTTCTCAATGACTACCTGGAAATGACCGGGGACTATGCAGGACTGCCTGTCTTGCCGCTGTATCTTGTCTATCGGGCTATTGTCCGGGCGAAAGTGGATGCCCTGCGACTGCACCAGACCGGCATCTGCGACGGCGACCGCGCCTGTTGACAGCCGACCAATTTCGCCACCTCGATCTCGCGACCGGGTACACTCAGCCACGCACAGCCTCGCTGACGATCACGCACGGCGTTTCAGGCAGCGGAAAGACCACGGGCACGCAGTCTCTGGTCCAACATGAGCAGGCCATCCGCGTGCGTTCCGATGTCGAGCGAAAGCGACTGTTCGGCCTCGATCCCGCCCAGAGTGCC
Organism: uncultured Planctomycetaceae bacterium; assembly: GCA_963707405.1. GTDB lineage: Bacteria > Planctomycetota > Planctomycetia > Planctomycetales > Planctomycetaceae > CAVPPT01. The sequence goes on along the minus strand of CAVPPT010000006.1, from coordinate 9,177 downwards.
GCCGATGACGTGGCAGCAGGCATCTATTCGCCAGAGGCAACCGAACAGACGTATGATCGGCTCGCACATCTTGCGCAGAACATCATCGGGGCCGGGTTTCCTGTCATCGTCGATGCGACATTTCTCCGTGGCGCACAACGCCGAAGGTTTCGCGAGTTGGCCGGCAAGCGGCATGTTCCTTTCGCGATCATCCCCTTCGCGCTCGACGACCAGACGCTGCGGGAGCGCATCAGCCGCAGGTCGACCATCGACAACGATGCCTCCGATGCCACACTCCATGTTCTGCAGCATCAGTTGCACACGTGTGAGCCATTGACGCCCGACGAACTGCCCTTCGTACTCTCACCAGGCACGTGGGCCGGGATGGCGACATCCGAACCAGTTCGCCCGAAGGGGCCTGGCACCTGACGGGAATCGGGTCATCACAACGCAGGCCGATCCTGGAGTGCTTCCTCCGCCTTTTCGTGGGTGTTCAGCCGATCGAGAAATTCCTCAAACGCCTCACGGCGCCGCCCCAGCACTCGAATCCCCCTTCACAGGAATGCAACCGCGCGATCAGCCCCTCCAGCTCAGCGATCAGCTCCGGGTGTTCCTCACGCAGCCGCGTGGCCCGCGACGGGCTGCCGTGGCTCTCCTCGATGGCGAAATGGGCCACCAGGTTTTCGCGCAACTGGGCGAGCCGATCTCCCATCTCGCCGAAGTTCGGCTGGCCCAATTCGCTGAGCTCCTTCCACCACGTACGCCAGTCGGAGATTTCGCGGTCCAGAGCCGCGTGCTGGTCCTTGAGAATATCAGCTTCGATTTGTGAGGTCATCGCGTACTCCTGCCGAGCGTGTCAGGACTGGCTTGTCTCATCCAACAACTTGTGTACTTCGGCCCGAATCGTTGCAGCATCTCCTCGTGTCAGGTCCTTGTCGAGATCGGCACTCACAAGTTGGCTCAACGGAGCGGGAAGCTGTTCCCGCAGAACTCCTAGAAACAGTGCCGGAGCGATCATGACGAGGCGACCCCAAGTCTTGTTATCCTTGCCGGCTTGCAGCTCCCGGACGATCTCGCGGGCAAACTCGGTGGCTGTCCGATGCTTGAAGTCGGTCTCCGGCTCCCCGATGTGTCGCGCGCCACCAGCCTCAGAGAACCTGCCGGGGCTTCGGACTCGACATCCCGCGGGTGGGCCGCTCCTTCCGGATGTGCAAGCCCCTTGATTTCGCGGAAGTTGTCGAGACCCGGCCATTCGGTCGCGAAGATTCGGGCACGCGCCCGATCGGCAACCACAATCCACATCGTCGACGGACGGCGGGCTTCTTGTTGAAAGGTCATGTCTGCCGTCTCCTGCTGGTGCGCGATGACGAGTCCCCAGCGCGCGTGCGGCGCGTCAGGCGATCGTCACCGCCTTGTCCAAGTACACGTCCTGAATCCGATTCAGCAGCCCGATGCCTTCCTTGAGCGGTCGCTGAAACGCCTTGCGACCACTGATCAGGCCCGTGCCTCCCGCACGCTTGTTAATGATGGCGGTCCGCACGGCCTCAGCCAGGTCGGAGTCGCCCGCCGATGCTCCACCGGAGTTGATCAACCCCGCACGGCCCATATAGCAATTGGCTACCTGATACCGGCAGAGGTCAATCGGATGATCGCTGGTGAGTTGTTCATACACGAGATCCGACGTCTTGCCGAACTTGACGGCACGATAACCACCATTGTTCAGCGGCAGCTTCTGCTTGATGATGTCGGCCTGGAGCGTGACGCCCAGATGATTCGCTTGTCCGGTGAGGTCTGCGCTCTCGTGGTAGTCCTGATCGGCCTTGAACGCCGAGTTGCGGAGATAGCACCACAGAACACAGGCCATTCCCAACTCGTGGGCCGCTTCGAATGCCTGGGCAACCTCGCCGATCTGCCGACGCGACTCCTCGGACCCGAAGTAGATCGTCGCTCCGACCGCCACCGCTCCCATGTCATACGCCCGCTCCACCGATGCGAACATGTGCTGGTCGTGAATGTTCGGATAGGTGAGCAGTTCGTTGTGATTCAGCTTCACCATAAACGGAATCTTGTGGGCATACTTGCGTGCCACCGCCCCCAGAACTCCGACCGTCGAGGCGACGGCATTGCAGCCCCCCTCGAGCGCGAGTCGGACAATGTTCTCCGGGTCGAAGTAGTCGGGATTGACGGCGAAGGAGGCAGCACCGGAATGCTCGACACCCTGGTCAACCGGCAGTATCGACACGTATCCGGTTCCTGCCAGACGTCCAGATCCGAACAGCGACTGGAGGCTGCGCAACACCCGGGTATTCCGATCGCTCACCGCATAGACGCGATCCACAAAGTCCGGACCGGGCAGCAGCAAGCGATTGCTGTCGATCGTCCGGCATTGGTGCGACAACAGACCGTCCGCATCCTTCCCCAGCAGGTCCGTGATCCAGCTTCCCATGGTTTTCTCCAATGTTCAGTTTCAGCACCCATCCAGCCGCGAGTAGTGCAATCGACATGCCAGAAGGCATGTCACCGTCCACGCGTCGTTCCCGCCAGATCAAGTCGCACAAGCGAGTGATCGTGAAACGGGACCAGCAACGTTGTCGCGCCGAGCGCGCCGAGCAGGGCCATCAGCATATCTAATTGCGCGTCCCAGGGATCTCCCTGCAATCCCAGCCACTCCGGCCCGCTGTCGGGATAGAAGGCCAGCACAACCCACCATTCCACGAGTTCGTAAAATCCGCTGAAGGTAAATGCGATCGAAACAGCCAGGAGTGGTACCCCCAGCCGTTTTCCGAGTGTTGTTCTGCGGAGGAGCACCTCGCGGGCCATCAATCCAACCGTCAGTCCCTGAAGGAAGTGGCCGACACGGTCGAAATGGTTCCGCGACAGCCCGAAACGATCGCCAATCCAATGCCCCAGTGGGACTTCCGCATAAGTATACCGGGCACCGGCAGCAATGAACACGAACGCCACACAGAGGATGACGTACACAAGTCTGGAGAACCGAAAGCTCTTGGCCAACAAGATGATGCCGAACACGCCGATCAAACCCGGCACAAGTTCAAAGGCCCACACATCCAGTTCGCGGGCACCGGCGAACGACCAGATCGTGGCGAAAATGCTTGTCCCCACGAGCAGCCCGAGTGAGCCGCGCAAGCTCAATCTGCCCGAACCCGGTCGAGAGATAGCATCTGACGGCTTCACTGGAATCTGACCGGTGAGAGGACGATCACAACTCTAGGTCATCCTATGCTCCTGCAAACAGCCTGCCGGCTGCAAGTGCGCCCAGCGCGGGGCACGACAGCCGCGGCAAGCGCGATGTCGGCGCCAGATGCATAGTCGATACTGAGTCTTGGTTTCGAAGTCGCTGGCTGTGCCACCTGGGCACACAGCGTGCGGCAGGGCACATCATTCGGGGATGGCAGCATCATGAAGCTCCGGGATTCTGAACGATTCGCTGCCACGCATTCTGCGCCGATCGACGCCGATGGAAATCCCACAAGGCACGACCCTTGGCACGTCCTGGGGCCATTGGAGGTGTTGCAATGGCTTTCTTCCGATGCCAGTTCTGGTCTGACGCACGCGGAAGTGCAGAGACGGCTCAGCGAGTTCGGCCGAAACGAACTGCACGAGCGCAGCCGCCGCAGCGCCGGAATGATTTTCCTTGAGCAGTTTCGCGGAGCGCTGATCCTGTTGTTATTCGTGGCAGCGCTCGTCTCGCTGTTTGTTGGAGAGCACGTGGACGCCCTGGCCATTCTGGCCATCATCGGGCTCAATGCCGGGCTCGGCTTTTTTCAGGACTATCGTGCAGAGCGGGCCATCGCGGCCCTCAAGAAACTCGCCATTCCAATCGTAAGAGTGCGACGTGAAGGCCACATCAGGCAGGTCGGTGCCGCCGAGCTCGTGCCCGGCGACATCATCCTGCTGGAGACGGGAAACGTCGTGCCCGCCGACTGTCGTCTGCTGGAATCGGTGAATCTGCAGATTCAGGAAGCCGCGCTGACCGGTGAATCGGCACCGGTCCCCAAGCAAGCCACCACGCTGGACGAAGCCGAGCTTCTGCTCGCCGAACGCCGCAACATGACCTACTTGGGAACCACCGTCACCAGTGGTCGCGGCGAGGCAATCGTGACGGCCACGGGCATGCAGACCGAACTGGGGCGGATCGCCGACTCACTCCAGGGTGTTGTCGAGGGTCCCACACCACTCCAGCGACGACTGGCCGAACTTGGTCGTACCCTCGCTCTAGTGGCTATCGGCATTGTGGCGCTGGTGTTCGTCGCCGGCCTGCTGGGGGGTGAGTCCTCGAGGCTGATGTTGCTCACAGCGCTCAGTCTGGCCGTGGCCATCGTCCCCGAAGGTCTGCCCGCCGTCGCGACCGTCGCCCTCGCCCTGGGGGCCCGGCGGATGGCGAAGCGTCAGGCACTGATCCGCAAACTGCCGGCCGTCGAGACGCTGGGATCGGTGACGGTCATCTGCTCGGACAAGACAGGCACGCTGACGGAAAACCAGATGAGCGTGATGGTGCTGGATGTGGCGGGCCTGCGACAGTCGGCCTCCGGGGTGCGCGACCCCTTGAACCTCGCATCTGCCCGTCCATCCGCGTCGTCCGCCGCGCCACAAAGCCCCGCTGATCATTCCGGGCTGACGCTGCTGCTGATCTCCGCAACGCTGTGCAACGACAGCACACTGGAAAGCGACGGTGATGATGTGTGCGCCGTCGGCGATCCAACGGAAGCCGCGATCGTCGTCGCCTCGGCACGATTCGGGTTTCCCAAACCCCAGCTCGATGCGGCATTTCCTCGCGTGGCCGAGATTCCCTTCGATTCCGACCGCAAGTGCATGACAACCGTTCATGCACAGCTGTTGTCTGCTGCTCCGGATGGCCCGTGGCGGCAAAGCCTGCTGCGGGTGCTCCCCTGCGAGGCGGGGGAATTCCTGGTGTGCACAAAGGGAGCCATTGACGCCGTCCTGGAACGATCAGCCTATGTCTGGGATGACGACACCCCGGTCGTGCTCGACGACGCTTGGCGACGCCGCATCACCCAGGCACAGGATGAACTGGCGAGCGAAGGCATGCGTGTCCTCGGTGTGGGGTTTCGCCTCATCGATGACTTACCCGGGCAGCCGTCGGGGGACCTGGAGCAGGACCTGATCTTCATCGGGATGCTGGCGATGATCGATCCACCGCGCCCGGAGGCCTCAGACGCCATCCGGCGCTGTCGTGACGCCGGCATCCGTCCGGTGATGATTACCGGCGACCTTGCGCCGACAGCGGCATCGATCGCCCGCAGCCTGGGACTCCCGGTTGATGGTCGCATAGTCACGGGCCGAGACGTCACTGACGACCGGCCGGGGTCGCTGACGGATGACGTCTGTGTGTATGCCCGTGTCTCACCGCACGACAAACTGCAGATTGTGAAGTCCCTGCAGGAGCGGGGTGAAATCGTCGCCATGACGGGCGACGGCGTTAACGATGCGCCGGCTCTGAAACAGGCCGACATTGGCGTGGCCATGGGTCACATTGGCACCGACGTCGCCAAGGAAGCCGCTGACATGGTGCTCCTCGACGACAACTTCGCGACGATCGTCAACGCCGTGGAGGAAGGCCGCGTCGTCTTCGACAACATTCGCAAGTTCGTCAAGTACACCATGACGAGCAATGCGGGCGAACTGTTCGTCATGATCCTGGGCCCCCTGCTGGGCATGCCGCTGCCCCTGCTGCCGCTGCAAATCCTCTGGATCAATCTCGTGACCGACGGCCTGCCGGGGCTCGCCCTGGCGGTCGAACGGGCGGAACCCGGAACCATGAGCCGCCCACCCTGTCGGCCGCAGGAAGCCATCTTCAATCGGGAGATGATCGTCGACATTCTGTGGATCGGCCTGCTGATGGCCGGCGTGTCGCTTTCCCTGGGCTATATCGAATGGTCGCGCAACCCGGATGCCACCGGGTACTGGCGAACGGCCATCTTCACCGTTCTGACGATATCGCAGATGGGGAATGCGTTGGCCACACGGTCGTTCCGGACGCCCCTGTCTCAAATCGGGTACTTCTCCAACAGACCGCTCGTGGGGGCCGTACTGCTCACATTGACGCTGCAACTGGCCGTCATCTATACACCGCTCCTGCAGCAGGTCTTTCACACCGTTCCCTTGTCCCTGGAGGACCTTGGCTTGTGCTTTGCACTGGGCACCATTGTCTTTTTCGCGGTGGAATTCATGAAGCGTCTCCACTGGCAACATGGGGCGATGCCGGCAAGCAGTTGACGTCGCCGCCGCACATTGGTACGTCGGTACGTCAAGCGCACAGGCATCGTTGACCTGAACGGCTGTTCCGCTTTTCGTGGACTACAAGAAACAGGAGGGGAAAATGAACCGGAAACTCTCTGCAATCTGTGCGGTGTGCCTGTGCGCGATCATCGCGACGGCGTTGACCAGCGTGCCTCAGCGGTCGACGGCCGATGACGCTGTCCAGGAGTCCCCTCAGGCCGGAAAGGACCGCTGGATGACCGTCAAACTCAATGCCGCCCAGCAGATCCTGGCCGACCTGACGAGCGGCGACTTCGACCAACTGGAAAAAAGTGCTCGGCGGATGCAGGTCATGAACTTCATGGAGCAGTGGCAACGCGACGCGGAAGTGAAACGGAAGTCCGATTACCAGGGACAGCTCAATGCCTTTGAGTTTTCCACCAAGGAACTCATTCGCTATGCCGGCGATCAGGATACGGAAGGGGCCCTCGGTGCGTATGTCGCGCTCACCCAGTCCTGTGTCCGGTGCCATCAGTTAATTCGCGACGGCCATTAAGAGAGGCGCTGGCCCCGACGCCTGACCTCCGGAAGTGGTGGGGCGATCCTCAGTGCGCCGTCACTACGTCTTCGCCCGATCGGGCCGTGAGTTGCCGGAACTCACCCGCCAGTTGACCGGTGACTGGACCCGGCTGTCCGCTGCCGATCGTGCGACCATCGACGCTCGTGACGGCCGCGATTTCCCCCATCGTGCCGGTGCAGAACATCTCATCGGCGGCATAGACTTCCGCCAGTGACAGGTCGCGCACAGAACTGGAGATCCCCAACTCGCCGCACAGGTCGAGGACTGTCGCGCGCGTGATCCCCTCGGGACAGGCAATGGTCCGGCTGGTGGAGACCGCTCTCTCCTTCACGATGAACACGTGCGTAGCATTCGTCTCCGCGACAAATCCACGCACATCGAGCATCAGGGCATCGTCAGCCCCGGCCGCATTGGCTTCGATCTTCGCCAGAATCGACTGCAGCAGATTGTTGTGATGGATCTTCGGATCGAGACAGTCCGGCGGAAACCGGCGGACACTGCTCGTCATCAACCGCAGCCCGCCCGTGTCGTACACCGCTGCCTTGTGTTCGGCGAGCACAATCAAGGTCGGTCCGGACTGGTTCAGCCGCGGGTCCATCCCGGAGGTGATCTTCACTCCGCGGGTGAGCGTCAGCCGGATGTGGACACCGTCCAACATGCCGTTGGCCTCGAGGGTGGCCGGATCTCTGCGGTGATGAACTCGTGCGTAGGGATGTCCCGGAACGCCATCGCGAGGGCCGAATTGCGCAGCCGGTTGAGATGCTCGGTGAGTTTGAAGATGCGCCCCTCGATACAGCCGCAGCCCTTCCCAGACGGCATCCCCTCCCTGCACGACGGAGTCGAACGGACTCACTCCCGCTTCATCCCGGTGCAGCAGTTTGCCGCCGATGTTGACGACCAGATCCCGGTTGCGTTCATTGAACTTCTGCAGCATAGCTCTCGCCGTCCTCAATTCGCCCGGCGACTCATGCCGACCGCGCATTGCTCACAGGGAGCAGCTTGGGGATCCCGCACCTGCATACCGACCACGCCCCCATGCCGCTCGTGCAGGGCCCGAAACCTCAGTGAGAGAAACTCATACAGGTCTGCCGGCGGTCGGGTGGACAGATACGCCTCGACGAGCTGGTCCATCACACGATCGTATTCCCGCTGACTGGAAGAGTGCACGTGATACCGCCCCGCCATCCGCCGGATGTCGCCGTCGAACAGGCCGGACTGATGTGGTACAGCTCGTGGAAGACGGTAATCAGCTTCTCGCGAAACGACTGATCCAGAAACCGGGGCAGATAGAACGTGAGGATGTACAGCATCTCCCGCTGCCCGTGAAAGAGGCGTTGTACCGTCCAGGTGCGCCCGCGACGCCGGGTCGTCAGGGCACCCCCTTCGAATCTCATCGGGGTCAGCTTGGCCTGCAATCCGTGCAGTGCCTGGTGCCGGGTCTGGGCGAAGGCGACCGCCACCTGCGACATATCGACGTGCAGAAGCTCTTCTTGTCCTGGGAGGAAATGTCGTCACACAGCCGGTGCATCGCCGGGTGAAACCGAACGGTCCCTGTGCCGCTTCCCTTCCCCCCATAAGCGTGTTCCTCGCCGACAGTCCCTTCACTGGTGCTTTCCTTGGCCGGCTCAATCGCCGGCTGAGGCATCACTGGCATGCTCCTGATCCACGACACTGCCCCCCTTCCATGGGGATGCCTCAGGTCGCGGTGTTCGCTGTTGTTTCCGGCTTACTGACCACTTTCGGTGCGGCCCGTTTTCCTCGGGTCCGATCGCTCGCCCACGAATTCGACGAGCGCCGTTTGCCGCATCACCGAGCCGAACCCGCGCCAACTCGATGACTCGCGTGTACCCACCGGGTCGATCCGCGAAATGCTCGGCGAGATCGCTGAACAGGATGTCGACAGCTTCGATATCCCGCAGCTGGGCAAAGGCCCGACGGCGATAGGCCAACGCCGGTGCGATGGTCTGGTTCCACTTCTGCCACTGCGATGATTCACGCCACTGCTTCCACTCCGCCGAGTTCCGCTCGGCCCGGGTGGCGAACGCTTCGGCGGGTTCCTGGCGGGGCAACGCCTTGCGAGCGAGGGTAATCAACTGTTCGACGAACGGCCGGAGTTCCTTGGCCTTGGGGACGGTCGTCACGATGCGGCCGGGGACCTTGGGCTTGTTGGGAGCGTCATCGTCGGTACGCACCGACTTGATCAGACTCGCCGCCATGTTGCGAAACATCGCCCGGCGGTGAGAGGCATTGCGGCCGAGCTTCCGGCCTCGCATTCTGTGTCTCATGGCAATCGCACTTCGCTGAAAATATGGACTCGCAAGAAAATGTCGCATTGACGACGCGAGCGGGTGCCCGCCGCGTCATGATGCACGTGTCAG
>CAVPPT010000005.1:0-97107 GCA_963707405.1 uncultured Planctomycetaceae bacterium | reverse complement strand
TCTGAGGTGCGCCAGCGTCGATGGGGACGAAGAACAGGACTTCCGCCACGGCGGACCGTGCGAGGTTCGCATAGGCAGATGGATAAAGCTCCTGTTCAAGTTCCCACAGTTCGTGTGCGTGTGCATAGGTGATGACATCGGACGTTACGCGCCAGTGGTGCCCGAGCGGCACGAGTGGCAACTTCTGCGACATGGCATATGTGCCTAACCAATCATGTTCGTGATACTCCTTCGCATTACCGGCTTCATAGAGTGCGCGATTCGGGCGACTGGAGTTCAGGCTGAGGGTGTTGGTAAATGGGTTATAACGATCGGCGTGGAAGGCACGTCCAGGAAAGAGTGAATAGCCGATGACGCTCATGGTGCCCCCCGTGTACTTCCAGATCGGTGCGATGCGATCGTTCGCTCGCAGACGTGCCCATTGCTCGCCCGGTTCGTATCGCCGAATGTCGATGTAAACCTCGTCTAAACTGTTGGCAGCGAGATACTCCTGAGACAGCTCGATTGCTTCCTCTGTCAACTGCTCGGGAGTTTTTTCGTCACCATCGCTGTTCTTCCTCTTGTGATGCGTTTCGACAAAACGCCGCGGGGCTTGCACGATGGATTCCAGGCGATCGATGCGCGGATGATCGCCTCCAGTCGACACACGGTTTTCGGCAGCTGGCTCGAGTTGCCACTGGTAAGAGGCAGAATCGCCGACGCCATATCGGTAGCGAGACTGCACACAACCACTGATGGTGATCGCGACAAGGACAAGACTTGCCATGTGACGAAGGGCACGAATCCCATCCCGCATGTTCGTGGTCTCGTGCCGGCGATGACCGCCTGTTTGAGCACAACCCATCTTGTGGGATGTGCCCTGGAAACAGAGACCCGGCTGCAGATGCCGGTGGACTCCCTGCCAGCGGACCGGAGATATCTTCATCCCTGCGGCAAATGATCGGCACTGGTGGGGCTGGGCAACTCATGCTCCCGGCTCAGTTTTCAATCGGGCCGGCTACAGCACGTCGCATCGGTGGATTGTGACTCGCGTCTCCCACACGTCGGATTCGCGTAACTGCATCATCACACGCGATTCTGGGACAGGTCATGCCTGGAGAAGCGGCCCGGCTGCTTCAAGCAGCCGGGCCGCTGGGCTGACCTCGCGTACGGTTAATCAGGGCACGGCCACACCATTGATGAGAATCTGGCCGGTGCTGGTTCCGGGCGGAATCTGGAAGATGACCGTGGCCTGGTCAATGAATACGTTGACCAGGTTGTTGATGTTCCCGGACAGGTTGATCACGCCGTTGACCGCGTTGAAGATGATGCCGCGTTCACCCGGGAACTGCAGCACATTGTTCGTGAGGTTGATGAGGTTGTTATCGATCCGGAAGAACGCGGGGGCATTGGTGACCGGGAAGAGCATGCCGGTGCCTCCCTCGGTCTGGAAGTTGAGCGAGTTGCTGGCAATGAGGATGTTGTTACCACCGGCGAAGGTGGACATTTGCAGACCCGTGGCGAACAGTCCGCCGAAGTCAAACGCGTTATTGGTGAAGCTCACGTTGGCCGGTCCGGTGAAGTTGAGCAACGTGCCGATGTCGCTGGCACCGCCGGCAAACGTCGCGAGGTTACTGTCGATGACGACGTTCGAGATGCCCCCCAGTGCAGTCTGCGAGAGGACAAACGCCCGCTCCTGGAAGTTGCCAGTCGTTGTCAGGCTGTTGCGCTGGATCGTCGTATTGAGTGCCCCCTGCCAGGCGGTGTTCAGGAAGGCGGCTGAGGCACGATTCGTAATGGCAAGGTTGTCCTGGACGATCAGGTCGAGCTGCGAGCCGGTGGCCGTGGCCAGCGAGCTGATGGAGATCGCGTTACCGCCGACGATCGTGTTCACGCCGTCCTGGAACGTATTCCGCTGGATGGTGTAGGTGTAGGGGGTATCGTTGTCGATCAGCGGGTCGGGATGCAGTTGCGTCATGATGGCGCGAATGTGCGACTGTTCAAGGGTTCCAATTGGCCCGATGCTGTTGTCGGTGAAGAACGAGTCCTGCGCCAGGAAGGCCTGCACGTCGATCAGGCGGACGCCCTCCTGCACCGAGCCCATGATCTGCATGGCATCGAGCACGACCGAAGTCATATTGGTGGCGAACACACCGAGATCATTCGTGTTGAGCGTCATCAGCGACAGGTCGAGCTGGTCGGCGTTGACGGCCCGGACGCCCGCGATCGGCGCCGGTGATGACGCCACCACTGCCCAGGTTGACCCCGTCTCCGGTCACCGCAAACAGGCCGACGTTATCATCCAGACGGATGCCGAAGTCCGGCGGCAGCGTCGAGGTGATGCTGGTGAAGATCGCATTGTAGTTGGTGTCGCTGATGCGGACCGCCGTCTCGCCGGTGACGACGATGTCGCCTCCCTGGCTGCTGAAGCTGTTGACGTTGGTGACGTTCACGCCTTCGGTATTGACGGCGTTGAGGACGTTCAGCCGGTTGAATGAGACGGCCGAAGGTGCCAGCGTGTTCTGGATCACGACCGCCGGCTCAGGCGGACCATTGTTGACCGCGTTAAACGTATTGAAGGCGACGCCACCGGTGATGTCCTCGATAAACAGGGCGGCAAATCCATTTGGGGCGGCGGCGTTATCGGTGACAGTCGTTGTCCCGGTGAACCGGATCGGACCGCTGGTGCGCTGAATCTGGATGCCGCGATTGAGGTGTCCGTTGATGTTCACGATGTTGAAGCTGACATCGGTCGGATCGAGGGCCGGGTCGATGCCGCCGGAGATCAGCAGGGCCGGACCGACCGTGTTGGAAATGTTCGTCGTCCCCAGCGACGTGAACCGTCCGCCCGCCAGGTTGATGTTCGTTCCCGTTGGGTCGCCGATGTTGATCCCGACACCATTGCTGTCGGACACCAGCAGATTGGTGAATTGCACACTCCCGGAGGACGTCTGGTAGTTGATGCCCGGATCGTTCGGTCCGGCGGCATTGAGCGGTCCGATGTTCAGATCTCCGAAGAACTGAACCAGACCGGAGATGTTGGTGAAGTCGGCACCAATCGCATTGCGATTGTTGACGGCAATGGTGCCCTGGGAGATCAGCGTGCCCTGCAGTCCATCGACGTCGAATCCGACACCGGCCGCATTGTCGATGGTGAAGTTATTGAGGATCGACGTGGTGCCCTGACCATTGAGAATCTGGATGCCGGTGCCGTCGCTGTTGGTGATGGTGCCTGCATCGAGGGTCACATTGCCGATGTTGTTCTGCAGCAGAATACCCGAGCCATTGACGTCCGAGAGCGTCGTCCCCTGGAAGTCCACCGATCCGCCGAACGTGTTCTCGACGAGTATGCCGTAGCCACCGGAGTTGCTGATGGTGTCGTTGTAGCTGATCTGGGCAGCCCCGCCGTTCACATGGAAGGCGTTGCCGAGGAAGCTGGTGGTGCCCGTCACGCTGACGCCACCGATGCTGTCCCGCAGGAACTGGATATTTCCACTGGGGTTCGTCAGCAGGACGCCCTCACCGGTTCCATTAATGAACCTGAGGTCTCGGAAAGTTCCGCCGACAATGCCATTGCCGACGAGTCCATTGCCGCCAATGTTGCTGAGGTCAAAGCCGCCCATCAAGTTGTTGTTCGCCGCGACGATCGCGTCGACGGTCGTGTTGGTGATGAGCGGCTTGTTGCCGCCGACGACCACAGGCAGTGTGACCTGGCCGAAGCCGGACGTGGGCAGCGTCTGGGGCACACCCTCACCCAGGAGGATCTCGTTGTCGTTCAGACGTACGACAGTGTTGAGCTGCCCATCGACAGTTTCATCAAACACACTGTTGGCGTGCACATAGATGACATCGGCCTTGGGGATCGCGTTCTGGGCTTCCCGGATGTACTGGAAAGGCATCTCCACGGTGCCGTTGCCTGTGGGCGCAGGAAAGTTGGGGAACTGCGCCTGCAGGATCGGGTCGGGAATGTTGCGGACGTGATCGAAGTAGTACGGGTTGCCGGTCGCCGGGTTGATCACCGGAACGTTCTGGTTGAGGACCGAATCGTTGATCGTCACGACGGTGTAGTTGCGGCGGACCCACTCAGACATGCGCGTAAACTGGCTGCTGCCAATTCGCGGGCGCTTGTCGAGGTTGTGGTAGTAGTTGATCGAGGCACCGGCAATCAGGTTGTTGTCAAACACCCGGTCTGAGGTGAACTCCACGAATGTATGCACCCAGTTGCTGAAGAAGTCGGCATCAGCCCGCAGCTTCCAGCCCCAGATGCGGTTGAGATCAGAATCGGGGACCTGGAAGTGGTACCAACCCGCCGAGGCTTCCAGATTGAAGTGCTCGGGGATCTCGCCGGGAATCGGCGTGCTGAAGAGCATGTCGACACCCTCAGCCGCCGATCCGAATTCGGTGCTCGTATCAAACAGCAAAAAGTGGCCCTCGAACCGCTGCGACCCGTTGACGAACGTCGTCCCCAGTGTGCGATCCGTCTTGCCGACCGGCACATACCAGTTGGTCCGCACGTCCAAGAACTCGCTGAAGAGTTCCAGGGCCATGCTCACCTGCTGGAACTGGTTCGCGCGAGTGTCGTCAATGTCATAGAACGCGGCACCACCCAGCACGATGTTGTGGTCGGGGAAGTAGTGGCGGATGCCCAGGCCCGCGCTGCCACCCAGATGGCCTTCATTCGTGCGGAACAGGCGCCAGTCGCCGAAGAGCATCGTCTCGTCGATGAACATGTAGGGCATGACTTCGATCGGCGTGATCGATTCTTCGCGCCCGACCGTTTGCCCGGCAATGTGACCGATGCGACCCATCGCCCCGAATCCGCCGGCCGGAATGTCCTCGTTGAACAGGGGATCACTCGACGCGAAGTCGGGAATGCCGAATCCGGGACCGCTGCCGGTCGCATCGATGACCGGCGACGATAAATCATCGGACACAGGGCCTCCCGCGGGTAACTCTCGCAGGAGAGCAACCAGGGCGAGTGCGCTGAGCAGGATCCGGAGTGTCGGCCGGCCCGGTCGCGGGGAGTTGATGGGGGTTCGTGGCGGTCTCATCCAAACACCTCGCAAGTGGCCGTCCTCGCTGGAAACTGCAGCCTGTTCGGCTCCGGGGGGATCGGTCATCTTCACAGTTTCACGGACGGCTTGGTCGGCATCGGCGCTACCAGGCGGGCAGGTGCTGGGCCAGGATCGAGTTCTCGCAGGTCGATGACGAGGCATCGGTCGCGTGTCGAACTCGAACCGAAGGCAGCACAAGCCGACCACAGACGGCGCGTGATGCGTCAGGAAGGGAACGTCAATGGAGGGAGATCGAGAGAACATTGAGAGAGGAGTGGGCACGACCGTATCGCATCCCCAAGGGCGATGGAAGATGGAAACCCCCGCCGAACAGGCCCGGATCGGGCTCCCCAAGCGTCCAGCGGGCCGTCACTCCGCTCCGTAACTCTTGGAGCGCACACAGGTAACGATGCGACATTTCCTCACCCGCACAACGCCCGCCGCCGCAGTCGCCCTGCCAATCCCCATGGAGCCAGCGGCATATCCTGCCGAAATCGACCGGCAATTTCTGCCGAACATTCGCCCGACATCAAGAAACCCGCACCCCGTAGTCGAAGCGGCCAGCGTCCAGCTGCGATCTGAAAGGATTCGTCCGTCAGTCCTGGAACGAGTAGCGCTTCACCGCCCCGTCATTCCCAAGAACGCGGGAATCCAGCCACGACGCGTAGGGCTGGCTATTACCCATTGCATACTGGGCAAGATTATCCGCAGGGCTGGCACAGTCAGAAAGGCGGGCAGGACATTTCGCTGTGGGAACTGAGCCAACGATCAGGGCGAGCAGTGGCTGCCCTGACTACGCGGACCACCTACTCTGAGAACTCACATCGGGTTCGTGCGGTTTCCCTGATCTACGATTATCAAGTTTGCCGATTGGAGAATATGTGCTGGCAAGGGCGAATTCTCTGTTTGCACCCTCGTTCTGCGGTGGCAATTCGCGGACGGATGATCGCGATCATGCTGAGCGTCCTGGCGTCCATGTCCGGCTGCCTGGGGCCACGTGCGCTGCTCGCCACTCGGCAGGAATACAACGAGGTTCTGCACCGCACTGCAAACGAGCAATTGCTGTTGAACCTGGTTCGACTACGATATCGAGACCCACCGTCATTTCTGGAATTGAGTAGTTTGTCCACTCAATTCTCCTTCGATCACAGCGCTTCAATTGATGGGACACTCTTCGATGCGGGACGTGCTCCTTCCATTCTGGGAGCAGCGGGAGCTGTCGATTTCTCCGAACGACCAACAGCGACGTACGCACCGCTGCAGGGGCCTGAGTTCGTCAAGCGGCTGGTCTCACCACTCACCCTGGAAACGATCATTCTGATTGCCCGGTCTGGCTGGAGCATCGACCGGGTTCTCAGGATGACTGCTCAGGAACTCAACGGAATCGAGAATGCCCGGACGGCGTCGGGTCCCATCCCCGAAGTTGCTCCTCAGGATTACGCAGAGTTTCAGTCAATTGTTCGAACGTTGCGGCGGCTGCAACTGGAAGACGAGATCGAATTCGGATTTGAAACGCATCCGGATCCGCTTTCGGAATCGCTCCCCGCAGAGTTGATCAACGGGGAAGACATCGTCGCCGCCGCACGTGAAGGGTGGACATTTCAGAACCAGACCTTGCACGCCGAGATAGACCCGCATCGGATTGATAGCGATTCGGATATCCCGTGGGCCGAGGTCGAAAGCGAATACATTGCAAAACTAGCCGCAGACATTGCGGCGAGAGGCCTGGTCAAGCCACTGCACGTCCGCTGGGATTCAAACAGAGAAAAGTTCCTCGTCGTTGAAGGCCACCGACGGTGGGCCGCCATCCAACAGGCCATTAAGGACGGATTGTCGCACCACGATCTGCTGGCAGTCCCGTGCGAAGTGATTCAGGACGGCGAACTCGTCCTCTCAGGCACCGAGGAGTCTCTGATCATTCGATATGGTTCCGAGCAGCAAGAGGCCTTGGCACCACTGGCGGGGCCAAGGAAGTTCCGCGGTGGACTCTACGAACTGCCGCTGACATTGGAACCTCGCTCGCTGTTGGGGACCATGTACTATCTGTCCCATGCCATCGATGTTCCCGAAGAACATGCCGCGGAAGGGACTGGCCTTGTTCACGATGTACGAGTGGGGTGAAGTGTTCGATTGGAATGCTGTCACCGGTGATTTGCTGCGAGTCTGCACTTGCAAGCATCGTCCGAAGACAGCCGCGGTGGCCGTGAAATACCGGGGTCATTGGTTCTACATCGACGACCGAGACCACAACTCGAAAGCAACGTTCTCGCTGCTGATGCAATTGTTCGAACTGAAAGCGGGCGGCGGCGCGACTGAGGCCAAACCGGTTCTGACGCTGTCGGTTGGGGGCTAACAAGGAACGGCTGAGAGCCGAGCAATGAAGCAGAAGCGTAGGGCAGTCTCCGGTCCTACGGGTCCTATCGTTGAAGCTGCCATCATCGAACTTCAAACGACGCGAGCGATTCGTCCATCCCAGGATGATGCTGAGCGGGTGACGATCCGAG
Source organism: uncultured Planctomycetaceae bacterium (assembly GCA_963707405.1). Classification (GTDB taxonomy): domain Bacteria; phylum Planctomycetota; class Planctomycetia; order Planctomycetales; family Planctomycetaceae; genus CAVPPT01. The sequence continues at coordinate 89,570 of CAVPPT010000005.1, read as the reverse complement.
AGCAACCGGTTCCTCCTCGCTTCTCGTGCCGTTAGCATGGTCGTCATTGAAAGGACCGTCTGTGAGAAGGGAGTGCCTGCCGTTGCACATGGTGCTCGACGTCATTGCCGGGAGTGAGTTGCTGTTCTGCGAGGGCAGTGAAGGGACCCGGTTCCCGATCGCAGACGGCCAGGCATTGATTGTGGGCCGCGGAAATGGAGCCGACATCCGCCTCTCCGGTGCGGCGGCTGACCCGCAGTTGGGGTGCATCGTCGCCCGGCGACATGTGGAGATCGAACGTCACGCGGAGCAGATTCGCTGCCGCGACTGTGGTGCCGCCGCTGGAGCCCGCTTCGCCGGTCGCGTGCAAGTCAACGGACAGCCACTGCAGGACTCCGCGAACTGGCAGCCACTGCTTCCTGGTGATGTCGTGACGGTGGGCGATGTCTCGCTGCGACTCAACGTAAGAGACGACCATTGAAGGCGACCCGTGTCTGCTGCGACAATTGCAGCGAACTATTGCCGCCTGCTCGATGAGGGTTGCTTTGATGCGAACACTGTTGCTCATCATGCTCGGACTGGTGGAAGTCCACACGGCATCTGCCGCCGAGCCCATCACCCGGCGGTGGATTTATCTGCAGACGAACCTGCAGGTGGCCGAGAACGTGGACCGGGCGGAACAGTTGCTCCGTCGCGGGGTGCAGGCCGGTTACAACGCAGTCGTTCTCGCGGACTACAAGCTGAACATCCTCGACCGCGTGCCGGAGCATTACTTCACGAACGCGGCGAGGTTTCGCGGTGTCGCGCAGGAACTCGGCATCGAGATCATTCCCGCCATTGCCCCCATGGGTTACAGCGATGGCCTGCTGGCACACGACCCGAATCTCGCCGAGGGCATCCCGGTGAGCGAGGCTCCGCTGCTCGTGACGGACGGCATCGCCCAGATCGCGTCGAACCTCACAAGTCCTCTGCCCGGTGGTGAGTTTGAAGAACATCGTAACCATGCGGTGACGGGCTGGGACTTTCAGGACGCCGCCGGCCAGGCGAGTTTCGTCGACACCGACGTCCGGCACAGCGGCCAGAGTGCTCTGCGCTGGGACGATCCGGGTAGCAATGCCACCGAGACAGCAGGCAATGCACGGGTCTCACGGCAGGTCGCGGTCGACCCTTGGCGGCAGTACCATCTGTCGGTCTGGATCAAGACGCAGAACTGGGAGTCGGCCCGCGACGTGCGGCTGTTCGCCATGGGTGAAGGGGGCCGCGTGCTGTCGCATAACAATCTCGGAGTGAAGCCGACGCAGGACTGGACGCAGCATCAGGTCGTCTTCAACAGCCTGGACAACAGCAAGGTCCGTATCTATTGCGGTACCTGGGGCGGCCGCGGAGGCACGCTCTGGATGGACGAGCTGCGCATGGAGGAATCGGCCTTCGTCAACCTGCTCCGCCGCGATGGTTGCCCCTTACGTGTGACAGGCGACGACGGCACCGAGTACGTCGAAGGACGCGACTACGAACCGCTGCACGATGCCGGCATGGGCAACGTTCCGTGGGCCGGCAACTTCGACGTCTGGCATCAGCCGCCCGTGCTCCGCATCGCACCCGGTTCGCGAATTCGCGACGGCCAACAGCTCCGGGCCAGTTTCTATCACACGGTGACGATCTACGACGGGCAGGTCTGCTGCTGCCTGGCGCATCCGAAAGTCTTCGAGATCTTCGAGCAGCAGGTGCGCAAAGTCGAAGAGCTGTTTCATCCGCAGACGTACTTCCTCTCGCATGACGAAATCCGCGTGGCCAACTGGTGTGGTTCCTGCCGGCAGGAAGGACGCACGGCCGGGCAACTGCTGGCCGAAAACGTGCGGCAGTGTGTGGCCATCGTCCGCCGCATCAATCCCGAGGCGGACCTGGGAATCTGGTCGGACATGTTCGATCCGCATCACAACGCACGCGACGACTTCTACCTGGTGAACGGCGACCTGGCCGGCTCATGGGAGGGGCTGCCTCCGAAGATGATCATCGTCAACTGGAACAGCGGCCACCCCGAGCAGAGCCTGCGGTTCTTTGGCGAGCGGGGTCACTCGCAGGTACTCGCCGGCTACTACGACAACGATCCGCAGCAGATCAAATCGTGGATCGCCGCCGGCGGTGAAACAGGCAGAGTCACCGGGGCGATGTACACGACCTGGCAGAATGACTTCAGCCAGCTGGAAGCGTTCGCCGCAGCCGCCTGGGGTCAAACTCGCGAAGAGCAACAGAATTGAAGTCACAGACGACCCGTCCGCCTGCGGAGGAGTCTGTGATATCATCCCGATCAACCAGAAAGAGACGTGACATGCGACGAATGCTGCTGATTCTGTTCACCATGGCCCTGGGCTGGCAGTCGCTCGCGCAGGCCCAGGAAGTCTCGATCTCGCCCGATGTGGTCTACGGTCACAAGTTCGGCATGGCGCTGACGTTCGATGTCTTTCAGCCTGCGGAACCCAACGGGGCGGGGGTGTTGTTCATGGTCAGCGGCGGGTGGTACTCCAACTGGGCACCGCCTGAGAACATGCAGCGCGTGTTCACTCCGCTGCTGGAGAAGGGCTTCACGGTGTTCGCGGTGCGGCATGGCAGCAGCCCGAAGTTCTCGATCCCCGAGGCCGTGGAGGACGTGAGGCGCAGCGTGCGGTTCATCCGGATGAATGCCGAGAAGTTCAGCGTCGATCCGCAGCGACTGGGTGTCTACGGCATGAGTGCCGGCGGGCACCTCTCCCTCATGCTGGGGACGGCGGCTGATGAAGGCGATCCGAAAGCCGAAGACCCGGTGCTGCGGGTGAGCGATCGCGTGCAGGCGGTGGTGGCGATGGTCGCACCGACCGATCTGCAGATTATGGTCTGGGAGGCACCGGACCATTTGCCGGCCTACGACCGGTTTCCGGCACTCGACCTCGATCTGAATCAGGCGAAGCAGTTTTCGCCGCTCGTGCAGGTGACGTCGGATGATGCACCCACGCTGTTGATTGTTGGCGACAAGGACGAGCTGGTGCCCATGAATCACAGCGAGAAGATTCAATCGGCCTTCGCGCATCAGAACGTCGACAGCGAACTCCTCATTCTGGAAGGGGCCGGGCATGGCTTCCAGGGGGACGACCAGCAGAAGGCCTCGCGCGAACTGGTGCAGTGGTTCGAGGAGCATCTGAAGGCCCCCTGATATCGTCACGCTGCCGTGTGGTGCAGGAAGAGTTCCTCTCGCTGGAATACGATGTGGTCCTCGTCGATGCGATGGCCATGCACCGGATCGCGCGGCCTGCGAGTTTCGACGTCGTGTTGACCGGCAACCTGTTCGGCGACATCCTCACCGATGAAGGCTCGATGCTGCCCGGCTCGCTGGGGCTGCTGCCGTCCGCGTCACTGGGTGCATCGGCTCCGGGGTTGTATGAACCAATCCATGGCTCGGCTCCCGACATCGCCGGCAAAGGGCAGCCCTCGCTCGGCAGTGCAGCGATGGGGGATCAGGTGCTCGCCGCGCTGGGGTGACACTCGCTACGCGAGGTCAAAGAGCATCACTTCGGCAGCGGTGCGGGCCTCGATCGTCAGCGTGGTCTCGTCGCTCACAGCCGCTCCATCCGACGTGTCTAGGACCTGAGCGTTCAGCAACACGCTGCCCCGCAGCACTTGCAGCCAGGCATGCCGACCCTCGGATAAAGTGTGAGCGATCGTCGCATCAGGTTCCAACTCGGACAGATAGATGCGGGCGTCCTGGTGGATGAGCAGCGACCCCTGAGCGGCACCGGGTGAGGCGACCAACTGCAATCGATTGCGGCGATCTTCCCCTGCAAATCGCTTCTGTTCGTAGCTGGGCTCGATATCTTTGCGTTCGGGAAGCAACCAGATCTGATAGAGGTGCACGGGTTCTGTGGACGACGGATTGAATTCGCTGTGCGTGATGCCGGTCCCGGCCGACATCCGCTGGAACTCGCCGGGCCGCAGCACTTCGCCGTTCCCCATCGAGTCGCGATGTTCGAGGGCTCCCGAGAGCACATAGGTAACGATCTCCATGTCGCGATGGGGATGGGTGCCGAATCCCTTGCCCGGCTGCGACGCGGTCCTCATTCATGACGCGCAGCGAGCGAAAGCGAATGTGCTGCGGATCGTGGTAGGTCGAGAACGAGAACGTGTGCCAGGTGTCGAGCCAGCCATGGTTGGCATGGCCCCGGTCCTGTGCCTTGCGGATGCGAATCATGTCAGGCTCCTGGAAATGTCTCGTGATTTGTTGTCAGGACGGCTCGCTGTTCTGCGAGCCTCCTACAACTCCCCGGAGCCTGGCCGCCACCAGCGGACACAGGCCCATGAACAGCAGACCGTATCCCAGTAACCCGCCACGCCTGATATCGTAGTCTTCCGCAATGCGTGCCCAGGGAAGATTGAGAACCAGTCGACCCAGGCCAATTTCGAAGAGCAGCGTCAAAGCGACCCACAGGCAGCCCAAGCCCAGCAGTTGACGTGTCGATGCAGCCCGCAGCCAGTGGATCGACAGGTACGACACAGAGAAGATCAGCAATGCCCCCGTGAAAACTGACAGACGACGCGCGGGGAAGTCGCCCATCAACGGAGCCAGGAACAGTGTGCGGAGAATCCCGTGGACGGTTTCGACGCCGATGATGACGAGCCAGATCAGGAATGATCGCAAGCCAAGGGTTCCCATCTCAGCAGCATATCACAGGAGACCGCATCGCTTCACTACGATGTCAACTGGTTCTCGGCGATCTCAATGGCGGTCAGTACGCCGCGGGCCTTGTTGAGTGTCTCCTGATACTCGACGGCGGGAATGCTGTCAGCGACGATGCCCGCCCCGACCTGCACATAGACGGTCTGATCCTGGATGACCATTGTCCGCAGCGCGATGCAGGTATCCATGTCGCCGGTGAAGTCGATGTACCCGACCGCTCCTCCATAGGGCCCGCGGCGGTGATGTTCCAGTTCGTCGATGATCTGCATCGCCCGTACCTTGGGCGCGCCGGAGACCGTGCCCGCCGGCAGACCGGCCCGCAAGGCATCGAGGGCTGTCAATCCTTCCCGCAACTGCCCGGTCACGTTGGAGGTGATGTGCATCACATGGCTGTATCGCTCGACAACCATCACGTCGCTGAGTTCCACGGTGCCGTAGCGTGCCACGCGCCCGACGTCGTTCCGCGCGAGATCGACGAGCATCACATGCTCGGCTCGCTCCTTGGGATCGGCAAGCAGTTCCGCCGCCAGTTCGCGGTCCTCGGCGTCGGTCTTGCCCCGCGATGCGTGTCCCGGCGAGGGGGCGGATCGTCGTCACCCCCTGCTCGACGCGGACGAGAATCTCCGGCGAGCTGCCGACGAGTGTTGCCGCCGGTGTCTCCAGCAGGAACATGAACGGACTGGGATTCACAACACGCAGCGCCCGATAGATGTCGAGTGGAGTGGCAGTGGTCTGGAGCTTGAGTCGCTGGCTGAGCACCACCTGGAAGATGTCACCCGCCCGGATGTATTCCTTGCACTTGTCGACGGTCGCCTCGAACTCAACACGGGTGAAGTCGGACTCCGGCATCTTGCTCGCAGGTGTTCCCAGCCGAATATCCTGGGCCTGCAGATCAACCGGCTGCGACATCAGGAGGTCGCACAGTTCATCGACCCGGCGGCAGGCATCGTTATACGAGGCGCCAATGTCGCCCTCCTCGGTCCGGGCATGGGCGACGACGAACAGCACCTTGCGGATGTGATCGAATACCACCATCCGGTCATACAGACCGAAGCACAGGTCGGGGAGTTGCCGGTCGTCGGGAGGCGCACTCGGGAGATACTCCGTGTAGCGGATGATGTCGTAGCCGGCATAGCCGACGGCCCCCCCACAAAAGCGCGGCAACTCAGTCAACTGGACAGCCGGGAAACGATCGAGCAGTTCCTGCAGTTCGCAGAGCGGGTCGGCCACTGTCCGCCGGGAGGAGACACCTTTCTCGGTGTGCGTGATTTCAAGCCCGCGGGCCTCGATGGTGGCGAACGGATCGCAGCCGACGAAGCTGTACCGTCCCACCCGCTCTCCACCGACAACACTTTCAAACAGAAAGGCGTGGGGAGCATTTCGCAGCTTGCAAAAGGCGGTGACCGGTGTCAGGGTGTCAGAGAGGAGTTGCCGATAGACGGGCACCAGCTGTCCTCCCTGGGCCAGCTGCGAGAAAGTTTCGAAGGGAGGAAAGTGGGGCATGTCCGTCGTGCTCGATCCATAAGACCTAATGATATTACCGACAAGCTGTTACGTCGCAAACCCTGTGGCAGGTGAGCCTTGACACTGGGGGACCCAAAGATAGAATACGACGCGGCTGGATGGCCGCAAGTTCTCTAGCCATGAGGGTTTGGCCGATCAGGACGCGACCTCGATCGAGGGCTCGGCGTCTGAAGATACGAAAGCGAGTGGGCTGTATGCGTAAGTGTTCTCGCTGCTCCAAGCCCGCCACCTTGCACATCACGGAACTCAAGGGGGGAGACGTGCATGCCCTGCATCTGTGCGAGTCGTGTGCCCACGAGTACATGACCAGCACCGAAGCCGGACAGACCGAAGATCCCGATGAACTGTTCCAGAAGCACCTCGAAGCCAGTGTCGAGGATCTCGAAGAAGTTGACGAAACCGAGTGTCCGGACTGCGGGATCAGCTTTCGGGAGTTTCGCAGCGGAGGTCGGCTGGGATGTCCCCAATGTTATGTTGCATTCGAGAAAGAACTGCTGCCCCTACTGGAGAACATTCACGGCGAGACACAGCACACCGGCAAGTTTCCCAAGCGGGCCCCGGAATCGAGCCGCCGGCAGTTCGAGCTGATTCGCCTGCGCAATAAGTTGCGGACGGCCGTCGAGGCGGAATCGTATGAGGAAGCCGCCCGCCTGCGTGACGAGATCCACGAGCTCGAAGTCTCCTCCGACTACGAACCGGGCGACGACTGATCGTTTGCCCCCCCTATTGACCCATCTGGCCGCGAAGCGGAAGATCATGCATGTGGCGACAGAGCGCAGCCCGCGCTCGAGTCGGCCCAACCTATTCAGGAGATGCAGTGGTGGATCTGGATACCCTCTCTGGGACCAGTGGCGAATGGCTGCGGGGCACCGGTCCTGAGTCGGATATCGTCATCTCCAGCCGCATCCGACTGGCCCGCAACCTCGCGCCGTTCCCCTTCCTCACGCGGGCCGACGACCAGGCGCGGCTTGAGATCGAATCCCAACTGCGGACGCAGCTCGATCGTCTCCCCATCGACGGCCACCTGACGTATGTCAACGTCGCCTCGCTCGCCTCGCTGGACAAGCAGTTTCTCGTCGAGCGGCAACTCATCAGCCGTGAACATGCCGAAACGCATGGGTCGCGCGGCGTCGGGATCGGCGACCAGGAAAACATCTCGCTGATGATCAACGAGGAAGACCATCTGCGGCTGCAGGTGCTGCGCAGCGGGTTCGCCCTCGACAGCTGCTGGCAGGAGATCAACCGCATCGACGATGCCCTCGAGGAACATGTGGCGTTCGCCTTCCACGACCGGCTCGGGTACCTCACGGCCTGCCCGACGAACGTGGGGACCGGCATCCGCGTGAGCGTGATGCTGCACCTCCCGGCCCTCGTGCTCACCAAGGAGATCCAGAAGGTCTTCCAGGCGATGCAGAAGATGCGGCTGGCCGTGCGCGGACTGTACGGCGAAGGCTCGCAGGCCATGGGGGACTTCTATCAGATCTCCAACCAGGTGACGCTGGGCAAGTCCGAGCAGCAGATCATCAGCAGCATCCAGGAGGTCGTGACCGGCATCATCGCCTACGAACGCCGCGTGCGCGATGCGCTCGTGAAGGACAACCGCGAACGTCTGCACGACCAGGTGTCACGGGCGTACGGCATCCTCCGCAGTGCACAGACCATCACCTCTGAAGAGACGATGCACCTGCTCTCCAGCGTGCGAATGGGAATTAACATCGGCCTGGTCGACGGGCTGGAGATCCCGACCGTCAACGAACTGTTCATCCAGACGCAGCCGGCCCATCTGCAGAAGCTGCACAAGGAGCAGCTGGAATCGGCGGAGCGCAACGTGGCGCGGGCGTCGTACCTGCGCAGCCGACTGACCGACAATGGCCACGAACACAACTGAGTGTTCGCCTCCTGCATCGCTGTTGTTGACGTCACGCGGCACCGTAGTGAGGATGTGCCTGCGGGGGCGGATGACCATCACAGGCAGTCTGCGGCGTGAAACCGGCCCCCTGGCGAGTCCTTCAGGAGAAGCCTGGCTGTGATTGGTGTGCTGTCGCTGCTGGTCGCGTTGACCCTCTCGATGCTGATCACGCGCGTGGCCGCGCTGGCGCTGATGTTCACCGGGCTCTCGCGCGAGGCGGCCAAGTTCCAGGCGCGGTCGGCCTTCACAGGTGTCGGGTACACCACCCACGAATCGGAAGGTATCGTCAATCATCCCGTCCGCCGTCGCATCATCATGCTGCTGATGCTGGTGGGAAACATCGGTGTGGCCACGGTCGTCGCCACCATGATGGTGTCGTTCACCAGTACCACCGGTGCCACGCGGGACCAGCGCACGGTCATCCTGTTCATCCTGGCCGCAGGTCTCGTGCTGATGTGGATCGTCTTCAACAGCCGCTGGATCGAACGGCACATGAACCGGATAATTGCCTGGCGCGAAGACATTCACCGATCTCGACGTGCGCGACTACGTCGCCCTGCTCGAACTCTCCAGTGGCTATGCCGTCTCCGAGATGATTGTTGAACCGGGCGACTGGCTCGTTGGCAAACCCTTGTCCGAACTGCGTCTCTCGGATGAAGGGATCCTCATCCTCGGCATCCGTTCGAGCGACGGCGAGTTCCACGGGACGCCGCGCGGCACCGACGTCATCCATGTGGGGGAGACGCTGATTATCTATGGCGACCTGGAGGACATCGCCGAACTCGATCGTCGCCGGGCCGGCCGCTCGGGCGACAAGGAACATCGCCAGGCGGTGCGTGAACAGGAAGAGTACGAAGAGCAGCAGCGCCAGGAACGCGAGCAGGAGGCGCAGTCGTCGCCTCCGCAAGAGTAGGTTGCGTATCGCCACTGGACACACTTGTACTCAGCCGGGCGGTCGAGTTTTGCGCGAACCACTGGAACCACGGCTGGATGCCCAGTGCAGCGGGGGCATGTCACTGGCACGATGGACACAGCCAGAGACCTTGAAACATCGACGACAACAGTGACGTTTCCCGGTCTGCGGAAACGGCGCGAATCGCCGCTAGTGTTCCATCGACTGGTCGCCACGCGTAATATGCGGGCGCCCCTCCGCTGGTAACGGACGAATGCAAGGACGGCCGCGATGGAGATGTCATGATCCTGGGTGCAATCGCGGACGATCTGACCGGGGCCACAGACCTGGCGAGCACCTTAGTGAATGAAGGGTTGCGCGTTGCCCTGACCGTCGGGATGCCACGAGCTGAGTTTGTCCCTCATGACGTGGATGCGGTTGTCATCGCACTGAAGTCTCGCTCCATTGATCCCGCGGTTGCCGTGGAGCTTTCGCTGGCCGCAGACTGTTGGCTGCGCGCGAATGGCGTGCGGCAGATCTTCTTCAAGTACTGCTCAACATTTGACAGTACCGACCGGGGCAACATTGGCCCTGTGCTGGAATCGCTGCTTCATGCCAGCCGTGCGAAAGGCACCATCGCCTGTCCCGCGTTTCCCGAGAATGGCCGCACGGTCTATCAGGGACATCTCTTCGTCGGCTCACAACTGCTCAGCGACAGCGGAATGCGGCACCATCCTTTGAATCCGATGACCGACCCAAATCTCGTGCGCCTGTTGCAACGTCAAACGAGGCTGCGCGTCGGACTGATTCCATGGACGCGGGTTTATCGAGATTTGGCGGTCGCGTTGGCAGAAGTTCAGGAGGGGAGTCCGCAAATCGCAATCGTTGATGCCATCACAAATGACGATCTTCGGGCGATTGCCTCTGCGTGCGCTGCCTGCCCGCTCATATCCGGAGGCTCGGGCCTCGGGCTGGGACTGCCGGCGGCGTACCGCGCGATGGGATGGGTCAATAACCAACCGGCGCCAGCCGCGATCCCGAACGTCGTTGGTCTCACCGTCGTCCTGGCGGGAAGTTGCTCCGAGGCCACTCGCCGCCAGGTGGAACATGTGCGCCTGGCGATGCCGCACTGGCACCTTGAGCAGGATCACACTGCGGCGGACGTCGTCGCGTGGGCCGAACCGCAATTGAGAAACGGCCCCCTGCTGATCGAGTCGTCAGCGTCACCAATGGAACTGGAGCGACTGCGGGAGTCCGGCACCGACTCCGCCATCGTGGGCCGGGCGATCGAAGAATTGCTGGCTGAAGTCGCAGTCCAGCTGGTGCGCCGCGGCGTCAGACGACTGGTCATTGCCGGCGGAGAGACGTCGGGAGCGATCGTTTCACGGCTTGGTGTATCGGCACTTCGTATCGGCCCGAGCATTTCTCCCGGCGTACCGTGGACCGAATCGCTGAGTGGACCTCCGCTGGCATTGGCACTCAAGTCCGGCAACTTTGGGGGAGAGGATTTCATGACCAGAGCGGTGGAGATGCTGCCATGAACGAACGCGAACTTCGCGAACGCATCGTCGAACATGGTCGATCGCTGTTTGAGCGTGGTTTCGGTGTCGGTTCCTCCGGCAATATCAGTGTCCGATTGCCGGACGGCATCCTGATTACGCCGACGAACTGTTCGCTTGGCCGCCTCGATCCGGAACGGATTGCGAAAGTGACCTGGGAAGGCAACCCGATCAGCGGCGATGCTCCTTCGAAGGAGGCCTTTCTGCATCTGGCGATGTACGGAGAACGACCCAATGAGTCCGCGATCGTTCATCTGCACTCGACTTACTCGGTTGCGGTCTCGTGCCTGGCGGATGTGGACACCAATGACGTCCTTCCACCGATCACGGCTTACTACGTAATGCGAGTGGGGTTGCTGCCGCTGATTCCGTACTTCCCGCCGGGCGACCGCTCACTCGCGGCAGCTGTCGCGGCCAAGGCGAGGTCCGTCCGGTCGGTCTTGTTGGCGAATCACGGTCCGATCGTCGCAGGGAAGGATCTGGATTCCGCTGCAGCAGCGATTGAAGAACTGGAAGAGACGGCGAAGCTGTATCTGATGCTCCGCAATCAGCCCACGCAGTTTCTGACCAAAGAACAGGTGGACGAACTCCGACAGAGATTCCCGAATTGAGGCGATTCACCCAGTTGTGGCGACAGGGCTCATGCGCGTGTCGGTTGAGAAACGCAAGTGATTCCGCCGGCGGGGCGGTGCATCGAGGACACAGCCCTCAACAGTGTGCTTGTGCCGCCATCACTCGGTACTCGCATCGCCCAACTCGATCGTCGCCGGGCCGGCCGCTCGGGCGACAAGGAACATCGCCAGGCGGTGCGTGAACAGGAAGAGTTCGAAGAACAGAATCGCCAGGAACGCGAGCAGGAGGTTTCGGAGTGAAGGCGGCCAGCTGGTTCGTCACTCTTTGTACTACCACCTTGCAAAACTCCCCAAGCCAAAGCAGGCCCAATCATTCTAGCGAGGTACCGGAATTCAGTGGGTAGCCCCGGATCTCGATCCGGGAGTACATGAATCCTGTTTATATCTCCTGAGCGGGATTCAAGTCAGGCATTTTGAGTATCTGTCCCAGCCTGATTCCGAGCCTCCGGAGCCATTGATGGGTTGGGAAGCTGCCTCACCGCGTTCTCTCTCGGATTGCGCGCCGGGGTGCCATTGCTGACTTGTCCAGCAGTGTGGCCATGCCTGGGGTCATCGCAAATGCCCGCCCTGCGGCGCGATGCGGGCACGGCACCCGCGCCCGCATGCGGGTCGCCATCAGGATCGATTCCTCCCGCAAACTCGACGCCGCTTTACACGAGTCGCTGCCGGTCCTCCGGTTCGATTCAGACACCCCACAACGATGCGACGATTCCAGAGACGGGGAATTGTCTGTTCGTCCTGAGAATTGATCGTCGCGAAAGTGGATTGAGGCCTGTTGTGATCCGCGCCATATTCTTCGCCATGGGAGTGAGCGCTGCGCTGGGGGTGTCGCGCTGCTGCCGGTGGAGTCCGTCATTGTCAAAGAGCAGCCGGACATTCCCGCACTGCGGGTACCTGCGCTGCTGACACGTGAGCGGACTGACGGGTCGCGCGAGTTCGTGCCGGCACCGTGGCTCCCCATGACGATGCTCACCGCCGGCGGACTCACGGTGCTGTATTCGATCGCGCTGCCGCGCAAGGGGCAGGACTGACGCGGCCTCCACACCCTCGTTCTGGATTCCCGCCTTCGCGGGAATGACGCAAGAAGCATTGCGTGGCACCCGCCACCTCGCGGACCAGTGCTTTGTCAACAGTTTGAAGTTGTGTGCCACTGGCTCCGCCAGTGTGTCACAAGGAGCGTGATCTATTGATGTTGCACTGGCGAAGCCAGTGGCACACAACCCGAGATCCGCGGCGTGACAAAGCACTCTATTCGACCAGTGCGAGCGTGCTCCACAGGCTGGGGTCGCTGGCATACGGAAACTCGCGGCCCACGCTCAGCGTCTGAAGTCCGAGTTCGGCATCCTGGATGGCATAGTAGAAACCCAGATAAGGCTGTGCCACCGGGTCGTATCCCTGCAGCGCGGCCGCCGGGAACCAGACGTCGAGCCAGTATCCATCGGTCAGCATGCCCGACTGGGCAGGTATCAGGTCCGGATCACACAAAGGAGTTTCTTCACGGGCGCGGGCAATGGTGCGCGGGAGAACGACTGGTGCTGACCCCGGGCCGTCAACACCGAGTGGATGCAGCTCGAACTCGTGGCAGTGCCGACCGGCCCGATGAATCGTCTGAGTATTGCGGGTGTCGATCCACAACCGTGTGACGTCTGTCGCTTCGGCCACGCTCTCGGGAGGTTTCGGCGGCGTTGTGCGACCGGTTACAGTCAGTCCGCAGGCGAATCCGTGCTGATTCCAGGCACAGCGCAGCTCGGCAAAGTCGGTCGCTTCATCCATGCGACCGAGGAGCGGGAGGGCACATTCCGCCGGCAGGTTGAGCAGTCGCTTGCCTGCTCGCGGCAGACGATCGACCCGACGCACGTCGAACGAGTAGCGAAACAGAAATCGCGGGGGCAGCAGTGCCGTCATGCGGGTTCAGGCGAGCGCGAAACAGAAGAACACAAGCCCGCAGCGCAAGCAAGAGTGTCGTCGATGATATCATCGGACTCACTCGCGAGCGCTTCGTGCTTGTAGAAATGAGACATCATCTGTGGTCGTTCGTGTTATGGAGCGGGTGTAGCTGACGGCTTCATCGGAGGCGCGGTCGCTCCCTGTCGTAAGGCGTCGATCATCCGCACGTATTCGCTCGTGCGGTTCCGTACCTTCGTCTGATCGGACGGCAGATAGCGAAACAGATCGGCATTGACCGGCGCATCGAGCACGATGTTCGTGAAGTCCAGTGACAGCATCGGCGTATAGGTCGGCTTCTCGGGAGCGGTCCGGCGCAGGTACAGGATGCGCGTCGGGAACAGCGTCTCCTGGTCGATGTACAACCGAACCCGATCGGGCACATAGTCAGGAAGCTGTGTCGTTCCGTCCACTCCGACTCCCAGCCGCTTCAGAAACTCGGCGTTCCATTTCCCCTGCACGACCGAATAGGTCCGACCGTCGACTTTCTCTTCCCGCATGGCGTCGAAGGTCATGGAGCGTTCGAGAGCCGACATCAATGCCGGCAGTCCGCCCAGTCCCAGACCGGCGATCAGTTGAGCCTCGGGGATGCCCGGGTTGTCGTTCAGGGCGTCGATGACTTCCTGGATGACGGTGCGGGTGATGGAGACCTCCTCAGCCGGTTCCTTTCCCTGAGCCATTTTCTGAATGGTCCACAGCAACTGGCCGTCGCAGACTTCGAGAAGCTGGGCCTGTGTTTCCCCCACATGAACGTTGAGCTCGAGGTTCAGCTTGGGGAATGGACCGGCGGTGTAGGTGCCCTCGGCCCGGAAGCGGCGGTCGGCGATCGAGACCGTTTCGCGAAGTTCCGCTTGCACCGAGTTGTGCTGATAAAGCTGCTTGCGCGCCTCCTGAACGAGCTGAGTTGCCCGCTGGGCCTCTGAGTCCGCCGGTGTCTCAGCGGGGGGGGCATCCTGGGCTTCCTGGGGCTGAGCGGTGGGGGCATCGGAAGCGGCGGGCAGGGTCTCCTGGGCCTGAGATGGCGACGCAAACCATTGCAGGAATATGACATACGCAGAGAGTGCGGCAGCAAGATACAGGCCCGTGAAGATAGGCAAACTTTTCATGTTGTTCCGAAAACGACGGATTTGCCAAAGATTCGGACCACGGCGACCCGAAAACAGATGTAACCGTGAACCTGTTCCCCAAGGAAACAGGACGCGATGGTCGGTCGCAGGCATTCTATCCACTGGGAATCCCGGCGGTCGACTGCAACCAGACGAAAGCGAACACGGGTCTCCACTCACGTCGCCAACCTGCCAACACGCACTCCCGCCTCGTCGCGGGGCATCAGGAACCGAAAAGGGATTGCAATGCGATATTACTTTCTGGCACTCGGCACACTGTTGATCGTGTGCGTCGGTTGTGCAACCGACGGGAACCAGGTCTTTCACAAGAACGAGTACCATGCCCCACCGGCATCCATGCTGGCCAATCCCGGCCCGATGGTCGGCGGGCCTGGTCCCGGCGTGATGAACTTCCATCCGCCCGGAGCCGGCGGCGGGCAACCCTCATTCGCAGGCTGCACCAGCCAGGTGCGGTTCCTCGGCCCCGAGGGAATGAGTGTGGGCTGGGAGATCGGCCAAGGGTTCGCCGACAACCAGGTGATCGCTCCGGGACGTTACAACTTCCCGCAGGGTGCCACCTATCGCCTGAAGATGCAGGGCATCCCCGGACGCGAAGGACTGGTGCTGTACCCCACGTTGCAGGTCTACCCCACGCATCCCACAACCGATGCCTATCTCTCGCATAACAGTCTGCCCGTTCGTTTGACGGACGAAGACCTCGACCAGATCGAAACCAACAACTTCGTCACCAAGGTCATCTACCTGCCGGACGCGAAGTACCAGGAACTCGCCATCGCTGGTGTCGAAGAGCTGGTCTCGACACGGCTCGACCCGGGTCTCGATCCGGTGCAGGAAGCCGATCGTCGCGGCACCATCATGGCGGTCATGCGAGTCGGCAACATGAACCTCGAAATGGATAACCCCGGCATGTCGGTGGGTCAGCAGGGTCCCGATGGATCGATTCAGCAGACCTCGCATGTTGTCCAGGTGGATGGCACGGTCGGACAGTATGTTCCGCCGGTCCCCATCGGAGGCATTCAGGGTCACCAGGGCGGCATCCCCAGCGACGTGCTCGTCGGTGGACCGTCCTATCCAGGTCAGCCTCCCTACAATCCGATTGCGGGAGCCGGTGGAGTGCCGATGTGGGGTTATCCCCGCACAGGAACACCGATCGGGCTGCAAGGTCCGCCGCATCTCCCCTACGGACGTCCTGCCGGACTGCGGTCACACACCGTGCGTAACCTGACCGACTACGATGTTCCGGGTCCTGTGGAGGACGTGCTCATCGATGTCCGCCACGAGCCGGGACTCAGCTTGCCGCAACCGGTCAAGTACATCCAGTACACGGAGTCTCATCCGGTGTACAGCCCGGGTGAAGTGTCGGTGCCGGCCATGGCTATGCCGATGCCGTAACCCTCTTACGAACGGTTCGATCAATATCAGACCCGGTCTCTCGTGCCTCACGGGACACCGGGTCTGATGACCGGACACCTGGAGAAAACGCCTCTGAGCCACTTGTCCCAGAGTGGCGCGGATTCGCCGCTGACCCTGGGCGATGTTCAGAAACCCCTGCGGGGTAGACCTCCTCCCGATCAACCCTCATTACTCCACTCACAAACCCCCTCATCATGCGTTTCCTCCCGCAGTCCCTGCTGAATGCGACGCTGACCGCGGCGGCCCTGATGATGGCCGTCGGCACCGTCAGCGCACAACAGCATGGATACTCGCCCATCGATCTGCGGACGCCCGGCATGGCCGGTCGCTGGTCCGCCACCACCAAGCCGGGCATCGACCAATGCCCCCAGCCTGTGCGAGTCGAACTTCCCGGCGGTGGACTGGTCACCTTCTTCAGCGGGTCGGCAAACATCGGAGCTTCCCCGGCCCCTGCTCAGGTCTCGCTCATCGTCGGTCCGGTGTATCGCATTCAGATCTCCGACATGCCCGACTTCCCGGGTGCCGAACTGTATCCCACGATTGAACTGGTCGATCGACTGCATCCGCCTGATGGTCGTGCCCACGAGTTTCCGATTCCAATCGCCATCACGGCCGAAGAAATCGAGATCGCTCTGCAGGACCGACTGGTCACTAAAGTCATCTACCTCGAACAGCCAGAGCACGCCTCTCCGCAGGAGCCGGGCGAGCCGCGACACATCACCGAACTGCCGGCGTGCACAAACCTGCTGCAGGCGGCCGGACAACGCGGGCGGCCCATGGCCATCCTCCGCCTGGGAGGACGCGTACCCGATAAGCGGAGTGTCGAGCCGGGCTTCTTCGGCGACTATGCGCCGGTGCTCACCGGGCCGACGACCAGCACATTGCGATCGCCAGCGCCCGTCAGCCAGGCACGAATCCCTGAAGATGCCGCCGTCGGCGTGTGGGAACAGGCTGCACCCCGGTAACACCCGAACCATCCGGTTTCGATGAACCCATCACATCTCGAACATTCGACCAGACTTCGCGACTGGCTGACGGCGCCGGTGGCCGGCATCGCCCTGATGGCGAGTTCCTGTGCCCTGCCGCTGCAGACAAATCGCGGTGCGTCCGAAGCTGTCGGCGCATCAGCAGTGCACGCCGACTATGTCACCCAGGCCGATACACCCTCCGCAGTCACAACTGCAGCAGCTTCCACCATGGAGCCGGATCCTGCGTGTCCGCCTGCGACGACTTCCGCTCCCGAGGGCCTCCTGCAGGTGAGTCACGAAGTCCCGGCGACAGCGCAAGCTCCAGCGCCTGTACAGGAGTGGCCGGCACTGCCTCCCGGACCGGTGCACCCGTTCGCTCCGCCCGTCACCACACCCCAGCCGACATGGCCCGGCAGTGGCGTCACGCGGGCCGACTATCCTTCCGAGTTCATTCCCTCCGAGAGCCGCGTCATTCTGCCGGCCGAATCGCTGAGCCTGCAGAACTGTCCGCTCCCCTGGGAGGACGGCCGACCCTGTCCTCCGCCGAACGCCTGCCCCCCGGGAGCCCCGTGCTCTCCGGCTGGTTCCTGCCCGCCGCGACCGGTTTATGAGCCGGACATCTTCGCCGACGAGTATCTGTGTGACGGCGGCGACCGCGGCCCGCAGGTGCACTACGTCCGCAACGAACGTCGTGGTCTGGACACCGAGGACACCGTCGCCGAGTTCGTCGATCACACCGGGAAGTGTCATACCAAGCCGAGCACTCGTGTGTGCATCTATGCTCCGCAGTTCGCTGCGGTCCGCTCAGCGACGTTGCCCCAGGAGAACCTCACCATCGACAGGTTGGCTGGCGCACACGACCGACGACCGACCGCCGGGCTCGATGCGCCACTGGTGCCGACCGAGCAGATCAAGAACGATCAACCGATCGGACTCAACATTCGCTCGCGGGCGAGCGGCCTCGATCGTGACGTGACCGAAGATGTCTTCGCACAGATCGTCACCGCCGAGAATCATCAGAAGCTGATCAACCTGTTTGAAGATCGGGCCTTCCTCAGTGAAGGCCGGATCGACGCGGCGGTCGAAGCCTATCTCGCCTATGGACTGCAGGCTGCCGGCGACTGGACGCGGAATCTCAATCCGTGCATCATCGCTATCGATGCCGGAGGCCAGGAGCTGATCACGACCTTCAAGGTCGAGGAATACACCTGCATCGAAGACTTGCGCAAGCCGGGTGACCTCAAGATCATTAAACTGGCTGACAAGCGGGCTGCCAGTCCCGGCGACATCGTGACGTTCACGATCCGCTATGAGAACATCGGCGACCGGGAACTGAGCCAGATTCGCATCATCGATAACTTGACCCCCCGATTGGAGTTCATCGAGGGGAGCGGTCAATCGGATCTGAAGGGCCGGCTCGATGTGGAAGACAACGAAGAAGGCAGCCTGATACTGCGATTCGAACTGGAGGAATCGTTACCGGGCAAGTCGGGGGGCACTGTGACCTTCCAGTGCCGCGTGCGGTAGGAAGGTCACGGCGCGGGATCCCCGATGGCAACCGCTGTCACTGGATTCCCGCGAATCCGAAGCCTGCCATGGCAACATGGCAGGCTTCTTCGTTTGATGCACTCCCGCGATCTGTCCCATTCGCGGCTGGGACGATGAGCCGGACGTGTAAGCGACGGCAACGATGAGTCCCATAAGGCAGGGACTGCCGGTCGCTGACGCTCGCGGCTCGTTAGTGTTGACCTACACGAATCAACTCCGGTCCGAGACGAACGACCGGTATCCTTCGCGATCGAACCAGGCGAGTTGATCCCACAGGGTGCCGCGGATCGCGCGGATGCGATCGGGGTCCGTCAGCTTCTTCCCCGCGTTGTCTGTCACATAGAACACGTCGACCACCTGGTCGAGGTGCGTACCGATCTTGGCCAGGTCGACCGACAACTCCAGCTCATACAGGGTGCGGGCGATCGTATACAGCAAGCCCGGACGGTCGTGGGCGAACACGTCGATGATCGTCCGCGTCGCCGAAGTCTCGTTGTCGACCCGGACCCGCAGGGGGAGATCGGAGATGGGCCCATTGCTGTGTCCCTCCCCAAAGCGGGTATTGCGCTGAAACAACGTCTCGATCGAGACCTCATTCGTCAGCACGTCGGTGAGCACCTTCGACACCTCATTCAGCCGCGAGGCCGGCACCTCCCCGCGGAAGTCATGGTCCTGCACCCGAAAGCGGTCCACCACCACATCCGCCGTCGTCGTACTGATGTCCGCCGACAGGATCTCCATCCGCTTGGCCGTCAGTACGCCGGTCGCCTTGTGGAAGCAGCCCGACGACGGCTGGTCTCGCATGATGATGCGATACTCGACGCAATCCGTCTCGTGGTCGTAGTGCCCATCGACATGGATCTGTTGCGGCTGCAGGTGCCGAATTACGTCGAGGTCGGAGGCAATACGCTCGGGACGTGTGCAGGTGAGATAGTACGGGGAGAACTCATCCAGCTGCCGGTCGAACCAGTCGTTCGACGAGGGCTCCTCGTCGGGGCGCGCGATTGTCGCCATGGACTCGCGCATGCGCTGTCGAACAATCTTGAGACGTTCCTCCTCTAGGTAGCTGTAGTGACGACCGCTGATGATGACCATCGCGCTGTCGAAAAGTTCGGAGAGTAGCTCGGCCTTCCACGACGTGAAGACACCCGGGCCGACCGAGGTGATGTCGGCGGCCGTCAGCACGTAGAGCATGCGCAGAACCTCGGCGGTCCCGATCTCTCCGGCAAACTTCACGAGGGCCCGCTCGTCGGTAAAGTCGCGCCGGAGCGCGAGATCGGCCATCTCCAGATGCTTCTCGACCAGCAGCATCACCTGGTCGCGCTGTTCTTCGGAAAGATACAGACGGGCCGCAATGCGGGCCGCAATGTCTCGTCCCACGATGCAGTGATCTTCTTCGTATCCCTTGCCAATGTCGTGCAGCAACAGCGCCAGGTGCAGCACCTCCTTGTGAGCCACGCGCCGATAAGCCCCACCGATGGGACTCTGCAAGCCCGCGAACTGCGTCACCGTCTCCATCGCCCGCAGCGTGTGTTCATCGACCGTGTAGTGATGATACTGATTGAACTGCAGCAGACAGCGGATGTGACTCACATCGGGAATGACCTGGTCGAGCAACCGGCAGTCGAACATGCTCCGCAGCGTCGGCCCCAAAGATTCGGTGCAACCCAGAATCGCCAGAAAGTGTGCCGCCGCTTCGCGCGTCAGTTCCTCGGGAGGATGTGCCGGCAGTGCGGCGGTCATCGCCTTCGTCACCCGAGGGGACGGCAGCTTCCCGTACAATGCCGCCGCCCGATACAGCCGCAACATGGACTCAACGTCTCGGCACACCACGCCCAGATGTCGCTGGCGGACGTCGATTTCCTGAGGCTGGACCAGCAGGACACCATCCGAGCGGTGCGTTCCCATCATGTTCGTCACGCGGCGACGCCACGTTGGTCGGCGATAAAGGGCGACAAAGTCGCGACTGACTTCAGCAATCGCAGAACTGTGCTGGAAGTGGATCTGCATGAACTGTTCGACGGGAGTCTGCACGTCGGTCCCCTCGAAGCCTTCCTCGGTCGCGATACGCAGCTGTTCGTCGCGGCTGAGCACATCCTGCTCACGACCCGCCGCGAAGTGCAGATTGATCCGCAGTCGCGTGAGGTACTCGCGGGCTCTGCGCAGTCGTCGGGCGTCATCCCGATCGAGCAATCCATGCAGCCTGAGCGATTCGAGACCCCGTTGCCCGCACAGTCCGTACCCCATCCACCTCAGCAGGTGCAGGTCACGCAGTCCGCCCAGCGAAGTCTTGATGTCCGGTTGGAGTTCGAGGGCCGTGGGGATCGCGTCCTTCCATTCGTTGGCCCGGGCGGCAACGCAGTCGTCCAGATAGGCGCCGAGACGCGATCGGACGACTCGAGTGCGAAACTGCCGACGCAGTTGCTCGAAGAGATCCGCGTTTCCCCACAGCAGCCGCGCTTCGACCAGTCCGGTCGCAATCTCGGCCTCCTGCCGGGCGAGCACGATACAATCACGGACGTTGCGGATGCTGTGCCCCAGATCGAGCTTCGCATCCCAGCAGATCTGCACCATGCGCGTCGCAGCATCGCGAAACTCACTGCGGGAGCCACCCCCATCGAGGAACAGCAAGTCGATATCGGAATACGGTGCGAGTTCGCCGCGTCCCGTGCCTCCCACGGCGACGAGGGCCCCACCCTGCTCCGCCCGGTCTCGCGGCTCGGGAGACCAGCCACAAATGGATTCGGCCATCAGATCGCGTAGCAGCCCATCGATCGACTCCGACAGGAAGGTCGCGATCTGACCGCCCGTGAATCCTGAGTCGAATCTGCGGCGCGCCTCCTCACGGATGGCCGCGACCCGCGCCTTGCGCAGCGCAATCTCTTCGGACACCGACGACGAAGAGACCATTTCCCTGCCACTGCGAAGAGAAGTCATTACCGGCCAACAGTTCGTCCAAGGCGAACGGCAGATCAGATCATACCCACACCGTGCACGAGTCGGACGTCGTCTAGTGTTAAGAAACAACGCGCAAACAACAAACAAGCGGCAAGTCTCAAGTCGTCGAAGACCCCAGGATTCCAGACTGTATCCGAGTCAGTACGGTCGCTGAACCCAACGGCTGGGCTGTGTTCACACTTTGAACACTTGACGCCTTGAAGCTTGTTTGCCACCTGTCACTTGGCAAATGCCCAAGACACACTCGCTTGCGCTTCGTGCTTGTATGGCAGGGACGTTTCTGGCCAGCCGCTGGCTTACAGCGACTCGGAACCCGTTTCGCCCGTGCGGATGCGGATCACCTCTTCGAGATTGCTGATGAAGATCTTCCCGTCACCAATCTGACCGGTCCGTGCCGTCTCGACAATGGTGTCGATGACTTTCTTCGCGTCTTCATCGGCGACCACGATCTCCATTTTCACCTTGGGCAGAAAGTCCACGGTGTACTCCGCACCGCGGTACTGTTCCTTGTGCCCCTTCTGGCGGCCAAACCCGCGAATCTCGGTGACAGTCATCCCCTGCACGCCCACCGCAGTGAGAGCATCTTTGACTTCCTCGAGCTTGTAGTGCCGGATGACGGCTTCGATCTTCTTCATGAGTTGCGTTCCCTGACTGGTTCCTGAAAGCGGTGATAGGGATGGTAACGGTCGTTGACGATTCTCGTGAGACAACCGGCGGAAACAACCCGCCGGGCGTCTCGTATTATCTCGCACTGACGGACGGCGACAACCGCCCTCCGATCAGAGGAAAATGTATCCTTCTTCTCCGTGTTGACTCACGTCCAGTCCGCGAAGCTCCTGCTCCTGGCTCACACGCAGCCCCATGGTCGCGTCCAGAACCTTCAGCAGAATGAACGTCACCAGTACGGCGGGGATGATGGTCGCCACCACGCTGATCATCTGGTTCACAACCTGCGACGCATTGCCCTGGATCAGGCCGGCAACGCCGCCGACTCCGGTCTCGGCAAACACTCCAGTGAGGATCGCGCCGAGCGTCCCCCCCACTCCATGCACGCCAAACGCATCCAGCGAGTCATCATACCTGAAGGTGTTCTTGAGCTTCGTGCACGCAAAGTAGCACACCACACCGGCCGTGAAACCCATCAGCATGCCCCAGCGGGGTGAAACCCAGCCTGCCCCCGGCGTAATGCAGACCAGACCGGCCACCGCACCTGAACAGGCTCCCAGAATGCTGGGCTTGCCATTGCGAATCCATTCCATGCCCGCCCACGCCACAACTCCCGCCGCCGCTGCCAGATGGGTCGCAAGAAAGGCATTCACCGCGAACTGGTCGGCGGCCAGTGCACTCCCGGCATTGAACCCAAACCAGCCGACCCACAGCAGCCCTGTGCCGATGCAGGTATAAGTGAGGTTATGCGGCGGCATCGGCTCCTGTCCATGCCCCAGGCGCTTGCCCAGCACGATGGCACAGATGAGGGCCGAGACCCCCGAACTGATATGAACCACGGTCCCTCCCGCAAAGTCCAGCGCGTGATACTTGCCTTCCCACATCCAGCCGTCCCAGACCCAGTGACACACCGGGCAATACACAAACAGGCCCCACAACACCATGAATACGCACATCGTGCTGAACTTCATCCGTTCAGCGAACGCACCACAGATCAACGCCGGCGTGATAATGAAGAACATCCCCTGGAAAATGAACGTGATGCTTTCGTTGACCCAGGTTTCGACCGGCAGCTGACCATCGGCAATCACACCTCTCAGAAACACGTGATCCAGATTCCCGATCAACGGATGCGACCCGCCGAACGCCAGAGAGTATCCAATGATCGCCCACAGAACGCTCATCATCCCCATCAGGAAGATGCACTGCATCATGACACTGAGAATGTTTTTCTTGCGAACAAGCCCACCGTAAAACAGCGCCAGCCCCGGTGCTGTCATCATAAGCACCAGTGCCGAAGAGGTAAGCATCCAGGCAATCTTTCCCGAGTCGAGATCGGGTCCTTCATCAACCGTGGTCGCGGCTGCGACTGTCTCCCCGGTCTCCTGTGCATGAGCATGATCTGGAAGGGACAGAACAGCGATAGCACACACCATCACTGCCGATGCAAGTTGTCTGTTCACCACTAACTCCCTGAGCGCAAAGGAGATTTGTGACTGACGTTCCTCGGGATGGGTCGCATGTCCGATTGTCTGAAACCGGTTCGACGGCTCCTGGGGGACGTACCGCCGTTGTCCAAGCCGAGGCGGCGCACGGTCAACCCGGCCCTCCGGGTCGTCTCAATCGTCGCAATAAGGCAATCTCCGTGCCACCCACTCAATTGCGTAGCCATGGCGTCCTTGAAGCGGTAGATTGAAATCGCCATTCCGCAGAACATTCCGGGAACCTCTCATCTCGCCCGGTATCGACTTCGAGGGCCATGCGCCAATGTCGACACGTCCGGGGATTTCACGCTCGTTCCTCAGCCATTTGATGGTGGCGCTGGGCCTGCTCCTCTGCTCCGGGATGCTCTTCGCCCAACCACGGACGGCCAGCAAGGGCCAACGCGCTGTCCCCGCGACATCCGGTCCGCAGGTGTACAAGTCCCGCAACTTTCAGCTGATGACCGATCTCTCGGCTGAAGAAGCGCGGGAGCTGCTGGATCGCCTCGAAACCATGCTCGGTCTCGTTTCCAGCTACTGGGGGCGTCCCCATCGGGGAGTGATCGACATGTACGTCGTCGACAACCTGAATCGCTGGCCCGAAGCGAATCTTCGCCAGATGGCACCCGAAGGACTGGCCTGCATCCAGGCGCACGGCGGACTGACGATCGGCATGATCCATTCGCGCGGGAACGAGTTCCGCAGCAAGGCGGTCGTCTATGCCACCTCCGACCATGGCACCCCGCAGCACGAAGCCGTTCACGCCTACTGCATGCACGTCTTCGGCAATACCGGTCCCGTCTGGTACTCCGAAGGCATGGCCGAAGTTGGCCAGTACTGGCGGGCCGCTGACAAAAGCGTCCAGATTCATCCCGAGGTTCTCCGCTATCTGCAGGAGTCGCCCCGCCGTCCGCTGGGGCACATCGTCAACAACCCACTCGAAACCACCGGCGACTCGTGGCAGAACTATGCCTGGCGCTGGGTGCTGTGCCATCTGCTCGGTCACAACACCAACTATACTGACCGATTCAAGCCGCTGGGGCTCAGTATGCTGACGAAGAACGACGCCAGTTTCACGCAGGTGTATGGTGCTCAGGCTCCCGAAATCCGAGTTCGAATACGACCAGCTTCTGGACAACATCGAGCAGGGATATCGCGTCGATCTGTGCAGCTGGGACTGGAAGACCCCCTGCCGTTCACCACGCGGGGTCACTGCCACGCTGGCGAAGATCGATGCCGGCCGGGGCTGGCAGCCCTCCCGCGTCCGCGTGCTGGCAGACACCGAGTACGAGTACTCCGCGACCGGCCAGTGGAAGACCTCGCCCGAGGGCCGCCCCGTCGATGCCACCGGCGACGACCAGGGGCAAGGCCGACTCATCGGCACGCTGTTTCACGATTATGTGCTGAGCGAACCGGTCACGTTTGGAACTTCGGGCACATGGACCGCCCCGGAGGACGGTGACCTGCATTTGCGCTGCGAAGATGCCTGGGGAGAGATCGCCGACAACACCGGCACGATTGTCTTTCGGATGAAGATCGCGGGGAAAGGACGTCCGCTGGTCGATCCCCACGCACCATCCGCAGAACCAGCGGCCCGCGCCGACGATACTGACAGCGAGTAGCGTCTGTCGGGCACTCCGCAACTGCATCCAAGACATGCAGCGTTCGAATGCCAGCCGGCCTCGCTACTTGTCCAGTTCGCGAATGCGGATGTTGCGGAAGCGGATGTTATTCGGGACACCATGGTCCTGAAAGCCGATGTACCCGCGTAGCGGGCGGTCCTTCATCGCTCCCTGATCGAGCTGGGTGTCGATGATCTGCGTGCCGTTCAGTTCCACCTGCAGATGAGTGCCGATGGCAGTCACGACCATGCGATTCCACTCGCCCGGTGGTTGCGACATGTTGGCCGAAGGTGCAGCGGTGCCGACGACCCCTCCGTGATCATGTGGACCGAGCGGCCCTTCCTTCTGCGACGAATCGAGGATCTGCACCTCGATGCCCTGCTGGACCGGGTCGTTGCGGTCGCCGACACGAACATACACGCCGCTGTTTCCTCCGGGCGGATAGGCGTATTCGACATCCAGCACAAAGTCGCCGTACTTCTTTGTGGACCACAAATAGGCACCGTAACGCTCCCAGCCATTTTCTCCCGCGCGCGGCTCAATCAACAGCGAGCCATCCTCCTGCGGAATCCAGTTGCCGGTCGTCTCCCAGCCGGTCAAATCCTTGCCGTTGTACAGTGATGTGAACGTCGACAGGTCGCGCAGTTTCAGGTTCCGCCAGCGAACTTCATACGGCCCCTGTCCGGCGCCGATGCCGTGCACCTGCAGGCCGAGAAATCCTCTGCGATGCGATGCGAAGCGTTCGGGGTGCGTGAGGTCGGAGATCTGGTGGCCGTTGATCCAGGTTTCGATGTGATCGCCGACGGCGACGACACGGTAGGAGTTCCACTCGCCATCCTTGAAGTATTCATGCGACTTACGGTCAGCGTCGGGGGTCATCCAGCCTCCTGCCGCTTCGCCATAAATGTATCCCGCCATCCCATCGAGTGAGATTTCGACCTGCGGACCATTCACCCGCCCTTCAGGGACATCACCCACACTCTGCGAGCGAATCTGCACTCCCGAGTTGAGGGCCGTGTCGACCTTCACGTCAAACATCAGTTCGAAATCGCCGTACAGTTTGTCGGTGCAGAGAAACGAGTTGGGGCTGCCTTCGGAGGTCTTGCCGACGATTGAGTCACCTTCGACCCGATAGGCGGCGGTGCCGTTCCGCTGCGTCCAGCCTTCCAGGTTCTTGCCATTGAACAGGTCGACAAGGCCGGGGTCCTCCGCCCGGACCAATGTCATCCCGCCGAGGTTCAAAGCCAGTACCGCAACAGCCAGACGTGACATCGCCGAGTCCTTTACGAGGGGAAACGTGTTCGCGTGAAACCGGAATGAACCTCAGTCAGCATCTGCATCCAGGTCAGTCGGCGAGGGGCATGACTTCGACCTTGCGGATACTGACCTTGCTGCCCGGATCGTGCTGCTGAAAAGCGAAGTGACCCTCCGTGAATGTCTTGGCGAAATCCAGGTACTCGTACAGTTCCATCGCCGTCGACAGTGATCTTGATCCGCGTCATCTCGCGTCCGCGCCAGACGTCGTCACGCACTTCCAGTTCGTACGTGAACCAGGTGTCCGGCTTCACCAGCGGCCTGTAGACGTGGCACATCCCGTACAGCGAGCCGGTGCGAATCGGGTCGCGTGTGCGTGCTGTCGATCTGGGCTTCGTAGCCGTCCGCGAAGCCGGGCTTGCGCGTCGTGCGGAAGTACAGCCCCGAGTTGCCGCCGTCGTTGATCTTGACCTCGGCCCGATAGCGGAAGTTCTTGTACGGCCCGGTGGTACTCACCAGCATCGATGACGGTCCCGAGCCGCTGATCGCTCCGTCCTCGACCTCCCAGACGACTCTCTTCGTTGCCCACCTTCTCCCAGCCATCCATCGTCTTGCCGTCGAACAGCGAAATCCACTCGGGGTCTTGCCCCGGTGCGTCGTTGACAGTCAGCATCAGCTGCAAACTTACGATGCCGAGAACCAAGCGTGTACGGAAGATATTCATCAGATTTTCCAGAAATGAACCAAGGGAGGGAGAATGCACACTCGCCATGCGTATCCACCTTACTCGGTGAGCAGCCGACTATCCACCAGCCACTCCCGCAACCGCAGAGGCCAGTCGCCGGCGGCGGTCGTGGTGTCGGGTCGATAGCCGAAACCGTGTCCGGCGTTCGGAGTAGATGTGCAGCTCGCAAGGGACTTTGGCCGCCTTGTACTTGAGATACAGTTGGGCCATCCCCAGAGAAATGTCTTCACGGTCGTTCTGCCCCAACGCGATAAAAGCGGGCGGCATCCCGTGTTTGACCGTGAAGCGGTTGGAACTTCCCGGATAGATCAGCACTTGAAAATCCGGCCGACAACCGGCTTGTTCGATCGGGTCCGCCGCGTCCGTGTTCCCGTTGTCGAAGTCCATGGCCGCCAGCGCCGCGAGTTCACCTCCAGCGGAGAAGCCGAGAATCCCGATGCGGTTCGGCTTGATACCCCACTCATCAGCCCGACTGCGGACCAAGCGGATCGCTCGGCGCGTGTCGGCCATGGCGTGATCATCCACGGTATAGGTCGAACCTTCTTCCCGCGCAAGACGATACCTGCAGCACGAACGCCGCGATGCCTTGTTCAGCAAACCACTCGGCAAGCGAGTCCCCTTCGTGCCCCAGACACAGCACGCGATGTCCACCGCCAGGGGCAATGATGATCGCCGTTCCCGTCGCGACATCGGCCCTGTGCGGCAGGTACGGCGTGATCGTCGGATGTGCACGTTCGACACATTGCACTTCCCCGGCCCCTCATCGACCTTTTCCGGCTCACGCATCCGCGCCTCGGAACCTGGTGCCCCCTGCGGCCAGAGGGGAATCGCCTCTGGAACCGCTGCCGGGGAGTTCATGGCACCACTCGCCAACAGACTCCACATGACGAGACTCATGGCAGCACGTGTGTTGATCATTCGGTGCATCGTCGTTCTCCAGGATTCAATAACACTTCGGCCGCCGGGTGCCATGCCCGCATCGCGCACCAAGGCGGGCATGGAGACGACACGATTTCGTCATCCCCGCGTAGGCGAGGATCCAGACCTCGTCGCTATCCTGCTGGATTCCCGCCTTCGCTGGAATGACGGACGAAAGTGCAGGCAGCATATCCCGCAGCAATGCGGCAAGCAAAGCGATCAATGACAGCTCATTTGCCGAAACCGGTGTTGCTCGAATGCAGGGGCAACTTCGGCGGGGACGCTCCACGTTTTCGATGTGCGTCACACCCACTCAGGTTGGTGTGGTTCCGAAAACGTGGCGTGGAGCCTGCTGCGGAATGTTCACCAGGCAGCACCTCGGATGCTTGAAGCAGCCGAGGTGCTGAGCTTCGAATATGGACCATGTGCCGAAATTGGGCCACTCGCCGGGTGCCATGCCCGCATCGCGCAGCAGGGCGGGCATGTTACTCTCAACGACACACGACTACAGTGGCACGCGGAGTGATGTCGTTCATCGGGCGATCAGGTCTCGATGCCGGGCTCGGGGTTCAGCTCCGGGCCGGGCTGCTCGGGATCGCGGGGTGTCGGCAGGGTTCCTTCAGACTCGGGAGCGATGGGCCGGTTGGTCTGCTGGTCTGTCGTCGATCCGCAGGATCCGTCGGCACATCCCGAGGTGCAGTTCCCATCGGGAGAACAGCACGTTTCGACCGGGACCATACGACAGACTTCGTAGGCCTGCTGACGCGGAACAACCTTCGCGACCATCCGGGTGCAGGTCACTTCTTCCTGCCGGGGCACGCAGCGGGCCACGCGACGATTCACGGTGAAGGGGACCTGCTTGCTCACGCAATAGGGAATGGAGCGAGTCTTCGTCTCACAGACCATCCGGCACGTTTGCACGGGAATGCGATTGACTTGCTGCTCGCAGACCATCTTGCAGACCTGAACGCAGACCTGGCGAGGAACCGTTTCGGTGACCCAGCGGCAGGTGCGGACAGGAATCTGCTGTACGATCTCCTGCGGCACCATGCGACAGACCTGAACTGGGCACTTCTGCACCATCTGTTGCGGGACAACACGGCACACCTGCACCGGACAGTTCTGCCGGACCACTTCACAAACAAACGTCGTGCACGGGACCTGGCACTCCACAACCTGCGGACACCAGACACGACGACACGTCGTGAAGCCCGGACATTGCACCATGCAGATGCGCGGCACTCCGCAGGGATCGCACACCAGGCGCGGGACCACCGGCCCCGGTCGAAAGACCTGCTGTGTCTGCCAGCTGCCGGTGTTCCGGCGGACGGTTCGCATCGTGGTGACGGGACGTCGCACGGTGAAGCAACGCTCCTGGTTGACGGTCTCCACGACTTGCCGCATCACGGTGTAGCAACGCTCCCGCTCGATAGTTTCGACCACGGGTCGCATCACGGTTTGACGGCACTCCCGCGTGGAGTTTTCCCAGACCGGTCGCTGCACCTGGTAAGAGCAGTCGCGAGTCTGTGTTTCCCAGACGGGGCGCTGAACCGTGACGGTCTGTTCACGGAACGACGTCTCCCAGACGGGGCGCTGCACCTGGTAAGACTCTTCGCGGCACGCCTGTTCGACGACCGTGCGATAGCAGGTCACGGGACAGTCTTCGAACTGCGTTTCGAGGACGGTGCGCGTTGAGGTGAACTGCTGTGGCTCGTAACAGGTTTCATACACGGTGCGGTAGCACGTCTGCCGTTCGACACGGCATGCTGTATAGCAAGCGGTCGGCTGGCAGCTCGTGGTCGGGCAGCAGTTGTAGCTGCCGGCTCCGCAGAACCAGGCGGCTTGAACGGTGCCTGACGAGGCGAACATCGCAAGCCCGATGATCGCAGCAGTGGCGAATGTGTGAGTTTTCATGGTGTTCCTCTGGGTGGCGCATGTTGGGGAGGCGAGGGTTCCGTTGCCGCCACAAATGTTGCCGTCTCTCATGCTGTCAGAGCTTGTGACAGGAGGCAAATCTCCTGACGTGCTGTGGGCCGAAATGGATGGAAATCGGTCCGGTTCGAGGCTCTGCTGAGGAAACATAGCGCAGGGGGACGCGAGAATCTGGCGAGACATCTCCGGTTGCAGCGAGTCACCCAGTGACATTTCGCCACATCTCACCACAACCGACAGATTCGTGCCGGCTGGCCTGTCAGGGATCGTAATCCTCGCATGACCGGATGACCGTCAAGGTCAGCAGGGCTCGGACGAATCTCATTGGGCGGCAGTGGGTTCGGATCAACCGGCACGCAGCTCGTCGAGCACGCTGGCGGCATCGACACGGACACGCGGATCGGGGTGCCGCTGCGCAATCGGCTCCAGAATCCGGGCGAATCGTTCCCTGTCGGAGCGCTCGAGGACGCTGCTCAGTTCACCCAGGGCCTTGATCGAGTTGGAAAGCATCAACGCCCGCTCAAGTGACGATCCGTCCGTCGGCGGCTGTGCATTGAGATCGACCTGCGCGAGCACCTGTTCAAAGACGGGCAGGCCCTTGAGCGACTGGGACCGTGCCAGTCCGATCGCTGCGTTGATCCGGCACAGAGGGTCATCGCTCTCCGTCAGCAGCTCGAGTCGCGATCGCGCCGCCTCCGCTGGCAGCAGCCCCAGTGTAAACGTGGCCGTGTGACGAACCAGTGAGTCACTCTCGTCGCTGGCTGCGATCACATCATTGATGATGAGGCTGTCGTCGAAAGGTGGTTGCTGGTCGTGTGCCCGCTGCGCAATCAGCGCGATGGAGGCCAATGCGTTCTTGCGTACCTCGCGGTCATGCGAGGGTGCCAGGGCCTCGCGGAGAGCGGGCAACACGATGTCGGCGACATTGAGCTGCCCCAGTGTACGGGCCAGAAACTCCTGCTGCTTGATGTCCTCCTCCGTCGCACCTGGTCGAGTCAGCGACTCCTGGAGCATGTTCGCCAGTGCCGTCGCCACCTCGCGGTTGTCGGACAACCGCGTTCCATCCGGCTGCAACTGCTGATCGGCTTCGAGCATCTGCGCCAGACCCAACGCCCCGCGCCAGCGAATGTGAGGGTTGTCGCTGCGGAAGTCGACGACCTGCTGTCGCCAGTCCTGCTGACCCGAAGCCAGCCGGCCGAACAGCACATAGACGCTGATCACTCCGGCCACAATGAGCAGTGGCACGACGAAGAGTTGAATGATGAAGCCTGCCGAGGGTGGCTCCACCGGCGGCAATTCGTCGAGAGACGGAGCATCGCCCCACGGATCTGAATCCGACGCTTGATTCAATGGCACATCTGCCGACTCATCTCGTGATGACTTGTCCATGGCCATGCCTTGTTGGTCCCCGGAACGAGAGGACTCTCGCCTCTGTGTTCGCCCGGTCTTGATCGCTTCAGTCTAAATGACCGATCCTGAATCTGCGACACACAAATCACCGGTAAAGCCCCGCGGCTGCTCGAAGCAGGTCTCTGCAGAGCGTGCAAAACTTCTTTGATTGGGTAGCACCGCTTCTTGAAGCAGTGCGGCGCAGCCGCCAGAGGTCGCGGGACGACGTCCGGTCGAGTGACGTCCCCGCGCCGTCTGGTGACGACGCGACATCACCCACAACCTCTTGTCGCTTCGCGACCCCGGATC
The DNA here is from genome assembly GCA_963707405.1 of uncultured Planctomycetaceae bacterium. Classification (GTDB taxonomy): domain Bacteria; phylum Planctomycetota; class Planctomycetia; order Planctomycetales; family Planctomycetaceae; genus CAVPPT01. The sequence goes on along the minus strand of CAVPPT010000005.1, from coordinate 58,096 downwards.
GAGATCCGGGGCTACCCCCCTATGACACCGCGGTGCATCTGGATCACCCCGTCGTCGTTGTTGGGCGGTCCCGCAGGCGATACAGTCGAGATGAACTCGTTAGAGTTGGAGGATGAGACTCATGCTGCGAAATGTCCTGATGTGCACTGCCGTCGCCGCGGGTTCTTGCCTGTTGAGTGCCGATCATGCCCGAGCACAGGGCCTTGTGCTGCAGCAGCCGGTTGTTCAGCAGTTTGGGATGAGTACCGTCGTCTCAGTCCCCGATCGAGGCAGTCTGCTCCTGGGGGGCGTGTCGTCCGCCCGTAGTTCCCGATCGACCACCGGCATCTTTGGACCCGGGGCATCCGTGGGCCGGGACCTTCAGCAGTCCGGCATGAGTGTCCATGTCGTCATCCACAACTTCGAAGCGATGGATCGTGCGTTGCTCTGCATGCAACCGGTCGGCGCGGATCGCAGCAGACCGTCCCTGGAAGGGATGGCGGGACATGCCCGCAACCAGTTGTTGGCGCGGGAACAGCTGAGACAAGGTGTGCAGGTGACATCGGGAGTGATGCGGCGCAGCCTGCCTCCACGAGAGCGATAGCACGCGGTCGACTCAGGCGGCGTGCGAGTCGAGCATCAACCTGCGGGCCAGTTGGACCTTCAGGTAGCGCGTGCCCGTCGTGTCATAAAAGTACAGGCAGTTCTGGGCGGCGGCCCACACGGCTCCCAGACGGACACTGCGCGGGCCCTGCAGGTGAAACTGCAGTCCACAAGGCTGGCCGTCCCGGTGCAACTCGAAACGTCGCGTGGCAAACTGGTCCGAGAGCAGATTCTCCTTCTCACACAGCGTGGTATGGACGAATGCGGCCAGTTCGTCGATCGAATGGATCTCGGCGACAGATTCGATCATGCGCTGTGTACCGATGCGACGGATTGAAGTGGAACTCAGACATTCGGGGGATCGCCGCCGAATGGAACAGGGGCCTTCCGGGTAGTGCCCCCGCACAGGTATCGGCCCGCTGCGTGCGAGACATGGAGAGGCGGCACTCAGCGCGGTCCCTTCCGTACGATGCCCGCGTTCCGTGCAATCGGCTCAGCCTGCACAGGGACTGCTGCGCTGGCGAACGGGGCCGGAGTTCAATGGGTCATCGCATAGAACAGGATGTTAATCCCGAGCGGATAGGCCCATTTTTCGGAGAACTCGCGAAAGTAGTCCACGTTTGCCCCTTCCTGCTCCCAGCCGTCCCCCAGATCGGTATCGAAGCAGATGATGACCTGTGGCCGGCCCTGCTTGTCGAGAAACGCCCGATAATGAGCCTCGGGTGCGTCATAACTTTCGCTGCGCCGGCCAGACATGGCATGGCCGATCGAGGGAATTTGAGGCTTCTCCTTGAGGTCGTAAACGCAGTGAAAGATGGGATGGTCCAATTCCAGTTCGACGTACTCCTGGTCGGGGAACACCTTCTTGATCTCGCGGTAGAACTCTCGCCACTCGTCCTCGCCCCAGAAGTCGTCCACCATCACGAAGCCGCCGTTGTCGATGTACCGGCGCAAGGCCGCCACCTCCTCATTGGTCAGGTTCAGGCCGCCCCCACCCCATCCGCCGCCCGGCTCGATGATGTAGATGAAAGGATAGTTGCACAACTCCGGGTCGGTCAGATCCAGAATGAGCGGATCGGGCGCGACTTTCAGGGCCGTCAACTGCTGCAGGCGAAACGACAGGTTGAGATCGCTGTCTGGGTAGTCGGTCGCCCACTTGCCCCAACCGCCGCCATAGGCGTTGTAGCGGATGCGCACGAACGTGAAGAGATCGTCCGGAAAATCCGGGTCCACCTCCCAATCCGGCACCCCGCGGCGGTCGATGCTGATATCGACACCTCCGCGCGAACGACCCCAACGGCTGCGCTGCGCCATCGTGCTGCCCGAGATCACCACGAGCAACAGCACCACCAGTCCGCGCCTGAACATGACACGTCTCCAGTCCTTGAGGACCGCAAAACAACACACTGGTCGATTCCGTGTGGCTGGGGTCGACCAACGGGAGCCCCCAGCAATCTGCAGACTGGGGGCTCGCTGTGCGAGACCCCAGTCACCCATCCCTTAGCGGATGTCCACCTTTTTCTCTGGGGCATCATCGCTTCCGGACTCCGCCGGCGCGTGCTCCCGGATCTTCAGCAACAGTCGATGGGCGTCACGAAACCGGGGAGCATACTCCAGTGCCCGTAACACATGCCGTTTCGACTCTGGCCATTTTTCCAGATGATCCAGCTGCTCTGCCAGTCGAAAGTGCACTTCCGCCGGATCATCGGGTTCGAGCACCAGCAAGGCCCGGTAGCTGTCGGCGGCCAGCGCGTGGTCATCCTGCGCTGCCGAGACCCGTGCGAGGACCTCATGGGGTTGGGCGAGCAGCGGGTTGACGGCCATCAGCCGCTCGGCGTTCCGACGCAGCGAGTCCATGTCGTCAGTGGTGCCGGCAAGTTCGATCAGCCGCAGGTACACGGCGGCAGCGTCCGCATCGACAGCCGCACACCGCTCGAGGGTCTCCTGTTCCTTCGTGGTGTCCCCCAGTTTGCGGTAGACGGCGGCCAGTTCGACATAAGGACTCTCACTCCCCCGCACATCCGGGTACAGGTCGATCATACGCTGGAGAATCTCAGCCGCCTCTTGCAGAGTGTTCTGCTCCAGCAGGAACTTGGCATACATCATGAGTCCCGGATAGTTGTGCGGATGCTCGTCGATCCAGGCGCGCAGCGAGGCGCGGGGATCGTCTTCGGTCAGCAGCGGGATCAGATCGGGCTCCGCCCAGTCCGCCTCGGGTGCCATCTGAACCACACGCTGATTCACAAACTCGACAAACTGCGTGTCCAGCACTTCCAGCGGTGCGGTGTGCCGGGGCAACGCCTCGTTGATCGTCAGGCCCTCCGCCAGATCCCCCAGAACTGCTTTGAGTGAGTCAAAGCCATACTGTGCGATGAGGAACTCCACCACGAGCGACGATTCGTAGTAGGCGAACTGCACGTGCAGAGGACTCTTCGCATTGAGAAACGCACTGCTCAACTCACCGATGGGTGTCAGTTCGCCGTCGAGGATCAACTTCCGATAGGTCGGCGTCATCACCTGCCCCCAGCGGGGATCCTTCTGACGTTCCTCATAGACTGAAATGCCCTCGCTCAACCAGCGAGGCATCCGGTTTCGGGTGAGCGTCAACGTCACTACGTGACAGAACTCGTGCCACAATACCGCTTCCCAGTTGCTCGGACTGGCCCCCTGCGAAGCGGGGCTGTTGGCTGTGATCACCTTGCCGAAGCAGACGCCCAGAAACCCCGGAATTCCGGGCATCCCGAACGTGCGGACTTCAAAGTCGGCGGGGTTCGGGAAAATCTCCACAATCACCTGCTCGGTGAGATTGAGACCATATTTTTCACACAGCGTGGCCTTGGCCCGCTGCAGCAGTTCGAGGACCTGTTGCCCGTAGAGCGACGCTTCCCGCGCGTCCATGCGCACCAGAATGTCGTCCCCCTCCAGTGTGGTGAACTGCTGCAACTCATCCCGCAGCGTTACGAGGTTGTAGGCCTCCACATCGTACTGGTCATCTTTGGCGATCGAGTCGACCAGCTTCCAGCCCTCGTCCTCAACACCCAGCCTGAGCAAATCGTTGGCGGCCTGCTTGCGGGCCGGAAGGTAGGTCGCGTCCTTGCTGAGGGCCGCCCACTGGTACTCGATCCCCTCGGCGAAGCGATACTTCTGCGACAGCTTGCGACCGATAACATGATCGACCAACGGATTCCCCTCCCACGTGCTCAAGGCTTGCTCGCGGTACGTCTCCCGTTGAGATTCATCGTTATCCAGATGCGCCAGCACGGCCAGCAGCGCATGGGCTTCATCGTGCGTAGGGTTGATCGAGATGATGGTGTCCAGCGTCTTCCGGGCGTCGTCGTACTGCTCGGCGTCGATCTGCCGGTCGGCGACCATCAGCAGACTGGGGATGTGCCGCGGATTCCGCTTTAGGGCCGCCTCCAATACCTCAGCCGCTTTCTCAGCATCACTCTCCTGCAGAGCCAGGGCCAGCCCCTGCAACAAGTCGACATCGTCCGGATGCTGTTTGAGCCCCTCGCGGAACGTACTGGCGGCCAGTGCGAAGTCCCGCTTCTTCAGGGCGAGCCGGCCGATGGCCAGCACCGGTTCGCGATGTCCCGGATTGCTCCGCTGGGCCCGCTCAAAAAAACTGGCCAATACATCCTTGGGATCGTAGCCCGCCTCCAGCAGCACCTCCCCCACAGTGACCAGGTTCGACGCATCGGTAAACCGCCACGGGGCCGTGTCGACGAGGCGACCGATGTCCGCCAGATGCTGCTTGGCACCTGCCTCGTCACCTGTCCGACGGGCCGCATCGCGGGCCATCCAGTGCAGGCGAATGCTCCAGTTGTGCCGCTTGAGGGCCTCGTCCAGGGTGGCTTTGGCGTCGCCCCAGCGCCCCAGGGTCATCTCGACCTCGGCCTTCAGCACCGGCCAGGCTTCGAGATAGACACTGGTGCTCTCGCCGATCGCTTCCAGACACCCCTCATACTGCCCGGTCGCAGCCAGTTCGCGACTTTGCTCGATCTCGGCGGGCGAAGCTGACTGCGCAGACCCGATCAGCACCAACAGCACGATGCCCGTTCGTCGCAGAATGCAAAGCACTCGATAACTCATCGACGGATCCCGACAGAATGGGGATGGAAGACTTCAACAGTGGCGTCGCCAATTGTCGGACATCCGCCTTCCGCAGGCAACTGGGGGTCAACAAAGTCACGCTGCGGGCTGGCGATCGCCGAGAAGTCACCGTCGCGAATGACACTGCCACGTTATATGCTCACCTACGCGACGCCCTCACAGGGTGGTGCCCGTCGACAGGTGTGATGCTCATGCTGCCACAGCACGACGACTTCAGCAAGCTGCGTCGCTGGTACGAGGCCGCTGCCATCGTCGGTGCCGCCGGACTGTTGTTGAGGCAGATCGTATTCCTGGCAGCGACTCCATCGGTACGAACGTGGTGGACGCTGCCTGTGGTCATTGCCGGGCTTCTGACCGCCGATTTGCTCTCAGGCATCGTTCACTGGTTTGCCGACACCTGGGGCCGCGAGACGATGCCCATTCTGGGTCGGCGGCTACTTCGGCCGTTTCGCGTGCATCATGTCAATCCGGACGACTTCCTCAGACGGGGCTTTCTGGACGTCAACGGGGATGTGGCCATGATCGTGATGCCGCTAATGATCGCCGTCTTCTGGATTCCGGTGGACACGACCGGGGGGACTCTGTGCCGTGTGTTTATCGTTTCATTCTGCGCTGCCGGACTCCCCACCAACCAGGTTCACCAATGGGCTCATATGCGACCGGCCCCCCGGTTGATCACCTGCCTGCAGCGAGCCGGGCTCATTCTGAGTGCCGAGGACCATATGAAGCATCACCGGTCTCCGTATGTCGCCTACTACTGCATTGCCACGGGCTGGCTCAATCATCCCCTGACGAGGATCGACTTCTTTCGCAGTGCCGAACGCCTCGTCACGAAGCTGACCGGCCTCGTCCCGCGTGAGGACGATCACCAGTTCGAGGCACGGGTAATCTCGCGTGTGGCAGCGGCGCACCCGATCGAGGAGCACTCCCATGAGTGACCCGACCTCGAAACGCGATCCCACTCTGCGCCCCCACGTGTCGCTCAAGTCCATGCAGGACACATCGTTCGGGCAGGGGTGGATCAGTGGTGTGCTGTCGACGCTGCTGGGAGGTCTCGGGCTGGGAGTGGTCCTCTGCTTTCACTTTCCCGAATGGTTGACGATGCCCCAGCTGCGCAGCTTGTACCCGCTGACGGTCGTCCGTGCCTTGCTATACGTCGTGCTCGTCACGGCATTCCTGCTCGCGTCGTTGAGCGTTTGCCTGCGTTACAACAAATCGTTAGGACTGGCGGGGATCGGATTGACGCTGTTGGCCGCGCGACTGGGCGGTTCCCAGGTTCCTGTCGGAGGACACTCGGACAGCGGTCCCCCGCTGGGGTTCAGTCTAGATTGGTTCCTGCTGAACCTGATTCTGTATTCGTTGGTGTACGTGCCCCTGGAGCGGCGGTTCGCACTGCATCCGGAGCAGCCCATCTTCCGCAGCGAATGGACCACCGACATTGCCTATTTCTTCGTCAACACACTGATGATCCAGGTGATCAGCGTGATGACCCTGAGCCCGGCACTCGTACTGTTCGACTGGGCGCGAGTGCCCTCGATCGTTCATTTCGTCTCGACGCTGCCTCTTGTGGCCCAGCTGCTGGGAGTTCTGCTGGTCGCAGACTTCGCGCAGTACTGGGTCCATCGGGCGTTTCACCGCGTCCCCTGCCTGTGGCGTCTGCACGCCATCCATCACTCGACCGAGTCGATGGACTGGCTGGCTGGATCGCGACTTCACCTGATCGATGCCATCGTGACCCGCGGGGCGACCTACATCCCCATCTACGTGCTGGGCTTTTCGATGCGAGCCTTCTACGCCTATCTGTTGATCGTCGTGATCCAGGCGACCTTCATCCATGCCAATGTGCGCTGGGAGTTTCCTCGCCTGCAATGGCTGCTCGCCACGCCGTGCTTTCACCACTGGCATCACAGCGCGGAGGTCGACGCAGTCGACAAGAACTTCGCCGTCCACACACCGATCTGGGACCGACTCTTCGGCACGTACTATATGCCGGGGCACTGGCCGCATACTTACGGACTGGCCCACGGCAAACGGATACCTGCCGGGTGGTTGCGCCAATTGTTCTACCCCTTCACGACGCCCGTCAGTGCCTGTGCGGAATCTGAAGCAGCGTCGAATCAGTCACAGCCTGCAGACCTTGACCCGCAGGCGTGAGGGGAGCAGTTGAATCTGGACCTCATGAATGGCATCGGCACTGGTCGAGAACAACTCGCCGTCGGTGTGGATCGTCAGCGGTCGGGCAGAGATAACCTTCAGCCGCCGACAGCTTCGCAAATGGATCTGAGGGTCGTGCTGTGGCGGTCCACACAAGGCCAGTCGCGGCATCAACGTGATGGCCCGCCAGCGACAGATTTCACCGGCCTGAACCACATCGAAGAGACCATCATCCAGCCGGGCCTGGGGAGCCATCCGAAATCCTCCCTCCCGCACCCCCAACATGAGACTCAGCAGCAGCGTCGATTCGCGCACCCCAGGCTCATCATCCCAATGAAGTTCCAGCACGTCGGGATCGAGTGAACGAGACAGCACACGGAGAGCGGCGAGTCCATACAGCCATACCCCCTGCGTCCGCGAGGGTTTGCGGGACTCGGCGGTCACCTGGGCCGAGAGGCCCAGGCCGATCGACTCGACGAAGTATTGTCTTTTGCCGGACGGCGTCTCGACGATGCCGATATCGACCCAGTCCCGCAATCATCATCCAGATCCGACAGTCCGCACTGTCTGGTCACGGACCAGGCGTAGTCGTTGGCCGACCCAACAGGAACGATCGCCAGTGTCGCCGGCGGGGCGTCGCGGTCAGCAGACAACAGGCCGTTGGCGACCTCATGGACGGTGCCGTCTCCACCTGCGGCAGCGACCACCCGGGCCCCCTGCTCCAGCGCCTGCCGGGCCAGTTCACCGGCATGAGCAGCATGAGTCGTCGGGCCAGAAGGTGGCTTGCGACTCCCACTTCTGGCGGTATCGGGACAGCCGGCGCTCCGCACGCCGCCGACCCGCGTTGGGATTGAAAATGACGCACATCCCGGTCGGGCCCAGCCCCGCCTCCGCCGCCATCAGCGCCCCTTCCCGAGGAACGTCTTGATCGAGTCGTAGATCCCTTCCTTGCTTTCGATCTCGCTGAGGACAGGTTCTCGTGTTCGTCGGTCAGCTTGCGGAGTTCCCGGATGAAGTCGCCGCGAGCCGTACGGGCTGTCGACCTGTCCGTAGCAGAACAGGTTGCAGTGGGGGAGCAGTCCTTCGATCAGCAGCTTAAGGCAGTCGCGGTTGTCTTCGCCCCAGTTGTCGCCGTCGGAGAACTGGAAGCAGTAGATGTTCCAGTCGCGACGGGGGGAAGTCGCGGTCGATGATCGTCTGGCGCCTTCTTGTACGCGGACGAGATGCGCGTGCCGCCCGATTCCCGGACGCGGTAGAACGTGTCTTCATCGACCTCGTGGGCGACCGCATCGTGCACGACGTACCGCCGTTCGACGCCGTCGTACTGGCTTCTGGAGCCAGGTGTCGATCCAGAACGACTCGATGCGGACGATCTCCTTCTGGTCGTCGGTCATCGACCCGGAGACATCCATCATGTAGATGATGGCCGCGTTGGCCTGCGGTTCGTAGCACCGTCTTCCAACTGCGGAAGCGTTCGTCGTCCTTGCTGGGGATGATGACCGGCTCGCTCGGGTTGTACTGGCCGCTGGCGATCTGCCGCTTGAGCGCCTCCTTGTAGGTCCGCTTGAAGTGCCGCAGCGAGTCGGGACCGGTGCGGCCGATGGTCGTGTACTTGTCCTTCTTCGAGCGGATGGCGTCCTTGCCCTTGGGTACGATGTTGGGCAGTTCGAGTTCGTCACCGAGCATCTCGGCCAGTTCGTCCAGCGAGACCTCGACCTCGCGGATGTGGCGACCCGCTTCGCTGCCGGCCTGTCCCTGGCCGTCGCCGTCGTCCTGCCCGCGTCCGATCGGCTGCCCGACCTCGCCCTCGCCCTGTCCAGTGCCGCCCGAGCCCCTCTTGCCGTGACGGAAGTGGGGGATGTCGATGTTCGGCACCGGGATGGACACGGTCTCACGTCCCTTGCGGCCGAGCATCTCGCCGTGATTGACGTACTTCCGCAGGTCCTTGCGGATCTTCCCGCGGACGATTTCGTTGAAGCGTTTCTCGTCTCGGTCGATGGCACGCGTCATGACGTCCTGGCTTCCGCAAAGGGCCTCCCGGAACTCCTGCAGGATTATAGACGTCGAACCTTGTGCGCGTCTGCGGAAGTTTCTTGCCGAGACCCGGCGGGTGAAGGCGTCAGATCACCTGATCCACGACGGCAAAGCAAGCCTGTTCGTCGACCGCGAAGCCGTCCAGTGTCGCCGTGGTGGTCCTTTGTAGACTGGTGACCCGACGAACGACTTCCGTCCTATGCGAGAATCTCGTGGACGACCTTGCCGTGGACGTCGGTCAGACGGTAGTCGCGACCGGCGTGGCGATAGGTCAGGCGCGTGTGGTCGATGCCGAGCAGATGCAGGATCGTGGCGTGGAAGTCGTGGACATGCACGCCGTTCTCGGCGACGGTCGCACCGATCTCGTCGGTTGCGCCGCAGGTCATGCCGCCTTTGACGCCGCCGCCGGCCAGCCAGGACGAGAAGCAGGCGCTGTGATGGCCGCGTCCCTTTGTCACCGTCGACCCCGGGAGTGCGGCCGAATTCGGTCGTCCAGACGACGAGCGTGTCGTCCAGCATGCCGCGATCCTTCAGATCGCGGAGCAGCCCGGCGAGCGGCTGGTCGATGTTCTTCGCGTGGTCGGCGTGCTCGGCCATGTTGCCGTGCTGATCCCAGTTGTTACTGCTGCTGCCGTCGACCAGTTCGATGAACCGCACGCCGCGTTCGGCCAGTCGCCGGGCGACCAGACACTGCCAGCCAAAGCCGTCGCTTTCTCCGCGTTTCAGGCCGTACATCGCCAGCGTTCGCTCGTCTTCCTTGCCGACGTCGAATGCCTCCGGTGCATCGGTCTGCATGTGGAAGGCGGTCTCGAAGCTGCGGATGCGTGCCGACAGATCGCTGTCGCCGGCGCGCTGTTCCGAGGTGGCGATTGTTGAGCACGTCGGCGAATCCGAGTTCCAGTTCCTGCAGGCCGCGCTGCGGCGATGCGGCGGTCGAGGTTCGCGATCGGCTCCTTCCCGCCGATGACGCGCACTCCCTGGTGATAGGCCGGCAGAAAATCGTTGTTGAAAATCTGCGTCCCGGCGTAGGGCATCTGCGGAGCCAGCGCGATGAACGACGGCAGATTCTGGTTCACCGTGCCCAGTCCGTAGCTGACCCACGAGCCGATGCTGGGACGCGAGAAGAAGAACGAACCGGTGTGCATGCCGAGCGTGGCGTTGTAGTGCTCGTTGTCGTTGCCGTTCATCGAGCGGATGACGCAGATGTCATCCATGCACTCGCGCAGATGCGGGAAACAGATCGCTGACCAGCGTGCCGCACTTGCCGCCGGGCCGGAACTCCCAGAGCGGCTTGAGCAGCACGCGTTGCTGGTTCGACAGGCCGCCGCCGACGCCCATCATCTTGCCGTCGGCTTTGAACAGCTCCGGCTTGTAGATCGAACGTGTCCATGTGCGACACGCCGCCGTTGGAGAAGACGAAGATCACCCGCTTGGCCTTGGCCGGAAAGTGCCGGGCTGCTTCGGCGCCAGCGGATCGCTCGGTAGCGACGCGTCTGCGGCCAGCAGCTCCGACAGCAGTCCCGGCATCAGCAGCGAACCGCCGACGAGCGATCGGAGAATCTCGCGACGAGGCGAACGGTGCGGTGAGTGCGTTGCGATGGCATCGTCATCACTCAGTCGAGGTAAACGAATTCATTCAGTCGGAACAGGGTGCGGACGCAGGCGCGCCACGCTTCCGGTTCGACCTGCTCGGCGGGCACGCCGTCGTCGCTGCAGCAGCTTGTCGCGCGTCGGCCAGGAACTCCTGACGCCGCAGCGAATTCGTCGGACGTCGGCGGGCGCGCGAGAACAGCAGTTCGTACGCGAACTGCACGCGGACATCGTCGTCGTCGAGCCTGCGTTGAGGATGCGTTCGGCGACCAGCTGCGACTGCTCGTGGACGAACGGATCATTCAGCAGATACAGCGCCTGCAACGGCGTCGTGCTGGTCATCCGCGCGGCGTGCTGGTCGACGGGTCGGCTCCATCGAAGATCGCCAGGAACGGATGCCGCTGAATGCGCTGCGTCATCAGATAGACGCTGCGATGATTGTTCTCGTAGACCGCCTTGAACGGATTGTGCTGGGTGAAGTCCCACGTGTGCTGCGGCGGGAAAGGGATGCGGCCCGGCGGGCGAGAGATCGAGATTGCCGCCGAGCGCCAGCAGCGTGTCGCGGATCGATTCGGCATCGAGCCGGCTGACGGGGAAGCCCGGCCAGCCAGTCGTTCGTCGGATCCTGGTCGAGATTGCCTCCGACGATCGCGTCGGCTCGATTGCTGATACGTCCGCGACGAGCATGATCAGCCGGTGCATCGACTTGATCGACCAGCCGCCGTCGCGAAACTGCGCGGCCAGATAATCGAGCAATTCGGGATGCGTCGGCGGCTTGCCCTGCTTGCCGAAATCGTTGGGTGTCGGCACGATGCCGCGGCCGAAATGATGCTGCCAGATGCGATTGGCCATCACGCGGGCCGGCAGCGGATTGTCGTCGGCGAGGATCCAATCGGCCAGTTGCGCGCGGCCGCTCGACTCGGCAGTCCGCCGGCAACTCTGCCGCCGCCGAGCACGGTCGGGAAGTGCCGCGGGACCAGATGTCGCCCGGACGTGCCGGATCGCCCTTCTGCTGAACCGCCACGTCCTCCGGAGTCTTGCGACTCGGCGACCGCATAGGCCGTTTCGAACGGCAGGGTGCTGTTGCGGAAGTCTGCTCGGCGGCCTCTTCAGCCGTCTTGAGCTGCTGTCTTGGCCTCGTCCTTGTCCGCGTCGGCCGCCTTCTTCAGGGAGTCCTTGAGCTTGCTTCACCTCCGCGTCGAGCCGTCGACTGCTCCTTCGTCCGCTCGGCCGAGCATCTGTTCCACTTCCGGCAGTTCTGCCGGACGGGACCAGTGGCACGAAATCGCGCTGCTTCTTGTCCAGTTCGATGCCGGGCCACGGATAGCGCGTGCTGTGAAAGATGCCGTACAGCCCGTAGTAGTCGCGATGTCGTGATCGGATCGAACTTGTGATCGTGGCAGCGGGCGCAGCTCAGCGTCAGGCCGAGAAACGCAGCGGCCCAGATTGTCGATCGTGTCCTCGATCGTCAGATGCTGCGGATAGTCGTCAACGCGCGAGCCGAAGCGCCGGGCGTTGGCGAGGTAACCGGTGGCGATGATCCGCTGAAACCGCTCCTCGTCGGTCGCGCCGCCGCGCAGGTCGCCGGCCAGTTGATCGCGCACGAACTCGTCGTACGGCAGGTCGCGATTGAAGGCGTCGATCACCCAGTCGCGATAGCGATGCATCTGCGGAATCGGGATAGTCGGAGTTGTCGCCGGCGGTGTCGGCATAGCGAACCACATCCAGCCAGTGCCGTCCCCAGCGTTCGCCGTAGCGGGGCGAAGCGAGCAGACCGATCGACGACGCGGGCAAAGGCGTCGGCGGATTCGTCCGCGAGAAACGCGTCGACCTCCTCCGGTGTCGGCGGCAAGCCGGTCAAGATCGTAAGTCGCCCGGCGAATCAGCGTTCGCTTGTCGGCATCGGCGGCTGGTGTCGAGTCCGTGTTCTTCCAGCTTGCGCGAGAATGAAGCGATCGATGTCGCGTGCGCGGCCAGTCGGTGTTCTGCACGCTGGAACGGCAGGCAGTGTCAACGGTCGCAGCGACCAGAACTCTCGCGCCGCCGCCACGTCGATCTGCTTGCCGACGATGTTTGCGTGTGGCCGTGCGCGGATCCGGGGCTCCCGATCTTCACCCAGCGCTCGAGGTCGGCGATCTCGGCATCCGAGAGCTTGCTCGTCGGGCGGCATCTGCAGGTCGTCGTTCTCGTAGCGAACGGCCTCAATCAGCAGACTGTGGTCGACATCGCCGGGCACCACCGCCGGCCCGGAATCGTTCCGCCGCGGCGGATCGTCGCCCGCGAATCGACCAGCAGTTCGCCTGCCAGCTCCTTCGACTCGGCACTGTGGCACTCGTAGCAGTTCTCGACGAGCAGCGGTCGAATGCGTTTCTCGAAGAAGGCCAGTTCCTCGTCCCTGATCGGCAGTGGAATCGGCACCGTCATACTGGCCTCGCCACAGTTCAATACCGGAGAAATTCGCCGCCCCGCCCTGGCTCGTCAGCACGAGTCTTGCCGTCCTTCGCGGACGTGTGCCACGGGCCGAGTTTTTCCCAATGACCGGTCTTGCCGCTGTTGTAGCGTGCGGCGACCTGCCGGCCGTTGACCGCGATCGAATATGTTTCGGCGTTGTTGTCTTCCCACACGTACAAGAACAGCGTGTAGGTTCCGGGCGGAATGTCGGTCAGTTCGATGCGGTTGCCTCCCCAGCGACTGCTGCGAATCATCGGCGCCCGCTCGGGATCGGTCGGCGGAACGAGCGGGACGTTCTGGTTCTCGAAGGCATTGTCGTTGCACACATAGTGCTGCGACTCACTCCCCTCCCAGGCACGAGAGTCAATTGTCACCGCGGGACCATTCAGATTGATCCCCCGCAGAAACACAGGGGCGTCGTCGGCGTTCAACATCGCCGGGAGCAACAGCCCCACGACCATGAAGTGGATCATCACGCGGACCCGGCGTACAACGCTCCGGTTCGATCCGGTGTTCAGACCCGGCCACCCGGATTTCAGATCGTGTGTCGCGCTGGTGATCATGGGATGGTTATCGCCGGCGTGGGGCGAGCAACTGCTGCTTGCCATATCGCAAGTGCTCCTCAAGGGCGCTCACGGCCCGGTCCACATCTCCCGCCAGAACCGCGTCCGCAATCAGTCGATGTTCGGCCACACTGGTCTGCAGACGGTCGGTCTCCTGATCGAACACCCAGGTGATGACGCGGTGAATCTTCTCCCGCAGGTGAGTCATCACGCGGATGATCTCCTGGTTACCGAGAAACTCGCAGAACAACCGATGAAACTCGGCATCCAGCGCGACCGCCGACGTGATGTCCCGGTCATCCGCGGCCTGCTGCTGGCAATGGAGGTTGTCGATCACACGAGCAGCCTCTTCCTGGTCGAGCGTGCCCGCCACCGAACGCACGACAAACGACTCCAGTGCCTGCCGGATTTCAAATTGGTCGCTGATCTCCTGCAGCGAGAGCTCGCGAACCACGATGCCCTGTTGCGGTGAGACCGCAATGAACCCCTCGGCCTCCAGTCGCTCCAGGGCCGCCTTCACCGGAGTCTTGCTCATCCCCAGTCGCGCGGCCAGCTGACGTTCCGACAGGAACGACCCCGGTTCGAACGTCGCATCCTGAATCCGCTGCTTCAGCTCCTCATACGCACGATCTTTCAGCAGCGAACGTTCGCCGCCGGGCACCGCTGAAGTGAGGACAGATGATCGGACCATCGGGGCCATACGGGGGAGCGTCCAGATCGAGCGGGCAGGGAGCGTCGCGGGGAGGAATTCGAATCACATCGGGCAGCAGGCCCCGACTATTGAAATCTATCTGGCATCTCAGTGGTCGTCAACCGGCCACCTAGACCGTCGCACGTCAGTTGCGGGTGATCGTCTCATCCAGGTTGAGCAGCGTCGTCGCGACACAACACCACGCCGCCAGTCGTCGCAGTTCATCGCCCGAGAGTTTCGCCTCCCCGGTCAATGAACGGGCGGCACTCTCGTCGTCCGCAAACCGGGTCCGCTGCCGCTCGAACAAATCCAGAAGCTGCGAGACTTCCTCAGACGTGGGCTGTCGCCCCATCGTCAAACGAAATCCGTATTCGATCTTGCCGCGATCATCGATCTCCGGGCGGTCCGACGCCATCCGCCGTCCCAGGGCCAGCGACATCTCTACATACGCCGGATCGTTGAGCAATGTCAGTGCCTGCAGCGGGGTATTCGTGCGAGACCGATTGACACAACATGCGGCCCGGTCAGGGCGCATCGAAGTTCGTGAAGCTCGGATAGGCAGCACTGCGACGCCAGACGACGTACACCCCACGGCGGAACCGGTCTTCATCCGTATCGGTCTCATACTTCGGAGCATTGCGACCCACATGACGCCAGATTCTCTCGGGCTGCGGCGGGTAGACCGGCGGGCCGCCCTGTTTGGTGGACAGCAGTCCGCTGACCGCCAGCGCATTGTCGCGGATCGACTCGGCCGGCAGACGGAAGCGGCTGCCCCGCGCGAGCCACTTGTTCGCCGGATCCCGCCTGAGCTGTTGCGGTGTGACACGCGAATCCTGCTGATAGGTCGCCGAGGTGACGAGCAACCGCAGGATGTGCTTCATCGACCAGTCATGTTCCATCAACTCGACAGCCAACCAATCAAGCAGTTCGGGATGAGTGGGACGTTCTCCCTGCGTTCCGAAGTCCTCCAGGGTGGTGACGAGTCCCTGTCCGAAGACCTCGGCCCACCAGCGATTGACGGTGACCCGTGCCACCAGCGGATTGTCCGGGGAGACCAGCCAGCGGGCCAGTGCCAGACGATCGCCGCGATCGCCCTGCATCCATTCAGCTGGCAGGCTGTGCAGCGCGGTCGGTGTCGTGGGAACGACTTCAGCGCCGGGTTCGAGGAAGTTGCCGCGCCGGAAGATGGCCGACATCCGAGGCGAGTCCATCTCCACCATCACGAGTGTCGTTTCCGGTGCGATCTCGGCAAGCTGTTGATCGATCTCCGCCAGTTCCCGGATCATCTTCCCCAGCGCGACATCGCTCTCTTCCTGGTGCTTGACCAAAGCCTTCTGTTCCTTGGGCGTCACAGCATCGTCGCTCTTCGCGAGGATCTTCCGGATCTCTGCGGGAGTCACCTCTGCCTTCGGACTTCCCGTCATGGCCGAGATCCGCAGGCGACCGATGGTGCGTGCACCTCCGTAATTCTGGATGACGCGGAAGATGAGCCGCGTCTCCTGTTCGCCGACGATGGGACTCGCAGTGAGGACCGAAATCCAATGCTCCTTGCCGAACTGCGGATTGATCCCCCAGCCGGACTTCTGATCGCCGTCTACAGCACCTGCCGCTTCCCAGTTTTTCTGGGCAAAGTCAGCACGTGCAGAATGCAGCGGAATCGGTTGCGGATCGACCCCGGGTGAGGCAACCAGCGACACCTCCAGTTCATTGACAATCAGATTGGGGCGGGGCGTCGCTCTCCCCGGCCCGAGTTCGGGGAGCGAAGCATCCGTCAGGCATTCCAGCTTGAACCCCGTGATGCCCGAGAGTGTTGTATCCACCGTGAGGGTATAAGTGTCGGTCGCTGGCGTAGGGCCGGTGACCAGTAGCGATCGGTCATCGCGAATCTCAGACGTCGCCCCGCCGGAAGACTCGAAACCGGTGATGTCGAGCGGATGCCACTCGGGCATCTCATCCACCTGCGAACGTAACTGCGCCTGCCAGTCGCCCTGCTCCTCAACCAGCACGTGTTTGCGGGCAGCCATACGTTCGTTGAGCACATCCCGCCGTTGCTGAAGTGTCTGGCGCTGCTGCTGCAAGCGTTCCGGCAAAGGCAGTTCCATTTTGGGGCCCGAGACCTCGTACTGCACGCCCTTGTCGTCGGGGCGTACGACCTCCAGCGGCGTGTTGTTGAAGAATGCAAACAGTTGGTAGTAGTCCTGCTGAGTAAAGGGATCGTACTTGTGGTTGTGGCACTGGACACATTCCAGCGTAGTGCCGAGCCACACGGTCCCGGTCGTGTTGACCCGGTCGATGATCTGGTTGATGCGATTCTCTTCGGGATCGACCCCCGCCTCGACATTACAGGTCGTGCAGCGGTGAAACCCCGTCGCGATGCGCTGCTCCAGCGTCGCATCCGGCAGCAGGTCGCCGGCCAGTTGCTCGATCGTGAACTGGTCGAAGGGCATGTCGGCATTGAGGGCATCGATCACCCAGTCGCGCCACGCCCACATGCTGCGAAACTGGTCCGCCTGGTAACCGTTCGAATCGGAGTACCGCGCCAGATCGAGCCATTGCCGGGCCCACTTCTCTCCGAACCGAGGGGACTGCAACAACTGATCGACAATCGCCGCGTAATGAGCCGGCGATGGATCCGCGAGAAACACATCGAGCTCCTCAACAGACGGCGGCAGCCCGACGAGATCGAGATGCACACGTCTGAGCAATGTCGCAGGGTCCGCCGGTCGAGACGGGGACAGCGGCGTGTCGAGGTGCTCCATCGTGGACAGGACGAAGGCGTCGACCTCATTCTGCACCCACTCCAGGCGCTGCACGTCGGGAGTCTCCGGCCGACGCGGAGACTGGTACGCCCAATGTTTCGGTTTTGGTTCGCTGATGTTCTCGGGCCACACGGCTCCTTCATCGATCCACCGCCGCAGCAGGGCGACTTCCGTCACAGACAGGGGGTCGCCCTCGGGAGGCATGCGCTCATCCTCACCTGCGGTTACCCGGCGGATCAGCTCGCTCTCCAGAGACCGTCCAGCGATCACCGCCGGTTCGCCGGAGTCATTGCGATTGAGCAGCTGCCGGCGCGACGTCAGCCGCAGTCCTCCTTCAGGTTCCTTCTCCCCATGACACTCCAGGCACTTCTGCTGCAGCAGCGGTGCGATGTCGGCGGCGAAGTCGATCGGCGGCGTGACGGCAGCACCCTCAGCGATGCCAATGTCCGGCACCATGCACAGGAGCGTCAACGTCAGCAGCGACTCAGTCAACAAGGTGGCGGGCCTGTGCATGATTCCCATGAATCGACAAGGTTGGGTGAGGTGTTGACGGGGTGGAATTTCAGTATATCTCATGGGAACACAGTCCACCACAACTGAGTCTGTCTCCCCAATTTCACCTGAAGGGTTGCGCCATGTTCTGCATCAATGTCATCCTGACTGTCAAAAACGAATCACAGATCGAGAAGGTCGCCGGGTTGCTCACCCAGGCCGGTCGGCTGTCCCGCGAAGAACCGGGCTGCGAGAGCTTCGAGGTCTGCCATTCGACCAACGACCCGCGGGTCATCCTGCTGTGCGAGCGCTGGGAGAGCGAACAGGCGTGGAAGAACCATCGCGAACGCAAAGCGTACCTGGAAATCTACCAGCCACAGGTGATCCCGCTCGTCGACCGGGTGCCGCACATCTGTACGGTTCTCGAATAGTCTGCAGAACGTGAGGCGGGACAATTGGGTAGCCTCGGATCTTGATCCGGGGTCGCGGAGCGACAGGAGGTTGTGGGTGATGTCGCACTGTCGCCAGATGGTGTGCAGCAGGAGACCCTCCTCCAGCCGCTCCCTCAGAGGGAGAGGTTTGATGGACGGCGCGGGGGCGTCCCTCCGCCGCACGTCGTCCCGCGGGCGGCTCAGATTGCATCGCAATCTGGGGCGGCGCAGCCGCGAAGAGGTGACAGGGTGGATGTCCATCAACCGGTCTGTGATTCACATCCGAGCAGAGCGTTCTTGCACTGCTGGACAAGCCAGCAGTGGCACCCCAACACCTTCCCTCGAATGGATGAATACCTCCAGCCATCCACCATCAGCGATGTGCCCAACGACGCTGCGCCAGTGCGGCGAGGGCCATGACCAGCAGAAACAGCCCCAGCAGCCAGTGCCCGCCATGCACCAACAGTCCCAGGACGGGAGCCACCAGCAGGGCCCATAGGCCCACGTGAGGTTTCCAGGCCAGCAACGGCTCGATGAGCAGCAGTCCCAGCAGGGCCGCCAGCAGGACTCCCGCCAGCGGACTGGCGTTGGTGTCCGCCGCCGAACTCTCACTGGCTGCACTCGCCAGACGTTGCACATCCACATCGCTGCTGCGCGGGAAGAGGACCCGCAGGTGTTCCTCGTCCACCGGCTGCAAGTCGCTCTCCCGCATCCACATGGACGGGAATCAGCTCGGTCCTGTCCAGAGGCGGCCCCAGTTCCAAGCGATAGATCCCCTGCTCGCGCGTCTGTGAGAATGTCACCGTCGTGTCGCGCTCGGTCACTTCCGGAGTCAGGGGCACGCGCCGACCATCCGGCAGCAACATGCTCGCGGGCATCCCGAAGGCGCTCACCGGAAAACTGCGCAACAACGGCTGACCCACTCGCAGACCGTCGCCCGATGTCTCTCCCGCCGCCGCATACCGTGCGAGTTCCACAATCATCGGCAGAAAGCTCGGCCACAGCGCCCAGCTGCCCCACTGATCATCCAGCGACGAGGTCACCAGCAGCACACGCCCATTTCCCAGTGTGCGCTCCACGAGCATCACATCGCCATTCGTAAACCTCAGTGAGGGCGCGACCACCGACTCGTCGGGAATGCGGATCCGCACATGTCGATAGAACGTGGCCGACGTCAGCCCGGCCTCCGGATTCCCTGCGAAGGGCCGCACCGACGGATGCTCATAGTCCCCCGGATCGATGTGAACCACGTCCTCGAAGTTTCGCAGGTCCCCCACCGGTTCCAGAAACTCGACCGGCATCAGTCCGTCATCGTCCGGATGCAGCATCTGGTTGTAGTTCGCGAGCTGAACCTGCTCTCCCAGCCCGATGATCAACCCGCCTCCCGCCTCGACGAAACTCCGCAGTCGATCGACCTCGACTTCGCTGAGAAACGCGACGTCACACAAGAAGACGACGTCGTATTGGCTCAGTTCGGTGCGCACCAGGGCCGACTCGTTGAGGGTTGTCGATTGCACCGACAGGCTGTGGCGGGACGATGTCCCGGCGGCTCCTGCTGCGAGCGACTGCAGTGCGAGTTCCACGTAGTCGCTCGCCCGGCCGAAGGCGTCCCCCGATTCGCGACCATTCACCAGCAGGACCGACAGTTGCTCGCGGATGTGTACCGCCAGGGCCCGGTGGTCGTCGGCGATCAATCCGTCTTCGGGCAGTCGGACCTCGACGGCGAATCGACCCGGTTCGTCCCAGGACGTGCGAAACGTCACCACCGTTTCCCCGTTGGCAGGCACATCCACCGACTGCGTCTGGCGCACCTGTCCATCGACCACGAGCTCGACAGGCAGCGACGCCCGCAACCCCCGGCCATAGCGATTGATCCGCGCCTCCAGATTCACCGGCATGCCGAGGGTGGGGGCCAGTGCATCCCCCTGCAGCTGCGTGACGGCGGCGTTGACGGCCGGCCCCCCCACATTGACCAGTTGGACCGGCTCCGCACGTCCCAGTTGTTCAGCCGCCTCGCGGATGCGGTCCCTTTCGGAAAGCGTCGCCGGCTCCCAGTTCGTCTGCTGAAAGTCGCTGACGATGTACACCTCGCGACGTCGATCAGCGGCCGGAGCCTGCAGCAACTCCAGGGCTCGCTCCAGGGCCGGTGCCACGTTGCCGAACTCCTGTGAACGCAGGCTCCGGTCAATCTCTCTGAGCACGGCGGTGCCATCGAACGACGGCTGGGCGACGATGTCCTGCGGCGGAGCGTCACCAATCCGCACCACCTGAAACGAATCCCCCGGACGGGCCGCTTCGACCAACAGACGCACCGCATCGCGCGCCCGGTCCCGGCGCGAGGTGCCGTCCTGCTGATACCCCATACTCAGTGACGTATCCAGCACAATGAGCCGACGCACCGACGGACCCGGTCCCCCGAACCACTCGGCCGACTCCAGGAACGGTCCGGCGATGGCCAGCACCGCTAGCAGCACGATCAACGACCGGATGAAGACAAGCAGCAGCGACTCCAGGCGCAGGCGACGCGACTGTGAGCGGGTCGCCGCCCTGAGAAACTGCATCGCCGCCCAGGGTTCCTCGCGAAAACGTCGACGGTGCAGCCACTGGATGAGCAACGGAATGCCCACCAGCGCCAGCCCCCACAATAGGGCCGGGCTGAGGAACCAAAATGCCAGCAGTCCCCAGGGGATACTCATGAACGTGCGTCACCCACTGTAGAGCAGGCTCCTGCCCTGCGGCCACTACGGCTCACGGTGAAGCTCATCCGCCCCTCACAGTTCCGGCACCGGCGCGTCGTCAGGGATGTCCTGTCCCTCCCAGTTGGCCGTGTGACCGTCCCACAGCAGGATACGGTGGGCACTGCCCGGCACGGGTTGACGGTTGACCTGGGGGAGCCATGCCTTGAGCTCTTCGATGACGTCTGCATAGGCTGAGTTCGTCGCGAGGTTGTCGAACTCGTGCGGATCGGCCCGCATGTCGTAGAGTTCTTGCGACCCGTCGGCATACTGAATGAACCGCCAGCGGTTGGTACGAAGGCCGTGGTTATCGTGATTGTGGGTCGTGATGGCGGGCCACTCGCGCGGCTTATTGGGGTGCTGCAGCTGAGGTATCAGGTTGTGTCCTTCCAGTCCGTCGACCGGCGGCAGTCCACACAGTTCAAGCAGCGTCGGATAGATGTCGAGCAACTCGACTGGCTGCGGGCAACGAGCACCGACGGCGACGCCGGGGCCGGCGAAGATGAGCGGCACATGGGTCCCCCGGTCCCACAGCGTGTTCTTCCCGGTGATGAGCTTCTCGCCGAGGTGCCAGCCATGGTCAGACCACAGCACGACGATCGTGTCGTCGCGCAGGCCGCTTTCGTCCAGCGCCGTCAACAGGCGGCCGACCTGGGAGTCGACAAAACTGGTGCACGCCAGGTACGAGCGGACGAGGTTGGTCCACTGATCCGCTTCCTGGAGGAACTTCAGACGCGGTTCGGGCAGTTTCCAATGCAGATACCATGAGAACCTCGGCGTGTCGTCACGATCGTCCTCGCGCACCGGGGGCAGCAGTACTGAGTCCTCCGGATACAGGTCGAACCACTTCTGCGTGGCGTAACAGGGGACGTGCGGCAGGAAGAAGCCGACCGACAGGAAGAAGGGCTGATCGTGCTTTCTCTTCAGTTGTTCGACAGCCCAACTGGCGACCTGCCAGTCCCCCTTGTCTTCGTCCTTGTGAGGAAACACTCCCCAGTCGACCAGCGGATGATTCTGGGGTGTCTGTACGAGCTTCTGGGCGGGCGCACGCCGACGCCGGACGGTGGTCCGAACTCGTCGAACTCATCGGACCCCTTGCGCTGGGCGAATCCGCCGTGATAGATCTTGCCCGCCGACATGGCTCGATAGCCGTGTCGTCGCAGATGCTGGGGCAGACTGACAAGGTCCGCCAGCTCCGGCACATCGCGAAACCAGGGAGCCAGTCCATAGACGCCGGTTGTCGACGGACGCAGGCCGGTCATCAGACTGGTTCGCGACGAGTTGCACAGCGGTGCCTGGCAATGGGCGTTGGTGAACAATGTGCCCGCGGCGGCGAGGCCGTCGATGTTCGGCGTCTGCACCTGGGGATGCCCGCCCAGACACCCGATCCAGTCGTTCTGGTCATCGATGGCGATGAACAGGATGTTGGGCTTGTCCGCTGCGTTGGTCCGTGTCGCCCCCAGTGACGCGACCAGCATTGCGAGAATGCACGAGTACGTGCTGAGTGCGGAGCGACGAGCAACGAGTCGAGATGGCATGTGGTCTCCTCACGAAAGTTGGGTTCAGCAGGGGCTGCCACGATTCTGACATCCTGGCAGCCGCCTGTGAACCGTTCGCGAAAGACCGTTGGTGTGCCACTGGCTTTGCCAGTGCAACGTCAAGGGTTGCACTCGTTGTGGCGCACTGGCGGAGCCAGTGGCACCCGAGCGAAAGACCGCTGAGCGCAAAAAGTGGGCACCGGCATGATACCGGTGCCGCGAGGGTGAGATTTTCAGAAACCCGGGTCGGTCAACCGTCAGTTGGCGGCGACGACAGCAGGCGTGCTTGTGGACGTGGACGTTGCAGTTTTCTTCGAGGGCTTCCAGCCTCCCGCAGCGACCTTGGCAGCCGAGGGAACCGGACGACTCTCGTAGTGCGACTCCTGCAGCAGGAACGGGGAGCCGCCCTGCTCACTCGGGGTCGCGGCCGGCGGGGTCTGCAACGTCGGAGTTGACGGCTGCGGCGTAGGCTTGAGGGTGGGCTGGAACTGTGTCGGAGCCTGTTCGAAGCTCTGCTGCTTGATGGCCGACGAGCGTCCGTTGTTGTCGGCCCGCTGCTGGATCGGCTGATCCTGGGCTGCCGTACGATCGGGGGTCGGGGCCAGCGCGGTCGCTGTTCCGCCGCCTCCGAGCGGATCGATCATCGCATAACGAGTGCGTGTGCCGACGGCGACGGTCTTTGTCGTCGTGTAGGGTTCATATGCGGTGACTTCGCGATCTTCGTCGACGACGATCTGCTTGGCCACTCTCTGCGTCGTCGTGTAGGGAACCATCTTGGCGACGTTGTAGGTGACTTCACGAGTGGTCGGCACCGCCACGGTGCGCGTCACCGGCTGATTGTAGGCGATGACGTTGGGCACGAACTGGCGCTGGGGAATGTAGTTGGGGGTCATGGCCATCCGCATCGAGTACGCTGTCCGGTTGAACCATCCGGCGAAGTTGGCCCGGCCGTCGTACTGGCAGGGCGTCGTCTTCGCGACCGGCTGGTAGACCGTCTGCCAGTAGCTCTTGTTGACGGTCATCGGCTGGCATTCCTGCACCTGCTGATACGTGACGGACGGAACCTCGACCGTGCGCGGCTCCATAATCTGCCGGTAGCCGGTCACTTCCTGGTCCTCATAGACCGTCCTGACCACAGGAGTCTTGACGGTCTTCTTGACCGCCTGATAGGCGGTCACCTGCACATCCCGATAGACAGTTTCGGGAATGGCCTGCATGACGGGACAGGGATTGATTGCGGCCATCGCAATCGGTGCACAGGGGTTGGCGGCGAAGGCTGCAGGAGCACTCGCCAGGGATGCTGTGGCATACGGTGTGGCATACGCCGTGGCCGGTCCACAGGCACACTGGTTAAAGGGGGACCATTGTGCGAACAGTTCGTTGTGAAGGGTCGAGAGGGTCAGGACCGTCAACAGGACGGCAACGCCTCGACGAAGGCATGCGTACATCGGTCAATTCCTGCCTGATACGGGAAGCGGGATGGGAAGTGGGTCGCAGATTGAGAGGCGAGCTTGAGGGGTCCGCAGGGCTGTCGCCGCCGGGTGCTCGCCGAATGGGAGCGGGGTTTTAAGACATCATTCCCGGTGCGTCAAGATCGGCGGCACATTTTGCCGGTCGATTGTACTATTTGCACAGACTGGCTTTGCGCAGTCAATTGGGAGAACACGTCTACTCGATCCGCATGCGGTTTCGCCGACCGGGTGGAAGTGAGACTCCCTGCGTACGGCGAAACCGCAGGGTGCCACTGGCTCCACCAGTGTGTCATTACGAGTGCGATTCCACGACGTTGCACTGGCACAGCCAGTGGCACACAACAACATGACCAAGGCGTGATGCAGCACCCGGATGTCGCGCGCTTTGTCGAGTGGCCGCTACACTCATCAACACATCATCTCATCAATTGTCCGCCCGTTGTTACTTCAACGGCAGTTGCAGCAGTCCGGCGATCTGACTTTCGTACTGCTCGCCAAATTCGAACGAGCGCTTGATCTGCAGGTCGAGATCGAACGGATTGTGACGATCACCGGGACGCCAGCCCGTCCGACGGATGAAAGGCAATCGTGCCGGCGGAAACGGATAGTCACTCCCATGCACGATGCGTCGGCGCACGTCGTCACTCTCCCTGCTCAGTCGCGACAACGACCTCCAGCGGATGAGACTCGCCATGATCGCTGTGTCACCATACAGGTTGTCGTACCGCTGCATCATGTCCACAAAGTTCGGATAGTAGTCCTCCCGATCGAAGAACGCGCACGTTCCGCAGTGAGCCGCAATCACCGGAAAGCCGAAGTCGAGCACGCGCTCCAGCCGGCGGGGATCGGTGTACTGCTGCGAGACAACCCGGCACGAATGCTCGTATCCCGTATGAAACATCAGCACGATGCCCAGGTCCGCAGCGAGCCGATAGAACGGCTCGAACTCGGCACGTGACGGATCGACACCCTGGATCGCGGTGTGCACCTTGATGAGCCGCGCCCCGGCCTCCCGGCAGCGCTGCAGCTCCTGCAGTGCATCGCTGCGGATGGGATTGATGGAGCACGCGGGGATCATCTTCGGGCACTCCTGCGCCAGTTGCAGGACGTAATCGTTGGAGACATAGAAGTGCGTTGCTTCGTCGTCGCGTGAGCCATCCTCTCGATAGACGGCGTCCTGCGCGAGCACCACGGCGTAGTCGAGCCGCGATTCGCGGACTTGCCGGAGATAGCGGCTGCGCATCTTCTGCGTCAGCGTCGTGCCGAATTCGCGTTGCATGCGTGTGAGCCACAGCACCGCACGCGTGACAAAGGCCCTCTGTGTTTTGCGGGAGAGATACCCCTCCTGCGGGTTTTCTCCCCAGCAGAAGATGTGCGTGTGGGCATCGATGGCGAAGGGACGGGAAGGCATATCAGGGGGGCCAATCATTTACCGCGGGCGTTGCCCCACAGTTCGACATGCAACCGGGGTGAGAAGCGCCACTGGTGCCTGATCACTTCCTCCGCAATCCAGCGCGACTTGTCGTGGAGGGCGGTCGCATCTCTTGCCTGGGGCATCAGCCAGACATGCCCGGCGGTCACTTCCGGGAACTCCGTGAGGTACTGTTCGACGTCGTCGATGTCAGCCGGTGTGTCGATGACGAACTTCAGTTGATAGTTATAATCGGACACGAGACGACGAATGACCTGCGGTCGATGCCGACGCTCGTCGTGCCGGGCCGCCCAGTCGGTTCCCTCGGGAGTCGAGTTCGCCCGCTTGGGGCTGATCGACATCAGATCCGCCTCCACCGCGAGGTCCACGGTCCCGGCGGTTTCAATGGTGATATGGTGATCGACCCGCCTGAGTTCCTGGGTCAGCGTGACAACATCTGCCACCAGCATCGGTTCGCCGCCAGTGATCACGATGTGCTCACAGTCGAAGGCTTGCACTTCTTCAACCAGACTGGCGACCGAGCGTTGATCGCCCTCCGGTTTCCACGAGGTGTAGGGCGTATCGCAGAACCAGCAGCGCAGGTTACAGCCCGACGTGCGCACGAACACGCTGGGAACACCGGCCAGCTGCCCCTCACCCTGAATGGAGTGAAACACTTCCGCAATCAGCACAATCCGCCCCCGACCAATGACCGCCAGTGCATCAGCCGAACACGCTGACGATCGGCTGTCCCCCATAAAGGTAGTGCGGACGACCTGTGCGGTCCATCAGCGTCTCATCACGAGCGATCCCCAGGGCATGCAGCACACTCGCCGCCAGGTCGTGAGGGGAGACCGGAGACTGCTCCGGATAGCGGGCATCGCGGTCGCTGCCGCCATGCACCAGTCCTCCGCGAATGCCGCCGCCCGCCAGCAGTCCGCTGTAACAGGAGGGGTGATGTTCCCGCCCTGCATTCCCGGCCGTGATCTCGGGACGTCGGCCGAATTCGCCCACCCAGACGATGAGTGTCTCCGAGAGCAGTCCTCGTTCTTCCAGGTCGATGAGCAGCGCGGCGAGTGCCTGATCAGCCGGAGGTATCAGCAACGTCTTCAGCTTGCTGAAGTTGTCGCCATGTGTGTCCCAGAACGGATTGTTGTCATTGTGCCAGTTGACCTGTACGAACGGCACGCCGTGCTCCACCAGCCTGCGCGCAAGAGGACACATTGCCCGTGAATGTGCCGGCCATATCGATCGCGAACGGCATCCGGTTCCTGCTGCAGGTCGAACGCCTCGCGTACGACGGGTGACCCGAGCAATCCGAAGGCCTGCTGCTGTTGTGTGGTGAGTGCAGTGAGTGCCGACGACTTTTCGAGCAGTCGCTGCTGTGCGTCGATGGCAGCGAGGAGTCGCTGACGGTTCTGGAAGCGTTCTGCTGTGATGCCGTCGCTGAGCGTGAGGGCAGGCACTTTCCAGTCGGGCTGATTCGGATCTCCCTCGATCAGAAACGGGTCGACGCGCTTGCCCAGCCAGCCACCGTTCTGACCCGGCGCCTTGCCGCCCGGGGCTGCGGGATGATACGCCAGCCAGGGCATCGTCACGAATGGAGGCAACCCGTTCGATGTCGCTCGCAAGCCGGCCAGCATCGAACCGATGTGAGGCGTGTCGCGTTCGCTGGGGGGCTCGGCGTCGCTCTTGTTGACGGGGGGCAGATGTCCGGTCAGCAGCGTGTGGGCACTCGACAGATGGGCCGGGTCGTCATGCGTCAGCGAGCGGATGACGGCCACGCGATCCATCACCGACGCGAGACGCTGGAAGTGTTCGCAGAATCTGCACGCCAGGGACATTCGTGGCGATCGGTTGGAACTCGCCTCGGATTTCCGCAGGGCGATCGGGCTTCATGTCGAACGTGTCGAGCTGACTCGGACCACCCCACATGAACAGAAAGATGCACCGTCTGGCACGACCGAAGCCCGACTCCTCGCTGCCTTCAGCACCCTGTGCGAGACGGCGACCGGCGAGCATCGGCCAGCCAAACAGCCCCAGCGTCCCGGCCCGGATGACATCCCGGCGGCGCAGACTCCCGAGGCGCGTGAACTCGCTGCAGCCTGGTTGCGATGCAGATGTCATAGGCCAATCGCCCGGGCGGGAAGGACGTCCTGTCCGCAGTGTGTGGACCTGCAAGGGTAGCACGTCGGCGGGAGGAAACTCATCCTCGGGTTCGTGCGACGATCTCGTCCCAGTGAGAGATCCGGGGATCGCGCCGGCCGAAGATTTCCACGAGCTGCGTACGGACCCAGTCGCAGTCGCAGTGGCAGATGTCACCTGGGTCGGATCAGTTCAATATCCACCATGTCCTTGCTGCGTAAGAACATCATCTTGAACACGGCCAAGACTTCAGGTCCCCACACATAACAGCTGACCCCCCAGGTCGACTTGGCGGCGCCGGAACGGCCATACTCATACACGGGAATTGTCGGCAGAAACACATCGACGGCTATGCCGCGATAAGACGCCGAAAGAAGCCATGTTCCTGGAGGCTGGCAACGACGGTTCGATGTACAGAAATCGCACCCCAGTCCACAGCACAGTTCCAGGTCTGCGCACGGGTCATCGGCCGAGGTGACAGACGTCACGTCGACATCCACTGTCCCACGAGGTTCGGTCCAGATGCCCAGGGCAATGCACCACCGACGCATAGTCAACGTGGCGTCCTATAGCGAGCCCGCACAGCATCTTCGCGCGACCTCGGGGCAACTGGAAGTGTCCGACCATGGGGAGCTTGCGGGGACGAGGCAACTCGAGACGGTTATCGGGAATAGGGCCCCGTTGGATCGGAGGCAGTCCCATTGCGGACTCTGGACTGTCCCGCAGCACGGCGGCTGTCCGGCAAACGGCATCAACCGACGCCCCCTCTCCGCCATCGACAGTCTGCGGAAGCTTCGCAGGTCGACCTGCGAGTCGCCGTTCATGGGCAGCAATCTGGCGTTCAATCAGCGTGCGTGCATCCATCAGAGGTCGTCTTTCACAGAATTGGCAATGTGACAGGTCATCACCATTCTACGTCGTCGGACGAGGCCCGGACCATGCCGGATCAGCGATCCCGGCTTCCTCGAATCCCTTCCGCCTCAGCTGACAGGAGTCGCAGCGGCCGCACGGCCGGCCCTGTTCGTCGGGGTCGTAGCAACTGTGCGGTGAGTCCGTAATCCAC
Organism: uncultured Planctomycetaceae bacterium; assembly: GCA_963707405.1. Lineage (GTDB taxonomy): Bacteria > Planctomycetota > Planctomycetia > Planctomycetales > Planctomycetaceae > CAVPPT01. The sequence goes on along the minus strand of CAVPPT010000005.1, from coordinate 29,872 downwards.
CCCCAGTGCGACGCCGCGGCGGATGATCTCGGCCTTGGTTAGCGAGATCAGCGGCGTGTGGACGCGAAACCGGCCCGTCCCTTCCACCCCCGCTTTGGTCGCCAGGTTCGCGAGGCGCTCGAACTGCTCGATGAATTTCGGACCGGCAGTCCGGATAGCCGCTGTAGTCGACCGCGTTTACTCCGATGAAAGATGTCGAACGCCCCCAGCACCTCGGCCCAGCCCAGTGCGATCGACAGAAAGATCGTATTTCGGGCCGGCACGTACGTCACCGGGATGCCGTCGCTCATCGCGTCCTGCTCTCGATCTTTGGGCACATTGATATCCGCAGTCAGTGCCGAGCCGCCGAACACCCGCAGATCGAGCGATACCACACAGTGCTGCGCGACATGACTCGCGGCACACACCTTTCGGGCGGCGTCGAGTTCATGCCGATGCCGCTGACCATAGTCGAACGACAGCGCGTAACTCGCGTATCCCTCTTCGCGCGCGATGGCGAGCACGGTCGCCGAATCCAGTCCGCCGCTGACGAGTACGACCGCCGGTTGTTGCACGTTGGGTGACATGTGGTCAGGATAGCGGGGCCGCTGTTGTTGGTCACGCACGAGCCACTCGGTCGGTCTCCCGGTGCCACGTCTTCGGTTGCGGACCATCTCGCATACGAACAATCAAGCTCGGCACATCAGCAAGCTTAGAGAGTCTGATGATGGGTGCCCGATGGCTCCTGCGGGTGATCGCCTGGGACGGCCTGTTGCCGGTCGTCGTGTGGGGGGCACCGTGGGCGGCCCAATGGCTGGCACCGGGAGATCGCGGACTGATGGAGATCCTGGGTGTGATGCTCCCGCTCGGAGCCCTGTTTGTGCGTTACTTCATCGGCGCGCGTCAGATCGCGGCCAACCGGTGCAAACCGACGGTGCGACGACTCCAGATCCTGGCGCTGTGTCTGGGGATCTTCATGCTGGTGCTGATTGATTCCATGATGATCCTGTCACTGGAAATGCCTCCCGGTGCCTTATTCGCGACGACCACCGACCTCATCGTCTGGGGAGTCTTGTACGCCGTTTACATTCTGACCATGCTGGTCGCGATGTACCCCGGTCGCGACGCGGACATCAACAGTTCGCTCAAGAGTCGACTCGTCTTCCATAGTCGGACCTGCCAGCTTCGTTGCCCCACAACAGGCTACCTGATCGTATCTGTCAGGAGCGGACAGGCGGGAACATCACCAAGAATTCAGGATGAAGATGGCTCGATGCCGTGATCCCACAACCCTCTCGCCGCGTTCTTCTAAGACAGGCCCACTGACAGCAACGGTTCACCGAGGACCAATATGAACGATCCGCTCCCGCAAGACGAACCCGGTTATTCGGTGCTGGACCTCTTGTACGTCGGCTTCAACTCCCGCGTCGTGGCGCTGGATCGCGACACCGGGCAGATCGTCTGGAGCTGGAAATCGCCCAAGGGGAGCGGCTTCGTGAGCGTGCTGCTCGATGGAGACCGGCTGATCGCCTCGGCCCAGGGATACATGTACTGCTTCGACCCGCTGACCGGCGAACTGCTGTGGTCCAATCCGCTGAAGGGTCTGGGAATCGGCGTCCCCAGTCTGGCATCGATCCATGGCAACAGCGGCTCGGCTGCCGCCGCCGCCCTCATCGCTCAGCAACAACGGGCCAACCAAGCCGCCGCATCGAGTCATTGATGCTGCCACAACGCCCGGTGTTATCGATCATCACTTTCTTCAGGGGGTCAGCCAGTCTCCTATGGTCAACCCGGGGATCTTGGAGAAATGTCTGACGTTGTGCGTCACCATCGTCAGTCCGTGAACCAGGGCTGTCGTGCCGATCATCAGGTCGACAGAGCCGACCGGTTGACCTCGATCAAGCAGTTGCGCCCGCATCTCACCGAACTTGAACGCCACAAGTCGATCGACGTCAAGAATTGTCAAGTCGGCGAGCAACGTCAACAACCCCTGGTGATACTTCTGCGGCGATGTGCTCCACATAGTCCAGCTCAACAGTTCGCCGAGCGTCAATGTCGATATATGAAGCTGTCCGTTTAATTGAACGAACCGATTCGTGACCACTGCGACGTTTCGCAGATGTGCCGAACAGATATCGGTATCAATGAGGTACGCCATTACTGGACTTCCGGTCTCGGCTGCTGGCGACCACGCTGCACCTCTTCCAGCCAAGTGTCCAAATCCTCACCCGCATCTGCCCAGGCACCAGCAGACTGGCGGATCCCGGCACCCGCAGCCAGCACGGGCAGCAGCAGGAGGGTGACCTGCTGGCCATCCGGCAATCCCGCCTCGTGTTCGAGCTCAATCGTCTTCCCGTGGATGGTGCCCTTCAGCAGCACGTCCGAATTCGTCATTCCCAATCCTCCAACTGCTTACAGAAGACAACTCATGTTTCGATTGTCCGTTTCATGATACTGGGGCAACGCGGGGCCGGATGTGCTGCTCACTATTTCAAGGGGCCTTGGGTTGGTAGGCCCACTTGCCTTCCACTCTCTCACGATCAAACGCATCCGTCCAGTCGGATTGCGACATCCGCTATTCCCGCCGCAGGGCCTGGATGGGGTCCACCGAGGCGGCACGGTGGGCCGGGTACAGACCGCTGAGGATGCTGATCACCGCCGAGAACAGCACCGCTCCGCCCAGCAGCCACCAGGGAAAGGCAAATACGTCCGCCACGCCGTCCACGTCCTGCCGTCGTGCATAGATGTCGATGGCGAACTGCAGCAGGGCGACGACCACTCGGGCCAGCAGCAATCCGCCGAGGCCGCCCAGCAGCCCGAGCACGGCGGCTTCAGTGAGGAACAACGTGCGCACGTCGCCGCTCGATGCGCCGATCGCCTTGTACAGTCCGATCTCCTGATAGCGCTCCAGCACCGACATCAGCAGCGTGTTGAGAATCCCCAGGCCGGCGACGAGCAGCGCGACCGTCCCCACCGCCGCCAGCAGCACCTCCACAAACACGAACGCACGCCGGACGTTCTCCAGCCGGCTGATGAGTGACCGCGTGTCGTAGCCGAGTTCACGTATCTGTGTATCCACCTCACGGACAAGCAGAGGCGACTTCGCCCTCACGATGATGCGGCCGAAGCCCTGCGTTGTCACCGGACCGCCTGCGCGACCCCGCAAGGCTCCTTCCATCAGACTACCGGGAAGGTTCCGCATCAGTTCGATCGGTACCAGCACCGAGTTCCGCCGGAAGTTCGCCGTCGCACCCGGTGGACGAAACACTCCGACAACCTTCAGTCGCAGCTCTTCTTCGGTCAGGTTGAACGTGCGGTCACTCTCAGCGACCAGTCCCTCGGCACGCAGTTCGACCTCCGATCCGACGGCGGCTTCGGGCGAGTCGAATCCCAGATCACTCGCCACGCTTTCGCCCAGCAGGATCTCGGGACGGCTCTCCATGCCGAAGAACGCACCCGCCACGAGCAGATCCTCATACACGACCGACGAGGTGATCTCCCGCGCGACGCCCATGGCATAGGCCGATTGCTTCTGTTCGCCATGACGAACTTCGACTGACGACAGACGCAGGTCGGGATAGGCATAGTCGACGCCGGGGATCTTCTCGAAGCGTGTCAGCGTGTCGTCATCGAGGACGAGCCGTTCTGAGGGAGACGTCTCATCGTGATCATGCCGATGGTCGCGATCGTTGCGCGGCGGGCGGGGAAACACTTCGATATTATTGAGCAAGCCCAGTTCCTGAAACGGGGCCTCAATCTTTTCCTGCAGGCCGACGGCGAACGCCACCATCGACACCAGTGCCCCGCAGGCGATCGCGACGCCAAGGATGGTGAGGGCGGACCGCGTCCGCGACCGGAGCACGCTTGCCAGCGCCTGCCGCATCAACTCCCAGGTTCTCATCGGCCGCCCTCCTGCTGCTCAGGGCCGGCACCATTGAGCAGGCGGCCATCCCGCATGCGCAGGATGCGGTCGCAATGCTTCTGCGCCAGATGTTCATTGTGCGTCACGAGCACGATGGTCGTCCCGAGAGTCTGGTTGATTTCCCGCAGTAGCTGCATCAGTTCCGATGATGTCGTGGTATCAAGGTTGGCGGTGGGTTCATCAGCGAGCACCAGCCGGGGACGATGGACAATCGCTCGCGCCACCGCGACGCGCTGCTGTTCGCCGCCGCTCAACTGGCTGGGACGATGGTCCGCACGGGGCTCCAGCCCCACCGATGCCAGCGCCTGCCTCGCCCGCGTGGCTCGCTCGCGGCCATAGATACCGTGAAACGTCAGCGCCAGTTCCACGTTGGCCTGTGCGGTCTGATACGGCACCAGATGAAACGACTGAAAGATGAACCCGACGACATCCCGCCGATAATGCGTCAACTCCCCTCGCGACATGCGGCTGAGCCGGCGACCGGCGACATCGATCTCGCCCGCGCTCGGCGTATCGAGCCCTCCGAGCAGATGCAGCAGTGTCGACTTGCCCGAACCGCTGACGCCCACGATGGCAATGAACTCGCCACTGGCGACGGTGAAGTCGACGTCCTGGACGGCATGCACCTCACTGTGCCCCATCTGGTAGGTGCGACACAGAGCGCGAGCCGTAATCAGTGTATCGGTCGTTGTCGGCACAGGCGCCGGAGCATCCATGAAGTTCTTCTCGGGGGATGGAGCAAGTCGGCTGGCGGGGGTCAGGGCAGGGCGACCTGCTGCCGGGTCTGCAGGTAGCCGATCAAGTCGCGGATGTCGCCCTCACTCATCTGCTTGAGCAGACCGTCGGGCATCAGGGACTGCTGGCTCTCGCGGATCAACTCGACGTCCGACACCGGAATCACCTGCTCCTCTTTCTCCGTCTGCACCGTCAGCGTCTGGTCCGTCCGGCGGATGACGACGCCAGTAATCACGCGGCCGTCGCTCAGCAAGATGGCGGAGACGGTGAACTCCCGGGGTACAGTCGCACTCGGATCGAGGATGTTCAGCAGCAGGTAGTCGAGGTTGTGACGGTTCGAACCGGTGATGTCGGGACCGATGCGGCCCCCCTCGCCGTACAGCCGGTGACAATTGCTGCACGTCTTCTGGAACAGTGTCCGGCCATGCACGAGATCGGCCTGGGCCAGCGCATCACCGGCCAGTCGCGACTTCCAGTCGTCGATCTGCTGCTGACGCTCGGCCGGTGTGCTGCGTGTCACTCCCCACAGCTCATCGAGTGTCTGATTGATGGTCTCGTTCCCCAACGCCCGCAGCTGTCGCACCTGATCGGCCGACAGGTCTTCCGCGTGAACCGGCCCATCACGCAGCGCACTCACCAGCGCCAGCGCATAGGGCTCCCGGCTGGCAAGGACATCGACGGCGACCGGACGCAGCCCGTGCCGCAGCTGATCCCAGCGATTCAGCACGACGCGTGGGGTCTTCGGATCATCGAAGGCCGCGAGTGCCTGGAGTGCCGACATGCTGACCGCCTTGTCTCCGAGCAGCCTGTGCAGCATTCCGACGGAGGACGCGTCCCGCGACTGCGCGAGCGTGCGGATTGCCTGTTCGCGGATTTGCGGGTCGGCATCGTTGCTGTCTGCCAGCGCGGGACGGCATCGAGTGCCCGTCCATCACCGAACAGCACCGACAGTTCACGCACACGACGCTGCACATCGTCATCGGTGCTCTCACCCAGCTGCTTTGCCGTCATGTCCCAGCCGGGAGGAGCCTCGGCCCGGGACAGACCCTCCATGGCCGATGAAAGACCCGTCAAGACGTCGCGACGAAAGGCATCGTCGCGCTGCACCGAGACGTTGAGCAATTCACCCACTGCATCCCGATGCTGGTCGAAGTCAGCCCCCAGTCGCCGGGTGATGAACTCACGCAGCAGTGGAATCTGAGTTGCGGCGGCCAGTTGGAAGGCTCGCGCCGGATTGTCCAGGACAGCCGGCTCGATTCCGTACCAGATCATCAGCGGCAGATTGTGATCGCTCGCGTCCTGGGCGTGCAACGCGAGGTTGCCGGCGATCGTCCAGCGATCGGCAAGTGGCAAACGCTGCATCGCGGAGGCGAGCGTCAACCGCACGAGACCGGAGTCATCATCCTGTGCCAGTCGGGCGAATGCGGCCAGCACATTGGGAGAAACGGCGGATTCCTCGACCAGCAGACGGATGCCCCAGACCCGCTCGTCTTCGTTCACCGAGTTCAGACAATCCAGCAGCAGTTCCCTATCGCAGCCTCCGGTGACATGCAGCACCCACAGCAGTCGCAACCGGATGCGGTCCACATCGACCGATTCCCGCCAGTTGGCGAGGTACTCGCGCAGGGACTCGGTGATCTCACCTTGTCCGGCCCGCTCCTGCAGCAGGCGCTGCGCGTGGCGGACGTGCCATTCATTCCGCGAGGCGAGACGTTCGATGAGGCCTTCACTCGAGAGTGCGGCAAGGTCCAGCGGGCCATCCGGTGTGATCTCCCGCGTCACGGGGCGACCGTAGTTGATCTTGTAGATACGGCCGCTCGTGCGGTGCACACCGTCGTGATCGTGACACTCGCCGTTGTCCGCCCAGTCGGTGAGATACACGCCGCCGTCGGGTCCGTACTTCAGCTCGACGCCGCGAAACCACGGTTGCCCGGCCACGAGAAAGTCGGAGGCATGCCGGGCCACGTAGCCCGAGCCTTCGCGTTCGAGGAGGTCGCGGTTCACCCGGCGGCCATGCGTGTTGCACAGAAAGATGTTGCCCCGGTACCGCTCCGGCCAGTTGTCGCCGAGGTAGATCATCCCGCCGCAGTGCGAGTGCCCGCCCCCCAGATCGTTGGCGACTCCATCGCGGCTCTGTGTCCAGTTGCCGGTCGTGTCCCAGTGATAGTGATCGGCGTGCTGGTCGATGAGTTCGTAGAGATGCGGGTTGACGTCCTGGCCGAACATCCGCTGGTAATGGCCTCCGGGGATGACGTGCCACAGGTGCCCGATGACGTTGTTGGTGAAAAACATCTGCCCGTGCTCGTCATAGTCGAGGCCCCACGGGTTGGTCGTTCCCCGGCAGACGACCTCGAACATCTTGCGCGTCGGATGAAACCTCCAGATGCCGCAGTTCATCGGCTGCCGTTCGGCCTCGGGTGTGGCCGGCGTGCCGGGGTATGAGGTGTCGGTGATGCCATGCCTGCCGTACAGCCAGCCGTCCGGTCCCCACAGCAGCCCGTTGACGACATTGTGCTGGGCATCGAATGTCCAGCCATCGAGCATGACGACTGGCTCGCCGTCGGGCACGTCGTCGCCGTCCGCATCCGGGATGAACGACAGAGTGCCATCATTGAGGACCCACAGGCCGCCGAAGCCCCAGGTCAGACCGGTGAGCATCCAGCCCTGGTCCCAGAACACGGTGCGCTCATCGTGCCGGCCGTCGCCATCGGTATCGTGCAGAATGACGATGCGATCCCGGTGCTTCTCGTCATATTCGCCGCTCGTGTAGCTGTAGCATTCGGCGACCCACAGGCGGCCGCGATCATCGAAGTCGAAGGCGATCGGCTGCTGGACATCGGGCTCTGCGGCGAACAGCGTGACGTGCCAGTTGGGGTCGCCATCGGGGAACGTCATCGCAGCGACCGCCTCCTCCGGAGTGGGGGGCTCCTCCCCTGGCGGCTGAGAGTTGACGACCGGTGGAAACTCATCGGCCCGGGCCGATTCCAGATTCACCGTGCACAGACAGTGGGCGGCAATCGCAACCGACATCGCGTGACGCAGGGCAGAAAGTGAGACAGACATGACACCTCGGCGGGCTGTCGGGAGAACACGTGGAGAATCTCAGCCAGTGTGACTGGTGTGGGAACGTCCGGCAAGCATCGCTACGAGGTTAATCAACCGCGGGTTGCTGCTGTGTTAGGCAGTGCAGAGTCCCCAGGCCCCACACCAGATCGACGGCGTGAATGCCAATCACAGGGCGGTCGTCGAACAACTCCGACAGGATGCCCAACGCGATCCGGTCGTGCGGGTCGTTGAACGTCGGCACCAGCACAGCGGCGTTTGCGATATAGAAGTTGGCATAGCTGGCCGGCAGGCGAATGCCATCCAGGTACAGCGGCTCAGGCATCGGCAGCCGCACCACCTCCGGCCGCGAGCCGTCCTCCAGCCGGGCCTGCTCCAGACGTTCGCGATTCTCCTCCAGCCGCCGGTAGTTGGCGTCGTGTGAATCAGTCTCCTCGACCAGGACGATCGTCGAGCGGTTGACAAACCGGCACAGGTCGTCGACATGTCCATGGGTATCGTCACCGACGATCCCCTCTCCCAGCCAGATGATGTTCGACGTGCCGAGTGAGATGTGCAGGATCGCTTCCATCTCTTCCCGGGAAACACCGGGGTTGCGGACCTGGACCTCGGCGTCGAGCAGACATTCCTCGGTCGTCAGCAGACTGCCCGCGCCGTTGACGTCGATTGCGCCTCCTTCGAGCACGATCGGCACACCATTGCACAGAACTCCGATGAGCGGCAGCTTGAGTTGCTGGGCCACCAGTTCCGGAATGCGGTCGTCGAGTTCGCAGTCGGGATACTTGGCCCAGGCATTGAAGCGGAAGCGGGCGATCGCCAATCGCGGCAGAGAGGACTCCCGGCTGACGAAGATCGGCCCGAAGTCCCGCGCCCAGCCGCGATTCGTGGGTGCCTCGAAGAACTCGACTCGCTGCCGATCAACCCCCACACGATCCAGCAGTGCACGCGCTGCCGACTCGCGCCGTTCGTCGGCCACGATGATGCGAACAGTCTCCCCGGGCGTCAGCCGGCGAGCGATCTCCCCATAGGCCCACTCGACGGCGGCGAGCTTCCCCGGCCAATCGTCGGCGTTGTGAGGCCAGCCGATCCATGTCGCCGCGTGCCTTGCCCACTCAGCGGGCATGTGAAAGGCCTGCGCCGTCGGTGTGTCGTGCTCCTGAACAGTCATCATCTCGTCCCTGTCCGTTTCATGTGTTCGACGAGATGATATCAACGGCCGGCACATGCGGTCGATCGGCGGCCGTCAAACGGGGTGCATGAAATGGACCGCAATGCACGAGGTCGCCGTGTCGATGCAACCAACGTGGTCAGAACGCGGCAGGAACCTGCCCGACGGGCACTGAAGCAGGTCCGGCGAGATCCGGACCTTGCAGAACACTGGCGCTGGTCCATCGCGGCATGGCATGATGATGAGCTCAACCTGCCGTTCCCAGGGCACTGCTGGACAAGCCAGCAGTCGCACCCAGGCGTTCAGCATCCGCACCCGCAGCTTCCGCACAATCTGCTCCTGCGGATGCCGCCGCCTCTTCAGTGTCGTCATCTCAAGGTCTCCTTCCGCCCGTCGTGGGCTGTGAGACCTTCTGAACACATGGATCAGATTATCAAAGGCAGACCAGTCTGCTAAGCTGGCCAGTAGCGTGGATTCGGATCTTGGACATCCGGTTTGAACGTCGCATGTCCGTTCCGCTCAGGAGTGCATCATGCACAACTTCTTCATCGATCGCAGGGAATTCGCCCGGCAGACGTCGTTGGCGCTCAGCGGACTCCTGACAGTTCCGCTGCTCAACGGTAGACGCCCGGCCAGGGGGGATGACGAAGCGTCGGACACGCGACTGCTGCTGCTCGGTCTGAACGCCCTCGCCCGTGCCCACGAGCTGGACTATTTCAGCGACGGGCACCGCGGGGCGAGCCTGATCGCGGCACACGTGATGTGTGTCGATAACGATTTTGACCAAGAGACCCGGTCTCGGATTGTGCAACTGTTCGACCTCAACTGGGCTTCCTCCAAACTGTGTGCGCCGTTCCCAGATGAAGACCCAGATCCCGATCAGATCGACAGGATCGGCGTCGCCCTGACCGAGGGGGGAGGAGTGCTACGGCAAGTCGGACACGACGCGATCTTCGCCATGCTTGCAACCAAGGCGTTCCGCATGCTACCCAGCGCCGCGACGCCGCAGCGGATTGACGGCGTCTGCGCCTTGATCCGGTCCTTTACGCCCTGGCGTGACGTGGAGCCGGACGAGGACGTCGATCCGCCACCGTTCACTGACCAGGCCACCGCGTCCAAGTACATCCTCCGCGAGACGAGTGCGGCCATCGACCGATTCATTGGTTTCGGACAGGGGTTCGCCGGGCACATGCTCACGTTCGGCCAGTCGCTGGTGGAACTGGCGGACATGGGCGATGTCGAATGGGCCGAAAGCTGCCGCACCGCCTTCCGCAAGTATGTGACCGTCACGCGTCAGGGACCAAAGCCAGATGACAAGCGCTACACGGATCACCCGCCGAGCGTCCTCCGGCCAAACGGCTCGGCGTACTGGAAGCAGCGCGGGGACCATGCCGTAGATATCGGGCACGTGTTCAAGTACCCGTACAGTTACTACGACCTGCTGGAGCGGGCGAATGATCCCGAGTTGTCACGGGAACTGGATGCAAAGGCGTATCACATTTTCTGAGTGGACAGGATGCCGGCTAGCATTGGCATCGCGCCCGGTCGGGTGGCTGGGGTCATTCCCTTTTGACCGACCCTGCGACCGCGGCGCGTCAACTTCAACGACCCAAGACGCTGGAGCAGGTCCGGCGAGATCCGGACCTTGCAGAAGACTGGCGGTGATTCCGCGCGGCATGGTATGACGACCTGACCAACCTGCCGTTCCCAGAGCGCTGCTGGACAAGCCAGCAGTCGCACACAGGCATGAAGTTCGCCCCGATCACTCCTGTTCATTCACCATTGTTGCAAAGGGAAAAGCGATGAGTCATTCGATCTCACGGGCTGCGATGTGCCTGATGCCTGTGTTCAGCCTGCTGCTGTCGCTGACTGCGGGTGCCGCTGAACCGGATCTAATCCGCAGGGACGCTGCGGCCCTGAGACTGGAGGGGGCCGACGTCATCATTCAAGGCGCTCTCCGGAAAGCCGCCGACATGAAGTTGAATGTCAACATCTCGGTCGTGGATGCGGGCGGACATCTGCTGGCGTTTGCACGCATGGATGGTGCCCGCCCCGCGAGCATCTACACATCGATGAGCAAAGCCACGACCGCGGCCCTCAAGCTCGGCGACACCGGCCCCCTGGGCACCCCGGAAGCACCCACGGACGTTCACCTGAATCTCGCCGTGGAAAATGCCGCTGCGATGAGTGGTGGCAAGTTCACCACGCTGCAGGGGGGTATCGCGATTGTGGTTGACGATCAGGTCATCGGAGGGATCGGAGTCGGCGGCGGCACGGGAGCGGAAGACGCACAGATCGCACGGGCAGGCCTGGCCGCGCTGCATGCAGCGATCAAGGTCCCAGAGTGAGGTGAAACAGGCGCTGCAGTTGACCGGCCCACTGCAGCGGCAGGTTAGCGACGCACGCGTCTGATGTCTCCCGGCCGTAGTGCTGCCAGTGCCTCTTCAACGCCGGGCAATAGCAGGCGGAGGTCGTCGATGTCGTTGCTTGGAGCCATCATGACGACGACGCTGATGTCAGCCCCGCAAGGTTCTGTTCATATTCGATGCCTTGATCGACCGTTAACCGGGATGATTCATGGTGTTGAGTGTTCATCTCATTGGTGGTCGTGCTGGTGCGTCGTCAAAGCCTTGGCGCTGGGGTGGCGTTAATTGGAGCCTGCAGCGCGAGTGAAGGCAGGAGGCCACACATCTACGCCCTTCGCTGGTACTGCAGGCTACTTTCCCACGATCAAGCGTTGATGCAGCACGAAGAGTGGCCCAGCAAATCAAGGTGGCGTCTTTGTTGAGCAAACTCCCCACACAGTTCAGCGGCTTCGGCGTTCGCACTAAGCTGTGGCACACGGGGCTGCTGCTCGTTTGGGGCCTGTGGTGGGGCGGGCTCAGCTTCTATGCGATCGTCGTCGTGCCGATCGGCAGCGAGCTGCTGGGGACTGTTGAGCAAGGCCTCGTCACTCAGCGAGTCACGAGCTGGCACGATCTATTGACGGGCCTCGTCCTGGCGTGCCTGCTGATCGAAGCGCTCCGCTCGAGGAGTCGCGTGGGCGGGTTGCTCTTCATCGCCCTCGCCGTCATCGCAGCCACACTCGCTGGCTGGCACCGGCACCTGAGCGGACTGATGGACTTCGAGAACCGGTCCGTGCCTGCCGAGTTCTATGCCCGGCACGCTGTCTATTTATGGATCACCGCCGCCGAGTGGCTGCTGGGAATCGGCCTGGCAGCCTGGCTGGTGACGCAGGTCCGGCGTTCTGCAAGCCGATGAGGACCCGAGACGTGAGTGTACTCGCACGTTCAGCGGCGGTCGGCGAGTCGATTCATCAACTCGCGCTGGTATTCGCGGAAGTCGAGCCAGCGCAGGTCGGGCGATTGCAGCAGCGATTCCCACGTGCGGATATCGGTCTTGTCGAACGACTGCAGTTCCCACTCATAGCGATGTTCGGCCTGTAGTCGTGTTTCGCCCGGCATGGCCAGTCGCAGCGACACCAGTGTCGGCAGGCGCTGATGTTGCCGGAGGGCTTCGTTCAGCGACAGGCGCGACGCCGGATATAATGAGTGCGGATGCAGGACGTGATTCATCCGGGCGGCCCAGTCTGCATAGGTGAGATACGAGTCGATCACTTGCGGACGGTCGGATTTGTCGGTGCGGACGTCGTAGTCGAACGTGGGACTGGTGAGTCTCAAACGCCCGGAGCGCACGGTCGTAGTCTTCCTCGAACGAGGGATTGAGCTGAAACTTGAGGGCTTGGGCGGCCTGTTGTGAGTCGCTGTCCTGGTGAGCCCGCAGTTCGCTCATATAGCTGAGCGTTTCGGAGTGGGCCACCTTGAGAAACTGATGCAGCTCCTCGAATCGCACCGCGCAGCCGGCGTTGTTTCCATTCAGCAGAATGAACCGGCTCTGCTGGGGTTCAAGGATCACGACCTCGCCGACCTCTTCGACCTTGTCGTAGACCTTGCCTGCGTGGAACAGCGTCAGGCTGCGTGAGACAGGCTGCCACTCCTGGGAGTCGGGCAGGTATTGTGACACGCGGGTGACGACGCGAAAGTCCTGGGCCCGGGCCACGTGGGTCGCCATCAGGACGAGCAGAACAATGCCCGCCCGCCAGACGACTCGAAGGGGGCGAGCGGCCGGGATGATGTGGTGCAAGCAGGCGGGCATGAGGGGGCAACTCCCGACGTAATGCGATCGCCGCGCACGCGAGACGTGCACCTCAAGACGTCCAGAGGATGCAACGAAACGGCTCAGGCGGCCAACCGGAAGGGATGGTTCGTGTAGGGGGCAGGGGCAGTGAGGGATGGCAATGCAGAGATGAGAGGGGCGAGATCATACGCAGCACTCCCTGATGCGGCAAGATGAGAGTTGCCTGCCGCCGGGGGCATGACGACTCGCCCCAAGGTCTTGTTCGACGGAGACTTAGGGTGCGGGTCCGTTGACAGGCCTCGGCAAGGGACGCAGAATGAATGGTCGGCACACGTCATTAGGCGCTGACAGGGTCACATCACCAGTGCCTGGGGTGAGTCCCCGCCCGCTGTTCTCATTCAAGACTTCGTTCGCTGATGTCGTGGCGCCGGGTGATCCCCTGCTGGGTCGCCGTCCTGATGCGGCACACAATCATCGACAGGTCCATCCCGACGGCGGCAATCTGCCGGTGAAGGCTGGGCCTGCACTGGCGTTTGGTGGTGGCTTCGTTTACAAGTTTTTTCACGTTGCATCTCTCTTCCCGCTCCTGCGACTCATGGGACACCCGGGCATCGCGCCCTGGTGCGATGATTCCCTTCGGCATTTCTGGATTTCAAGAGGTTCAGCATGGCAGGCGACTGGCTTGAGCAGTTTGTGGATGATGGCACCATCAGTGCCGATCAGCTCCACGAGGCCGATGAGATGGCCAACAGCCTCGGTATTCCGATCGAGAGGGCGCTGGTCAAACTGGGATATGTTGACGAAGGACGGATCGGTCAGGCCAAGGCCGCCCAGTTCGGCTTCGACTTCGTCGATCTGGAAGAACTGGAGATCCCGCAGTCGGTGATCGAACTTGTGCCCGAGTCGGTCGCCCGCGAGAACCTGGTGATCCCGATCTCAGCGGACGGGGACCGGCTGCAGGTGGCGGTGCAGGACCCGATGAACTTCGAGATCGTCGAGAAGTTGCGGTTCATTCTCAATCGGGATGTCGACATGGTGATGGCCCCGAAAGAGGCCATTCAGACCGCCATCAACCGGTCGTACGGGCAGACTGAGACCGAGTCGGTCGACTCGATGCTGATGGAGTTCACCGAAACGGCCATCGACTTCACAGAAACCGAACTCTCGGAAGCACAAACGCAGGCCAAGGACGATGAGACGTCCCCCATCGTCCGGCTGGTGAACCTGGTGATTACCGAAGCGGTCAAGATGCGGGCGAGCGACATCCATGTCGAGCCGTTCGAAGATCGCGTCCGGATTCGGTACCGCATCGACGGCGTGCTGATCGAGCGGGATGCCCCGCCCCGCCGACTGCTGGCCGCGCTGCGTCTCCCGTATCAAAGTCATGGGGAACATTGACATTGCGGAAAAGCGGCGTCCTCAGGACGGCCGCATCAAGACTCGCGTGGGGGGCCGGGATTTCGACCTGCGTGTCAGCGTCCTCCCCACCAACCACGGACAGGCGATTGTGCTGCGAATTCTGGACCGCAACAACATCAAGGTCGGCATTCGTAACCTCGGGTTCAGCGAAGAGAACTACCGCAAGTTCCAGAACATCATCCGTCGTCCCAACGGTATTTTCCTCGTAACCGGCCCAACCGGCAGCGGCAAGACGACGACGCTGTACTCTGCGCTCGGAGAGCTCAACCGACCCGACCGCAAGATCATCACGGCGGAGGACCCGGTCGAATACTACCTGCCGGGCATCAACCAGGTGGAGGTGCGGTCGAATATCGGGTTGAACTTTGCCCGGATCGTGCGGGCCATGTTGCGGCAAGCACCCAATGTGATTCTGGTGGGCGAAATCCGGGACACGGAGACGGCGGACATGGCTATCCAAGCTTCATTAACTGGACACTTGGTTTTCAGTACATTACACACGAACGATGCGCCCAGTTCTATTACACGTTTGATCGATATGGGAGTGCAGCCATTTCTCGTCGCATCGAGCGTAATGGCCATCATGGCCCAGCGACTGGTGCGGGTCGTCTGCTCCAAATGTGGGGAGCCGTACACCCCCGATTCCACTGAGCTCGGGGAGTTCGAAATTCCGGAAGATCACTTGGCGGAGGCCAAGTTCAATCGGGGCAAAGGATGCAATCACTGCCAGCACACCGGCTTCCATGGCCGCAAGGCGGTCTTTGAGCTGATGGTAATGAACTCGACCCTGCGGGAGATGACATTCCGCAGTGAACCGACCCAGAATCTTCGTCGGCAAGCACGGTTGCTGGGCATGAAGACATTGGTGGAAGATGCTGTGGACAAAGCACTTGAGGGAATTACCACACTTGCGGAAGCGTACAAGCTCAAGAGCGGAGGTCACTAAAGGGTCCGGGTACCCGGGGTGAAAAGCTTGATGGTCGTTGCTTGAGTGCCCGACGGCCTAAAGTTGAATACGGCGGGGCAAGAAGGGTCGGTCCGATCGATCTGGAGAGCGTCAGAAGCAGCACAGCGGGCAGAGGGACACGCAGGTCGGCACGACGGCGGTGAATCGAGGACGGAGGCATCGCCGGATGAATGTCCCCCAGGGGTGGAGACACCGGAAAGTTTTCGAGGAGCGTTGGCGGGCTGAGTCGGTGATGGGGGCGGCTCGGACAGCGGGAATCACTGTCGGGTTGGCCGGGGAATTTGGTAATCGGGGACCCGGGGGCGGATAATGACACCGGCGGGCGGTTTGAATTCTCTTTCATTCTCTCTCATGAGCCGCCGTCATGCGTTGTTTTCTGACCGTTCGGGATGGTGAACCTGCGGGGCGGGCCCATCTGCCGGACTTTCGACTCCCTGTTGATGACAACAAGACAGGCATCCACTCACACCTGCTGAGGGGCTGAGGTTATGGCGTTCCTGCAGATCGACAAGTTGCTCGAAACCGTGGTGAAGGAACGGGTGAGCGACCTGCACATCTCGACCGGGCAGCCACCGGTGGTGCGGGTGAGTGGGCGGCTGGTACGGCTGGAGACTAAGTCGATGGGGCCGGAGGACACGGTCTCGCTCATGAAGAGCATCACGCCGGAGCGCAATCAGCAGGAACTCCAGGAAGTGGGGGGGACCGACTTCGGCTTCGCCTTCGGAGACAAGGCCCGGTTCCGCGTGGCCGTCTTCAAGCAGCGCGGCCACATCGGCATGGTGTTGCGGCGGATTCCCAACGAGTTTCTGACGTTTGAACAGCTGGGGCTGCCGCCGGTCATCACCGAGTTGATCTCACGGCCACGCGGCCTGTTTCTGGTGACGGGCCCCACGGGCAGCGGCAAGACGACGTCGCTGGCCAGCATGATCAACTACATCAACGACACGATGGATCATCACATCATCACGATTGAAGATCCGATCGAGTACTACCACCAGCACAAGAAGTCGACCATCAACCAGCGTGAAGTCGGGGTCGACGTCCCGTCGTTCCCCGAAGCCCTCCGCCGGGCCCTGCGAATGGATCCCGACGTCATTCTCGTGGGTGAAATGCGCGACCTCGAAACGATCTCGTCGGCCATTACGGCGGCGGAAACCGGGCACATTGTGTTCGGCACCCTGCACACCACCGGTGCCCAGGGAACTGTGGACCGCATCATCGACGTGTTCCCCACCAACCAGCAGGAACAGATCCGCACGCAGTTGTCGGTGGCGATCATCGGCATCCTCTCGCAGGCCCTGTTGCCCCGCAAACCCAAGGGGCTGGTCGCCGCCTACGAGATGCTGGTCGTCACACCGGCCATTGCCAACCTCATTCGCGAAGCCAAGACGTACCGCATCAATTCATCGATTCAGACCGGTCGCAAGTACGGCATGCAGTTGCTGGACGACGCACTGTTCGACCTGTGGAAGCGGGGCATCTGCGAAGAGCGCGACTGCGTGGTGCGTGCCGTGCAGCCGGGTGAACTCAAGGCCAAGATTCAGCTCGCCAAGAAGGGCCTGCTGGATGAAGAGGAAGAGGACGCAGACGAGGACCAGCACTAGCGGAGTGTCAGTGCCCCAACTCGGGTTGAATGCACCGTCACCTCAAGGCACTGCTGGACAAGCCAGCAGTGGCACCCGCGTGCCAGCGAAGGCAAGACAGCACGCGAGACTTTGAAACACGTGTGGTAACAGAGAACAGCGACTATGGCACAGCGAAAACTGGGACAGATTCTCGTCGACCTGGGTTATCTGTCCGAAGACCAGCTCTGGGACGTGCTCGAAGAGCAGAAGCAGAGTCCCGGCGAGGTCATCGGCCAGGTGGCGATGCGGATGGGGCTCGTCACCGACGATCAGATCACCGAAGCCCTCGCCGAGCAGTGGGGCATGGCGGTCGTCAACCTGGAGGAAACGAACATTCCGCCCAAGGTGCTCGAACTCGTCCCCCAGACGATGGCCGACATCTACAAGATCATGCCCATCTCGCTGAAGGATGACGTGCTCACGGTCGCCATGGCCGACCCCCAGAACGTGGCGGCTCTCGACGACCTGCGCAACTTCCTGGGCTACGACATTCGCGGGGCCGTCTCCTCACTGGCCGCCGTCGAAGCGGCAATCGCCCGGCATTACGCGACCCAGGATGAAGACAGCATCGAAGGACGTCATCGAGGCGCTCGAGGATCTCGAGATCGGCACCAGACGCATCGTCACGCGGCAGGGGCCCATCGACATCGGCAGCGAAGAGGAACTGGCCGAGACGCAGCCCATCCGCAAGTTGCTCAACATGGTGATGCTGCTGGCCATCAAGGACCAGGCGAGCGACATTCACTTCGAGCCGTTCGAGGATGAATTCAAGATCCGCGTGCGTGCCGACGGCGTGCTGTACGAAATGGTGCCTCCGCCGCGCCACCTGGCGAACGCGATCGTCACCCGTATCAAAGTGATGGCCGAACTGGACATCGCCGAGCGTCGGCTGCCGCAGGACGGACGTATCGAGCTCAACGTCGGCGGCAACGCGGTCGACCTGCGGATCAGTGTGCTGCCCACGATGTTCGGCGAGTCGGTCGTCATGCGGATACTGGACCGCACGGTGGTGCAGCTCGATCTGAACAAGATCGGCATGGATCCGCAGACACTGCTCGCGTTTCCGCGAGATCATCCGGCGGCCCAACGGCATTGTACTGGTGACGGGGCCCACCGGGAGCGGCAAGACCACCACGCTCTACTCGGCCCTCAACGAACTCAACGACATCGAGACCAAGATCATCACCACGCGAGGATCCGATCGAGTACGACATCGACGGGCTGATCCAGGTGCCGGTGAACGCGGACATCGATGTGACGTTCGCCAACGTGCTGCGGGCCATTCTGCGGCACGATCCGGACAAGATTCTGGTGGGCGAGATTCGCGACTACGAGACGGCGGAGATCGCCGTCCAGAGCGCCCTCACCGGGCACCTGGTGTTCAGCACGCTGCACACCAACGACGCTCCCACAGCCATCACCCGACTGCGGGACATGGGCATCCCGCCGTTCCTCATCACGGCGACGGTGGAGGCGATGCAGGCCCAGCGACTGGTGCGGCGGATCTGCACCGAATGCCGGACGGAGTTCGAGCCTTCCGACGACCTGTTGATGGAACTGCAACTGCCGCTGGAGACGGCCCGGCAATACAACTTCTACTACGGCAAGGGCTGCCCACGCTGCAACAACTCGGGCTACAAGGGGCGGACCGGCATCTATGAGATTCTCGACGTCACCGACGACATCCGTGACATGGTCACCTCGGATGCGTCGATCGACGACATGCGGAACATGGCCCGCTCGCAGGGGATGACGACCCTCCGCGAGGCCGGGCTGAAACTGATCTTCGACGGCAACACCACCATCGACGAAGTCGTCCGCGAAACGGTGATGGAAGACATTGAATAGCTGATGAGTTGACGAGATCGGCAGTTGATGAGTTCGGCGGGCGAGCCGATGGCCTATCAAACCTTTCGGGAGTTGATTGCCTGGCAGAAGGCGATGGATCTGGTCGCGAGATGTCTATCGAATTTTCACGTCATTTCCCTGCCGGAGAACGGTTTGGACTCACGTCCCAGATCCGTCGTGCCGGTGTCTCCGTCGTCTCGAACATCGCGGAAGGACATGGCCGGCGAACACCGAAGGATTTCGCGAACTTCTCTGTGGATTGCCAATGGATCACTGGGAGAAATCGAGACTCAGGCGCTGATTGCTGAGCGACTCGGGTTCGCCACAAGTGAGGCCACTGCGAGTCCATCGTGCAGCAGTGTGCACGAGGTCGGACGCATTACTCGCGGCCTCCGCGCCTCACTCGATCACTCTTGATCTCATCAACACATCAACTCGTCAACACATCAACTTGCCAATCAACTAATCACCTGCGACCGTCAGGGAGCATCCTATGCCCACCTATCAGTACGAGGCCATGGACAACACGGGCCTTGAAATCAAGGACGTGATTGATGCCGAGTCCGAACAGGACGCCCAGACGAAGATCCGCGAGAAGGGCTTCTTCGTCACCAAGATCGCCGAAAAGGGCCGCAAGAAGAAAGACAAGACCAAGGCCGTCACCAAGACCCAGGCCAAGGGGAAGAAGCGCGGCGGCGGCGGGCTGTCGATCGGCGGCGTGCGGCCCAAGCAGCTGTGCACCTTCACCCGTCAGCTCTCGACGCTGCAGGATGCCGGCCTGCCGATTCTGCGGTCGCTGCGCATCCTCGAAGGGCAGTCCAAGCCCGGCCCACTCAAGGCGTCGCTCATCGGCGTCATCGAGGATGTCGAATCGGGCAACACGCTCTCCGAGGCGATGGCCAAGCAGCCCAAGGCCTTCGACAACCTGTACGTCAACATGGTCAAGGCAGGCGAGGCCGGCGGTGCCCTCGAAATCATTCTGCAGCGGCTCGCCGAGTTCAAGGAAAAATCCCAGTCCCTCAAACGCAAGGTGAAGGGAGCCATGGTCTACCCGATCGCCGTCATCACGGTGGCGACCGGCATCGTCGGCTTCATCATGTACTGGATCATTCCCAAGTTCAAAGACATCTTCAACGACTTCGGCGTCGAGCTGCCCCAGATCACCATCACCCTCATCGCCATCAGCGACTGGGTCGTCAACTACTTCTATCTGATCCCCGCGATCCCGATCGGCTGTTACCTGTTCATCAAGATCATCAAGAAGAACAAAACGGGGGCCTACATCGTCGACAGAATTGCGCTCAAGATCCCGGTGCTGGGCCAGATTCTCTCCAAATCGACGGTGGCCAGAACCTGCAGAACCCTGGGCACGCTCATCTCCTCGGGCGTGCCCATTCTGGAAGCGCTCTCGATCGCCCGCGATACGGCGGGCAACGAGGTGTTCCGCAAGGCGTTCGACCACATTCATGCCTCGATTCGCGAGGGCGAATCGATGGCGGTCCCTCTCCGCGAGACCCGCATCACCGACGACCTGGTCGTCAACATGGTCGACGTGGGAGAGGAGACCGGTGCCCTCGACAACATGCTCTACAAGGTCGCCGACGTGTATGAGGAAGAGGTCGGCGTCCTCATCGAAGGTCTCGTCAACTTGCTCGAGCCACTGATGGTGGTCGTGCTGGGTCTGATCGTCGGCTTTATCGTGATTGCCCTGTTCATGCCGCTGGTGAAGCTGCTGAACGAACTGAGCTGACGGGAGTGGATGAGTGGAGAAGTTGATGAGTTGATGAGAGTTGTCGAAAAATCAATCGCCGAGATTCATGGGCCAGGGCCCACGAGGTGTCTCAGCGACTCGTTATCTCATCAACTATCCGCGGCCCGTGGGTATCGGCGTCACTCATCAACCCATCAACTTGTCATCGCATCAACCTGACTCATCAATTTCCAACTCGTCAACTTCTCAACTTCGCCCGGCACGCGTTTCGCATCCCTATCCCTTGTTCTTCGTCATTCACACTCATTCCGGTTGTCAACTGCATCAGAACGCATCAACGGTGCGTTACCTGGGGACAGTTTACGCTGCACCCGTCCTGCCGCCCAACCTGAGTGAAGCAGAGTGACACAGGAGCCTGACATGACTCCCCACACAACCCCGACAATCCCTTCGCTGACGTGCCCGCCGCAATCACAGGCCCGGGGGGTGCTAACCCGCGGGCTTGGCGAGCCGTGCTCGCCGGCCAGAGTCCGCCTGCACCCGCGGCGGTTTCACACTCGTCGAACTGCTGGTCGTCATCGTGATCATCAGCATCCTCATCGCGATGCTGCTGCCCGCCATCGGGGCCATCCGCCAGCGGGCCCGCGAGGCCGAGGTCGGCGTCGAGATCAAGGGCCTCGAGAGCGGCATCACGCAGTTCAAGGTCGAGTTCGGGATCGAGCCCCCCAGCCTGCATCCATCTGTACGAGGCCGCCACCGGCGATCCCAGCTGGACCACCGACATGACTGGCGCCGACCCGACTCACCCAGAGCCGGGCGCTCATCCGCCGGATGTGGCCCCAGTTCGACTTCTCGCTCGCGCGGGATCTCAACGGCGATGGGGACATGAACGACCGCTATGTGCTGACGGGAGACGAATGCATCGTCTTCTTCCTGGGAGGCCCTGGCACCATCATCAACACGGCGGCGGCTCCGCTGCCGCTGCCTGTCGCCGACGGCTTCGCCAAGAATCCCCGCAATCCCTTCGCCGCTGGTGGCTCACGCGTCGGACCGTTCGCCGAGTTTCGTCCCGAGCGGCTGTTCGATTTCGAATCCTCCGTCAGCGGCGGCATCGACGACGGCGTGCTCTCGTACGAACATGCCTTCCCCGCCGCGACCCGTGCCCCGTACATGTTCTTCAGCAGTTACGAAGGCCAGGGGTACCGCCCCGCGACCGACGGCGACATCAACAACAACGGCACCGTCGACCCGCCTCTGGAGATGGCGAACGTTTACCTGCAGCGGGCCGACGATACATCCACCGCCACGGTCGACGAAGTCGGTCGCCTGGAAGCAGAACAACTTCCAGATCATCTCGGCGGGCATGGACGGCATCTTCGGCACCGGCGGCTACTGGACGGATGATGGTACCGGCAACACCATCTCCCGCGACGACGAGGACAACGTGACCAACTTCTCCAGCGGCACACTCAAATAGCGAGCGGCGAGAAGCGAGTGGCGAGAACTGACTTACTGACGACTGAGAACGAATGATGCATGCATCCCGTCACAACCTGTCATCACCGCGGCACGGCTTCTCGCTGCTGGAGCTGCTGGTCGTGGTCGGCATCATCGCGGCGCTGGTGGCGCTGGTGGTGACGGTGCTGGGGAACTCGATCAACACGGCCAACCGCGCGGCGACGATGGTGCTCATCACCAAGCTCGACAAACAGGTGCAGCAGCTGGTCGAGGCGTTCCGCAAGAACAACGATCCCAGATCGACCGCCATCCGCCGCGAGGCAGCCAACATCGCCAGCGGCAATTCCCCACTGGGCCGCATTCTGGTGAATCCCGTAACCGGAATCCCGCCGGCGAATCTGGATGCGGGTGCCGCGATCGCCATCAAGCGGCGATACCGTCTGCTGTTTCCGCAGAATGCTGCCGATGTCACGAACAGTTCCGGTCAGCGACTCCGCGGTATCGCCAACTGGGCCGTCACCAACGATGCCGGCGAGCCCCAGTACAATGCGGAGTAACAACCTCGCTCGCGAACAGTTCCGAACTGCTCTACATCGCGCTGACAGAGGCGGACATCCAGGGGGCCTCGGCGATCGAAGCGGGCGACTTCAACTCCAGCGAACTGGCCGACAGCGATGGTGACGGCTTCCAGGAGTTTGTCGACGCCTGGGGAAATCCGCTCCGCTTCTACCGCTGGCCCACGCGGCTGGTGAACCCGTTCGGCTTTCAGGCCAGCCGCAACTCAACAGCGAGATCACCACGGCATCACGCCCGGTGACCCCGTTCGACGTTGAGACAATTGATGCCGATTCCGAGTGCTCGGCCTGTACGGATCCCGCCCCGCTCGATTTCGTGATCGTCATCGGTCAGGAATTGATGCGAGTCATCAGCAGCGGGTCGATGACGCCAGGTGGAACGGGCTATCGAAATACGACTCCGCGATTGCACCCCAAGCACAGCGGTGGAATGCCCTTGTCAAGCTGGCTCCCTTCTCGACCTGGCACAATAGGGTCTGGGCTTCCGTCAATTCGAACCTCATGTCGCAGGACCCGGATGATCCGCTGGGCAGCCTGTCCCGCCCAGACATCGTCGACACTGGGCGATGTCGTGCCGGTGGTCCAACGCCAGCAGTTGCCGATTTCGAAGTGGATCTTTCACACGCTCGACAGCTATCACGCGCCGCTGATCGTCTCCGCCGGCACCGACCAGGAACTGGGGCTGCTCGAACCGGACGATGTCGGCACGCCTGGCGCGCCAACTTCGGCAATCTGGCGCGGCCGGGCACGTCGCCGGGGATGTTCAACATCGCGACGGTCCTCGAATCCCGGCAACAGTCCGCTGGCCGACAACCTCACCAACCACACCACGGGGGTCGGTAACTGATGCGTAACTCAGTGGCGAGCGGCGAGCGGCGAGTGGCGAGGCGGGCCGCCCTGCGCCGCGGTGCCACTGCCGGCTGGTCCAGCAGTGCAAAGCGTCCGGGCTTCACCCTCATCGAACTGCTCGTGGCGATCAGCATCTTCGCGGTCGTGGCGGCACTCACGATCGGCACCATCAACATCTCGGTGACGGGGGACCGCATCCGCGAGGCGGGCCGGCAGGTGCAGTCGGTCATCGAAGGGGGCCGCGACCGCGCCATCCGCCGCCGGCAACCGGCCGGCGTCCGCCTGCTGGTCGACGAGAACGACCCCACGCACAGCCAGGTCACCAGCTTCATCTACATCGGCGTCCCCGGATCCCGACACCCACGAACGGGACACCGCCGATATCAACAGGACGGAGATACGCAGGAGTTCACTCCGCTTCGTGCAGTATGTCCCCGCTGGCGATCAACAGCGATCCTGATGCTCGATCCGCGTCTGCGGAATGCCGTGTTCGGCGTCGGCACGAACTGGTCGACCTGTACGAGCGCGGCCTGCTGGGGCCGGGCTCGAAGATCCGGCTCGTCGGCCGATGTGGATGACAAATCTCGTCGAGTACACGATCCATCCGCGCAGCTTCCCGATCCGCACCGAAGGCGGAATGGGCGAGCATTGCGGGGGCTGGCCAGGCGGCCACGCCATCGCGGGCGAATCCCAATGCGAACGGTCCGAACAACGAGGTCCTGTTCCTGATGATGCCGCACGAGCGACAAGCGGATCGTTACCAGTCTGGGTAGAGTGGGAGTACGAGCTTACGCTGCTGCCGACCGTCCTGGCCGATGCCGAGCCGGTCGTCATGCCCCGCAACACCTGCATCGACCTGCAGAATTCCAGCGTGCCTTCGGAGTGGATCACTCAGCAACATCAGTGGCATGCCACGGTTCTCGCGGCCGAGATGGATCTGCTGTTCTCGCCGCAGGGGGGGCTGATCGGGCCGGCGGGGGCCAAGGGAATCATGCATCTGCACATCGCGGATGTCGGCGACGCGGCCCTCAACACGCTGCCGGGCAGTCCGACGACGCCGACCGGCGAAGACCGCGTGGGTGACGAACTGGGGATCACGGTCTTCACACGGGCCGGCCGCGTCATCGTGCATCCGATGGACGGCTTCGATCTGTTCCGCTCCGACAACATGCCGGGCAACCCGCGTGATCGAGGGGACGCACGTATCCACCGGACGGCAATCTGAACAACATCGTGGCACCCACCGCGAACGGCCAAGGGTATTGGCAGAACACTACCTATGCCGTGAATGATGTCATCGCCCCGGTCACCTACAACGGACTGATCTTCCTGTGCGTGCAGGCGGACGGTGGGCACCTATTCGGGGCTGTCGACGAGCCGGACTGGAACCTGGCCCCCGGTGGACTGACGCAGGATGGGTCCGGTGCAGTCTGGCGGGCGATCAAACACGATGTGTGGGCAGCTGGGGCTGGAAGGGGAGGTGGCGCGATGAGACCTCTCCGCCTTGAACGAGCGAGGAGCACGGAGCGAGGAGCGAGGATCCCTTCGCCTCACGCCTCACTCCTGACTCCTTGCTTCTTCCCCCGCGGTGCCACGCTCATCGAGGTGCTGGCGGCACTGCTGGTGATGGCGATCGGCGTCGTCTCGGTGATGACGATCTTCCCGATCTCCGTCCTGCGCTCGATTCAGGCCGCGCAGCTCACGAACGCCACCATCCTCAAGCTGAAGGCCGACTGCGCAGGTCGAGATGTTCAACCTCGTCGGCGACCGGTTCATTCCGACTCCCAAGGAAGGCTCCGAAACGCATGCGGTCATCGATCCGCTCGGCTGGCAGGACTACGCCAGTCTGGGGCTGGTCGGTGCCGGCAGCATCGGCGACATCTACGGAACGACCGGATCGGGCATGCCCTTACATGCAGCAGCTCAACCGGCAGCGCAGCCGGGCACCGCAGTTCATCAATCCGGGTGCTCCGCCGCCGCGACTGGTGCGCGATGCCCTCATCATCCGCCGGCTGGGATTTGCCCAGGCACCGGTGAATCCGGGGGCGGCGATCTATCCGGGATTCGCAGCCGGTGCCGGCTTCTTCCGGCCGCCGACGCCTCTGCCGGTCGGGCATTAATCCCGACCGTGGCCCGCGAGGCGGCGCTGCGGGCGACGTTACGCTGCAGGATGACTTCACGACGCTGTTCACCGGGATTCCGGTGGCGACGTCGCCGGGGCGCATCGGTGTGGCGTTCAATGCGTCCGAGACCGATCTGTGCTCACGTCGAGCACTTGGACGGGCGGGCCGCAGTTTCTGGTGCCCGGTTCCCGCGCCGTCCTCGTCGATTCCAACGGCAAGCGGAGTCAGATCCGCACCGTCGAACAGGGACTGCAGATCCAGCAGGTGGGGGCCCAGTGGATCATCTCCTGGCCGCAGCCGCTGCCGGGTCAGTTCCCGCCGATTGCGACCGACACGTTCGACTCGATCTCCGAGGTGCACATCGAGTCACCGGCTTTGCGCTACAGCTGGATGCTCACGGTGCGCAAGTCGGGGGTCTCGGGGGGCTCGCGCAGCGACGTCGACTGCGTGGTGTTCTTCAACCGGCCGTCGGGCGATCCCGAGGACGAGCTGGTCCACACGACGAGTACCACCACGCCGGCCTCGGGCAAGCAGGTCAACCTGAACTTCACACCGTACCCGTCGGACCCGGCCCGCAAGCCGCCGCTGAAGCGGGGCGGCTACGTGCTCGATGCCGACAACCTCATCTGGTACCGCATCCGCGACGTGACGAAGGTCTCGGCGGGGACGACCAGCGCGGTGATCGATCTCGACCGTCCGGCGGAGCGTCCGATCAGCAATGTCATCGTTCCGCAGGGGGTGATTCACGTGTTCCCGCTGAAGTCGCGGATCGACCAGACACACCTGACGGGAGCCCGGCGATTCTGATGAAGACGCAACGACATCATCTCGATTCCGACGCATGACGCGACCGTCCACGTCGTGGGGGGCTGCCACGCAGCTCGGGTGCTCACGTGCCCCGCTGGGCTCTCGGCTCGTCCGCCTGGACTGCGCAGCGGCTTTACGCTCGTCGAGACTGCTGGTGTCGACCGCGCTGGTGCTGCTCATCATGAGCCTGTTCGCGCAGATCTTTCAGATCGCGGCGGGCACCCTGCACACACAGCGGGGGATTGCCGAGAACGATCAGCGGGCCCGCTCGATGGTCACCACCCTCAATGCCGACCTCGGCAAGCGCACGTTCCGCCAGCGCGAAGACCTGGTGACGCAGACCGACACCGGCACCTTTGCCGCCCTGCTGAACGTGGCCAACAACAACGCGCTGGGGATCACGCCGCTGCATCCCGACTACTTCGTCGGCGGGGAATCGCAATCCAGCCAGCGGCTGGTCGACGGCGAGCGGGAGGGCGGGTACTTCTACATCTCCGAAGGGGACCCCTTCAACGACGGCGACGATGTGCTGCAGTTCACCGTCAACGCCGCCCAGACCGATCTGGGGAGCGACGACACGACGCCGTTCGCCGGCCGTGCCCGGCGGCTGGGTGGTCCCGGTCCGCCCCGTCTTCGGCAGGACGAACGATCGAATCCGGCAGGCAACGCGTCAACCTCGATCAGCCGCTGTGGGATGACGGCATCGGCTTCAAGCTCGATGTCAACGATCTCGACATGACGGCAACACGAACGAGGCGATCTCGTTCGGGCCGTTCGATACCGGCACCACGCAGTCCCGCTTTGCCGAGATCTCGTACTTCCTGCGGAACGGCATTCTGTACCGCCGGGTGATGCTCGATCCGCGATCCACCCAGCGGCATTGCCGACCCGAACCCGACCGACGAGGCGGTAACGCGTTCATCCTCGGCGACTACGACAACGTGCCGGACCAGTCCCCGGCCGACTCCTCGCGGCCGTTTCTCACCGACTGGTGGAATGACTTCGACCTGTCGGCGACGCGGACCGATGCGCGGTGTGTTCCGGCTGCTGGCGATTGCCGACTTTGACAACACGATCGACGCACTACGCCCCCGAGCGCGGGCTGCGCTGGGGAACCCGATGAACCGGTTCGGTCACGATGCCCTGGCCCGCAACAACGGCGCAGCTGCAGGGACGGCCCAAGGAGTATGCGACCCCCGGCCGGCCCGACCTGTTCATCGGCCGGTACACGCAGGCCGAGACCTCGCATCCCGACTTCATGTTTCCCGGACAGCCGTTCGCCTTCGACAGCTCCTCGGGGACCAGCACGATGCTCTCGCCGATGGACCCGACACTGCCGGTGCCGGATCTCAACTCGAATAACATCGTCGACCGTTTCGAAGTTGGAGGATTGAAATGTCACTGGATGTTTCCACGTGTACCTTACCGGACATGAGTGAAGTTTATTCTGTCTGCAGGCACCTTGAGCCCGGCGAGGAAGACAAGTTGACGTTCATCCAAAACCGAGCTTTTGTTGATACCTGGGGATATAACCCGAACACTAAAGAAGAGATATTGTGTCGTACGCGGCTGCCAAGCTGCTCCCCCCAAAATGTACTCCTCATGGGAGAAGAAGAGCACCCAATCGGCTATTGCTGGACAAAGATAAACTCTGGAGGCAAAAAACATAATGGCCACCGTAGCGGGCGTATCCACATGCTGGGTGTGGACCCGGGTCATCGGGGAAAGGGAATTGGCAAACAGGCGCTCCTTGCGGGCCTAGCCTATCTGCACGGTGAAGGCATCCAGTTTGTTGAGTTAACGGTAGATGAGGAGAATAAAGCAGCCTGCGAACTTTACAGGTCGTTGGGGTTTGAGATTAGCGGCCAAACCGTATGGTATGAAAAGCTGCTCGATCAGGCTTATGAAACGCTTACAAATTCCGGTTCCAAGTAACGAATCAATGTCGTTAATTTAAACCCGGTTTTGTAGCCTGCCGATTCATCGGCGAAGTTATAAAAGCTGATAAGTGCGCATGCTACAATTTCACAGACATACATTTAATGTTCGCTCCCTTAAGTGAACGACATTGAGTAACGAATGACAAATAACCAATAACACCCCATTGAGCGGTTTCGCCCAATGGGGGCATAACGTTCAGGGTATGTTCATTTAAGAAGAATCTGACAAGCGTAAAGAGGAATTTCTTTTCCTCCGAGGCGATATTTGTAAGCCTCCCGTCCTTTGAGAAAATCATACTTCTTTTTGCCCCGCTCGATGCTGTCCTTAATGCTCAGAATTTTAGAGACTAAGCCCACGCTTAAAGAGCTGTATTCAGGATCATACCCATTATTATAAAGATAAACGATACCATTGTACTCAAAGCAGAGAAGCACGGCAATGGGGTTTGCATCAAGCTCCAGAACGCCCATTTTCAGAAGGTCTGCTTGAGCCATGGCCTTTGTAAGGGACGTGAAGAAAGACTCCATTTTGGCGGTCATGAAGGTCTTTTTTTCGTTGTTGCTTTTTCGAAAGAGGTTTAAAAACAAGGCCACGGCAGCCGCAGCATCGTCGCTTTCATCAATAGTTCGGTACGTTACCGTGCCTTTTTCTTGCAGCCTTCTCAGCTTGCGTCTCACCTCATGTCGCTGCTTGCGATTCAAGATCCCTAAGTAATCCTCCCAGGTGGGAGGCAAGTCCAACTCCAGAGAGACATCCACAGCCTTGCAGGAGACTCCGTATCCCCGAACCTTGGCAACGTCCACAAGGTGCGTGAGCACTGTCGAGTCAGGCCTTACAGGACTCAAGTTTAACCGAGTGATTCCTTTACTGCTCAAATCATCGAGGATGACGTTGAAAAACTCATTTTCGTTTCCCGGTGCTATGACAAAGTCCAAATAATCACAAACATCGGCACTCCCAACGAAGCACGCCTCCTCTCCTTTGAGAGAAAGGGGGGCGATGCCGATTACGGCACCCCTCTTTTTGAGGGCACACAAATAGAGCTTGGCTCCCAATCCAAATTCACGCCACCAGACATTGAGCCAAGGAGGCAAGACAAAAAAGCACCCCCATTGTAAGGGTGACTGCGTATTACGCCAATACAAAGAAAGGTTTTCAGGGCTTTCCAGAGCAATAGTATAGTCTGATGTTTCCGTTGCCATCGTATGTTCTCCAAAGGTGGAAAAACGTTGATAGCATGCCAAAATGAGGCTGTCAAGGCGCACAGCGTAAAGATTTGGCCGGATGCTTTCGATCTGACCGTGGTTAGAGAACCCAACTTTCGTCTTTACCGTGCAGAGGTGTGTCTTAATAATGACAAGAATAGTTCTGGGTCATGGCGGGTTAGAGGAGAAAAGGTTTGAGCGTCGGCGAAGCAAGGGTGACACGAAGTCACCAGAAAAGCTTATCCTGTAAATGGAAGATTTTCGGGGTGGGGGCAAAAGATGAAATAGTGATTGTTGCCCTCCTTCATTTGAGTACTGTCACCGGCATTCCCATCAAAGG
>CAVPPT010000004.1:0-77943 GCA_963707405.1 uncultured Planctomycetaceae bacterium | reverse complement strand
TGCACGTTGAAGTCATTGGCGGCTTCAGACCACTTGCACCACGATCTCCTCCGTGTGCTCCGCGCCCTCCCAGGTCAATCCAATCGTAGAACTCGTCGGGATGGCAGAGACGAGCGGCCGCGAGGTGCATACGATCGGTGGGCGGGAGACGTCAGGGGCTCTCACTGCTGAGGGACGCAATCTTCGTCAGCTCCAGCTTGCGGAACTCGACTTCCGATCCTTCTGCCTGCAGTGCGATCTGACCCTCTTGGGCCGTGCACCGGGATCCGTGATTTACCAGATCGCCGTTGACCCAGACTTTCACCTCATCCCCCACGCACTCGATCACCATGCGATTCCATTCGCCCAGCGGCTTCTCGGAATCGTCCGTCAGGTTGAGAATGCGCCGCCCCTTGCCCGACGTGATGCCCCAGTTCTCCTTCGGACCGCGACGGGCCACCATGTCCGGCACAGCAATGTCCTCCACGATGCACCAGAAGTCGCCCGCATGGCCCGAGTTCATCTGTACCTCGATCGACTGCGGGAACATCTCGTTCAGCGCCCGCGGCTGTGACGCATGCACCAGTACGCCGCAGTTCCCCGGTTCGCCCGGAAAGCGGTATTCGACCTCCAGCCGGTAGTTCGAGAATGTGTCATCGGTGATCAGATGTCCGCGCGGATTCCCCAGGCTGACCAGCAGGCCGTCGCGGATGATGAAGGGCTTGGGCCCGTCGGGATCGTCATCCAGGCTGGGGATATCCATGTGCCAGCCGCCCAGGTCGCGGCCATTGAACAGACTCCGTGACGATGCGTCATCGGCATGTGCCGGATACTCCAGCCACAGTGCGATGACGAAACACAGCAGGAATCTGACAAGCGATTTCATGGGAGCACCCTCAGGTCAGCAAAGCCACTCAATTCTGCCAAGCAACACAACGTGAATCGCTTGCCCGCACGAGGCACAGGACCAGAATCCTGCACATCAGGTGTCGGTCGGCGGGTTGAACTCACGGGAGTGTATCCGGACGGACTGCGGAGAGGGGAGGGTCGCACGCACCCCTGTGCTTCGATGCCGCATCGACTCGTGGTAACAGAGTTTGACAGGTGCTCGCGGGAGGATAGATCTTGGAAGTGGCGTCGCGCCATGTTTCCCACCTTCAGTTGCTGCCTGCAGACGTTGAACCGTTCGCGTGTTCACAGTCGACCGGCAGTCCTGCCTGTACTGTTTGCGACGCCCGTTGACCGCTGGTGCAGCCTGTGACGGTGCCTCGTCCCATGTCCACGACAATTCACAGACTCCTGTTCAGGCAGTGGTGCCTGATGTGCGCCACGATAGTGTTCGTGTGTGCTGTCTGTCCGGGTGTCGTTTCGGCAGACGATGAAGCCCCGTCGGGCGAAGTGCTTTATCGTGAGCAATGTGCGGAATGTCACGGCGAGCGCGGTGAGGGAAACAAAGAGGCCGACCCCGGACCGCTCATTGGTGACAAGTCGATCCGCGAGCTGACGCAGCTCATCGAGCGGACGATGCCCGATGGAGAGCCGGAACGCTGCGTGGGCCCCGATGCTGAGCGCGTGGCCCGTTACATCTACGAGACGTTCTATTCCGAGATTGCGCAGTCACGCCATGCGCCCGCACAACTGGAGTTTGCCCGGCTGACGGGCCGTCAGTACGAGAACGCCCTCGCGGACATCATCCGCGGTGCCGACCAACTCATCCACCGGACAGCGAACGCGGGCTGAAGGCGGAGTATTTCCACAAGCGCTGGTTCGACGACAAACATCGGGTGCAGGAACGTCGAGACGGGACGGTCGACTTCGACTTCGGTGCCGACGCCCCTTTGCCGAGTTGGCGGATCTTCCCAAAGAGTCTTCCGAAGGCGACAAGAAGAAGCGGGAAGAGGAAGCCGCCGAGGCGCAGCAGTTCTCGGTCCGCTGGCAGGGATCGCTGTTCGCACCAGACACCGGTGATTACGAGTTCATCGTACGGACCGAGAATGGAGTCCGGCTGTGGGTGAACGATCACGAGACGGCACTCATCGATGCGTGGGTGCAGTCGGGACCTCAAACAGAGCATCGGGCCGGTCTACGATTGCTGGGCGGGCGGACCTACACGATTCGACTGGAGATGTTCCGGCACAAGGAGAAGTCGGCGTCGGTCCATCTGCTGTGGAAGCCCCCGCATCTGGCCGAGAGTGTCATCCCGGCGCGATACCTCTCGCCGCACTGGTCGCCGACTGTGTATGTCGTCCAGACACCATTGCCTCCCGATGACCGCAGCCGCGGATTCGAGCGGGGGTCGGGTATTTCCAAGGCCTGGGACGAAGCGACCACCTTTGCGGCCCTCGATGCAGCCACTTACGTCTCCGAGCATCTGCGGGAACTGACGCAGATCAAACGTGACGATGAGAAACGCAATGAACGTCTGCGCCGAGTACTGCGGGAAGTTCGCCGAACGGGCCTTTCGCCGGCCTGTGACGGATGAGGAACGCCGGCATCTGATCGACCGCACATTCGAATCAGCTGAAGACGAACAGGCCGCGGTCAAGCGAGTCGTGCTGCTGGTGCTCAAGTCTCCCTGGTTCTTATACAGGGAAGTCGGCATCGGCGAGTTCGATGATCTGGACGTCGCGTCGTGGATGTCCTTTGCGCCGTGGGATTCCGTTCCGAGTCCTCCGCTCATCGAAGCCGCCAGTCGAGGCTGGCTGCGCGAGCCGGATCAGATTCGCGGTCAGGCTCAGCAGATGCTGCAGGATGTCCGCACGCGCAGCAAGTTGCGGGAGTTCTTCCATCAGTGGCTCAAGGTGGATCACTTCCGCGAACTGGTGAAGGATTCCGAGGTTTATCCGCAGTTCGATGACGCGGTCGCCTCCGACCTGCGCACATCTCTCGAGCTGTTCATCGACCATGTCGTGTGGAGCGACACCTCCGATTTCCGCCAGTTGCTGCTGTCCGATCACATCTACCTCAACCGGCGACTGGCCGGGTTCTATGGAGCCGACGCCAGTTTCGCGTCAGACGGCGATGCAGACTTCGTGGAGGTGGCTCTGGAGCCGGAACATCGCGCGGGGATTCTCTCGCACCCCTACCTGCTCTCGGGGTTTGCCGATGACAGGACGAGCTCCCCCATCCATCGCGGCGTGTTTGTCATTCGGAGCCTGCTGGGGCGTCGACTCAACCCTCCACCGATCGCCGTGGCACCTGTGTCCCCCCACTTGCATCCGGACCTGACGACACGGGAACGGGTGATCCTGCAGACCGGGTCCGATGCCTGCGTCCGCTGTCACGGGATGATCAATCCGCTGGGGTTTTCGCTGGAAAACTTTGATGCCGTCGGTCGATACCGGGACGAGGAGCACGGTAAACCGATCGACGCAGCCGGAACGTACATCACACAGGCTGGGACCGACGTGCATTTCACCAGTGCCCGGGACCTCGCGACGTTTCTGGCCGGCAGCGAAGAAGCACAACAGGCATTTGTCGAACACCTCTTTCACTATACGATCAAGCAACCGGTGCGGGCGCTGGGTGACGGTGAACTGCAACGACTGCGGGAGTTCTTCGTTCAGAACGAATACAATATCCAGAAGCTGCTGGTGGAGATCGTGACCTCCTCGGCTGTGCAGGCGAGGCAGATCGAACACGTCGCCGCGACAACAGCTGTGGACCAGTAAGACATTACCTTGGGCCCGTGTCGCCGTTGAACTGATCAACCGGAACAACCTTCATCCTCCAGGATGTAACATGCATCGAGCCACCAATCGCCGCGAGTTTCTCAGACAGGCGGGGCTGAGCGCAGCCGCGTTGCCCTTCATCTGCAATCTGCCGAGCCTCGGCTTTGCCAACCCGCGACCGGCCGCAAGCAGCGGCTGGTCGTCATGTTCAGCCCCAACGGCGTCGTCCCCCCGCACTTCTGGCCGGACGAGGAAGGACGGATCGAGTCCGCTCAAGGAATCCTCACGCCGCTGGAGCCCTACAAGGATCGCACGCTCATCGTTGCACGGCGTCTGCGACAAGGTTCGCGGCGACGGCGACAACCACATGCGCGGCATCGGTTGCCTGCTGACCGGCATCGAACTGTTCCCCGGCAACATTCAGGGCGGCTCGCGACACCCCCGCCGGCTGGGCCAGCGGCATCTCCATCGATCAGGAAATCAAGAACGCTTCCTGCAGTCGCAGCCCGAAACTCGGACCCGCTTCGGCTCGCTGGAATTCGGCGTCATGGTGCCCGATCGGGCCGACACCTGGACCCGCATGGTCTACGCCGGGCCCAACAAGCCGATCGCTCCGATCGACGATCCGTATCAGATGTTCAACAAACTGTACGGCCAGCTGAAGGACCGCGAGACGCTCTGCGAGCGTCCTGGACGTGATTGCAGGAGGACCTGCAGAAGCATGGGCGACGCTGGTCAGCCCGGAAGATCGCCAACTGCTCGACGAGCATGCCACGTTCGTCCGCGCAGATGGAAGACGAGCTGCAGTCGACGCGTGCGCAGGATGCCGGACATGCGGTGCCCCGAACTCGAACCGGGCGTCAAGGAGGAGAACGACAACATGCCGAAGATCAGCAAGATGCAGATCGAGCTGATGGTCAACAGCTTCCGTCCGACTTCGCCCGCGTCGCCACGCTGCAGTTCACCAACTCGGTCGGCGGAGCGCGAATGAGGTGGCTGGGCATCGACGAGGGGCATCACGACCTGTCGCATGAGCCCGACGACAACACCGAGGCTCAGGAGAAGCTGACACGATCAACAAGTGGTACTGCGAGCAACTGGCCTACCTGGTCCGCCGGCTGGCCGAAACGCCCGAGCCCGGAGGCGAGGGCTCGCTGCTCGACAACACGCTCGATCGTCTGGACGAACGAACTCGGGCAAGGGGAACTCGCACACGCTGGACAACATCCCGTTTGTGCTGGTCGGCGGCGGACTCGACTTCAAGATGGGCCGTTCGCTCAAGTTTCCCAAGGTGCCTCACAACCGGCTGCTGCTGTCACTCGCCCACGGCATGGGACATCCCATCGAACAGTTCGGCAACCCCGACTTCTGCGGCGATGGCCCGCTCACAGACCTCACCTGAGTGGTGCCCGCTTGGTGGCTCCTCGTACAAGCACGAAGCGCCAGCGCGCAGCGGATGTTGCGAGACGCACTTGCTGGCCCTGCGTGCTGGTATCAGCCCGATTCCGACGCTTGGCTCGCTCCGCAGGGGGGGGCTTCCCCCCGATGAGTGCACGGGGTGGCTCAGATTGCACACTTGCAATCTGGGGCGGCGTAGCCGCAAGGAGGATACAGGGTGAATGTCCGTCAACCTGAGTGCTGTCGTATGACTGAGGAAGCACCCCCACTGCTCAAAACAGCATGGGGGCCAGGGCCTCGACAAGTGTGCTGCACAATCAGGCTCGCTTATCTAGACTGTCTGGAAGCAGACGGTCCCTGTCTTCCAAACGATTGACGCACCCTTGTCCAGTCCGACGCCGCGCGAGCAGCGCACCACGTTCGAGAGGCCGATCGTCGCCGCCTTTCCCGGCGTCGACCAGAACGGCCCGCACGCGAGCGGCTCAAATGGCGACCTGACGCCTCAGCAGTCGCAGGGCCTGTTGAAGCAACTACGGGCCAATCTGGCGGCAGTCATTCGCGGTAAGGAAGACGCACTCGACGTGCTGATCATCGCCCTGCTGGGGGGCGGATCGGTGCTGATGGAAGACGTTCCGGGCGTCGGCAAGACGACACTCGCCAAGGCGCTGGCCCGGTCGCTCGACGTCGAGTTTCGCCGCATTCAGTTCACGCCCGATCTGCTCCCCACCGACATCCTCGGCTCCTCCATCTACAACCCGCGTGATGGCTCCTTCAGCTTTCGGCCCGGCCCCATCTTCTGCAGCGTACTGCTGGCCGACGAGATCAACCGGGCCTCGCCGCGCACGCAGTCGGCCCTGCTGGAGGCGATGAGCGAGCGACAGGTGACGATTGAAGGGGAGCGACATACGCTGCCCGCCCCGTTTCTGGTCCTCGCGACGCAGAACCCGATCGACTTTCACGGCACATATCCGTTGCCCGAAGCACAACTCGACCGGTTCCTGGTGCAGCTGAATCTCGGCTACCCGGATGCCGAGCGGGAAGTCGATGTGCTGTACTCGCAGGCGGTCGACCCTCCCATCGAACATCTCACACCTGTACTCTCAAACGCAGAAGTGAACAACATCCAGGAACAGGTCCGCAGGGTGCAGGTCGATCGCTCCATCGCCGAGTACCTCGTACGGATCGCGAATGAGACCCGCAACCATCATCAGTTGCGACTGGGAGTCAGCCCGCGCGGTTCGCTGATGTTCTTTCGGGCTGTGCAGGCCGCCGCGTTCTATGACGGCCGGGACTATGCCCTGCCCGATGATGTGCAGCGACTGGCACCCTACGTCCTGCCGCACCGGACGATGCTCACGTCCAAGGCCCGCTACGGCAGCCTGACAAAGAGCGAGGTCATCCGCGAGATCCTCGATCACGTCCGTGTGCCAGTTTAGTGGCGATGAGGAGGAGCGGCATTCCTGACAGCAGTCAACCTCTGAACATCCGCCCGTTTCAGCCGGCTGATGAGTCCGCCGTGATCCGTCTCTGGGAGCGAGTCGGGTTAACACGGCCCTGGAACGATCCTCACCAGGACATTGCGCAAGCTCACCGTCCAGCGTGAGTGGTTTCTGGTCGGTCTGGTGGACGGGTTTCTGATCGCATCGGTCATGGTGGGATATGATGGGCATCGAGGATGGATCAACTACCTCGCAATTGATCCCGAGCATCAGCGAGTCGGGCATGGGCGTTCCCTGATGGCACATGCCGAGCAGTTGCTAAAGGCTGTCGGCTGTCCGAAAATCAACCTCCAGATCCGCGAGGACAACGGCGATGCAGTGGCCTTCTATCAGAACCTGGGATTCACGCAAGATCCGGTCATCAGCTTGGGAAAGCGGTTGATCGTTGACTCATGAGCGGTCGGAACGAATTGCGAATCAGCCATCGAACACTCGCCCGGGGCCTGCTATTGTTCTGGAGCGTGTGGTTCACACTGGTATTCGCCTCCAATCTCACCGACGCACTGAAGGAATCCGCACTGTTACCCGCCGAGTGGCGGTTTGCGTCGGGCAACTTCGGCCTGGTTCGCAAGGCAGTCAGTTTCTATTTCCTGCCCCACTGGACTGCGGTGGTGCTCTTCGCCGGTGCGCTGCTGATCGAGGCGGCGGCAGTCATCCTGTTCTGGCGGGCCTGTCTGACCAAGCAGGCCTTCGAGTCCGCCGGGAATCCTGTCGTGCTGCTGCCGTTTCTGGTCGGAATGAGTCTGTTTGCCGGCTTCCTGATCGCCAATGAGGTGTTTCTGCTGTATGTGCACATGCCGGGTCTCTCGACGGGGCACCTTGTGGACCTGAGTGCCCTGTTACTGTCATACCTTGCGATCACCCTTCTGGCACGCACCAGATGAGCCCATGTCAGGTCGAAGCTTGTGCCAGTTGAGCTGGCAGACGTCGGTTGTGCTGGCAATCGGCGAGAGTCAATGGGCGCTGCATCTTCACGACACATTGCACACTCACCGACCAGGCCTGGCGAGATCAACCAGGGTGCCCCATTCACGGACTCTCAGGAGGCTTGGCCGGCGGGTGAACGATGATGTCCGCTTCCACCTTGGAACCGGGCGGCTTTGCGGTGCTGATCTTCACCCGCAACTCCGGCGGCAATTTGTCCACATCGATTTTCGTTCCCGTGACGTCAATCGTGGCTCGCATTTCGGCAAATCCAAGCGGGAGCGTGCGAATCGGATTGTTCCGCACACGCAACTGATTGACGATTCTCACTTCGCCGAACGCCTCAGGGATCGAGGTCAGTTGATTGTCTGAAAAGTCGCAGACGCGCAGCCTCACCAGCCGGGAGATCGTCTCGGGCAGTACGCGGATGTGATTCTCGGCCATGTTGAAGTGTCGCAGTTCGACGAGATTGCCGATCTGCGGAGGCAACTCACGGATCTCGTTCTTGGAAAACTGCAGCTTCTTCAGCCGCGTCATGTCGAACACGAACGACGGAATCTCGGTGAACCGGTTGGCGGTGTAGTACATGCCGACCAGTGCGTCCATGTCGGCCAGCGCCGTCGGCAGTGCTGACAGCTCGTTCTTGTTGAAATACAGGAATACGACATTGTCGAGAGCGCCAATCTCCTCGGGGATCGACGAGATGTGATTGTTGTTCAGGAACACATGCAGATTGCGGACGGAAGTGATCGGCACCGTCCGTCCGTCATCGATGACTTTCAGCCGACTGATCCCCGTGATGTCGCTCAGCCCCTTGTCGGAGAGCAGCAGGGCCAGGTCCCCTTCCTGCAGGTTGTTGGTCTGGTCGATCGAGTTCGGCATGATCGCGCCCTTCGTGGCACGAAACAGCACGGGTGGGTTGTCGCGAACGTGCTCCTTCAGCGTGACATCCCCGCAGAGCCGGGAACTCCCCGCAAGGGACAGACAGGCGAACACGGCCAGTGAAGCGAACGGATGCACCAGAAGCCTCGGGTTGAGACGCGTCAGAGACGAAGGGAATCGTGCGGACATCCTTACACCTGACAAGAGGGCCATCAAACGGACACGCACCGTATGATATAGGAAACAAAGTGCCTGTGCGGATCAATTTCCGCCTTGATGTCCCCGTTGCAGCCAGGCCCAGCGGTACAGGTTGCGGGCATCGACGTACCGGCCCTCATTCGACGTCGCCCCCAGCACGACCACGAGCAGATGGTCGTCGTCGCGATGCCCACTGGAGACCAGGCAGGAGCCCGCCTGTGTCGTGGTGCCGGTCTTGATGCCGTCGTAGCCGGTGATGTCCAGTAGCTGATTGGTGTTCGTCCACACCACGGGCCGCGTGCCACCATCAGGGGTCTTGACCGTCGTCTCGTGCCGGGAGGTCGAAACGTAATCGCGAAACAGCGGGTTCTGCAGCCCAGCGTGAGCCAGCGTGAGCAGGTCACGCACGGTGGTGGTGCGGTCGGTCTCAGTGCCGCCGTCGCCGAACGACGACCGATAGAAGGTGTCCTTCATCCCGAGTGCCTCTGCGGTGCGGTTCATCTGAGCGATGAAGCAGGCGCGCGTCGGATGCGTCTCGACGGTCGAAGGGTTCGTCCGCTCGGGACCGTAGGCGGGCGGATCGAAGCGGCTATTGAAGTGCTGCGCCAGTGCGTTGCCAGCATCGTTTCCCGAGGGCAGCAGCAATCCATACAGACACTCGCGGACACTCAGGCTTTCACCGACACGCACATCGGCGGTCGAGCCGGTCGTGTCGTCGGCCAGTTGCGAAAAGGTCACTTGTTCGTCCAGCACCAGGGGAGACTGTTGTGCCAGTTGCAGGATGACCCAAGCACACATCATCTTGGTGGTACTGGCTGACTTCTGCGGTGTGTCGAGGGCCTCACTCCAGAGCACCTCGCCGGTGTGGCCATCGGCGATGCCCCAGGCACGGCAGGTGACGAACGGCGGACCAGCCAGCGAGTCCGCAGGTTCGCGGGCGAAGACCGGCGCAACGGCAAGACAGAGCACGACAGAAAGCACAGCCGCCACTCGACAGATCATGGTGCGTCCTCTTCAGCCTCTGATAGACGAGTGATGAATGACGTTTGCCGATTGTGGAGGTCGTGTACATTTCCTCGGAACGGTACGTCCTCCGAGATGAGCGAGACAATCCGGCACTCTCGGGTATCGGTCTCGAAGAGGGCAACTGTCGGCTGGCCGAACGTCCAGCCGCTCACCTCGCCCGGGTTGATGAACAGCCGCCCCTGATCGTCCCGCAAAACGCGGGGTTTGTGCGTATGCCCGCAGACGGCGACATCGAAGGTCTCCTCCGGCGGCAACTCACGCAACTGCCGTTCCATGTGGACGATGACAAACCGCAGACCGTCGTCCGACTGCCAGCGGACCGGCGGGTCCTCGATGGTGCCGACGATGCTGAAGCCGGCCCGCAGGCCGACCTTGTTCCCCTCGTTGTCGCCGAAGCAGCCGATGAACGGACACTGCAGCTGACGGAGTGGAGGTACGGCAAACGTCGAGACCAGATCGCCGGCGAATAGGACGATGTCGCATCGCACGTCGTTGAAGAGTCGCACGACAGTCCGGAGATTGTCCAGATGATCGTGAACGTCTGCAAACAGGCCGATGCGCATCGCCGCCGCTTTCCGGGGACGCAAGCAGATGCCAGAAGTCAGTCTGCCATCTGAAACAGTTCCTGCAACACTCCGTCATGCCCGCACAGGCGGGCATCCAGAAGGTCTAGGTTCCACAGCGATTGCTGGATTCCCGCTTTCGCGGGAATGACGAACGATGAGAATCGGGCGACACAACCTGGGGCGAACCGACAGGTGCCAGGAGACGTTTACTGATTGGTTTGATTCCTGGCACCTGCTCCCCGCCGCCTGCCCGCGATCAACCCTTTGGCTTCAACTGCCCCTTGCCAATACGCAGCAGCTTGCCGGGTTTCGTCTTCGCACCTTCTTCCGCCGTGCCAATGACTGTGACGAACAGATTGCCGTCCTTGTCGAAGGCGATCGCGGTCGGCTTGTCGAGGTCGAACAGCTTGGTCGCGTTGACCTTTTCGCCGGCGATGGTCAGCTCATAGAGCGCCCCTGGGTGGTGTCCATCCAGGCGAAATCGGTGGCATACAGCTTGCCGGTGGCGGGACTGTAGGCCAGGCCAGTGATGTCGTTCAGTCCGGTCGCGTAGTTGGCCTTCAGCTTTCCGGTCTGGGGATCGTAGATCGACAGCAGGCTGTCGCCGGGCACATTGATCTCGCCCATCTGACCGACGACCAGATCTCCCTCGGCATTCACGGTGATGGCGACCGGTGCGTCGACCTCCACGGCTTCCTTGGTGGCGATGAACCGCTCGAGGTTCGACGGATGCCCACCGTCATCAATTTTTGCTCGCACGATCCACCCCTTGGTGTCGTCGCCATTAGCGGTCGCGAATACATATCCGCCCGTCGCGACCACGCCGTAGTAATTCCCCTCAGCCTTCAGGGTCTCGGTCGAGTCGAGCGGTCCGAGGGTCACTTCGGTGTCGTCGGCAGCAACCGGCTTGTCGGCGGGCTTCTCGTGAATCTCGTACACGCGAATGACCTCGGCCGTATCGACCTGGCTGCCGTCCCCGACGACCAGATGCTCATCATCAATGAATGCCACGCCCAGCGGGCCGATGTCATAGATGGGGCCTTTCCCGTACTGGTCGACCGGGAAACGATTGACTTCCTTGAACCGCCGTTTGCCTGCTTCGGGCTTCTGGGGCAGGATGCGGATGATGCCCTCACGATCGGCGACGATCAGGTCACCGGTCCTGGGGTGGACTGCCACGCCCGTGGGATTGTCGAGGTTTCCCACGACCGTGCGCGGACCGGTTGCGGCGTTCTGGTTCTGGGCGAACGCATGGGTCGCCGCCAGAGTGAGGGTCATGCTGGAAACGAGGAGCAGGTGACGCATGGCAGGTTAACTCCCTAAGGTCCGAAGAGTGAATGTCCGTCGCAACAATCCGGGGACTCCCTTCTCCGGCCGGCAACGTGCAAACCGACGTTGCCGTTCGCTGCTCCCGCATCGTACCGGAGACTGTCAGGTACTTCAAACAGGGGGCGATGACGTTGCGCCACTGGTGAGGCAGGGTCAGAAGCAAAGCGTATGGCCCTGTCCGGCGGGGTTGTCGACTCGCGACACCGGGAAAAATGTTCCGGGCCTTGCCGAAGGTCAGATCCGGCCATCGATGAGAGCACCGCCTCTCACTCGGCAACGAATCAACCAGTCAGCGTTTCCCCTTCCGGCGCGAGCGGCTGTCGAGGTAGTGGCCCAGTGCCGTCTGGTAAGGTTCGTCGGTCGTCAGCTTGAGATAGTCCACTCCGGCATTGCCGCAGATGCCCGTCAGTCGCTGCTGGAAGTCCTGAAACTGTTCGAGGTACGTGGTGCGCAGGCGGTGCGGATCGACAAGTACGCGATGGCGGTCCTTCTCCAGACTGCGGAACTGCGTCGGCCGGTTGAAGGGGAACTCCTCTTCCTCAGGGGCGATGACCTGCAGCAGGACGACTTCGTGCCGGGCATGACGGAACTGCTTGAGCGCCTGCGTCAGTGGTTCGAGCCGATCGAAGAAGTCGCTGATGAGAATCAGCAGGCTGCGATGCTTGAGGATGGGGATCATCTGTTCGAAGACGCTGGCGAGACTCGTCTCCTGTCCCGGCTTCCAGTTGGTGAGAGACTTCGTAATCCGTTCGAAGTTCATCGGGCTGGTGGAGGGATCGATCCGCTCGCGCACCTGGGTGTCGAACGTCAACATGCCGACGGCATCACGCTGCGCGACGAGCAGATACCCCAGTGCCGCCGCGAGATACCGGGCATAGTCGAACTTGCTGAGGGTGGACTGCCCGTACGCCATGCTGCCCGAGCCATCGACCAGCAGGTAGCAGCGGAGGTTGGTCTCCTCTTCGAACTCCTTAATGTAGTATTTGCCGGTCTTGCCGAAGGCCCGCCAGTCGATGTGCCGAATCTCGTCGCCCGGGTAGTACTGCCGATGTTCGACGAACTCGACACTCGACCCTTTGAAGGGGCTCTTGTGCTGCCCGACCATGTACCCTTCCACGAGCAGGCGGGCGACGACGTCCAGCCGACCAAACCGGGCGAGCGCCGTCGGGTCGTCCAGCGGTACTTCGGCAGGAATAGAGGATGATTCGGGCATTGCAGGCTGATGTTTGCGGGGTGAAGATCAGTGGCGATGCGTGCGGAGCATCTCTTCGAGCTGCTCCTTTGAGAGCAACCCTTCGACCTGTTTCGAGATCGCCAGTCGCACCTGGTGCAACTCGTGTTTGGCCTGCGCCAGTCGCTGCTGCTGAGCGTCGGTCAGTTGCAGCGCCGCCACGACGGCATCCTGCAGGGCCTTGCCGGTCAGCTTGGCCGTGCGTCCCTTCTTGGTGGCGGCGAGCTTGGCCGTCTGCTGTTCTGGGGTCAGCACATCGTTCATCTTCTTGAGAATCGCCTGGTGCAGCGGTTCCAGCTCCGCGATCTTCTGTTCGGCAAGAGCGAACTTCTCTGCATCTGTCGGAGGTGTGGCCACAGCGGCGGCCGGAGTGGTCTTGGTGCCGGCGGCGTCTTTCGGAGTCTCGGCGGAAGGGGCCGGCACAGGTGGAGGAGCCGGCTCCTCAGTCGCAAATGCCAGGGTGTAGGTCTCGATGTCGGTCGCCGCGTCGAGGCGAGCGTACTGAGAGGCATTACCCTGCGGCAGCAGCTTTCTCGATTCTGAGGAAGGGTTCGGGTCGCGTAAGGGTGGTGGTGAATGTTGAGCAGCCGGCGGCGCGCCGACATCAGATGACGACATCATCTGCTCGCGATACTCCTGCAGCGCCACCAGATCATCCAATATACGGGCCTTGATTTCGACATTGCCCAGTTCGTCGGCAATTGAACGCA
This sequence comes from uncultured Planctomycetaceae bacterium, assembly GCA_963707405.1. Lineage (GTDB taxonomy): Bacteria > Planctomycetota > Planctomycetia > Planctomycetales > Planctomycetaceae > CAVPPT01. Next base: position 64,530 of record CAVPPT010000004.1, on the reverse strand, counting down.
GGCGCTTCGCCGAGTCGATGAGTGACTGGACCATCTCGAGTGCCAGCATGATCGATGCCCCGGACGACGCGCGTGCCGCGGACTTCGACATGCATCAGAACGCCAAAGGCCGCAGCGGAATACGACACTCCTTCACGTTACACGGGAGTGAGGGCCAATTCCACTGCAACACAGGTCGATCCGACGTCGATGCAGGGAAGACTGATGTCGACGTATCGCGGAGGCGACCGTCTCGACGACTTCGCGCCGGTATGCCTCAGCCGAACAGCTGCGGCACAACGTCTCCGGTTGGCACCAGGCGATGGGGACGCGACAGTGTATCCAGCAATTGGGTGGCAGCGGGGATGCCCAGTGCATGATAGATGCTGGCAATGATATCGGCGGGGACGAGCGGATCGCGGTCAGGGAAGGCCCCGGTGCTGTCACTGGTGCCATAGATCAGCCCCTGGGCGAAGCCGCCTCCGGCCAGCATGAGGCTGTAGCAGTGATTCCAGTGGTCGCGGCCCGCGTTGGCATTGATTCGCGGCGAGCGACCGAAGTCCCCCATCACCGCGACGACGGTCCGCTCCAGCATCCCGCGCTGGGCCAGATCGTCGAGCAGCGTGCTGCAGGCGGCGTCAAACTGCGGGAGGAGTTCGTCCCGGAGCTTGGCGAAGTTGTTGCCATGGGTGTCCCAGGTGGCGTTGGCATCCGGGGCCCAGGAGAGGGTGACGACGCGCGTGCCGGCCTCGATCAGCCGCCGGGCGAGCAGAGTGCTCTGACCATAAATGTTGCGTCCGTAGCGCTCGCGGAGGCTGTCGGGCTCTGCGGAGAGTCGCAGGGCCTGCTGGGTGTCGGCAGAGGTCAGCAGCGCCAGCGCCCGCTGCTGAAAGCGGGACATGTCCCGGCGTGCGTCGGTATTGGCAGGCCCTGCTGTCGGCGGGTCGAGGTACTCCAGCAGTGCGCGCCGTGAGGCGAAGCGTGCATCGTCAATGCCGGCGGACAGAGTGAGTTCGGGAACGGCGAAGCCGTCGGCATTCGGATCACTCAGAATCGTCAACGGGTCGAGCGATCGCCCCAGGTATCCGCCATAGAATCCGGGTTGGGGAGGGCCACCGGCCCCTTCCTTGGTGATGTAGGGGAGCATGACCGACGGCACGATGGGCCCGGTTGGTGGACGCAGCAGGGCCATCACACTGCCAATCGCCGGATTGTCACCCGGCTGGGCACCGCCCCCCTGTTCGCCGCGATCGTGGCCAGTGAGGGCCGCATAAACGGCGGCTGCATGGGAGTTGTTCACACCATGGTGCATGGACCGCACAACGGCCGTGCGATGGATCTGCTGCGCGAGGCGGGGCAGAAGTTCGCAGAGATGGTATCCCGGCAGCGACGTCGGAATGGGCTGAAACTCGCCGCGGATTCCATCAGGTGCCTCGGGCTTCATGTCCCACATGTCGAGATGACTGGGACCACCGTTGAGAAAGAGGATGATGCAGGCATCTGCCGCCGGGCGGAGGCCCTGCTGGGTACCGGCCTCCTGGGCCTTCAGGAAGCGGGGCAGCGACAAGCCCAACATCCCGAGGTAGCCGACACTGATCGCGTGACGTCGATTGAGGCGGGTCTGTGTCATGACGACCTCGAAGTGTCGTTGTTCCGGGCGAGAAGCGTTCCCGTCATTCTGATCTTTCGAGACCTGCACCTCAACGCATCTGAGGGGACCTGCATGGTTGGTCGTTCGTGGCACGCGGCCAGTTGCAGGGAAGGGACTCCTGCGTGAAGATGCAGCGGCCGTGCCCGGCCCCCCGCCGACATTGCCAACGTATTCGACGCCGAGTGAGCCAGAGAGAGAGATGGATGTCTGAACCCGTCCGATTGAACGTTTTGCCCCTGCCGCAGCCGACCGATTCGACCTGTGGCCCCACCTGCCTGCAGGCGGTTTACCGGTTCTATGACGACGAAATTGGCCTGGACCAGGTCATTGGGGAGACCGGGATGCTGGAGGAGGGGGGAACCCTGGCGGTGTATCTGGGGACCCACGCACTGCGGCGAGGCTATACAGCGACGATCTTCACGTATAATCTGCACGTGTTCGATCCAACGTGGTTCGGACCAGGTGTGATCCTGGAGAAGAAGCTGCTGGACCAGCAGGCGGTTAAGGATGGCTCGAAACTGCAGACGGCCACAGCAGCGTACCTGGAGTTTCTGCGACTGGGCGGTGTCATCCGCATGGAGGTGCTGACGATCGATCTGATCCGTCGCCATCTGAAGCGATCGGTTCCCGTGTTGACCGGACTGAGTTCCACCTTCCTGTATGGGGAGGCGCGCGAGCAGTCTCTGAACCCTCCGGTCAATGGACGTACGTCACACTCGGACGACGTCGGAGGGTTCCCCTGTGGTCACTTCGTTGTGTTGTGCGGTTATGACGCTGACGAACGCACCGTGCTGGTCGCCGACCCGCTCGAGACCAATCCCATTGCCGCGGATCGTCGTTACTGGGTGGATATCGATCGCGTGTTTTCCGCCATCATGCTGGGCATTCTGACTTACGATGCCAATCTACTGATCATTCAACCACCCCGGCCCGGCAAAGGAGGGCCTGCTGATGCCAGTACTCATCGTCGCGGATAAATCCACGGATTGGCCGTTCGAGATTCCGCATGTGGAAGTTGTCGATGCGCAGACGTACCTGACCGATTCAGAGTACTCCTCACGCCGCAACATCCGCCTGCTGAACCTGTGCCGTTCGTACAAGTATCAGAGCACCGGATACTATGTGTCGCTGCTGGCCGAGGCCCGCGGACACAAGCCGATGCCCAGCATCAACACCTTGCAGGATCTGCGCCTCCCAGACGATCGTGCGCTTCGTCGGCGGCGAACTGGAGGAGTTGATCCAGCAGTCGCTGGCCCCGCTGCAATCGACCACGTTTCATCTGAGCGTGTACTTCGGTCGCAATACCGCCAAGCGCTACGACCGCCTGAGCCGGCACCTGTTCAACATGTTTCAGGCGCCCCTGCTGAAGTTCCGGTTCGTGCGGAACGGCAGCTGGCAGATGCGGAGCATCAAGGCGCTGGCGGCGAACGATGTGCCCGAGAACCATTGGCCCTTCATCATCGAACAGGCGTCGCGCCACTTCTCCGGACGGGTCGTGGGCCGGGGCAAGAAAACCGCCCGGTCGCGGTACGATCTGGCGATCCTGCACAATCCTGCCGAAGGAGAGAACTCCCCGTCCGACGCCGATGCACTGAAACGATTTGTCCGCGCCGGTCAGTCGCTGGAACTGGGGGTCGAACTGATCACGCGGGAAGATGCCGCCGAACTCCTGGAGTTCGACGCCCTGTTCATCCGCGAAACAACACAGGTCAACCATTACACCTATCGCCTGGCCCAACGGGCCGAACGTGAAGGGCTGGTGGTCATGGACGACCCGACCTCCATCGCCCGCTGCTGCAACAAGGTGTATCTGGCGGAACTGCTGCAGCGGCACAAGATTCCCATCCCGCAAACGCTGGTACTGCACCGCGACAACGTGTCGGCGATCGGCGAACAGCTGGGCTTTCCCTGCGTATTGAAGAAGCCGGACAGCGCCTTCTCGAAGGGAGTGTCCCGTGTCAATACTCCCGACGAGTTGGAGGCACGGCTGCAGGAGTTCTTCGCTGAGTCCGAACTGATCGTCGCACAGCAGTATTTGCCGACGACGTTCGACTGGCGCATCGGCGTCCTCGATCAGCGTCCGCTCTACGCGTGCAAGTACTTCATGGCTCCGGGTCACTGGCAGATCATTCAGCACAGCAGCAATGGACGCGGCCGGTACGGCAAGTTCGAGACCCTGCCTGTTGAGCTGGCCCCCCGCAAAGCAGTACAGATGGCCGTCAAGGCGGCCAACCTCATCGGGAACGGCCTGTATGGCGTCGACGTCAAGGAGTCGAACGGCAAGTTCTATGTGATCGAGGTCAACGACAATCCGAGTCTCGATGCCGGCTGCGAAGATGAGATCCTGCGGGATGATTTGTACCGCCGTATCATGGAGGTCTTTCTGCGGCGGATCGAATCCAAAAAGGCCGCGCTGCCAGTGGAGCGCTGAGCGTGTCGCACCTGCATCTCTTTGAGGGATTCGGCATCGAACTTGAGTACATGCTGGTCGATGCGCAGGCGCTGGATGTGCGTCCGATCGCCGATCGCGTGCTGCAGGCGGAAGGGGGAGGCGAGATCGTCTCCGATGTTGAACGCGGGCCCTTCGCCTGGTCGAACGAACTGGCCCTGCATGTCGTTGAGGTGAAAACGAATGGCCCGGCGGCGGCACTTGCACCCCTGGCGCAGGGGTTTCAGCAGGAAGTGGCGGCGATCAACCGGCTGGCCGAGCCGCTGGGAGCGCGACTCATGCCGACCGCCATGCACCCCTGGATGGATCCGCACCGTGAGATGCAATTGTGGCCGCACGACTCCAGCCCGATCTACACCGCCTTCGACCGCATCTTCGACTGCAGCGGTCATGGCTGGGCCAATCTGCAGAGCATGCACATCAACCTCCCGTTTTCGGGAGATGAGGAGTTCGGTCGACTGCATGCGGCGATCCGGCTGGTGCTCCCGATTCTGCCCGCACTGGCGGCTGCTTCACCGGTGTACGACGGTCGTCTGTCGGGGCTGATGGACTCGCGTCTGGAAGTGTACCGCACGAACTCGCGCAAGATTCCGTCAGTCGCGGGCCGCGTGATTCCGGAACCCGCGTTCGATGAAGCGAGTTACGATCGGCTCATCCTCGGTCCGTTGTATGCTGACATCGCCCCTCATGATCCCGACGGCATTCTGCAGGAAGAGTTCCTCAACGCCCGTGGTGCCATTGCCCGGTTCTCACGGGGCACCATCGAGATCCGGGTGATCGATGTCCAGGAGTGTCCCCGGGCCGACCTCGCGATTGCATCCGTCACCGTGGCCCTGCTGCAGGCCATCATCTCCGAAAGATGGTCGCGACTGGCTGAGCAACAGGCGATCGGTATCGAGCCGCTCGAACAGATCTTCCTCGCGGCAATTCGTGATGCCGATCGGGGCATCATCGACAACGCCGCCTACCTGCAGCTGCTGGGGATGCCTGCATCGCGTTGCACGATCGGCGAGTTGTGGCAGCACCGTGTCGAACAACTGCCGGAGCCGGACGCGGCCTGGCGCGAACCGATCGACACGATTCTTCGGCAGGGTCCGCTGGCCCGGCGAATCACACAGGCGCTGGGGCCGGAACCTGAACTCACTTCGATTCAGCATGTCTATGATCAACTCTGCGACTGCCTGGCACGCGGAGTCATGTTCACATGACACGGCAGCGCGATGAGGACGGTCCGGCTGTCGTCATCAGTTGCGAACATGCCTCGCGAGAGATTCCGCCGGAGTATCGGTCGCTCTTCGTCAGTCCGGAAGCACAGGCGGCGCTGAAGAGTCATCGTGGATGGGATCCCGGCTCGCTGCAACTGGGGAAGGCATTCGCCCGCAAACTCTCGGCTCCTCTCATTACCGCCGACGTGTCGCGACTGGTGATTGAGCTCAATCGATCAATCGATCATCCACAACTGTTCTCGGAATGGATGAACGCTCTCCCTCGGGCCCAGCGCGACAGGGTCCGCAAGTCACTGTATGATCCCTACCGTAAGCAGGTCGACGATGCCTTGAGCGCGGCACTCACGACGCACCGCGCCGTCGTGCATGTTTCGATGCATAGCTTCTCGCCGGTGTGGAAGGAGCGCAGGCGTCCGACCGACATCGGACTGCTGTACGATCCCGCCCGACACATCGAAGCCCGGCTCTGCCGGCTGTGGCGCAACACGCTCCGCGATCTTCTGCCTAAGCGAACCACGCACCTCAACCGACCGTACCGGGGCTGGACCGACGGCCTGCCGACCGCCCTCCGTAAGCGATTCGCCGCCGACCGTTACGTCGGCATCGAGCTCGAAGTGAATCAGCGGTTTCCGCTGGGCCGAGCGGATGAATGGCGAGGGCTGTGCCGGCTCTTGGCCGATTCGTTCGCGACGTCTCTTCAAGATCTTGCATCGGAGTGATGCTGTCGAGCGTGCAATCTCATTGTCCTCGCAGGGGATTCACAACGCAGCGGGTAGCCCCGGATCTTGATCCGGGGTCGCACAGCGACAGAAGGTTGTGCGTGATTTCGCGTTGTGACGGGCGTTGTGCAGCCGGCGACCCTCCACCGACCCCTTACTGAGAGGGAGGGGGGCGACAGGCGGCGCGGGGATGTCCCTCGGCCGGAAGTACTACCGCAACCTCTGGCGGCTGCGCCGCACCGCTTCGAGAAGCGGTGCGACCCGCTATGGTCCTCACCACTCACTTCGCGGCGGTAGATGATCCAGACTGCTCCAGCGCCTGGAGTTCGGTCAATGTCTTCTGAATGGCCTCGGCCCGTGCCTGTGCCTGTTGAGCCGCAGCCTGTGCCTGGGCGAGCGCCTGCTGCTCTTCGGCGGTTAGCTGGGCGGCGGCCTGCGCCTGTTCGGCTTCGGCCCTCATGGCCGTCAGTGTGTCGTTGAGCTGTTGCAGCGTCTGCTGGGCGGTCGCCAGTTCTCCTTGTGCCTGGGTGGACTGTTCCGTGGCAACCTGGTGATCGCGCTGGGCCTTTTCGTACAGGATCTTCGCCGCCTCAAACAGGCGTGCCGCCTCGGCCAGTGCAGCGGCGTGCTGCTCGGCCCGCTGGGTGCGTTCGACGTGAGTCGCTTCGGCTGCGGGGAGTTGTGAGGCAGTGGCATTCACCTTTTCTGCAGCGGCTTGGGCCAGTTGCTGACGCTCGGCGAGAAGCTTCTGGGTGTCTGCTTCCAGAGCCATCTGCTTGCCGGCAGCTTCCTGGGCCTGTGTCTGTGCCTGGGCGAGGGTCTGCTGCAGCGATGCAAGTTGCTCCGCCACACTCGGCGGATTGGTCGAGAGGGCCGCGATCTCCGCACCATCAGCAGCGTTCCACAGCTTGAGTTGCCCGTTCCAGGCACCGGCGAGCGCCCGTTCGGTCTCGGCATCGAAGGCCCCTTCGAGGGCCATGTCGGGCAGTCCACCAAAGCTGCGAATCTCGCTGCCGTCGCCGTTCCAGAGCTTGCCAACGTTGTCGCGTCCCACCGTGAAGATGCGGCCATCGCGCACATAGTCGATGTCGCTCACCCCTCCGCCGTGGGCATTCCAGCTTTTCACCTGTCCGCCGTTCTCCATCTCCCACTGCTTGACGGTGCCATCTTCACTGGCTGAGGCGAGCAGGTTGCCGTCGGGACGCCAGCTCACTCCGTTGATCGCGCCCTGATGCCCGTTGAGCACCAGATACTCGCTGCCGGTGTTGGCTTCCCACACAATCAGACCATTGGCGCGGTCGCCTGTCGCGAGCAGCACGCCATCGGGACTGAAGGCCATCGCTGTGATCCAGTCGGTATGCTTCTTCATCTCGAAAAGCTGCTCGCCTGTGCTGGTCGAGAATACACGGACCATCTTCTTAGGGCCTCCCAGCGCGACCTTGGTATGGTCGGGGCTGATGTCGGCGGCGAGCACGAGATCGTACTCGTCACCGATCTCCATCTTCCGCTCGCCGGTCGTTACATCGAAGACGATCACCTTGCCCGACGCTCCGCCATGTCCGCCTCCTGCCAGCAGCAGGCTGCCATTGCTTGAGAATCGCAACACGTGCGGCTGCCCCTCGGGGAAGGGCAACACCCCCAGCAGTCGCTGGTCGCGGGTATCGTACAGGGCAATCTGCTTGAATCCCGAGACCGCCACCACCGGAGCCCAGGGACTGACCGCCAGCGCCGTGATGGCGTTGGCCGACGAGGTGATGGTGAGCGGTTCCCCCAGATACCCGGCGGGCATCGGCGGCGGTCCCTCCGGACGTTCGCTGGTGATGGTGATTTTGGCGAGGGCCGGCTTGTCCTTGATCTTCGCCACGCTGCCGGCGTTCAGCAGCGCTCCCCCTCAATCCACTTGCGGATCAGCGCCAACTCCTCGTCCGCCAGCTTGGGCTGGTTCGGAGGCATCTTCGGCTCCGACTCGTGCGTGATCAGCGACCACAGATAACTCGAATCCGGCTCGCCCGGTTCGATCACTGTGCCACTGCCTCCCCCCTCCATCATGGCCGCGAAGTCATCGAGAACCAGGTTCCCCTTGCGGTCGTTCGCGTTATGGCAGCTGCCGCACTTGGCCCGAAAGAGCGGCAGGACGTGATCGGCGTAAGTGGTCTTGGGAGCGGGTTGCTCCTTGTCGGCTGGCTTTGCGTCGTCACCAACAACGGACGTACTGGAGGCAACCAGCAGCATCCAACAGCACAAGGCACAAGCGCGTGTCATGGGTTCACTCAATCAGCTGGGAAGGACGGTGCATTCACGCGGGCAGCCGCGCATCGCAGGTGGGGACTCACACAGGGTGAGCCGGATGGTGGGTGAGGTCCCCAAGGACCCCTCCCTATTGTAATTCACCGACGGGCAAAGCAAAACCAGTCGGCGACATTTGCCCCGCCCGACGCCAATTTTCGCAGGCGATACGACCCGGACAACGGTCCTATTGCGATGGGTCGCACCGGTTTTCCGACGGGGTCGGTCCCGGGCGCTGTCGTGGAACCCTCACGCACCTCAACGGTTTGAGATCAGGGAGGAATCGCCTTCAGGAATCCGTGCGAAGGGTGGCTGAAAATCAGGTTGCCGCGAGAGGCCACCGACGACGTGATGACGCGCCTTCGGCAACCTGCCCTCAGTCTCGCCGGGATCTCCCCACACCGTCCGGAGACAACGCGACATCACCCACAACTTCCCATCACTTCGCGACGCCGGATCGAGATCCGGGGCGACCCGCCAGGCGTTTCACTCACGGCGGGTGCTGAGGTCCTCATAAACTGAGCAGGAAGGTCGCGAACTGATCCCACGCCTGCGTCTTTGCGCCCAGCGAGATTGCCACGCTGGCCAAGGTGAGGGCGGCAAACCCGGCGGCGAACCACCGGTCGAATGATTTGAACACAACACATTTGGCCATGAGCAGAATTGCCGCGAGAATCACCTGCATGAAGAAGGCGCTGAACACCATCTCCCACCAAGTGCCAGCGTAAAGCGCGTTCAACGGTGCTATGCGCCCAAGGGCGGCACCCATCACAGACACGGATGCCATCAGCATCATCGGACGATGCACCTCGGGTCGTCGGCGATTCATCACCCCGATGAGGACGAACAGCCCAAATAATGGGATGCTCAATACGGGAATGGCCATGAATTCCTTGGGCGCCAGACCGAATACTCGCAAATCGGGCGGGGTCACGCGCGCGGCTTCGATACCGATTCGCAATCCGACGATGACAATACCAACTGCCAGCGCCACGCCAAAGATTCCGAGTTTCATGTGCAAGCGTTTGCGCCCCGTGCCCACCAGCAGAGGTTGCGCGACGGCCAAGAGCATCCAGACCGTCATGAGGCAGCCGTGTGTGATGATGAGCGTTCGGATGGGCGGCGTGAGCGGGCGTCCAGGAAATGCCTTCCCTTGCAGGTAGAACAGTTGAAAGCCAATGAACATCACCACCAGAAGGCTTAGTGACGCCACGGAATAGAACCAGCGATTATGGGTTCGGGTAGTCGGCAGGAGTGATGCAGAAGTGCTCATGGGTGGATGGTCTTACTGATTGGCTTTCGTTTACAAGGACGCGAGGAAGCGCCTAACGTTGCGGATAAGTCAGTAGGGCAGGCTCCCGCCTGCCTTCCTTAGAGTTGACTCAACCGTGGTGACGAATGTTTCGCGCAGAGCGGAACCGAACTTTTCCGGGCGCGATTATGTGAAAGTGCCACACGCATCAAAAGGCAGGCGGGAGCCTGCCCTGCGGTAACTGAGCCACCCGTTATGACTGTACCCAACTATGCCAGGATGTCGTGCACCACGTGGCCGGCGACGTCTGTCAGCCGTTCGGCGGGAAGATGGGGCGCACATTCCAGCGGCTGCCCGTGCGTTCCGGAAGACCATTCCCTGCTTCGCGAGCCTCTCGACATTCGGCATTTGGATGTAGGCCATCGCCGATCCGGGATTTTCGGCGTCCATGAGAACGGAAGTGCCGTACCAGGGCATGTCATCCACGAGGATGAACACGATGTTGGGTTTGGTCTGTGCGGACGCATCGAGGCCGCAAAACAACAGGATGCCGATAGTCAGGCATCTTTTGAGATTCATTGACTTCATTGATTGATTACTCATCACTCTTTCCTCCACGTGCCCGTTTGAGTTCGGGAACCATTTCGTTCAGTGGCGGAACCTTTGAACGAAGGCCGTCTATCGCGGAGGCGAACGTCGGGTTCAGAATCTGATTCGTCCACTCATGTGGATCATTCGCAGCAATCGTAGAATTCCTCCTGACCGTCTCGATAGCGGATGTAACGGAACTGTTCGTTCCGAATCGTGATGTAGCGGTCCCCGTAGGCTGTGATGGCGGTGCTCTCCCAGGCGGCGTTCGGTTGCTTAAGCAGAGGCACCAGGGAACGCCCTGTGACATCGTCGGGTGCCTCCAGACCGCATAATTCGGCCAGTGTTGGATAGACATCCTGCAACGACACAAAGCGTTCGCATTGGCCTCCAGCCTTCGTTGTTCCTGGAACGCGGAACATCAGCAGGCAATGGGTGGCCTCCTCCCAGAGCGTCGATTTCTGCCAGTGGTGTTTCTCGCCCAGATGAAACCCGTGGTCGCTCATCAGCATCACGATCGTGTTGTCGCGATACTCGCTCTTCTCCAGTGCATCCAGCACGCGGCCCATCTGCGCGTCGGCGTAGGCGGTCGCCGCGAGGTAGGCGCGCACGCCTTCCTTGTGCACGCCGTGCTCCATCACCTGGTCGACGAACTTCGCCTTGCCCCTGGTGATGGCCTCGCCGAGCGGCGGCACGTCGTCGAGGTCGTTCGCGAGGATCGGAGGCATGGTGACTTCATCAAGCGGAAACATGTCGAAATACTTCTGCGGCACATACCACGGCATGTGCGGATGAAAGACGCCGCAGGCGACGAGAAACGGCCGGTCATGCTTCTTCGCCAACTGTGCGATGGCGGCATCGGCATACTTGGAATCGTTCATCTCCTCTTCGGCGAGATGTGTGGGGCCCCAATCCTGCTCGCCGCGCGTGAAAGGCAGGAACGGCGCGCCCGGCGGATTCGGATCGCGCCTGTGCGGCATGTAATCATCCCAGACTTTCTTCATGTCCCAACCGTGGCCGACTTTGCCGAAGGACGCCGTGTAGTAGCCCGCCGCCTGGAAAATCCCGGGCAGTGGCGTGGCGTTCTTGAGTGCAACGCTTGGGCCGATGTCCAGCCCGTTGTCATACAGTCCCGACTGCCAGGGACGAACCCCGGAAAACAGTGCGGTCCGCGACGGACAACAAACCGGCGCGGCCGTGTAGGCGCGGTTGAACACGACGCCGCTCTCCGCCAGCCGTCGGATGTTCGGCGCGACGACTTTGCCGGCGTAGCGATTGGTGTCGCCGAGCAACCAGGAGTTGAGGTCGTCCACGATGAGCAGCAGAACGTTGGGCTTCGGTGATCCGTCGGCGGCACCGGCCTCACGCAGAGGCGCAAAGACGCACAGCAGTAGCAGGAGAAGATGTGAAGTGCGATTCATGGTTGTTTCTTTTTGGAGGACCTGGATTCCTGCTACGTTTGAGTCTTACTCTGCTGATTTGATACTGCGAACACGAATGGATCGAAACGAAACGTGTCGCGCATTCTCTGGTGAATTCTTAACACCGTGTACCTGCAGTGCGATCACGCCCGAAGGATATTTTGCGTAGGCTTCGTCATTTGTGACATCCGCAACTTGCTTGTCATTGACCCAGGTTTGAATTCGCGGGCCAACGGCCAGGACACGCAGCTTGTTCCACCGACCGTTGACCATCAACTCGTTCCGGGTCAAGTCTTCCTGTGGTGTGATCCAATGGCCATTGCCCTGATTGAAAATGTGGCCAGATCGGCCTGGCGATTTGCCAATGTCCACCTGTGGTCCATGAATTGACGGACGAGCTTTGCCGGCGTCGTTAGTACGCGTCAGCTGAGTTCGAATTTGAATGCCTGAATTCAGATCGGTGTCATGAAGCTTCACTTCGAGTTCGAGTTCGAAATCGCCATACGTTTCAATCGTGTGCAGAAAATGAGTCTGGCTGGAACTCGTGCCGACGATGGCTCCATCAACGAGCGTAAACTGCGTGTTGTCGCCTGACGGTTTCCAGCCGTCGAGGCTCTTTCCATCGAACAGTGTGGTCCCGTCATCGGCAAGGGCGGAGCCACAGCAGAACGAGACCGTAATCAACGCGATCGCCGGAAAACACCGTTGCGTTGTCGCACGGTCATTGCGACGGAGTGAATTGCCAAACATTTGAGTTCCTGTGACTAGACAGTGGGAAGTGAGAATTCAGGACGTCGTTCTTTGGTAAGCAAGGCATTCGCGGCGTCATCGGCAATAATCTGTTCCTTGCTCGCATCCCAGTTGATCGTACGGCCGGTGATGCGACAGATGTTGCTCAGATGCGCGACACTGGAAATCAGATGGCCAACTTCCACTGGAGCGTTGGGTTCGGCACGTGTTTCAATGCAATCGAGCCAGTTGGCGACGTGTGATTCGGTTTGTGAACCGGTAAACGGAGCGAGCAGATTCTTTGGGTTGCACGCAAACCGTCCACGGTTGATTTCGATTTTGCCAAGCTCTCCAATGAAAATGCCGCCGAACGCGGGACCGTCTGTGCTTTCCAGTCGAATCGCGGTTCCATCCGGGTAATACAGTCTCACCCCGCGATCCCAGTAGTTTTCCGCGTCGGTCGTCGGTTCGATCCGCGTTGGCGCGACATTCTCCCACCCCATGGCAAGGTGAACCATATCCAGCGCGTGCGAACCCCGATCGCAAATGGTCCTCCGGTGAAAGCGTCGTAGTTCCGCCACCGACGCTGTAACTGTTCGTGATAATCGAGCAGTTCTGCCTGGTCACAAAAACGATTCCAATCCATGCCTTCGGGGACGGGTTGCTGTTCGAGGCCTGTAGGAGGCCGAGAGCGCATCGATCTGCGGCACGAAGCAATCGCAGACGGCGACCAACTCGGCTCGATGAGACTCTCGCCACAACGTGCGCGTCAGCCATTTCGCTCGGTTGCCCGCGCCGATCAACCCGACGCGTAGCTTGTCGGTTTCGGATTTCCGCGGCGCGGCGTAGATCGCTGACGGCAACAGGTCGATTGTGGCCAGCGCGGTGGTCGCGCCGATTGATTTCAAAACAGTTCGACGTGACAGTTGGTTTTGAGCTGGAGTGATCATGGGTGGTCCTGTTTATTTGCGAAGAGTTATTCGACCGTGCCGGCGGGCCGCTGGGTCTTCCTGAATTCAGTTTCAAACGCCTTCAAACGGCTTTTTAGGCGAGCTGCCACTTCGGGGTGCTGTTCGATCAGATTCGCTTCTTCCGCAATGTCCTCGCGCAGATTGAAGAGCATCTCCACATCGCCTTGCCTTCCCTGCGCCGCTTTCGTCCGCTCCTTGATGAGTGCATTGCGCTGTCTGCGAGGCAACTTTTGTTCTTCCGGCGTCAGCTCGACTTCGACCGTCGGCAGGACTTCCTTGGCCGCGGCGATCATGTACTTCCAGTCCCCCATGCGGACACCGTTCACCGACCGGCCGCTCAGGTAGTAAATCGCCTCGTGCGGCGACTTCGCTCCGTCTACGCCAGCGATGACCGGCCAGATGTCCTTGCCATCGATCGACGCGATCCGTCGGGACCGTTCCGCCGGCGAGCGTCACCAGCGTCGGCAGCAGATCCATGATCGCTGCGGGCTCGTCGGTCACGCGATTGCCGGGAATCTTTCCAGGCCAACGCATGACGCACGGCACACGCACGCCACCCTCGAAAGTCGAGCCCTTCGCGCCCCGGAGCGGTCCGGCACTTCCACCCTGCCCCAGATGAGGCCCGTTGTCCGAAGTGAAAATGACCAACGTGTTTTCTTCCAGACCGAGTTCCCGCAGTGTCTTCAAGATTTCACCGGTACTCCAATCGAGTTCCTGAATCTGCGTCGCCATAAATCCCCAACTTGCTCTTGCCGACGAAGTCCGCCGATGCATGCACCGGGATGTGGACCATGTTGTGCGGCAGGTAAAGGAAGAATGGCTTCGTCCTTGTGCTCGGTGATGAAACGGACGGCCTCCCGCGTGTAGCGCTGCGTGAACTGCGTCTGGTCCGCGGGCACTTCGATGACCACGTTGTCCCGGATCAGCGGGCACTTCGCTTCTGGCAACTTGAGGATGCTCTCGCGGGTGTATCCTTCACGCCACACGCAGTCTTCCGCGTACTGTTTGATGGCCGGGTCGAAACCCTGACTGTTGGAGGACGGCGTCCCGTACCAGGTGTCGAACCCGTGGTTCAGCGGCTGGAACATGTCCTGGTTGCCGAGATGCCACTTGCCGATGATGGCGGTCGCGTAACCTTGCTCCTTGAGCAACTCGGGCAGCGTTCTCTCGTCGGGGTTCAGTCCGTGGTTGTTCCTCGGAAACAGAACGCCCCCGATCCCCACTCGCTGCGCGATGCATCCCGTCATGAGCGAGGCGCGAGTCGGTGAGCAGACCGGGGAGACGTAGAAGCTGGTGAACTTCGTGCCTTCCAACGCCATGCGATCGATGTGCGGCGTGGCGACGTCCTTTGACCCGTAACACGCCAGGTCGCCGTAGCCCAGGTCGTCGGCCAGAATGACGATGAAATTCGGCGTCCGTTCTTCCGAACGAGCATCCGAAAACGTGGTGGCAGAGAGCACGACAGAAATTGCCAGAATGAATCGATTCACGCGACTTGTTGCTCCTAACGAGGCTTTGGTCAGTTGTCAGAGTGATGGGTATTGAGAGTGTGCTATTTAATAATCTCTTTGAATTTCTCAACGTACCGCTTGGCGAGGAGGTCGTACCCCGCCTTGGAGTAATGAAGATCGTTTTCTTTGAGCGGCGTCTTGTGTTGTCGTCATTGAGATCGTCCGTATAGATCCACGCACTGCGGGGGCCAGCCTCTCCCAGTCAGTAGGGCAGGCTCCCGCCTGCCTTCCCTCGAGTTGACTCAACCGTGGTGACGAATGTTTCGCGCAGAGCGGAACCGAACTTTTCCGGGCGCGATTATGTGAAAGTGCCACACGCATCAAAAGGCAGGCGGGAGCCTGCCCTACGGTAACTGAGCCACCCGTTATGACTGTACCCAACTATGCCAGGATGTCGTGCACCACGTGGCCGGCAACGTCGGTCAGCCGTTCGTCGCGGCCGTTGTGGAAGTACGTCAGCGATTCGTGGTCGAGTCCCAGCAGGTGCAGAATCGTGGCGTGCAGATCGTGAACGTGCACCTTGTTCTCGACCGCCCGCAGGCCGATCGAGTCGGTCGCGCCGTAGGCCATACCACCTTTGACGCCCCCGCCGGCCAGCCAGACCGAATAGCCCCAGGGATTGTGGTCGCGGCCTTTGCCCTGCTCGCTCATCGGCATCCGGCCGAACTCGCCGCCCCAGATCACCAGCGTGTCGTCGAGCAGTCCGCGCTGACGCAAGTCGCTCAGCAGTCCGGCCACCGGCTTGTCGGTCGCCAGACAGTAGTCGGACGATGATTGTTCTCGACGTCGTTGTGAGCGTCCCAGCCGTTGGTGTCGCCCGAATAGAGCTGCACGAAGCGCACGCCGCGTTCGATCATCCGGCGGGCCAGCAGACAGCGCGTGCCGAACTCGCGCGTCGCCTCCTCGTCGATCCCGTACAGCCGTTGTGTCTCGGCGGTCTCGCGGGCAGATGTCGACCAGCTCCGGGGCCGCCGACTGCATGCGGAACGCCAGTTCGTAGGCGTCGATGCGCGCCGCCAGTTCGCCGTCGAAGTCGCGCTGTGCCAGGTGTCGCTCGATTGAGGTCGTCCGATGAGATCCAGCGTCCGCCGTTGCCGCTGCGGGCGTGACCTCGGGCTGGCGGCTGCAGGTGCAGAATGGGTGCTGCCCGGCCGCATCGTCGTGCCCTGATACGTGGCCGGCAGATAGCCGCTGCCCCAGGCCGGCGGTCCCCCTTTAGATCCGCCGCCGGGATCGGGCATCACGACGAACGCCGGCATGTTCTGGTTCTCGGTGCCCAGTCCATAGCTCACCCAACTGCCCAGGCTCGGCTTCCCCATCAGAATGCTGCCGGTGTTCATCTGATAGACCGACTGCGGATGATTGACGCTGTCGCCGTGGCAACTGCGCAGCACGCAAAGTTCGTCGGCCACGCCGGCCAAATGGGGGAAGAAAGTCGCTGATCTCCAGTCCCGATCTGCCCCCGCGGCCGAAACTGGCTGGACCGGAGCCAGCAGCGGATTCTGTCGCCACCTTGCGGCGCGTCATCACCGGGCCGAAGCTCTCGGGCAACGGCTGCCCGGCATAGTCGAGTCAGGTCCGGCTTGGGATCGAACAGATCGACATGGCTCGGCCCGCCATGCATGAACAGGTAGATGACCCGCTTGGCCCGCGGCTGGAAGTGCGCGGCACGCGGTGCCTGCAGATCTTCGGCGGGCGTCGAACCGAGCGCTCTTCCGCTGCCCGCTGACTGTTCTGAGAGCAGGCCGGCCAGCGCAATTGCGCCAAAGCCGCCCCCGGCCTGGCACAGCCAGTCACGGCGGGATGTCGTCAGGGGGAAGTGAGAACTGCGGTGACTTTGCGGGCTCACGCTCATGTGTCGGCCTCCACTGATATTATGGACGCTGCCACGGCATTAAGCAAAGCGGAACCTGACTGTTGTAACCGTTGGATGCATCCACAACGAATGTTCCAGAAGGACTGCCGCCGCTCTGGCCCGCGACGTTGCCCCAGATTCACTAGCAGGCGATGTCTGGAATCTTTGTCGATCCCACGGGGGGGAATCATTGCAGTCTCTGCTTGAGGAACGCACAATAGAGGCACGCGAGTTCCGAAGGAATCGGGATTCCTGACAGGATGTGGGACGCCGCAGGGATGTGGGCGACCGCAATTTCACTGACCAGAACGGATAGCTGATCGGGCCGAACTGAAAACGAATGAGGGACTTACATTCCGCATTCGGATCGACACCCGGAACTGCTGATCTGAAATCTGGTCGCGTCTGCCGAGCACGAGACTGTGAACTTGCGATTCGAGGAGAAAGTTGCCCTGGTGACCGGGGTCAACGACCGGGGGATCGGTGCTGCCGTCGCCGAGCGATTGGCTGCGGAAGGGGCTGCCGTTGTGGTCACCTGGCACAGCGAGTGTCCGCGGCGGCTGATTCGCCGACTGGAACGCCAACGTGCTCAGTTTCTGAGTGTCCGCTGCGATGTCACAAACAGTGACGCGGCTCAAGCAGCGG
This sequence comes from uncultured Planctomycetaceae bacterium, assembly GCA_963707405.1. GTDB lineage: Bacteria > Planctomycetota > Planctomycetia > Planctomycetales > Planctomycetaceae > CAVPPT01. Next base: position 47,248 of record CAVPPT010000004.1, on the reverse strand, counting down.
TCGATGCGTGTATGGCCGAGTATGGGCAGATCGATGTCCTCGTCAACAACGCCGGCATCGAAACCGCCCAGGCAGCCGACAAGCTCAACGACGACGACTGGCTCCGGCAGATCGACGTGAACCTGACCGGTGCCATGCGGATGACGCGCTGCGTCCTGCCGTACCTGACAGAGCCGGGTGGTGTGATCGTCGGCATCTCATCGGTGCTGGGACTGGCCGGTTGCGGGGCGTATCTTGCCTACGCCGCGAGCAAGGCCGGGTTGATCGGCATGACCCGGGCACTGGCCGCCGAGATCGCCCCGAAGGGACAACGGGCCATCTGCGTGGCCCCGGCGGTTGTGCATACCCCCATGGTGCACAAGTACGTCGAGGGCATCACCCACGACGCCGAACAACAACTCGCGGACTGTCATCCGTTGGGACTGGGCACGGTGCACGACGTCGCGAACGCCGTCGCCTTCCTCGCTTCTGATGAAGCGCGCTGGATCACCGGCATCACCCTCCCCATGGGCTGGATGGAAAGCTTCCCGCTGCCTGTCGCCGCCATGTTGAAGGCCGAGCCACAACGCCGGCCGGACAACGGGAAGCGCATCGAGACGGCACCCCAAGCGGCCCCGGTCAGCGCGGCGGAGTAGTTGACTGGTTGATTCGCTGATTCGTCAATTGGCGATATCAAGCTCTGCGGAACTGCTCAATGGCGGCGACCGCCAGCTCATCGCAGCGTTCGTTCTCCGCATGACCGCTGTGTCCCTTCACCACCGTGAAGTGCACATCGTGCTGGCTCAGCAATTCGTCGAGACGCTGCCACAGTTCCAGATTCTTCACCGGCTTGAATTGCTTCCCCTCGCGACGTCGCCAGCCGTTGCGCTTCCACCCCGGCAGCCATTCCGCACATCCCTGGGCGACGTACTTGCTGTCGGTGACGACCTCGACGCGCGAGCGGCTGTTGAGCGCCTCCAGTCCGGAGATCAGTGCCTGCAGCTCCATTTGGTTATTCGTCGTCTGCGCAGCCCCTCCCGAGGCCTCCATCTCGCGTCCGGTGGCCGGATGCCTCAGGATGAACGCCCAGCCTCCCGGCCCCGGGTTGCCGCTGCACGCGCCATCCGTAAACAGCCGGACGAAGGGCAGGGTCGCCGTCATGAGCACCTCATCAGACAAGGCACGCGACCGCTGGGCGGAACCTCAGCGCAAGCCGCCATGGGGTGATATCCTGAAGCAACGGGGAAGGGACGCGCTAACCGCGCTCGGCATCACCGTTCTCGAAACGTGATGCGTCCGCGATTGGGGTCGTAGGGAGAGATTTCGACAGTCACCTTGTCGCCGGGAACGATGCGGATGAAGTGCTTGCGCATCTTCCCCGCCACGTGGGCCATGACGGTATGACCCCCTTCAATCTGCACGCGAAACTGCGTGTTTGCCAGCGCCTCAACGACCGTCCCGTCGACGGGGATGGCCTCTTCTTTCGCCATAAACGTACCGGTTTCCTCAAGGAAAGGAGCTTGTAGCGGGAGCGACATTCGCCCCCGCAAAAGAGTTGGGGAATTGTAACAGTCGCGGTGCTCGGAACATAGGGCAGAACTCGCAACATCTGAGGCAGGGGAGAAAAGCACGACGCTCGCACACTTGACAATTCGTGGGGGGCACGACGCAGCAATTCCGCCGTCTCTCTCATCTTCTGCCTGTTTCGGTAGTCAGGAATTTGCTCCTCGCTGCCCTTGTGGAACCGGCGGATGGCGTTGAGAAGCCGGGTGCTGCCGCATTTCGTGCCCGTGTTCGCCGCTTCTCGAGCAAGCTTGCCTCACGTTGAACAAGAGGTGCGCACTGCCAGCCTCGTTTGACAACCACACAACCCATTGACCCGCCTGCGGATCCACTCACTCCGCCGGTCCACGGCTGCCGGAGCGAGTGTCGCGAACGATTGCGACGATTTCGGCCACAACCGGGCAGCCATCTTCCGCCCAGGTCAATTCCTGAATTGCCAACATCGATCTGCCGCGTTCGGTGCCGTCGTAAAAGTGGCAACTCAACCAATACCGATCGCCTTCGTGAAAGATACTCGCATGGCCGGGTCCGATGAAGGGACCTTGGCTGTCCAGTAGCAGCGTGCCGCCGCCTTTCGCCAGATCGTTGTCCTCTTTATCCAGGTAGGGACCCGTGATGTTGCGACTGCGTCCGACGCGGATGTTGTAAGTGCTGTCGACACCCCGGCAGCATTCGCCCCAGTTTACGAACAGGAAAAACCACCCGTCACGTTGATAGATGTACGGCGCTTCAATTTCGCGAGAACTGGCAATGGAATGAAGCGGCCCACCATCGGCTATTCGTTTGCCTGAATGTGGGTCCAGCTCCAGGAGCTTCAGTCCGCTCCAGAATGAACCGAACGACATCCAGAGTTCACCCGATTCTGTGCGAATGACGGCCGGATCGATCGCATTGAAGTCATCCCCGGATTGCGACTGAATCAGGATGCCATGGTCCGTCCATTGATAAGCGGGATCGTCGGGATCCAGCGTCGGCGTCGAGGCGAGTGCAATGGCCGACGTATTCTTCCCAAAACTGGAGACGGAGTAATAGAGCAGGAAACGATCCTGGTGTCGGATCACGTCGGGTGCCCAGAAGTGACCGCGTTGCTCGGGCACAACTTCGGTGACCCAGGGCGGAATCTCCGGGAAGACTCGCGGGCCACCCTGCCACGAATGAAGGTCCTTTGATCGCCACGACGAGACGCCCGTTCCAGTGGAAAAAAGCCAATACTCATCACCGCATTTGACGATCGACGACGGATCGTGAACTTCGACGTTGCGTTTGCCTCGTATCTTGAGCAATTCGGCGGCCTCCTTGTCCGACATGCGCGGCTGAGATGACGTCAACGGACGACTCAGAGCTTCGGTCGCTCCATGCGGCAGCTCGAGCATCGCGGTGCCAACGTCTGCGATTTCAACTGCAGTGTGCCGCCAGGTATCACGGTCCTCGTCATCATCGCGAATACGTCCTTCAACCTGGACCTCATATTTCGCCAGTTGCCCGTCGTTGATCCAGAACCGCACACTCCCTTTCGCATCGCGAACCGATTCGGTGCCCCCACGTGGTGAGACCAACCGCAATTTTGCCGTTTCCACTTGCAACGTACCAACAAGCACATCGCCTTCCTCGCGCAGGTCGGTCAGCGAAGGAACGATTTCACGTGCTTCAGCCGCCGGAGTTTGAACGTTCCGCGCGAGCGACGCAGCAAAGCCTTCGGAGCGATAACCCTGGTCCGACAACGACACCGTCTCCCAATCTCCGTCGCGGTTAGTCACCGCGGCCTTATTGCCGTCGATGACCACATGCGTCGAGCGACTTCCGAACGACATTGTTACGTGTGTCAGCCCGCCTCGTTCCGTGAAGCCTGCGGTTGGTCCGGGACGAAATCGGGTTTCCCCGGGAGAATCGGTGGTGGTGGTCCAGCGATATTTGCCTGGTCGGTCAAGTGCCTCGATGGCATCGCTCAGCATTCGCACGAGCGATTCGTCGGCCACCACGTTCGCAGCCATCAGACAGCAAGTTGCGATGCAGATTGGCAGGACTATGCTCTTCTTGTTCATCCGATGGTCCTCGGTGGACTTGCCGCTTCAAGTACAGATTTCATTTTCGATCGATCGAAAGCGCGACTGCACTGCCAATCACAGTCCGACATCGAAGAAAACGCAACGCGGTCCCACAACATGGCCCAGTCGATTTGTGCTGCATCAGCTGAAAAGGAGATCGAAGTCTGGTTGGGTTAGAATAACCTGACCGGAGGAAGTTTCCATGACGAGAAAGCGTCGACAGTTCACCACCGAGCAGACTGCCCTGGAGCAGTACCCCGATGCCAGGCCTGCTGTTGGTGTCGAAGCAGCAGCTTCGACTACGGCACCAAGGCCCGGCGTGTTACCCTGAGTCGGTGCCGTGTCGTCCGACGAGCATCCCATGCCTGCCAATCTCACACCGCAGAGCTGTAGGGCAGGTTCCTGCCTGCCGTCTGGCCTTTCCGGCAATCTCCGATACTCTCGCGCAGCAACGATCGGTTCTGCTTTGCATGAAGAATCATCGCCACGGATGAGACACCACACACAGGAAGGCAGGCGGGGGCCTGCCCTACGGTTCTGTCCAGACTCTGGAGCAACATCTCGATCTGGTCATGCTGGAACTCGATGATCTGCTGCTACAGTTCGTTCACGCAGCTGGCGAGGGCCGCCACCGCGATGTGTGAGGGCCTGAGAATCATTCTCGTGGGCTCTACGTAAGGACGGACGGGACATCGGCCAGCATCCGGAGAACTCCACCGGACTTCTACTTTCCAAATCGGAGTCACAACCCTTGGTCATCCGCTGAGATGCACGGGATTCTCACGTCGGCCGACTTCTTTGACCATACCGGTTCGATCTTGGTCACTTGCCGCGAAACGGCGGCAGGACTAAGAATCAGCCTCCTCGTGCGCTGGATGAGAAGACGCCAATCGAACGAGCCATGCTGATCGAATCGCTGACGGTAGATCGGACCAGGTTGAATTGGCGAGTTGCGTTTCTGGCCTCGGTCGTGAACACCGCGGCTCATCGATTAAGTGCTCCGGTTTCCGTGATGCTCGCGCCGGAATATCTACTGACGTTACGAATCGCGCTGGATATCAGCAGGCCATCCGCCGTCTCGACCGGACTGAGGCTGATCTCCACGGGGAACTCAGAACCATCTTTTCGCAGACCGAACAGCTTGAGGCCGGATGCCATTGGTCGCGTCTGAGCGTCCTTGACAAATGCTGCAAACTTGTCAGGGTGTCCTGCTCGAAAACGCTCCGGAATGAGAATCTCGACCGCCTGACCCATCAGTTCCGTCCGCTCGAAGCCAAACAGCTGCTCGGTCTGTGAATTGGCGAACTGAATCCGGCGATTGGTGTCTACTACGACCATCGCATCCGGTGCCGATTCCAGAAGGGCTTGCAGTTTAGAGTGTTCCTTCTTGCGCTGCTCAATGCTTCGCACGGCACATGAGATGAGCAATCCCTGTTCGGTTTCGACAGGACTCAAGCTGATTTCGACGGGAAAAACGGTGCCATCCTTGCGTTCGCCGTGCAGTTCAAGGCCGGCCGCCATGGGTCGAACGGATGGCGACCCGACAAAACTCGGCTACTTTATTCGGATGGTCTGCACGGAACTGCTGCGGGACAAGCGTCTCGATTGGACCGCCAAGCAACTCTTTCCGAGAGTAGCCGAACAGACGCTCAAGCTGAGCATTGACCAACATGATGGTTCCGGTGTCATTCACCACGACCATTGCATCAGGTGCAGATTCGAGAAGATCCTGGAAGGTCTGTTCGGCCTGCTTCCGCTCAGTGATGTCACGTCCGACCAGATAGATGGAAGATTCGCCTGGGATCAGTTTGGCATTCCACAGAATCCAGCGATGGCTCCCGTCGGGGCGGAGGCAACGGTACTCAACCTCAGTCAATGACTGCCCGGACAGGATTCGCTCGTGGTTCTTGATCGCTCGCGCGTGATCCTCCGAGTCAATCAGCTCCCAGATCGGTTTCCCCTGCAGTTCCTCAGCTGTCCAGCCGAGTACCGACTCCCATGCTGGATTGGTCTGTGCCAGATGTCCGGTGGAGTCGAGTATGGTCAGTAAGTCGAGCGATAGATTGAAGAATCGCTCACGCTCCTGCTCTGTTCTCTTGCGTTCGGCTCGTTCTGCGATCCACATCTGAATCTCACTCGCCAGATCCGAGGCCGATTGCTGTCGATCTCCACGCTTCTTCGACAGTCCGCGCAGGCAGATCTGCTCCAACTCCTGAGGAATGCCGTCAACACGCTCTCCCGGCGCTGTTGGCTGATCGTGAATCACGCGGTCCAGCACTTCCACAATGCTCTTGCCAATAAACGGAGGCGCGCCGACGAGAATCTCGTACAAGATTGCTGCAAGCCCGTAGATGTCGGTCCGCTCGTCGAGCATGCCGATTTCACCACGGGCTTGCTCGGGTGACATATAGGCTGGTGTCCCGAGCCTGTCACCCTGCATCGTATGCGACGCTGTCTGCATGTCACGGTCTTCACCGATCATCGTGGCAGTAAAGTCATCAATTCTGGCCTTCGGCAGGGAAGTGGGCTCATCGAGGCGCTTTGCCAATCCCCAGTCCAGAACCACGACTTCTCCGAAGTCGCCGACGATGACATTCTCGGACTTCAGGTCGCGGTGAATCACACGATGCGAATGCGCAAAGGCGATGGTGTTGCAAATGCTAACGAACTGATTCAACAACTGGATGAGGCGGGTTGTCACCCCGGACTGTGCCTGCTCGCGTCGCCATATGTGATAGTCGGCGATGGCATCGGTGAGTGTGCGGCCTCTCACAAACTTCATCGTGTAGTAACTGCGGCCGCCTTCCTCTCCGAAGTCATAAACCGGTACCGTTCCGGGATGCGTCAGTTGCGCTGTGATTTGTGCTTCGCGAAAGAACCGTTCTCGATTGATCTCTGAGCCAGCCTGGTCCGCTTTGAGTTCCTTGAGCGGCGATTTCACGATCGAGCACTTTGTCATATGCGAGCCAGACGTGTCCGATTCCTCCCGTCGAATGGAGGCTCCGCCGTGAGAGTCGATCGTCCGACGTTGATCGGGGAGACACCAGGAAGGATGTCGTAATGCGCTGGCTGGAATCAATGCCGCTGAGCGATTCACGAACGTCTTCGTCGCCCAGACTTTCCAGTACGATCTTGACATCCTCCGGCATTCCAGCCAATGACTGTCTAGGATCGCCACCGGACTTATTCAGCCGACGCTGGAGCAGATAATCGACATGCTCCCGATCGTCGGGTAGCAGCCATCCCTGATCCACGAGAATCTCAGCCAGAGAACGGTCTTTTCGCGAACCCCACAAAGTACAGGCATCCACAAACTGACGCATCTCAATGAGATCGCTCTGCATCGCAATCAAGCCAAAGAGGAGATTTCGGTCGGTTTCCACAGGTACATTCACCGATGATTCGGATCCTTGAGCCTTGAGAGCCCATCAACGCGTGTCTGCGTCGACAGCCACGAGCCCCAGAGTACGCGTTCGGCGAGCGTCTTGGAATCTCACGGAGAAAGTGTTGCCGGAGATTTGATCTAATCCGGGAGACGGGGTGTGCAGTTCAGATTGCGTTTTCGAGATGTTTACATCCGCTCCATGGCCAGCCGCACCGAAGTCTCTCAGGAGGACGTATCCGATGTCGTCATGGCCGATGCCGTTCGGCGCGCAGGTTGACAGCAGTTCTGGCGTTGCCCGGACTCTCAGATGCTCTCTCGCAGCAACGATCGGTTCCGCTTTGAATGAACAATCATCGCCACGGATGAGACACCACACACCGGAAGGCTGCCCTGCGGTACTGCATCGCCCCTCATCCGGCCCGTCACCCTCTCCCCGCCGGGAGAGGGGTCCGCAACCGAAACCACCCGCAACTCAAAGCTGGCAGCTGCGACTTCGGCATCAAGGCCCGGCGTGTTACTCTGAGGCAGTGCCGCATCTGTCATAGAGCCCACCATGCCTGCCAATCTCACGCCGCAGTATCAGAAGGTCGAAGCCGAGTACCGCCGTGCCCAGACGCCGCAGGAGCGGGTCGACTGCCTCGAGCAGATGCTCAAGCTCATCCCCAAGCACAAGGGGACCGAAAAACTTCAGGCCGACCTCAAGACCCGACTGAAGGAATCGAAGGAGGAGTTGCAGACCGAGAAAACGAGCGGCAAGCCTGCCGGACGCAGCTATCGCATCCCCAGGCAAGGGGCTGGACAAGTCATCGTCATTGGTGCTCCGAACGCCGGGAAGAGTCGCCTGCTGGCGGAGCTGACTGCCGCCCAGCCCGAGGTCGCTCCGTACCCCTTCACCACGCGCGAGCCGCTGCCGGGCATGATGCCCTGGGAAGACGCACAGGTGCAGCTCGTCGATACGCCCCCCATCACCGATTCGCACATCGAACCATACATCATCGGATATGTCCGCTCAGCCGATCTGGTGCTGCTGTGCTTCGACGGTTCGTCGGACGATGCCCCCGACGAGACGACGGCCGTGCTCGAACAGTTCTCGTCCCGCAAGACGCTGCTCGCCGACCACAGCGGTTTCGACGAAGACGACTACTCGATCGTGCACGTCAACTCACGACTGGTGGCGACACGCGCCGATGACCCGAGTGCCGGCGATCGTCTGGAGTTCTTTCGCGAGATGCAGCCCGACCTCTCGCTGCCGGTCCTGCAGGTGGACTTCGATCGATCCGCGTCGGTGCAGGCCCTGCGGGACGCGATCTGGCAGGCGCTGGGGATGATCAGGGTGTACACCAAAAAGCCCGGCCGACCGGCGGAGTTTGTCGATCCGTTCACGATCCCGGTCGGCGGGACGGTGGAGGACCTGGCGGCGAAGGTGCATCGCGATCTCGCCGAATCGTTGAAGTTCGCCAAGGTCTGGGGCAGCAGCGCTCACGACGGACAGTCGGTCGGCAGCGAGCATGTGCTGCACGACCGGGATGTCGTCGAACTGCACGCGTGAACGAGTTGAGTTCACGTTGCCGCCCGCATCACGTCAATTGCCCGACGCAGGAGACCGTTGCCGGTCGAACTGCAGGTAATCCACGTCGCCAGCCCCCTCGATCTCCAGCATGATTACGTTGTCTGTCGAGACCTCGACGTCGTGAAAGGCGTGTGTTGTCCAGCCCTGTTCATCACCGGGCGATGAGAACACATCACCTTGGCGAGTGCCGTTGACCACCAGTGCGAAGCGGCAGGGTTGGTCCGGTTGATCACGATACCTCAGGTCGACATCGTACCGCCCCCGTGCAGCGGCATAGGGCTGCTGGAAGCGCGTGCTGATGCGGCCCGTGCCACTGTCTCCCACCGGCTTGGCGCTGATCCGATGCGACGCCTCCCGGTCGTTGCGGTAATCGAGCTGATAGCCCTCCATATCCGTGAAGTCTTCCGCTTCCAGACGCACGTGTTCCCGTTCTCCAATCGGCGTCGGTACGACGTTGTCGTCGAGCAACCGCTTCAGCTTCGCAGGATCCGCCTGCTCATCCCCGGTCACGAGGAAATACGTCATCCCAGCGTCCGAGGGGTCGGGGTGCATCGAGACCTGCATCCGCTCCCAGAGAAACCGAACCTTGGGGTCATCGGAGTCCCGCATCCAGTGATAGAGTGCCCATTCGGCCTCGGTCGCATCGCGTCCATAGGGGTTGGGCCGCAGCAGTGGATTCTGCCCGGCGATCTGCACCCAATGGACGCCCGAGTCGATGACGCTGCGCTTGTTGTACGTGAAGAAGTCGTGCCGTGCCGCTGTTGAGAAACCGTCGTTCCAGTTGCTGTGCGAAATGCAGTACACGAACTTCCGTTTGTCGGCGTCCGACTGCTCGATGCCCAGGACGGGGATTTCCATGGGGCCGGCCAGAATGAAGTACAGAGGATCGTCGGCAGATGACGCGTTGATTGCCCGGGCGATGCTGGCGATGGCGGCATCGACATCCTGCTGACAGTCGTGGAACAGCGACCGGTCGTAGCCGTAGGAATCGACGGCCCCCAGCACGCTCTCCGCGTGAAGCCGTTCCCACTCAGGATTATTCCGGGGAATGATATTGTTGTAGTCGCAGTGCACCAGCCGGTCCTTGACGCCGGCTTCTGCGAGAATGGCCAGGCTCACCGGTGAGGCGGCCCAGTCGTCCGGGTCGTTGAAGTTGCCATCGCAGCTGTAGGCAATGCGACCCTGGAACGTCGTCCCGTCGAACGGACCAGCGCCTGCGCGACTCGAGGGGGCATCGGCCACAATGAGTAGTGCACTCACGACCATCAGCATGTGGAACTGATTCATGATGTGTGCAGCTCTCGTTGAACAAAAGTGCGCCGACCGATTGATACCCGATTTCAGTAGAGCCGGCGAGTCTGGTAGCATGTGCCGTAGCTCAAGACGCAGCGACTCCCGTGATGACGCCGGGCCACTTCTTCTGAGTACAATGAGAGCGGACCCCAACGTACTCCTTGCGTCACCCTGCAGTCCACCATGTCTGAACAACTCTCCTCCGAGCCGATCGTCCACACGGTCGAGGCGCGGGCTCATGGCTGGCGGGTCGATCACTACCTCGCGCGGCTCTACTCCAACTACAGCCGGGCCCTGTTGCAGAAGTCAGTCGCTGACGGCGGGGTGCTCGTCAACGGGCTGCCGGTGAAGTCCTCACGCAGGCTGCAGGTCAACGATCATGTGTCGATCCGTCTCCCGCAGCAGCCGGACTACACTGTTCCGCCCGAGGACCTCCCGCTCGACATCCTGCACGAGGACGACGCGATCGTCGTCGTCAACAAACCGGCCGGCATGATCGTGCATCCCGGTCGCGGCAACCCGCGCGGTACCCTCGCCGCCGCCCTGCAGTTTCACTTCAACACGCTCAGCGATGTCGCCGGCCAAGACCGTCCGGGCATCGTGCATCGGCTCGATCGTGACACGACCGGCGTCCTCGTCATCGCGAAGGATAACCAGGTGCACGGTCGTCTCAGCCGGCAGTTCGAGCAGCGCGAAGTCACCAAGGAGTACCGGGCCATCGTGCAGCGCGTCGTCAAGCTCGACAGCGACTGGATCGAAACATACGTCAAGGTGAACCCCGTGCGCCGGGAGAAGATGACCGTCTGCGAAGAGGGGGGCAACGCCCGACAGGCGCGGACGTTCTATGAGGTCGCCGAGCGCTTCGAGCGGTTCACTCACGTCCGGCTGTTTCCAAAGACGGGTCGGACACATCAGTTGCGGGTGCACATGCAGCATCTGGGGCATGTCATTGTGGCGGACCATCTGTATGGCGGCGGGGAATGCCTGCGGCTTGCCGATCTGCAGCCGGAGGCAGCGGGGGTCGCCCACCGGACCAAGGGCCGGTCGCGGCGCGGGCCGAAATCTGATTCTCCGGACGCGACAGCCGACGCGCCGGACGATACCCTGATCGCACGTCAGGCGCTGCACGCCCACCGTCTGGGGTTTCGGCATCCGGTGACCAACGAACCGGTCGAGTTCGTTGCACCGCTGCCGGACGACATGCAGCGAACCCTCGACGCACTGCGGACACGATGACTCCTCGCTCCTCACTCACCGGATTCGCAGCAGAAAGACTGATCCATGAAGCTCGGCAAGGTGAGGTTGAAGGATGGCAGCGTCCGCGCGGCGGTGATCGCGACCGACGATCATGAGGTCCGGCTGCTCGACTTCTCGCAAGTCGACGATGTCCATTCGCTGTCTGATGTGCTGCATGCTTCCGACCCCGCGGGCCTCGCGACCGTTCTCATCGATCCCAACATCGCCCCGCTCGATCTGTCGGGCGTCACGCTGCTAGCACCGATCGATCGTCAAGAAGTCTGGGCCGCCGGCGTCACCTACAAACGCAGCCAGGTCGCCCGCATGGAAGAGTCGGAGTCCGGGGCCTCACACTACGACAAGGTGTATTCGGCGGCGCGGCCCGAGCTGTTCTTCAAAGGGCTCGCCAATCGCGTCTCGGGACCGGGCGAACCGCTGCGTGTGCGGGCCGACAGCCAGTGGAGCGTCCCCGAACCTGAGTTCACGTTGGTGCTCAACCCGGCGATGGAGATCGTGGGCTACACCATCGGCAACGACATGTCGGCCCGCGACATTGAAGGAGAGAACCCGCTGTACCTGCCGCAGGCGAAGGTGTACCGCCAGTGCTGCGGACTGGGCCCGGTGATATTGCTGGCTGATGAACAACTCGACCTCGCAGGCACCGCCATCAACCTCACGATCTCGCGTGGTGGTGCGGATGTGTTCACGGGAGAGACGTCGCTGGGCCAGCTCAATCGCGAACTCGATGAACTCGCCGAATGGCTGGGCCGCGAGAACGAATTCCCCGACGGGGCGCTATTGCTCACCGGCACCGGCATCGTGCCCCCCGACGACTTCACGCTGGAGGATGGCGACACGGTGGCGATCGAGGTCACCGGCATCGGGATTCTGGAAAACCCCATCGTCAAAGATCACTGAGGACTCACAGACAAAATCGAAGAACACCGGGGACAGGAAGTGACGCACGAGGCACTCAACACGATTCATCACACCGACTGCATCACCGGTCTGCAGGCACTCCCCGCAGGTTGCGTCGATCTCGCCTTCGCCGATCCGCCGTTCAACATCGGCTACAAGTACGATGTCTACGACGATCGCCAGGCCGCCGACGACTACCTCCTCTGGTCGCGCCAGTGGATCAGCGAAGTCGTGCGGGTCCTCAAGAACGACGGCACCTTCTGGCTGGCCATCGGTGATGAGTTCGCCGCCGAACTGAAGGTCCTCATGCAGCGCGACCTCGGCCTCTCGTGTCGCAGCTGGGTCATCTGGTACTACACATTCGGGGTCAACTGCACGAACAAGTTCAGCCGCTCGCATGCCCACCTGTTTTACATGGTGAAGAACCCGCAGCAGTTCACCTTCAATGCCGACGATCCGCAGATTCGTGTCCCGTCGGCGCGACAACTCGTCTACGGCGACAGGCGGGCCAACCCCAAAGGCCGGCTGCCTGACGACACCTGGATCCTCCGTCCGCAGGACACACCCGGCTCCTTTCAGCCGGACGAGGACACGTGGTACTTCCCTCGCGTGAATGGCACCTTCAAGGAACGCAAAGGCTGGCACGGCTGCCAGATGCCCGAGCAGATTCTCGGTCGCATCATCCGCGCCTGTTCGCGGGAGGGCGAGGTCGTACTCGACCCGTTCACTGGCAGCGGTACGACGCTGGCCGTCGCCAAGAAGCTCGGCCGGCAGTACATCGGCTACGAACTCTCGGAGCAGTACGCCGCCCGCGCCAAGGAGCGTCTGGCTGCGATCAATGTGGGTGACCCACTCGAAGGGGCCGCTGATCCGCTCACCAGTGCCCCGTCAACCGACAAGGGTATCCGCCTGGATGATCGCCAGTCCCGCCTGAGCCAGCACAAGTCACATAGACGGCAGAAGACGCTCGACCTGCCATGACCGGGCCGTTCGACGAGCCGCGCGCTGCCTACATTCATGTCCCCTTCTGCCGGCATCGTTGCGGATACTGCGACTTCCCGCTGATCGCCGGGCGCGACGACCTGATCGACGATTACCTGCGGGCCCTCGATCTCGAACTCCGCACGCTCGACACGCCGCGCGAGGTCGACACGCTGTTCTTCGGCGGCGGGACCCCGACGCATCTTCCCGCCGACCGTCTGCGGCAACTGCTCGATCTCGTGAAGCACTGGTTTCCCCTCGCTGAGGGTTACGAACTGAGCGTGGAGGCCAATCCGCTCGACCTGACTCCCGAGCGCATCGGCGTGCTGCGTGAGGCCGGCGTCAACCGCGTCAGCCTCGGAGCGCAGTCGTTCGATGCCTCGGCCCTGCGCGTGCTCGAGCGCGATCATGCACCGGCAGATATTCACGACGTCGTGACCCGGCTGCGCGAGGGGGGCCTGACAAACGTCGCCATCGATCTGATCTTCGCAGTGCCGGGGCAGAGTCTCTCGGAATGGGAGCGGACGCTCAACACCGTCATCGCCCTCGGGGTACCGCATGTCTCGACGTATGGACTGACGTGGGAGAAAGGGACATCGTTCTGGAAACGACGTGCTATCGGCGACCTCAAGCCGCTCGATGACGAGACCGAACGCACGATGTACGCCGTCGCGATGGACCGCCTGCCAGCCGCGGGACTCGAACAGTACGAGATCTCGAACTTCGCACGGCCCGGATATCACTGCAGGCACAATGAAGTCTACTGGCGGGGAGAGACGTACTTCGGGTTCGGTCCGGGGGCCGCCCGGTATGTGGACGGCGTGCGCTCGACCGATCATCGCAGCGTCACGACGTGGCTGCAGCGCGTGTTGGCGGGCAAGTCGGGCGTCGACCAATCAGAGCAGCTTGACGCTGAGCAGCGGGCCCGCGAACTCATCATGCTCGGACTGAGGCGGACAACAGGTATTGATGTGCGCGACTTCGCGCAGCGGACTGGCTGCGACCTGCGGACGCTCACCGGTGATGCACTGGACCGGTTCGTCAGCGACGGTCTGCTGGAGGAGACCGCTAGCCATGTGCGACTGACGCGCACGGGCCGCTTCCTCGCAGATACGGTGATCGCCGAGTTCTTGTGAGGTTGGGAGCGTGGAGCTGGGAGCATGGAGCGAAGAGTTACCCAGCTGCAGCCAGGCTGCCCTTCGTCCTCAGCGGTCTGCCATCTCGTTTCTCGCCACTCGCATCTCGTTTCTCTTCGCTCCTGACTCCTCTCTCCTCACTCAAAAAGCGGGCCGGCCGGCCCCAAAAGTGTCGAGGGCGCATGACTCTGGTGGCATCGTGGGCCTGCCTGGGTTGCGGGCGGTGACGCGCGTCGGACCCCGGACGACCATGATCGGTCCGGGGAGGCCTGCCGGCAACCCGGGCTCGCCGCCGGACATCACCCGGCGGCGAATGAAGAGCACGCTGCGCCCTCTACCTGAACGCAACTGGTTGCGCTGGGAACTGTGCCCGAAAGATCGATCATTTGACAGCGGCACAACGTCGTGTCGTCGTGCCTTTGTGGTTCCCAATGACCACGAAGACACCACGGCGGGTGGCATGCTCTCACGCCGCCAGGCGGGTGAGCATGTCGAACTGTGAATGCGAATCCATCATGGCGACCCGGCTGCGCCGTGACGCCATGCCACCCTGCCATGAGGCGAAGCCTGACCCACTCGCCGATGCGTCGTCTACGGCGTGAGGACAATCTTGCCGGTCAGTGTCCCCTGTTTGCCGAGCGTGTTCGACTCCTGCAGACGATGGGCATCTGCTGCCTGTGAGAGGGGCAGCGTTGCGCCGATCAGTGGTCGCCACTGACCCGCCGAGAACCAGCGGTTCATCTCGTCGGCACACTGCCGTTGCTCGTCGGGCGAGGCATTGAACATCGCGAACCCCACCATCCGCAGGTCGTTGACATAGAACGGTCCCAGCAGGAAGTCGGGCCGGGCATCGCGACCCGCCATCAGTACGATGCGACCGCGTTTCTTCATCAGACCGACGGCACGATCGAGCGTCGGCTCCCGCTGCGTCTCCCACCAGACGTCGAGTCCGCCGTGCGACGCCGCAAAGGCCTTCAGTTCGTCATCCAGCGATGCCGAGTGATAGTCGAGCACCAGGTCGGCCCCCAGCGACTGGCACAGTTCGCGCTTCTCGTCACTGCCGACGGTCGCGGCGACGGTGGCCCCGGCGGCCTTCGCGAACTGCACCACCAGCGAACCGACACCTCCCGTTCCGCCGTTGACGAACACCGCCTCGCCGTCGCGCAGACCCGCATGCAGAAACAGTCCGAGGTGCGCGGTGATCCCCACGAGCGCCCCGGCGGCCGCCTGTTCGTCACTCATCGAGTCCGGTGTGGGATAGAGCCAATCCTCATCGATCGCGGCGTACTCGGCAAAGCTTCCCTGCCTGCCGAAGAGCCCCTGGTTGGAACCCCACACGCGCTCGCCGGTCTTGAACCGTGTGACGTCGCTGCCCAAGGCCTCCACAGTGCCGGCGATGTCGCAACCGGGGATGTAGGGGAACTGCTGGGCCATCGGAATCAGCCCGCCGCGAATGTACGTGTCGATGGGATTGACGGACACGGCCCCCATGCGGACGAGCACCTGTCGCGGCCCGGGTGTGGGTGTGTCGAGTTCCCCGTACTGGATGACATCCGGGGTGCCGGTCTGGGTGATGTACGCGGCTTTCATGGTTGATCTCGGTTACGGGCCGCTTGAGGGCGCACTTGGGTTACCTGGCAGCGTCGATTTGCGAACATCGATAATACCCGATTGCCGAGGAGGTGAAAGCAACGGCGTGCGAGATACGCTTCTATTCTCCGTGCCACTGATTGAGTCAGTGTGCCACGGCTCTGTGAGCCGTGCTGTAATTCTTTCTGCTCGAGCCGCGACAATGCCACCGAAGTTTCGCAAGACGCGGCGATCTTAAAATGAACCGGGCCATGCCCACTTCCTGACGTTCTCGTGCTGGAACCGCTGGCCGCTGCTGACGAAGGACGGCACACGGGAGTGGTTCATTGAAGCCGTAGAGCAATTGCGCAAGCGACAGAACGTTGCGATCTGGGCTTGCGTCATTATGCCCGAACATGTGCATCTGCTGCTCCATCCGCGACAACCCGGCTACGAGATGCGCCGCATCCTCGCGGCCGCGAAGGCACCTGTGGCCCGCCGCGCACGGAAGTTTCTCAGCGACACCAACCAGACGAAATGGATCACCTGGCTCTCAACCACTCACGGAGATCGTACGGTCTTTCGGTTCTGGCAGCCCGGAGGTGGCTACGACGAGAACTTGTGGAACGAGCGACCCATCGCCGAGGTGATCGATTATATCCATGCCAACCCCGTACGCCGGGGACTGATGGAACGAGCGACTGACTGGTACTGGTCGAGCGCGCAGGCACATGCGGGCATGCAGCCAGTTCCGCTGGCCATGGACCCGGTGGATGTCGGGTGAGCGAGAGAGGGAATGAAGAGGCACGGCTCACAGAGCCGTGGCACCGGCAAGCCAGGTAATGACGGACCACCACATCTTCCGTCAGCGCAGGCCCTTCGCTCGCTGGTATTCCATCCATTGGCGCTGCGAAGGTCCGCGACGTCTGTGCCGCGGAGGGATCTTCTTCAGGCCGACATCGGGGATCCATCCCGAACAACGCCCTCCCAGAATGAGCGAGATGGAAAACGCGAGGTTCTCAGTTCGAAACCATTGCGACACACGACCTTCACAACGCTGCATGGGACCATGTCTGACATCAATTGGACAGACACGATCCTGCCAGTCGAAGAGCCCCATCGCGACATCGCGCGGCCAGACGGGAGATCCCCAGCAGCTCCAGCAGACGTACGCCGGCGCGGACATGTGCTCTCCATCGGCAGTCGCATGCACGACACAGCCCGGGTCTCCCGCCGTTGGTTCGACACGAAAGCGTGCGTGGCAGTGGTCGCAATAGACCGCCGCATAGTCGAGGCTGATATATTCGTTCCCATCACAATAGGGGCACGTCAGGTGCCGCCAGCGAAACGGATTGAACCCGGCTCGCTTGAAGATCTTCATCGCCACGGTTGGCCCTTTCCGGTGGGTGTCTGGTTCTCTTCGTGGATCGTTCGGGGAACTCCTCTGCTGGAGCGTGAACTCCGCCAGGCGTGAGTGCAGCGCCGTCTGGCAGCCATCACGCGGGCAAGCACGTTATCTTCTCACACGACCGGGACGATTCCAAGCGTTGAATTGCGCGAAAGCACCGTGGGTGTCCATCCGGATCGTCAGCTGGGTAGCCCCGGATCTTGATCCGGCGTCGCACAGCGACAGGAGGTTGTGGGTGGTGTCGTGACGTCACAGGACGGCACCGGGAGATCCCTCGGCCGGAAGTCCTCCCGCAACCTCCTGCGGCTGCGCCGCACCACTTCGAGAAGCGGTGCTACCCACTGTGGCACACAGAACTCAGAGCCGCAGCACGGCGAGACTCACACCGCCTTCTTCGCCGGGGTGCCGCGTGGCGCGGGGGAGGGACTCGCCGAACGATGGGCGGCCCGTTCGCTCAGGCCTTCCGCAGAGATGTAGTTGACGATGTGCTGGCCCAGGTCGTCCATCTCCATCACCAGGCTGTCGACCCGGCCCGAGAGGTACATGTACAGAATCAGTGACGGAATCGCGATCACCAGTCCGCAGGCGGTCGTCAGCAGGGCCAGCGCAATGCCGGAAGCCAGCACTTCGGTCTGTCCCATGGCGCCGGCAGCGGCGATGTCGTTGAAGGCCTCAAACATTCCCCACACGGTTCCCAGCAGCCCCAACAGCGGAGTGACGGTCGCCACGCCATTGATGACCCGCAGGTGACTGCGCAGCGCGGCGACTTGCCGTTCGCCGCCGTCGATGATCGCCTGTTCCACCTCGACGCTGGTCTTGCCCCACTTGCGAATGCCATGGGCAAAGATCATCGCCACCGGGCTGCCGTTCTCCTGGCAGACGCGCAACGCCTCCTGCTTGTCGATGGTTCCCTTTTCCAGATGCTTGAGGAGCCGGTCGACGAACGGTTTGGGAATTACCCGTCCGCGTCGCAGCACGACGAGACGTTCGGTACTGAACCACACGGCGACGAGAGTCGCGAGGGCAAAGGGGATGATCCAGTAGTCGAGGGCCTGCGCGATCTCGACGAGGTTGGTCGGCAGGGCCGAACGCCTCGGCGCGCCGGCCGGGGCTGACGCTGGTACAGGGTCAGCGATGACGGTACCTTCCGGCTGCGCGAAGCTGATCGAGGCCGACACCATGACACACGCCAGCAGCAGCGTCAAGCTGATGACAGTGCGTGCCGCGTGCTTCCTCGACCGCATAAACATCCCGGCAATCATTGTCTGTGAAGTCTCCAAGTGGTCCGGCAGCGATTCCCGCACGATCCCGCCGCCTGGAAAAGGATAGCACGGGGCCGACGTTTCCGCACGATCAAAACAGCCGTCCGGTCGAGGCATATCAGGCTCGCGACGGACCGGGAAGACAGGGACGACTAGGGGGTAGACGTCGGCGAGAGCCGCGCCTGCAGATTACGCAGCAGCGGCTTGGCCTGTTCGGCGAAGCTGGTCTCGGGGAACTCGTTGATGAGCTTCTCGTACGTCTTCGCTGCACCGGTCCAGCGCTTGAGCCGCTCGTCACAACGGCCGGCCTGCAATAGGGCCGGGGCGTGCCACTCCGGGAACCCGTAGTTGAGCACGCGGTAGTAGGCATCGAATGCCTCATCGTATCGCTTCTCGGTAATGAACGATTCCGCGATATGGAACTGGGCCTTGGCAGCGGTCTCCGTCTTCTCTCCCTGGGGCGAGTCGATCACCTGCTGAAAGGCCTGGCGGGCCTCCTCAAACCGGGCCTCCTTCATATAGCTGCGCCCAACCACTTCATCGAGCTTGTATTGGAACGGGGCATCCGGAAACTCGTCACGGAACTGGGCCACGGTCGTCCGCACACCGTCGTAGTTCTTCTGGCCCAGATCGACTTCGGCCAGCATCAGCCATACGCTGGGGAGCCATTCGGTGCCGGCAAGTGACGGTTCGTTTCGCCGCGCGATCAGCGACTCAAACAATGGCCGCGCCTCATCGAACTTGCCCGATCGCAACAGCGACTCACCCAGCCGGTAGTCGGCATAGGCCCGGTGATCGCTGTCGGGATACCGCGCGATGAGGTCGCCCGCGATCTGCGTGACGTCGCTCCAGTCATCCCGCTTGGCACCAATATCGAGCAGCAACACCAGGGAGCGCTGCCGGACGAAGTCGTCGGCACGTTCATCAGCCGCCAGCTCCCGAAATGCCTGGCGCGCCGGCTCCAGTCGATCGGCGAAGAAGTCGCTCTCGGCCAGCAGCAGCCGGGCATCATCCGACCAGTCGCTGTCGGGTCGCTCCTGGATCAGCTTCCGGAACAGCTCATCCGATCGCTCGAACTGTCCCGCCTTGTAGTTCACGAGCGCCCATTCGTTGATGAGCAGGTCGAGTTCCTGCTGCTGATCGGCAGGCTGAAGCTTGAGCTCCCGGAAGGCGGCGGCATAGCCGGTGTCGGCAGCGGCGAGATCACCGGCTTCGGCATATGCCCGGGCCGCTCCCCTGGCACAGCGATACGCCTCCGCGGATTGGGCGAGTTGTGCGGGTGTGAGATCGGCAGCACCCTCGGGAGTCGCGAATTCGCGCCAGCCCTCCTCGAACACCTTGGCCGCATCTGCCTGACGACGCGCCAACTTCAGCGACAGCGCCTGCATGTAGAGCGCGTTGGCCAGCAGTTTCTGATCGGTCGGTATCAGCGTCCGCAGACGGGCGAACCACTGGGCCGACTCATTGAAACGGCCGGTCGCTGCGAGCAACTTCTGACGCGCGACATTGGCCTGTCCGTCGACCTCGGCCTGCTGTGCGGCGGCATCGTCCACACGCGCCGCTTCATGCAGACTGTAAGCCAGTCCCGAAACTGCTGGTGCGTAGTACGGTCCGGACGAACCTTGTTCGACGATTTTGCGGAAGAGTTGTTCGGCGGTATCCCACTGCTGGGCGTCGTAGGCGATCTCTCCAACCTCATACGGGACGCGAGCAGCGAGACTCCGCTGGGTGTCGAGTTTCTGCAATTGATCGAGGACTTGTTGTGCCGCATCGAGCTCTCCCAGATGGGCCCGCGCCGCGCCAGATGCCCCAGCGCCTGCAGCGCCAAATCCCCCGACTGCTCCGTGCGCAGCACCTGCTCAGCGGCCTGTGCTGCTTTGTCGTACTTCTTGTCCGCATTCCAGGCATTCGCGGCCAGCACCAGCGCCTGCGGCGTGAGTTGGGTCGCGGGCGTCTGTTCCAGTAACGGCTGGAGCGTCTCCAGCGTGCGTTGATGGTTGTCCAGCCGTTCCCAGGCCCGCGCGAGTTGCAGTCGGGCGGCGTCACGAGTCGCATCCAGTTGCGACTGCGAGAGCACCTGTTCGAACTGCTGGGCCGCATCGCGATACTTCTGTCGGGCCTGTTCGCGGGCCGTCTCGTCGGCAACGTCCGCAGCCGGAAGCACTTGATCCCCCTGTTCCAGCAGCACGCGTCCCCAGAGCAGCTGTTGCGTCAGCTTCAGACCGCTCTGGGGATACTGTTCCTGGAACTGTCGCTCGATGGCCTCGGCCTGATCGAGATCGCCGGCCCGCACGGCAGCCTCCATCGCCGAGTTGAGACTGTCGTCGGCGAGGTCCGACTGAGGCCAGCGCCGGGCCACGTCGACAAACAGGCGCAGGGCCTCGCGGTATTGTTCAGCCCGCAGCTGACAGTCCGCCGCATGAAACAGCAGCCGGTCCGCATCCTTCTGCGAGGGATCGCGCTGCAGTTCGTCGAGCAGCACGCGCGAGGCTTCAGCAAATTGTCCCTGGGCCTTGTAACTCAGACCAGTCCAGAAGGCGGCGGTGCCCGTCAACTTCGGATCGGCCTGTCGTACCTCCTCAAAGCGCGCGATCGCCGCCGGGTACTCATGCATGTAATAGCGCGAGAAGCCTGCGTTGAGTCGCGCCAGGGGAGCCAGTCGATGTTGCGGGAATGCCTCGACCAGCGTGTCGAAGGCCTGCGCCGCCTCGCTGTGATTGCCGTCCTCAAACAGACGCGCCCCGATGTTGAACTGTGCCTCGGCAGCCCGGCGGGACTGCGGCTTGGCGGCCAGCTCTCGATACTGCTGAAGGGCGTCGTCCTTCCGCTCCAGCGCCTCATATGCCCGCGCCAGTCCGAAGCGTGATTCGTCGGCGAGTGACCCGTTGCCAAACTGCTTCAATGCTTCCTCGAAGACACTCGCCGCCGCCTGGGGGTTTTTCAGCCGGAGCTCCGACTCTCCGAGAAACTGGAGGGCCGACTCGTTCAGCTCGTCCCCCGGTGCCTTCTTGACGTAGGCCCGCAGTTCGTCGCGGGCAGCCGGGAAGTCGTCGAGAAAGTAGCTGCACTCACCGGTGCGATACATGGCCCAGGGAATGTCGCGATGCTCTGGATGCGACTGGATGAACTGCCGGAAGATGTCGCGCGCTTCGGTGAACTGGCGCTGCTTGACGAACGACTGACCCAGCAGCAACTGAGCCAGCGGAGCCTTCTCGTGCTGGGGGGCTTCGTCCAGGAACTTGCGGAACTGACGGGCCGCCTGCTCCCAGCGCTCGTCCTCATAGAAACGCAGTGCGAGGTTGTACTCGTCCTGTGGTGCTGCCAGGGCGACCGGCACGCCGATCAGCCACAGCTGCGCAATGCCCAGCAGTGCGCCGATGAGCACCGCCGCCGACCAACTGCCGGAGCGACACTCCACACACCGCCCGACACATTTCCTGATCCTGCTCATAACACGTTACACCGTTCGCCGAAACAGTTGATAGTATCCAGCCGAAAACGCTGGCGGCAAGCTGCCCTGTCTGTCGGAGGGCAATTTCAGCCGAGTTGAACTCCTGGGGGCAAGAGATCTTTCGGGTCACCACCAGATTGCCCCATCGGCACAGGTGGTAGGGGGGAAAGTAGGAAGTAGGCAGTAAGAACCTGTGGTCAGGAGTCAGGGGTCCGTTCATCAACCCTCCTGATTTGCCATAAGCCAATAGCCATCAGCCAATAGCCAACTGCCATAGCCGGTGGAGGGGGTATCTGCCATCATGAGGAATTGACCGGGAGAGGAACGATGCGGCGTGAATGGCTGATCTTGTTGATAGTGGCGGGCAGCGCCTGGGGTGCGGAGCCGTTGATCGGCACTGCGGCGCCGGACCCTCAGACGCCCGCCGTCCCGACCGCGAGTTCGCTCCCCAGGCAGCTCCTGCAGTTGGGAGATCCGGACTACTACGTCCGGGAACAGGCCATCGCCGCCATCACTGCCGCTGGTTCGGACGCCATTGATCCGCTGATCCAGACCGCGACCAAGGGGTCGGCTGAGGTTGCGGCCCGCGCCGCGCATGCCCTGGAGAACCTGTTTCTCAGCAAGGACCCGGACGTTGCCGATCGTGCCGACGATGCCTTGGAACAACTGGCCGACAGCGACAACCCCCGGACGGCGATGCGGGCCGAGGCGATCCTCAGTCGTCATCAGCAGCTGCGCGAGCAGCGGGCGGTCGAGGCGATCCGGGCGCTGGGGGGCAAGGTCCAGTACGACTTCGACGGAGCCTCACTGAGTATGGCCCCCGGCTTCGGGTTTCCGATGCAGCGGCAAGACGAGCTGGAACCGACCATGGTGCCCCTCCGCCTCAACACGATTCTCATCGGCACCGACTGGACCGGCGGAGTGGAAGGGCTCAAGCACCTGCGCCGGTTGCGGCATCGGTCGGCGTTCAGTCTGTATGTCATCCGAGGATCGGGTGTCCCGTTCGAAGTTGCCGATGGCCTGTCGCGTGACCTGCGTGAACTCGTGGTACTCGATCGAGGACCGTTTCTGGGGATCGGCGGTTCGCAGCAGCCTCCCTGCCGGGTCGAAAGTCTGACTCCCGGAGCTGCCGCCGACCGGGCACAGCTCAAGGTGAGCGACCGCATCGTGTCGGTGAACGGCACCGAAGTTTCGCTGTTTGAGGAGCTGGTGGGCCTGCTCAAGGATCATCGTCCGGGCGAGACGGTCACAGTGCGGGTCGAACGCTTCGCTCCGGAGTTGCGTGCGTACCGGGAGTTTGATCTGCCCGTCACGCTCGATCGCTGGGAGCCGTACTTCAGCCAGTCGGCGGACCTGCTCGAACCGGAGGACGCACCTCCGATTCCCCTGCTCCAGTTGCGGTAGAGGTGCGAACCGCTACGTCCCCACGACGATGCCGGTGGATTTCAGCGTCCGAGGTTCGTCAGTCGGTAGATTATGAAAAGTCTATGTGTCTATTGCGGTTCGAGTGTCGGAAGTCGTGATGTCTATCGCGAGGCGGCGGCAGACGTGGGCCGGTTGCTGGCAGAACGCGGCGTGCGGCTGGTGTATGGGGCCGGTAACATCGGTCTGATGGGCGTGCTGGCCGACGCAGCACTGGCGGCGGGGGGCGAAGTGATCGGAGTCATTCCTGAAGCGCTCGTGGCACGCGAGCTGGCGCACCACGGCGTGACGGACCTGCGCATCGTCGGGTCGATGCACCAGCGCAAAGCCCTGATGGCCGATCTGTCGGATGGCTTTCTCGCGCTGCCGGGTGGGTTCGGAACCTTTGAGGAACTCTGCGAAACGCTCACCTGGGTGCAGCTGGGCATCCATCGCAAGCCCTGCGGACTGCTGAACGTCGCGGGCTACTTCGACCGGCTGATCGACTTGTTTGACCATGCGGTGCTGGAGGGCTTTCTGCGGCCCGAGCACCGGCACCTGTTGCAGATCTCGGCCAATCCCGGCGAGATTCTCGATCGACTGGCATCGACTTCACCTGCCCCGACTCACAAATGGCTCGATCGCGACGAACGCTGAGCCTGCTGACGTTCGCGATCCATCAACACTGCAGAGCCCGCCGGCCACGTTGTCGCACTACAGAGATGACGCATCGCCGCCATCGGAGCGGTGGCCGAGGGATTGATGAAGGTGGGCATCAATCGAGTACGAAACCTGCCGCACGGAGCCGTCACAGAAGACGAAGTAGCAACCTTGCGGATGTGCGCTGCCGAATCGTCGATCGAAGACATCCGGATTATCGGGCAAAGGAGTATCGAGCGTCCAGCGATTGATGTCGAGATCCACACCACCGTACAGGGTGGAATCGTGTCCGGGATCCACGGCTTCGGTGTCTCCGAGCGTGCTGACATACTTCTCGCCCGCGAGGTACACGTTCGACGCGCCGTCGAGCAGGTCTCGCATGTGGATGCGACTCCGCTGGAACGACACGCCGGTTGCCTTGCGCGTGTCGTCCCAGGGATAGCCGGACTGGTCGCCTTGTTCCAACGACAAGGGCCCGGCACCGGTGTTCGTGATCCAGTCCCCCTCGTTCACGGCGTAATCAGTCCGTGCAGCCTCAACCGCAGCTGGTGCATTGCGATAAACGAGCTCGGCCAGCACCGGCAGTACCTGCTGTCCTGGTCGTGTCGGACACTTCAGCAGCGGCTGCGGAGTGCGGAGCAATGCCGTCAATTGGTCCTCCTGCTCCTGCCCCGTCAAGCCGCGTCCCTGTTTAGCTGCCGATTCCTGATCGATGTAGGGCTGCAGCTGGTAGATCCAGCCACCCGGCTGATCGGGTCCGACGCCGCGATCAGGATCGCCGATCCACAGGTATCCCCAGCCATTGCCCGGAAGATGCCGGTGTGTGCTTTCGAAGTTCATGACTCCGAGCCCCAGTTGCCGCAGATTGTTGCGGCACTGCGTCCGCCGCGCCGCCTCGCGCGTTGACTGCACACTCGGGAGTAGGAGCGCCGCGAGGAGCGCGATGATTCCCATCGACACAAGGAGTTCGAGGAGGGTGAACCCCTGGCGACATCGGTTATCGTTCATGGTTCACCCCCTTCTTGCTTCGGCCACTCTCTCGAATCAGTTGGTTTTGCACTCTCCTAGATCAGCGGCACACAGTTATATCGCGTCACCAGTGGTCCCCACGCACCGGTCGTGCCTCCCGCCGCAGTACACTTGGTGAGCGCAATCGTTCCAGGACACTGATCGGCATAACACACTCCACGGAGCCTCGAGCGAGTGGTAAACTGCGTTGCCTCCATGACAGGCGCACTCGACGGCGAGGTCGAACGAAGATTCAGCGCGCTTGAGATCTCGTACTCTTTCACCCAGTCGTTATTCGGAGCTCGCCAGACAACAACCATGTTGCATTCGTCAATAACACATGATGCCTGGCTGCAGACGGAATAGGCGACACATAGGAACCCGCCGACGATGATGCTCGCTCCGCAGCTCAACATTCTGATGGTCATGGCACCCTCCTTCTCAAACTGAAGTCAACGGACATTGACGGCAGTCGACAATGACTGCCGCTATTTGCTTTGTCGCCAGTAGAGAATCGCCGCCAACGTAAACACCGCCAGCACAAATCCCCAGAGCAGGTAGGTCGCTGCACCTGGTCCCGATTCCGGCAACCCGTAGGGACGGAGCGACCCGTCCCGACCGACCACAAACTGGCGTTCCTGCTGATTGTGATCGAATACCACCGTGCCAGGTGGGAAATCGATCGTGAATGCAGACTCAGGAAGGGCCACCCCCAGTTCCACGTCCTTGAGGTGCAGCTCAGACGCCTCGATCGGTTTTCCAGTCACCCGGCCGAGCCACTCGGACTTCCAGGCGCTGGGAATCCACGTCGGATGTTCCTGCCGGTCGTAGCTGATGTCGAGGGTCACCTGGACTTCGCCGGGAGATCCTTCGGTCATGCGGAGGGGAACATACTCGCGGGCAATGTCGAGATAAACGATCCGTTCCACCCGCGACTCGGGCACGCGGCGATCTCCCACACGCACCTGGCGGATCGGCAGGCACTCGCGACCATTGACGAGCTGGGGCCAGTCGCCAATCTGCCATTCGGTGCTGGCGCTTCCAAGAAACTCGGCGCAGCGGCCGAACATTCAGAAGCAGTCCACGCAGCGCGATGTTCCACCACTCGTCGAAGGCCTCTAAGTTCTGCAGGGAGCCTTGATCGACACCGCCCGGAAGAGCCGACGCATTAACAAGGTACTGCTGCGAGCGACCGTCGAAGGCGCGAAAGGTCGTAATGATGCCTCCCTCGTGCTGCGGCACCAACGAGACGCTCCGCGATTCGTAGCGCACACGATCGCCGTCCAGCAGAAGGAGTTCACTGTCGGAGGTTGTCGTCAGATCTCCCGAGTTTGCTTCGTCGATCATCTCTCCGGCTTGCCAGGTGGTCCGAGAGAAGCTGATTCTCGCAGTTGTCGCTGCCTCTTGGCGCAGTTCGGAATTGATCCCAGATCACCTGCAACTGCTCATCATCCCCCACTGCCCATGAGCACGACGTCGCGCTAAAGCATGCGAGAAAAGCAAAAACCCCTCTGACGACTCTTGTTCGCGTGCGATGCGAAAACAGAAGGGACAGGCTCGACGAGCGTCCCAGAGAAAGCAGACCCGCTCCTAAGGTTCCTCCCTGCAGATCGGAGAGATCGCCGCGGGTTACGGGACTTGGCCATCGAGCGCTCATTACCTACGCTCTACCACTCAACTCAGAGTAAGGTGTTAAGGCCTTGAGAGGTGTTAAGGCCTTGAGAGGTGTTAAGGCCTTGAGAGGTGTTAAGGCCTTGAGAGGTGTTAAGGCCTTGAGAGGTGTTAAGGCCTTGAGAGGTGTTAAGGCCTTGTCCAGACTCTACAAAGAACCGTTCGCGCTGGTCAAGGCAGTGTGCGGATTCTTTCCCATGGACTCACCTTTGATCGCGCGCATTCTTCGGAATCAGACGACACGCTTGATTGGCGGCGCCATCCTGTTCATTCACTGCCTTTTGCTTGCGGCAGGTGCGTCGATCCACAGTCCGGTAGTCGACGAACCGGCACACCTTGTCGCCGGTTTGAGTAATTGGAAGTTCGGTCGATTCGAGCTGTATGCCGTTAATCCACCACTCGTACGAATGGTGGCCGCGTTGCCGTTGCTCATCCA
The DNA here is from genome assembly GCA_963707405.1 of uncultured Planctomycetaceae bacterium. Classification (GTDB taxonomy): domain Bacteria; phylum Planctomycetota; class Planctomycetia; order Planctomycetales; family Planctomycetaceae; genus CAVPPT01. The sequence continues at coordinate 20,276 of CAVPPT010000004.1, read as the reverse complement.
GCCCGTCGACGAAGACTGGACGAGATACTCGACTCGCAGCTCACAGCGCGCGGAGTTCGACGTTGGCGAAGACTTCGTCAACGCCAATGGGACTCGCTCGCGCTGGCTGATGACGTGCGCCCGCTGGGCGTGCATCCCGCTGAGCCTGCTGGGCGGACTCGTCTGTTACCATTGGGCCTGTGCTCTGTTCGGCACGTCAAGCGGATTGATCGCGCTGTGCCTCTGGTGTTTCTCGCCGAACATTCTTGGTCATGGATGTCTGATCACGCCCGATGTCGCCGCCGCGAGCTGTGGGGTTCTGGCCGCGTTCACCTTCTGGCATTGGCTGCGCGCGCGGGCTGGCGCTGGGTGTTGATCAGCAGCGTGGCACTCGCCGCCGCGTTGCTGGCCAAACTCACCTGGGTGTTTCTCATCCCGCTCTGGCCGGCGATCTGGCTTTGCAGTCGGGACTGGAAAAGTCCCGCGCCCGGGGTCAACTCTGGACAGAATCGCGTCAACTCGCAGTGATGTTGAGCCTGTCCCTGCTGCTGCTGAATGGCTCGTACGGATTCCAGGGAACAGGACGCCGGCTGGGAGCATTCGAGTTCGTCAGTCAGGCTCTGTCTGGAGTACCGCGCGGCGAGGCGCGCGTTGCGGGCAATCGCTTTGAGGACACCTGGCTTGAAAATCTGCCGGTCCCCTTACCCGCCCCCTACCTCCTGGGGATCGACGTCCAGAAGGCCGATTTCGAGGACGGGAGTGTGACCTATCTGTGCGGCCAACTATATGAGCGCGGGCAGTGGTGGTTCTACCCGCTCGCCCTCTTCGTCAAGGTGCCGCTGGGCACCCTCCTGCTCGCCGCGGGCGCAGTGCTGACTTACCGAAGAGGGGGCGAGGCACGGTCGTATTCCGCGGTGTTGATTGTTCCGCCGATGCTCATTGCCTGCCTGGTCATGGTCCAGTCATCGATCAACTACTTCCGGTATTTTCTGCCCGCGCTTCCCTTCCTGTTCATTGCGATTTCCAGCGTGGGGCACGAACTGAACGACCGCTCCCGATGGTTTCGTGGAGCCGTCTTGCTCGGACTGCTCATGAGTGTGGCGGCCAGTCTGGCAAGCTTTCCGCACTCGCTGGCGTTCTTCAACTCCTTCGGCGGCGGAGTGCGCGGCGGGCACAGGCTGATGGTCGATAACAACTGTGACTGGGGACAAGATCTGGTTCTGCTAAGACGATGGCTAGATCAACACTCGGAGGTGGACCGGCTTCACCTGGCGTACTTTGGGCGATACCCACCGGCTCTGGTGGGCATTGAGTTTTCGCTGCCGCCAGCGAGACCTCCCGCGTCGCTCGATTCCGTCAGTCCGTTCCAACCGCCGGAGGGATGGTATGCCGTGAGTGCCACACACGCCGCCGGTGCCGGTCGCTTCGTCCAGGCACCAGGCGGCGATACAGAGGGAGCGAGTTATGGCAGCTTTCGATACTTTTCGCAGCTGGAAGCGGTCGATGTGATCGGTGGATCGATTCTTGTCTATCGCGTCACACCACCAGATTCCCGTTAGTCGGGACCGGAATATGCCGACGTGGCGAAGGGAGGCATCCGACTGTTCGTCACGATACGACAAACAGCACCGGATGGCGCGAGGCCAGCAGCAGATCGGTGCCCCGGTGAAAGGACGGCGAGTTGGGATCCCGCCGCGCTTCCCAGATCACTACCTGCGGGTCGTCCGGGATCAACTTCAACACCTGGGGCACAAAATGTCCCACGCCTGTTTCCACATCGACGTTGCTGTCCTGCGCGTGGCCCTGATGTTGGGCCGACGCGACCAGCGGTCCTATCTCGCGCAAGACCGCTCGCAGGATGTGCTCCGGTCCGAACGCTTTGTCACCCTCTGCTTCACCCACCAGACGACGGGCTTCGGACAGTACATCTTCATCGGCAACGGCGAGCAATTCCAGCCGGCCGCCTGAGTTGAGCAGCCGAAAACCCCAACCCAATGCGCGATCGGCCGTCTCTTCACCAACCGCCGTGGGTACCACCACGTGCGCGAGAGCCGCATCCACTTGCGCGGCATTCATGCTCGCGCACACACAGCAGCGGACAGGGCGATTCACGTAGCAGCATGTCGATCACAGACCCCAGGCTGTCCATCCCCAGCTTGAGAAAGTCCCTGCCGAAGGGAACCGGAATCACCAGCAGGTCGGCCTGCTCGGCCCGCCTGCGCGCCAGGATTTCATTGGCATCGGCGGCACCGGTCTGCTCATGTACACGCGCCTGCAGACGCTCGGCGACAGCCTGTGCCAACGCTCGGGCCGTGTCATCCTGATTGGAGCCATCGAGGGCCAGATGGACCACCTGCACACGCGGTGTGGGCAGGACCAGCGTGCCGGCATGGGTCGCCGCCTCGAACATCCCGACGTCTTCCTGGAAGTTGCTCTCGTTCTCGAAGGGTTCCATCGGCATGTCATTTCCCTTTCGGACACGAATGGTGAGCGTGCTGCCTCATTCCAGGTCGCCGAGCGTCGTCGTCATCCCGTTCGCACCGGAAACAGGTTCAACACATCGAACAGGTACAGGTAGAGCAGCACGACGACTCCCTGCAGGAGCAGGATGCTTCCGCCGACGCGCAGAAACTCGCCCCAACTCACTTTGATGTGATGTTCCTTCTCGAGGGCATTGAGGGCAATCACCGAGCTGACGCTGCCGATCGGTGTCGAGTTGCCGCCGAGGTTGGCAGTGATGACCAGCGTCCACCACAGAGGTTCGCCCGGCACGCCCTGTGTTTCCAGGGCCCGCACGATCGGAATGAGGGTCGCGGCGACCGGAATGTTATCGACGATGCCCGACATCACCAGCACAAACGTCGCCAGCATCAGCATGGTGATCGTGTGATTGCCTCCCGAGATCGCCAGGATCTGCGTCGCCATCCAGCCCAGCAGGCCCGTCTCCTGGACTGATCCGATAATCACGAACAGTCCGACGAAAAACAGAATCATCGACCAGTTGACTTTCTTGATCGCGTCATCGGGATAGATCCCCGAGAGCAGCAGGGCCGTCGTGCCACCCGCGAACGCGATGAAGTCGAGTCCGACTCCCAACCGCTGCGCCAGGGCAAACCCGAGAATCGTCACTCCCAGAATCACGGCGCAGCGATAGAAGAGCCGTTCGTCCTTCACCAGCGCCCATTCATCGAAGGCGGCGACCTTTCGTTTCCGGTCGGCTGCAGGGACGTCCGAAACCAGATCGTCCCGATACCAGCGGCGGATGAACTCGTAGGCAATCCAAGCCGACAGCAGAGCCATGGGGGTCGTCACGCGGAAGAACTGCACGTACGGCAGGCGGCCCGCCGTCCCCAGCATCAGCGTGCAGATGCCCGACGCAAACGTCATCAATGCACCGGAGTTGGCCACGATCGCCACCGCCATGATGTAGGGCTTGGCCGGCAGGTTGAGTTCGCGCGTCACCACCAGTGTCAGCGAGACCATGATCAACGTGCCCGGTGCGATGGTCAGCAATGTGACGAACAGCATCGTCGCCAGCGTCATCAGCAACAGCAGCTTCTGCGGGGACCCCTGGGTCTGCTTCACAATCTTGATCGCCAGAAAGTGAAACAGCCCCGATCGGCTGGCAATCTCCACCAGCACCGATGTCCCGACGATCACGCCGATGACACCAATGTCGTGCCCGATAATGTCGTGTACGGCACGATCATAGGCCGAGTGACCCGCCTCGTCCCGAAACACGCCCAGCAGCATGGCCGAGGCGACAGCCACCAGAGCACCGCTCAACGCGGCGACGCTCTTGTGCACCCAGTCGAACGCGATCGCCAGATACGTCACCAGCATGATCGCGCCGAGCACGATCATCGGCAGGACGGGTTGGTTTCCGTCTGCCGCGTCTGCAGCGAATGCAAGCAGTGGCGTCGTCATGGTCCTTGTGGCAAAAACACTTCGACAGCAGCCCGCGGGCGGTTGGCTGGCCTTCGCCGGCGAGGTGAATAGTCGGCAGCGACTGTAGGGCCTCGGTGCCGATTCGACAACCCGGCGCACACGGCGACCGACTGCTGCAGGACAGATCGATCAGGAGGCAGCGACCTGTGCGCACAGCGTGTCACCGAAGTCCTGCCACAGCCGGGTGCGCAGCAGGGCGAACTCGGATCTTCTTGGCGACGGTGGGCAACCTCCCTATCCTACCTGGCAGGATGAAGTTCGCGCTGCTTGTCTCAGGGGATCCGAGTATGGCGATCATTCCTGCGGAAGACACCACCCCTGGCCAGGAGTCTGTCGGACTGATCGGACTGGGGCTGCTGGGGTCGGCCCTTGCCCAGCGACTGCGGGAAGCGGGATACCGCATCGTGGGGTACGACCTTGATCCCGCACGTCGGACCCAACTTGCGGCGGACGGTTGTGCGATCGTAGAGTCCGCCGATGACGTCGCCCGCAGCTGCGAGCGTGTCATCCTCTGTCTGCCTGATTCGCATGTCGTCGCCAGTGTGGTGACCGAGATCAGACCGCAACTGTCTCCCAGAACCCTGTTGATCGACACGACGACCGGCGATCCGGAGCAGACCGCACAACTCGGAGAGCAACTGGCGGCCGGGCAGATTCCCTATGTCGATGCGACCATCGCCGGATCGAGTGAACAGCTGCGAGCCGGCGACGTGCTGTTGATGGTGGGGGGCGAAGCTGTTGATGTGCGCAGATGCGAGGATCTGTTCGCAGCGATCGCCCGACAGACGATCCACGTCGGCTCTTGGGGGAGCGGGGCGCGGATGAAACTGGTCGTGAACCTCGTGCTCGGACTCAACCGGGCCGTGCTCGCCGAAGGGCTGGAGTTCGCCCGAGCCATCGGCATCGACCCCCGGCAGGCGCTGGAAGTGCTCCGGGCCTCGCCGGCTGCATCGCGCGTGATGGACACCAAAGGGGAGCGCATGCTGAACGAGGACTTCACCCCTCAGGCACGATTGCGGCAACATCTGAAGGACGTCGGCCTGATCCTCGAGACGGCGGAGAAACATGACCAGTTCGCACCCTTGTCCACGCTGCATGCCGAACTGTTGCGCACGCTGGTTGACCGCGGGCTGGGTGAGCTGGACAATGCAGCCATCATCCGGGCCTTTCAGGCGGAGCGGTGAGACGAGATGCCTTGAACCGGGAGTCTGATCTCCGTGTTGCATGAGTTTCTGCATCTGAGTCCGCGCATCCGGGTGCTGCCAGTGATCCATGGCAGCGGCGACTTCGCGGTCGAGGTCCGCCGCGTGATGCTGGACGAACAGATCGACTGTCTGGCGGTGCCATTGCCGGCGTCGTTTCAGGAGGATGTCGAACGGGCCGTCACGCTGCTGCCGGGTGTGACCGCCGTCCTGCAGGAGGAGAGTTCACCAGGTGTGACCGAGTGGCAGGACAGCGACGACGATGCGGATGACGTGGACCGCGCCTGTTCGTATGTGCCGATCGACCCCTGCCAACCGGTGATTGCCGCCCTGCGGACTGCCCTGGGAGAGCACATCCCCCGGGCGTTCATCGACCTGGAAACATCTCGCTTCGAACCGTTGACCGCTGTGCTGCCCGACCCGTATGCCCTCAAGCAGCTCGCCGTCGAGCGGTTTGCCGCGGGTGTGCTGCCGGCGCTATCTCCCCTGCCCGCCGGTCAGCCCAGGGACCGCGTGGTCACGATGGCGCAGCGCCTGCGAGATCTGGAGGCACGCGACGAGCGGATTCTGTTCGTCTGCTCGATTTTGGAGTGGCCCTGGGTGAAGGATGCGTACTTCGACAAGATGACGACGGCCGTGGAGGACGACGATGTTGCGCCGACGTCGATTCATGCCGTCGCCCCGCGGACGATGCTGTTTCTGCTCAGCGAACTGCCGTACATCACGGGAATGTACGAGCGGGCGCGGGCCGAACTCGATGACGACAGCCAGTTGTCCATCGACGGCGTCAAGGAGGTACTGCTGGCGACGCGCGATCGCTACTTGCACGACCTGGGCAAGCAGGCCCGCCGCATCACCCCGCAGTTGCTGTCCACGTATCTCAAGTATGTGCGCAACCTTTCGCTGATCCATCGTCGACTGACCCCCAGCTTCCATTCGCTCATCGTGGCGGCACAACAACTGTGTGGTGATGAGTTCGCAATTCATCTGGCGGAGCTGGTTCGCGAGTATCCGTATCCGTCGGATTCCGGCTTTCCCGAACTGCAGATGGGCATCGAACGGGCACAACTCCCGGACGGCGACGTCGTCCGTATGACCAGCCGGTTGCCCGGTCCGCCCCTCGTGTGGAGTCGCTGCGAGCTGCATCGTCGTCCTCCCAAGGTCGATCAGCGGCGGTATCGCATGCAGTGGAATCCGTTTCGACAGTGCAGCTGGCCTCCGGAAGATGTCCGCATCGAACGCTTTCGCACCCATGTGCAGGATCACGCCCTGAAGCTCCTCGGGCAGGACCTCGCCCGCAGCGAGAAGTTCACCACGTCGCTCAAGGACGGCCTCGACATCCGCGAGACGCTTCGCAACTGGCACACCGGGCAACTGTACGTCAAGGTGATGCCCCCCACGCGCGGCGAACTGGACTGCGTCGTGATGCTCTTCGACTCACCCGCCGATCCGCGCGACTACCCGTGGCGCATCACCTGGCACGCCGAACATCATGACGAATCGACGCTGTCACTGTTCGCGACCAGCTTCGACGAGCAACTGGTCGGCCCGGGCATCGCACTAGCCACCTATGGGGGTGCGATGTTTCTGTATCCGCCCCGTCCGATCGTCGACATCTGGCGTGATCCGCAATTCGACGTCGCCGACACTCTCGAAGAACGTCTTCTGTTCGCGGCGTGTCATCATGCGCGCGAGAGGCACATCGCCCTGCTCTCCGACGCACCGCCGGGCGCCGGCTGGCGACGACTGGCGAAACGGTTCGGCAAGCACCTCATGCACGTCCCGCTGAGTCACTTCAGCCAGGAGACCGTGCAACAGCTGCGGATGTTCCACGTCCTCAACGGCCAGCAGGTCCGCAGCTATGCCGAACACTTCATTCGCAAAGTGTGAGGGACAGCACGACGTCCCGTGCGCCTCGCGGCATGCCCCCTTGACTTGTCTCGAACCGATGGCACCTCGATACCCCGCAGGGGTTGCACAACACAGCCCAGGGTCGCGGACATCAGGATGGCCTCACAACCCTGACAGGGTTGCACATCAAGCCGTGCGCGATTGTGGAACCCCTGCGGCGTTCACGTCAGACTTGGGCATTCTTCCCAGGGTGGCGCGGCTGCGCCGCTGACCCTGGGCTGTGTTGTCATGCCCTTTCAGGGCAACGATCACGAACGACAATAGCATAGCTTCACGTGCGTCAGTCCCGCGCCGAGTCCTGCCCCCGCGAAGGTGCGGGGTGGGAATCCAGACTTGGGCACATGGTGTCGGAGTCTGAGCGGGCGAGTGTGACGGAGGACGTCGAAACAGTTCCCACTCCTCCACACTCACAGTCTCAAACATGGGACACTCAGCACTGGACGCTGGATGCATCACGACGCAGCGACGTCGGCAAGCGGCTGTGGGCCGGGCCGAACGTCAGCCAGCCCACCAGTGCCACCCCGATGGCGAAGATCACCATGCTGACAATCTGTGAGATCGTGAACCCGGTGCCGAACTGCCCCATCTCATCTCCGCGGATGAACTCGATCGTGAACCGCGTCAGCGGGTACACAATCAATGCCAGCGCGAAGACTTCGCCGTTCTGGCGTCGATGCCGGTAGTACATCGCCGTCAGCCAGGCCAGCAGGAAGGCGTTGATCGAGCTGTAGATCTGTGTGGGGTGCAGCGGCATCGTCAGCGGCGATGCCGGGTCGAGGAAGCCTTCGTTCACGAGTACGTTCCAGGTCAGGCTCTCCCTGGGAAACTGGATCGCCCACGGGAGTTCGCAGCGGTCGCCATAGCAGCACCCATTGAGCAGACAGCCGATGCGTCCGAACCCCAGGGCGATCATCGCCGAGGGTGTCAGCACGTCGGCCAGTGCGAGGGGGCTGATTTGTCGCCGATGACAGAAGACGAAATACGCCGCCGCCGCGCCGATCATGCCTCCATACAGGACGATTCCTCCCTTAGAGAGGTCGAGGGCGGCTTTCACATGTTCGATCGGACCCCGTGCGTTCTGGAAGACCTTGTCACCATACTGCAGCAGATAGAACAACCGGGCCCCACCGATGCCGCAGATCAGCATCCAGAAACCGAGGTCGAACAGCTGGTCGCGGGAGATGCCTGCGGCAGTCGCCCGCCGCTCGGCGAACTTCAACGCCGCGAGAAAGCCGATCAGCAGCATGAACCCGTATCCCCAGATGGGATACGACGTCCGGGGGATGAGTGGTCCTCCCTGTTCAAACTGTGCCTGGGGAAGCAGCGTCGCCCAGTGTGGGGCGAGAAACGTCAGGATGACCAGCAGGCCGATCCAGGCTGCAATCATCCCGCGGAGCGCTGACACGAACGAGCCCACCGAGCGCTCCTCGCCGTTTGCTGATCGTCCCCACCGCCACCAGGAGATGCCGATCGCCACGAGGCCTCCCAGCAGCAGCAGCGTGCAGATGCCCATGCCATCAAGGCCCGTCATCTTGTCCGTCTGCCACAAGGTCCAAGGCTCGTCCAGCAATACACGGATGAGAGTCTGTCGCATCGTGTCGGCTCACTCCATCGAGAGGGTCAGATTGTCGATCAGTCGCGTCAGACCCACACGGGCCGCTACGAGGGCCACCATCCTCGGGCGGGGCGACTCCAGCTCTTCGAGTGTGTCGGCATCGGCGATGGTGGCATAGTCGGGCTGAACTCCGGGCTCGTCGGATAGCTGCTGCAGCATGTTCCGGCGGAGTTCCACGAGATCGGTCTCCCCGTCGGCGATCCGGGCCTGTGCCTCATGCAGGCAGCGAGACAGCGACAGGGCCACCCGGCGTTCGTCAGCGGACAGGAAGACGTTGCGGCTGCTCATGGCCAGTCCATCGGCTTCGCGGATGGTGGGGCAGACGACGATCTCGACCGGCAGATCGAGGTCCCTCACCATCCGGCGGATCAATGTCTGTTGCTGGTAGTCCTTCGCGCCAAAACAGGCGACATCCGGCTGCACGATGTTGAACAGCTTGAGCACGATCGTGGTGACGCCGCGAAAGTGCCCCGGCCGAATGACTCCTTCAAGCACCCTCGACAACCGGTTCACGTCGACAAAGGTCTGGAAGCCGTAAGGATAGAGGGTCGGAATCTCGGGGGTGAAGACGAGGTCGACCCCGGAACTCTCGCATTGTTGCAGGTCGGCGGCGAGCGGACGGGGATACCGCTGCAGATCTTCGTGGGGAGCGAACTGCGTCGGGTTGACGAAGATGGTGGCGACGACAAAATCGCTGCGCTGCCGGGCCTCGGCGACGAGACTGAGGTGTCCGGCATGCAGGGCCCCCATCGTCGGGACGCAGCCGATCCTTTGACCCCGGCTCCGGGCCTGGGCGACGGCCTGACGTACCTGTTCGACTGTCTCAACAACCTGCATGGCACATCACGTTGGGCTTCCGGAGATCGATAGGCTTTGGAATTCTAGGAACCCGGTGACTGCAGGGCGAGTGGCGAGGTGGTCACACGACCCAGTCGGCTGCCGATGATGCCCGGCGGTGTCGCCGTGCGGCGGGGTGCCTGGGTTTCGATGACGACGGAATGGTTCGGGTCGTCGTCGACCGGCCCGGCAAAGCGGAACGCGTCGATCATCAGTCCATCCAGACGGACCGACGATTCATCGAGTGGAACGGGCACGGATTCGGGAGTCACCGCGCAGGCCGCCAGCAGCGAATGTTCCGCGACAACGGACCCTTCGCCTGTGATGCGGATCATGCCCTCCCATCCTCGCGGAGGTTGACCCGCGGCGAACTCGACGAGCCCCCCCAGAGCGGCGGGGATGTCAAACACCGAGTCCTCGGCAATCAGCAGAACGGGAGGGATCTGCGGGGCTGTTCCGTCGTCGTCCCAATGGACGATACCTCCCGATTCTCGCAGGGTTGTCTGTCGCAAGTGCATCTGGACGGAGTGCGTGCCGGTTTGTCCGGGCAGGACGATCAGAGGCTGCGGCCCCAGCTTCAGGCAGTTGTCGAGTCCTACGAAGCGGGGCAGCGACCGCGCTTCCAGGGAGTTCATAGACCCGCGGAAGATTGTGTCCACCAGGACGAGGCGACTCGTGGCGGTGCTCGCTTCCTCCAGTGCCTGCCAGCGGATCGCCGTCGCGAGTCCCTCGGTGACTGCGTTCTCGAACCGGCAAGCCTGCGTGACGAGTGTCTGACAGCGCAGTTCCAGCAGCGGGACCGGGTCCAGATTCTCCGACCGCGAGGACTGGCGAAAGATGTGAACATTTTCCAGCCGAACCTCGGTCGCCGTGATCTTCAGCGACTCTCCCTGCACCACGATACGGGCGGGTGACGGCCCCGTGCCACGGAGTGTCACCGGTCCACGCACCAGGAGGGAACCGGCTGCGTAGGTCGCGTCCCCGTCCAGCTCGATGACGCCGCCCACCGGTTCACCCGGCAGACTCTGCAGGCCGTCTGTTCTGGTGGCCGGCTCGATGGAAGGAGTGGCCGGTGCATCACCCCGCCAGCGAGAGACCGTCGCGTGCAGGCTGGTGAGCCTCAGCAATTCGTTGCGTGCCCCGGCGTCATACAGTGTGTACGACAGACCGCCGATCACCATCAGCAACATCGCCACACTCTTCCAGGGGAAGTGTCGTTCCTCACCGGGAACCGTTAGTCGGGGAGCGGCGGTACGAAACGAGTGCGCGAATCGCGACAGCTCGCGACGCTGCGACTGACGATGCCCACGCCACAGTTTGGGCAGATCGGCCGCCTGCTGCGGGCGATCGGCGACTTTACCGCGGGTCACGCGATGGATCAGCCCTGCGAGGTCGGCCGGTGTATCGGGGACCCAGCGTCGCACATCATCGATCGACTTCGTCTGATGGCAGGACAACTTCGCCAGCGGGTCTCCGGTCGGGAAGGGAGGTCTTCCGGCCAGCAGTTGATACAGCAGGCAACCCAGGGCGTACATGTCCGACGACTTGCTGCCGGGGTTCCCGCTGCCGATCAGTTCCGGTGCGATCCCGTCGCAAGCGTCGGGCGATCGGATTGAATGAATCGACACATGGCTGCCGAGGGCCCACGCGATGCCGGGGTTGAGCAACACGGCGGTTCCCTGCTGGGTCAGCCGCACCTGGTCGAGTGTGATGTCTCCATGCACGAGGTCGTGCCGCTCGAGTTCGAGCAGTGCACTGATCAGCTGCCGGGCGATCTCGGCGACGACCGGCAGGGGAAAGCGACCGCGGCGAACGAGCAGTTCGCGGAGCGTGGGACCGGTGAGTGTGGGGCTGACCACGACCAGCTGGTCGTCGATCAGGTCGCAACCCTGGGGAATCAATAGCGAGGGATGCTGGGCCGATTTCAGGCGCGAGAGCAGATCGCGGACCGGTTCCGGTGCGGGACGGTGCCGGTCCGAGAGCGGGTGCAGAAAGGTGAGCAGGCAGTTCTGACGACTGGTGAGATGCCGTCCGAGGTACAAAGTGGAACGCGCGTCGTGCTGCCAGCGTTCCACGAGCACGCAGGGACCCACGATCAAACGTTCGGGACTGGGCGAACTGACGACTTGGGCCTGGAAAGGCGTGAGCTTGCGGGTCTGCGTCAGCGCATCGATCCAGACGGAATCGAACGTAGGCAGATCGCGGGCCAGTCGGCGCACGTAAGGCCGGCAGCGCCGCAGATCGCGACTCGAGCACAGGCCCGCGCACTGCAGGAGGTCGACGATGTTCGGCGACGGAGGTTCCACGTATCCTCGCGATGACTCGACAGTGACGGCCGGGAAGGCGACAGCGGCGAGGTGTTGCGGGAAGGCCCAAGACCTGCCCGCCCACGCACTGCTGGACGAGCCAGCCGTGGCACCCTCCCGTCGCTCCCCACTGCCCGCGCGTAGTTGCAGCCGGGGTCCGCCCGCCACAGGGACGCGGGTTATCCCACAAGCGTTACACTGGGGCAAGATGAGGGTGGAGAGGCGGAGAGTAGAGGGCCGTCAACCATCAGAGTGACCCGCGACAAGCCGCCAACGATGCTCTCGTCAAGCCGGATTGCGGCGGAATCTGAAAACGCCAGGCAACCTCGACAAATCATACAAGGAGGGCTATTCAACATTTGCACGACTTGCAAGAATACGAAGGGCTGCGGACAGGAGACGGGAAACCGTCACACCGGAAAGAACTGCAGCCCGAATGCCTGATTATTGCGACTCCAACCGTCTCATGAGTGACGTGGGCCCGGGTGACTTGGCCATCGATTCCCGAGTGTCGCCAGAGGACATGTCTGGCAGCAGGATTCCTGGGGATGTCGAGCGTTGCCGCAGAGAACGAGGCGTCGCCAAACAAGTGATGTGATGCTTGCCGTCGCTCTCTCCAGATGAAAACCACCTTTGATGTCTGACGGCGCTGCCGAGTTCGATCTGCGGCGACTCCTTCAGGAGACTCTGGTCAGTCGCCTGACGCTGAAGGTGGTGCCGGTGTTAACGCCGGACCAGTCGCTCGAAGAGGCCGCCGCCGAAATGCGCGAGGTCAGTCACGGCAGCGCTCTGGTTTGCGAGAACGGACGTCTGGTCGGGATCATCACCGAGCGGGATCTGCTCCGGCTGCTCAGCGAGGACGTTGATCTGTCGCGGCCGCTCTCAGGCGTGATGACGACCGATCCCCGGACCGTCTCGCCCCGCGATACGCTGCTCGAGGCGGTGCGTCTGATGGATCGGGGGGGCTGTCGTCGTCTGCCGGTCATCAACGAGGACCGCAAGCCGACAGGCGTCATTGATGTGAAGACGGTGATGAACTATGTGGTCGATCAGGTGCCGGCGACCATCTACAACCAGGCATCGCAGCGATTGCTGACCGCCCGCCGGGCGGAGGGGGCTTGAGCTCACGTGCTGAGGGATCTGCGACTTCTCTGTCGTCTGCAGTCGTATCGCCAGGCCTTGTGCCCTAGGGACGCCGGCGAGTTCGGGCCCCTTGTCTCGCGTGCCTTGCGAGACCGTTTCGTTTCTCCAGACCGAAGAACAACCGGCACGCCGTGCGGAGGCGCGCCTTTCACGGAGTTGACTGAACATGACGGTTTCTGAGATTGCCGACGCCAACGGCAAACACGCGGAACAGGTCGACAGTGTCGTCATCCGGTTTTGTGGTGACAGCGGTGACGGCATGCAGTTGGTGGGCACCCAGTTCACCAATGTGTCTGCGGCGTTCGGCAACGATGTCAGCACACTGCCCGACTTTCCCGCCGAAATTCGAGCTCCTGCCGGCTCGCTGGCCGGCGTGAGCGGTTTCCAGCTCTGCTTCTCCAGCACCGACATCTATACCCCGGGCGATGAGGTCGACACGCTGGTGGTGATGAATCCGGCGGCCATGAAGACCAATCTGAAGGATTTGCACCGGGGAGGAACACTCATCGTCAACTCCGATGAGTTCGACAAGTCGAACCTCGCGAAGTCCCACTACGACTCCAATCCTCTGGATGACGAGGCATCGCTGGCTGCCTACCGGGTCCACAAGGTGCCGATGACGCGGCTCACACGCGATTCGGTCGAGGGGTTGGGTCTCTCGCAGCGGGAAGCCGACCGCTGCAAGAACTTCTTCGCGCTGGGACTGGTGTACTGGCTGTACGACCGCGATGCGAAACCGACCGAGGACTGGATCAAGAGCAAGTTCTCGAAGAATCCGTCGATCGCCGAGGCGAACCTGCGGGCCCTCAAGGCCGGGTCCAACTACGGGTTCTCCACCGAGTCGTTTACGGTCCACTACCAGGTGGCACCGGCGCACCTCCCTCCGGGAAGGTACCGCAAGATCACCGGAAACGAGGCGATCGCTTTCGGACTGGTGACGGCTGCCAAGCTCGCCCAGACCGAACTGTTTTACGGCGGCTACCCCATCACACCCGCCAGCGACATCCTGCACGAGTTGTCGCGGCTGAAGAACTTCGGCGTGAAGACGTTTCAGGCAGAGGACGAGATCGCCGCCATCACCTCGATCATCGGTGCCTCCTACGGCGGATCACTGGCCGTGACAGCCAGCAGCGGACCGGGCATCGCCCTCAAGGGAGAAGGCATCGGACTGGCCGTGATGACCGAACTGCCGCTGGTAATCATCAACGTGCAACGCGGCGGACCCAGCACCGGCTTGCCGACGAAGACGGAGCAGTCGGACCTGTACCTCAGCTATTTCGGGCGCAACGGCGACTGTCCCATGCCGCTCCTCGCCGCACAGTCTCCCGGCGACTGTTTCTTCATGATTCAGGAAGCCATGCGGATCGCTGTCGAACACATGACGCCGGTCTTCCTGCTGACCGATGGTTACATTGCCAACGGTGCCGAGCCGTGGCGCATTCCCCAACTCTCGGAGCTGCGACCCATCCGGGTCTCGCATCCCCAGGTGTCCAACGGGAACGGTGACGGGTTCCTGGCCTACCTGCGGGATGAGAACCTCGTGCGTCCCTGGGCGATCCCGGGAACTCCGGGCCTGGAACATCGCATCGGGGGAATCGAGAAGTCCGACGGCACCGGCAACGTCGACTACGACCCCAACAACCACGAACACATGACCCGCATCCGGGCCGAGAAGATCGAACGCATCGCCCTCGATATCCCCGAGCAGACGGTCCATGGCCCCGAGGATGCCGAGTTGCTCGTCGTCAGTTGGGGCGGCCCCTACGGCGCGGTCCGTACGGCGGTCGAACGCTCACTGGCCGAGGGCAAGTCGGTCGCCCACTGTCACCTCAAGTACATCAATCCGTTTCCGCGAAACCTGGGGGACATTCTGCGTCGGCATCCCCTGGTGCTCGTCCCGGAACTGAACACCGGTCAGTTGCGGTTCATTCTGCGAGGCAAGTACCTCGTGGATGCGCAGGGATACAACAAGATCAAGGGTAAGCCATTCCTGGTCTCCGAACTGATGGCCAAGATTGACGAGACGCTCGGCCGGTGACGTCCCCGAAAGGACGCTCACCACACAGGACGAACATTCATTCAATTTGGTATCTGCGGGAAAGTTGACTCGCCATGACGACAGAAGTTTCACTCCCTGTACTTGCCGCCAAGGACTTCGCCAGCGATCAGGAGATCCGCTGGTGCCCACGTTGCGGGGACTATTCGATTCTCGCCCAGATGAAGAAGGTGCTGCCCACTCTCGGCATTCCGCGTGAGAAATTTGTGTTCGTGTCGGGGATCGGCTGCTCCAGCCGTTTCCCGTACTACATGGCCACATACGGCATTCATGGCATCCATGGTCGAGCACCGGCGATTGCCACGGGACTCAAGGTGGCCCGTCCCGACCTGCAGGTGTGGGTCATCACCGGCGACGGCGATGCCCTGTCGATCGGAGGCAACCACTTCCTGCATGCCATTCGCCGGAATGTCGATCTGAAGATCATCCTGTTCAACAACCAGATCTACGGTCTCACCAAAGGGCAATACTCTCCGACCAGCCCGCTGGGCAAACGGACCAAGAGTACGCCCTATGGCTCTGTCGACTTCCCGCTGAGTCCGCTCTCGGTCGCCATCGGCTCCGAGGCTACCTTTGTCGCCCGCAGCGTCGATGTCGACATCAAGCATCTCACGATGGTGCTCGAGCGGGCCGCCCATCATCGCGGGACCGCCTTTGTCGAGGTGTACCAGGACTGCAACGTGTTCAACTCGGGAGCCTTCGACTTCGCCTCCAAGAAGGAACAGAAGGTCGAGAACTGCATCTATCTCGAAGAGGGCAAGCCGCTCATCTTCGGACCCAAACGAGAAAAGGGCGTGCGCCTCAACGGCAAGGGAGAACCCGAGGTCGTCAACCTCAGCGAAGTGAAGGAGGACGATCTGCTCTTCCACAACGAATCGGCCGAGGAGCCGGGGCATGCCTTCCTGCTGGCCCGCATGCGCTGGCCTACCATGCCCGAGCCGATGGGTGTCTTTCGCTGCATCGAGCGTCCCACGTACGATGCCGCCGTCGCCCGGCAACTCACCGATGCCGTCGCGAAGCAGGGGGAAGGAAATCTGGAAGACCTGTTCAACTCGGGAGATACCTGGGACGTGAAGTAGTTTCGCCCGGACCTGGCCATCAAACCCCCTCTTGCGACCGGAAGCTCCCAGCCGATGATTTGCCCCGACTGCGGCCACGACAACATCGCCGGGATCGACCACTGCGAAGCCTGCGGTCAAGCGCTCTCGGGCCTCGAAGGTTCGGCCAGCGAGATGGAACGCTCGATCACCGCGCACCCGGCCCGTGTGCTCGTCCCCAAGAAACAGGTCACCGTACCCACGTCGGCGTCCGTGCGTGAGGCGGTGCACAAGATGGTCGAACACCACATCGGTTGCCTGCTGGTGGAAGAGGGGGGCGACGTCGTCGGCATCTTTACCGAACGCGATGTCCTCAATCGCATCCTTCCCGATCTCTCGGCGTTGTCGCAGCCCGTTGCCGACTTCATGACCCCCGCGCCCGTCGCCATCGACGAGAACGACTCGCTGGCCTATGCCCTGCACATGATGGCGATCGGAGGCTATCGACATCTCCCCGTTACCGGCCAGGGGGGCAAGATATCGGGCATCGTCTCGGCACGCGACCTCTTGCGATTTCTGTCGGTGCGATTTGCCGACATCCGCGATGAGGATTGAACCCGCCGGAAGGGAGCCGATGCACGCGATCATCGTCGGCACTGCTCCGTCATCGACCTCCGCAGCGGTTGCCGATCTCCTCGTCGACATCTGCGGTACGAGCGAGGTCGCGTTTGTGTCACGGGAACAGCTCGACACCCTCGAGCCGCTGCGTCTCCCGTTCGCCGATCCCGATCTGGTGGTCGCCGTGCAGTGCCGGCCCGACGAGTTTCAGCCAGAACATGTGAGCCGACTGATCGAGCGATTCCCGCTCTCCCGCCTGCTGTGTGTCACCGGCCCATGGTGTGCCTCGCTGGGACGCAGTTACGACCTCTGGCCGACGGCTGTGACTGTCCCCCTGCCCCTGTTGCCATCCCGGTTGCGACGCGAACGGACCGTCATCGAGGCACAGCTCGACCCGTTGCCGCTGACCGCTTCGCCGGAAGAGTGTTTCGGGTTCGCTCAGCGACCCCTCGGCACCAAGGCCCCCGGCGGTCCCTGCACCGTCATCGTCGACACTCCCGATCCCGATCTGTTCGCATTCTTCTCCGATGCCGCTCCAACGCTGGGATGGAACGTGCGGACCCCATCGGACAAGCACGCGGATCTGCTGCTGCTCGACCTGGATCCCTGGGCGGTCGTCCGGTCCCGGCGGACAGGCCGCTCCTCACAGACGACAGACATCCCCGTCATCGGACTGACGGGCGAGCCGTCCGAATTGCCTGCGCGTGAACTGTTCGACTGCGGCATCACTGCCTGCCTCTCCAAGTTGTCGCCGCTCGAAGACCTGCAAACTGCCGTGCAGCATGTCGTGTCATCACACACGCTCTCCCCACACAAGCGGCTTTCGGCCAGGACTCGAATTTGAGAGTGGGGGGCTGGTTGCGAAATCCCCCTCACTCTCTTGCTCTCTCACTCCGACACGACTCCAGTAATCCCATGCACCCGAAATTTCGCCCGTCGATCAACCAACTGTCACGATGGAGTGCCTTGGCGCTGATCCTCGCCTGCCTCCTCTCCTGTGGTGAGACACCTCCGGTCGCAGTCCCGGTTGTCGATGCGACCTCAGCATCGTGGGATGAACAGCTGGCGCTGGTGCGGAAAGGGGACTCGACCGAAATCCGCGTTCATGGCCCTCCGGTGACATCGCAGCAGTGGCAGCAGCTGGGGGAGGGGTGCGAGAACCTCCAGGTGCTCGATGTCGAACGCTTCGACACCGATGGTCCGGACCTGTCGCTGCTGCAGAAGCTGCCTGGCCTCATGCAGTTGGTGCTGGGAGCGCCTGTGGACGATGCCGGACTAAAAACGATCGCCACTCTCTCGACGCTCAAGGTGCTCAACCTGCCGCGGGGCACGTTCTCCGATCAGGGGCTGCAGTCGCTGGCTCACCTGCCCCAGCTCGAACTGCTGCGCATCGGCTCACCCCATGTCACAAACGAGGGTCTGCGGACGATTGCCCAACTCCCAGCCCTGCGGTTTCTGCATCTCATCGGCATTCCCATCACCGATGAAGGTCTGCCGCACCTGTATCCGATGACCCGGCTCGAATCGTTTTATCTCGACGGCAGCTCCTGCTCAGATGAGGGCCTGTCCCGTTTGATCGAGACCCTGCCACACCTGCATTTTCATCGGGATCAGCTGCATCTCCCCGACGATCCGCACTCGCACGAGTGACGCCGGGCTGCCCAAGGCAGACCAGCATTGGCGTGGCAGCGGACAACTCACACGACATCGCAGCGATTGCATCCTGGACTGCAGCATCTCCAGTGGACACGCGACCTGACGTCGGCACGTGTGGTCGTGTGAGCGTGACGGAGAAACGGAAAAAAGGAAACTGACTCCTTGACTCCGTCACTCTCACACCCTCAGATAGGTCGAGCGTCACCATAAGCCAGCGCCGTCGTCCTGAGAAAGGCAACAATGATGCGAAAACACCCAGCCGGTTTGTTCGTCGCACTGATGATGTATGGCATTACCCGGAGTGTCTTTGCTCAACCGGCTACCAAAGGGGATCCGCTCCCCTCGTGGAATGAGGGCCAGGCTAAGTCAGCCATTGTCGACTTCGTCCAGCGCGTAACAAAGGAAGGCTCACCGGATTTCGTCCTGGTGCCCGAGCGGATCGCGGTCTTCGATAACGACGGTTGCCTGTGGCCGGAGAACCCGGTCCCCTTTCAGCTGGCCTTCGCCTTGGACGACCTGAAGCAGCAAGTCGCCGAAAAGCCGGAACTGCGTGAGGACCCCATGGTCCAGGCGGCGCTTGCGGGCGATTTCGGCAAACTGCTGGAAGGTCCGCATCACGAGGGACTGCTGCGCGTGATGGCACTCACTCATGCCGGTATGACAACCGACGAATTCCGCGACAGTGTGGAAACGTGGCTGGCGACAACCCGGCATCCGCGATACGACCGGCCGTATGACCAGCTCACGTATCAACCCATGCAGGAGGTCCTGCAGTATCTGCGGGCCCACGGTTTCAAGACGTTCATTGTCTCTGGAGGCGGGGCCGACTTCATGCGCGTGTGGAGCGAGCGGGTTTACGGCATTCCCCCCGAACAGGTCGTGGGTTCCACAGCGCGTACTACGTATGAGTTACGCGAGAGCGGACCAGTACTCATCAAGACGATCGATTACCTGTTCGTGGATGACAAGGCGGGCAAGCCGGTCGGCATCCATCAGTTCATCGGCCGCCGACCCATCGCCTGCTTCGGCAACAGCGACGGCGACAAGGCGATGCTGGAGTACACGACCATCAACAACCCGCATCCCAGCTTCGGACTGATCGTCCATCATACGGATGCCGAGCGCGAGTACGCTTACGACAAGGCCCCCCAGAGCAGTGGCAAGCTGGTCGAAGCACTGGCCGACGCCCCCCAGCGCGGCTGGATTGTGGTCGACATGCAGCGGGACTGGAAACAGGTCTTCGCCCCCGCACCGTAACTGACCGTGGAATGGCGTGTGCCACGACGGTGTCAGCCGTGCGCGCCAACGAAAATCCGCTGGTGACTCCCACTGCTGGGATGGCTGTGGCACACCTTGCGACGTTGCGGGTCCGGAAGGCTGGGCAGAACGTGCGGCCCTGTGAACCGCTGCAACAGCTAACTCCGCTACGACACACAGATTCGGCACATTCGTCCGGTTCATCACGACCGATATGCAACGGGAGCGCCCCGGTCACTCAACCTGGGGCCAAACCTGCGTGAATTGTGTCGGAGGGGGTCGGACATGACGCCGCGAACTCAGGCCATCATTGTCTTGCTGTTGCTGGCCAGTTCACCGGTTCAGACAAGGGCCCAGGAGCTGCCGCGACAGGCCCCGACGCTGTTCGGTCATTCCGACGATTTCCTCCAGTCGGCGCTGGCACCGGCCCCGGATGCGCAGGTCACACATGCCGACTTCGTCTCTGGGGCCCCGAGTTTCGCCGGCTTTGCTCTGGGGAGCTTCAAGGAGTGGTACCAGCAGGGTCAGACCGAGGGAGATAACATCCTGCTGGTGCAGGGTTCGTCCGCGGAAAGTGACGGCGGCGGTGACAGCGGCGGACTGGCCGCCAAGTCGCAGAATCCGATCAGCGATCTGGTGTCGCTGCCCTTGCAGAGCAACTGGGACTACGGCATTGGCGGGGCGGATCGCACGCGATACGTCGGCAACTTG
>CAVPPT010000003.1:80000-93637 GCA_963707405.1 uncultured Planctomycetaceae bacterium | reverse complement strand
CGGGAGGCATAGCCTCCCGAACTCACGTCGCCGTCCCATCGACGGACTGACGTCCCCCGCTCGCCTTGACGACCGCTCTCAGTTCGGCGTAATGATGTACGCCACGTTGGGGTTGCCGACGTCGCCCGGGCCGATGATCTGCCCCGCATTGTTGATCTTCCGCGGCTCGATCTTCAGCGTTCATCGAACCCGGCAGATTGGTGATCTGCGGCTCCAGCTTGTAGATGCCGGTGCTGCTGGTCTTCACGAAGGCCTGGTGCTTGTTCTTCGAGGCCCGCGTGTTGTCGTCGGCGGTCCCCACGACATCGCCAAAATCGTTGATGCCGTACGCCTAGCTGTTGTTGCCGCCCAGCGTGCCGACGTCGGACATACTGGCAGCCGAACACGAAGCCCCGCATGCTTCGAGCCAGCTCGTCCCCAGGCCGGTCACCGCCCCGAGATTGTTCATGTCCCAGCCGTCGCTGTAGCCGCTGCTGCCGCTGATCAGGCCCAGGTCCTGCATCGTGCCGGTGGCGGTGTTGTACCGCCAGGCGCGATAGCCGCCGGAGGTCTGGGCATAGCCGGCCACCTGCAGATCACCTCCGACGCGGTCGTTGATGGCGGTGACGTACGTGTCGACTCCCGAGAGCGTCCCCAGGTCGATCACACCGTGCCTCGGCGTCCATAAGAAGGCGTGAACAGCTTCGCCGGTCGCGTCCGACGAAGTGGCCCGCCACGTCTCCGTCGTTGTTGATCGCGGTCGCTTCCTCTTCGTAGTTGCGGCCCGGCACACCCAGGTCGTCCACGCGTCCCACCAGGTCGCCTGGTGCGGGCGGCGTATAGCGATAGGCGGCTCGCTCGCCGAGCAGATCCCTCCGGCCAAGGGGATGACCCACCCCCACGATCTGCCCGGCGTTGTTGATGTCCCGGGCCGTGATCGTCAGGAAACCGACTCCCTCGATAAACACATCGAGAGGCGCCCCCGGATTGGCGGAATTTGGTCCCTCAAACCTCAGGATCTGATTGGTGTCGCCACTGTTGACCAATACATCCCCCTGGGCGTCAAACGTCATTCGTGGTGAAGCGGACGACCAGCCGCCCGTGTTGGGCGGAATGAACACTTGGAGGGATGCCACCGGTCTGGCCATCGCACCGCAGAACCTGAGCCTGGTCGTCGGTGCCGTTGATCGTGGAAATGTGATGCATACCGGTGATGTAGAGATCGCCGTCGGGCCCCCGTTCAATATCCTGCGTGGCGGTCAGGTACTGCTCCAGCGCAGCGGTCGACACCAGCTCCTCCAAGAAGTCTCCCGTGAGTCCGTCATACGCCAGAACGCGCGAGACGCTGGCGGCTGACGACGAGCAGTTCCGGAACTTCGTCACCATCGAGATCGTGGAACAGCAGACTGCCGGGTTTATCCAGTCCGCCGGAGCCGGATTCGACGAAGTCGCCGAGAAACAGACCATCGACACCGCTGTAGACCAGCACCTCGTTCGTGCGGCTGCTACCGACGAACAGGTCCGGCTCGCCGTCGCCGTCCATGTCGGGTCCGAACGTCATCCCGGCCGTGCCGTCCAGGCCGCCGTAGCCATAGGGGACAAAGTCTCCCATGTAGGCGCCGGTGGCCCCATCGTATCGCGCGACACGGTTTCGCTCGCTGCCCTCGCCGCTGAAGCTCGGGATGTAGAGATGTCCGTCCGGCCCGAATGTCATGTGCGCGGGCCTGTCGAGTCCGCCGCTGCCAGGCGACACGAATTCCTCGATGTAGTCCCCTGTCACCGGATCGAACACAGCCACACTCCCCGTCTCCAGGAAAGTGCCGATGTTGAGGACATAGAATCGTCCGTCCGGACCGAACAGGGTCCGGTTGGGGACCTCCAGCGGACCCTCGGTGATGTCGTCGATGCGCTCCATCCCGTGGGCCGCGGTGTACAGGTACGCCGCCGACGTAGCCGTCGGACTGGTCGGCGTTCGCCGACCACGTCGCCGAAGTCGTTGATGCCCTCGGCCGTGCTGGTCGCACCCCCCAGCGTCCCCAGCGACTGAATCGTATAGGTCGGCAGATTCGGCGGCGGCGGTGGATCACCTCCACCGGGGGGCTTGGCCGGGACGGTGGCCGCCAGCGCCATCAGCAGCAGCGCGAGAGTCAGCAGGGCCAGGTGTCGGAGAGCCGGGAAGCGGGATCGCTGTGACATGGGGAAATCTCCATCGTGAGGGAGTCGGCCCGCGCGGTACAATCACAGCCGCCGCCGGGTGCGCAGACTGTGAGCCCGGGGGTGCTGACGCGGCCGGTGGGGAGCTTGCTTGGCGGTCAGGCCTTACCGGCCGATTTGTTTAGCTATCAGTGATTAGTGTTCCGTTCTCAGCCGGCGAGCGGGAGGCGTGAGCCTCCCGATGTGTTCAACGCTCGCTCGCGTTCGCATCGGGGGACTGACGTCCCCCGCTCGCCTTGATCCGGCCGTTCGCTCAGTTCGGCGTAGATGATGTACGCGACGTTGGGGTTGCCCACGTCACCGGGGCCGATGATCTGCCCCGCGTTGTTGATCTTCCGCGGCTGGATCTTCAGATTCAGCGAACCCGGCAGATTGGTGATCTGCGGCTCCAGCTTGTAGATGCCGGTGCTGCTGGTCTTCACGAAGGCCTGGTGCTTGTTCTTCGAGGCCCGCGTGTTGTCGTCGGCGGTCCCCACGACATCGCCGAAATCGTTGATGCCGTACGCCTTGCTGTTGTTGCCTCCCAGCGTGCCGACGTCGGACATACTGGAAGCGAACACGAAGCCCCGCACCTTCGAGCCATTCGTGCCAGGCCGGTCACTTCGCCCCAGGTTGTTCATGTCGCAGCCGTAGCTGTAGCCGCTCTGAACCGCTGATCAGACCCAGGTTCTGCATCGTGCCGGTGGCGGTGTTGTAGCGCCAGGCACGATAACCGCTGGCGGTCTCGGCATAGCCGGCCACCTGCAGATCACCTCCGACGCGGTCGCTGATGGCCGTGACGTACGTATCACCCCCGGCGAGCGTCCCCAGGTCGATGGCGTCCTCTGTGGCCGGGGTCTCGGTCGGCCAGAGAAAGGCGTGCATCAGGCCGTCATCGGCGTAGAAATGTCCGGCAACGTCCCCCTCGTTGTTGATGGCCGTTGCTTCCTGTGGGATCGCGGACGACAAGTTGGGCACATGCAGATCCTCTACGCGTCCGATCGTCTTGCCCGGACCGGGGGGTGTATAGCGGTAGGCGGCTCGCTGGCCGAACAGGTTCCCCCTCCCCTGAGGGTATCCCACCCCCACGATCTGCCCCGCATCGTTGATGTCACGGGCTGTGATCAGCGTAAACCTAACCCCCTCGACTAGCACATCGATGAATTCTCCGGGAGCTGGCCCGAAAGGTCCTTGAAATCTCAGAATCTCAGCCGTATCCCCACTAGTTGCATACACGTCTCCTGCCTCATCAAAAATGAAGTGGAGAACCGCTGTCGACCATCCGCCGGAGCGAGGTTCGACGAAGACCTCAACCGTTCCCGTCGCGGAATCAACTCGCAGCACGTGACTGCCTTGTGGGTAGCCGCTCGCGTATCTGGATCTGGCACCGATATAGAGACTGTCATCCGGGCCAAACTCGATGTGTTTGATCGAATTGGCATAGGTTAAGATCTGAGCGGAGTCAGCAAACACGCCCAGGAAGCTGCCGTCCAGGCCATCGTACATGAGGACTTCGCAGTTCCACAGAGCTGATACAAACAGCTCGGGGACGCCATCGTCGTCGATGTCGTGAAAGGTCAATGACTGTGGCGAATCGAGTCCCCCGGAACCCGCCGTGACGAAGGGACCGAGGGCTTGCCCGTCTGCGCCGCTGAACACCAGAACTTCGTGGGTCCTGTTGCTCGTGACGAACAGATCCGACACTCCGTCTGGATCCCCGTCAGTGCCTCCACCGACGTCCGGGCCGAAAGACAGTCCAAGGATTTCGAGGCTCGGCCCTTGATCCGTCACGAAGTCACCTTTGAAAGCGCCAGTTGATCCGTCGAACTGTGCAATGCGACTGATTTCGGTCCCTACACCGCTCCGTGAAGCAATGTAGAGATCATTATCACCGTCAACACCGAACGTCATAGAAATATGCGTGCTCGAGCCCGCCGGCACCAGGCTGGACGAGATAACCGAGGAACTCGCCCGATGTCGCATCAAACTTCTTGACGCTGCTGTCCTTGTTGTAGCCGCTCTGCGCCCTCCGTTGGAGGGACAAACTCTCCAGCGTCCAGGACGTATAGCTGGCCGTCTGGGCCAAATGTCGAACGTGGCCCCGCCACCAGGCCCCTCCGTCAGCGTATTAATGCTTTGCATTCCGCCGACGGACGTATAGAGGTACGGCTCGGTCGTTCCGTCGGCCAGGTCCGAGACGCCGACCACGTCGCCAAAGTCATTAATCCCCTCCGCCGTGCTCGTCGCGCCGCCCAGCGTCCCCAGCGACTGAAGCGTATACGTCGGCAGCGGCGGCGGTGGTGGATTTCCGCCTCCCCCGGGGGGCTTGGCCGGGACGGTGGCCGCCAGCGCCATCAGCAGCAGCGCCAGAGTCAGGAGGGTCAGGTGCGGGAGAGCCGGGAAGCGGGAATCGCTGTGACATGGGGAAATCTCCATCGTGAGGGAGTCGGCCCGCGCGGTACAATCACAGCCGCCGCCGGGTGCGCAGACAGTGAGCCCGGGGGTGCTGACGCGGCCGGTGGGGAGCTTGCTTGGCGGTAAGGCCTCACCGGCCGTTTTGTGTTTCGGGTTGTCAGTGTTGTGTTGTCAACATGCAGTTGTCCGCGTTGTGTGTCATCAACCTGCAGTCCTCAGTTCACAGTGGCGAGCGACGAGTCGCGAGGAGTCGTGGTTGACCCTCGTGTGCCACGGCTCTGTGAGCCGTGCAGTGTCGCGCGATGTCCGTGATGCCTCTTGTCGCTTCGCTTCGCTTCACGCAGCCTGTTTATCTGGTTGCCGGAAGTTACAGAAACTCTCGACACGTCAGTTGGCATCGTGCTTGGGCGGCGTGAGCCAGTGCAGGACATTCAGTACGAATTGCTGGTTCTGTGGGGCCAGCGGGGAGTTCATACCCATGGGACGCCGTTCGGGGCCTGCGAGCTGCGCGGTGAACATCCCGGCCTCTCCGAACACCGCCAGCCGGCCAGCACCGACCTGCACCGTGGCACCCTGCAGCCAGCCGGCCACCGATTGCTGGCTTGGTGGTCCGTTCACGCTGATGGCCTGGCCGCTGGCGTCGTGGCTGCATGAGCAACGCCCCATCTCCGAAGACCAGCAGCGGCTGCACGTCGGGGCCGGCACGAAACGCCTGCCCGGTAAACGTCGCCACCTGTTCGACTCGTTCGCTCTCGTTGCGGCCCTGTGTAATGGGGTGCGAGGGCAGCCCCTCGGCGCGAAAGATCGTTGGTGTCTGACGATCGGCTCCTACGGCATAGCCGTTGGTCATCTCGATGTCGAACCGCTGGGCCAGCCTGGCTGCGTCACCACCGAAGGGCATGTGGTCGGCAACGAGCAGCAGAGAACCACCACCGGCCACCCAGTCGTGGATGCAGCTCATCTCCTCGTCCGTGAATGCCGAAGCCGACTCGCCCTCTGTGGGCCCTGGAGACTCGGCACGTGCATTGGCGATGACCAGCACGTGGACCTGGGTCAGTGACTCCGGAGTGAACTGTCCCGAATGCGCCGCCACCCGATAGCCATCACGCTCCAGCAGCCTGGCGAACGGGGCAAACCGGCCCCCCAGTGTATGCATGTTGCGGTGCCCTTCATCGATGAGGACACGCGGTCCCGCCCCGAGTTCGTATTCGGGGTGGGTCACCTGCGGGTCAAACGCCGGATCGGCAACCTGACCGGGCATGGCCGGTATCGAGCTCGGGGGCGGGATTTCCTGAGGCGGCTCACTGGCTGCTGTCGGCTGGTCGTCAATCCCGAGCAGTTCCGCCAGTTCGGCGCGGAAGGGTTCGTTGACCGTGAGATTGGGAGCCGGGTGGGTTTCGAGGTCTTGGACCAGTTGTTCGTAGTACTCGCGGGCCTTGTCGGTGTCTCCCGTGCGGGCCAGCAGCAGGGCCAGATACCACCACCGGGGGCCGTTTGAAATCGTGGGTTGGGATTCGCCCCTCAGTTCCAGATTCTTCTCGAACGCCCGGCGGGCCTCCGCGTACTGTTCCGAACGGTAGAGAGCTTGCCGAGGATGCCCCAGTCTCGAGGCGTGCGTTCCTCGTCTGGGATCTCCGGCAGAATCCGCTCGGCCGCGGCCGCGATAGGCCTGCCGGGCCGCTTCGGGTGATCGGGCTCGCGAAGACGTTCTCCCAAGTCGTCGCAAACCAGCGGCACTTCCTTGACGTTGAGCGCGAGCGCCCGCTCGAGCAACTCGGTCTCGGATCAAGCGTGCCGTCCTGGACGGCCTCCTGCTAGTCCCCAGCAGTTCGGCGGCTTCTTTGCGAAAGTCTGCTGGTAGTCGGTGGTAGCAGGCCGAGGTACACTTCGAGAAGCGCGTCAGTTGCTCGAAGTACCGTTGCGCTGTTCTCGTCTCGCCCGCCCGCGCCAGCAGCATCGTCAGGTACCACCAGCGTGGCCCACCGCTGATCGTGGGTTCGTGTTCTCCCCTCAGCTCGATGTTCTTCTCGATCGCCGCCCGCGATTTCTCGAAGTCGCCCTGCGCGATAGAGCAGTTGGCCGAGATGTCCCCAGTCCGCAGCAGTGCGATCTTCTTCGGGAATACCCTGAAGTGGGGCGATCGCCTTCTCGATGAACTGCTGTTTGGATTCCGTGCTGAGGTCGGCCAGACCAGCGGCATACAGGGCAATGAAGCGACACAGGTCATCAGCGATGCCACGCCGGCGCTTGTTCTCAGGAACCTCTGGAAAGTCGCGCATCAGTCGACCGCAGATCTCACTCGAACGCATCGCCAGGGCCAGCGCCGAATCCAGCAGCGCTGCATTCTCTGTCTCCTGCGCCGTGTCAACTTTGAAGTGCCGACATTTTTGTTCGCTAGCGCGAGACTGAATGAATAATCGTGTACGAGGGGATTCTGCTCCGCCAACTCTTCGAGAACCTCAATGCCGCGTTCTTGGTGCTCGACACTGTTGCTCAAGGCATCCATGGCCTGTTGCCTGGAGGACTCATCCAAATTGAGAACCGAATAGAGATTTCCCCAGGTTGCCCCCAGATTCAGCCGGGAGATGGCCAGGTGAAAACGATTCTCGAGCGTCGGTGACGACGCCACCAGTTGCTCTCGAATCTTGACCTCGTTCGTAAAATGGCCGTTTGCGTCGCGGTAGTTCGGCTCTTTGTCTGCATCGTCTAAGGCTCCAGAAGCAATCTTGAAACGGCAGTCCCCCAAAGTGCGTTCAGCGTCCGCCAGATCAACGAGATACGCTGGGTCGGCGTCCGCCAAAGACTTGACGAGCCCCCGCGCCTGCTGGGTCAACTCCAACTGTTTCACAGGATCTTGTTCGACAACTGCCTGTTGTTGATAAACCTCAGCGGTGGCGAGAATCAGCTCCGCAGACTCGCCGTGTTGCTCCTGGAGTCGGTCCACGATCTGAACGGCCGATCCAGCGGCTCAAGCCGCTCGTTGAGTTGGCCGATCCGCCGTAGTAGGCAGCGAGCTTTGTGTAGCCGCCACGAGCTCGAGCTGCGGAGCGAGTTCTCCGGGTGCTGCGTCAGCAAGCTGCTGCCGGATTCCCAGTGCTTCCTTGTACGCTGCCAGCGCCTCGCTCCACGATCCCATCTCCCGTTCGATGTCACCCACGCGCGCATAGGCCTCCGCCAACTCTTCCCGCACGCCTGGGTCGTCGGCCCGCTGTTCGGCAAACTGCTGGTAGTACGTCAGCGCCAGTTCGAGCAGGTCTTTGCGCAGTGTCTGCATGCCGGGCTGGTTGAGCAGCGTGTCGTCGCTGACCTTGGTCAGGTAGGTGTCCACCGTTTTACGAGCCCACTGGAAGTTCTCCTCGGCCTGTTTCTGTTGCCGCTGAGCTTCTTGCTTCTGCCGCTGAGCCTCGGTGAAGTTGTCCCGGGCCTGCGTGAGGGCGGCGGCGGTCTGGGACTGCTCGCGCGAGATCAGCAGGGTCGAGACGATGAGGGCCAGCGTGCTGACCAGCAGCAGCAGCGCGCCGGCCGTCACCAGCCCCGCATGCCGGCGGGTCCACTTGACCAGCGTCTGCGTCAGTCCGGGGGGCCGCGCGGTGATCGGCTGACTGGCGAGGAACCGCTGCACGTCGTCGGCCAGGTCGGCCGCCGACTGGTAACGACGATGCGGGTCCTTCTCGAGGGCCTTGAGCACGATCCAGTCCAGATCCCCCCGCAGCCAGCGGGCCAGCCGGCGCGGTTCGGTCCGCCGATTCTCGGCAATCGTGACGGCCTCGTCCCCCAGCGTACTGATCCGCGCGCTGGGCCGCGGCGGCTCCTCTTCCTGAATGATCCTCCGCAGTTCGTCGAAACTGGCGGTCCGGAGTCGCTCTGCCTCGAAAGGCGTGGTGCCGGTGAGCAGTTCGTACAGCAGCACTCCCAGGGAGTACACGTCGCTGCGGGCGTCGACACCCAGCGGACTGAGTTCGGCCTGTTCGGGACTCATGTACAGCGGCGTACCGATGAGCTGGGAAAGGCCGGTGGTGAGCGCCTGGTCCGTCAGCGCCTGCGGACCGATGGCCTTGGCCACCCCGAAGTCGATGATGCGGGGGGAGGGCTGGTCGTTGCGCCGCTCGATGAGCACGTTGGAGGGCTTGATGTCCCGGTGAATGATCCCCCGTTGATGGGCATGCTGCAGGGCCTGACAGACCGGGACGAACAGTTCCAGCCGCTCGCGAAGCGTGAGGGCGCAGGTCTCGCAGTAAGTGGTGATCGGGACCCCGTGGACCAGTTCGACCACGAAATAGGGCCGGCCGGCCTCGGTGGCGCCGGCATCGAGCACCTTGGTGATGTGCGGATGATCCATGAGGGCCAGGGCCTGTCGCTCGGCCTGAAACCGCGCGATGACGGCCTGGGAGTCCATGCCCGGCTTGATGACCTTGAGCGCCACATCGCGGCGGATCGGCTCGTGCTGGCGGGCGCGGTAGACAATGCCCATCCCCCCCTGACCGATCGGCTCGAGCAGTTCGTACCGGCCGATGATGGTGCCGGCCGGCTCGACGAGGGACAGATCGCAGGCGGAAGGGGCATCCCCGCAGGGAGTCAGCAGGCCGCGGCCCAGGTCGATCCGGGTCTGATCGAGCAGGCTGTCCGGTTCGTCGTGCAGTTGCAGCAGGTCCGCGACCTGCCGGCACAGGACCTCGTCCCCGGCACAGGCCCGTTCGAGCCAGGCGGACCGGGTCTCGGGCGGTTCATCCAGCACCGCAAGGAAGAGATCCCTCACCGTGTTGGTACTGGGAGCTGACGACATGGCGCACTCCTGAAGGACATGACCAGTGCGACAGAAACGCCTCGGAGAGTCTCACGAATTCCGGGAATTTTTCTCAGCCGTCGGGAAATTTCCTGGCGATCACGGAGGGCCTGCCGCAGGTGGGCACGGGCGTAGGTCCAGTGCCGACAGGCGGTTGCGTGCGATACCCCCAGCGCGTCGGCCGCCTCGTCCAGCGTCAGACCTCCGAAGATGTGCAGCTTGACGATCTCCGCCGCTGAGGAGTCAGTCTCGCTCAGCCGGGTGACCGCTTCGTCGATCGCCAGAATCGTGTCGGCATCGTCACCGGCCGCGGCTGGGACGTCTTCGAGCGGCACGCGGTGGTGATTGTTGCGCCCGCTCCCCCGGGACTTGCGCCGGGCCGTCTCGACCAGGATGCAGCGCATGGCTTCAGCGGCAGCGGCAAAGAAGTGGCCGCGACTGTTCCAGTGTTGAGCCTTCTCGACGTCGACCAGACGCAGGTACGCCTCGTGCACGAGGGCTGTTGCCTGGAGTGTGTGATCGCTGCGTTCGTCCGCCATGCTGCGCTGCCGCCAGCCGGCGCAGTTCCTCATACACCAGCGGCAGGAGTTGCTCCGCCGCCGACTGGTCGCCGGCTTCGATCTGGCCCAGAATCTGCGTGACATCGGTCATTTCAGAAACTGTACCCATCGAGCAGTCCCGTCGCGACCGAACGCGCCTTCGCCACTCCAGCCCATCCGCCAGAGTGCGGATCTCATCGAGGGCCTCGTCGAGGTCTGGAACAATGGCTCCGGGGATGCGACCAGCACGGTCACAGGCGGCGAGCAGGCTGAGTTCCTCACTGTCATCGTCGCTGGACAGTCGCCTGCGGGCCCGCACGCCGATCGTCCCCTCCAGTCGACGCATGGCATCATCGAGTCCCGCGATCAACCGATGCGTCCGCTCGGTGACGTAGCCCTCCAGCGCATTGAGCCCGGTCTCGACAGGGTCGAGGGGATCGATCCCCTTGCCGACATCGTGCAGCAGCGCGGCCAGCAGGAACTCTTCATCGTAGGGGAGCTGTTCGCGTGCCAGTTGATACACCTGCAAGCTGTGATACAGGGCGTCTCCCTCGGGATGAACGGAGTGGCGCTGCTCGACCTTTTCCAGCGGGAGCAACAGGTTGCGATACACCCGGAAGCGTTCGAGCGTCTCGCCGGCGTGTTCGAGAAGGTATTCGGGCTCCCCGTTGAGTGGCCCCTGGAGCAGGTGCTCGAAATCATCCAGGGACAGTGTCGTCTCAGACTCGTGCGGCGGTGCACAGATCAGCAGGACCGGGCAGTGTCCGACTACGGAGATCCGCGATCTGGTGTCGCCGGGGTGCACAGCGGGTGATTCGATCATGTATTCGCAGCCGGCCTCGTTCAGCACACAGCAAATCACTTCCACACTCGCGTGCTCCAGGTAGATGGTGATCTCGCCGCTCGACGGGACCCACGGGCCGCTGCCCGTGGGCTCTCGAGAGTCAAATCCGGTGAGCATGACGAGCCGGGGCTGCAGCAGATTCAACAGCCGCATCAGCTGCAGGACCTCCCGGTGCAGCGCTGCCGATTCGTCATCGGAACTGGTCTGGTCGACCCGGTCAAAGCGTTGCAGTTCGTGCCGAATCTCGGCCTGCGAAGGGAGGTCTCGCGACTTCACCCAGCCGCGACACAGCTTGCGCGATGCCCGGATTCTGGCGCGAGAACACTCGGGCTCCTGTCGGGAGTCCATTAGTCGGGCGGCGTCGAAACAGATTTGCCGCCGCAGCTTGTCGCTGAGCATCGGAGGTGCGCCGGAACAAGGCCCATCAAAGCGGCGCCGGGCGTGCCTGAATCGTAAGTCGCACCGGGTGTGTTGGCAACCAGCGAGAATCCGGACAGCAATCTGGGCGTTCCCCCGCGCGAGGCTGACCGCTCAGCAGACACCCGCTGCCCATATCATCGGCAACTCACCGGGTGAGTACGTCCATTGACACCTGATCGGCGATCCGAAGGTTGGCTATAAGTTGCTATGAATTATGGCGTTGTGGTGCACAGCCGGATATCGGCACCATGCGGCATGAGCTTTGCGAACTGGTTCGATCGTCACCGCACCGGATTGTGGACGCGGGAGGTCGACGCGGAGCCTGACCAGCGAATCTAACAAGCGAGTGAGGAGTAACTGGGGGTGTGGCCGGGGCCAGTCTTTGTGGACTGGAACCGGGCGAGCGCCCACGCCCCCGGTTACCCTCACTCGTTTCTGATTCTGCTTCGGGCCCGCAGACACCTGAGGGTGTTACCGCCACTCGGAAAACAGATCCTTGGCGTGCAGCGCACTCCGCATCCGCCACTCCCTCAGAGCGTCGAGCAATCGCTGCTTCTGTCGCTGATGAGTCGGGTCCTGAGACTCCCAAAGATTGTGCACTTCGTCAGGGTCCGCCGCGAGGTCGAACAACTGACCTTGCTGGTCCCCCTCCTCCGCGCTGCCGAGGAAGTGCACCAGCTTCCAGTCCTTGGAGCGGACCATCGTCATGAACTCGCAGCCCGTGAGAATGCCGTCCTGCTGCTGTTCGCAGAAGACGTGCCCACGCGGCTGCCAGTTGGCGTCCCCCTGAATGGCCGGGAGCAGGGAGCGGGCCTCCATGTGGGTGACATCCCAGGGGTGATGACGGCACTTCTGCTTGAGCGTCGAGCGCAGGGTCGGCCGATTGGGATTCGGGTTTCGTTCTTCGGCATTCGGAAGGATCACCCTCAGCTGTCTCTGCCACTTTGTCACTCTGCCACTCGGCCACTTTGGCTAGCTCCAGTATCGCCGGGCCGATGTCGAACTGGCTGCACAGGCCGTCGATATGGCGCCCCGGCTCGAAGCCCGGCAGGTCGACATCCCTGCCCTTCCAGACGATGAGCGGCATGCGGGTGATCGTGTCGTACATCGTCCACTTCTGGGTGTGGCCATGATCGGTCAGGCAGTCGCCATGGTCGGTCGTGAAGATGACGATCGTGTTGTCGAGATACCCGCGATCTTCGAGAGACTGCATGATCTGGCCGATCTGCTCGTCGATCATCGTGACATTGGCAAGGTAGTAGGCCCGCTGCCGGTGCCGCTGCTCGTCGGTCGGATCCAGATCGAGGACCACCGAGTCGTGATCGACGTCGTGATTGTGCTGGCGCAGTTCCTTCAAACGCGGAGGCTGCGCAGCGAGTTCCTCGGCTGTCACAGGCAGCAGCGGCAAGTCCTTCTTCAGGTACGGCTCGGCAGTATCTCGGAATCGGATCGTACGGCGGATGCGGTCCGGGAAAGCCGATCTGCAGAAACAGCGGCTGGTGCGGGGTTCGTGCGAATCCACCACTGGCCGTCCCCGACGAACATATCGGAGTGCAGGTCCTCCGGGCAGGTCCCAGTCGAACGCCCCGAGAGCCTTGCGGTAGTCGGGCCGCTGGCGGTATTGCTCGCGCTGCTGTTTGACCAGTCCCCGGGCCTGCAGAGCCTTGTCCCATTCGTCAAAGTAGTAGCGCTCTTCGAGGTAGCGATCCTTGTTCTCGACTACGTACCGTTCGTGAAATCCGAGAGGCGTGTGATAGGGATAGGTGTGCATCTTGCCGACGTTGACGCAGTGATAGCCAGCGTTGAGGTCCTCGATCCATGAGTGCCGCCACCGATCGGCGTTCTTGAGCATGCCGGTGGTGTGCGGATAATAACCGGTGAACAGACTGGCCCGGCTAGGGGCACACGACGGCGCAGTAATGTGGCAGTTGGTGAATGTGACGCCCTCGTGAACCAGCCGGTCCAGGTTGGGCGTCTCCATGTAGTCAAACCCCAGGGCGTGGATGGTGTCGAACCGCTGCTGATCGGTGATGATCAAGATGATGTTGGGTCGGGTGTCAGTCATGGATTGGAGTGTACCGCAGGCGAGCGGGAGGCGTGAGCCTCCCGATGAAGAGTCGCGCGACATGCAGGACCCGGCGATGTCATCGCCGGCTTTGTGCGGTCTCGTCGCAGCGGTCGGCCTCAACTTGCTCCGTTGAGACAAGACTCGCATCGGGACGGGTTGCCCGGGTGCACAGCGGCAGTTACAATCTGCGACTCGCGATCTCGGGGCGTATAGCTCAGTTGGTTAGAGCGCAGCTCTGATAAAGCTGAGGTCCGTGGTTCGAATCCACGTACGCCCACTGGGGTCGAGAGTCAAGAGTC
Source organism: uncultured Planctomycetaceae bacterium (assembly GCA_963707405.1). Taxonomy (GTDB): domain Bacteria; phylum Planctomycetota; class Planctomycetia; order Planctomycetales; family Planctomycetaceae; genus CAVPPT01. Next base: position 80,097 of record CAVPPT010000003.1, on the reverse strand, counting down.
AACTGCCGAGAGCGAACACTCTGGACACTCGACCCTTGGCTCTCGACTCTCTCGGGGACGTAGCTCAACTGGGAGAGCGCCGGCTTTGCAAGCCGGA
>CAVPPT010000003.1:0-75000 GCA_963707405.1 uncultured Planctomycetaceae bacterium | reverse complement strand
TGCGCCATTTTGCGGGCATCATGATCGGAAGTGTGTCGGTCGCCCTCTGGAACTGGTGGGGAATCCGGCAGGAGCGAGTTCCGGTAGCGGTCGTTGATCTCGATCATTGCCGGGGTCGTTCGAAGCACACCTTTATGCGGTAGCGGCTGTCCGGAAGAAGCTCTCGGGTCAACGGGGCGCTCTGCCGCCTCCGCTCTCGTTCAGGTCGTCGCCGTGAGTCTTGCTGTCGGCGACATTGTACCGCCGACGACAAGATTCTGCGGTTTGTCCCGGTTCGGTGTCTGGTCAACCGAAGGACGACCTGCTCATGAATCCGTATGTTGCGTCTCTTCTGGGCCTGCTGGCCGGGCTTGCCATCGGCTATCTCGCTGACCGACTGCTCAAAGGAGCCGCGCATCGGACGCGTGACCAGATTCTGGAGAGTGCCGAGCGCGATGCAGCCACGCTCCGCAAGACGCGGGAACTGGAGGCCAAGGAAGAGCTGCTCAAACGTCGCGAGTCGATGGAGGGGGAACTCAACCAGTTGCGCGACCGCCTGCGTCAGGAGGAACGTCAACTCGACCGGCGGGATTCGCAGCTGAAAGAATTGCAGGAGGACATTCAAAAAAAAGAGCAGATGCTCCAAACCACACAGACCCGGCTCGCGGATCGCAGCAAGGCGATCGAGGCCCGAGAGAGGGAGCTGGAAAAACTGCTTCAACAGGAGCAGGACGAGCTATTCAAGATCAGCGGGCTCAACAAGGACGCCGCCACTGAACGGTTGCTGCAGCGGCTCGAACAGCAGTTGCAAAGCGAAACCGGTGCCCTCATCATGAAGCACGAGGCTCACATCCGTGAGGAGAGTGAGCGACTCGCCCGGGAAATCGTGGGCATGGCGGTGCAGCGGTATGCGTCGGCACATACATCAGAAACCACGGTGTCCACCGTCGATATCCCCAGCGACGAGATGAAGGGGCGCATCATCGGGCGGGAAGGTCGCAACATCCGGGCCTTTGAAAAGGAAACCGGTGTCGATGTCATTGTCGATGACACACCGGGCGTGGTCATTGTGACCGCCTTCGATCGGGTCCGCAGAGAGATCGGGAAGCTGGCACTTCAGAAGCTGATCCAGGATGGGCGGATTCATCCCACCCGCATCGAAGAGGTCGTTGCCGAAACCCAGAAGGAGATGGACGAGCACATCCTTCGGCTGGGCAAGGAAGGGTCGCAGGAGGCGGAGGTGCACGCCCTGCACGAAAAGCTCATTCAACTTATGGGACGCCTTAACTTTCGCGTCAGCTACAGTCAGAATGTCCTGCGGCATTCGATCGAAGTCGCCCACCTGACCGGGATGATGGCCGAGCAACTGGGGCTCGATGCCGTGCTGGCCCGACGTTGCGGCTTCCTGCACGACATTGGCAAGGCTGCGGACCACGAGATGGAAGGGGGGCACCCGGCGATCGGGGCCGAACTGCTCAAGCGTTATGGTGAGGGGCCCGAAGTTGTTCATGCCGCCGCCGGGCACCACGACGACATCCGCCCGGAGTACATCTATACGGTACTCGTGGCGGCGGCCGACGCGGTGTCGGCCTCACGACCCGGAGCACGACGGGAGACGCTGGAGAAGTACGTCCGCCGGCTGGAGGAACTGGAAGCGGTCGCGAACGGGTTCCCCGGTGTGCATCAGACGTATGCGGTTCAGGCGGGCCGTGAGGTGCGGGTGATCGTCGACCCCAAGGACGTCAACGACCGCGAGGCGGCGAAGATGGCCCGCGACATCGCCAAGGCGATCGAGGATTCGATGACATACCCGGGCGAGGTGAAGGTGACCGTGATGCGGGAGGTGCGGGCGGTCGGTGTCGCTCGGTAGAACACTGAGTACCGAGCCTGCCTATGCAACATTGTATCGGTATTCCAAGCACCCCGGCTGCTTCAAGCCGCCGGGGTGCTCTTTCTCAATCAGGCTCGTTGATCCAGATCTGGAGAATCAGTTCGAAGCTGGCACCTTCGACTACGAACATGACTGATCTCATCGGGTGCTTCAGCGATCTACTCGCGTCGCAGTCCGGCCTTGATCAATTCCCGCGCTTTATCTCGCAGTTGACTGCGGCTCTCTGACGATGATTCGGCACTCGCGGTAAACTCGAACCTGTCGAACTTCAACTCGATGTCACTTTCCGGCTGCAGTCTGCTGAGGAACTCGTCCCACTGGGTGCCCTCGGCATCACTCAGCCCTTCTCGCCAGAGGACGTATTCACCCAGGGATTTGTCCTCCAGAAAGACCCGACCGAAGTGCTGCTGCTGAAACTCCGCATTCGGTTCACTCCAGGCCGCATACAGAAGCGCTGGCAGAGCATTTCGCGGAGACTGGCCAGTAGGCTCCAGCTGAGCCGACCACGTAAGTTCACCCTCCTCGGACCACATCCCGTTCGTGGCGATGGGAGAGTGCGGCAAGCGAAACCGGACTTTCAGTTCGTCGCCCCCGGACAGTTCGACGCCCATCACCTTGAAGATCAATGCTCCGACAACATCGCTGGGAGTCGGCACGTCGTGCGGTTCCTCTTGCCTGGCGAGTGTCCCGGCCAGCTCCACATAGAGGTCCGATGTCGCTAGGTGGCGATTGAGAGAGACTTCCATCCCCTGCTCGTCCCGCAGTGCAGGCAGCACCTGCACCAGCGTATCCCCATCTTCCAGTCCGAACTTGCGGGCGAATGCCTCCCTTGCGACATCAATGGTGTGTTGTCCGCCGCGGGACACCTGCGGGAGTTGGTTCAGCGTCAGCCAGTCGTGCTCCAGCAGATATTGAATGCATCTGGCGAGCAGTTCCTGATCCCGAGACTTGACAGGCTCGTTCGCTCCCTCCGCCGCCAACGTCCACTGCAATAGCGAGAGGTTCTTCAGGTCACGCTTAATCTCGCCCTGCAGCCTGTTGACGATCCTCTCTCCAACGGCAGGATCGGTCGCTTCGTGACGCACCCACTCCGAGAGAAGCTGGATGAGCTGGTCCGCTGCCTGTAGCCGAGTTTTCAGCAGTGCCGCCAGGTCGTCGTTGCCGCGAAATCGTTCGGTGCAGTATGTCAATGAGCCCATCGACGTGGTCCACACATGGAAGTACCCTGCCCCGCCGATGTCCTGCGGCAGCACGTCATTAAAGGTGCCTTCGGCGATGCTGCGCCCTTGTTCGTCGACGGTCACCGCAGTGCCATATTCTTTCGAGAGTCGGTCTCGTTCTGCATCGGGCAGCGGTTGTTCGTCGGGACTGCTGCCCGCGAACTTGCGCTGCAACCGACCCTGCTCGAAGGACATATCCAGTTCGTAGCGGTGCTGCACGCAGCCACTCCAGATCGCTGTGCTCAGCAATCCACACAGGAAAGCGACGCGGTGAGACATCGTACTCCTCCCCCGGGACGAACGCCTTGTGATGCAGAGGCGAGCGGGCGGCGGCGCGGCACGAGCCCCTACAGTTCGATCCCGTTGAGGTCCGACTTATTCCCATGAACATCGCTGGGCCGTCAAATCCCGCTGCCGTCAGCATGGTGATGCGGGATGCTCTGGTCCATCTCGAGGGCTGGCTGTTCCTCGTGAGGACGGCCGACGATCTCCGCGGGCACACCGGCCACCGTGCGATGAGGCGGGACGTCGTCGAGCACCACGCTGCCGGCACCGACCTTGGCTCCGGTGCCGATCTCCACATTTCCCAGCACTTTGGAACCCGCACCGATCAGGACCCCGTGGCGCACCTTGGGGTGACGATCGCCGGTCTGCTTGCCTGTCCCGCCCAGGGTGACCTCGTGCAGCAGTGAGACGTTGTCCTCCACGACTGCCGTCTCACCGATGACGACACTGGTGCCGTGATCGATCATCACGCCCTGACCGATGCGGGCCGCGGGATGAATATCGACGGCAAACACCTCGGAGACACGGCTCTGCAGGTGGGCAGCGAGGACGCGCCGCTCCCAGCTCCAGAGCCAATTCGCGATGCGGTAGGCCTGCAGGGCATGAAAGCCTTTAAAGTACAAGAACGGAGTGAGGTAGCCATGCGACGCCGGGTCGCGGGTGAAGACGGCCGTGAGATCGGCCCGGACGGCCACGCCCAGATCCGGCTCGCTGGCATAGGCCTCATCGATCAGCTCCCGCACAAGCATCGATGGCAGGCTCTCCGTGGCGAGCTTGCCGGCGAGGTGCAGGCTCAGGGCATCTTCGAGTCGCTTGTGTTTGAGGATGGTGGCGTGCAGGAATCCGGCGAGGATCGGCTCGCGTCCTGCCTCCAATTGAGCTTCGCGGCGAATTTCGGGCCAGATGCTGCACTGTGTTGATATGTGGTGGGTCGACATGGCTTGCCGCCGGAGGTGTTGTACGGCCCGTCGAACGACGTCTCGGGCCCGTCTCATGCGACATCATATCGCGGCGACATCGCAACGCCAGCCGCCGTCAGTGATGGCGTCTGCTTCACAGATTACCACGAGAACTCATCTCGCTCTGCCAGCAAGTGCGCTATGCGGGTCGCCACCGGGGCGCACTTGCTGGCGCAGCGTGCTTGTATCAGCCCGAGCGGCGAAAGAGAAACTCGTTGCACCCCAGACCTCCGCCACAGGTCTTGAGTTCCATCAGTTCGAACCCTTGCCGGTGCAGCGTACGGAAGACGTCCTCCGGCCTGGCCACCTCGAAGGGCCAGCCGCCGACCCAGTCCACGAGATCGTACCAGCGATGCATGCCGCGCGCATCGGACTTCCTCACATCACGGCCCAGCGTCGCGAACGGCTGCAAGGGATTGCGCAGCAGCAACAGACTGCACAGGGCCGAGAGACATGCCGCACCGACGCGTCGCAACAGCAGCACGCCTCCCATCAGCACAACCAGCACCGGCCTGAGCCACGCCGGCAGTCGATGATAGAGCTGCTTGATCTGACTCCAGCGGCGAGACGTCTGCCCCTGATCGTTGTAGATGGCCAGCCAGAATCGCCCACTGGGTTTGACCCGCTGCGCCACCAGGTCGATCGCCGTCCACATCTGGCCTGTGTGATGGAGCACTCCCCACGAGTACACGATGTCGAACTGCCCCAGTGACTCGAGAAACTCCTCGTCCAGCACGGACCCTGTACTCATCGTCCATGCCGGGTCATCCGCCGCATAGCGATGCCGCAGCTCCTGTGTGCATTGCACTGACTGCGGATCGAGATCGAATGAGTAGACCTGCGCCCCGAGCCGCCAGGCCGCCAGACTCGACAGGCCGCTGCCGGAACCGGCGTCGAGAAACGTCAGACGCTCGAGGCGCTCGACGTTCAGCATCGTCTGCAGTGATCGCTCGGCGGCCGCGATGCGATCGTCGTTGATCTCATGCAGGAAGCGGGACCAGTTGGCTCCGAACTCGAAGCGATCAGCCATTTCTCGTGAACCCTGTCAGCGCATGGGAACCGTGTCGATCACAATTGGTGTCCCCAGGCATTCGGGGATTCAAGAGCCTACCGGATTGTGGGGACGAATTCCTGTGTGCGAAACACCAAGGTCGCGGCTGATGTTCGGATCACGCGGCGCGGCGGAGGCTGTCTCCCGCCGGAGGCAGGTTGACCAGCGAGTGGATGCTCCCGGTCACCGGATGCGATTGGAATCGTCCATCCTGGTGCTCGATCCGCATGGGAACTGGTGTCGTCGGAAACAGCATGGTCGACATAACGCGGGCATTGATTTCGGCACCGTCGGTCACACTCAGCTTGAATCGTCTGAGGATTGTCGGCAGGGTGATCTTGAGCTGCATCATCCCCAGGGCCGCGCCGATACACATGCGAGGACCTGCTCCGAAGGGCAAGTATGCGTAGGGGGAAGGATTGATCGTCCGCCAGCGATCGGGCAGGAATCGCTCCGGCTCCGCATACAACTCGGGCAGGTGGTGCGTGATGAATTGGCTGAAGATCACGACCGCTCCCGGAGGCAGTTGGAAGGGGCCCAGGCTCACCGGTTCGGCAGCGATGCGCTGCGAGTAGGAGGAAGCCGGCAGGACACGCATGCTCTCCTTGAGCGTGCGATCGAGCACAGGCAAAGCCTCGAGTTGTTCGAAGCGTGGCAAGGGTCCGCTGAAGTGAGTGGTCAGTTCCTCGTGCAGTTCGCGCATCACCTGCGGGTGCTGCGACATCAGAAACAGAAACCAGGTCAGCGTGTGAGCAGACGTCAGGTGTGCAGCCCCGAACAGGACAGCGATGTGTCCGATCAACTGGTCATCGTTGATGCCTCCTTCGCCGTCATGGGCCCGGATCAACCGCGAGAGCACATCGCTTCCCGACTGTCCGTCGCGACGCAGCTTCAGCATCTTCTGGATGGCCCGCTCCAGCCGATCGGCGGCCTCCAGAAGCTCGTCGTAGCGGGCGGTGAGGTCGGCATTCGGGACGAAGGCGGCCGGGCCGATGTTATGGTTGAGTGCGATCCAGATCTCCGTAAGTCGGCCGATCTCCTGGGCGAGTTCGGGAACATCGAACCCGAAGAGAATGCGGCTCGTCAGACGCAGCATGTAGCGGGTCATCTCCTCGCTGATGTCACGGACTTCGCCGGGACGCCAGGTGTCGAGCATCTGGCGGGAGAGTTCGCCGACCGTGTCCTGATACCCGGCGATGGCGGACTTCTGAAATGGGCCGAAGGCGATGCGTCGATGGCGTTTGTGCTCATCTCCATTCATGCTGAGCAAGCCACTGGTCACGCGGCGCTGGGCGGAGTTCTTCGAGCCGCGCAGGGCAAAGAAGCGCGAGTGAAACCGTTGCGAGTCGCTGAGAACTGCCTTGGTGTACTCGGGGCCAAACACGAAGTACAGCCGCTGGGATTCTTCCTGCAGTGCTGCAATATTCCCGTGACGTGCCCAGAGCCTGCGCATGCAGACGACCGGATCGTCGGCGAAGTCTGCGATCCGGCCCAGGGTGACCGGCAGCTGCATGTCGGCGCTGTTCGACAGGCGGGGAAAGTCAGTACTCACGAAAGGCGTCCTGCCAGTTGGTCAAGGGGTCAGTACTGTTCGGTAGTCGACGTTCAGCGAACGTCTGTTACCCGTGAAGGGAGTAGTGCATCGCCATGAGTGAACATTCGAGGAGATTTCACCATGACCACAAGCACTGCTGGACAAGCCAGCAGTGGCACTCGCCTCGTCAGCCTTCTCTCCGACGATCCAGGTTTAACACAGCACTATGCGGACCGTTGCATCGACCGCGCCGGAATGTTGAGGACGATCAAGGTCGACTGGTTCAGGGGATTGCTCTGAATGTCCAAGGGTTCCAGGCGAGCAATGTCGTAGCCCAGTTGCTGGATGGACTTGAGCAGGATGCGATTGTGGTCGGCGTTGACCAGGTACATCCGCTGGGCCCGGTTGCCGAATTCATAGACCGGCTCCATCATCACCACCTTCTGGCCCGCGAGCCGGTACATCTGCTCCACGGCCTGTGAGCTGTGATAGGCGATCTGTTCCAGGCAATGCATGCTGAAGACGAGATCAAAGCTGCGGTCCGGCCAGGGGATCGGCTCGGTGATCGACGCGACACGGAAGTCGACGTTTCTGAGGGCAGCGGCGTAGTAGTTCCGCGCGACCTCGATTCGCCTCGGTGATGTGTCGAGTCCATGCAGATGAACGCGGCCACCGTATCGCTGCTGGAGCGCGACCAGATTGATCCCATTGCCGGATCCAACTTCGAGAATCCGCAGCGGACGTCGTGCATCGAGAATGGGGTCGATCTCTGCAAACAGGTACTTGAGGTACTCGTCGCGCATCTGCCGCACCGGCATGCGGACAATCCTGTTGCGAAAGGCGCAGACATCCTCGGCGGTCGCATGTTCGCGCTGCTCACGGTCGTCATAGGCGTCGTACGCGGCCCGACTGTCGACAGTCGTCTTTGACGAGGCGACAGGTGCGCCGAGGTTGCTCAGGAATGTCCGATGCTCCCGGCGGTACATCAGCCAGTAGAACAGCCGGGGACTCATTCGACCGGCGAGGTAGCGCAGCTCGCGTCGTTTGAAATGTCGACGCACACCGGACAACGGCGCGGGTGTGTTGTTGAGAGATGTCATGCTGCGGATTTGGTGTTGTGTGCCACTGGCTATGCCCAGTGGCACATCATGGATCGAGCTCCTTGTGACGCACTGGCGAAGCCAGTGGCACCCGACGCTTCGTGCTTGTATGAAAGGAATGTCAAGAACACGAATGCGGCCCGGCTCCCCAGGGAGTCGGGCCGCGAATCGTAAACGCTACCGAATCCTGGAGGTCGTCAGTTCTGGTCGCTGACGGCCATCAGGAACTCGCGGGCCATGTCACGTCGCAGCCCGTTGTTCTGGTCGAGTCGTGCAATCCAGCCGTTCAACTCGTCCTGCCGAGGCTGTCTGCCCAGCACGACCTGAAACAGACGCGTGACATACTGGGTCTTGTCGCGATTGGAGAGGGTGTAGAATTCATTGCTCCCCAGCAGTTCCGCCTGCATGTCCAAAAGTTGCCCGCCCCGATCGAGTTGCGACGTGTACACCGCTTCCTCGTTTCGTCGCGGTTCACGATCCAGGTATTGGTTGAACAGTGTGTAGAGCTTCTCGATCTCCTCTTCCCGCGAGGACGCGTAGCCTGTCGGCGAGGTGTACTGGCTGCCGGTGGAGTACACGGTCAGATCGACCGTCCGGGGGTAGCCCTCCGTGATGACGCGATAAGGGGTGCGTGTCGTATAAATCGGCCGCCCCTCATCGTAGATCGCGGCATGGACTTCGTACTGACGTCGCGGATCGATCAGCGACGGGTCGAAGTCAAGTGCGAAGGGGATGGGCACCTGCTGAATGTTGTCGATCGTCTTGCTCACCAGAGGCACCACTGGTCCCCCCTGGCGAATTCGTTCACGCAGTTCGAGGCTGACCTGAGCCGTGCGCGGCAGTCGCGATCCGTCCCGATAGCTGACGGTTCCCTGAATGCGTTCGAAGCGGGAGTCGAGCTGCACCGGGAGGTTGATGAGGCCCTTGGACCGATGGTCCTGGACGAGCATCAGCACATAGCCGTTCGCGTCTGCCTTCTCATTGAAGACCGTCCCCATTTCACTGCGACGGCCATCGATGTAGCCGACCTGCAGTCCGGAGACCGCGACGATGTTGTCGTCCACTTCAAGACCGGCAGCAGCGGCCGGTGATCCCTGGACGATCTTAACCACGCGAACGCCGGTGTCGGTATCCATGGAGAACACACCGAGGCGCCACTTGGGCGGATCAGCGTTGGGGCCTGGCTGAGGCTGGGGATTGGGTGCCACTCGCGGGGCGACGCTGCTACCACCCGGGATCGTCGTGCCGGCTGGCAGAGTCGGAGCAAAGGGATCAAACGGGCTGCCAAACGTTCCTGTGGGGTTGCCGAATGACCCCGGGGCATTGCCGAAGGTTCCCGAAGGGCTTCCGGTACCCGGGGGGTAAAGCGGACTGGTGGATTGCGGGTTTGTCAGACCCGGTGATCCGGGGTTTCTGATGGGGTCGATGGCCTGGGCCTTGCCGGCCAGCACGAGAACGCTGGCAACCGCGAGGCTCATGAGGGAATTCCTCCAACGCATGACGGGCTCCTTCCGGGATGATGTGTCTTATGTGATTGAGACTTCGGCGTCTCGCGCAAGTCTCGTTGTGAATGGCTTGGGCAGGAACGTGCCAACCCGCCTCCCGAAGGAGACGGGCGGGTGACGGATCGATCGCTAGTTCAGCTCGCGAAGGCCGACCTCGTCCAGTGCGATTCTCGCCTGGCCCGAGGGGACCGGCTGAAACCCACCTTTGACGACGTCCTCCTGCCCCAGCCGGCTGAAGACGTACTTGAGGAACTCACTCTGCAACTTGGGCATCGTCGTTCCGGGCTTGTGATTGGCGACCAGATGCAGCGGACGCATCAGGGGATAGAACCCCTCATCAGCTTCGACGGAGTCGATGGCGATCGGCTTCTTGACGACCGGATTGACAATGGGAACTGCCTTCACATCGCGGGTGAGATACATCATCCCGACGTAGCTGATGGCAGCGGGATTGCCAGCGATCTCTTTGATCAGGTTCATGTTGCCCGGCTGCTCCTCCATGCCGTCGACGAACTTCCCGCCGCCCAGAACCGCCTGCTGGAAGTACACGGTGGAACCTGTTGTCGCACCGCGTCCCTCGATGACGATAGGCTGTGAGGCCAGCGGTCCGGTGACCCCGAGCCCACCCCAGGTGCGAATCTGCCCCTGCTGCTGCTGCCCGAAGATGGCCTGCAACTGTGTGCCGGTGAGACTCTGAATCGGATTGTCCTTGTGCACCACGATTGCAATGCGTTCGAGGCTCGGCGTCAGGATGGTTGGCTCATATCCGAACTGATCCTTGAATCCCTTGACCTCTTCGGCGGTGATCGACCGGCTGAGCAGGCCGAATGTCGCTTCGCCGCTCATCACCGCGGGAATGGCATTTGCAGCCCCCTGGATGGCGATCTGAATGTCAACGTCGGGGTGATACTGCCGGAAGTTGTCGCCCCACCCTCCCGCAAGGTTGGCCATCGTGTCGGAGCCCGCCAGCTTGATGGTGCCAGTGAGGCGTTCGGACGGGCGATAGAGTGGCAGATTGGCATCGAGTCCCGGAATCGGACCGGCGCCGGGGGCTTGGAGCGCTGTCACACCAATCAGCGCCGTCACCCCCAGAATCAAGGTTGCTCCAAGTTTCTTCATCGATTTCCCCTCCTGGAATTACGGATCGGAACCGTCAATTCGCGGCTCGCGCTCGAAGAAGGACGGCTGTCGAACAACGACCGCCATCACACTGAAATACCCCCTCCTTGACGGACAGTGTGCGTCAAGCAGTCGCCAAGCACCCTCCCGGCGACGTTTGGAACGGGTGGTTTTGCGCTTGATGCAACACGACCGCCCGCCCAAGTTCGACGGAGTATAGAAGTAATTCTCCGAATGGGACAAGACGAAGTTTCGCAGGGACTCGCAGCCGGATTGACCGCGGCTGAGTGGCACACCCAGAGCGCAGCAATGGGCGTGGTGAGACGAAACATCGCCGCAGCTCCCGCCCTGCTGCGCGAGGCGGCTATGTCACCCAGACTCTCAGCGCGCTCTGCGTCTCTGCGCGAGCAACATGCGCGACGGTGTCGACGCCGGCAGCTTCGACTACCGAGTACGGGATGCCGCCGGGACCGTGCATCCTCCATGGGGGCCTGTTAGCATCAGGTTAACTCCCGGTTTTTGAATCGCCCATGATCGATGAGGAGCCCCTGATGAGTCGACCGCTGATGATTGTGGCGATGCTGTCGTTGTCCTTCACTGCCGGTGCATATGGAGGGGAGCCGTTCATTGCCCGGACGGATCTCTATACCTCCGGCGCCGGGGGTTATGCGCTCTATCGGATCCCCGGGATCGTGGCACTCTCCGACGGGACTGTGCTGGCCTATTGCGAAGCGCGCAAGCGTGCCAAGGGAGACTGGGGGAGCATTGACATCCTGATGCGCCGGAGTACGGACGACGGGCAGACTTGGGATGTACCGCGTCAGATCGTCACACCACCTGCCGACGTGCAGCAGAATCCAGTCTCGGTAGCCCAGGGACTTGCAGAGCCGGGGGAGATCACGCTGAACAATCCGGTGGCGATCGTCACCTCGGACGACACGGTGCACTTTCTGTACTGTGTCGAGTATGCGCGCGTGTTCGCTATGCGATCGGACGACGGCGGCGAGACGTTTTCACAGCCGCGGGAGATTACGTCGGTCTTCGACGCGCTGCGACCGACGTATGCTTGGAAAGTGGTGGCCACCGGTCCCGGGCATGGAATTCAACTGCATTACGATGAGCCGCGCCCCGAGGAAGGTCGGTTGCTCGTGGCGTGCTGGCTTTCCGACGGCAGCGGCGGGCATGCCCATCGCCCCTCCATCGTGACGACGATTTACAGTGATGACGACGGCGCTACCTGGAAATGCGGCGAGATCGTTGTCGCTCATCCTCAGTTGACGAATCCGAGCGAGACTGTGCCCATCCAACTCAGCGACGGCCAGGTGATGCTCAATGTCCGCCATGAGAACCCCAACAACCGTCGTGCCCTCTTCTGGTCGGATAATGGCGCCACTGGCTGGTTGGCACCGGTCTTTCACGACGAGTTGCTCGAGCCGGTCTGCATGGCGAGCACGGTGCGTCTCAGCGGGGGACCAGGTCGAGTCAAGCGTTCTGGTTCCATGCAACCAGAACGCAGCCGCATTCTGTTTGCGAACCCATACAGTACCAGACCGCGCACCGACAAGAAGACCACGAGTCGGACGCGAGAGAACGTCTGTGTGCAACTCAGTTATGACGAGGGGTATTCGTGGCCGGTGCGACGGGTGCTGGAGCCCGGCCCCAGTGGCTATAGCGATCTGGCGGTCGGCCCTGCGGCCACGATCTATTGCCTGTATGAGAGCGGCAGGGGCACGTCCCGGTTGACGCTGGCACGTTTCAACCTCGAGTGGCTCACAGACAGCAACGACTCGCTCACCCGGAAGTGATTCACAGCAGAGATCTGCAAATCTGTTGATTGGTACGGGATCTGCCACCTTTTCAGCCACATGGAGGGAAATCCACCTGTCCGGAACCGTCACAGCAACCCGGGTGAACCTCGCAAACTTTGGGGGCTGATTGTCCCCGTTGAGACTCGGATTCCTGGTAAAGATGACCAGCCGAACCTGGAAAACTCTTCAAGATTGCGCTGATTTGGTGGTCACCGGCTTGTCGCGAACATCGGTAATCGGTTCAATGCTGGTGGCCAAAGCTATGCTGCATCGCCTAGAATCCGGCGCGCTGTGGCAGAGCGATGATGCCTGCCGTGTCTGACAGGGATGTGTTTAAAGGTCCACGGTCAAGGAGTGTTTGTGGAGGAACTGCTCCGACCGACGACGTACCGCGGCCGGATTTCGGATTTGGACCTCTGATTTCTGTTTGATTGAACACCCTACCGGCGGAGATTGCGGGAGACTTTGGTCCCCGGCCGCTACACATCAACCCTGAGAGGCACGACGATGAATCTTGTAGACATGATCAAGGACCAGGTGACGAGCGAGATCACCGGGAAACTGGGTTCCCTGCTGGGAACGAACGAAGTACAGGCGAAGTCAGCGATGGGGGCCGCCATTCCCGCGTTGCTGGCGGGACTGGCAGGCACGGCCTCCAACGAGAGCGGCGCGAGCAAGCTGGCGTCCGCGTTCAACAACCTCGATTCGAATGCCCTGAGCAGTATCCAGGGTTTGATTACGAGAGAACCCGAAGAAGCGGCCAATAAAGGGGGCGATCTGCTGGGTTCGTTGCTCGGTGGCAGTGCAATGACGGCCATCGTAGGTGCGCTGGTCAAGTTTCTGGGCAGCAATCCTGCCATGATGAAGAAGCTGCTCGGTTTCGCAGCACCTTTCGTGATGAGTTCGATCATGAAGCAGTTCCAGGGAAAGCCGGCAACGGCCCATGGACTCACCAGTCTGTTCAACAGCCAGAAGTCGAACATCTCCAGCGCCATCCCTGCTGGTCTGTCGCTGGCTGACGTCCCGGGCATCTCATCGTTGGGGGCTGTGGCTCGTGACTTTGGCAATGCCGGACGGAATGTGGGCCGGGATGTTGAGCGAACCGCGCGGGCTGCCCAGGATTCGGGTTCGTCGCTGATGAAGGCATTGCTCCCGATCGGTGCCCTTGCCCTGCTGGGGTTCTTGGCTTGGAAGCTGTTCTCACCGGCTCCGGCACCGGTCGTCAATGAAGATGTCGCTGTCACAAACAGGGAATTGATTGACGACTACGAGGCCCAGCGCCCGGTGACGCAGCCCGAAGTGACCACCCCCGCCCTGCCCGATCTGTCGCAGTTCACCGGCAATCTTAACGGTGTGTATTCGACCCTCACGGACACGTTGAAGGGAATTACGGATGTGCAAAGCGCCGAAGCTGCTCTGCCTCAGTTCACCGAGCTGAACTCCAAGATTGAAAGTCTCTCAGCGGTGCGCAGCCAACTTCCCGAAGCTGGCCGCGCTGCGGTGACGCAGATTGCGAAGGACCACATGGGTCCGATCCAGGCGTTAATCGAGAAAGTGATGGCCATTCCCGGCGTCAAGGAGACGCTGGAACCAGTCCTCAGCCAGATTGTCACGAAGCTGACCGGCTTCGGGCAGTAGTTGTCGGGACTTCAGAACCTTGCAGCCTCCGACCTTTCCCCAAGGGTCGGGGGCTGTTTTGACTTCTGGCCGGTGAACAAGTGAGAACGCCAAGCGGTGTGCATATGCATCGCATCTCCTGATGATTCTCTTCACCAGAAGACGAGTCCCTCACCGGCACTTCACTTTCTGTTAACAGCGGTGTGCCCACCATGCGATACGTCACCGGTACGATTCTCGCCATTCTGGCAATTCTGACACTGATCTTCTCCTTTCAGAATCTGGGAAGCGTGGATGTTCGCTTTCTGACCTGGTCGGTGAACATCCCGATGTTCCTGATTGTGATTGTTAGCTACCTGCTCGGAATGGTGTCCGGTTGGAGCGTCATCGAGCTGCTCAAGAGGCTGCGATCCGCCTGATCCTCCGCCAAGGAGTCCGCCGTCGGAGCGGTGCCTCGGGAGCAATCTGTCCTTGCCACCTGAACCGGTTGTCAGGGACGTGCGGCGATGGAAGCCGGCTGCTTCGACTGTGGATTGGGCGTGAACCCCGGGAATACTTCCGGATGGGGCGACGCGGCTGAATCGGCACGACAGGCACAGCCGGAACAGTCGGCAGCCCCGCTACAACACGCATGTCGTTTTCCCTGCAACCGTTGTGTCTGCAACTTCCGGGCATCGTGTCGCAACTGGTGTTCCGATAATCGGAGGTGAACGACCGGGATGAGTCGTTCCATCCGTGCGAGACACAACGAATGATGCAGCCCACCAATAGGGCGATCAGATTCGCTGCGGCTGCTGAAAACCGCTACGAGAAAGGGAATTCGACCATGCTTCACGATCCTGGAAGCCCGCCTGCACCCTCCGCGTCAAGATTCAGATGGGCGACGCTGAGTTGTCTGACTTTGACGATTCTAACGGGGTGCTACACGCCTCTGCATTCCCCCGGAATTCCGGCTTGCGAACTGCCCTATGAGTTCCGCATGCCCTACCGCAGCACGGCACAGGAACTCAACCTGGCCAAGCTGACCGTTCCGCCGCCGGCCGACTACATTCTCGGCCCAAATGACACGCTGGATGTGATGGTGCCGGGACTGTACGAGAATGCGGAAGTTCAGCCGATTCGCTCCCGAATCATGGCAGACGAGACCATCACACTCCCGCTGGTCGGCAAAGTGAAGGTGGGAGGCCTGAATCTCTCCGCCGCGCAGGACGTCGTTAATGAGGCATTTGCCGACGGGTTTCTGGTCAACCCGCGCGTGTCCGTCGCGCTGGCCGAAAAGCACATGATTGATGTCTCTATCATCGGTCAGGTCAACAAGCCCGGCGTGTATCAGCTGCCACGGTATCAGAACGATGTCGGACACGCATTGGCATTGGCCGAGGGCATGGGGGAGCTGGCGGCGGAGAAGGTGGAAGTTCACCGCCGCGTCTCCAGAGAAGAGTTTGAGACGCGCTATCTTCCCTTGTGTGGAACACCGGTGATGGTAGAACCACAGATGCCCGTCGAACCCACCCAGGCCCTGGAGCCGGAGTCGGGCGAGGGGGCGGATGGCGAGGGGCAATCAAGCTGGCGTGAACCAATCGATCTGCGCTTCGAGACCCAAACTGCCGGTTCAGTGGTCTTCGACAGATCGTATCCGGAGATTCAGCCGGTCTCATTCGGACACTCGACGTTCACTTCGGACGAGACGTACCAAGGTCCTCCCTTGCCGCAGGAACAGGCTCCCATGGCCATGTCTGCTCCCGTGTGCATGCCCGGGAACGCAGGTCACGACCAGGTAGATGTGGTGCTGCACATTCCGCTGCGCGGCGGGCAGATCAGCATGACGTGGGAGGGAGGGGAGTTCATCGTTCCGGCACTGACTGCCAAGGACGTGACGCTGACCTCCGGAGATGTTGTCCAGATCCCCCGCAAGCCTGATGACGTCTTCTTCGTCACCGGCCGACTCGCCAAGGGGAGCTTCCTCAACTACTCGGTTCAGGGTCGTGATCGCGAACTGGGGAATGCCCTGTTGATTCCGCCCAATCGCGACATCGACGTTGTGACGGCGGTCGCGATGGCCGGCTACATCGATCCGATTGATTCTCCTGACACGGTGACAGTGCAACGCAGCGTTCCTGGGGACACGCCGATGCTGATCCACGTCGATCTGATCGCCGCCCGCTTTGACTGGAACCAGAACCTGTACATTCAGCCGGGCGACATCATCTATCTGAACCCGGACTGTGCCTGGTGGACGCGGTACCAGTTTGACCGGATCGTGCCCATTCTGCTGACGGCACCATACACCAACTGGATGGGATACCTGATCAATCCCAATGTCAGAAACTGACGCTTCCTGAATTGCGGCCCTGTGTTGAAGTCCTGCAGGGGATCTGGTGAACTCACCGGATCCCCTGTTTTCGTTGGTGAGTGAGTTCTGGGAAATCCCTGCAAAGTGCTTCCAACTCGTCCAGGTGTCGGAGATAATGCACTTTCTGCTGCCCAACGCGTCTGGGAGGGTGAATGCAGCAGGGAGATCGTGATGCGGGGACACGGGCCATTGAAGAGTCTACTGGATCATCAGGATGTGCCGATCCTCCCGGCGTTTGAGGAGCAGTTGCGGGCCACCACGGCTCTGCTGGCGCAAGCAAAACTCTTTGCACAGGACGCTGGGTGCAACATCTGGAAGTTTGCAGTTGATATTCGTCAACTGCGATCGCTCGGCGTCCCGGACATCCTGTTGAAGTGGTTGCTGATCCGACGCTATGTCGAGCATCGACCCATCATGCAGCAGAAGGACGGGAATGGCACTGATCTGCCCGAATCCCTTGCGTTACTGGACACATCGGCGTTCGTGTTGACCGCGCAAGGGGATCAATTCGTACAACGGCTGTCGTCGAACTGGCCCGCTCTGGGAGCTCACTTTTCCCATGCCTTGCCGGCCGCTGCGCCGGCCGGGGATGTCCGGATTCCGTCCGGTCCGCCGGTGCGTGCACAGGCGATGATCAAGCCTTACTGGGACGTTATCTGCAAGCAGCTCTGGTTCTCTGACAAACTGGTGAAACAGTTCAAACTACCCTCCGTCAACCAGGAGACTGTGCTCATGGCCTTCGAAGAGGAAGGCTGGTCGCAGCGTGTCGACGATCCTTTGCCCCCGCACCCGAACCAGAACCCTCATGTCAGGTTGGGAAATACGATCAAGGCCTTGAATCGGAACCAGAAGCACAAAGTGCTGCAGTTTCGCGGCGATGGTTCCGGAGAAGGTGTGCTGTGGGAGCCCTGCTCGGGCCATTGATGGTGGCCTCAGGTTCCTGCCTGGCTTGTGAAGACCCCGCATTGCCCCGGCATGGAGCATCTGTGCGCCCCGAAGATGCACCGGATCGACCAGAGTGCTCCCCCTGTGTGGGCCTTTCCACACGCAAAGGCCCTCGGTGATACTGCCGACCGGCCTGCTCTCAACGCTCTCGCTCAACCGAGAATGGTTCTCTAAAGCTCCTTCGAGTCCCGCCATGCACCGATGCGGATGGAAACGCGATCTCCCGGACTTTCGTGACTTCACCCTGGAGCAGTCAGAGATCAAGTCGACGTTTGCCAATCTGGAATCTGCGCCGAATGGAGGGCGCTCCCGGATCAGGTCGATCTGTCGGAATTCTCCCGGCCGGTTCTGAAGTCCGATCGATTGATTTGCTCACCCGCCGGTGCCTGCCTCGCACTGGTTGAGTCGTTACAACGTCGCGTGTTTGGCGAGGCCTCGCCGTGTTCGCCACTGTTTGTCGCGAAGACGGCTCACCAACTGGCCGGTACCAGATGCTCATGTGATCTGGAGTTGCGAACGGTGCTCAAAGCCCTGGTCCGCTTTGGTGCGCCGCCCAGTCGTCTCTATCGAAACACTTCACCCAATCACCTTGGTCAACCGTCCTCGTTCCTGTATGGCTTCTCAGACCGGTTCACGACCGTTCGTTATCTCAGAGTGCTTCTGCCCGGGTGTGGTGGCCTGGATGCACTCGGCCGGATCAAGGCGTTCCTTGCGGCAGGGTTTCCTGTGGCCTTTGGATTCGCGACCCCCAGCTCTCTCTCACAGGATGCCGAGATCTCCTTCCGCCCGACCTACGACAGCGTCGCGGGGGGATCCGCTGTGGTGGCACTGGGATACGACGACCATCATCGACATACGTCGGTTGGTGCCTTGCGAATTCGGGGCTGCTGGGGAGCGGAGTGGGGAGAGGACGGACTGGGGTGGCTGCCGTATCGATTCGTTGAGCATGATCTAGCGGCAGATTTCTGGACAGTCTGCAGCCCGGAATGGCTGGATTCGGGAGAGTTCAGCAGACCGCTTGTTTCTGAACTCGCGACGCCGAACGTCGCCTCCTGATCCGCATCGAATCGGCGTCCATGGAAGTCTTGGCAGTCTTGCTTGCATTGCCAGGCCGACCCGGGATTGCAAGTGATCTCCGTGACATGTCGTTCAGTGCACCCTGCCGCCTGTGCGATCGGGCCGCCGACATACCTCTGCGCTGTCGAAGCTGAATCTGGAAGTGCTCGTCGCGTTGGGGGGGACTGGCGGCTGATGGGTCACACGGCTGCTTAGGTGGAGCACTACTCCTCTGCCCTCGCCCGAAAACCCTCGGATGGCGATTGCGCACCGTCGCGACTCCGTAGCTACCGTAGCGACCCCTTCCCAGTCGGGTTATCAGTGAGCCTCTTCAGGAGGAGTGAGTGTGCCGGCAGCATTCCGCAATAGTGGGCTGGCTGAATCCAGATTCGCTTGATTCAGGGGACGACGGTCACCCAAGGGAACGGAGTGCGCCTTCCGGCAGGCTGATGCTCATCACCCGGCAAGAATCAGCACTGGTTGTCTTCTGATGTGGAGGCATCCCCCCATCTGGCGCTCACGCAGCGCGTGTGCGCTCTCAAGCGATCGAAGACTTCCGTATGACCGAACGGGTAATGTCAACTACCGACAGAACTATCAGGACGAACAGCTCGATTTCAGTGCCGTCCCCGTGCTGGCTGGCCAACGCAATCACGGCCGAAATCAGTTCCCCCTGCGCTGGCGTCTCCGCTGGTTGTTGATTGTGCTGGCACATGCCGGATTGTTCTACCTGTCCTATGAGATTGCGTACCAGCTGCGGTTCGATTTGTCGATTCCGGCTGATCACCGCGCCGTCTTGTGGAAGACGTTGCCCCTGGTCCTGGTGATCAAGCTGGCGATGTTTCAGTTCTTCGGCGCGTTTCGGGGGTGGTGGCGACACATTACGTTTGCGGATCTCGAGAATCTGCTCCGCGTGTCGATTCTGGCGTCGGTCGCGATCACTCTGATTGACTACTTTCTGATGCCAGACATGCAGATACCGCGATCGGTGCTGTTGCTGGACTGTGGTGCCACGATTCTGCTGGTGGGTGCCCTGCGCTCATCACCGCGTCTGTTTCGCGAGCATCTGATGATCCGCTGGTCCCAGGACGGGCGCCGTCCCGCATTCATGATTGGTGCCCTCGAAGGGGGCGATGGCTATGTCGGGCAGATCCACAAACATCCGCGCATCGACTATCGGGTGCTGGGGTTTCTGGATGACAACCGTTCGCACCACGGCACGCGACTGGCGGGCATCCCCTTCGTGGGTAGCACACACGACCTTGTCCCGCTCGCCCAACGCTATGGCGTCAGCGACGTGCTCATCATGGCGAACAGCCTGGATGGCCCGTGTCTGCGGCGCGTCTTCGATCAGTGTCGCCAGGCCGACATTACGCTGAAGATGATTCCGGCGGTGGACGACCTGCTCCACGGTGCCAATCGTCTGCAGATTCGCGACGTCAATATCAACGATCTCTTGCGGCGTGATCCCGTCGAACTGGATGCCACAGCGATTGAGGAGATGCTCCGCAACCGGATCGTCATGGTCACGGGTGCGGGTGGGAGCATCGGATCCGAAATCTGCCGGCAGGTGATGCGGTGCCACCCACGATGTCTGGTGCTGGTGGAACGGGCTGAGAACAGCCTGTTCGACGTCGAACACGAACTTCGTGAGTGTGCGGTGGATGTTGAGATTGTCGCGTGTGTGGCCGACATCGGCAACGAACCGCGGATGCGGGCTCTGTTTGAGCAACATCGTCCCGACATCCTCTTTCATGCCGCAGCTCACAAGCATGTGCCCCTGATGGAGCGGGATCCTTCGGAGGCACTTTCGAACAACGTTCTGGGAACAAAGACGCTGGTGGATCTGTCGCATGAGTACGGTGTCGACCGCTTCGTAATGATTTCGACCGACAAGGCGGTCAACCCGACCAGTGTCATGGGGGCCTCGAAGCACATCGCCGAGCGATACGTGCACGCCCACTCGGAGACCTCCGCAACCAAGTTCGTTTCGGTCCGATTTGGGAATGTCCTGGCTTCGGCGGGAAGCGTCGTCCCGCTGTTTCTCAAGCAGATTCGCCAGGGAGGACCGTTGACGATCACGCATCCGGAGATGACTCGCTTCTTCATGACGATTCCGGAAGCGTCTCAACTCGTCCTGCAGGCAGCAGCACTGGGGAATGGAGGGGAGGTGTTTGTGCTGGACATGGGAAATCCGGTGAAGATTCTCGACCTCGCACGCGACCTTCTGCACCTTGCGGGCCTGTCTCCCGACGACATTGAAATCAGAGTGGTGGGCCCGCGGCCGGGAGAGAAGCTCTTCGAGGAACTATACTTCGAAGACGAGCAGACGCTGGAGACCAGACACCCGAAGATCCGCATGGCCTATCACCGACCCTACACACTGGCCGAGGTTAATGAGGCGATCCTTGAACTCGAGGGAGTTCTCCACGGCAGTCCTGCGGACATTCGCGACAAACTGCAGGAGCTGATCCCCGAATACCAATCGCCACAGCCGGCGACTGAACCGCCGCGTTCGGCTCCCTCTCGACACACGCCCGCCGCTGCGGTTGCCTGAAGAACACGGCTTTCAGGAACTGCTCGCGCGTTGCCCGGTGTGCTGCTTCGAGGATGCCTACTTATGAAATGCGACTTGTCACTCGTGCGGATTGGCAAGGTCGCTCCATCGATGTCGTTGTTTGTGAACTCCCTTTGTACCGGGCTGTCCATTTCGCTCCATTATCAGGATGAACTTTCATGATTCGTGATGTCCGGGCCGCGACGCCGCAAGCTCTCTCAATCGACAAGATCCCCTTCGTACGCCCCCTGCTGCCCGATTTCGAATTGCTGAGCGGTGGTCTGGCGTCGATCATCGCGACAGCGCAACTCACCAAGGGCCCGCGCCTGCGGGAATTTGAGCAGCGACTGGCAGTGCACCTTGGCGTTCGCCATGCGGTGGCCGTCTCCAGTTGCACGAGCGGCCTCATGCTCACATATCAGGGGCTGGGCCTGAAAGGGGAAGTGATCGTCCCGAGCTTCACGTTTATGGCCACAGTGACGGCGATGGCCTGGACGAACTTGACGCCCGTGTTTGTCGATGTCAGACGGCAGACCACGAATATCAATCCCGATGCCATTGCCGAGGCGATCACACCACGGACCTGCGCGATCGCTGCTGTCCACAACTTCGGGAATCCTGCAGACATTAACGCCCTGGAGCAGATCGCCGATCGTCATGGTCTGCGACTGATATTCGATGCCGCACATGGATTCGGCACCCTGTACAACGGTGTTCCAGTGGGCCCCCAAGGAGATGCGCACATCTTCAGCCTGAGTCCGACCAAGTTACTCGTCGCTGGTGAAGGCGGGGTTGTTGCCACGAACGATGATCACCTGGCCAATGCCATCCGCCTGGGGCGTGAATACGGTAACGACGGTTCGTACGACTGCCTGTTTCCGGGTCTCAACGCCCGCATGCCCGAGATGTCTGCCCTGGTGGGACTGCACGGCCTTGATCTGCTGGAAGCGGCTGCTCAGCAACGCAATGCTCAGGCGAGCCGCTATCGTGAACTGCTCAGTCCCTTGCCAGGTCTGGAATTCATCGAGGTCCGCGCGGAAGATCGCTGTTCCTACAAAGATTTCTCAATCCTGATCGATCTGGAGGCATTCGGTGTCAGCCGGGATCGACTCGGTGAGATTCTTGCCGATGCTGGCATCGAAACGCGGAAGTACTACGATCCACCGGTCCATCGTCAGGCGGCGTTTCGCCATCTGGCTCCGCCCTCGCTGTCGCTGCCCGAAACAGATGTGCTCGCGGCAGGCAGTCTGAGTCTTCCTGTCGGAGCCCACATCACCAACGCACATATCGATCGCATCACAGAAATCATCTGCCGCGCCTATTACCGTGGCAGCGCTTTCGCAGGATCGCCTCAGGAAGTGCATTCGGAATCGTGACCGGCATGTCTCCGATGGTTCAGTCAAGGATGGATGGCGGCGTGGCACGGTCGCTGGTCATCAAGCCCACAGCGTCGCTTAGGCAGAATGTCTCGTGGGCGTTTGCCGGCAACGCGATCTGGGCGGCCTGCCAATGGGGCATGTTGATTGTGCTGGCAAAAGTCGGCGATGTGGCCATGGTGGGCCAGTTCGCACTGGGGCTCGCGATCACCGCTCCCGTCTTCATGCTGTCCAACCTGCAACTGCGGTCGATTCTGGTGACAGATGCACGCGGGGAGTTCCCGTTTGTCGACTACCTCGGACTGCGGATCCTCACCATTGCCATGTCGATCGTCACAATCATCGGCATCGCACTGGTCACCGGCTATCGCTGGTCGGTCTTGTGTGTGATCTTAGGCATCGGCATCGTCAAGGCCCTCGAGTCACTCAGCGAACTGTGCTACGCCCTGATGCAGCGGCACGAACAAATGGACCTGATCGCTAAGGCACAGGCGATCAATGGTCTGCTGGCCGTGGCATTGCTCTCGGCAGGGATGTTGATCTCGGGCAATCTTCTGGTGGGCGTCAGCGGGTGGGCGCTCGCTTACATGATCACGCTGGGAGCGTGGAATCTCCCGGCCGTGAGGCAGTTGATGTCGGAGGAGGGTGAGCGAACGCAGCAGCCGGCGGCGTCTGTCAGGTCGACAGGTTCCACACGTCCGAGATTCCACTGGTCTGTGCTGACACGACTGGTATGGCTGGCGCTGCCGCTCGGCCTGGTCATGATGCTCATTTCGCTGAACACAAATCTGCCACGATACATTCTCGAGCGTTATGCAGGAGAGAAAGAGCTGGGAATCTTTGCATCGCTCGCTTACCTGCTGGTGGCGGGAGGAATGGTCTCGATGGCCATCGGGCAGGCCACGTCCCCGCGCCTGGCTCACGATTACGCGACAGGCAACCATCGTGCTTTCTTGCGGCTCGTCGCCCAGATGGTGGCCATCGGCATGCTGATGGGAAGCGCGGGAGTCGTGATCGCGGCTGTGGCGGGTCAATCGCTCCTCCGCGTCATCTATACACCGGAATATGCCGGGCATGTTGACGTACTGATCTGGCTGACGGTTTCTGCCGGGATTGGGTTTATGGCCTCGGCATTTGGATTTGCGATTACCGCAGCACGTCACTTCCGCGCCCAGGTTCCGCTGTTTCTTGGTGTGATGGGGGTGACGCTGGTTGCGGCGTATCTGTTGATTCCCTCCCACGGTTTGCTGGGTGCCGCCTGGACCAGTCTGATTACGACGACCACTCAGTTGGTGGGAAGTGTTTTCATTCTGTGGTTGGCTGTGCGAGAAGGAAAGCCTCGACTTGCTCAAGATGACTGACGATCGCATTCGCATTCTGCACGTTGTGGCTTCAATGAATCGCGGTGGCATTGAAGTGTGGTTGATGCACATGTTGCGTCACATCGACCGTGAACGGTTTCAGATGGATTTCGTCACGAGCAGTTCGGGCGAGTTCGACGAAGAGCTTCGCTCGCTCGGTTCGCAGGTTTTCCGCCGTGCCACTCCGCGTCCACTCAAGCGATTCCATAGCAGCTTTCGGCAACTGCTGCGGGAACAGCCCCCGTATCAGATCGTGCACAGCCATCTGCAGCACTTCAGTGGAGTCGTGGTTCGTCTGGCGGCGCTGGAATGCGTACCGGTGCGGATCGCGCACAGTCATAATTCGGAATCCTCTGGTCCGGGGAGGATTGGGCTGAAGCGCCGAGGCTATCTGACGCTTGCGAAGTGGTTGATCGATAGGTACGCGACGCTGGGCCTGGCGTGCAGTGCCTGCGCCGGCGACGATCTGTTTGGGACCCACTGGGAAAACGACGCACGCTGGAGCTTGCATCCTTACTCGATGCCCTTCACACGCTTCGCGAAGGATGAACAAACGGGCCGTGCATTGCGTCACGAACTGGGGATTCCCTCGGACGTGTTTGTGCTGGGGCATGTCGGTCGTTTCGCGGAACAGAAGAATCACACGTTCCTCATTTCAATGTTCGCAGAGGCTCATCGTCGCAATTCGAATCTGCGTTTGCTGCTGCTGGGAGCGGGTCCGCTCCGCCCTCAAATTCAGGAGCAGGTGACGCATCTGGGGCTGGAAAGCCAGGTCGTCTTTGCCGGGGTTCGCCCCGACGTCCCGGAAATCATGGCGACGGTGATGAACGGGTTTGTCTTTCCGTCGCTGTACGAGGGACTTGGCATCGCACTGGTCGAAGCCCAGGCCGCGGGCTTGCCTTGCGTCGTATCGGACACGATTGCGGATGAAGCGACGGTTGTTGAGCCCTTGGTCACCCGATGCTCTCTCTCTGCACCCATCGAGCGCTGGGCGGAGGCCCTGCTGAAAATGGCCAGGACTTCCGTGCCGGTCAGTCGAGCGCAGGCACTTCAGGCAGTGACCTCCAGCTGCTTTGACGTGACCCAGGGAGTGCAGGCATTGGCATCGCTGTACACGACAGCCGCGGCCGAATGCCGGATACCGGCCGACGACCTGCGGGGTAATCCGTTACGTCCCAGTCAGCCCGAGGTGTCGCGTCGCTCGCCGCTTCATTCACCGTCATCACTCGTATCGGTTTTCGATAAATCAGCCAACAGGTAACACCAGTGTCTACCTGCTGGCGTCTTGCGACGCCATGGTGGCCGACTGAACATTCATCATCCCGTGAGTTCCCCGTCCTCAATCTCAATTGACCGGCCCGCGGTGTTCGCATCGAGAGACCGCCCACGGCCCGCAGTGCGAGCGATGGAATCTCGCACGTCGCGAGTTGGCAGCCTGCTGGGATCGCTGGCTGTGTGTGGGACGATCGTCAGTGTCTGCCTGTTCGTTGATTACCGGTTTCACCACTGGTTTGTGATTCCGGTCCTGGTCTGCGGAACACTGATTGGCATTGATGCTGTGGCATGGGCACGCGGGAAGATGGACCTGTTCGATCCGGTCGGTGTACTGGGTGTCATCGCGTGGTACTTCTTCTTCGCCGCTCCGCTGCTGTACGTCCCACTGGGCTCAACGATGGGCTATGTCGTTCCCCCGGACGACTGGCAGGAATGGCTGGGGCGCATGGCCATTCTGAACATTGGAGGAATCATCGTCTACCTGCTGGCGCGTGATTTCATCACGCTGCGGCGCAGGCCGCCCCGGCTTCGCTGGACGGTCGACGAGAGTGTATGGAAGCCGGTGCTACTGACATTGATGGTCTTCAGTGCCGTCCTGCAAGCGGTCGTCTACGCGCAGTATGGCGGTGTCGTGGGATACATGGCGAACGTCTTCGAAGAGAATGGCGGGTTTCAGGGCATGGGGTGGATCTTCATGCTCTCGGAGAGTTTCCCGATCCTGGCCGCCATGGCCTATGTTCTGTGGTGTCGCCGCAGCGGACGTATCCCCGGTTGGATCGAACTGACGCTGGTTCTGCTGGCATTCACGGTACTGCAGCTGCTGTTCGGCGGCTTGCGTGGCAGTCGCAGCAACACGGTCTGGGCCTTGTTCTGGGCCGTAGGACTGGTGCATCTGGTCATTCGCCCAGTTCCCCGGGTGTTGATTGCATTGGGTCTGGGCATGCTGTGCGGATTCATGTACGCGTATGGCTTTTATAAGAGCCACGGACTGGAAGCTTGGCGTGCCTTCACCTCTGCCAGTGCCCGGGCTGAAATGCAGGAAGAAGGACATCGGACTCTTCAGACCGTCCTGCTGGCCGATTTCGCCCGCAGCGACGTGCAGGCCTTCCTCCTGTATCGCTTCAGTGCCCCTTCGACCGTTGCCGACCATCAGCTGGCATTTGGCAGGACCTATCT
Source organism: uncultured Planctomycetaceae bacterium (assembly GCA_963707405.1). Classification (GTDB taxonomy): domain Bacteria; phylum Planctomycetota; class Planctomycetia; order Planctomycetales; family Planctomycetaceae; genus CAVPPT01. The sequence goes on along the minus strand of CAVPPT010000003.1, from coordinate 48,833 downwards.
ACAGTCGGCGACATTGCTGATTCCCGACCGCCTGTTGTGGTTCGATCCGCCCGGGAAGACGGTGTTCGGCACCGAGGTCGAGTTTGGCCGAGGGACCTACCACATCGGCGAGTGGGAAAGTAGCCGCGTCTATGGCTTGGCCGGAGAAGCCATGCTGAACTTCGGTGTATGGAGTGTTCCCTTTTCGTACGTATTGCTGGGGTTAGCGGTGGGTGTAGTCAAGAACTGCTTTGATACCTGGCAACGCTCGGATCCGCGCACACTCCTGCTGCCACTGCTGATTAACCTGTGCTTCGTAATCCTTGTCGGCGACTCGGACAATGTCGTGTTTTTCGTGGTCAAGGGGGGCGCGATGGCGTTCCTGGCCATCCTCCTGATTTCGCGGATGTGGTCGGCGAATGCCGCGCGTGTTCCCGAGGACTGGGGGATTCCGGAAGCACTGCCTGCCCAAGGCCCAACCAACTGGAGATGGGGTGATGTACTACCTGGAATCGCACGGAACTGAACCCACCGACTATCCGCGATCGTTCGCGGTGCTGGATCTGGTGCGATTTGTGTGGCGACGCAAGGGCTACCTGCTCTTGTCCGTTCCGCTGGCCCTGATCCTCGGTGCTGCGATCTATCATTACTGGGTTCCGAAATACCTGTCGGAGGCTCAATTGCTGGTTGTCAAGAAATCGCCGCACCTGATTCCCGGAGTGGATACCCGGTTTGCCGCGATGGATGACACACTGGCCGTGCATTCGGCTGTCATCCGCAGTCCACTGCTCGTCAGTGAGGCGATTCGCCATGGTAATCTGGATTTGCTGCCATCTTTGCGTGACGAGAAAGACGTTGCAGAGAAAATCATCAAGTCGCTTGCAGTCTCTCCCTCGTCGCGCATTTCCAACCAGGACAGCAGTGCGCTGCTTAATCTTGCTTACATTTCGACCAACCCGAAGGACAGTTCGATTGTGCTGAATGCGATTCTGGTGAGCTATGAAGACTTCCTGAAGTCTCTGCATCGGGCCGACAGTGAGGCCAGTGCGGAACTCTATCAACAATGGCGCGACGAGGTGCAAGGCGAGCTGTCGGAGAGGCAGGAGGCTTACCGGCAGCTGAAGGAGTCGGATCTGGCCTTGGCGATGGGGACGTCAGGGGACGCAGAAGTCGCCCATGCCCGGCTCAATCGCGTGGATACCGCACGTCTGGACCAGTCCATTCGCCGCTCTGAACTAGAGAACCGGTTGAAAACCTTGCAGGAATTGCAGGCCCGCGGTGCCAGTCCCACCCTGCTGATCGAACTGGCGCAGCAGGGACGTAAAGACACTCTCAGTCAATCCGGACTGGGATTGCGAGAGCGTCTCATGGAACTGCGGCTGATGGAGCAAACCATGCTGTCGAAGTATGGACCGCGCCACCCGGATCTCGTCGCGGTCCGGGGCCAGATCGAGCTGATGCAGGGCCAGCAGCAACTTCAACAGGGGGACGAAACGAGGCCGCAGCCCGCGGATGTGGATATCTATGTCCAGTTATTGCAGCGGGAACTCGAGGGCGTTAACCAGGTGGAAGCCTCGCTCGGCGAACTGGTGTCGAAGGAACAGGACCGTGTCGAACGCATCGCGGAGAAGCGGGACGAACTGGAAAACGTACGCAGCGAAATCGAACGCATTCAGGAACTGCATACCGAGATCGTAAAACAGGTCCAGGGAGTCGATCTCGTCAAAGAATCCAAGGCTTATGAGGCTCAGCTCATCACACCGCCGGAACCAGGCAAGAAGGTTTCGCCCAGTTTGCCGGCATTCGCATTTGCATTCACGCTGCTGGGCCTGTGCATCGGTGCGGTTCTGGCCCTCCATTCGGAGATGACCGACCAGAGTGTTGGTTCCGTAGGCGAAGTCCGCAGTCGCCTCAACATCCCCGTGCTGGGACAAATCCCGCGATTCCGTCTGAACGGACGAGAGCCGCTGAAGTCGGCGCTGTGCACGTACTACGCGCCGGATTCTGCTGGTGCCGAGGCTTACCGGCGTCTTCGCACCGCGATCTTCTTTCGCGATCCCCATGAACGCTCCTCGCTGCTCCAGGTGACCAGTCCGGACACGGGTGACGGAACCAGCACCGTCGCGGCGAATCTGGCCGTGTCGATTGCCCAATCCGGGAAGACCGTCCTGCTGATCGATGCCAACTTGCGGACCCCCACCATCGGCGTACTCTTCAATGTTGATGACCGCGTCGGGTTTGCCGATCTCCTGTCCGGGAATATCGAGGCGGACGATGCCATCTGTGCATCCGAGGTTCCCCGGTTGTCGATCATTACGGCGGGGTCCAACCTCGCATCTCCTGCCGAGTTACTGGCATCCGCTCGTCTCCCGGAACTCCTGCAGGCGGCGGGTGCCCGCTATGACTACGTGATCGTCGATACTCCGGCATTGATGGCGGTCAGCGACCCCGGCATGGTGGCTCCTCACGTGGATGGCGTCCTCATGACGGTCAATGTGACCAGTGCCTGGCCGCGCGTTGTGCAGGCCAAAGAGATGCTTGACTCACTCAACGTACGAATCATTGGAGCGACGGTGAACGGACTCCCCGGCGACGCCTTCCCTTCAAACGGAGCTCCGCGCCTCGAACAGCATTCCCGCAGCTGATCCAGCAGTCGGTGGGCAGACCGCAGTGTCGCTGCTGGTCACTTGACGCCGTTCTCGCTTTTCCCGAGCGACTTGCATCCCCGCCGAGTCGATCAGGCTCACGAGCCGTGGGCCGGCTCAGTTTTCAGAGTTGCCGATCATGCCTCAATTACTCTGTGTTGCCACGGTCTCCGAAACTCTCATCGGGTTTCTACTGCCATTTGCCCGTCACTTCAGCGCTCAGGGGTGGCGCGTTGACGCGATGGCGAAGGGCGCGGCGTCATCACCCGATTGCCGGGCAGCGTATCATCGCGTGTGTGAGGCTTCCTGGTCGCGCAACCCACTGGATCCGCGGAATCTCGTCGTCGCCGCCCAATCCATTCGCCAGCAGGTGACGAACGAACGGTATGACATCGTGCATGTTCATACGCCGGTCGCCGCCTTTGTCACTCGGTACGCACTGAAGGACTTGCCGAAACGCGGGCGACCGGTCGTGATCTACACGGCACACGGCTTTCACTTTCACAGCAGCGGCAATCCGCTCAAGAATGCCGCCTATCGAACGCTCGAGAAGGTGGCTGGCCCGTGGACCGACTACCTGATCGTCATCAACCGGGAAGACGAGCGGGCGGCTATCGAGCACCGACTCCTGCCGGCCGACCGCATCCGGTTCATGCCAGGCATTGGCGTCGACCTCGATCACTATGGAGGTGTCGCTCCTGGCGCTTCGCTCGTGTCCCCGATCCACGAAGAACTTCAACTGTCATCCGACGTCGAGTTCCTGCTGTGTGTGGCCGAGTTCATTCCGCGCAAGCGGCACGCCGATATACTCCACGCGTTCGCCAGCGTGAAACGACCCACGGCGCATCTGCTCCTTGCCGGTGCAGGGCCGCAGATGGAACGGATGCGAAACCTAGCGTTCGAACTGGGAATCGCGTCGCGCGTCCACTTTCTGGGAGTCCGGCGACATTCCCACTTTGATCCGCTCTTCACGGGCCCTGGTGCTGGCATCCTCACAGGAAGGGCTACCAAGAAGTGTGATGGAGTCCCTGTGTGCGGGTGTGCCGGTCATCGGCACAGACATTCGTGGCACGCGCGCGACCTGATTGCCGACGACAGCGGACTATTGGTGAAATTGGGTGACATCGCGGGGCTGGCCGACGCCATGACATGGATTCTCGAACATCCGGAGCAGGCGTACGCGATGGGTCAGTCGGGCCGCATCAAGATGGCCGACTACGACCTCGAGCATGTCATTGAACTTCACGAGAATCTGTACCACGAGGCTTTGGCACACAATACCCGGGTTCTGAGTCCCCCGCTTGCCGTCAGCCAATGACGACGCCTTGGCGGGCAGTCACCTGCAGACACAATGACGCCGCCTGCTGGCGAAAAGGACAACCTGCATGAGAGTTCTGATTTCACTGAGTCAGCGGTTCAAGTCATACGAAGGCCGACTCTATGCACCGACCTGCTCGTACGAACAGCTGTGGAAACGCTATCTGACCGTTTTTGACAGCGTGTTGATCATGGCGCGCGTGGAGGAGGTCGACGCATTGGAAGGAGTCCTGGTTGAGGCAACTGGTCCGGGTGTCGACTTCTTTCCGCTCCCCGACTACCACGGACCCTGGGAGTTCTTGTACCAGCAGCCTCGCCTACGGAAGCTCGCCACGCAGGCCGTCGACCAGTCGGACGCCTTCATCCTGCGCGTCCCATGTCACGTTGGCAGTCTGGCGTGGTGGGAACTCAGACGCCGACGACGCCCCTATGCGATTGAAGTGGTCGCCGACCCTTGGCTGTCCCTGGCACCCGGCAGTGTCAAGACGGCCGCACGTCCTGTTTTTCGGCGGCTGGCGGTCAATCAGCTTCGCCGCATCTGTCGCGGGGCGTCCGCATCAATGTATGTGACAAGACAGGCACTCCAGCGGCTCTTATCCCCCCGCACCAAACACATATACCGTGGGGCACTCGGATGTCGAGTTGCCGGACCATTTGATCGTCCAGGATCTTTCCTCACGGCATCTGAAAATCCAGAGCATCGCCGATCGGTTGCAAGCCCCAGGCGCACCGGTTCGCCTGGGATACATCGGCACATTCGATGTGATGTACAAGGCACCGGACGTGCACATCAAGGCTCTCGCCCAATGTCGCCGCCGAGGGATGAACGTGGAACTGGTGATGTTGGGTGAGGGCAGACATCGAGATGCGATGCAGGTATTAGCACGTCAACTCCATGTCGACGACGCTGTTCACTTCGCGGGTTGCCTTCCCCCGGGTGGGCCCATCTTGAGCTTTCTCGATGACATCGATCTGTTCCTGATTGCATCCCGTGCAGAAGCGATGCCTCGGGCGCTCATTGAGGCGATGGCTCGTGGCTGCCCGGCAGTGGGGACCAACATCGCCGGCATTCCGGAGCTTTTGCCACCCGAGTGCCTCGTGATGCCCGATGATGTCGATGGCCTCGCGATCCTCATCCGGGAAATCCTGCTCGACACCGAAAAGTGCAAGCACTTGGCAACGCGCAATCGTGATGTCGCCTGGCAGTTCAGGAAGAGCCGCCTTCTGGACACCCTCCACACGTTTCATGGTGCCGTCAGAGATCTGTCTACGACGGACAGTGATCTCTCCTCTAGCGAAGCGAAGTCGCGACACAATGGTCGCCGTGTGGCTGCTCAGAGCATCAATCTTACAACAGGCAGCAGGAGGCATTGAGTCGAAACAAGATGCGATCGGTCCCCAATCGGAAGATGACACTTGGTGCACATGAATGGATTGAGATGCGCATGAACCTGCGGCATGCGTCTCGCTCGATGTGTCCGCCGACGAACTGATCAACCGCTACTGCGACGCACCGCCTTCCCCAAGTGCACCCGAGCGTGCAGCCGTCGCAGTGTGAGATCCTGAAGATGAATCGGAAGGAAACTGATGAATGGCGTCACCTCACCGCCGCGAGCGCGACTTTCTGTGGGATGACTCTGAAGCGCGCCTTCGACATTGCCGTGGCCGGATTGGCGCTCATCGTCCTGACGCCGGTCTTGTTGACGGTTGCTGCAGCCGTGTGGCTCTCGATGGGTTCGCCTGTTCTGTTCCGGCAGCGACGTCCCGGACGAGATGAAGTGCCCTTCACGATGCTGAAGTTCCGCACCATGAAGAATGACACAGACGCGCAGGGACGACTGCTTCCCGACGAGCAACGCATCACATGGCTGGGAAGCCTGCTCCGCAAGAGCAGTCTGGATGAGCTGCCTCAGCTGTGGAACGTGGTACAGGGAGACATGTCGCTCGTGGGGCCCCGGCCACTGGTGATGGAGTACCTGGGCCGGTATACAGAAGAACACCGCCGACGTCACCTCGTTCGCCCCGGAATCAGTGGGCTGGCTCAGGTCAGCGGCCGCAAGAACCTCAAGTTTGGTGACCGCCTGAATCTCGACGTGTGGTATGTCGATCACTGGTCGCCCGGTCTGGATGCAAAGATCCTGTTCAAGACGATTGGTGTCGTCATGAGTGGCAAGGATGCCGTCCCGGACATCAGCTTGGAGGAAGTGGACGACATTGGCATTGTTCCGAAAGAGTGGATCCAGTCAGAGCGGGCTCACATCGGAGAGCTGAAGCCTGTCGAATCACAGGCTTCGAGCGATCAGCAGTCGATTCTCGATTCTTCAGCAGCGGGCACCTTCCATGGCAACTCTCACACAACCCCAGGCGAAGGCTCATGAACAGGAGCGCCTGGGAAGTCCGCGGACACGACGCAAGAAGCACCTCTTCGTCGCCCTGCTCGTCGTCGCCTCGGTTGCTACTTGTGAGGTGATCGCCCGACTGGCTCTGATCACTCTTCGCGGACCGATTACATTTCAGTCCGATCCTACGCTGGGGTTCCGGTATCGCCCCGATCTGGATGTACATCGCGTTCGCCTGAACTGCGACTGGACGTTCACCACGGACGACCAGGGATACCGGGTGACGCCGAACAACCCCGGTGCCGCAGAGCATCCGACTCTCGTGCTGCTGGGAGACTCCTTTGCCTTTGGAGACGGCGTCAGCAATCACGAAACACTGGCGGCGGCCCTCGCACAGCGAGGAGTGCATGTCGTCAATCTGGGAGTCACGGGGTACGGATCTCATCAACAGTTGCTGGCCTTGCGCGACTATCTGTCGAAGTCAACTCCTCCTGACTGGATTGTTACGCTCACCTACACCAACGACGAAACGGATGTGTTATCGAGTTACCAGTCGATGCACCATCAGCCTCATGCGTTTCTCGGCGAAGCTCAGCTCAAGGTGGCACCATTCGCTACACCACTTGCGGACCGGCTCGCCGATCATTCCTACCTGTGTGCGCTGGTTCGTGCCGTGCTCTTCAACTCAGCTGTACGCCATGAGGGGGATGGGTCGGCCATCGTGGCGGCCTGTCTGTCAGGAATCGAAGCGGAGGCGTCTCAAGCCGGCGCAAGAACCTTGTTTCTGGCCCACGACGCGGTCGAGCCTGAGCGAATCGGCGGCATCGTCAATGCGGCGATGGCTCGAGATGTGCCCGTCATCGATCTCTCGCCGATGTTCGTCGACGCTCAGCATCGCGGCGAAGATCTGATCTGTCCCGATGAAGAGCACTGGAACGAGGCCGGCGGGGCATGCGTGGCCCGTGTTATCCTCGACCACATTACAACAGCAGCCGCCCCCGTCAATCGTGCTCTGGCCCCGTGATGATCTCCGAGTCGAATGACCATTTGAGTGAGCGTCCCGTTGTACTGATCTACCGGGCACTCAGCACATGACACGGGAATGCCTCCGGATCGTCCGGTGTGCCCCTGACTTTGATTTCCGCATGAGCACTGACCTTGCCTCGCGCTCCAGAACAGGAAGTCCGCAAGACGATGGTTTCGACTAATACACACGGCTCCAGTTGTCTGAGGGTGCTGAACACACAGCAGGAAGCGGCGTGGGAGCTGGCCGTTGCCAGGGCACATCAGCACGACATCTTTCATGAATGCCGTGCCCACCGGATTGCCGAGACGAACGGCGAGGGACAGGCGCGGCTGTACCACTACGAGAACGGCCCATGGTCGATCAGCCTGCCCTTGATGTTGTGCGCGATCGATACGGATGGCTCCGGATCAGCAGACACACGCGATCCCTCCTGCTGTGACGCAACGTCGGTGTATGGGTATGCCGGACCGATCGCATCCCATCAGGAGATGCCACCGGATGTTGTCGCCAAGTTTCATTCCGCGCTGAGGGCGGCGCTTGGCGAGGCAGGCGTCGTTTGCGTGTTCTCCCGCTTGCATCCGCTGATTCCGCAACAATCGCTGCTGGCGGGGATCGGAACCTACCAGGACGTTGGCCCAACGGTATCCATCGACCTGCAAGTGTCTCGGGAAGTCCAGTGGCGGAGCTACCGGGAACTTCATCGCCGTTCGATCCGCAAACTGCAGAAGATGGGGGTGATCGTCGAACACGACAGGGAACTACGATCGCTCGACGACTTCATTGAGCTATACTACGAGACCATGGACCGCGTGAGAGCGGACGACAGCTACTTCTTCCCGAAGCACTACCTGTCGGCGTGGCTGGCATATCCCGACCCGGTAGCACATCTGTTTGTGGCTCGGCACGAAGGAAGCCCGGTCAGTGCAGCCATTCTCACATTGTGTGATGGCATCGCCCAGTACTATCTGGGAGGAACGGCGAACAGTTTTACGCGTTTGGGGCCTAACAAGCTGGTGATCGACGCCCTGCGTTGCTGGGCCGCTGAACAGGGGGCACACACGCTGCATCTCGGCGGAGGTGTGGGAGCGAGTGAGGATTCTCTCTTCCACTTTAAGTGCGGATTCTCATCAGCTCGACATCGCTTCGCTGTGTGGAAGTGGATCGTCGACCAGAATCGATACGACCAGCTCTGCCGGGATCGCTTTCCAGATGTCTCTGCCAACGACTGGCAGGAGCATGCTGGTGGATACTTCCCCGCCTATCGGGCAGTGGACCTGCAGCCGGTAGCTGACTCCCCAGATCGTGCCAAGTCTCCGGTTCTCACGGGCGGATCGACGTAACCTCAGCAGGAGGAATCGATGGATCGCCTGGCGATGTCCTCGCTATGGACGTCGGCCCCTCCTCCCTGTACAGCGTGCGGTGTCCAGCACGCTTAGGCGAGCGGCAGAACATCGCAGCCCCGGCTCACTCCCAGTCCTCGATACGCCGCGGCCAGTCGTTCTTGAGCAGGCGCGAAAGGCTGCGGTCCGCGAGCACCTTGCCACCGGTCTGACTCGTCGCACAGTAGTTGGTCTCGTTCTCCGCGTGGCGGATACGCTGTACCGGCGACCCGCAGACGGGACACGGATGACCGAAGCGTCCGTGCACTGTCATCTCAGGGTGGAAGGCTGTGACCTTCTCCGGAAAGCGATCGCCGGTCTGCTCTCGTAACCGGCCGATCCAGTGTTGCAACGTCCATTGCGTGGCCTCGTACAGACGTCGGGCGGCGTCATCATCCAGATTCTGCGTAAGTACGACGGGAGACAGCCGGGCCGCATGCAGAATCTCATCGGAATAGGCATTACCAATGCCGCTGAACAGAGATGGATTCGTCAATGCCCGCTTGAGGGTATGATTTCGCGACCTCAGCACCAGGGCGAACTCCTCACAGGTGGCGTCCAGAGGTTCCAGCCCTGCCGGAAGATGCGCAGCGATCCCCCGTTCCCCCCGCACAACGTGCAGTGAGGCGCGCTTCTGCGTGCCTGCTTCGGTGAGGATCAGCGATCCTGACTCAAAGTCGAATGCCGCTAGGGTGCGCTGTCCCCCCCGTCAGCCGAGCCACAGGCGGCTTCCAATTCAGTCGGCCGGCGATCATCAGATGCAGGACCAGCCACAGTTCCTCCTCCAGCCCGATGGCGATGCGTTTCCCCAGGCGGCGGAGTTGCACCACCCGCTGGCCGTGCGTCGCTTCCAGTGGCGGCTCGACTGTTCGCAGCAGGAACGGACTGTTGATGCGCGTGCCAATGAGCCGTTGCCCAGCGATGCGGCCATCGAGAGCCTCGAGGTAGATCGTGATGTCTGGCAGTTCCGGCATCGACTCGATTGGTCTTTGTGGATACCCGTCGGCCGTTGCCGGCGGGCTTCGGGCTATCACAGACGTGCATTCAGCAGCGAGAGGATGGCCTGGGCCGCCTGCGTCTCTTCGCTGATAACGGCATCGGCACCGGCAGCTTTCAGACGATCGACATTGGAGCGATAGCGGCAGCGGACGACAATCCGCAGCGCATCGTTCGCCGACTTGAGTGCCCGCGTGGCTTCGAGGGCGGCATCGTCACTCGGCACCGCGACAATTGCCAGCCGCGCGGTGTCGATGCCGGCCCGCTGCAGGACGCGATGATCCCGACCATCCCCTGCCACTGTGCGAATCCCCATCTGTTCAAAGGCATACAGGTTGACGGGGCTGAGGTCGATCACGCAGACATCAATGCCGAAGCATTCGAGCTGGTTGGCGACCTGTCCACCGACAGGACCGGCCCCCACGATGATGGCGTGTCTGAGCGGTTCTCCCTCGTCGTCAAAGGGATCAATCGACTCCTCCGGCAGCGCACCACCCACGATCCAGCGACGTCCTCTGCCAATCATCCAAGGGGTGGCGACCAGCGTCCCCAGCGCCACCAGCAGCAGCGTGCGATACGCATCGTCGGGCAGCAGTCCCTGCGTGTGCATCATCGCGAAGAGGACAAAGGCGAACTCACCCAGTTGGGCCAGCGACATGCCGATGCCAAAGGCGGAGCCCCAGTCCAAGCCCGTCAGTCGGGCCGCGAAGGTGCCGGCCAATGTCTTGACGACCACGATCAGCACAAAGCTCCCCACAACGAGTAACGGCTCGCTAAGCAGCCATTGTGGTGACATCAGCGTGCCCAGAGTCACGAAGAACACGACGGAGAACGACTCGCGATAGGGGGCGATGAGGGCGTCGATCTGGGCCGTCAACCGGTTCCCGCTGAGCACGAGGCCCGCTGCGAAGGCCCCCAGCGCTGGAGGTAATCCGGCCTGACCGGCACTCCATGACAGGCAAACGAGTAGGCAGAGTGTGAAGACCAGCACCAACTCCCGGCTCCGCGACCAGGCCAGTAGCCTCACGCCCCAATGCTGCACCGCACGGCAGGAGCAGCACCACGATGACGGACCCCACCGTCTTCGCCGCCAGCAGGGCCGCGAGTCGCAGATCGAGTACCCCATCCTCCGCTGCAAGGAGCGGAATCAGCAGCATCAGCGGGACGAGAGCCACATCCTGGAACAGCAGGATCGCGATGGTGCGACGTCCATGAGGGAATCGGCTTTCGCCTCTTTCGGAGAGTGCCCGAAACACGATGACGGTCGAACTCAATGCCACCGCCGCCCCCAGCAGCACGGCCGCCTTACCAGGCAGGTACAGCGCTGCCAGACTGCCGATGATGATGGCGACGATCGACATCTGCACGCTGCCGCCGACGAAGAAGAACCGGCTGAGCCGGGCCAGATCGGTCAGCGAGAATTCAATTCCGATGGCGAACAGTAGAAGCTGCACACCCCCGCGTGCGAGGTACTCCAGCTCCTGATGATGTTGACCGACCAGCCGCAGCCCTCCTTCCCCGATCACCGCGCCGATCAGCAGGTAGCCGACCATCAGTGAGATTCCCAGCCGGCGACAGAGGACGCCCGCCACGAATCCTGACGTCAGCACGATCACCAGATCGCGGGCCAGTTGTTCGATTGACGACGGATTCACGATGCGTAGAGCCTTGCTGGTAACGGATCCTCAGCCACGGTGCAGGGACGATAAGTGTCCCGGCGGCGTGCCGAGTATAGCGGCGGGCGGACCAAAACCAGCAGGCACACTCAGATGTCGCACGACCGTTGAAACGTCGACGCGTGAGAACCGGGAATCGCTAGGGGGTGGGATTCATTGACCGTCGTCCGGCGAGGCTTTCCAGAATTGGCGCGATGAGTGCCGTCCAGCCGGTCTGATGCGAAGCCCCCAGACCCCGGCCGGTGTCGGCGTGAAAGTACTCGTAAAACAGCACCATCTCTCGCCAGTGCGGTCCGTCCAGCCCTGCTTCACCTCGGGCATAACAGGGGCGACTGCCGTATTCATCGGCCAGGAAGAGCCGTGACAGACGTGTGCGAATTTCGTCGGCGACCTGCTGCAGGTTCATGAATTGTCCGCTGCCGGTGGGGCATTCCACCCGCAGTGCATCACCATAGAATTCGTGATAGCGCTCGAGGGCCTCGATCAGCAGATAGTTGAGGGGGAACCAGACCGGGCCGCGCCAGTTGGAGTTCCCGCCGAACAGGCCGCTGTCAGAGTCCCCGGGCACATACTGCACGCGCAGCTCTTCCCCATTGAGGCGGTACACGAACGGATGTGCGAGGTGATACCGCGAAAGCGACCGCACCCCGAAGGGAGACAGAAACTCGTCTTCGTTTAGGAGATAACGGAGGATGCGCTCCAGCCTCTCACGCGTGGGAATCGCCAGTAGTCGCAGTCCGTCGTCGGCCGCGTTGCCGTTGCTGTGCTCCATGTGCGTCATGAAGTCGGCGAGGTCCGGCCTGTAGTCGAGGAACCAGTTCATCCGCTTCTGGAACCCGGGCAGCTGTGAAATCACTCGCTCGTACAGCACGTCGACGGTAAACAGCGGGATGATGCCCACCATGGAACGAATCTTCAGCGGAATGCTCTGACCATCGACATGCAGATGGTCGTAGTAGAACCCGTCGGCCTCGTCCCACAGTCCGGTGCCATCCAGGCAGTTCATTGCTTCAGCGATGGCGACGTAGTGCTCGAAGAACTTGGAGGCCATGTCCTCGTACGCGGGGTTGTCATCGGCCAATTCAAAGGCGATGGAGAGCATGCTGGAGCAGTAGTAGGCCATCCAGGCGGTGCCGTCGGCCTGCTCGAGATGACCTCCAGCCGGCAACGGGCGCGAACGATCGAAGATGCCGATGTTATCCAGCCCCAGAAACCCCCCGGTGAAGACATGCTTGCCGCGCACATCCTTGCGGTTGACCCACCAAGTGAAGTTGAGCAGCAGCTTCTGGAAGGCACGGGCCAGAAAGACACGGTCCCGCTGTCCCGGCGGGCCAGACAGCTGATACACCCGCCAGCAGGCCCAGGCATGCACCGGAGGATTCACATCGCTGAAGTTCCACTCGTAGGCAGCCATCTGCCCGTTGGGATGCATGTACCATTCCCGCAGAAACAGTAGTGCCTGTTCCTTGGCGAAACTGGCATCCAGGGTCGCCATCGGAATCAGATGAAATGCCGAGTCCCATGCCGCGTACCAGGGGTATTCCCACTTGTCCGGCATCGAAATGATGTCGCGGTTGAACAGGTGTCGCCAGTCTTCGTTCCACCGGTATCGGGCCGGAACGCCCGGCTTGGGGGCGACGGCCGGTTCCGCGAGCGCATCGTCGACTACATAGTGGTAAAACTGCTTCGTCCAGAGCAGACCTGCGTGGGCCTGTCTGAGCACGCGTTGCTCGTCCTCCGTCAGACCAGGGCTGACCTGCGACGCATGGAACGCATCCGCCTCCTCGATGCGCTCCGCGAAGACTGCATCGAAGCCCGTGCCGAATGATTGCGGGAGCTCAATTGTTGAACTCGTGAGCCGCAAGCGAATCTCTGCAGAGGCACCCGACGGTATCTGGCAGACGTAATGCGCTGCGGCCTTGGTTCCCGCAGGCTGCACATTCGTCGCGTTCGCTTGACCTTTGACGACCCTCAGATGAAACGCATCCTTGCACGAAGGACGACGGCTGTCGGGGTCTTCCTGTCTCCAAGTGTTGGTTTCGTTCTCGGTGAACATCCAGGCCGGTGACCGGGCATCCGGGCCGACATCCACACGCAGTATGTAGTTCCCCAGCGCGGCATGCTCGGCAAGGATCTCACTCGGCGAGACCCCTTTCAGCGACGGTTTGGGAATGTCCGCATCGTAGGAACTGTGCCACGACCAGGTGTTGCGAAACCAGAGGGTCGGCAGCAGATGCAACGTGGCCGCGTCCGGTCCGCGATTGGAGGCGGTGATGCGGATCAGGATGTCTTCCGGTGCGGCCTTGGCGTACTCGATCTGTACGTCGAAGTAGCGTTCTTCCGCGAAGATGCCGGTGTCGGTGAGTTCGTACTCCAGATCGGTGCGCGAACGTCCGGCGTTCTCCTCACGCAACCGCTGATACGGAAAGGCCGCCTGCGGATACTTGTAGAGTCGCCTTCATATACGAGTGTGTGGGGGTGCCATCCAGGTAGTAGTAGCACTCCTTGACGTCCTCGCCGTGATTGCCTTCAGGTCCGCTCAGTCCGAAGAGACGCTCCTTGAGGAACGGATCGGCACCATTCCACAGCGCCAGTGCGAAACACAGCCGGCACTGCCGATCGGTGACGCCCATCAGCCCGTCTTCGCCCCAGCGATAGGTACGCCACAGAGCATGCTCATAGGGGAAAGACAACCAGGGTTTGCCATCCGGGGACGTATCTTCGCGCACAGTCCCCCACTGGCGTTCGGCGAGGTATGTTCCCCAACGCTTCCAGTTGGCACCGGACTCCCGGCGGGCCTCCGCCTCCAGTCGTTCCTTCTCGCTGATCGTCACCGGTCGTGAATGTCCTTCCTGTGCTGTCCTGCTCTGCCATCCACGCGTGTGCATTCCACTTCAGATGCCGCTGCCGCGCGATCCGGCGGTGTCGCCCGCCATCCGGGCAGCGCAGGTGCACACATCTGCCGATCCTGGGAGAATCCCTGCTGAATTGCCTGCACCATGCGAATCGCGTTCCCTCGACCGGAACGTCTGTCTTGTCACGCCCTGCTGAGTTTCTTGCGAGAGATTCACAAACGTCTGATGGCCGGGGCCTTCAGTCTGCCCCACGGCTGGCACTAAACTTGCCAGATTCGACAGGACATAGCTACGCCGTGTCCGCAACACTCGCATACCCACGATTCTGACGAATTGCCCGCTGTGATGCAAAAACTCACGTACGACATGGTCGTCATCGGCACCGGCCCGGGAGGCGAAGGGGCGGCAATGCAGGCGACCAAACTGGGCCGCACCGTCGCCGCCGTCGAACGCATGCCACTCATCGGCGGAAGCTGCACGCATCGCGGAACAATCCCCAGCAAAGCGCTGCGGTTCGCCATCTTTCAGCTGACCACGGCACTAAGCAGCAAGCTGTCTGGCGACCTGCCCCTCGCGCAGCCCCAGTCGTTTCCTGCACTGCGACGTTCGGCAGCGTCGGTGATCGACAAGCAGGTCGATATGCGCCGCACCTTCTATGATCGTAACGGCGTCACGATTCACCATGGTCAGGCCCGCTTTCGCGATCCCCACATCATCGAGGTCGGCGATGAAATCGGAGGCAAACGCCTGATCGAGGCCCAAGGCATCATCCTCGCGCCCGGCTCACAACCCTTTCGCCCGCCCGATGTCGACTTCAGCCATCCACGCATCTGTGACAGCGATAGCATTCTCGACCTCCCCGAGACACCCCGCTCCATCAGTATCTACGGGGCCGGCGTCGTCGGCTGCGAGTACGCCTCCATGTTCCGCAACCTGGGCGTCAAAGTGAATCTCATCAACACCCGACAGAAGCTGCTGGAGTTTCTCGACGACGAAATCATCGATGCCCTCAGCTATCACTTGCGCGAACGAGGTGTGATCATACGGCACGGCGAATCGTACGAACGTGTCGAGCCCGCAGAGGACGGCGTGGTCGTGCAGCTCAAATCGGGCAAGCAGATCAAGACCGACATACTGCTCTGGGCCGCCGGCCGCAGCGGAAACTCGAACGACATGGGCCTGGAGGAGATCGGCATCCAGCCCAACGCGCGAGGCTGCCTGGAAGTGAACGCCGACTTTCAGACAAATCAACCGCACATCTATGCCGTCGGTGATGTCATCGGCGTGCCCGCCCTGGCCAGCGCCGCGTATGTGCAGGGACGGTATTCGGCCCATCACTTCATCAATGGGAGTTGCGAACGGGCGATGATCACCGACATTCCGACCGGGATCTACACTAGCCCCGAGATCAGCTCCCTGGGAAAGACGGAGCGCGAGCTGACGGCGGCCGGGGTTCCGTACGAGGTCGGCCAGTCGATCTTCAAGAGTTTGGCGCGGCGCAGATCACCGGGCAGACGGTGGGGATGCTCAAACTGCTGTTCCACCGGGAAACGCTGCAGATTCTGGGCATTCACTGCTTTGGGGCGAATGCGTCCGAGATCATTCACATCGGCCAAGCGATCATGTCCCAGCCGGGCGAGCAGAACACGCTGCGGTACTTCGTGAACTCGACGTTCAACTATCCGACGATGGCCGAGGCCTACCGCGTCGCAGCGCTGAATGGACTGAACCGGCTGTTCTGAGGGAGTTCGTCCGCGCAGAACCACCTGGCATGCTGCAACATTCTTGAATCTCCGGATTCCGGCGATGGCGCGACCAGACGGGATACACTCCATACCGACAGCCAGGCAGAGAGTGCCGAAAACAAGCCGGCCATAAGCCCTCCCTCCAGAAACTGTGATAGCCAACCGGCAATCGGATTCAATATGACGATCCCCAGGCCAACATACATCGACAGCAGGAACATGATCGAGCGGAGACATCCACTTCCCATCACCCGTACGGCTCCACCCACCCAGTCAATTGCAGTAAACGTTCGCGCCCGGCGGATTCGAAATCCCAACAGCATCGTACTGATCACAGACATGAGGACGGCTGCCGAAGCTGTACACACGTCGATGACATCCCGTCTTGTCAGCAGCGAGACTGGACCAGACGATGCAATCACCGTGGCAGCTGCACATGCTGCCGTCAAAATGTACGAGGCATGACCGTTACGCATGGGACAGGTCCAACCGGACCGATAACAGCTCAGCCGATGCTTGGTTTCTGCCGCGAGGGAGATGTCCGTCCCTGCAACACTACCCGTCGTTGAATCAGGGTGAAGGGTCTGATTGATCAAGACGCTGCAGGATGACATTCCAAGTGTCGAGTACACCAAGCTTGTCGGCCCAGCGAGTTACGCTATCGCGGTCGATCAGATGGCCACTGGTTTCCCGCATACTGGAGATGTCGGTCAGGTGCTTGTCGGAATGGCCCTCCCGGAAATATTGCAGCTTTGCGAGAATGATGTCTTTCGGATGAGCAGCGAAGGAACGAAAGCCTTCGATCCTTACAGCCTGCCTTCGCTGCAGCTGTTGAGCTTCCCATTCGATGTTGGAAATGATCATGAAGTCGATCTTGTTTCCTGGGGGGAGATGAACGACGTTGAACTGTCTGAGCAGCCGAACAGCCTCACGTGCAGTATCCTCGCTGACGTACCACTCCGGATCTGGAAATGCCTTGCACAATGCCATGACCGCAGGCTCATCGACATCGATGACGCGTGTCATGCGCGGATCACCGTACGACATGCTCGCAACAGAACCAACAATCGCTTACGGGATGCGCGGTTTATCGAGCGCGCGGAGCACATAGACAAAGACCTCAGGCTGATTCATTCGCCATCCTCCGGGCGATTTCCGCCTGTATTTGCTCGTCGGTCCACTCCGGGTGCTGGCTGCGAAGTCCTGCGGACATGAATGTACGGGCTGTGCGGTTGCATTCAAACGCCATGTGAAGACGTTCTTCGGGTGTTTTGGACTGCAGTATCTGCTTTACGAGTGGATCAAGCAGTTCGATTCTGCGTGGATCGATTGCCATCCGTGTGTTCCTCCTCTGCACTCATTCGTACCCACGGGACGCGGCCCGTGGGCTTGATGCTGCCAATCACCCACTCAGCCAGCTAGCCAATCATCCAGTCAACCCATCATTATTCTCCGGCCGGCCCTCGATGTAAAACCAGTTGTGAATCGGGGCCAGGATCTGTTGCACGTCCTGCAGCAGCTGCTGATCCAGTGGCTCCTCGATCCACGCGGCCCACTGGCGGACGCGAGCGGGACTTGCGCTGCCGGTGATGCAGGTCGTCATCTCCTCATTGGCCACCGAGAACTGCAGCGCCAGCTGAGCGATGTCTACACCGTGCTGCCGACAGTACTCGGCGGACTGCTTGCACGTCGCGCGAACCTCTGGTGTGGCTTTGTGCCAGGGAGGCAACGAGGCATTCGTCAGCAAACGGGCACTGAACGGGGCCGCATTCATGACGCCAACGTTTTTCTCTTCGAGGTACGGCACGAGGTCGCCGTACATCGTGTTCTGCAGGGTGTAGTGGTTGTAGCTGAGGACGACATCGAGGTCGGTCTGATCGAGGATGAACCTGAACATCTTCATCGGATAGCCGCTCACGCCGATGTGCCCGACCTTTCCCTTCTGCTGTTCCTTGCGGAGGGCGGGGAGTGTTTCGTCGATGATCTGCTGCATGTTCACGAATTCAATGTCGTGGCACAGCATGATCTCGATGTGTTTGACCCCCAGCCGCTCCAGCGAGATGTCGACCGACTCGGCCACCCGCCGGGCGGAGAAGTCGAAGTGCGTTCCGCTGTACCGGCCCAGTTTGGTCGAGAGGATGTACGAGTCGCGCGGCACGTCCCGCAGGGCCACACCGAGCAGCACCTCGCTCATTCCCCGGCCGTAAAAGGGTGACGTATCGATGTAGTTCATCCCACAGTCGAGGGCAGCGTGCACGGCGGAGAGCGCCTCGTTGATGTCGACGGGCCGGAACTCCTGCCCCAGCGACGATGCCCCGAAGGAAAGAATCGGAAGTTGCAGACCGGTATTCGCAAGCGGGCGTGTTTGCATGATTCGCATGTTGTCCGTTGTTCAATGAGCCGCAAGGCATCGCCGATGGCGTCAGGAAATGTTCAATTCTACGGCTTCCACGACTTACGCTTCAGGCAGAATCGAGCTTGATAGAGAAGGACAACGTCTGACCTGATGTCATCATCATCTCTTACTCGTTCGACGCTGGTGGGATATCTGACATGAATCTCTCTCGATAGTCCCTCACATCGACGAGGGAGATGAACTTCTCCCATGCAAGTGAGTCCTCTGTCTCGCACCAAAGATGGACGACCAATGGCGCTGAAGTCGTGGATGAAGGACTTGCCCAGTCAAGGCTTGGTGGACAGTCGTTCGCGAGAAGTCGATGCAACACATGCCGTGACTCAACGGTTGGCTGTTTGATGTGCGCAAAGCGGAAGTCATGGAAGTCGAGCGATCCTGCGTCAACCAACCAGTCGCGATGTGCCTCGAAGGCATCCCAGGTGTCACCAAGTTGGTAGCCGACGAGTCCGCCGTGGCTCTCAGCATTCTCTTCCGAAAACGTCACTTCCCAGGCAGACTGCATCCTCCACCGACGGAAGGTGATTTCCATCGGTTGCCAACAGGCGATCAGCATGACCAACAGGATAAGCAGCATCGTGACAATCAGATTTGATGGATTCAGTAGTCCGACCAGGAGATCACTACTCGACGTTCGCTTGTCCGTGTCTCCGTGGTGAATCATGGCGATCACTCCCCCGGTTTGCGGACCCCCATCGTCAGCAGCAGGTTGGCCCACAGGGCCTGATCGGCGGTCTGAATCGTCAGCACATGGTCGCGGGATGCGACGGCGTCGTAGAAGTCCCACTTCTGGATCGGCGTCAGTTCGACCCTGAGGCCGGCGTCAGAGAAGACCTCGCGGTACTCGTTCCACACCGGCGGATCCCCCTGCAGGGCATAGGGGTCGTCGGCGGGGATCCCCATCGTATTCGCCGCCTCGATCGGAATGGCGCTCACCAGCGCCTGCAGCACCTGACTGCAGGTGACAACGCCAGGCGAGAGGTTCAGGCACACGAGTTCCGCATTGGGACCGAGTGTGTTGTGGGCCGGATAGTTCCCGTCGGCGATGAGTACTTTGGAGTGATGCCCTGCCCTCCCGAGCACTTGATTGATCTTGGGGTGAATCAGTCGATGCAACAGCATGATGAGGTCTTTGCAGATGCGGAAAGCAGAACGTTGTCAGCCGAAGGCCTTCCGCAGCAGCTCAAGACTGCGAGGGACAGCGGTCTCGTAGGTCTCCTGCCCTTCAAACTCCAGCGAGATGTAGCCCCGATATCCCGCGCGACGCAGAATCTCGGCCACGCGGGCGTAGTCGATGTCGAGCGTGTACCACGTGCCTCCGCCGAAGTAGGTCTTGGCCTGCACGAGTACGGCGTGCGGAGCCAGCAGTTCGTATTGCTCGTACTGCCGCTCGAGGAAGTTGCCGGTATCGACCGTCGCCTGCAGCCAGGGTGAGTTGATGTCGTTGATGATGCGGAGCACCCCCTCGGCCGTTCGCCCCAGGCCCCAGTGGTTTTCGAGACCCATGACGACGCCGCACTCCTCGGCCCGCTTGAGGCATTGAGTCAAGCTCTCGTTGACCCAGCCAAAGCCATCCTCATCGGTGTAACCTTCCAGTCGGGGCTCGATCCCCTTGTTGGCCATCAGCTCGTCAAAGCTCCCCGCCGTGCCCCAGCGACCGGTGTTGACGCGGATCGTCGGGATGCCGAGGGCATACGCCAATTCGATGCAGTGGATGGTGTGCTCGACGTTTTTCTTGCGCACGTCGGCATCGGGACTGACGAACGTCTGATGCGTCGAGAAGCCGCACAGGTCCAGACCGTTGCTGAAGGCGCGCTGCTTGATCCGCTGCAGGGCTGCGTTCGAGGTGTCCTGCATCTGAATGTGGAGGATCTCGACTCCATCGAAGCCGGCCTCGGCAGCGAGGTCGATGCAGTCTTCAATCGACAGCTTCGAGTCATCACGAAACCGCCAGTAGGAATATGTCGACGTGGCGATGCGGTTGCGAATGGTGCCGGACTCTCCCGTCGGTGCCGGTTCATCGTCTGCGGCATGGGTGTGTGCACCGACCGTGGCCCATCCGGCAACCGCACCGGCGACAAATTGACGACGGCTGCAACGGGCCGGGCGATCGATGTGTTCTTTCATGGCAAAGGTGCCTTCAGTGTTGCCGCACGGAGTTTGCCATCGTTAAAGCATCCCGGGCACTGCTGGACAAGCCAGCAGTGGCATCTGACGCTCACGCCTATGATGGACCATTAAACACCCTTGTACTCGGCCAGAAAGCCCTGGAACTCGCGCCGATGGCTCTCCTCATCACCCAGCGCCTGAATGCAGATATCCTGGGTGACGTAGTCCACGCCGTCGCACAGTTTGATGAGCTTGTTGTATTGGCCGATCGCCGAGTTCTCCGCCTCAATCACCCCTTCGATGATCGCGACGACATCAGTCAGCTTCTGAGGAGGCTGGAGGAAACTCTGGCTGGCCCGAAACTGCAGGCTGCCCGGCACCACGCCGCCGATTGTTTTGATGCGGCGGGCCAGTGTCTGGGCATGAATCAATTCCGCCTGTACGTCGGCCCCCAGCGACTTCTTGATCTCCTCAGCACGCACACCGTCGAGGTTGATGGAGTTCGCGATGTAGTTCATCACCGTCTCCATCTCCATCCAGTAGGCGACCTGAAGCTCCTGGATGATCTGTGCATTGCCGTCATTTCCCTGAGCAGTGACCTGAGCTTTTACCATGGCGAGTTCTCCTCGTGTTGAATTGGTCTGTGGATATGTTGTCGGTTTTAAAGTCCCGAGCGTAATGATTCAAGGTGGCGGACGAAGTGATCGGCGAGTACCTCGGTATACGTGTCCTGATGCATCTGCAAGACGTCCCGGGTCGCCCGTCCAAGATCCGGATGATTGAGCACCGATCCAAACGTGCAGTGCAGAATCTGTCGGCCCGGTGCGGTGAAACCCTGCCCCGCCGGGACCTCGGACCACCGTTCAAGGTACTGCCGCTCCAGTTCAGTCACGTCGTTTACCTCTGCTGGCGACGCGGCCGAGTCGAGCGTGGCTGAGACATGGTACGTCGCCTTGTCGGTGTCGTACCGCTGGCGGGCGAAGTCGATGATCCGCCGGAACAGTGATGTATCGTGCCGGGCGACGACCCGCAGCGCTTCCAGATAGCTGGTTCCGGCCGTCTTCACATGAAATCGCCCCCGCGTGGCCCGTGCGAACGCGGGATACATCGACAGCTTGTCGGAACCGGAGTGCAGGCTCAGCTTGTAGGGGCCGAGCAGCTCGGCGATGGCGGCGTGATCGTCGAGTGAGTCTTCCAGGGCGACGATGTCCCCCTTGTAGTCGACCCCCTTCTCGAAGTCGCCGATGTAGCGCGGGGCGAGGCTCACCAGCGTCATGCCCCCCTGCAGGCACTGGTCGGCAATGATGTAGTGCTCCGCCAGTGTCGTCGGCTGCTCGGTCTCATCGACCGACAGCTCGATCTCGAACGGTTGCCCAGCCTCGTCACAGCGCCGGCGAATATGATCGCCGAGCGTGAGTGCCTCCTCGATCGCGCGTCCATACTTGACGGCACATCGCAGGCACGCCTCCTCGGTCAGCGTCACATGCGTACCACTTGGCAGCGCAACCGTATGGCCGAAGTACTCATCGAACCAGGGGGCATGCTGGCGGGCCCTGGTGAACTTGTCCCGCAGCGTTGGTTCGTCGTAGTCGTCGGCCTGCTGATCGACGTGACCCGATGGATCAATCGTGAAGAACGTGAAGCCGGCAGCCACGGTGCGATCGACGTCCTCGGGCGTCTTCAGGTGATCGGCGTCGGCTCCGGTGATGCCGTCCCAGCCGACCTGTCGCATGCCTGCCAGTGCGTCTTCCATCACCTGTTCGGGCGAGCGATTTGTCCGCGCCATCTCGCGGATAGACTGCTGCGGAAAGATCGGTTGAATGTCGCCCCCCGCACGGCGCATCGCCTCGACATGCCCGGGCGTCGCCAGACCGATGCGGTCACCGAAGCCGAAGGAAGGAGCCAGGCCAAGTGTCTGTGGTCGTTGCATGGGGAGTTTGATTTCTCGCAGAGTCGCGGAGACAGCGGAGTCGAATCACGGTCTTGATTGTAGACGATGCGGATGATACCGGCGTTGTGGTCGGAGCTGCCAGCTTCGACTCCGCAGCTTCATCGAGCACCCATGCCGTCGCTTACCCACGGGGCCGCTGCCCGTGGGCTTGTCTCTCTGCGAGAAACTACGCGAAAACACTGCGGAAGGTGTCGAGTGTCTGCTTCGCGGCGGCATGCGAATCGGGCCAGGGGAAAGCTTCCGCCGACGCATATCCCTCGTAACCGATGTCGGCGAGAGCGGCTTTGACCGGGCCGTAATCGATGTGCCCGCAGCCCGCCGGACGACGATTGCTGTCCACGAAGTGCAAATGTCCGATGTGCTTGCCACCGTCGCGCAGGCCCTGGGCGATGGAGGTCTCTTCGATATTCATGTGGAACAGGTCGGCCAACAGTTTCACGTTGTCGGTCTCGAGCGACTCAATCAGCCGGACGCCGTCCGCCATGGTGTTGCACATGTTGGTTTCGTAGCGGTTGAGGGGTTCGTAGATCAGCGGTACTCCCTTGTTCGCCGCATACTTGCCGAGTTCGTTGAGACCTTCCTGCAGATGTTTCCAGCCCATCTCGCGGCTGACGTCATCCTGCCAGCGGCCCTGCATCGAGCCGATGATGGCGGGAGCGCCGAACTCCGCACCGAGGTTAATCATCGAGATGATGAACTCGCGGGCGTTTTCGCGCGTGGTGGGATGCGCATCGACCAGATGGATCTTGTGCAGCACCCAGCCCGCCCCAGTGCCGACTGCCGCCAGCTTGAGGCCCGTCTCGTCGAGCAGTTCGCGCAACTGCGGGACGTCTACATCGAGCGGAGAGCCGGCGAAGATCTCGACGGCATCGTAGCCGAGTGCGGCGGCCTGACAGATCGAACCGTGCAGGTCGTGCCAGTAGACAAAGGGCCCCCCGCGGGCCTCTTCGACAAGGGAAATGGTGACGGCGGATTGCATGGGGGAGTTGAGAGTCCAGTGTTGAGAGTTGAGAGAAAAGGGGTTAACGATCGGAACACCACACATGCCTTGCATCGGGCTTGGGAGGCGCTCAGTTCGCAGTTCTATGAATCAAGGCCTACATGAAGCTCTCCACTCTGGACACTCAACTCTCAACTTCCCACTCAGCACACCTCCACCATCGCCTTGATGACGCCGGTTTCCGGCTTGGTGTAAGAGTCGAAGTTGGCAATCAGCTGGTCGAATGGAGTGCGGTGTGTGATCCAGGGTGTCGTGTTGATGGTGCCGTCCTCGATCAGCTCGATGATCCGGCCGAAGTCGGCGGGCAGCGCGTTGCGGCTCCCCTTCACCGACACCTCTCGCCGATGCAGCAGCGGATGTGGGAACGTCAACTCCTCGGTCGTGATCCCCACAAATACGAGCGACCCGGTGTGGGCGACATAGTTGAGGGCGCTGGACATCGACCTGTTGTTGCCGGTCGCATCCGTCACCACCGAGTACAGGTCGCCCCCGGTGATCTGCTGCAACTGCTCCAGTTCCACGCCGTCGCCTTTGAACAAGATCGTGTGCTCCACGCCGTATGTCTGCCTGCAGAAGTCGAGCCGACTCTGGACCATGTCCATCACAGTGATGACGGCACCGGTGAGCCGGGTGAACTCGAGTGTGGACAGGCCGATCGGACCGGCACCGATGATGAGCACATGCTCGCCGCGCTGCGGGGCCCCGCGATCGGTCGCATGACAGCCGATGGCCAGCGTCTCGACGAGTGCGAGTTGCTCAAACGACAGCTTCTGCGACGGATGCAGCTTGTCGGCCCGCACGAGAAACCGCTCACGCAGTCCGCCGTCCACCATCACGCCAATGACGTTGAGCTTTTCGCAACAGTTACTGTTCCCCTTCCGGCAGGCGTAACACTCGCCGCAGTTCATGTACGGTTCGATGCTGCAGCGATCACCTGTGCGAACGTGCGTCACCCCCGGCCCAACGTCCAGTACCTCGACGCCGAGTTCGTGCCCGGGGATGCGCGGATAGCGGAAGAAGGGCATTTTGCCCAGATATCCACTGATGTCGCTGCCGCAGATACCCATGCGGTGCGTCCGCACGAGCACCTCGCCGGCGGCGGGAGACGCAGGCGGGTCGATATCGATCTGTGCGAACCGCTTGGGTTCGATGAGCTGAATGGCTCGCATGGAAAGGTCGATGCTGTGGTGAATACACTTGGGACAGGCCGCGGGTCATCCCGCGAATCGGGTAGCGCATTGTGAGGAGCCTGCCCGATGAATGCAAACGCCCCACGTGACTTCCGATTCCAAACTTCGGCTGCTGTCATGCCAGAAGTTACTTCGCCTTCGCTTCTTGCGGTGCACCGGAAGAGCCACCCTCGAGATCATTCGTTATGACCTGCAGGACGAGCATGTGAGCCTTGGGCGAGACGCCGAACTCAGGACTGCGATACGGACGCTCAAGCACGGCAATCAACAAGATCAGGGTCCCGAGAAAGAATGCGAGCAAGCCTCCCAATACCAACTGTGTCACAAACCGCATGTCAAACATCCACATCAGTATGAAGTTGATGATCGTCCCGACGATGACCACGTACCACATGACGGTCGGATTTCCTCCCTCGGCCGCGTAGCGACGGCTGCGGCCATGTTCGAGTATCTCCTGGAAGTGTCGGAACGCATCCGCATGGACCAGTCTGTCGCGCGTCTTCTCGGGTTCAAACGCGAGCAAGCCTGCGCGAATGGGAGCAACCTTGGCCAGGCCGCCCAGCGGAACGACACCCTGCCGCTGGACCGGCCACCCGACATCAATACAGTGCCGGCAGTAGTCCGCCAGCAGTACACGGAGCTGGGACCGATCTGGCTCCGGAAAATCCGACACGTCGCGGTAGAGCGCCAGCAGGGTAGCCGCTTTATTGGAAGCCTCACTCTCCACTGCGCTGAGATTCTGATAGGCGGCGACGGCAATCAGGCTCAGCAGCAGGCCTTAGAACACGCCAAACGAGGACAGGACATTTCCGACAATGTCGTTCTCGCCGCCCCCCATCCGCACAATGGCACGCAACAGTGGACGCAGCACGACACACCCGATCCAGTACGAGCCAACAAACACGGCCGCTGTCAGCAGTGCCAGAGGCACAACGGGAAGGGCATAGATTCTGTCAATCACACCGTCTTCCTCGGGGCGATGTCGGCGACCCGGCGAACCTGGAATTGTTGGTCAGACGGGTAGGCAACGTTAGCGAGCGTTCACAACTGCGGCAAGTTGCGCCCGGTCGATGGCCGGGAGAATCCCTTTGAGATACCATCCCTCCCAGCTGAGCCAGTGCACGGACATTGGCCGTTGACTTTGCAGCAGGCAACACGCGATGGCCGAGTTCGAGATTCACGAACTGGAAGGGATGCGGTACGTCGACTGCATTCTGAAGGACGAAACGGTGCGCGCACGAATCCGGCGCCCTGTCGTACATGACCGGCAACATCAGGATGCATTCGCCACTGCTCCCCTCCCCGGTCGGCATGCTGAAATCGATGCTGGCCGATGAGGCAATTCATCGTCCTACCTATACCGGAACCGGGGTCGTCACGCTGGAGTCGTCCCTGGGCGGGTTTCACATTCTCGACCTGCATGACGACAGCTGGATCCTGGAGCGGGGCACTTATTGGGCCTCCGAAATCAATGTGGATGTCCAGTTCCATCGCATCGCCATGGTCACGTCACTCTGGGCCGGGGAAGGTCTGATCTATCTGCAGACGAAAGTGCGCGGATCGGGGAAGGTGGTGCTCGCGACCCGGGGGCCGGTGGAACTCAGGACGCTCGAGAAGGACCAGCGGATTGTCGCGGATGGAAGCTATGTGATTGCCTGGCAGCCGAGTGTGAAGTTCACCATCCAGCGACCCACCAGCAACGTCCTGGGCAGGTTTACTTCGGGCGAAGGGCTGGCACGCGTCCACCACGGTCCCGGGGAGATCCTCATCAACCCGTCTCCTTACTGGCGTTATCGCATGTTCGTGCAGCGCAAATCGGATCCGTTTCGTGCCGAGTGAGATCGTTACACGGGAGAGTTGGTTTCTCGCGGAAGCGCGGAGACGGCAGAGTTGGATTCACGGTTTGAAGATGCTGATGGTGTCGTTCTTCATGAGTGCCGCTATAACATGGCACGTTGAAGACGATCCAACGAGGTGCCACCGCTATCTCACCCGCGCTTGTTCAGTCTTCACCCTCCCGCCGCGAGGGTCGGACGCGAGGAACGAGCGGCCGGGGAGGGCGCGTGCTTCTACCAACCTCTCCCCTAGCTGGGTGTCATGGCCACGTCGCGCAGCAGCGTGGCCATGCCTGGGGTCATTGCACATGCCCGCCCTGCTGCGCGATGCGGGCATGGCTCCCGCACGAGACGACATCCGGTCGAGGGAGATCCCTGCGCCGTCCTGTCACTCCCCTCTCTCCCAGTGAGGGTTTCGGGGAAGGTCTCCGGCTGCACACGGTCCCGGTGAGAATGCAACACCACCCACAACCACCTGTCGCTGTGCAATCCCGGATCAAGATCCGGGACTATCCCTCCCCTCGCTGCGCTCGACCCTCCCCATAGGGAGGGTGCAAGCAACTCGGCTTTTCAGGGGAGGGTAAACTCCAGTTGCACAGTCGGCTCGCAAATCACGGCCGCCATCCGTGAGACGTGCGGCCGGGGTGCTCATTCCCCTAAGCACAGGACCAGCGGTGTCTCTTCATTCATCCGGTCTCGCAGCCGCTGTGTCAGCCCGGGGTCAAAGTCGTAATAGACAGGGAGACGCTCGACAATCTGTTCCGGAAGTATCCGGGACAGCAGCGCGCTCTTCCACCGTCACCAGTTCACGCAGCGAGTCGTCGTCCAGCAGTGCATAGTTGGTGAGCACGATGGCCACCGCAGCCACAGTGCGACCGGCGCAAAGTTCGACGGCCTGAGAGGTGGCGGGGGTCGGACCATCGGTGCAGGAGATGCAAAAGGCGACATAGTCCGCATCCTGAATGACTTCGGGAAGTCGCACGTCGATCCCCTCGTCTTGCAGCCGCTGGGGCAGATCGGCGAGGTCACCACTGCCGCCGATCAATCGCAGAGCCGGGGCCATCGGGTTCTCCAACGCTACATACAACAACGAACATCATCCCGCCATCCACTGTGATTCGAAGAGTCGCGCACGGCGATGCCTCGTGGCTAAACTCCTCTTTCCACACGGCGACCCAGGACGCGTACAACGCCACACGTTACCACAAGTCCAATCGGCAGCAGCCACCAGCCTCCCCAGCCCATGCCTGCCGGGATCGTTCCGCACACGACCGACACCGCGGCCACGCACAAGGCATAGGGCAACTGGGTCGCGACGTGGTCCAAGTGATCGCAGTCGGCGGCGATGGACGAGAGCACTGTGGTATCGGAGATGGGCGAGCAATGGTCGCCAAAGATCGAGCCCGCCAGCACGCTGCCGATCGTCGCCAGCATTAATGGATGGGCCGCGTGATTCGTTTCAATGCCCGCAGAGACCAGCAGGTCGAACAGCATGGGAATCATCAGCGGAATCAGCAGACCCATCGTGGCCCACGAGCTGCCGGTCGCGAACGACACGACTGCCGCCAGCAGGAAAGCGATGGTCGGCATCCACGCGGCCGAGAGATAGCCGGTCGTCTGCTGCACGAGAAAGCCGGCGGTGTTGAGGTGGTCGGCATCACACACCCGCGCGACCGCCCACGCCAGCACCAGCACGCAGACGCCCAAGAGCATGCTCTTGGCCCCTTCGAGCCACATATCAACAGCTTCGTTGAGTGAATATCGTGAGGGTGCCACTGCTGGCTTGTCCAGCAGTGCATTCGGACGACGAGGCAGCAGCGTCATGACCGCCGCGACCACCGATGCGAGAAACGACGAGACCAGCAGCACACGGTTGGACTCGGCATTGCTGACGATCTGCCAGACGGTGGGCACGGAAGCCGAGTCGATCTCTGCGGCGGCGTAGTACCCCCGCCAGCCTGTCCAGACGAATCCGATCACCAGGAAAGCCAGTAGCACCACGAGCGGCACGAGGGCATTCCAGAGAGAGCCGGTCGCCTCCGCAGAATCGGGAATCGTTCCTGATGTCGTATGGCGGCGGGATGCAGACGTCGCGGCCCAGGCGCGGCGTTCGGCTGCGAGCATCGGACCGAAGTCACGACCGGTCCAGGCGGCCATCATCACGAAGCACAGCAGCAACACCGGATAGAAGCGGAACGGCAGCGTCGCCAGAAACGTGCCATAGGCGTCGGTGGAGAGCGCGACACCAGACGAGTCGGCCAGTGTGCGGAAGGCATCGCCGATCAACCCGACTTCAAAACCGACCCAGGTCGAGACAATGGCGAGTCCGGCGACCGGGGCGGCAGTGGCATCGACCAGAAAGGCGAGTTTCTCGCGTGAGATCCGTTGCCGGTCGGTGACGGGCCGCATCGTACTCCCCAGCAGCAGCGTGTTCGCATAGTCGTCGAAGAAGATCACCAGCCCCAGCAACCAGGTCGTGACCTGGGCCCCCCGGCGAGTGCTGGTGAGCGGCGTGAGTCGTTCCACGAGGGCTGCCGTCCCGCCGCTGCCCGACATCACCCCGATGAGACTCCCCAGGAACAGAGTGAACAGCACAATCATCAGGTGTGAGGAATCGGCCAGTTCGCCGACGATGATGGTGTCGATCGAGTGCAGCAGTCCTAGCACGGTCCGCGTGGCCCAGTCGTGACCGGGGTCGCTCAGCAGTACGGCTCCGGACCAGATCGCCAGGAACAGCGCGACGAGCACATTCCTAAACACGATCGCCAGCACAATGGCCAGCAGCGGAGGCACGAGACTGAATGCGTCGGACATGGCGACATGATGGGCGGGCGACAGACGGTTCGCAAGCGCTGCCGGAGGCAGGCAGGGTCCGCTGTCCACCGATGGCGCAGCGGAGTAGAGTCTATGGAGCCTGGGTGGTTCAGATTGCATCGCAGTCTGGGGCGGCGCAGCCGCGAAGAGGTGACTGAGGGGACGTCCATCAACCGGAATGGGAATCACGTCCGAGCAATGCCTCATTGCACCGCTGGACAGGCCAGCAGTGGCACCCGAGCGTCGAGGTGGTAGATCTCACTTCGTCTTATGGACGCTACGAAATCGGACCAGCTTCGTCGCTCACCGGCCTGAGGAGGTTCCGCAGCGCGCAGCCGCTCGTCAATGTCGGCCCGGTCGCAATGCTCCGGCAGGCTCTCGTAAGCTCCGCGCTCGATCATGTCCGCCTGCCGAAGGATCGCCTCGCGATCACTCGCGCGTTTCACCTTGCCGGCGATCGACTGCAGTGTTTCGACCAGACGGATGTTGACGGCGCGGCTGCTGCGCCCGTACTGGCGGATCTCGTCGAAGGCTGTGTTGAGAATGTCCGGGAACAACGTCGCGGGAGCAATGAGGCGTAACACGCCGTCGCTGTCCTGCCGCTGCGAACAAGGCGTTTTCCGTTGGGCCAGTCGCACGAGCATGGCACCGAGATAGTCGATACAGGCGATGGCGGTATGGGGATCGTTGATTCCCGGCGAGAGCGCCGGACGGCAACCTCCACCAGTTCGTTGACCGCACATGCCACATCCTGCCGGGGTGTCCGCCGCGAGCCGACCAGAAAACAGTCGTTGACCTCCTTGTCGAGATCGTCAGTCGACTCCGGCAATCGCGCGGCTCCGCCAGCGGTGTGCCCATCGATATGAAGTCACCGGGACGGCGCAAGAGACTGATGAGCGAGTCGTTCCGGGCGGCCATTTCCATCAGCGTGTCGCCGTCAACGGCCTGAATGTACCCATCGGAGCGCGCCTCGACGATGTATGTCTGGCCGTGGTCGAACAGGGCGTCGACATCGGCACGCGAAACGTCGTCGTACGATTGGCCGATGCCCTCCGGAAACAGCCGTTCGATGGCGTCCTCCAGATCGTCGGCGACGTTCCGCACCACCGTCTGGGCCTGAATCGACGCCGCCACATGGTGAATGAAATAGATGAACGCGGCCAGGCAGGCGAGTCCGCCCAGCAGTGCGACCCCAATGGACAGATGAGGCACAAAGGTCTCGCCGCTCTGCACCTCGCGCACCGACCGCAAGACCGCGAAGCAATACAGTCCCGTTCCCAGAAATGTCGCCAGCGTAACCTGCGTGACGTTGTGGTTGAGAAAGGAGCGCAGCAGCCGAGACCCGAACATGGCTGACGTCTGCGCCAACGTCAGCATGGTGACCGAGAACACCACTCCGGTGACCGTGACCAGTGCACCGGCGCATGATGGACAGTGTGCGAAGCGCGCCAGGGGCGGTCGTTGTGGCCCAACCTAGGGCGGGAATGGTCTCGATGCGAATATCCGAATCCAGCCGCAGCATGACGAACGCAGTCGTCAGTGCCGCGAGCAGGCCGGTCGCCGGGACGAACCACAGTCCGTTGCAGGCCGTCCAATGATTCGATAGCCAGGTTTTCATGGCCGATTCTTGTGCCCTGGAAGCCGGGGTGCAACCGCAGTGCACACTTGTGATGACCAGTGCGTTTCGGGTCCGGGGGTAGCTCGCGACGGTCTTGACGACTTCCGGTACCGCTGTCCAGCAGTGCCCGTTGATCAGCGGTTGGCCGTCGGATTGACGGGATCGATCGACTGTGACACTCTCACCGACTGCTGACTTCGTCTGACCCGCTTGACAGACTCTCACCCGGTGTGTGTGATCGTCCTCACTTGTCTTGTCATTCGAGGAGATGCCATGCCGATTGCCGGACCAGTGCTCACGCAGCCCGCTCCCGTCGGCACCCTGCTGGACCGGGGACTCCATAAGAATCCGGAGGGACTGGCCCTTGTCTCTTCCAAGACTCAGATGAGCTGGCAGCAGCTCGCCGACACCAGTACCCGGCTGGCGGAGCAGTACATGGCCTTGGGGCTGTCGCCCGGTGACCGCATCGCCTCGCTGATGCCCAATCGCCCCTCACTCGTCATCCACTATCTGGCCTGCCTGAAAGCGGGCCTCGTGGCGACGCCGCTCAACTATCGCTATATGGCTCCGGAAATCGATCATGCGCTCGAGGTCAGCGGGGCGTTGCTGCTGCTGCATCATGCCGAACGCGATGACGATGTGGCCGCCAGCAAGTTGGGCAACCGGCTTCCTCTGGGCGTCATCCGTTACAAGGCAGACGACAATAGAGGACGGCACTACGAGGAGCTGGTCACCGAACCCTCTGCAGGCACCACGCTTCCTCCACCGAACCCCGCAGCACCGGCGTTCATCTATTTCACATCCGGCAGTACGGGTAAGCCGAAGGGTGTGACCCATACGCACCAGACGTTTGGCTGGATGATGGCCGCCGCAATCGGGGGGATGGAGATTTCTGAAGCCGATACGTTCCTGCCGGGCTCGTCGTTCTCCCATATCGCCGGGTCGCTGCTGGCGCTGTCGACACTGGCCGCAGGCGGACGAGTCGTCATCGCGCGCGACACCAGCGGCCCTGAGGTGCTGTCGCTCCTGCGAGAGTTTCGTCCGAGTAAACTGTGCATGTTGCCGGCGCAATTGATCACCCTGGTCCGTGACCACGATGCGGGATCGGAGGACTTTGCCTCGATTCACTTGTGTACTTCGGGCGGCGACAAGGTCGCTGCCGAACTGGAGCGTGAGTTCACCACGCTGGCCGGTTTCCGCATTGATGAAAGCTACGGCATGACGGAGATTGGCGTCACCTCGATTAACCCGCCGTCGGGCGAGAACCGCATCGGCTCCGTCGGCAAGCTCTGTCCCGGATTCGAGTTGTCGCTCCGCGATGAGGCGGGTGGCGAGGTACCGGTCGGCACCGAGGGGCGGATGTGGATTCGGTCACGAGGCAACATGATTGGGTACTGGGATAATCCGCAGGCGACGGCGGAGACGATTGTGGATGTCTGGCTCGACACCGGCGACGTGATGCGAGTCGATACCGACGGCTACCTGTGGTTCTGCGGTCGCAAGAAGCAAATCATCATTCACGATGGCTCGAACATCTGCCCCCAAGAGGTTGAGGAGGCAGTGGAGGAGCATCCCGCGATCGCAGCCGCGGGGGTGATCGGTAATCATGACCTGGTGCATGGTGAAAACGTTGTGGCCTTCGTGACGCTCAAGGCCGGTGCAGAGCGCCCCACGAGTGCCGAGCTGATTGCATTTGCCCGCGAGCGCGTCGGTTACAAGGCACCCGAGGAGATCGTCATTCTGGAGGACATGCCTCTGAACGCGACCGGCAAGGTCGACCGTCCGGCCCTCAAGCGAATGGCCGAGGAGCGACATACGTCGTCAGCACGTCGGACGCCGGGAAGTCCTTGGGGAAACCCTCTTCCTTGTGCGTCTCGTGACGACTTTCGCGAGAGTATTCCAGCTGATCGCGCGAGAGCCAGCATGGTCGTCGGTGATACAGCGAGGGGCCTCGGGTGAGAATCCAGGAAAGGCGCACCGACCTTCAGAGGCTCTTTTCGCCCGTTTTGCGCACATTCTGCCGCACTGGCATGGACGTTGCGGTATGAGTCTTCAGGTCCTTGCCCCGACAGCGATCGAGCAAGGACACCTCCCATGGCAAACGATTGGGCCATGACTCTACATCACAAAAAACCGCAGAGGAGATCAAGCCATGTTGAAGTCTTGGATGCGAAGCAGTGCCCTGCTGGCCGGAGTGAGTCTCGTAGCCGCGGGGTGTCAATCAGGAACCGAGTCCATCGAGGAGGCGCAGTCGGAACTGCACGAAACTCAGCATGAGGCGCAGATGGAAGTCGCTGATGTCCGGCAGAAGGCGGCCCAGGACATTCATGAGGCCCGAAAGGTGCCCTCGCCTGTCGATGAGGCCGAACAGGAAGCGATCGACAATGCCCGCGAGGCGGAGCAGGAAGCCAGGGAGGACGTTCGCGATGCCCGCAAGGAGCTGAACGAAACGACCCAGGAGGCGCTGATCCAGGCGCGCAAGGAACTGGGTGACGCGAAAGAGAGCCTGACGAAGGAGCAAAACGATGTGGCCCTGGCCGAACAGGAGCTGCAAGCTGCCCAAACCCGTTTGAACGACGCGACCACGGATGATGAGAAGCAAGCCGCGCAACGAGACATCGACGACGCCCAGCAGAAAGTGAATGACGAGCAGCAGGACGTCACCGAAGCGCAACAGGCTTTTGACAAAGCGGCACAGGAACTCAGGCGAGTTCAGATCGCCGCCGTCGATGGTGCGGATGAGGCATAATAGTCGGACGGGTGAGTGATCCATCGGCCACACCTCGATGGAGTTCTGTGATTGTGAGCCATCCTCGCTCGACGCCTCAATGGGCGGTCAGCGACTCACGCAGAACTCCTCGGGGTGTTTCGTCAACCTGGGACTTACTTCTTGGGCGATATACAACTCGCATGGATGGCGGCAGCCCCAGTGCCTGAGGAGTCTGCGTCGATATCAAAGCCGATGGTGCCATACACCGCGTCGATGCGTTTGAGGACTTCCTGTCGCGACTGACCTTCGACGATGAACACTCCGGTCCGCGTCCCATGGTGCACGGGTGAGTTGACACGACCGCCCGGAGTGACGGTGAACCTGAGCAGCCGCAAGCCGGGAAGCTGCAGCGCAGCGTCGATCCCCTCAATCGCGCAATGTGCCGGGTCGCGGGAAGAAGAACCGCGACGACGCGGCCCGGTGGCGATCGGGCGTCAACGAGGTCACATCGGGATCGCAACCGGTGGCGATGTCGACAACGGCGTCCATGACATTGACACCGGTGGCCAGTGGAATCTGACTATCGGCGAAGTGCCCGGCGGACACGCGGGCCGCAATCTCGATCACCATCGGTCCGCGCGTCGGATGGATGACCAGATCTCCCTTGACGACGCCACGTAAAATGCCCAGCGCGCGTGCGGCACGCACCGTCAAGTCGGCACAGGCTTCGACCTGTTCGGGAGTGAAGTCGCCGGGCTGATCGGAGCCGTTCTGCATGATCTGCGGACGAAACCGCTCGCGCTCGTCATAGTTCCGCAAGGCGCACGCGGGGGTGAAGCTGCGGTCTTCGAGGACGATCGACTCGGTGCTGACCTGCGGGCCTGCGAGGTATTCTTCGACCATGACTTTACCGACGGAGCCAACCGATGCGGTCTGATGAAACAGCAGGTCGAGATCGTCTATAGGACGCGGATGAAATACACCCCACGAACCGGATGCATCGACCGGCTTCATGATGATTTGATAGTCGCGATCCCGGGCCATGCGTCTCAGCTCGGCGGCAGAGGAGGCGTAGGCGAACCAGGGAATCGGTATGCCGGCCTCGCGAAAGCGTTCCTTCATGAGGTACTTGTGCGTCGCGAGTCGCCCGGTTTCGAGCGAGACCGCGGGGAGATCGATTGCGGCCCCGACGGCAGCCAATATGTGAGGGATGTCGGACCCCGCCGTCGTGATGCCCACCAGGGGTTGCCGTTTGCAGTACTGGCGACAGAACCCGACAATATCGTCGACCTTGCGGCTCGACACAGGGGCATGTTCGTCCGCCTCGCGACAACCGACTGCTTGGGGGTTGCTGTCGAACACGAGTGCCCGGAGTCCTTTCTGCCGGATCGTGCGAATCAACCCCAACTGGTCGAAACTGCCACCGAGCACGGCTACGGCACCTTCCACGCGCACCGGCGTGCACCGCAGCTCAATGGGGGACGTCAGCAGTTTCATTGGCATGCGACAAGGGACGGTGTTCCCTTCAGCCTACGCCCCTGTGATGACCGCAGGCAAGAGCGTCTTGCCCGGTTGTGCTGCACCGGCCGTGTCACGAGCAGTCTGGCGGGACACGGCGGCGGCTGATAGAACGAACGTCAAGCGAGCGGTCTTTCAGCCATCAGCCAACACAGTGAGCCTTCCGAGTGTCGTTGAACCAGTACGAATTTGATGTCGTGGTCATCGGGGCGGGACATGCCGGGGTCGAGGCGGCATTGGCCGCCGCCCGGCTCGGGGCGCGCACGGCCCTGTTGACGATGAACTGCGATACCGTCGGACAGATGAGCTGCAACCCGGCGATCGGCGGCGTCGCCAAGGGGCAGATCGTCCGCGAGATCGACGCCCTGGGAGGCGAGATGGGACGGGTGATCGACGAGACCGGCATTCAGTTCCGCATGCTCAATCGCGGCAAAGGCGCGGCCATGTGGTCTCCCGCGCCCAGGCCGACAAGAAGGCCTATCAGTTCGCGATGAAGTACCGCATTGAGGCCCACGAGGGCCTGACGCTGCGACAGGAAATGGTTGAGGAGCTGGTCGTGGAATCGGGAGTGACGGGTTTAGCCGCGACTCAACGGGGAGGCGCAGGATGCACACAGCGAAGCGAAGGGAGCGGAGAACGAAGAGCAAAACAAGATTGTGGGTGTCCGCGTGCGGGGTGGGGCCGAGTATCGGGCCGGGACGGTCATCGTCACGACCGGGACCTTCCTGCAGGCGCTCATGCATACGGGGGAAGCAAAAACTGCAGGGGGACGTGCGGGGGAAGGGACGACGGGGACGCTATCCGACTCGCTGCGGGCACTGGGCTTCAAACTCGAACGATTCAAGACAGGCACGCCGGCGCGACTCAACGGACGAACGATCGACATTGCCGCCTTGGAGAAGCAGCCTGGGGACGCTGATCCGCAGCCCTTCTCGTTCCTGAACGACCGCATCACGCAGACGCAGTTGTCGTTGCTGGCTCACGCAGACCAACAGCGCCGTGCATGACCTGATCCGGGAGAACCTGCATCGGGCCCCGATGTACAGCGGACAGATCCGCTCGACCGGACCGCGGTACTGTCCGTCGATCGAGGACAAGGTCGTGCGCTTCGCCGACAAGTCGTCCCATCAGATCTTCCTGGAACCCGAGGGACGCAATACGCTCGAAATCTACTGCAACGGCATATCGACCTCGTTGCCGCGCGATGTGCAGGACCAGATGATTCATTCCATCCCCGGTCTCGAACGAGCCGAGATCATGCGCTACGGATACGCCGTCGAGTACGACTTTGCCCCGCCCACGCAGCTATTCCCGACGCTCGAAACCAAGCGGGTCGCCGGCCTGTACTTCGCCGGTCAGATCAATGGGACCACGGGATATGAAGAGGCGGCGGGGCAAGGGCTGATGGCAGGAATCAACGCCGCTCTCAAGCTGCGAGGTGCCGGACCCCTCATCCTCGATCGCTCGCAGGGCTATCTGGGGGTGCTCATCGACGACCTCGTAACGCGCGGCGTCGACGAACCATACCGCATGTTCACCTCGCGGGCCGAATATCGACTCCTCCTGCGTCAGGATAATGCCGACCGGCGACTGACGCCTATCGGCCGAGCGATCGGACTGGTGAGCGACGACCGCTGGCACAGGTTGCAGGCTCACGAGGCCGACATCGCGCAGGCGCTCCATCTGCTCCAGAACACCCGTCACAAGGGCAACTCATTGGAAGAGTGGCTGCGTCGCCCCGAAATCGATTGGAGCAGGTTGTCCGCGATGACTGCGGGACTTGGGCGCTGAACATCGCTCCCTGTGCCCGTGAGCAGGTGGAGATCGAAGTGAAGTACGCCGGGTACATCCGCCGGCAGCAGCTCGAGATTGAGCGACAGGCGAAGCTGCACGGAGTGCGGATTCCGGAGACTTTCGACTTCCGGGCAGTCGCCCAGCTACGTAACGAAGCGAAGGACAAGCTCTCGCGGGTCCGACCGCGGGATCTGGGGCAGGCGGGTCGCATTAGCGGCATTACCCCGGCCGATCTGGCGGTGCTGATGCTCTACCTGAAGGAGCCGGGTCGCCTGGCATCGTAAATCTCCCGTGAATAGGGGGGTTTGGCGGACGAAGTGTGCTCGGAAGAGTGAGGAAGACCAGCCGGTCGAGTCGCGGTTGACCGATTTCATAAATTGGATACAATCGGCACGACCGCTAACATCGGTAATCTCGGTTTGGTGAAACGAGTCACCAGAGATTGCGCGAACGCGGTTGGCGACAGTCGCGATTTCGGACCTTTGGGGTGCGGGCCCACTCCAGACAAGGTTAACACTCTCGCTCATCGTGGCGGTCACGGAGGAGACGTCAAGATCCTTCAGGCAAGGCACTGTTTGTCGTTGCTCGGGGGGTGTGCATGTGCATGACTCAACCAGTCGAGTCGGTTCAAGGAATGGATCACCCAGCATGAGCAATTCGACGAAGACCGTCTTCACGACCGGCGAAGCCGCCAAAATCTGCAAGGTCAGCCAGCAGACGATCATCCGCTGCTTTGATTCCGGGCCAGCTGCAAGGGTTTTCGCGTGCCCGGCTCCCGCTTCCGCCGCATCCCCCGCGATGTGCTGTACAAGTTCATGAAGGACAACGGCATCCCCACCGATGCCCTCGAAAGCGGCAAACGCAAGGCGCTCGTCGTCGATGACGACCCAGCGAACTGGTCGAACTGATCAGCGACGTGCTCGAAGCCGATGGACGGTTCGAAGTCCGCGTCGCCAACAACGGCTTCGATGCCGGCATGATGGTCAAAGAGTATCGCCCCGACATCATCGTGCTCGACGTGATGCTGCCGGACATCAACGGCAAGGAAGTCTGCCAGCGGGTCCGCAGCGATCCGACGATGGACGACGTGAAGATCATCTGCATCTCCGGGATGGTCGAACAGGACAAGGTGACCGACCTCAAGAAATCGGGTGCCAACGACTTTCTGCAGAAGCCCTTCGAGGTCGAAACGCTGATCGACCGCATCTGCCAGCTGCTGGATATGGAATCAGTCACCACGGGTTAGACTACGTCGGCGCGCGGGGTACGTCAGTCCCCTGATGGCAACGACGTGGGGTGCCTCTGCTGGCGTGTCCAGCACTGTCGTGGGTGCCGTCAACAAAGCCCGCCGGCAGCGCCCGGCGGGTCTCCGTGATCACTCTGCAAGCTCTCCATGTCCGAATCCGACCCTCTGCGGGAAGCGAAGCTCGAGGCCCTTGCCGAGTTCGCCGCCGGTGCCGGGCACGAGATCAATAACCCGGTCGCCGCTATCAAGGGGCGCGTCGAGCTACTGTTGCGTGAAGAGGCCGATCCGCAGCGCAAGCGGATGCTCCTGAAGATCGGCGCACAGGCTGAGCGGATCCGGGACATGATCGGCGACCTGATGCTGTTCGCCCGTTCTCCCGAGGCACAGCCCCGCTCGCTCGACCTGAAATCAATGCTTGATGAAGTTGCGAGCCACTTCGCCGATCACTTGCGGGCCCGGCGGATATCACTGGACTGGCAACTGGCCGACGACGTGACGATCTGGGCCGATGAGACACAGCTGTGCGTCGTCATCAGCGAACTGCTGCGCAATTCCATCCGCTTCTCGCCGGAAGGTGCGACGATCGGCATCTCCTCCCGCCGCGAAACTTGCGAGGGCACCGCGTGGGCAATCCTCTCGATGAGTGACGTCGGCCCCGGGCTCTCTGAGACCGACCGCGAGCATCTCTTCGATCCCTTCTATTCGGGCAGGCAGGCGGGACGCGGTCTGGGGTTTGGTCTGTGCAAGTGCTGGCGGATCGTCACCATGCACGGCGGTCAGATCACCGCCGAACCGTACGATCCTACGGGCCTCGTGATGAGCGTCCACTGGCCTTGCGCCGCAGCATTCGACAAGCGGGAGGCGTAGAGTGTCCAACTGTAAGTCCCTGGTGTTCCATTTCCAAACTGTCACGATCCCGTCCGTTATGCAACAATCAAACCGGACAGGGATGGGACACGCCAGCTGTGTGGGCCCTCGTCACTCACCACTCTCTTCGTCAACTCGTCCACCTCCCATGCTCGACACGTTCATTCTGATCCCCGGTCGTACGAGTCGGCAGGGAACATCGCTCAACGAAGGAAAGTCGACCGAGGGCTATCTGGAGGAGATCAATACGCTGCTGATGTGTACGGCAGACATGCAGCGACTAAATCTCGCCGACGGTGACCGCGTGCGAATGTGGAACGAC
Source organism: uncultured Planctomycetaceae bacterium (assembly GCA_963707405.1). GTDB lineage: Bacteria > Planctomycetota > Planctomycetia > Planctomycetales > Planctomycetaceae > CAVPPT01. Next base: position 9,488 of record CAVPPT010000003.1, on the reverse strand, counting down.
GTCGGGGAAGTGGAGGTCCCTGTGAAAACTTGCAAGGGGGACGAGCTTCCGCCCGGCATGCTGTTCATCAGCTATGGCGATCTGTCGAGCCGGTTGATGGGTCTGGACACACACGGCAGCGGTATGCCCGACAGCAAGGGACTTAATGTGCAACTGCGGAAGGCGGAAGGATGAGGAACGAAAGCAGTGAGAAGCAAGATGTGAGTCGTTGTCTCTCGTCACTCGTTTCTCGCGGCTTCTGATTGACACGGCCCCGGCAGTGCCTGACAATCCGGCCATGCGGGCGATTAGCTCAGTTGGCTAGAGCGCTTCCCTTACAAGGAAGATGTCGGGGGTTCGAGTCCCTCATCGCCCATATTTACGCTCATCAATGTATCACGGCGTACGTCCGACCCCTGAAACACCGGGGTCATGTCGTTCTTTGAATAGTCCTGATGAGGCTTGACGTGCGGTGAGTGTGCCGGATTCTGTGCCAGAATCTGTGGCTGTGTTTGCGGCCCAGTCGATTCTGTCGTGGCGCGGCGGAAATGATCGGTGGTCACCTGACGGTAATGCCCGTCAGCAATCTTCTCGGTGTGCCCAAGCCAGGCTGCAGCCACATGCGATGGGAACAGGTCCGCCAGCTCAGTCGATCGAGTCGCCCTGAAGTTCTGCCACAGACGCGGCCATGGCGTAAGGCCAGCTTTCACGATCGCTCGTTTGAGCCACGTCCGCAGGTTCTTCTCGCCTGAACGGACTGAAGGGAAGACGTAGACTTCCCCCTCCGGCGCCGTGTCAAAGGCATCCTGCAAGGCAGGAAAGACCTCGGGGAATATCGGGCAGACTCGCTTGTCGCCTCCGGGATGCCTCTCCGTTTTGGGTGAAGTGATCACAACTCGACGGTTCTCCCAATCGACATCACCCCACGTTAGCGGCACGATCTCCGATGGAACGCGGCAGCCCATGTAGCGTGCGAAGAGCAGGAGGAGCCGGAACTCGGGACCGCGACACTGGTCGAGAAGTGCGGTGACGGTCTCCCTGGGGATGAAGTACTGCCGGCCGCGCGACGGAGTCACTGATCCGACCAAACCTTCGAAGGGGTTCGTTGCGATTTGCTTTCGACGCACGGCTACTCGGAAGAACATCTTCGCATTTGCTGATCTCTTGCGGACAGTGTTTTCCGCCAATTGCTTGTGACCTGCCAACCACGCTGCCCACTCATCAGCGTCCGCCGGGGTAATCGAGTCAATCATTCGATCCGCGCCGAAGAACTCAACGAGGTTCCGTCGCGTGTGCCCCCAAGACACGACCGTACATTTCTTCACGTCGCCGCGCCGGACGCGCTGGTCGCTGAGTTCATCGAGAAAATCGCCCAACAGCGTGGCTGTGGTGGCTTCACAGAGACCGACCTTGGCAAGCCGCTCCCGCAGCGGCGTCCGGGTAATTGATTCGAGCCATGCCGCCGTTTGCTGCTTCATCGGTTGTCCCAGACTCTTGGCCTCGACCAAGGTCTCTACCATGTTCAGCGTCGTCTGTGCGTTCTTCTTCGAGCACTCGCCCAATCGGATCGTTGGACGCTTCCTTGTGGTCGGGCAGACAAACAGGATCCGCCAGCCGCTGCCGTCCTTTGAGAGGGATGCCATCGTCCTACCTGCCTTTCTTCTCGGGTTTCTCTGAGACCAGCGTCAGCCCGAGGTAACCACACAGGGTGTCGACAGTTTCCATCGACAGACCTGTCCGTTCCCCGCGGACGAACTTGCTCAAGACCGCCTGATCGATACCGGTTGCCCTGTGAATCGCATACCGGCTCACCGGAGCCTGCTCAATGGCTCTTCGCAACCGCTCGCTGAATTTGACTCTCTTGCTCATCGTCGTGATGCTACTCCTATGCTAGGCGCAGTGTCAAGCGTCGCGTCCCGGATACTGCGTATCCGCGTGGTCCTGCAACTGCCATTCGAAATCACTGGGATCGCGCAGCATTCTGCGAAGTCTCTCCACGCCCCATGTGGTTGGCGGAGGCGTCACGGCCTTGCTCCAGTCGATCTCGAAACGCTGCTCGTCGCCGTCGATTCTCTTGATGACAAGCAGGAGGTTCTTCACTGCCCAATTCCGATCCAGACCATCGTCATCGTCGAACTCCGATCCCTCAGGCAGATCTGACCAAGGCACTTCGCGATTCGACGATCGGCGCAACCGCCCACTCCCTCCGCCGCTCTGCTTTCACTTGCCGGAGCGATTTCCCGCCAAAAAGCTGCGATCGGCTGATCCAGCGGTGACAAAGTCGGATTCACGGTTGGTTTGCTGTGGGCAGGGGCTGTAATAGGTTCAGAGGTCGGTTTCAGTGGCAGAAGAGGCGGATAATTGCGAGCTGCTGCGGACCAGGCACGTTCGTGGGCTTCTTTCCTGCTCATTTCCTGTGCACGATAATCGTCGCGGACTTGCTTCCGGAACTGGGCAACTTCCTCTTCCCGGTTCTCTCGTCTCCAGCGATCTGTCAACTGAGCTTTCGACTCTTCCATGTTACGTCCTCCTTTTCAGGTTGATATAATGCCTCGGCGCGCCCGCCTGCCCGTGAGGTCGAACGGCGAGCTCTCCTCCCGCTGGCGAGGTGGACATCCCCCCAGCGGCATCGGCAGCAATGGTAAGGCCCCTCGCCGTGCCGGCGTCTGTGCGGTCCTTTGACCGTTCATTGAGTCGCCTTCAATGCAATCATTGGTTCGGAAGGCTTCTCTGCGGTCTCCTCGCAACTGGATGTCGATTCCACCACTCGGACAGCGACCACCCGGACAAACGCCATACACGTGCGATCGTCCGGGCAAGCACCACACGGACGGACAGCACTACTACGTAGTGCTGCTGTCCGACTGGTGCTCTTAGCACTCGGACAACCTGTTGTCCGACTGCTCTGTCCGGGTGGTCCGAGTGGTTCATGTTGGGTTGTCTGCGGTATCTGGCACACGTCGATATCCTTCCTTTGGTGTCTTGTGGTTGCTGACTCGCACTTCGCACCGTTCCGCGATTTCGCGTCTCTCCAGCTCGGCGATGGCCGTGCCAAACTTCGTCGCCGGACATCCCGCAATGCTCACGTAGGCGCGTCCGGGTTGCGCCGTCGGGATACGCGTCCAGCGCTTCGGCCACGGCGTCCAAGTCCTTCTCAAACTTGGCTGCCTTTTCCCGTCGCCGTTCGGCCTGTCGATCGTCTTTGGCTTCTGCCCGGACGTCACTTGCCGGACGTACCGATACGTCCCAGTAACGGCCCTCTGGTGCGTCCCGACGCCCCTCCTCGATATCCAGGCCCCACAGGCCAGAGTGGCCCGCAGAACCGCCTACAGCGAACCACAGCTTGTGCTCGCCATTGCTGTCGGGGTCGAACTTCTCGCGGCGGTTGAGCAGGAGCCATTGTCGCGCCCACTCCGCCCACCCGGACCACGCCGCGTCTGCCAACTCGGGGGGGTCGTAGGCAACACCCGTGCGCTTCATGTGGTGCGCGATGAGCAGTGTGCAGCCGCAGTCCTGGCAGACGTCATTGACGCTTCGCAGTAACTCGCCCATCGCGAACAGGTTGTTCCCTTTGTCCGCCGCAAGTGGCGTAGCAAAGGTACGCGGGGTCGATGACGATGACTCGGAGCCCGTCGTGCCTTGATGAATTCCTGCAATGCAGCCATGTAGTCGAGGTGCCCGAATACGGGTAAGTCTGGTGTCCAGATCAAGTTGTCGATGTCGGACAACCGCGTCCCCGCTGCTCTGGCAATTCGACGTCCCGTTTCCTGCAGGGTGGCAAGTCCCGATTCACCGGACATGACACCGACTCGGACGGGTCGTGGAACGTTGAACACGCCCAGGAACCGCCCCCCGATGGCAAGGGAAATGCTCAGGTCAACCAACACATTCGTCTTGAGGCTCTTGTGTGGTCCCGCCATCAGGCAAGGTTGCTGGTCGACGAGAATGTCGTCAACGAGGTACGTCAACTCATAGTTGGTGGTGTCCAACTCGGCAGACGAGATCCGCTGAAAGCGTATCGACTCCTTTCCCGACTCCGCCGTCGGTTGCCTGCTCGCCCAAAGACTCGTCGACCGCACTCCAATCCGTTGCGAGACTCATAGTGCCTCCCTGTTCAGAAACAGCACGGCCTGCCGATTGCCATTGTCTCGCCGCCCTTCAGGCATGCGTACCAGCTGGCAGGGCGTCCACGTCGCGGGGTCTGCCCCGCACTTGACGGCGTAGTTGAAGAACGTTCGCGTGCTGCGACTCGGTGGCGCCCTGGCACGAAAACCAACCGTGCAAGCTCTTGTTCCCGCTGGTCAACGCGATTGCCAGAGGGGCGCGTTCGGCCAGGTGCAGCAGGATGGCAGCCTGCTCGTCGGGTGTGCCTGAGTCTTGCTCGACCACAAGAAACTGCCGTGGTCCCGTATTGCCGAGGCATCGCGCCGAGGGCCTGCCGTCTTGTGTCTGCCCCGTTGGTGAAGACATGGGACTCGGAACAATGAACTGCATCTCTGCCAATTTGCCCCGCCACCAATCGCGTGGTGCCGTATGTGCCGTTGACAACGTGGCAGCACAGCACAGCAGAGGGTCGCCCGGGAAGAGCAGGTCGATGATTTCCTCGGCATGCCGGGCCCGTCATCAACAAGGCGATACGGCGACCGCTCCCAGAGGTCGACAACTTCCAGCGCCGCCGGCCTGATTAATGATCTTGCGGCGCAACGGCTCATTCTCGGTGCCCCAGGTGCGCCGCGGGGCTGCTATCGGGCCATCGCTCATGTACTCCACAGATCGCTCAACGGCCCGCTCGATTTCGCCGTGTCGGACTGGCTGGTCAGCAGTCGCGGCAGACAGAGCGGCCCGAATGTCATGTTCGGTGCGCCCGCACCGCCGCAATGCGATCGCCGCTTTCAGAAGCCATCTGTTTAAGCCATCGCCGCGGTTGGGCGTCGCGGCAAGGATGTCGCTGGCCCATGGCGGCAGCTCGCCGCTCGTGTTGCGTCGAAACAGTTCGGAGAGTAGCATTGGACAGCTCACGAAATAGGGCCAGCAGCCGCCCCAACGGCTGCCGGCCGGGGATGAAACACGCTCAGAAGGGGACGTCGGCCAGGTCGGCGTCCTCTTCGTTTTGCAGCTCGGCGTTTGCGGCGTCGAAGTCCGACTGCGGAGCCGGGCCTGGTGCTGCCCGCCCCGATTGCCCGGGGATTCTGATCCGGATGCAGTCGACCATCTTGGCGCCGAATTGCGTCCGGGTGGGGTAGAGCACAAGATGTTTGTTGCCCCAGTTGTCGGTCTCGTCGCCATAGGCCTCGGCGATGGTTGTCGCGTTGACCTGGTTCAACACCAAGCCCTTGCTGTGCACCCGGAAGTAGACCACGCCTTTGGTCTCCTTGCCGTGTTGCCCCTCCAGTTGCTCGGCGCCAACGTGCGAAATGGTCACTGGCACCTCGCGGCCCTGCAAATCAGCGGCCTTGAGAAACCGACTCGGAAACAAATCACCTAGTTTCATTACAAAGTCCTTTAGAATTGTGTGACGACTTTGAAGTGTGAACCCGTGCCTTGCGTCACCTCGGGCTTGGGGAGTTGATCTATTTGGTATCGCATCGCCCCTCCTCTCGTGCCGCTGCCCACTCATCCAGACTCGCCAGTCTGAAGAGCACGCGACCATCCAACGTGATGCACGGGAGCCCTGCTTTGCGTAGCCGATCTATGGTTGAGACCGATACAGACAGAATCTCGGCGGCGCCGGGTTTGTCGACGAGAATCTTGTCTGGCTCGGTGGTGTGCCTCTCGGCCACGAGCCGACGGATGGCAGCGTCGACGGCGGCTTGGATCACTTCAGAGAACTCGGCGGGGTCGAAGTGGAGGTTCACGAGGCGGCCTCCTGCCTTGGCTTCCTCGGCCACACATCGCCTGAATTGGCGTTCTGGTCCTGCCGTCCCTGGGCACGGACCGATAGTCTGAGCATCTGCCGGAGAATGGACCGTTCCGCCTGATTGCGTTTCAGGCTTTGCCGAATCGCGGCAGGGTCGGGAAGCGAATCAATCAGATGGTTCGTCGTGTCGTGCATGAGCACGATTATCACGTTGAACCTTGAACGAACCTTGAGCGAACCTCAAATCTGATTGTCTCTTAGCTCTGTGCAACAAAGGGAGTACCCGTGCCTGCGGTGGGTTTTGATGCCGAGCCCAAGTGGCGTAATCAAGTTGCGAATGGTTGTGATGTGCGATCGCAGGTTGTCTTCAATGACGACGTCGTCTTCCGTCCAGCCTTCCTTTAGTAGTTCGGCGTAACGAACGACTTGCCCTCGCGCCCTCAAGATTCGGCAAAACAGACTCCACGGAATCTTGTGCCCCCGAAAATCTGCTGTCTTTCCGTTTCTTGATGCCGTCCACTGGTCGGCTTCGCGGCCCCCTATTGTGATGTCGAGGTATTGGGGCGGAACGGGTTCGAGCGTCTCTATGGCACCGCCACTCACCACAGCCCATTCTCGATCGATCCAGGCGCGAATCTGGCGAATGCCTCTCCCGCGAACGAGCCCCTGAAGGGATTCTCGTCTCTCCAACCGCACCAACGTGTCTCGCAGTACTTCAGGGGAAAGCTTAAACAAGTCGTCGATGCCCGCGACGTACGGATCGGGTAGCCCCCTTTCGTCAAGTTCGACGTTCAACCCGTTCTCGACCCAAAGTATCGCCCAGCGCAGCAATTCAAACGCCGCTTCATGCGCGGTTGCACAGCAAGCCGGACCGTATTGGAAGTCTGGGCGGTCGCTCCGACCCGCTGTTGCCAAAGCCAGAGCATCGAACACTGGCGAATACCGGATTGAATCACCGGATGCACAATCAAGGCCGGGTTGAAGAATCTCCATCGCAAGTCGGAATGTCTCACGCGCCCTGTCGATTGCCTCTCGGTGTGCAGTAGCCCGATTCGCATCGTATTCACTGCCTTGGGACAACTCAGCGAAACACACCAAAGACCAAGCAGCATTGAGGCAGTCATTTGCTGCTCTGCGTATGGCGTCCCAATCGATAGTCTGCTGAGAGTCAGCCATTGACCCTATCCTTCTGTTGCGCGGGCCGAACCGGGCGGCGAGTGCCGAAAGGCTGGAAGACACACCACCGCCGGGTCCGCTTGGGCGGCCGCCCGTCGGCGGTACCGGACGTCCCGAGTGCCTTTCAGTGTACCGCGCAGGAGCCCGATCATGGACGCAATCGCGAAGCTGATGGCACTGGCGATCCGGTTTGAGCAGATGGCGTGGGGCGGCGAGGTCGCCGACTACGCGGAGCTGGCCCGGCTGAGGCACGTCACACGGGCGCGGATGACGCAGATCATGAACCTGCTCAACCTGGGCCGGACATCCAGGTGTAGGACCGTGGCGTCGGAAGTCCACTCTTCCACGATCCGGAGTCGAGACCGCGGATCCGGACGTTGTAACCGGACAACGTCCCTTCGTCAGAGCCGCCAGCCAGCCCCCGAAAATGGGCCATGTCCCGATTTCGAGCGGCGGGTGTCACAGTCAAGAACGTCGCGCGTGCGGGAAGTGACTGACCTGCTCCCGCAGTGCGTCCCCTCGCAACCATGCAGCCGGTTCGCCTGAACCCAGCCGATCTCGGAGTTCAGGGAAGCGTTCGCCGGGAGCTGTGGCCATGACCCTGGAAGGTCTGAGAGCCCCTGAATCTGCCCGGTGTCTGGGGAAGGGGAGGCGACATTGTCGCTTCGGGGTCCGTGTCAGGCGACAATGTCGCCGGCGGGTACAGCCGGTCCAGCTCGGAATACACCCACAGCTGGGCCTGCGTTTTGGTCATCCCCTGCTTGCGGGCCAGCTTCATCATCTCATTACGCTCGAATTCGATCTGCCCAGCCCACCGCCGCAGGCGTCGGGCTAAGTGCAGAGATGTCCCCTCGACGAACACACCGCTGCGACTCAGGCGAAGTCTGTAGTCGCGAAGGACGATGCAACCGCAGCGAGTGTGGCGACGCTCGAACTCGCAGCGTGTGTCAGTGCCGGGGTAGCCTGAGGGCAACCGATTGAGCTCAGGACACGCCCTCCTTACGCACCTCGTGAAAGGAAGTTCGCGGCTTCAATGGCCAAGTCGCTGGCGCCGTCGAAGTGATTCCGCAACTTCGGCGGTCTTCCTCACCGCCGTCGGCGTTGGTCGACTTGTCCGACGGCGATGCTCGATCTCGGTGCCTACACACACAGACTCGGCGCATGGAGCCGAGACCACCGGCAGCGAAGATGATATTTTCGCGCCATGCGAACACCCGCGCGTCAGCCAGCAAACTCCGCTACGACGTCCTTTGTCGCGGACCGTTGAGGATTCGACCTATCAAGGTGTACCGAACGCCGTATTCGTAGGTCAGCAGCAGGAATACGGAGATCACGATCGTCATTCCCGTGAACTTCGCAAAGGCGGGTACCGTGAAATCTCGGACGAACCACTGAGCCAGCAGGACCAGCGGAAGGTGAACCAAATACAGCCAGTACGACGAATCCGAAATGTACCGCATGGTATTGCTTTCGTGAGACATCAGTCGACGACACACACCGATCAATCCGAATGTCATCAGCCATGCAAACAGGGCCTGCAGAAAGTTTGCAGCGAGGGAATTCAGAGCAGGCGTCTCTCAGTGACGGAACGATCCCGAACGTTCCCGACACCAAATCCAGACCGATCGGAAAGACAATGATCAGTGCGATCGGCAAGCTGATCGCCCACCCGCGTCCGAGACGGCCATCGGTGTCGTCCATGTCCCAGTAAAGCACGCCGAAGAAAAAGAAGACGGCGTAGTACGCCAGCACGCTCGGAATGGGCAGCAGTCCGATGGATGGATCCGGGCCGAAGCTGTCAGGATTCATGAACGACTGGGGCAACATCGTCAGCGGAATCAGCCACAGCAGACTGACCGGAGAACACACGAGCCACGTTGGAAGCTTGCTGATCCTCAACGCATTGGCGAGGGTCGCATAGATCAGGAATGCCGCGATCAGCCAGCAAAGGAACCACAGAAACCACAGATGCATGAAGACCGGGAATTGAAACAACAACGCCTTGATCGCTTCCCAACCGGGACCTTCCGAACCACTGGTACCGGAACCAAGATAGTCCCGCACGCCCAGTTGATTCGCGATTTTGGCTCGACCGGCCTTCAAAGTCTCTTCGTCAAGTGGAAGCCCGAAGGATGTCGCGATGAAGTTTGTGGTGCCGAAGTCGGTCTTCAGCAGGTCCTTCGCGGTCTGTCCGTTTGCGTCCAAAGCGTCCGCATCGGCTCCGGACTCGCAGGAGATTGCCGGGCTGCTTTCCAGGGATGGGCAGTTAATTCTGCCGCTGCTGGATCTGGTCGAGCAGGCGCAGTGTGCCATCGACGATCTGGTGGATGTGATGGGCCGGGCGACGATCGAGGCCGTGCTGGCGATGAGTGCGGCTCAACTCGCCGGGCCCAAACAGCAGGGCCAGAAGGCCGACCGCGATGTGGTCTATCACGGCACACAGAAAGGCCGTGTGGCCCTGAAGGAACGGCAACTG
>CAVPPT010000002.1:0-21120 GCA_963707405.1 uncultured Planctomycetaceae bacterium | reverse complement strand
TGTTATGTTGACGCTCAACCGTTCTCCTGCTCTCGGCGAGCATGGAGCTCGAACACATCGACACTCTTGCCCTCCGACCAGCTGTAGTTGCCTTCATGCAGCGGCAGATCGACCTGGTAGACCTTGAAGCCGGTGATTTTTGCATGCGGGGTCCCTGGGTAAAGTTCTTCCTGCTCCCGACTCATAAATCAGCGATGACCGCCTGTGCGGTGCGGTCACCGACGATGAAGAAGCCGAGCGGTTTGTCTGATTCGTCGGTGATGAGCCAGACGGCACCGGGGCGTGTCTGTTGACGTTTCCGGATCCCCGGTTCAATATCGCCATACCGTATAGGTTCTCCGAATGGATTCATCCAATGCAGCGTCACCGTAGCGTCCGTCTTGTTGATGAATGCGACCTGAAACGGATCGCCGTCTGGCTTCGATGCCGGTGCTCCAGAATCAGTCACCGGCTGCCGTTCCAGTTTGGTCAGCGACTCATCCGAGGGCGGAATCTTCTTTGCAAACGTCGTGGGAGCCAGTGCTCGCAACGCATTTGTCCGGGCAGCATGGTCTGGTTGATCTGCGAGGTTGTTCCACTCATACGGGTCATTGTTGATGTCGTACAACTCTTCGTCACCATCAGTGTAATGAATGAGCCGCCACGCCTCAGTACTCAGTCCGTAAGAACCGGGTTCGTCCAGATGCGTCACCGACACGTGCGGCCAGTCGGCCTCGGTGCCTTTGAGCAACGGAACAAGGCTCGGCCCGTCGTTGAATTCGCTGGCAGGTAACCCAGCCAGTTCGGTCAGCGTCGAAGCAGACTCAGCAGGTTGACCGGTTGGCCGCAAGTGCTCCCCGCTTTCGTGCCCTGCGGCAATCCGGGCGTCCCGGCAGGAACGCGAACGATCAACGGCACGCGCGTGCAGACTCGCCAGGCCGTGAACTTCTGCCAGTGCTGTTTCTCGCCCAGATGCCAGCCGTGATCGCTCCACAGCACGACAATCGTGTTGTCGCGATTCGGCCGCCTTCTCAGAGCGTCGAGACGCGGCCCACCATGGCGTCGGCGAAGGCGATCGAGGCGAGGTAGCCTTGAATCCCTTGCTTCCACTGGTCCGTGCTCGCGGATGTGGGGAAAGTAACGATTCGGGCCCCGCTTCTGCCCGGCCGGCGGCAGGTCGTCGAGATCGTCCTCCTTGTAGCCGGGCGGGAAGCTGAATGTCCTCGAGCGGAAAGAGGTCGAAGTACTTCTTCGGAACGAACCACGGCTCGTGCGGACGATAGATGCCGCAGGCCAGGAAGAACGGCTTGTCGTGCTTGCGCTGAGAGCTGCTCGCCGATCCACTTCGACACCAGCCAGTCGCCGCCGAATTCCTCGTCGGTCGCATCGAGCGCCGCCCCAGTCGGTTTCGACGTACTGCCACGGACCGCCGCGCGGCAGGCTGACCGGGCGCTTGCTCCGGGTAGAGGGTGCGCGGGAAAGGATCTTCCGTCTCCTTGGCCGGGAAATACTCGTCCCACGATTGGGCATCGATGAAGTAGTGCAGGATCTTTCCGGAGCCGGCCGACCAGTAGCCGTGCTCGGAGAAGTACTTCGGCAGCAGCTCGGCATCCGGCAGCACCTCGCGCATCTTCTGGCGGTTGTCGTAGAGCCCCGAGCGTGTGCGGCGAGATGCCGGTCATGATGGCGGTGCGCGACGGATTGCAGGCGGGCGCCGGGCAGTGGGCGTTCGTGAACAGCACGCCGCTGGCCGCGAGGCGATCGAATGTTCGGCGTCATCGCCTGCGGATGGCCGCCGAGGCAGCCGATCCAGTCGTTCAGGTCATCGACCGAGATGAACAACACGTTCGGAGGCTCGTTCGCCCGCGATTCGGCCGATGTCGTGACGAGGACTGCAAGAAGTATGATGAAATGTGGAACCGGCTGATCACGGAACGTCATTGATCACTCCCTCTGCTCATATTCCAAAGTCGCTCGAGGAGCTTAGGCCATCGCCGGATTATGCTCAATCAACTCCGATTGGTTGAAAGGATAGAAGTCGTTGACGCCGAAGTAGGCTTCGGAGGTCTCAGCGAAATACTCCATCGGCGTCGAAATGGCGTATGCCCGTTCGATATTGTCGTTGCTCCGCTGGACCGCGTCGTAGATTCCCTCGACGACGGCTCGATCGAACGCGGCTTTGATGTCGGGATGATCGAAGCCCAGGATCTGGTCGTGGTAGGCGTGTGCCAATTCGTGCAGCGCCATCACCGGCATCCGCTCGATCTTGCGTTCGAAGATCGCCGTGTTGGTGAACTCCACACACTGATGAAGCTGCGGGGCACCTTGTCCAGCGACTGCTGGATCTCGCCAATTCGTTGGGACGACAGGCGCCACGGCAGCTCGTCCTCAGCTTGCGCCAGTCCGATCACCATCGGCCCGATCAAGACGGCCATCCACATCTTCGAGCGAGCCATGGAAGCACTGCAGGCCGCGAACGTCTTCGATCGGTGGGCGAATCGGTGTCTGGTCATGTGATGCCCTGTCATCTGTCGTGAGAGGAGTTGCGAATGGGTGTTGTTTGCGTCGGCCTGGCGAAATCAAACAATCGTCGCCCATTGGCGGGGGCCGAAGAACCCGATTGAGTGAAAGCACAGCACAAATGGAACCGTACTCAAGAAGCACCGGAAGATGGAGCGGACAGACACGATCCGCGATCGCAAGACATCGACGTGACCTACTGGCTGTGAAGTGGACCAATGTAGTCAGTGGCGACCACGACATCATCGTACCAGACACGGTTGGCGTGGCCGCGGGTACCCGTCGTGATATAGGTGTAAAGCCACAGGAAGTTGATGTTCAATTGCTCGCTGGTCCGAAAGCGAAACCCTTCGAAGGGATCGCCGCCCGGAGCCGTCGCAAAGGACTCCCGATCACCTTTCGAGTGATTCCAGCGGACACCGTCCCCTTCCTCGCCGGGCAGAAACTTGTCAAACACCCATTTGCCTCGAGGAAAGCCCTGGCCGAGATGGCTCACTGGATACCCATCAATCCAGAGTGCGAGTTCGCCATTGGTGATGCCGACATCGTTCATCCTCACCATCACCTCAATACACGTCCACTCACCTCGCTGAACCTTCAGTTCGTCGTTGTGGACGAAAGAGTTTCCCCATGTCTGTCCGCGCGGAGGACTGCCGCGCATGTCACACCAGTACGTGTAGTAGTCCCACCGCCACGACTTTCCGAACGGTTCAATACCGACCCAGAAGGATTTGGCACCGTCGGTCGGCTGGCCCGCCCGGACAGAAGGCCAGCGAGTTGCGGGATGGTTGCCGCCGACGCAGGTCCCGAAATGATGAATAGGCTCGCAATCATTGGCGAAACGCACGTACATGCGCAAACAGCCGATCGTAGCCCTCACCAAGCACGCGGTACAAATCACCACCCGTTCCCTGCTCGGCCAGCTGAGTCATGAGCAGCGACTGGCGGCCGGAGCTTCCTGGGGGAACATCCCTGCTGAGCGACATCACGTCACGATCTCGGACGGTGTCCCAGGCGCTCGGCAATCGCATCGAGTGTTGGCTGTTCGAAGTCCTCGGCAAAGATGACACTCGGATCGGCCTCGATCCCGCGATCGCCCACGTAGCTGAACGCGATCCCCGAGAGTCGCTGGGTCTGGGAATTGGGAGCCTGATCGTCGGCGGCAGAAGAGACCACCTCGCTTCCCATGCCAATGACAACCAGCATCGTTGCACATCTGAATCGTTGCAAAACATTCATGGGAGACACCCGTGCCAGCTATAGACTGAGAAAAAACAAGGTTTGCTCCACTGCAGGGATTACTCGCGGTGGACGGCAGTTGATTGGACGAATTCTACGATGGCCTTGGCGACCGCGTCATCAGGTTCTCCCATGCGACTGGCGATCGTCCCATGATCGCGGCCGTCGAATTCGAGGAACCTGATCGCCTTGTGACCTGCGGCCTGCATGGCGGCGACGAAATAGCGGTTCTCTTCCGATCGAGCAGGCAAGTCATTGCTGCCAACGATGCACAGGAAGGGGGCGGCGTTTGCAGTCGCGTAATACGCCGGAGCGGCTTCGTCGATGATCGGCTGTGGCTGCGGAATGCTGCGTTCACCTCGCACGGTCGAATGTGTGATCATCTGGCCGGAAATGGGAAGAAAGCCCGCCAATGAATTGCGAGTCACCCCATATGGCTTCAGCATCGCCGGATGCAGACCGACCATCGCGGTCAGATACCCGCCTGCCGAATGACCAGAGACGAAGACTCTGTTGCTTCCTCCTCGGGTCGCCACATTGTTGCACACGAAGGCTACTGCCGCGGCGGCGTCTTCTATGTAAGCTGGGTAAGTCACCTGTGGTGACAGGCGATAATTGACCGATGCGACGGCAATGCCTTCCGCAGCGAAGCGTTTGGCCAGTGCGACCGCGTTGACGTCCGCCTTATGGCCGTTTCTCAATCCTCCGCCGTGGAACCATACGAGCGTCGGGAAGCCGGTGGTGCCTTCGGCAGGCAGATACCAGTCCAACTTGCAACGTTCCTGCTCGTATTCCGTCGTCGCATTCGGCTTGTATGCGACATCGCTGATGATGCGAATGCCACTGGCGGCCAAACCGACTTGTGCAGAAATGGTGCCTCCCGAAAGGCCGTTGTTCAAAAACAGCGCGATGTCACGATGAAACGTTTCGGACATCTGTCCGAGATTGTGCCCGACTCCAGGCAGAATCGTCACTGAGTGTTGCACACATTGTTCTTCGAGCACCTCGGCAAATACCTCGTTATCGACTTTCAGCCGATCCTCGTCGCCGACGGCCATCCAGATGCCGACGTTGTTGCGAATCTGATCGATGTTTCGCTTGAGGTTCGCTTCGGCGGAGTCCTCCGGATGGTCTCCCCGCATGTTGATGGCCGCGCTGATGGAAGCCGCCGCACAAAACCGTTCGGGGTACTTCATCAGAAACCGCAGCGAGCCACCGCCCCCCATCGACCAGCCGCACAATGCTCGGCCTTTGCGAGATTCGATCGTGCGATACGTCGCTTCGATGTGCGGCATCAATTCCTTGACAATCCAGGTTTCGGCTAACACCGCACCGTCGTCCCAGTCGCGATAGCCGCCATAGTGACCGCCATTGGGAAAGATGTAGATCACGTCATTGATTGCTCCCTCTTCGATCGCTTGCTTGACCGCCCAGGCGAACTCACGCGACGACGATTCGCTACCACCGGCCCCATGCAGATAGTAAACCACCGGATACTGTCGATCGCCCGACGACTGGTAGCTTGGCGGAAGATACACGCTGTAACCGACCTCACGGTCCATCGACTCAGTGTGCAGTGTGCCGTGAACACAACCCTCGGCGATGTTCGTATCCACCCACTTCCATTCGCTCTGCGGCGTCCGCTGCGCAAGTGCCGGCGCCGAATTCAGGGCTACGAGGACGATCAGGTATCCCGCGTATAAGAAGACGGTGTGCATGCTCATTTGTGCGTGGCCGCTGTTGGTGTGAATGAAGCCTGACGCGAAACTGCCGACAGCTAACGAGTCTATCCGCCATCGAAAGAAATACGAACCGATGTCGCGCCGTTCACGTCGCGAAGCGTGAGGAAACTCACCGAACTGGAAACACCGTCGGATACCACCGTTGTTTTCGTCATGCCAGTCAATGCCCAGAGACATTGGTCGAGCGGGTGGCAGGCATTTGCACCACACTGCTCCTGATTTGGTAGTCCCAAAGCGCCCGGGTGCTTGGCAGTCCCCTCGAAGGTGTCGTACGATGCTGCTGACATGAGCAGGAGATTGCGTGTCTGAATCGCGTCCCTGCAGACTCCGCCGGTCTGGCCGGCGCGGGATCGAAGCGCCGACTTCTTGACAGCCATGAGAGTGCTTCCCATGACAGATGTGCGCACCGCCCGTACGCTTGTGCTGCTGAGTCTCGTCCTGGCGCTCGGTGCGACGAGCACTCGTGCGGACGAATTCCGCATTGTCAAAGGTCTGCAGTTTTCGGAGGCCGTTCCGGCACTGACGCTCGACCTCTATCTGCCCGCAGCCTCCGACAGGTCGGTGCCCTGTGTGATCGTGATCCAGGGAGGCGGCTTCTCGCCGCAGGACGGCCAGAAATTCAGGCCGTTCGCCGAACATCTGGCAAGGAGCGGGTTCGCTGCGGCCCTCATCTCCTATCGTGGCCGGCCCGAGCACCACCATCGCGAGACACTGGCCGATGTAAAGTCGAGTGTGCGCTACATCCGCCATGTGAGCGAAGTGCATGGGATCGATCCGACGCGGATCGGCGCGATGGGTCGTTCGGCCGGCGGCACTCTGGCCGCGCTGCTGGCCGTCACCGCCGACGAAGCCGACCCCGACAGCCGCATTCAGGCCGCCGTCTGCTTCGCTGGAGTCTTCGACTTCATCAGCCGCTTTACGGATGCGGAACAACTGGCCCTGCAGCCCAACCATGAGTCGAAGCTGAAGACCAACGGGGAATGGATCGGCACTCCCTTCTCAACGACGGACCTGGACTGGCGGGCCGCCTCCGCCGTGACGCACGTCGACGCAAATGATCCGCCGATTCTGTTTCTCCATGCCCGGGATGACTCCACCGTCCCCTGGCTTCAGTCCCGCAACATGCACCGCGTGATGACCGGGGCCGGCGTGGACTGCGAACTGCAGGTCTATGACACTGGCGGCCACGCTGTTCAGCCCCCAGATGTGAACACCCTGGACGAAATGGTGACCTTCTTCCGCAGGCACCTGTGACCATCAGCGAGGCAGCAGGGTGCGTGAAACGGTGTGGAATGCCCCACACCCCACACGAGATAGGGACCGGGAGACAATGGAGATTCAAGAGACAAGAGCGACCGACGACTGAGCTGGTGCGGTGCGCTCTACTCCATGCACCCAACGAAACTCCGGCCGATTCGCCAGAGGGAACGAATCCAGAGTCCAATCATGCATCCGTCGATTGGAACTTGTCTGCTCAGAATCACAAGCATGATCGGGATGCTCGTGGCGCGGGATGTCATCGTCCTCGCGCACGATGGACATCACGCCGCAACCTACGAGGTAACTTCCTCCGCTTCCGGTCTGGAACAGGCCTCGCATCTGTGCCTCAACGTCACGGACGCAGGGACAGGCCTGCCGCTCGCCGCACGATTCACGCTCGTCGTTGACGGCGAAGCGTATGTTCCAGCACGGCTGGGCGAGCATGGGCTGTGGTTTGTTTCGATTCATCAGGGCAAGGGGTACATCTTCACGGCCAGTTATGCCCGGGGGACCGGAGATTTACTGGTACCACTTCCCGAGGGGGCGAAGCGCGGAACCGTCACGGTAACCCAAGGCTTCGAGTATCGAACGGAGGCTGTCGAGTTCGACGTTCAGGAGGGGGTGGCAAGTGTCCAGATGCCGCTGCGGCGGTGGTCCGATCTGCAGCAGGAGGGCTGGCAGGCGGTCGACGAGCATCTGCACTACGAGCGGACCGACCTACGACACGACGACGCCTGGCTGACGATGCTGGATGCGGACGGTCTCTCGCACGCACACTTTCTGGTCCTCAAGGGGGGCAACTTGCCGGGGATCTGGGCCGAGCAGTACGCCTATGGCCGACGGGGCGAGGCGGTCCGCGGCCCTCAGTTCATCCGGTCGGAGGAGGAGTATCGCGATACTGCGCAGGGGCACTTCAATCTGCTGGGCATCGACGAGGTCGTTGAACCAATCGCCACCGGCGGCAAGGGCACTCACGGTGTGGAGTTCAACTATCCGCCCATGCAGGATGTGTTCCGGTGGACGCACGAACTGGGAGCCATCGGGGGGCCGGCCCATGGTGCCGCACTCGCACGCAGTTCGACCGCCGTCCTCGACACGGTGCTCGGCTCCGTCGACTTCTTCAAGATCGCCAACACTCACCTGTACAAGACCGACGTCTGGTACCAGCTGCTCAACTGCGGCTACATCGTCCCGCCGATGGCCGGAACCGATCTGCCCAACTTCAGATTCCGAGACGCGTGACAACCGCTGTTCGGCGAAGTGCGGACCTATGTCCGCATGGGGGAGGCCACGGGGTTTGAGGCGTGGAAGCAGGCCGTCCGTCGCGGCGAGGTGTTCATTGCAAGCGGACCGCTGATTCGGTTCGACGTCAACGGGGTCGCAGCCGGGGGGATCGTCCACCTGCCGTCTGAAGGGGGTGGACTGATGATCACGGCGGAACTCACGAGCCCCCGGCCGCTCGATGCCCTGGCAATCGTGAAGATGGGTGAACCCGTCGAACCCCAGCCTGAGAAACGGGACGTGGACGGCATCAATCGCTGGACAATCACCCACACGCTGCGTGTGGATCGCAGCTGCTGGCTGGCTGCGCGGGGCACCGGTGGGCCGAAGGCGGCCATCGAGGCGGGACTGCAGATCAAGCAGAACGAGATCGCCCACACTGGTGTGGTGCAGGTGCTGGTCGGCGAAGCGCCCATTCGATCAGAGGAGGACACAAAGGCACTGTGTCGGCAGCTGATGGAGCCGCAGGAGTATTACCGGACACAGGGGCGCTACGAACAGGCAGCCGATGGATTGCGTTTCGTCGAACTCTTCGAACGGGCCCTGCGGGCGCTGGAGTGACCACAACTCCCCAACGGCCTTGTGGGGCTGAGCTGTTGACAACCCCTACACTAACTTGAAAGCTGGTACTGTTCCTGGGGACGCCCATAGCCTTGGTGTCAAATCACTTGCCCGTGGATTTTGTTGTCTTTCGGGCGTGGTTCGTATGATCCTGCATGAAGGGCATCGGATCACATTTCGCAGCAAGTCAACGGACGGATCGATGCGCGGCACAATTCTCGCCCTGATCTTGTCGATGATCGCCATTACTCAAGAGGCATCTGGAGAAGACGCCGGGCGGATTCCCGAGTGGATCTGGGGTGACGAAGATCGGTCACCTGCAGGGCGTACGGTGACGTTTGGTCGCACGTTTGAAGTGTCCGGACAGGCGTTGCGGACATCGCTACAGATTGCGGCAGATTTCTGTCGTTGCGACGTGTTACTTAACGATCACCGCGTCGCCGCTGTCGACAACTTCGGTCCTTGGCTGGATTTGGAAGTCTCCGACATCCTGCGAGTCGGCGAGAACCGAATTGAACTGACTGCGGTCAGCAGCGACGGTCCCACCGCAATTGCGTGCAGTCTGGAGGTAACAGGGCATGACGGGGACGAACCGGTCGTGCGATCGGACAGCGACTGGGACGTGCAACTAACCGACCCTGCTGGAGATCTCCGGCGGGGCACGGCCGTCAGCTTCGGCCGGGTCCTTCCGCAAATGTGGGCACAAGCTGCACGGGTGACGTCGTTCGATGACTATACCCAGTGGAAGCAGGCCATTGATGCCGGAACAGGAACCGACCCCGCAACATTCTTAAGCCCGCCGGGATTCGAGATTCGACGGCTTCGCTCAGCCACGAGCGCGGAGGGATCCTGGATTAGCATGGCCTTCGATCCGCAGGGGCGGCTCACCATCTCGCGGGAGGACCGAGGGCTGCTGCGGATGACACTCTCCAACGACGCACTCCACGTCGAGAGAGTCGAGACCATCAACGACTCGTTGCTGGAATGCCGCGGACTGCTCTATGCCTTCGATAGCCTGTACGCCAACGCCAACAATTCCAAAGGGATGTACCGACTCCGCGACACGACGGGTGACGACCAGTTTGATGACGTGACGCTGCTCCGCGAGTTCCCGGGAAACGTCGGCCATGGCCGGAATGATCTGGCCCTCGGACCGGACGGGATGATTTACAGCATTCATGGCGACTCGGTGCAGGTGCCGACTGACAGGATCCTCGACCAGACGTCACCCTTCCGCGAAGCACGACGCGGCGAACAAACGACGGAGGGGCACCTCATCCGGACTGACCGTGACGGCCGGAAATGGGAGCTTCTTGCCTCCGGGCTTCGCAACCCCTACGGCATTGACTTCAATGCAGACGAACAGGCCTTCACCTATGACGCCGACGCGGAGCATGACATGGGCGCCCCCTGGTATCGGCCGACACGTCTCGTCCACCTCGTCTCAGGCGCAGATTACGGCTGGCGCGGACGGACAGGGGACTGGCCCCCCTACTTTCCCGACCATGGCGACAACGCATTGCCAGTGACCGACATCGGCAAGGGGTCACCGACGGCCGTGTCGTCGGGCTTGAACAGCAGATTCGCGGAACCGTACCGAAGCGCGATGTTTGTGCTCGACTGGGCCTACGGCAGAATCCTCGCGTGCCATTTGCAGCCGCGGGGTGCGGGATATGTCTGCCGGGTGGAGATGTTTCTGAAAGGGCGCCCCTTCAATGTGACCGACCTGACCTTCGGACCGGACGGGGCGATGTATGTCATCACCGGAGGACGAAAGACGCAGTCCGCCCTCTATCGAATTGACTATGTCGGAACAGACGCCGATTCGCTGGAGTCTACGCCGCAGCAGGTCGCCCGACAGCGGTTTTCGAATGGGCAGCGGGAGATCGCTGCCCGTCTTGTGGAGTTTCACGGTCACGGCGACCGCGCGGCTGTTCCCACAGCTTGGCCCTACCTCGGGAGCCTGGATCCGACACTCAGGTATATCGCCCAAACAGCAATCGAGAATCAGCCGCTCGAGGAATGGCAGCAGCGGGCGCTCGCGGAGGAAGATCCCGCGATCGCCGTCACGGCACTGTCGGCCCTTGCTCGCTGCCGGCAGGAGAACCTGATCGATCTCGTTCTGAGACGATTGAACCAGTTCGCGTTCGGCTCGCTCTCGGCTTTTCAACAGCTGTCACTCCTCAATTCCTACGTGATTTGCCTGAGCAATGACACGGTTGACGACAAGTTGCGTCATGAGACGTGCGCACATCTCGAAGACCTGTTCCCTGTGATGCACGAAGTCTTCGCACCGACCGGAGCGGGGTATGGTGTGAACCGTCAGCTCGCGACACTGCTGCTGCTGCGACTGAAATCCAGTGTCGCCGTGTCGAAGTCGGTGGCACTCCTGCGTGAGGCGGAGACCCAGGAAGATCGGCTGCATTACCTCTTCGTGCTGCGGCATTCCCGCAATGGCTGGACGCTCGATGACCGCAACACCTTCTTCGAAAGGCTCAGAGAACTGGACCGCGAGGCGTTCAGTGGCGCCGGAATGCCGGACTTTCTGAGGCAGATTCGTGAGGAAGCGATCGCAACGCTCGCCGAGACCGAACGTCAGTCGCTGGGCGAACTCCTCGAACCCGGATCACACAGTGAGCCGGCAATGCTGACGATCAACCGTCCGATCGTGCGAAAGTGGGCGACAGAACAGCTGGCCGATGCCCTCACAGGTCACACTCAAACTCCGAACGTCGCACGAGGACAAGTCGTCTTCGACCAGGCGTTGTGCAGCCGCTGTCACCGGATGAACGGCCGTGGTGGCGTCCTCGGCCCCGATCTGACCGCCGTCGCCAGTCGATTCGGCCGCCGCGACCTGGTGACGTCAATCCTGTCGCCGTCGATCGTGATTGCCGAGAAGTATCGCAACATGCAGGTTGTAACGACGGAGGGAAAGGTGTTGTCCGGTCGCATCGCTGCCGGTGGGGACTATCGTTCCCCGGAACTCCGTATCGCGACCGACTTGCAAAGACCATGGCAATACACGGCGATCCCCAAAGCCGGAATCGAAACCTACCTCCCATCACCAGTCTCGCCGATGCCTGAGGGTTTGCTCGACACGTTCTCCGCGGCGGAGATTCTCGATCTGCTGGCATTTCTCGAGGCCGGCGGGTCGGTCGGCACACCCTCTCACTCGTCGGCGGACTGAAACTGCACGAATCCGGCCCCGGAGGCCGAACTGTTGACAACACATTCACTCGCGTGAGAACTGGTGTCCTCACTGGGGCCGAGTCAGATTCGTCCGCCTGAACCACCAGCGTCCCGCTGTCTTCATTGGGATTGGGGCGTTGTTGGAGTAAGATCAGCGCGAGTGTTAATGACATACCTGACAGCTGGAGGAACGCTCATGCGATCTATGAATACTCTTCACGCAGCGTTCCCTTCACTTCGGGCGGTTTTGGTTTCTGGCATCTTGTCGGCGATCATGACCTCGGTTGTCCTGGCCGGCCCGGCGGATGAGGCCAAAGAGATTGCCTCGTTGGGCGATTTCCACGGCGGACTGGTCGTTCACATTCCTTGCGGCGACGGGAACCTCACTGCTGCACTTCGCCTGGCAGGCAACTGCGTTGTTCAGGGGCTGGAGACCGATCCGGAACTTGTCGAAACCGCGCGAAAGGCGATCCAAGAGTTCGGAGACTACGGCCAGGTGTCGGTGATGTACTGGAGCGGGAACAGGCTTCCGTACGTGGACAATCTCGCCACGCTCGTCGTCTGCGAGGACGCGACTGTGGTTTCGTCGGAGGAACTCATGCGTGTGCTCCGGCCTTACGGCGCACTTGTGATCAAACGGGACGGCAAATGGGACGTGACCGTCAAGCCTCCATTGCCCGACACAGACGAATGGCAACAGCACTTTCACAGTGCGGACAACAACGCCGTTGCCGCGGATGCCGTCGTTGGTCCGCCACGTCGCTATCAGTGGCTGGGCGTACCGGAATGGCAGCGTTCCCACCTCACCATGCCTTCGATCAACTGCATGGTTTCGTCGAAGGGGCGCCTTTTCACCATCGAAGACCTCGCCTCCGCCGAGCACCCGGCACTTCCCGGCAAACCCACGCTCGTGGCCCGTGACGCCTTCAACGGGATCATTCTCTGGCAGGTGGCCTTTCCCGATTGGCACCCCATCTATACCCGCGACAAGGAGACTCCCGTGCAGATCCAGCGGCGGCTCGTCGCCGTGGGGGATGCGGTTTATTGCACGCCCGGCTACAAGGCTCCAATCACTACTTTCGATGCGGCAACCGGCGATGTCATCAAAGAATACTCGGGCACTGCGGAGACGATGGAGTTTGTGTATGACCAGGGCACGCTCTTCGTCGTGACCGGCGACCAGGCCGACATCGCGGAGTCAATCGCGGATCCGTCGCGCTCTCCGCTCAACACCAGCATTTTCAAACCCGAGGTCTACGGACCACGGATCCGGCCAACGGCCGAACGCAAGAATGAAATCCTGGCCATCGACGGTGCCTCCGGGGTAGAGCTCTGGCGGCTGTCGAGAGCCGACACCACGGGTTACGAGGGGGCTACACTCGGAGTGATCGGCGATCGCGTGGTCTTTGCGACTGCGAAGGAACTCGTCTGTGTGGACCGCGCAAACGGCGAGTCTTTCTGGCACGTTCCCGCGCCCATCGCTCTCAAAGGGCCGGCGGGGATCGCGGTGAGTCTCGTCCTTTCGGATCGCGCCGCCTTTCTCGCGGATTCCGAGCGGCTCCGGGCATTTCGACTCGACGATGGCCACGCGCTGTGGGAGAAACCAGCCACAATCAATCATCACAAGCCTCCTGATGTGTTTGTGGCGAAGGATCTTGTTTGGGCGGCCGCCTACGACACCTCCACCGGAAAGCCCGCGCCGGGGTTGGGTCTGCCGCGGATGGGAGTGAACGGCTACGATCCCACTACGGGGGACGTGGTCAGGCAGATCGACCAGGCCATGGTCGGTCCTATGGGACATGATCGGTGTTACCGGAACCGGATCACCACGGAGTTTTACATCAACTCCGTGAGCGGCGGCAGCGATTTCCTCGGCATGAGTTCCGGGTCGGAGTTTCCCAACCCTTGGGTCCGCAGCACCTGCGGCATCGGTCCGCTTCCCTGCAACGGCCTTTACTATGCCGGTCCACATTCCTGCTCGTGCGCCAATGGCGTCATGCTGAATGCCCTCAACGCGCTGGCACCGGAGCCGGACTTTTCCAAATCGGAAAGTCCCGTCGAGGTGGTCCGGGAAGACTCGCTGAAAAAGGGCCCCGCTTATACAGATACCTCGGCATTGAAAACTCGGGTTTCGGCTTCCGGGGAAGATTGGCCGGCGTACCGCCATGACAACACCCGATCGGGCACGACGAAGAACAATGTTCCCGCCGTACTCGCCAAGCTTTGGGAGACCAAGGTTGGAACTCGCGTGAGTGCACCAATCATCGCCGCCGGCATGGTGTTCGCGGCGGACGTCGACGGCCACTCCGTATGCGCCATGAACGTAGAGGATGGCGAAATCGTCTGGCGATTCACCACCGAAGGACGCGTGGACTCGCCCCCGACGCATTTCGAAGGCCTTCTTCTGTTCGGTTCCCACGACGGAACGGCCTATTGCCTGCGTGCTGCCGACGGAGCACTGGCGTGGCGGTTTCACCCGCGTGAGCAACGGATCATTTGTGCCTACGGCCAACTGGAGTCGGCATGGCCGATTTGCGGCAGCGTCCTCATCCGGAACGGCCTCGCCTATTTCGCCGCCGGGAGGAATTCCTTCATCGATGGCGGCATCTCCGTCTATGCGCTCGATCCGCACTCCGGCGAAATCGTCCACAGGAAGCATATGTTCGGCCCCTATGGCGAGAACGGATTTCCCATCGAGAACCGGGAGGTTGTCAACGGGATGAGCATCGAGGGATTCAAAGGGGATATCTGTATCGCCGACGACAAGCTGATCTACCTGCGACAGCAGGCGTTGAACCCCGACCTGTCGCCCGTCAGGCTTCAGGATGTCACGCAGCCGCACCTGATTCCCTCGCACGGTTTTCTCGAGGCGATCCCGCAGCATCGCTCGTTCTGGACCATCGACACCATGTTGCATTACGACATCCCCACGGGCGCGGGCGGCGTACATGGCGACATTCTGGTCATGGACGGCTCACGCTTCTATGAGGTGCGCGGTTACACCCCCGGGCGCACGAGCTGGTTCGATCCCCGCACGAGCGGGTACACGCTCTACGCGGGAACATACGGCGGTCCGGCGAACTCGGGCAAGAAAGTTGCCAATCTCACAAAGAGTGAAACGGACAATGCGAGAAGGAGAGGAAAGGTGGTTGTGGGCACGGCTCCCTCCAAGGAACTCTGGAGCAACTCCATCCCGCTCACTGGCAAGGCGATGGTGCTGGCCAACGATGTCTTGTTCGTCGCCGGAACACCAGTCGTGTTCCCGGAGGGCGACCTGGCCAAGGCATATGAGGGCCGCATGGGTGGCATCCTGTGGGGCGCTTCTGCGACCAGCGGAGAAAAGCTGGCGGAGTACACGCTCGATGCTCCGCCTGCATGGGACGGCCTTGCCGCGGCGAACGGACAACTCTTTCTTTCGCTCGCCGACGGACGCATCGTGTGCATGGGCGCACCGCGTAGTCCGTGAGTCGGCTCCCCGTCCGAAGCCCTCTTCGTAACGATTCATCTTAGAGCGGAATCTGGAAGCTGCGTGACGGCAATGTTTTGCGAGAGTCCGAGTCCTTTGCGATGGCTCCGAGGTAACAAACTCCCCTCGAACTTCTCTGAAGCAGGATAACACCCTGAGCGACAAAGAGACGCTCGGGTCCGTGCCAGTTTGTTGTTGACGGCGGTTGAAAACGGCGGCGCTCGGAGAGTGTTGCGGCAGTTGAAACTGGCAGCACCCAAGCGTGCACATATGCGACGCGAGGAGATCGGGACGTGATCTTAGTACTTGCTCAGCACCGTGTGCGCCAGCAGCCCTGGCCCCGGCAGTTCCTTCTTAAGCTTCGCGTCAGACATATGAGGGTTGCGCGCTAAACGGGGGCCGAGATGGGCGACCTTTGTCGCCGGTAACCAGGTCGCACCGTGGTCGGTACTTCGGCGCAAGTGCACCACGATCTCTCCCCGATCGGCGTCACTGAACTTGCGTGCTTCGCAGTACGCCAGCACGGTGCCTTGGGCGGTGACGATGATTCCGGGAACTCGATACAGCGTGAACCCGTGCGTACGCTCCTCGAGGAGCCTCGTCTTCGCAAGCAAAGGCTCGGCTGCATCGGCGGTGCTGCAGGCGATTCTGCAGCCCAGAGCGACTGCCGGAGTGCACCGGAGTTCGGACATCATGGCTTTCGCTTATTTCTTTTGGACTTCCTGCCCGCAACCTCCGGCGTGACGGGATGGAGGCGGGTGGCGATCAGGTCGTCCAGCATGTTGCTCAGATGACCCTGAACTGCCGCCTGGGCCGGGTCGTCCGCCAGATTTTCGCGCTCGATCAGGAATTCGGCAAACTGTGTGGCGCTCGCCGAATTAGAATAGTCGTACAGCTCTTCGGACAGCACCTTGTGCGTGGTCCATTCGATCCAACGTGTATAGCGCAGCGTGCGGGTCCGCACTGAATAGCCCATGATCTCGGGAATACCGGCCGCAAAGGGACGCGAAAACTGGCTGAGCACCACATCGCGGCCTGCGGACGTTGGATCATCGAGATTGGGCGTGAGGCTTCGGCCATCAAGAGACCCCGCGGGAGTGAGCTGCGCGAGTGCAGCAAGCGTGGGGAAAATGTCCACGTATTCGACCAAAGCATCGCTGGGGGTGCCGGGCTGCATCATGCCGGGCGTGCGGATCATGAGCGGCACGTGCGTGTCGAGCTCGAAGTTGGTGTCTTTACACCAGTGTTCTGCCTCACCGAGTGAGTAACCATGATCGCCGAGCAAGACCACAATGGTGCGCTCGTCCAGCCCCAGCCGAGAGAGTTCTCCGAGCAGCCTGCCGACCTGCGCATCGGTGTAGCTGATGCAGGCGTAGTAGGCCTGGCGCAGGTCACGAGACTCATCAGCGCTGACGCGCTCATCGTCGGGTATGCCGCGATAACCGGCGAGTTCGAGATGATCGGGGTACGCGACAGCTGGTGTACCGCGAGGGCGCGGCAGCGTTGCGATCGCCTGGAACATCGCAGGATTGTAGAGATCCCAGTATTTCTTCGGCGCCGTGAACGGAAGGTGCGGCTTGAAGAATCCGACGGCCAGGAAAAACGGCTTTGGCTGCCCGCTGATCCGCTGCAGGGTCTCGATAGCCAGGTCAGCCAGCTTGCCATCAGGATACCCGTCGTCGGGAACGTCGGCGAACTCCAACGGCAATTGCTTGCCCTGCCCCTGATTTTCCGGCAGCACGTAATTCCTCCAGTCTGGCGGCGCAGCACAGTCGGAACCGACCAGGACTGCGGATCCTCCTCGCGCTTGTCCCCGCTGAAGATCTTCCCCAGACCCTGCGCGAAGTAGCCGTTGTTCTTGAAGAGTTGCGGGAGTGTGACGAGATCCGTATGGGTCTCGCGGAAGAGATTGCGGTTGTGCCAAACGCCGGTGTTGTCGGGAAGCAGACCAGTCAGGATCGACGCTCTCGACGGCCCGCAGACGGCCTGATGACAGTACGCGCGACGGAACAGCCGAGATGTCTCGGCCAGTCGGTCGATGTTCGGGGACTTCACAATTCGGTCGCCATAGCAGCCAAGTGAGGTGCGCAGGTCGTCGACGATAACCAAGAGGACGTTGAGCCGCGCAACAGGCGGCGGCGCGTCATCACCATACACTGCATCGAGCGGCCCCAGCAGCAGGCCCGTTAGCATCAACAGCGGTGTTGCAGCATTGGGATTCCTCATGGCGCAGCCTGCCGTCCCTTCTTACGATTCAGTGGGCGTGAGGGATCATAGTCAGGATTCGGCTGCATGCGTTCTGCATCGACGGAGACGCGCCATGCTTCCAGCTGACGGAGGAGTTCGTCGACGCGCGCGGTCTGATCTCCTGTTAGATTGCGGGTCTCACTCAGATCTTCGGTGAGATTGTAGAGTTCGACGCCGGCCGGATCGAAGGTCTCGATCAACTTCCAGGGGCCCTGGCGGATTACACTGGAGGGGACGCTCGATGGATGCTCGTTGTAATGGGGATAGTGCCAGAAGAGGCTGCGCGGCGGCAGACTCCCGCGACCAGAGAGCAGCGGCTCCAGGTTCTCACCATCCAGATGCTGGTGCGTCCGTAGAACTTGTTTAGCGGCGGCCAGACAAGTGGGATACAAGTCTGTGCTGATCACTGGCTCGGAGACGACGCGACCGGCTTCAGCGACGCCCGGCCAGCGGATGATCAGCGGCACTCGAATCCCCCCTTCGTAGTACGCCCCCTTGTTCGCCCGCAGCGGTGCGTTGCTCGTCGCGTTGTAGAATCCGCCATTGTCGCTCGTAAAGATGACGAGCGTGTGCTCGTCTAGGTCGAGTTCCTGCAAAGTCGACAGGACGCGGCCCACGCTGTCGTCGATACTCTCAACCATTGCGGCGTAGACGGGCTTCCCTTGACGCTGTTCCTCCGGGACCGCTTCGTATCGGGCGACCTGCGACTGCTTTGCCTGCAGCGGGGTGTGGACTCCGTAGTGCGGGAAGTAGAGGAAGAATGGTTGCCGGCGACTGTCGTGGATGAACTGCACGGCCGCTTCGGTGAGGCGGTCGGTGAGATACTCTCCTGGCTCACCGTCGGGCAGTACGTTCCATGTCGCTCGCAGCCCGGTGGTGGGGATCTGCCAGTCCCCGTTGTAGGGGAAGAAGTAGTTTCCCGGCGCTCCGTGGGCGTTGCCGGCGACGTTGAGGTCGAAGCCTTGATGAACGGGAAGCGAAAACGGTTCACTGCCGAGATGCCACTTGCCGATGCTGGCGGTGCGGTAACCTCCTTCACGAAGCGCTTCGGCCAAGGTGACCTCCTCCAGCGGCAGTGCACGGACGAAGCGCCCTTCCCGCAGCTTCGCTCTGGGATCCCAGCGACCGGAAGGGAGCCAATCGGTCAACAGCAGCCGTGCGGGGTACTTCCCGGTGAGGATTGCGGCACGAGTGGGGGAACAGACGGCGCAGGCTGCATAGGCATCGGTAAACCGCACACCTTCCGCCGCGAGGCGGTCGATGTTCGGTGTCTGGTAGTAGGTGCTGCCTTGGCAGCCGAGGTCGCGCCAGCCGAGATCGTCGATGAGGAACAGGACAATGTTCAGTCCACCTCCAGTGAGTGCGGAATCTGAAGCACGCAGCGGAACCTGAGCCGTCAGCAGACTCAATAGCACCAGCATCGCGAGCGACGTTCTCATTCGTGCGCTGCTCCCTTTGTTCTTTCCGGACTTTA
Source organism: uncultured Planctomycetaceae bacterium (assembly GCA_963707405.1). Lineage (GTDB taxonomy): Bacteria > Planctomycetota > Planctomycetia > Planctomycetales > Planctomycetaceae > CAVPPT01. The sequence goes on along the minus strand of CAVPPT010000002.1, from coordinate 2,162 downwards.
GCGGCGGCGCATCGGCCGCCGGGACCGATTGCAGCAGGCGGAATTTGACGTCGACGAACTCTTCGCGAGCGGCGAGATTTGTCCATTCGTTCGGATCCTGATCGCGGTCGTACAGTTCCTCACCACCATCGGCATACCGAATGTATCGCCACCGCTCCGTGCGGCACGGAGTGATTTCCCCGGCCGTGAGTCGTCAGTGCCGGTCGGTCCCACGAAGCTGAGGGATCCTTGAGCAATGGCACCAGACTCACGCCGTCCAGCTTGGCCACGGCGGGCAGAGAGCATAGTTCGTTGAGCGTCGGAAACAGGTCAATCAGGCCGACCGGCCGTTCGCAGCGCGCGCCTGCTCGTGCGTGACTCCAGGCACGACGATCAGAAACGGCACATGCGTCGAACGTTCCCAGAGAGTGAACTTGTGCAGGTGCTGCTTCTCGCCGAGGTGCCACCCATGATCGGACCACAGCACGATGATTGTGTCTGCTGCTGCCGGACTTTCGTCGAGTCCGTCGAGTAGGCGACCGACCAGAGCGTCGCAAAACGCGATGCTTGCGAGATAAGCCTGCAGGAACTCCTGATACCGGCCCGCCTGCAGAACCAGTTCATAATCTCCTCGACGGTTGGCAGCCATTTGCCGTCCGGATTCGGGGAGGTCGTCCAAGTCGTCGGACCTGATCAGGGGAGGCATAATCCGCTCGAGCGGATACTTCTCGAAGTACGGCCGCGGTGCGTATCCTGGCAATTAACTTTTACAAAACCAATCAAGGTAGATCTTAATCCATGCACTTAGGAAGTATGGAAGATTCAACAGCTTATAATTCTTACCCTTGGTTGTTTTAAGTTCATCTACACCTAATTTACCGCCATAAATGCGAACGGCAAAATGGTGAGGACATCTGTCCATAAATTCATGAAGAGAACGCAGAGTACCACTGGAGCCTGACTTCACCTCTATCGGAATGAGCATATTCCGGAATGGATAGATGATATCTACCTCAGAAGAAGTCCCACGTTCTTCACGTACCCAGAATGCCCTTCTACTTCCAGGGAGGTACTCCAAAGATTTAATTTCCTGGTTGACCACCTGATGAACCAACTTGCCTTTGGAGCTTTGATGCAAATCATTTAATGAGAGTAATTCCTGATGGAGACCAAGTTGATAGTTTACCAGTCCAAAATCTAAAAAATGAATCCTCGGACGTTTCTTGAAATCTGAAACTATGGGTGGAGCTGTCTGAGTAGTAGGGTAGATTAATTCAATTAATCTTGCTTTAGCTAATGAATCCATCGCCTCCCTCACTTCTCTGGTTCTAAAATCAGATGCTCCAAAACGATTCATATTTATACGATTATCGATTTTCATAAGAGCGGTTTCCATAATATGCCTGATGACTCTTCTATTGGCTTCATTTGAGGCATATTTTTCAACATCTTCCTTATAGGATTCGATGATACCCGCATACAGGTTTCTGATTCTAGTAATATCCCTTTCCCTGAGGTAAGCAGCAGTAATTCCAGGCATTCCCCCAATTAAAGCAAATTCATGGAAATGTTTATAGATAATCGGCAGAAAGCTATTTTCCAAAGGAGGGCTTTCCAACAATTCAACTAAAGTTTTCTGCTCCGTGCCAAGGAGATATTCTTTGAAGTTTAATGGATGTAATTCCATAAACTCCACCCTGCCAACCGGAATTTTAATTGTTTTGCTTATCCCAAATTCCAGCAGGGAGCCTGTAACAATTACGTCAAACCGAGAGTAGTCTTCCTTTAAATACCTCAGTATTTCAATTACTTCAGGTTTCTCCTGGATCTCATCAATAAAAATCAGGGTACTTTTATCAGATTTGATTTGAAATCCTCGAGACAGGAATAGAATCTGTACCAGTCGACCTATGTCATTTAAAACTCTCAAAAAGTATGGAATCCTCAGATTTCTCAAGGTTAAAATAAAGGTATTGGTCATATAAAAGCCCCAACTCATTGATCAAGGTTGTTTTTCCAACTTGCCTGGCCCCCCTCAATATCAATGGAAGATTTGAGGTTGAATTCTTCCATTTGACTAATTCCAAGTATAAATTCCGTGTAATCAAATATGAACCTTCCTATTTATTATGAAATAATAATCAGGTAAATATAATAAGATTGTTAGAATGAATAGGCTTTTT
>CAVPPT010000001.1:0-752022 GCA_963707405.1 uncultured Planctomycetaceae bacterium | reverse complement strand
ACCGCCGAGACCATCACCGGCACCATGTCGGGCTACGGCTTCACCACGCCCAGCGGTTACGACGACGAAGATCGCCTCATCAATTGGGAGCGGGACGACTCGGGTCTCGACCAGTCGTGGGATCTCTCACTCGTCGGCGACTGGGACAGTTTCACCCAGAACACGGCCACCCAGAACCGCACCCACAACGCGGTCCACGAACTGACCGCCATCGACTCGACGTCGCTCACCTACGATCCCAAGGGGAACCTGACGAGCGACGAGGCAGGCATCGACTACACCTGGGACTTCGACAACATGCTCGCCTCCGCGGATGTCCCCGCCAGCCCGGCGCACGGCATCGAGGGGACGCACACCTACGCCTACGACGCCCTGGGCCGGGGGGTCCAAAGCAGTCGACGACGACTCGGGGATGACCACCGTCGTCAGGTCCACGATCTTCGTGCAGTCGCTGGCCATCCTGCCGCCGCTGGGGAACGCAGGCGGACAGGTCGTGGCCGAGTACGAGCGGGTGGACGCCGGCTCGTGGACCCGCGCGAGAACGTTCACGTACGGCGACTATGTCGACGAGCCGCTGACGCTGGCCGACTACACGGCTGCCGGGACAACCGGGGCCGGGACGGCCGAGACGTTTACCTATCACCACAACCGCATCTACAACGTGGCGGGGCTGACCAATTCCTCGGGCAACCTGGCCGAAGCGTATGCGTATCAGCCCTACGGCGGTGTGGACGTATTCGACGGCAGCTTCGCCAGCATCGGAAACTCGGCCCTCGGCAACCCCTACCTGTTCACCGGCCGGCGCTTCGATCCGGAAACCGGCCTATTCTATTTCCGGGCCCGGTACATCCACACCCTGCTGGGAAGGTTTACCAACCGGGATCCGCAGTCGCACGTCGATGGCAGCAACCTCTATGCCGCGCACTACGTGCCCAGTGAGGTCGATCCACCGGTCTTGTAAGCGGACCGGATATTGAACCCCGCTACCGACCAAGGCCACCATTCCAGATGAACTGGCCTACGGCCGGTCATTGCCTCGCCGCTCTCTGTCACATAGTGCCCGCAACTCCGACAGGACGGCTGCGTGCTCGGCGAGTGGTGCAAGGTTGGTGCGCTCCAGCGGGTCGGCGTCCAGATCGAACAGCTGCTCGAAGACCGGCTCGGTCTCCGGATAGCGCGTGTACTTCCAGCGCATCGTACGGATGCCTTCCGTCTTCGCGATTGGGGCCCGCGGAGGTGAGGTGTCATATGTGTGCTCATAGTAAAAATGGTCCCGCCATGCCGAAGCTTCAGCATTGACAATCGGCATGAGGTCCCTGCCCTGCATCACCTCGGGAATGTCGACCCCCGCCAGCGCCAGCATCGTGGGAGCCAGATCGATGCCGAGAGCCATTTCTTCGCGACGGCCGACGGCTCGTGCGGGATCAACACGCGGGTCGTAAATGACCAGTGGTATGCGAATCGAGTTCTCATACATGATCCACTTGCCGGACAGGCCATGATCGCCCAGCAGGCTGCCATGGTCCGACGTGAAGATCACGACGGTGTTGTCGTCCAGGTTCAAGCGGTGCAGTTCCCCCAGGATTTCGCCGACGGCTTGGTCGGCCCGCGTGATGGTGCGATATGTCGTCCGCAGGCCCTCCTGGTACTTGTCGTGCGAATCGAGCTTCGACTGGCTGCCATCTCCATTGAGCGAAGTGCGGAGGAACTCCGGCTGGGCATCGAAGTCCTGCTGAGTGAACGTCGGTGATGCCGGGAGTTCTACATCTTCGTAAATGTTGGGTACGTCCGGATCAAAAAAGTTGAACGGTCCATGCGGTTCCTTGAAGGCGACCGTCAGACAGAACGGCTGATCCGGCGTGGTCGCTTGCAGAAATTCGATCGCCTTCTCCGTCATCACGGTCGTCAGATAGCGAGGCTGGCCATCGACTTCCTGGCGGAAGTTGATGCTCTGGGGAAAGCCATACCAGAAGTCGAACCGGTGGGCCGGCAGGCTGAGTTCGCGGAGGTCACCCTCCGGACTCCCGATGGCGAACTTGCCCAGAAATCCGGTCCGATAGCCCGACTTTTGCAGGAGGGCGGGATACGTCAGGTCGAACGCCTCGGCACTCAACGGGGTCTTGAAGTCTGTAATGCCGTGCCGATACATGTGCTGCCCGGTCAGGAAGCAGGCCCGGCTGGTGCAGCAGATGGCGGTGGTGACAAAGGCGTTGTCGAAGAAGGTGCCACGGCGGGCGAGTGCATCCATGTTTGGGGTCTGGATGTGGTCATTCCCCATGAAGCCCAGGCAGTTCAGGGCCTGGTCGTCGGTGTACATCAGGAGGATGTTGGGCCGCCGGTTGGCCGCTGCCAATGGTGAGACAATGGACAGACAGGCGGCGACCAGCATCATCCAACGAATGTGCGATTGCGACAGGAGTCTCGCAGCGTTCACCTTGTTCTTGATGAGTGTGGTCACGCGAAAACCCTCCGGTGCTTTGATTTGCATGAGAGATGACTTCTGGCAGGCCTGAATGGCACATCCCGAGGGTACCGATAGGAGTGGCGATGATCCAGACCACGCCCTTCCTGACGTCAGGGCGTGGCACTCGGGCCGCGCTCGTCTTCGACTCGCGACGAGTTCATCGGGGGACTCACATCCCCCGCTCGCCGGGTTTCGCAGTGTTGCATTCCCCCGGCCTCGGGATGGACACTGGAAGCCAACCATGGCCGCACCCCTACCAGACGATCCGCTCGCCACGCCCGTACAGTTTGTACGCGGCGTCGGTCCACAACGGGCCGAGCTGCTCAGTAAGCTCGACATCCGCACCGCCGGCGATCTGCTCTGGCACATGCCCCGCGATCTGCTGGACCTCACCGACGTCCGCCGGCCGAAAGACCTCGTCGTGCAGCAGGAACAGATCGTCCGGGGCACCGTCGTCGATCTCGATGCCCGCACCGTCAAGGGGGGCAAGAGTGTGACGGCGGCCCTCATCGACTGCGGCGGCGACTATGTGCGTGGCGTGTGGTTCAACCAGCCATGGATGCTCAAGCGGCTGATGATGGGACACAACGTGCTGTTCTCGGGGAAACCCAAGCGGAGCCAGGGGCGGTGGGAGTTCTCGCATCCCCGCGTGCAATGGCTGGAAGATGATGACAACTCGTCTCACGGCGGACTGCTTCCTCGGTATCCGCTCACCGAAGGTCTGTCGATGGAAGAGATGCGGCGGATGACGCGGGCCGCCATCGAGGACTTTGCCGACGCGATCCCCGATCCGCTCCCCGAGTCATTCCGGGAAGCGAACAACCTGCCGCTGCTCAAGGTGGCGCTGCGCGGGCTGCACACACCTCGGACCTTGCCGGACTATGAATCGGGCCGGCACCGTGTGCTGTTTGATGACCTGTTCGAGTTTCAACTGGCGCTGGCACTGCGGCGTCGCGCGTGGGTCGATCAGCAGGAGGCCCCCGTCATGAAGACGACGGCAAAGATCGACGCCCGCATCCGCCGGCTGTTCCCTTTCCGATTCACGTCGGGTCAGGATGCGGCGATCCGCGACATCACTGCCGACCTGGCGAGTGGTCGGGCCATGCATCGTCTACTGCAGGCCGACGTCGGGGCGGGCAAGACGGTCATCGCCATCTATGCGCTCCTGGTCGCGGTGGCACACGGGTTCCAAGGGGTGCTGATGGCACCGACCGAACTGCTCGCCGTCCAGCATGACGACACTCTTCGCGACATCCTGGCAGGCAGCCGCGTGAAACAGGCGCTGCTCACCGGCAGTCTCACCGCTGCCCAGCGCCGGTATGTGCATCAGGGGCTGCGCGCGGGAGACATCGAACTGGTCGTCGGCACGCAGGCGGTCATCCAGCAGGATGTCGAGTTCGCCCGGCTGGGAGTGGCGGTGATTGACGAACAGCACAAGTTCGGCGTCGCCCAGCGGTCGCGGCTGTCATCAGGTAGTGGGACGCCACATGTGCTGGTGATGACGGCGACGCCCATCCCCCGTAGCCTGTGCCTCACACAGTTCGGCGATCTGGACCTGACGGTCGTCACCGACCTTCCGCCCGGCAGGCAGCGTGTGGTCACCAGTCGCATCCAGGGGGCCGGTGCCCGCAAGAAGGCGTGGGAGTTTGTGAAGCAGCAGCTTCGCAGCGGTCGTCAGGCATACATCGTCTGCCCGCAGGTGGAAGGAGACGCGTCACCTGGAGGCAAGCCGCGCGGGGCCGAGGAGGTGTATCAACGCGTGCGGCGAGCGGTCTCCGACGAGTTTTCCGTCGGGCTGGTGCATGGACAGATCGATCGCACGGCCCGGGCCGACGAGATGGACCGCTTTCGCGACGGCGACCTGCAGGTGTTGGTGGCGACGACGGTCATTGAGGTCGGCGTCGACGTCCCCAATGCGACGGTGATGGTGGTGCTCGATGCCGAACGGTTTGGACTCTCGCAGCTGCATCAGTTGCGCGGCGCATCAGCCGCGGTGCCTGGCAGGGGTACTGCTTCCTGTTCTCCGAATCGACTGCCGAGGATGCGGTGTACCGCCTGCATTCTCTGGAGGAGACGGCGGACGGCTTCCGCATCGCCGAGGTCGACTTCGAGCAGCGGGGTCCGGGGGATGTGCTGGGGGTGAGGCAGCATGGCCAACTGCCGCTGCGTGTCGCCAGCCTCACGCGGGATACGAAGATTCTCGATGAGGCCCGGCAAGCGGCGTTTGAACTTGTTGACAGCGGTGCCTTCGACAGCCCCGAGTTCGTCCCGCTGAAGGTGCAGGTGCTCGAGCGCTTCGGCCGGCTGATGGACCTGCCGCAAACGGGGTGAGGCGTTGGTCCGAGCAAACCGAATGTGGTATCGTCTGGAGCGTGAGTGACGTGGAGGTACCCATGAGTGAGAGGACTGCTGAGTACGTCCGACTTTCTGTCGCGGAACGGCTGGATCTCATTAGTGAGATCTGGGAGAGCGTCGTGTCCGAGGGGCACCCGTTGCCGCTGACTGAAGCCCAACGATCCGAACTGGACCGGCGACTCGCGGCACACGAGGTGTCGCCGGCAAATGTCGTCGACTGGGAAATCGTCAAGCGGACGCCCCCCGGGGGAGTGTGATGCGTCGCGTCCGATTTCGGGTTGAAGCGAGCGCCAACTACGCCATGGCTCGCGACTGGTACGAGGACCGTGCCGGTCTCGGTTCCGCATTCGAGCAGTGTATCGAGGACAAGCTGCTCAGTATTCGCGAGAACCCGGAGCTCTATCCGATCGTCCATGGCAGTCTTCGAGAAGCTCTGGTCCGTCGTTTTCCCTATGCGATCTACTTCGCTGTTGAGGAAGACACCATCCTCGTGGTCGCGGTGTTTCACAGCAGTCGCGATCCGTCTGCCTGGCAATCACGTATCGATAACTGAGTATGATGACCTCACCCGAGCAGGCGAGGTTTATCACGCGACCTGTGGAATCCCGGTTCCGATCAAAGGACGTACAGCACTGAGCCATGGGCGCACATCACGACGTCGCCACCATTCGTCTCCTGGCCGACCCGCGCGACAGTGACGGGGCCGCGCTCACATTCGACCGCGTCGTGCAGCGAATCCGCGACGCCGCGGATTCGATCGTCATTCACATGTTCGTCTGGCGGAACGACGACATCGGCAATCAGATCGGTCGCGAAGTGCTTGCGGCGGCGGACCGGGGCATCACGGTGCACATCATCAAGGATCTCGGGGCGCTCATGTACGAGCGGATCGAGATGAACCGCAAGTCGTTCTTCAATGTGCCGATCTCGCGCTTCCAGCGGCTGATGTATCGGGCCCGGGCAGTCACGTTTCCCGACACGTATGTCGAGGACAACTACGATGATCGCCTCGGACAGCAGTTGCTCGCTCATGAGAATGTCTCTGTCGAATGGGTCGACCACACGCACACAAAGTACTACCTCTTCGATGAACAGGCGATGATCACCGGCAGCATCAACATCGAGGATCGTCACCGGGGTTACCGGGACTACATGGTTGAGATCACCGGACGGGAATTGGTCCAGCGATTGCGCGACCATCAGCAGGGAATGGCCTCGCACGATCCAAAGCGACGGCTCGATTTTGTGCTCAATGAGGTGATCGACGGAGCACAGCGGTTCCACATCAAGCCGACGATGCGCGACTTGATGTCACAGGCGCAACGCACGCTGTACATCGAGATGGCCTACATCGGCGATCCGGACATCAGCCAGAAGATTGTCGAAGTCTCCCGGCGGGGAGTGCAGGTGACCATGCTGTTCTCGCGCGAAGCCAACATCGGCAACGACATCAACTACCGCTCGCTGGAATGGATCTGCCGGCGAGCGGAGATCGACGTCTACCTGTCCGAAAAGATGATCCACTCGAAGCTGATACTGGTTGATGACGAAGTGGTCACTCTGGGCTCGGCCAACGTCTCTGTGTTCTCGATGCAGAAGGCGGTGGAACTCGATGTGGTCGTGAAAGATCACCCGGAGTTCCTGAGCACGCTGAGGGAAGTGATCGACGAGCGCCTGCGCGACAGTCAGAAGGTGGAATCGCTTACACAGCTACACAAGTACAACCATGTGCTGGCCTCGCTGCAGCAACTGCATCAGTGGCTCCATTGACGTCCACGGCACACGGCAGAGGCCGTCGTTGCGCAGCTGGCTCGCATCGGGACTCTTTCAACGGAACCCAAACCTCCCTTTGACCAGTCCAATATCGACAGGATCGGGGCTCTGCAGTGGCCAAGTCTGACGATAGCCAGGGATGTCACCAGGGTCTCGGCACCAAGCAACAGATCGTCCCTGTTCATCAAAGACATACGTCGGTGGCGCTGAGGGAAGGGCCAATTCTAACCGCGGAGGCAGGTGCCCCGTGAACTCGTAATAACTCTGGCCCTCACGCTCAATCATGCGGACACGTTGAGGCTCTTCGAATCGATCAAAGAAGTCACGTACCGACGAGACACCGTGCGGAGAGATGCTGCGGGCGTAGAAAACCTCCGAGCCGACTAAGTAAGCCATCGGCAAAAGCATCAGAGCTGACCATCCGATATTCTTGCGCTGAGTGGCTGTCATCCGCATGAAGTGGCACCACGTACAGCATTCCCGGTCGGCGAGGTTTGACGATGGTCCCAACTATCTGCGACCTCGGCACCGCATCATGCCATGGTCAGGGGCCTCCTCGAACGGCCCGGTGCTTCACGATCCACGCCACGTCTTCGACGTTCCTGAAGGCGTTCCGAATGGAGGCAGTGTGCGGTTTGTATTTGATCTTCTCCAGAGCAAAATCGGCACCTGCGGCCACCATGCCTTCGTTGGCGGCCTGCATGCTCGAGTGTGCGATCAGCACGGGACGAACCTCTTCGTTCCGGAATCGACGGATCAAGTCCACGCCAATACGCCGTCCGATGAAGAAGTCCAGAAACAGGATGTCGGGAATGTTGCCGCTGTCGAGTTCATCGATCACCTCGGCGACCGAGAGAAAAGTAAGCAGCTCACAGGATTCCGTGATGTCCTGCGAGAAACTGTTCGCCCAGGTCGTGTGATTCTCGAGCTTGTCGTCAACAAACCACAGCTGCATTTCATCAAGCCCATACCGACGTTTGTCATCACGACACAGTGGCCTGCGAAGAGCGCAGCATCGGCCGTGGATCTGGGAGCAGATCATAGTCCATGCCCTGCCTGCCGTCAGGTCGTAATGCAGTAAATGAAGGAGTGACGTCGCAATGCCAGGCGATGTTTTTGTACCATCCGATCTGTCACAACGCCCTCCTCCTCTATCAGCCCCGAAAACTCGCGCTTCATCGTCCTGCATCGCTGCGCGAGAGTACGGGCAGCGGACTGGATGCCTAGCCCACGGGACGCTTCACCACGCGCATGTTCACGGTCGGAATGGATGGCAGCGACAAGTACATCCTCGATCCCTCGGGGTTCACGTCGCATTTCATCTGGCGCGACCCGCAGCACATCTGCGCCTGGACGAAGCCCGCGGGACGACCCGAAGCGTTCTATCTGTTTCGCGACCAGTCAAACGAGGTCCAGCCGGTGGGTGAGGGAATGATGACACACAATGGTCACAATACCTATTTGCCCCTGCCGGGCAACGAGTGGATCCTCAACGACACCTATCCCGATCCGCGCACCCGCGCACACAAACACTGCACCTGTTCCACGTCCCGACCGGCCGCCGCATCGATCTGGGCCACTTCCCGTCGCCCCTCGAGTACACCGGCGAGTGGCGGTGCGACCTGCATCCCCGGGCCAGCAACGAACATCGACTGGTCGCCATCGATTCACCTCACACCGGCAACGGCCGACAGATCCATCTGATCGATGTGAGCGGAGTTGTGACGTGATGCGCAGCAAGACCCGGAGTCAGTCCGGCCTTTCTTCCTCGGGCAGAAACGACTGCCCAGTCTTCAGGCCGAACACGAACCAGACAAGAGTTACGGCCCCCAGGAAGAAGATCGTATCTCCCGGGACACGCATCCAGCGCAGGGTCTGCAGGAGATCAGTCTGCATGAACTCGCTGCTGCGGGCATACCAGTACCCCTTGTCGACCGATGCCCAGGTCTGCAGGAGTCCCACCGGCAGGAGACTCAGCACGCACATCGCCATCAGACCGACGTTGAGCATCCAGAACGACGCCGCGAGTGGGCCGTTCTTCCAGTTGCCCTGCGGCAACAGCACGCGGAGGCAGACGAGCATCAACCCGATGCCCAGCATGCCATACACACCGAACAAAGCGGCATGTCCGTGCACGGGTGTCGTATTCAAGCCCTGCATGTAATACAGGGCGATGGGGGGATTGATCATGAAGCCGAACAACCCGGCACCCACCATGTTCCAGAAGGCAACCGCCACGAAAAAATACACGGGCCATTTGTAACGGTGGACCCAGGGAGACGACTGGGAGCGATGCAGGTCCTCGACGGCATCAAAACCAACGAGCACCAGCGGGACGACTTCGAGGGCACTGAACACGGACCCCCACGCGAGCGTTACGGATGGAGTACCGGCAAAATAGAGGTGATGGCAGGTCCCGATGATTCCTCCCGCCAGGAAGACCGTCGCCGAGAGGAGCGCGGCCGCCGCCGCTGCAGCCGGTCGCACCAGACTGAGCCGCATGAAGATGAAGGCGATCACCGTGGTGGCGAATACCTCGAAGAAGCCTTCCACCCAAAGGTGAACCACCCACCAGCGCCAGTACTCGACCATCGACAGATGGGTGTGTCGCCCCCAGGTCAGACCGGCTCCATAGAACAACGCAATCGCACCGGTGGCCACCGCCAACAGCGCAACCAGCTGTTTCTGGTCTCCCTGGCCACTCAGGGCCGGCCACAACGCACGCAGCATGAGGAATAGCCACAGCAACAGCCCGACCATCAAGGCGATCTGCCAGGCGCGCCCAGATCGACGTACTCATACCCCTGATGCCCAAAGTAGAAGGAGACGGCATCGCTCAGATAGTTCTGCGTGCTGAGCCATTCCCCCGTGAGCGAGCCGACGACAACCAGCAGCAGCGCGGCAAACAGAATGTTCACTCCCAGCTTCTGGCCGGCCGGCTCGTGATCGCTGACCAGCGGCCCGATGAACAGCCCCGCGGCCAGCCACGCAGTCGCGATCCAGAACAGCCCGATCTGCACATGCCATGTGCGGGCCACGCTGTAAGGCACCCACTGAGACAGGGGAATGCCATAGAAGCCATCTCCTTCGACGCCGTAATGGGCAACGATCACTCCCAGCCCCATTTGCGTGAGGATCAGCGCGGCGACCACCCAGAAGTACTTGAGCGTTGCATTCTGGGAGGGTGTCGCCTCCCAGCGCATCAGGGGATCGTTCGCCGGGATCGACAGCGGCTCGTCGGACTCGCGACGCGACGCATACCACCACGCCATCGCGGAGATCCCGGCCAGCAGCATAATGATGCTCACACCGGTCCAGACCACCGATTCCCCCGTTGGAACGTTGCCGACAAGCGGCTCGTGAGGCCAGTTCTGCGTATAGCTGATGTTCGACTCCGGCCTGTTCGTGACGGCCGCCCACGCCGTCCAGGCGAAGAAACCGCTGAGCATTCGCGCCCGGAGGTCACTACTCACCGTCCCCGCAGGTATCGCGTAGTCGACGACGCCCCTGGTAAAGACTTCGGTGTAGTGTGCAACGTTGGCCTCATACGCCTCAGCACGGATGGGGTCGATCGTGATCGCTCCGGTTGAGGGATCGTACGTATTCTCACGCAGCAGGCTGGTCAGCCGTCCGCTCAACTGAGCGTGTCGCTCTTCGTTCAGTTCATCGAACGTGACAAAGAATTCCTTCTGCGCCCAGCGGTTGAGGATGAACATCGCTTCCCGGTGCAGATAGTCGGCGGTCCAGTCGGGAGCGACATAGCTGCCATGCCCCCAGATCGACCCGACCTGCATGCCCCCCAGCGACTGCCAGACATTTTGCCCCTGCCCGATCTCGCCCGGACTGATGATCTCCACGCCTTCGGTCGTCACAACGCGCTCAGGAATGGGTGGCATCTCGTCATGAATGCGCGTCCCCACCCACCCCAGCACAAGAAACGACACAAACATCACCAGGGTGAAACCAATCCAGAGTCGCCGCATCATGCTTCCTTTGTATCGTGAATTGTGAGTTGGTTTTTTGCCGAATGACTGGTGGTCTCTCGCAGTCTGGCTCCTGAATGCCACATCTGGCTTGTCCAGAAATGCCTTGGCGTTGTCGTGAGATCAACCCGAGGTCTTCGTCGTGACGCTGCCCTGGCGGGCCCCCCAGGACTCCGTCAGTTCCGGCAGCGTCTCGCGCAGAATCTCCCGGATGGCCTTGCGATCAGCGAACGACAAATGTGCGAACTTCGGATCCGGGTCTTTCCCCGCAAGCACTTCTCCCAGACGTTTCCACACGAAATCCTGCACCTCCGGGGGCAGTTCGGCGAACGCCTCCGAATAGATGAGGTAGCTGCATGGATACGTGAACATCCGCCGTGTCAGATCGAGGTCTCGCAAACTTCGCCCATGGCTGTCGCGCGGTCCCATCGCCTCAAACGCCTCCGCAAAGCCCGATGTGCCGCGGACCGCATCGCCCAGCGGCGCTTCGCCCACCATCAACAAGGCCTCCACGAGCTTCTCACCGGCACTGGCAATGCGGCGGATCGTGCTGTCGAGATGCGTTCCCTTCGGTTTCTGCAGCATCTCATTCATCATGTCGTCGTACGCCAGCGCCTGCCGGGTCGTGTAGCTGGCGCTGGTGATCCGATTGTGCACCAGCACCTGGTGTTCCAGCATCATCAGCGCGACGATATCGCTGTGCGGCGACAGATAGCGCGTCGTATCAAACCGCTCTGCCAGCGAAGTGACATTCTGTCCCGTTGAGTTATCAACCTGCCCCGGACGGGCATCATCCTCGACAATCAGGTTCCCCAGATGTTTCAGTGAGCCATGTTCGCCGGTGACGTACCAGCCCCCCCAGCGCTCGGCAAAGGGAGTGGTGTAATCGACACTGCGACTCCCCGCCGACAACACCGGATCGCCACTCTCCTCGACATACAGCGACCGCACCAGATGCCCCGGTACGCTTTCGGTGCGTGAGGAACTGTGACACACCAGACAGTTGTCGACGCGGTGCTCGAAGCGTGGCTCGGTGTCTGTAGATCGCTGGTCCAGGGTGTAGAAGACTGTGCCCAGCTGCGCATCGACGGCGGACACCTCGAGCACGTCTCCCGACTGACAGAAACCGACGTATACATCGTCGTTGAAGTAAATGGCCCGCGGCGTGCGGGGAGAAATCCGCCGCAACTGCAGGCTCGTCTTCGAAAACACCAGCGATTGCGACTCAACCGGAACGTCCAGTGCCCTCAGCAGCGACTCCAGATAGCCATGGTCGGCGTCCCAGCTCAACTCGGCCGCATGATTGTCGAGTTGCTCCTGCAAACGGCTGACCCGGTTGTCCGGCTGTGTTGTACTGTAGGCGATCGGCGGATCGTCGAAGTCCTCACCCGCCAGACTCATCGAAGCAGAGCTGAGCAGCAACACAATCAGCAAGTCCTTTGGAGAGCGTTGGCGTCGCATTGTCTGTTCCTGGATCGGCGGGACGGGCTGCCGCAGCAGCCCGCAACTGGAAAGAGTCACAAGAGGATGATGTTGTCCGGAATCAACAGTTCCCAGAATAACCTTTGAATTGTTCATGTCAAGGTATAGAATTGTCGCCAGCTCGAGACCACTGAGGAGACGCGGCTGTGCTGCCGAAAACTGCCGAATATGCCCTGCGGGCCGTCGCCTGTCTGGCCCTCAACCCTGCACATCTGTTGTCCGCCGATGCGCTGGCCAGCCAGACGAAGGTCCCCCGGCGGTATCTGCACAAGGTGCTGCAGGAACTCGTCGCCGCCGAACTGGTGCAGTCACGACCGGGGCCGGGCGGGGGCTACTCGCTGTTGGCGAATGCCGACCGCACATCGATTCTGGATGTGGTGAACGCGGTCGCTCCGCTGGAGCGCATCCGGCACTGCCCGCTGGGGCTGCCCTCTCACACCCGGCTGTGCCCGCTGCACAAGGAACTCGACCGCGCCTATGCGGCGACCGAGGCCGCCTTCGCCCGGGTCACCATCGGTGAACTGCTCCGATCCAGCAGCGACATCGTGCCCCTGTGCGAACTATCGCGGCCCTGAACCGTCTCACCGCCACTCATCGCGAGAGGGACGCTTCCTGTTCCGCGTCTCGCAGCTTCCGGACGATGCCACGGGGGATTACCTCGGCCAGGGACTTCGAGAGTTCGTCAAAAGGATGGGTCGTGGTCGGAGGCCTTTTGTGAAGAGAAGCGGATGTGATCGTCTGTGACGCCTCAAGTGGGTTGCCGGAAGTCCCTGGCATGCTGTTGAAATACAAGCCCGCATGCAAGCAGGGAACTCTGAATGACAATCATTCGAGATTTCGAGACACGCGCGGTGCTTCGTGCTTGTTTCCATTGTTCAACGGGACGTTAGACTTGGGGTGGGACGCCCAGACCGGCGGGAAGGGCATGGCGATCATGCCCACGCCCTTCGTGCCTCGGGACGTGCCACCTGCGACTGCTCAGGACAACCTGGAATCTGGTTGTGCTGATGCCTTGCTAGAATCCGCAGTCAATACAGATTCCTTCGCAAACGCCCCACGGCACGCTGTCTGCTCCGGACAAACGCTCCCGCAACCCCACAATTCCCCGAATCCCAGGACAGGTCAACACAGGCACCGCCACAGAACGTGCCACCATTCGGACACTCACCGCCACCTCCGCCACCCTGCAGAGCCGTTGATGCAGGTGCTGCCGCTTGCGCAGACGACTCCGCACGCACCGCAGTTGCCGCATCGGTGGACAGGTCGACGCACGTGGTGCCGCACTTCGTCAGGCCGGTCGCGCACTCGTTCCCGCCGGCGGTACAGGTCCCGGCGATACAGAACGGCGTCCGCACCTCCGCAGACGACCCCGCAACCGCCGCAGTTGTTGATGTCGTTCGTTCACATCGATACAGGTCCCGCCGCAACAGGTCGAGACCGCTGGCACTGCAGTTGTTGCCGATGGCACCGCAGTTCGGGTTGCGCGAGGTATCGACGCAGGTGTACGAGCCGCAACGTCCGCTGATGCGGCTCGTGTCTCCGCCACAGGCGCGGCAGGCATTCACACACTGGGACTGTTTGCTCTTCGTGCACCGTCCGCAGAACGAGACGCACGGGTCGACCGGCCTGGGTGCACGCCGAGGGGCGGCCCGAAACCGAAAGTAAGGGTACGGTCCATCGCCCGCGGCATTCAGTCCGGAGGCCAGCGGCCCCAGCACGGCACCGGTCAACAGCAGTCCGAGCCGGCGCAGCGATTCCCGCCGGGGCAGCGACTCGTCCGCCAGGGACTTTCGAGAGTTCGTCAAAGAGATGGGTCATCGTGGAAGCCTTTTGTGAGAGGAAGTGAAAGTGGAGATGTCAATCCGGCTTATTCACCACGGAGTTCCGGAGGCACGGAGAACCACTGGTCGTCGTGTCGGAGATTAGCGATCTGTCACATCAGATCTGTGGCCAACACTGCACGGTGTGCTGACCAGACGGTAATCAGATGCGACGATGCCAACCCGTTGCTCCGTGTCTCCGTGGTGATCTTCGTCGTGAATGATC
Source organism: uncultured Planctomycetaceae bacterium (assembly GCA_963707405.1). GTDB lineage: Bacteria > Planctomycetota > Planctomycetia > Planctomycetales > Planctomycetaceae > CAVPPT01. The sequence continues at coordinate 737,919 of CAVPPT010000001.1, read as the reverse complement.
CTGGTTCGTGAAGTGCGTCGTTTCGTAGATTCATGGGTGCTGCGTTCAGTTCGCCATGGCGGACTCCTTGCCGTTACGTGACGGCTCGGAATGCCGTGCTGCAGAGACTGGCTGGCCTGCCAGGGCCAGAATCGGATTCACACCGACCGCCACATCGCTGAGCAGCACGCCCTGCTCATCAATCAGATAACCGACGGGGGTGGCGAACATCGCGTACTTGAGCGAGACCTCCCACTGTTTCTGCACGACGATGGGATACGTCAGCCCCAGCTTCTGGGCCTTGGCACGGGTGGCGTCGGCATCGCGGCGGCTGACGAGGAGCACCTGGAGATCCGGATGGCTGAGATGGATTTCCTGCAGGTGCGGGGCCAGCTCATCGCAGGGACCGCAGTCGGGGTCCGAGAACACCAATAGAACACGCCGGCCCCGCAGTTCGACCAGCGACAGCTCGCCCCCCTCCAGACAGGGCAAGTTGAAGTCCGGGGCCGGGGTCCCGGCCTTCAGACCGCTGCGGTTGATCCGGCTGTTGGCCAGGGACGGATCGGGCTGTTTGCCATGGTTGCCGTGCGCGTGCTGGGGGACGGCATTCGGGGCCGCCAGTCTGAGGAGGGCCTCGGCCCCGGCGGCCAGTTCGCTGGCGATGCGACCCTCGGCATCAATGCGATAGCCCATGGGTGTTCCCCGGGCCCCGTACGTCGAGGCGACCTCCATCTGCTCCTGCCGCAGGACCAGACACTGCACGCCATGTTGCTGGAACAGTTTGCGGTTCTCCCCGGCATCCCCCGTGGTGACGACGACCGGCACCGCCCGGCCGCCGCCGCCCTCCAGCGGCAGTGCGGCGAGATCGTCCAGCATCCGAGTGCAGAACCCGCACTGCGGGTTAAAGAACATCAGCAGCACATCCCGGCCGAGGAAGTCCGACAGCTTGTGCTTCTTCCCTGCGAGGTCCGGCAGCTCAAACTCCGGTGCCATGGAGCCGATCGCCAGTCCAGTGGGCTCGCGCCGCGGCGGAACGGCGCGGGCGGCGAGGAGCTTCTCGATGGTCTCCAGCCGCAGCAGGATGCGTCCGTTCTGGCGGACGAGCTGGTAGCCCAGCCAGGTGCCTGCGGCCAGCAGCAGCCACGGCAGCACGGAAGTGATGACAACGGTCAACATCGCGGATCTCCCGGAAGAGTTGTGATATCATGCACGCAACATCGCCTGCGGTGCGCACAGTGACGCGCCGGAGTGATGCCGGGCCGGCGAGGAACTTTCTTGCCAGTCAGGGCCTCACCGGCCGCTTTTTGTCTCTCTCTGTTCCCTTGTCAGACTTCAATCGTCAGAGATCATTCGGGTGATTCCTTCTTTTCCGGCTCGCGCTGCTCCTGGACGGACTTTTCTTTCTCCAGCACTTCGGCTTCCAAGGTTTTTCCTTGCCCGCCCAGTGCCCGCCTGAGCAGCGACGGCGCGTACTGGTGGTCTGGGTTCAAACGCAGCACTTCTCGCAACGGTGCCACGGCTTCACGGTGCTTGCCTTGCTGCAAGAGCGCATGGCCCAGACCGTGATGGGACGACGGATGCTGGGGATTGATGCGTATGACTTCGCGAAAGTGCGCCTCCGCCTCGGCGAACATTTGCTGCTGCTGCAGCAGCCAGCCGAGCGCGTCGTGAGTTGAGTCGTTCTCCGGATCGATACGAAGACTTTCGCGCAGCGGTCCTACCGCTTCGGTCAGCTTGTCCTGTTTATGGAGCGTCTTCCCCAAGTAGTAGTGTGTCCAAGCGTTGTTGGGATTCAGCGTCAGCGCCTTGCGAAATGCAGCTTCAGCCTCCGGCCACCGTTGCTGATCGTAATAGACCCGTCCCAGTTCAATTCGTGCAGACACGTTGTTCGATTGCAGTCGAAGGGCCTCGACAAGCTCCTCTCGAGCGGCCTCAAGCTTCGCTTGACGATGGAGCACAGTGGCCAGGCCGTAATGCAGGTGAGCGTCGTTTGGCACGAGGTGAACTGCCTCGCGAAACGCCACCTCGGCCCCTTCCAGGTTCCGTTCACCACACAGGAACATGCCCAGCGTCGCGTGCGCCGAAGCGGTGGGGTTCAGTCGGAGTGCTTCGCGAAAGGCCGCTTCGGCCTGTGCGGGCTTCTTGAGAGACAGGAGCACCTGCCCCAGATCATTGTGAGCAGTTGCTTCGTCAGGCCTCAGTTGCAGGGCGTTGCGCAAGCAGATTTCTGCCTCGGCGAAGTTGCCTTCCGCCTTGAGCCATAATCCCCGTTGCATTTGCAGGTCAAAGTCATCGGGTGCCTGCGCGAGGGCTGCATTCAGGTCATTGCCTGGGCTCGCCGACGCGCCGCGAGACATGCGAAGCTCCGCGAGCAGACGATGCGCTTCGCCATACCCGGACTGTCGTCGGATGGCTTCCAGATAGCACGCTTCCGCCTCCTGCAGGCTCCCCTGCGCCTGCAGGGCACGACCGAGATAATCGTGTCCGTACACCACTTTCGGGTCGAGGCGAATGGCCTCCCGAAACTCAGCCTCGGCTTCGTCAGGCCGGTCCGTGTCGAGAAACAATTGGCCAAAGGAAAGATGGCACCAATAGTTCGCCGAATCACACTGCAGTGCCGTGCGCAGCAACGCTTCCGCCTCGACGTTGTTTCCCTGGCGGATTAGAACCAGCGCCAGTCCCCAGTATCCCCCCGCGGCATTTGACCGCAATCGAATCACGCGGCGCATTGCCGCCTCGGCGTCGTCGAGTCGGTCCAGGTTCATCAGCGCGAGTCCCACTCCCAGATGCCCGTAGTCGTAGTCCTGCTTGAGTTGCACGGCGTCCTGATAGACCTCGAGCGCAGCCTGGTACTTGCCCCGATTCAGGGACGCATGTCCCAGGCCAATCACCGCTGGAGTGCTCGTGGGCCGCAGTGCCACAGCAGCCGTGTAATAGCGAATCGCCTCCTCCAGTTGAGGGAATGCATGGCCCTGGATGCTGTTGGCGAGTTCATGGTTGGCCCAAAAGTCGCCGGGATACGACCGGCGGATGCGCTGAAGCATCGCCAATCGCTGTGGTGAATCCACAGGAGCCAGGTTGGCCAGCCGCAGCAATTCTGCGGGTGGTTCTCGCGCCTCCACGAGTTTCGCAACGAGCGAATCCAAGGCGTCCCAGTCCTGTGCGTCGATTGCGTTTTGAGCCTGCTGCCGCCACAGGGTTGTATCGACAACCGCGATCAGGTCTGCGAGCCACGTCCCCTCAGCCGCATCACTCCCGGGAACATGGATGACGCAACTTCGAGGGCCGCCAACAGGATCTGCTGCACGGCCGGCGGCCGTGACTGGACCGTCTTTCGGGCCTCGCCAACGGGAGTCACGCCGATCTCAACCTGATAATTCTCCCGCAGTGCCTGCCTGATTGCCGGATAGGCGGCTTCGAGCTGGAAGGCATACATTCCCTGATTCAGATCGGATTGCGCCAGTCGAATGGCGTCAAAACGAACCGCAAAGCGGAGATCTCGCTCGTCGGCTTCGAGAGCCGATTGCAGCGACTGCAGCTGCCGCGGTAAGTCGTACGAGAGATCCGATTCGTTTCGAGCGGCAATCCCCCTTGCGCCCTTCGCGGCGGAACGTGCAGTGTCCAGGGCTGCCGCCCATCGGTGGGGGTCCTCCGTCAGCGTCATCGCCCGTTCGCGAGCCTGCTCTGCGTCGCTAATGGCGAGCTCAATCTGCTCCTTGACTTTGGTCTGCCGCAACATGCGCTCGAGGGCGGATCGTTTTGCCTGCAAGCCTCGGTCGTGCACCATCCATCCCATGCTCCCCACTGCCAGGAGAAGCAGCATCGCGATGCCCGCGGCCGTCAGGACGCCGCCCTTGTTCCGGCGGGCGAACTTCCGGAACCGATACCACGCCGATGGCGGACAGGCCTCGACCGGTTCGTCGTCCAGGTACCGCTGGATGTCCTCGGCGAAAGCGTTGGCCGTCTCGTACCGCCGGGTGCGGTCCTTCTCCAGCGCCTTCATCACGATCCAGTCCAGTTCCCCCCGCAGATGCTCGCTGATCTGTCGCGGGTCGATCTGCCGGCGGCCGGCCAGCGTCGAGCGGGCCTGGGCATCCAGCGTGGTCAGCCGCGCACTGGGCCGGGGTGGCTCCCGCTCGCAGATGATCTGCCGCATCTCGTCGAAGCTCGCCTGCTGCAGCGTCTCCTTGTCGAACGGGGTCGTGCCGGTCAGCAGTTCGTACAGCAGCACCCCCAGCGAGTAGACGTCGCTGCGGGTGTCGACATCCAGACCGCTGAGCTCCGCCTGCTCGGGACTCATGTACAGCGGCGTGCCGAGCAACTGGTGATAGCCCGGTGTAGCAGCGTCTGCTCGGTGAGCGGCTGGCTGAGCGCCTTGGCGATGCCGAAGTCGATGACCTTCACCACCGGCTTGTCGTCGTGCAGCGTGACCAGCACGTTGGACGGCTTGAGGTCGCGGTGGATGATCCCCTTCATGTGGGCGTGCTGCACCGCCCGGCAGACATCGAGGAACAGCTCCAGCCGCTGCGTGGGTGTCGAGCCGCGCCTGGTCGCAGTACTCGGTGATCGGCAGCCCGCGGACCAGTTCCATCACGAAGTAGGGCCGGCCCGTGCTCTCGGTCGGTCCCGGCGTCGAGCACCCGGGCGATGTTCGGGTGGTCCATCAGGGCCAGGGCCTGCCGCTCGGCCTCGAAGCGGGCGATGACCTCCTTGGAGTCCATGCCCGGCTTGATGATCTTGAGCGCCACCTTGCGCCGGACGGGTGCGGTCTGCTCGGCCATGTAGACGATGCCGATGCCCCCTTCGCCGATCTGCTCGCAGCAGCTTGTAGGGACCGATCACGGTGCCGGTCGGGACAGCTGACGCGCCATTCGGCCGACGGTGGGCAACATGCGGCGCCGGCCGGTGTCTGCAGAAAGCTCTGCGGGTTAAAGTGCGCCCAAGCAGAACGTCCATTCGTTGACGTAAGCCGACATCCTCGCCGCACGCAGCATCGAGGAACACGTCACGCGCGCCTGGCGGCTGATCCAGCACCTGATGGAACAGTTCTTCCTCGTTCATACATCCGCTCCCGGGTCGCGCACGACCCTCCAAAGACATCAGCGAAATGCAGCACGCCCCAGCATCACAAGATCGTCCGGGAATTCCGAACTGCCGCTCAGCCGCCCCGGACTTCGGCCTGCAGCCACGCCCGCGCAAACGCCCAGTGCCGGTCGGCCGTGCTGGGTGAGATGCCCAGAACCTGGGCCGCTTCGTCGCCGGTCAATCCCGCAAAGTACCGCAGCTCCACAAGTTGGGCCTTGAGCGGCTGTTCGATGGCGAGCTTGCGGAGCGCCTCATCCAAAACGAGGAGTTCGTCGTTGTCCGCTGGTGCGGCAATGTCCGAGAGTACCTCACGGTGCCGGCTCCCGCCGCGCTTGTTCGCCCCCCTGGCCCGGGCGGCATCAACCAGGATGCGCCGCATCGCAGTCGCAGCGGCTGCAAAGAAGTGACTGCGACCGCTGTAGGACCGTTGATTCTCGTTCCCCACCAGACGCAGGTACGCTTCGTGCACGAGCGCGGTCGCCTGCAACGTCTGCCCGGGTTCTTCCTGCGACATCCTCCGGGCGGCAAGACGCTTCAGATCCTCGTACACCAGCGGCAGGAGTAACTCCGCGGCATGGACATCGCCTTGTTCGATCGATGCGAGGAGCTGTGTGACATCCGTCATGCCCTCAGTCTATCGCCCTGCGCATGGGCCAGCCAATGGACGACGCTGTTAGCGGTCGTCCGCATTCAGCGTCGCGACGACATCCCGGGCGATCGCTTCGGCCAGCAGTTCGTCGCCGTGCTGGTTGTAGTGACAACAGTCGTCGCGATAGATGGCCTCGGGATGGGCGGCGAACAACCCCGTCAGGTCGAAGAAGGCAACGCCGCGACTGCGCAGGGCGTCACCCTCCGCGATCATCAGTGGATAGCACTTCTCGATTGGTTCGCGATACCGCTGCAGTTCTTCAATGGCATCGTCACGTTCGGCGTCGCTCATCGGCTTCGAACCGGGCAGGTACTGGTTTGGCTGCAAGAAGTGAAAGTAGCGAATGTCATTGGCTGTGCAGAGCCGCTCGAGCTGCACCGACGACTCACTCCAGAGATCGACGAGGCGGGCGTACATGGCACCTTCAGTGGCGAACTCTTCACGCGGTCCGCTGGAGACCGGATCGGGATTGCGGGCCATCAGTTCGCGCAGTTCCCGCTGCTGGTCGGCAAGCGTACTGGCCAGATCGGCATTGGCGATCATCCACACAAGCGTCGCGGTGTTTGAGAATTTCAGCGGAGACCGGTCAATCCACTCGGCCCACCGGTGACGGCGGTCTCGTCCCTGGGAGATGGCTGCTATCGTCCGCAGAATGTCGCGGTCACCGGCCGATATGTAGAGAGTGTGCCAGCTGCGCGGATAGGCAGTGAAGACGCGGGCCGGGACATTCTCGGCGGCGGGGAGTGCCGCCTCATTGAAGCCATCGATGTTGATCAGGATATCCAGTTCGGCTCCCAGCGAGAGCAGATAAGCCAGTGTCATCAATTGCTGTGGCTGCTTGTTGCCTCTGATGGCCATCTGGACAAGCTCAATGCGCTTGTCCCGAAACCCAGGGAACGCCTTCAGTGCGGCAGGCAGTGTGTCCGAGAGGCAGAACTGCTCTGCGACCGAGCCGCCTGTGATACCAATGATGACATTGTCCGCTGCCCGTTTGTGCAGTGTGGGCCAGTTCGAGGCGAAACCGAATTCGTTGACCGAGTGCCCCATCAGGCCCCGGCGGTCGCGGCGGATGGACCCGATGTAGGGATGGATGGCGTTGTTCAGACCGGAGTCCATCTGGGCCATCTCGAGAGACATACCCAGTGCATGGGCCTTGCAGATATTGACGAACTCCGTCCCGCCCCACCGAAACTCCAGGAGTGCCCAAGACGCGGCTTCGACCAGTGCCACCACGAACACCAGCGCCACACCGGCGTAGGCAAGTCGCCGGCGTCGTGATCGCCGCCGAGGCGAAAGTTTCGGTGCAGAGGATGACTGACTCTCGATCGAACCGTCCGAGCCCATGTTCCCAGCATAGGGACGTATGATTCTGGCTCGCAAGGTGCAGGCAGCATGACTCCAGCAGATCCCGGCGTTCGCGACGGCCTGACACTTGACGACACGGTACCTGTGCGACACCCTGAACAGGTCGTCGCCGTGGCTCACTCCTCTTGTGTCGTCAATTCCCATGTACGAGCATCTCACGCTCATCAGTGGTCGGGCTCATCCGCAACTGGCAGCAGAGATTGCGGAGTTCCTCAACGTCACATTGGCCGATGTCGAAGTCGGCGAATTCCCTGATGGTGAGATCAGCGTCCGCCTCAACCAGAACATTCGCGGTCGGGATGTGTTCATCATCCAGCCCACCGGGCCCCCGGTGAATGAGAACCTCGTCGAACTGCTGATTCTGATCGACAGCTGCAAGCGGGCCAGTGCCGAGCGAATCACCGTCGTCCTCCCGTATTTCGGATATGCGCGGCAGGATCGCAAGGATGCGGGCCGCGTCCCGATCACGTCCAAGCTGGTGGCGAACCTCATCACGACCGCCGGCGCGAATCGGGTGCTGACGATGGACCTGCATGCGGCCCAGATCCAGGGGTTCTTCGACATTCCGGTGGATCACCTGTATGCGGCCCCCATCCTCGATGCGTACTTCAAATCACTCGAACTCTCGCCGCAGGATCTCGTCATCATCAGCCCGGATGAAGGGAGCATCAAACGAGCACTGCAGCACCTCGACCATCTGGGGGGATCGCTGGCGATCGTCGACAAGCGTCGGGCCAGTGCCCTGCAGACCAATCAGGAGCATCTGATCGGCGGACCGATCACCGGCAAGACGGCCATCATTTTTGACGACATGATCAGCACTGCCGGTTCCATCGTCGGAGCGGCGCAGGTGGCCAAGGAATATGGGGCAGCCGACGTGTATGTGAGTGCCGCCCACGGACTGTTCAGCGGCCCGGCCCTGCAGCGGCTGCGGAGGCCCCCATCCGCGAGATCGTGATCACCGACTCCCTGCCCATCGCCCCGAACCGCCGGCTGGACAACCTGCGACTCGTCAACGTCGCCCCGCTGCTGGGCGAGGCCATCCGCCGTATCCACCGGAACGAATCGGTGAGCTATCTGTTTGACTGAGCGCGAGTGACATTCGAGAATACCGACCGGCCGCCGCCGCTAGGCTTTGGACGACATCCCGTGGGCTTTGATTGGGCCCGATTTTCTGATCTTTGTCACCTACATTTGAGCAACGACTGTGTCCCAGACCACATCCACATCCCCAGAACTTGCGGTACGTGTCCTTGATGAGGTGGACGCCATCATCTCTCAAGCGGAGCAAGCGACCAAACCACTCGAAGTCGACCCGTATCGCGGCCGGCTGTTTGAACTGTTTGTGATCGCTGACGGAGCCGGCTATACGAACGATGACAGCGATCCTGACCTCTCCGCCGACGGCCTGTGCCAGCAACTCGCCTCACGCTGGGGCCTGCGCGATGCGGCTCGGCAATCGACATCCCGGCAGACGCAGCTGCCCCCCGAGCAACTGCAGAAGATGCGCAGCCTGTGGTCGGTGATGCGAATGTGGATGGAATGGACCTATGCCTGGAACCGCTGGAACGAGTTCCATCGTGACGTGGGCTCCTGATTGCTGCGAGCCGCAGACAATCGCGTTGACCTGGGCAGCCAGGAGGAAGGAGTTAGCGGTGAGGAGGGAGACCCGTCCTTCTTCAACACAGAGATGGGCATAAGCAACCGCTGACGTGATCTTACGGCCAGTTGGCACCGAGAAGGCTCATCGGTGAGGAGCCGCCCAATCGTCGCGGGGACAACGAGAGCAGACAGTCGTGGGATGCCGGCATTCGCCGCCGTCAGTACGCTGACGATTCAGAGCCAGCGCTTCACTTCGGCCGGCCCGCACGGTGAAATGATCAGAATCGGAAAAGTATACACCCATACCCTGGAGTGACTTCAACGGGGGTCAGCTCCCCGTCGCGGCTGACGTGCCACACTTCATAAGTCGAGGAAAGCGTACCCACGTACTTCGGCGTGAGCCCCATCAGGATGGGAAGGACTTCCACGTTCACCATCCAGCCGTCGTCCACTTCCTCGGCCGACTTCAGATAGCAGGTCCAGCCGACACAACGGTCAGGGCTGTCCGGCTGCAAGAACTCGGCGAAGTATTTTCGTCGTCCGGCGGGGACCGGCGGATCCTCAGTCGCGAACAGGTCGACAAACGGGGACGCGGGATGCCGCTCGGTGTCTGATATCTCTTTAGAAAGCATGGCTGTGGTCCCCTGCCAGATCTCGCGTTTCTTCAGGTGCTCCTGCCTGAAATTCCTCCATCATGCGATGCTTCCGCTGGCGATAGTTTTCTTTGTAGGCGTCGTGGAACGCGGCCACTACCTCGGTATCACTTGTACGGGGGATCATGATCCGCCCCTGCTGACAGTCCAGGCACTCGTTCACCAGCTCGTCTACCACCGACCGTTTCGTCGCGTCAGTCGTGCGCTGGGCCCGTAACTCCGACTGTGCCCAGTATGCGAACAACACGGCTCCAACGATCACTGAAACACGCCACTTTGGCTTCGTGAGAGACTTCAACATGGCCGTGATCTCCGATGGCCTTCTGAGATGTCGAGAGCCGTTTTCTTCCGGAATTTCGATCTCGACGATCTTGTAATTATTTGCACCGGTCTTGATAGCCCGGAAATGGTGAGGCGGAAATATGAACTCTTCATCTTCTCCGAAACAATTCTTGATGATGAGTCGATTTCGCTGAAGAACGTCATGAAACGCAACACCGTTAGTGAGTGCCTGGAAGTTTGCATCGTTCGTTTCATAAGCCTTCCTATCTTGAATCATCGCCAGCCCTTCGTCCCAGAAAAAGCGCTCGGTGGATGGCTGCCATGGTGTGGCTGCCGACCATACGGCTTCCCATGGTTTCTTAAACCGAAGTTGCTCCTCGGCGTGTCCTGCGATATACCCGCCGATCTGATCGTCCCCCCGGAGCACGTTGAAGTAGATCGTGAGGAGATCGCCATCGCTGGGCACGTCCGTTCCGTTCGCGACCTCATCCATGTCCGGTCCCAGTACGGTGACCTGCACCGTCTTCTCGTTCCAGACCAGAGGACCCTCGGGGTCTGGTTGCTCCTCGGCCCAGAAGTTGTCGTCAAACGTTCCCACGATCTCGTTGTAGCCGAGAAAGTACAACGGGTCGGACTGCATCCAAAAGAGTGACCAGTCCCCGGGCGATTCCCCGACACAGCGCCACCGCCACATGTACTCTCCTGTCGGATCGTCGGCAACGACTATAAAGTCCATGCCATGTCCAACAAGGGCGGTGAATTGGGAGACATCAGCACCTCCGTCACGTCGCCCCGAAAGATCGCCGGAATCCCCGATAGACACAAGCCCAATACAACCGCGAGACACCACTTGTGACGTGACATGCCGCCCCCCCCTAATTGGAAGGTTGTCGGAACCGACAAAGTGACGTGAGACAGATGGCTGTATTGCTCCCCTTGCCCAGTTTGTCAAGCCGGCCCACCGCTTAAGGAAAGAGCGAGCGATCTAGGATGAGCGGCAAGTAAAGTCATCGGCTGATCGTGATAATCTGGCGATGTCGTCGCGCTGTCGTCACGTTCCCACCGCCGGGCGCTGTCGACAGCTTGTGCCCGAAACTGCTGAATTCCAGATGCACAACAGTTGGCTGGTGTGATCTTCAATCGAGAAACGCTCCAGGGCCGTCAGCCGCGCCGCGGCCGACAGTCGTGAGCGTGTCTCGGCATCACGTGACAGTCGTGCGATGGCCGCCGCCAGCAGCTCCGCATCATCGGGAGTCAGAAGCCACCCGCTGACGTTATCGTCGATGATCTCCCGGGTCCCGCCGACATCGGTCGCGATGATCGGCACTCCTGCTGCGAGGCCTTCGAGCAAGACTCGCCCCAGCGGTTCCTGTCGTGCCGATTGCACCAGCAGGTCGATCTCATTGAGCAGACGATCCAGGTCGGTCCGATATCCGAGCCAGTGGACACGCGCGCTGAGCCCTGCCGCGGCGACAGTCCGATGCAGGTCCAGTTCGAACTCCCGGCTCTCAGTCTTGGTGGAGTAGCGCTCGCCGATGATAAGCAAGTGGAGCTTCGGCCACTGATCGGACAGACGGCAGACGGCCTTGATCAGCAGGTCCTGACCCTTGCGAGGTCCGATCTGTCCGATGGTGGCGATCAGCGTGGCCGACGGGTCGAGCGACAACTCCCGATGCAGCCAGCCAGTGTTCTCCCGGGGCTGAAAGCGGTCGCAGTCGACGCCGTTGTAACAGACGCCGATCCTTGATGCCTCGACTCCTTGTGAAACGTGAAAGTCCCGCGTGGCTCGGGAGACGGCAACCAATTGGTCCAGCCGGTTCAGATCGTCGACCGCCTTCTGACTGAGACGGATGATGTCCCGCAGATGTCCGGTGCAGGTTGTGGGCATCGCCTCTCTCACACTTCCAAGCAGCCGGCTCATCGACAAACTGTTGGCATGCACCAATTGCGGAGAGAGTGCATGAATCGCTTCAGTCAGGTGCTCGCGACTCTCCGCTGCCGGTCGACGTCGTCCCTGCTGGTCATGCAGAGTGAGCGGGCGGTGCGCGATCCCCAGCGTCTGCAATTCTCCGGCGAGTCGTCCCTCCGCCGGTGCGAGTACCGTGATGTCCAGATCGTCCGGGACATGCGCCAGCACCGCGAGCAGCGACTGTTCTCCGCCATTGAGCGTGCCATACTCACAGACGACGGCGATCCGCTTCATGATCCGCTTCCGCCGGCAACCGGATGGAGCACTCCGTCCCGCATCTCCAGAATCCGATCGGTCGGCTCAATGTAGCGCTCATCGTGCGTCACCACCACCACCGTCGACTGCTGTTCCTGATGCAGCGTTCGCAGAAGGCGAAACACCTCGGCTCCATTGGCCGAGTCCAGTTCGCCGGTCGGTTCATCGGCCAGAATGACCGGAGGCCGCTTGAGCAATGCCCGCGCGATCGCCACACGCTGCTGCTCACCTCCGGAGAGCTGGGCCGGCCGATGGTCGATGCGATCTCCCAGCCCCACTTGACGAAGCAACGCAATGGCCGCGTCCTGCTTTTTTCGCGCGACCGCAGGCTGAGGCAGGTCGGGAACCAGCACGTTATCGAGGGCCGTCAGGTTGCTCACCAGGTTGAAGCTCTGAAAGATGAACCCCACCTGATGGCGACGGAACTCATCGCGCTGCTGTGAGGTGAACGACGACAGGACGCGCCCGTTGAAGGCGATATCGCCGGTGGTCGGCTCATCGAGCGCACCAGCAGGTACAGAAGCGTGCTCTTCCCGCTGCCCGACGGACCGACGATAAATGTGAAGGCCCCTGCCGGGATCTCGCACGTGATCCCTCGCAGCACGGGAATATCCACCGACCCACGCCGGTAGACTTTTGTCACGCTCGTGACTCGAATCACGGGACGGAGGATTTGGTGTCGGACGAACCGGGTTTCGTCAGCGTCAGCGACTCCTGCAGCAGCTTCAGGGTCGAGCGAAACTCGTCGCTGGGTTCACCCGACTTCTGGGGAGAATCCTGCAACACAAGAATCCGCCAGAGGCCTGATTCCGCGGGCAAGGCGATGAACTGCTGGTGAATCTGCTCCGTTCCGAATGACACTGTGATGGCCGAACCAGTCAGCTCCTGGACGGCAAGAGTCATGCGCACCGGTTTCACATCGGGATTGTCCACCCCCAACGTCTGGGCAGTGGAGATCGCCAGTGTCTCCGTGCCTACCTCTTCGGTAAAGGCGAACACCATGATGACGACGTTGTTTCCATCCATCGTCCAGATGCGGGCATCCGGATCCGTGATATCCGCCTCGAATCCGTAGGTCACCGGATAGTTGAACGCCAGACCAGCATAGGGGAAACGGCGGGTCGATGCGACATCCAGCGTCAGACGGGGATTGACGTAGGCTCCGAGCAGTTCCTGCGTCTTGCCAGGTGAGAGAGAGACCGTTTCATTGTTGATCTTGAGCGTATAAGCGATGGGAGGCTCCGCCGACTCATCCTCGGCGCATGACACCTCGGAGCCAACAAGCCCCGACAGACTCAACAGGCAGACAGCCACTCGAATCGACCCGCGCATCACGCAACACTCCCTGAAACTGGACGTCACTCTGCAACGATACGAGCGGCAACAGCCGCGAGTGCCTCCGGCCCCTTCCGATGGCAGAAGTCCCCGAACGATTCGCCCGGCTGGCGCTCCTCGCGAAACGAGGACAAGACGGGAGCCAGTCGCGAGGAAATCTCCTCCTGTGGAACCAGGTCGTCGAACACAAAACCGATGCGTGTCCCCTGTGCTGATCCACCCAGATACACCGTGTATTTACCGCGGGCCTTGCCTACCAGACCGATTTCGGGAGTATACGGACGGGCACAGCCGTTGGGACAGCCGGTCATGTGTACGCTAATGCGCTCGTCACTCAGTCCCTGGCGATTCAGTTCAGCTTCCAGGGCATCGATGACTTCGGGCATCACTCGTTCCGATTCGGTGATCGCGAGGCCGCACGTGGGAAACGCAGGGCAGGCGATGGCAAACCGCCGCGTCAACGACAGGCGATCGGCCGGAACCACACCATGTTCGGCCAATATCGCATCGATCGCGTCACGCTGTCCCGGTTCGATGTCACACAGCAGCACGCCCTGCAGCGCGGTGAGTCGAGTCGGCATGCCGTAGGTCGTCAGGAGCTTCCGCAGAGCCGTTTTGAGGCGAAGATCCCCCTCATCCTGGATGCGGCCGTTCTCGACGTTGATTCCCAGAAACCAGCGTCCGTCCCCCTGCGGGTGCCAGCCCATGTGATCATCGACGTCAGTGACGTCTGCCGCGTGCAGCTCGGGCAAACTCGCGCCGAAGTACTCTTCGACTTTCGCCTGGAACCGCTCGAGGCCCCAGTCGGCGATCAGGTACTTCATGCGCGCCTGGGAACGATCATCCCGCCGGCCAAAGTCGCGCTGAACTTTGACGATCGCCTCCGCCACCCCGAGCACCTGGTCGGGAGTCACAAAGCAGAGTCGTTTCGCAACTGCCGGATATGTGGTCTTCTTGGCGGGCGTCATCCCCATGCCCCCACCCACCAGCACGTTATAGCCGACGATCTCCTCTCCTTCGACGATGGCCAGCAGACCAAGATCGTTGGCATACACGTCGACACAGTTGTCTTCCGGCAAAGCGATCGCCGTCTTGAACTTTCGCGGCAAGTAGGTCTGGCCATAGATCGGTTCGTCCACCGGCGTGAACCCGTCCAAACGGTGACGTTCTTCACCATTCGAGAGCCAGATTTCGTAATAGGCGGTCGTGCGAGGTTTGAGATGCTCGGCGAGCGCATCGGCCATGTCCTGCATCTGCTGACGGACTTTATTGCCTTTGATGGGGGCCGGGCAGCACATTCACGTTGCGCTCGACATCCCCGCAGGCGGCCAGCGTCGTCAGTTTGGTTTCGTTGATCCCCCGGATGGCGTCGCGGAGGTTCGCCTTGGGTACTCCGTGTAACTGAAACCCCTGCCGGTCGGTCACCCGTAGCGTCCCATTGCCGTATCGCTCGCACAGATCGAGTTCGGCAAGAAACTGTGCCGCGCTGACTTTTCCGCCAGGCACGCGCGTGCGGACCATGAAGATCCACTCCTTGCCCCCCCCACCGCGGTCGTCCCGGTTATCCTGCTGGTATGTGCCGTGATGCTTCAGGAGCTGCACATTGTCTCCCGAGAAGTGCGGGTCGTCGCCCGTCAGCTCTTCGGCGATGGTGCCGCGAAGCTGCCGAGAGTTGACCTTGATCGGTTCGACCTTGCTGAGCTTTTGCGTGTCCGCCATGATTGGAAATGAATGCGGATGAATTGCAATTCATCCCTCTTGTCGTACAGGGTCCGGGTTGACAGTCTGGGATCGGTGAGGACCAGCCTCTGGATGACGCTTGTCGAAGCCGCCGGCTTTGGCTGTCGGCATTCCATCGGCAATCGGCCTCGGACCAATTATAGTGAGCCGCCGCATTGAAGATAGCCGAACACCCGCACGAATCACGACGACGCGATTCCTTCGCCGACATCCTGATCCTGGCCATCGCGACCGGACTGGGCGTGGGGTTTGTCCCCTGGGCCCCGGGAACGTTCGGCGGCCTGTGGGGACTGGTGCTCGTCGCGGGCATGCAGGGGGGCATTGGGGGGCAGTCCCTCTCTGGCTGGAGCTGGGGGCTCACATCGCTGGCCGTCATCCTGTTGGGAGTGCCAATCTGCGCAGCCGCTGCGAATGGGCTCGGGCGCAAGGACCCCGGATGCGTGGTGTACGATGAGATCGCCGCCTTCCCGATTGTGTTTGCCGGCGTCGCGCTCACCCCGCTGACCGGCCTTCTCGGTTTTGCCCTGTTCCGGCTGTTCGACATCGCCAAACCTTGGCCCTGCCGACGCCTGGAGCGCCTGCCCGGTGGCTGGGGCATCATGGCTGACGACCTGATGGCCGGGGTTTATGCCGGAGCCGTCCTGTGGGTCGCCGCGCGGTGGGTCATTCCGCGGGTCATCCTGGCGTGATCGACCACGATTGCCTGCTGGGGAATGACGCGGACGAGCAGCGCCAGCATCAGCGCCACTGTCACCTGGATCGCGGCGATCTGCGGTAATAGACCGCAGAGTGCGAACAGCCCCAGAGCCGTGTGAACCAGTGATCTACTCCCTTCCTTGGAAGCACTTTGCAAATCGATGCCTGACGTTGGGCTGTGATTCTCCCTCTCCCCCACGGACGACCCTCGATTCAGACCAGCCCCGGCAGTGGGGGAGAGGGCCGGGAAGAGGGGGTGCAGGATCGCCAGATCAAATGAAGATACCAAGATCCGTCTCCCCTCCTCCGGCCTGAAGGCCACCTTCTCCCCCCGAACGGCTCGGGGTCAGGTCCTGACATGATCCGGAAGTTCGGCGCACTCCGCAGGATCAGCACCAGTGGCAGGCAGATCGCCATCGTCCACGAGCGATCGACAGACACCGCCAGTGAGAATCGTGGCTGTGGGGATACATGGACACGAGGACTGACTCATGAGCCGGGACTTTGAGCGATTCCTGCACCTTGGACCGCAGGGGAAGCAGAAGAGAGAAACGCCGGCCGGCAGCCTCACGGTGGTGCACGTCAAGAGGAGGACGGGCGGCACGACCGGCGTCCTCCCAAACCTAGCTCACAACTGGACGCGATGCCGATACAAGCCCAAGGGTCGCATCCCTTGAGCATTTACGAGAGGTCACATTTTGGCGAGCCGGAGGCGTGAGCCTCCGGATACGTCCAATGTCGATCGGCCTTCCCACCGGGGGACTGACGTTCCCCGCTCGCCGATCCGCTCAACCCAGCACCGCGCACATCCGCTTCGGGGACATCATCGAACAGGCGGACGTCGCCCAGGCACGTTGGTAGCACGAAGCGCAACTGTCCCGACACCGTCTTCTTGTCGAGTCGCATCCGGTCCAGAATGTCATCCGCAGTCCAGACGGTCCCAGCCGGCAACGACGTCGGTAGACCCACCGCCTCCAGCAGGCGGGTCTGTCGCACGGTCACGTCATCCGAGATGAGCCCGCGTCGTTCGGCCAGTCGGCTCGCATGGACCATGCCGATCGCGACCGCCTCCCCATGCAGCAACTCGCCATATCCCGCCAGTGCCTCATAGGCGTGGGCGAACGTATGTCCATAGTTGAGGACGGCCCGCCGTCCGGTGATTTCACGCTCGTCATCCCGGACGACATCGGCCTTCAGTTGGCAGCTGCGCAATCGCCTGCCGCAGTACTCCGGCGTCCCGCAGTTTCAGTTCTGATGCATGCTGTTCGAGAAACTCGAAGAGGTCCGCATCGAGGATCACGCCATACTTGATGACCTCCGCCAGCCCGGAGCGATACTCGCGATCGGGCAGCGTGCGCAGAACGTCGGTGTCGATGAACACGCCGATCGGCTGATGAAAGGCCCCAATGAGGTTCTTGCCCTGGGGATGATTGATGCCCACTTTGCCTCCCACAGAGCTATCGACATCCGCCAGCAGCGTGGTCGGTACCTGCACAAACGGCAGCCCGCGGGCATACGTCGCGGCGAGAAACCCGGCCGAGTCACCCACCACACCGCCTCCCACAGCGATGATGAGCGTGCGCCGATCGGCCTGCAGTTCGACCAGACGATCGTACAGTCCAGCGATGACGGGCAGCGACTTGGCTCTTTCACCCGCCGGAATCTGACAGGTGGTCGCCTTCCAGCCAGTTTCCGTGAGGCTGCGGCGGACAATGTCGGCATGTGGCTCGACGTTCTTATCGCTGACGATGACCGCCTGGCGTCCTTCCAGAGGACCATCACCCATGCGGGCCACCCAGTTTCGGAGCGTCTCCGCAAACACCGGGAGTTCACCGGTGGTGATGACGATGTCGTAACTGCGCTCGCCGAGCGAAACTGGGACGACGGTACGGGGCGGGCTGATGTCAGGCACGGTTCAGGAGGGCGCTGTGATCGAAGCGGACAGCTTGGAGGACGGGTTGGAATGGTGGTTGGTGGGCAATCGAAGAGAGACAGTGACAGTCACCTGCTTCACCAAGTAGAATCACTTCAACAGCCTGTTTCAAGGACAAGTTCCCATGGACCCGGACTCGTCGACCCAGCGACACCATTCGTGGCTTCGTCCGGTCGCGGCCTTCGTACTGTTGATCGTGATGTATCTCGCCAGCCTGGGACCGATCTGCCTGCTCGTCTCCCGGGGATTGCTTGACGTCTCGACCGCCGACCAGATCTTCCATAGCGCATACTATCCGCTTGCATACGTCGACGATCATTCAGAGTTCTTCCAAGAGAACCCGGTCGGCATGGCCTACGCATGGTATGTGGAGCACTGGACGCTGTGACGCCCGGCGGACTTGACCGGTACGGGGCGACCTTCGACGATTGACGCCGTCATGCTGGCACAATTGCGCGTCAACTGGGTGATTTTGCGGACCTGCATCGAGGAACGCCTCGTGTACCGGGCCGACTTTGCGCTGGGCACACTGTTCCGCTTCCTGCCGATCGTCACCCAGATCTTCCTGTGGAGTGCCATTTTCGCGGTCGGCACGAGTCACGAGCGCAGCAAGATCGCCGGCTTCGGCTTTGAGGACATGGTGGCGTACTTTCTGCTGGCGATGGTCGCCCGCGCCTTCTCCAGCATGCCGGGCCTGGCGAGCGGCATCGCCGATGACATTCGCAGCGGGGCGATCAACAAGCACCTCACGCAGCCCATCGACATGCTGGGCTACCTGTTCTGGCACCGTGTCGCCCACAAACTGGTGTACTATGCCGTCGCCATCGGGCCGTTCGCGCTGGTGTTCTGGCTGTGCCGGGACTACTTCCCCGGCTGGCCGGATGGCTTCACGATTGCAGCGTTCTGCGTGTCGTTGGTGCTGGCATTTTTCGTGGGGTTTCTGCTGGACGCACTGATCGGACTGATCGCGTTCTGGTTTCTGGAAGTCAGCTCGCTGCTGTTCATCTACATGATGGTGAACTACTTCCTCAGCGGTCACATGATTCCGCTCGATCTGCTCCCCGGTGCGCTGCACACACTCGTCCAGATTCTCCCGTTCAAGTTTCTGGCCTACACGCCGGCGGCCATCATGCTGGGTCGATATACGCATGCCCAGCTGGCGAACGAACTGCTGATCGCTCTGGCCTGGATCGTGATGTTGTCCATCGCGAACCGGGTGGCGTTCGCCCGAGGCGTACGGCGTTATGGAGCCTATGGAGGGTGAGGGGGAACACCGGTTGGCCCGGAGGGCCCTCGAAACGCTGGCGGTTTCGCCGCCCGCCGTAGATTCGAGACTTTGATCAAAACGGGAAACCGCAAGCGGGACTCCGTCCACCATGACCCCTGTTCAGTTGCATTCGTGGCGGCAACTGTTCAGAAATGGGAATGCGGACACCGCTCAACGAGTTCGTGTTCGTTCGCAGGCAGCAGGGTCACCGGTCACACTTTAGCGGTCACCAGTCCACATCAGCGAGAGGGAAGACATGTCGAGATTTGGCAAGACGATGTGGGGAATGCTGCTGGCAGTATGTGTATTTGGCAGGCCGTGTCCTGCCGCCGAGCCCCCCAACATCCTGTTTCTCCTCAGTGACGATCACAGCTATCCGTTCCTGGGCTGTTACGGGGACGACAATGTCGACACCCCCACGCTGGACAAACTCGCCGCTGAGGGGATGAAGTTCCATCGCTTCTTCACCGCCGCCCCCCAGTGCGTGCCGTCGCGTGCGGCCCTGATGACCGGCCGCTCGCCCGTCGCCGCCCGGATGACGCGGTTCTCCGCACCGCTCCCCCGCGATGAGACCACGCTCCCCGAACTGCTGCGCGGACAGGCCGGCTACTACACCGGGGTGTGTGGTCGCAGCTTTCATCTCGACGGCTCCGGACGTCAGGACCCGGCGATCGCCCGCATCTTCGAAGAGCATCACCTGAGAACCTTCGCCGATCGCGTCGACTCGCTGACGACCGGTCCCGACAACGGCGTCGCCACCCAGGTCGCCCAGTTCCTCGATCAGAAGCCCGCCGACAAGCCGTTCTTCATGTGGGCGAACTTCAGTGACCCGCACCATGCCTGGAACGCCCCCGCCGATCTTCGTCCCGATCCCGCGCCCCTCAAGCTCCCCGCGCACTGGCTCGACCTGCCCGGCATGCGCGAGCAACTGGCCGACTACTGTGCCGAGGTCAACCGCGTCGATCGCACCATCGGAGATGTTCTGAAGGTGCTGACAGACCGCAATCTATTGGACGAAACACTCATTGTCTTCGCAGGCGACAACGGGGCGGCACTGCCGCACGGCAAGGGCTCGCTGTACGATCCGGGGTCGAATGTGCCGTTTCTCGTCCGCTGGCCGGGCGTCGTCAAGCCCGGCGGCGAGTCGTCGGCATTGCTCAGTGGAGAGGATCTGGCTCCCACACTGCTGGCCGCCGCGGGAGTCACCCCTCCTCCACAGATGAGCGGCGTCAACTTCCTGCCACTGCTCAAGGGCGATAGTTTCACACCGCGTGAGTACATCTTTCTCGAACGGGGTCCTCACGGCTCGGCACCAGTGAGCGTGAATATGAGCAACAGCGGCTATGACCTCAGCCGGGCTGTCCGCAGTGACCGTTACAAGTTCATCTACAACTGCACGCCCTGGATACCCTACGGGCCGGTGGACTCGGCGGGAGGTGCCGCCTGGAAACAGATGAAGGAAGCCCACGAGGCCGGCACGTTGCCTGCCGAACTTGTGGCGACGTACTTCACCACGCCACGAGCTGTGTACGAATTGTACGACCTCGACGCCGATCCATCTGAGTTGCACAACCTCAGCGGTGAGCCGAGACTGATGGACGTCGAGCGCGAACTGCGCGAGGCCCTCGCCGAGAAGATGATTCTGGACTTCGACTACCTGCCGATCCCCGCCATGATCGATGGTCCCACTACCGGGAAGCCCGCGACCGGCGGGACACGCACCCCACAACGATAGCGCAATCCATGAGACAATTTCTCTGCATCTTCTACCTGCTGTTGAGTGCGGTGGGGGGATCAGCCCCCGTTGCCGTCAGTGCCCCGCCCAACATCATCGTCATTATGGCCGATGATCTCGGCTATGGCGACGTCTCCTGCTATGGAGCGACCGCCCTCGCGACGCCGAACATCGACCGTCTCGCGGCCGAAGGACAACGGTTCACGAGCGGTTACTGTTCTGCGTCGACCTGCACGCCGACGCGCTACTCGTTTCTCACCGGGACCTATGCCTTCCGGCAAAAGGGAACCGGCATCGCTGCTCCGAATAACCCGGCCATCATTCAGCCGGGCACCGAGACGATTGCCTCGCTCCTCAAGCGAGCCGGCTATCGGACGGCCGTCGTCGGAAAATGGCACCTCGGACTGGGAGGCCCGCAAGGTCCCGAATGGAATGGCGATCTGGCCCCCGGTCCACTCGAAATCGGTTTCGATCGCTGCTTTCTCCTGCCCACGACCAATGACCGCGTGCCACAGGTCTATGTTGACGATCACCGCGTGAGGAACCTCGACCCGGCCGATCCATTGTGGGTGGGCGACAAGCCACCCTTTGAAGGGTATCCGGACGGCACAACGCAACGCGACACGCTCAAGCTGAACTGGTCGCACGGTCACAACGGCACAATCCACAATGGCATCAGTCGCATCGGGTATTACACCGGCGGACAGGCGGCCCGCTTCCGCGATGAGGATCTCGCCGATGAGTGGGTGAAACAGTCGGCAGCGTGGATCGAGAACAGCCGGAATCGTCCGTTCTTTCTGTTCTTCGCCTCTCATGATCTGCATGTCCCCCGGATGCCTCACGAGCGATTCCAGGGGCAGACACCGCTCGGCTTTCGTGGGGATTCCATCCTTCAGCTCGACTGGTGTGTGGGCGAGTTGCTGAACTTGCTCGATCGGCTGGGCATCGCCGATGAGACACTCGTGGTGTTCTGCTCCGACAATGGCCCGATTCTCGATGACGGGTATCAGGACGGCGCGGTTGAAAAGCTTGGCGACCATCATCCTGCGGGTCCCTACAGCGGCGGCAAGTACAGCACGTTTGAAGGCGGGACGCGCACGCCGTTCATCACGCGCTGGACCGGACACATCCCTGCGGGAGTCTCTGACGAAATGGTGTGCACGGTCGATCTCGCGGCCAGCATGGCGGCACTCGCGGGGGTCGATCTTCCCGACGACGCCTGCCTCGACAGCTTCAACGTGCTCGGTGCCCTGCTGGGTGAACCGGACGCAAACGGCCGCGCCTCGCTGGTTCAGCAGGATAACGGACAGCAGAACAACTTCGGACTGCGTTCCGGTGAATGGAAACTGCAACGCGGATCCTCTGGTCCCAAAAAGGTCTCTGGTGAACCGGCGGCCCCTCCTCAGGCCCGGCAGCGACTCTACAATCTCACCAGCGATCCCGGTGAACGAAATGACATCTTCGCACAGCATCCGGACATCGCCGACCGCCTGTCGCGCCAGTTGGACGAGTTAATTCGCACCGGCCGCAGCCGACCGTGAGCTTCCTCCCCTGCCCTCCTCCATCCGACAATCATCCCTGCCCCAGGAACTCTCTCATGTCACGACTTCTCACCCCACCTCTTGCGCGGGATGTCTGCTCGGCATTGGTCGTTTGCGCCGTGCAACAGTTGGCAACCGGTCTCCCGCATGCGTCAGCGCAGTCCACAACAAAGGCGTCTCCACCCAACGTACTGTTCATTGCGGTCGATGACCTCAATCACTGGGTGACGCACCTGGGGCGCAACCCGCAGGCGAAAACACCCAACATCGACCGTCTCGCGAAGATGGGTGTGACCTTCACCCGCGCATACTGTGCGGTGCCGGCGTGTGAACCCTCACGCTGTGCGCTGATGAGCGGGCAGCGACCCTGGACGACTGCCTGCTATCACAACGGTGACAAGTGGAAGGAGCATGTGACGGAAGGGGAAGGCCTGAGTGCCCAGTTCCTCAAGGCAGGTTACCACGTCGCCGGTGCCGGAAAGATCTATCATTCCGATACCTACTTTCCGGCCGAATGGACCGAGTATATGGACCGCAAGGGACTCTCGGAACATGGGGATGGCGTCGAGAAGGATGAGGGGTTTCATGTCCCGCTGGCCCACGACCTGAAGGACGAGGACATCAGCGACTGGCACGCCGTCAACTGGTGCATCGACCAATTGAATCGCGACCACGACGAACCGCTCTTCGTCGCCTGCGGGCTGCACAAGCCCCACCTCCCCTTCGCGGTCCCACGCAAGTACTACGACATGTTTCCGCGCGACGAGATCCAGCTCCCGCCGTTTCTTGACGAGGACCTGGACGACATCCCTGCAGCTGGCGTGAAGATGGCCAACCCCGATCGTGATCATGCGAAGTTTCAGAAGTCGGGACGTTGGAAAGACGCGATCCAATCATATCTGGCGACCTGTGCCTACACCGACATGAACATCGGCCGTCTGCTGGACGGCCTCGCGGCGAGTCCGCTCAAGGCCAACACCATCATCGTACTCTGGGGAGACCATGGCTGGTCGTTCGGCGAGAAGCATCACTGGCGGAAGTTCGCCCTGTGGGAAGAACCGACGCGGGCCCCCCTCATCTGGGTGGCACCGGGCGTCACCACTCCCGGCACCGTCTGTGATCGCGCCGTCGACCACATGACAATCTACCCCACGCTCTGCGAGCTCAGTAGCGTCCCGATCCCGGCCCACGTTGAAGGGACAAGTGCCGTCTCGCTGTTGCGCGATCCACAGTCGGCCTGGGATCATCCGGCGATCACCACGCATGGATACCTGAACCATGCCGTTCGTACCGACGACTTCCGCTATATCCGCTATGCCGACGGGAGCGAGGAACTCTACGACCATCGGGACGATCCGTACGAATGGACGAACCGTGCCAGTGATGGAGACCTTGATGAAGTGAAGGCGACACTGCAGAAGTCCCTGCCCATGACCAACGCCAAACCATTCAAGGCCAGTGCCAAGGCCCAGAAGCAGCAGCCTGCCACACGGCAACGCGTGAAGGAAAACGTCCAGTGAACCGACTCCCACTGCTGTTGATCGTATGCACGCTGTTGTCCGCCGCACTGACCCACGGGCAGAACCAGAACAAGGATTCACCGCAGACATCGGGTTTCCAGTGGGTTAACGACCCGCCGGCCAAAGGACTGCCTGCCGGTGTCACACAGGCCACATTTCACAGTGAGGCCAACCAGACCGACGTCGGCTACTGCATCTACCTGCCGCCACAGTATGCCGGAGAACCGGAGCGACGCTTCCCGGTTGTGTACTGGTTGCATGGAGGACGACCTGGCAGCGAGATGAAGTCTGTCTCGATGGCCCCGCAGTTCGACAGGCATATTCGCGCGGGAGCTGCGCCGCCGATGATCTACGTGTTTCCCAATGGCGGTAAGCTCAGCCACTACGACCATGAGGGATCGCTGGGCGAAGCGGCCTTTCTCGAACTGATTGACCATGTCGATCGCACATATCGCACCATCGCCGACCGCACCGGCCGCGCCGTCGAAGGGTATTCGCAAGGGGGGCGCGGCACGGCCCGCTATCTGTTCAAGTACCCGCAGTTGTTCTGCTCCGCCGCCCCGATGGATGGGGGTCACGGGAACGAGCTGCGCATCAGCGAGAACGACGGTATGGAGAGCGAAAGTGTGACGATTGCCCCCCCCAACAACAACACGTGGGACCTCGCGCGAATGCACGCGAAGTCACCACATCCTCCGCTGCCCATCCTCGTCGTGACGTCCGACCAGAGCTTCAATTTCGAGCCGAATAAACAATGGTCGGCTCATCTGAAGGCGCTCGGCATCGACCACGAACTGATCGTGGTGGAAGGCGTCGGCCATAACGCTCAGCTCACCTACGAGAAACTTGGTCCCCGGGTGATGCAGTTCCATGCGAAAAACTTCGCGCAGGCCGCCGCAGGCGGCCGCAACGATCCGACCGTCAACGAAGCACATCCGCCCCTGCGTCTGCACTGGGACCAGAACTTCCTGACGATCAGCGGAAATCATCTGCCCGGCGGCGAGATGCAGGTGCACTACCTTGAAGCATACTGCCGGGCCGGTTCCACCGACGCCGATTGGCGCGCACACACCAAGATTCCACACCGCACCGAACTGCTGGAAGCGAGCGACGACGGCACGCTGATTCGCTTGCGCTGCCACGTTGACGATGGAACGGTCACCGATCACACCATCCGCTCGACATCCGATGAAGTCGACTTCCAAATCACCGCGTCGAATCCCACCGACCACCCCACCGAGGCCCACTGGGCACAGCCCTGCATCCGTGTCGACCGGTTTACAGGCCGCGACCAGGAGTCGTATCTGCCGGCAAGCTTCGTCTTCCTTGAGGGCCGGCTCGAACGGATGCCGACGCGAGACTGGGCGAGCGAGGCTCGCTACACGCCCGGGCAGGTGTGGTGCCCCGCCGATGTGCCTCGCAGCGACGTCAATCCCCGGCCGCTCTCACCGCTTGTCCCGTCGAACGGGCTGATCGGCTGCTTCTCCGCGGATGAATCGATGATTTTCGCCACGGCATTCGAGCCGTACCAGGAACTGTTTCAGGGAGTCATTGTCTGCCTGCATGCCGACTTCCGCATCGGCGGACTCCAGCCCGGCGAGCGAAAGCAGATTCGCGGCAAGATCTATATCGTCCCCAGCGACGTACCCGCCTTGCTCGACCGCTATGCCCGCGACTTCCCCGAGCACATCAAACATTGACGGGAGGAACGGCCTGGCCGTCAGGGGCCCGTGATCCAGGCGAGAGCCACGGCTTTCTGATCGCCGTCGAAGTGCCTGACCTCGGCCTGGACGAAGTGCCGAACGATGTGGGGCATCTCCGCCAGAAAGCGGCTGTCGGAGACGCCCGCTATCTTCCTGATGTGTCGTTCGTGACTGCGGATGAAGCTGAAGTGGCCAACCAGGTCGGCGAAGCTCTGCCAGCCGGGGAACTCAGGCGCGTCGATCAACAAGCCGTTGAGATCTCCCTCCGCTTCAATATACGGGTCGATGGCTTCAGCCAGTTTCTGAAAATCGGCGACCTGCAACGGACCTTCGGGAGTCAACGTCAGAATGCCCTGCTCGCGATTGAGTTCGAAGTGCAGTATGGTGTTTCCGCTGCCTCGGCTTTCAGTTCGAGTTGTGGGTATTTCCACGCCGGATACGTCCGAGCGTCATAAGCAGGCCGAGTGAGAACGCAGCATGCAGGGCCACTGCGGGCCAGAGCATGATACCTGCACGATCAGTCGCACCGTGCCAGGCAAGAACGAGCGCCACCAGCGTGCTGTAGCCGAGCATGGATGCATGTGCATACGAGCCGCCCGGCCAACAGGCACCCCCGAGCGCCATGAGCGCGAGCCCGGCCACGCGGCCAACGACCAGTCCCGCGCCTGTGATTTCGCTGCCCAGCAGCAGATCACCGACCAGCGATGGCACGACGACCAGCGCCATCCCTGTCGCGGCTTCAGCCATGGCCGCAAATGCGAGCAAGTTGCTCATGTCACAACTCCAGGAGACGCGAGAGGGTTCGTCGTCGCGCGTCTCGCAATTGCTGCGTCGCGGCAATTGTCCGGCATCCGGCTTACGGCTTCAGTGCCGCGCAGGACTCCGCCGGATCGAGATTCAAGGTCAGCTTGTCAATAGTGCCAGTGAACTCGAACGGGCAGTCATATCGGTATTCCACCATCGCCAGTGGCGTGCGGGTGTCCTGACCGACATCGAACGTCTCGTCCTCCGGAAACGTGATCGGCGTACCGTGTTCCATCGTATTTGTAGACACTTCGTTGCCGTCGACAGAGAGCACACCCTTGCCGCTCTTGCCCAGGCCCGGTTCATCGACTTTATATTCGAAGACGATGGTATGCTTGCCGGCGCTCAACTCGGGCCCTTCCCAGGTCGTCCGCTTGAGGTCGAGCAGGTTATAGAGAAAGACCACCTTGCCACGACCGATGTCCAGCTCGCCCTTGCTCAGGAACAGGCCGTACCCGCCGAAACGTCCGCCCTGGGTGACGATCATGCCTTCCGCGCCCCCCTCGGGGATGTCGACTTCCGCAGTGATGGTGAAGTTTCTGTTGAGGATATTCGGCGCGGTGCTGCCTGGAACGCTGGCCAACATGCCCGAATAGGTGAACGAGTCCCGGCCCGCAGTCAGGCTCGGCTTGGGCGAGTTCCAGCGGGAAAGCGTGGAGTTGTCCAGCGGCAACACATCGTACTTGCCGGCCTCAAGGTAGAAGAGATTCTGCAGTTGCGTGAGCTTGTCAGGCATCTGCACCGCCAGGTCATGGTTCTGCGTGGGGTCATCGATCACATTGTACAGCTCCCATTGGTAGCCGGTGATCACGTCCGGTGGGGTCGTGCTCGACAGCTCCCAGGGAACGGTCGCCGGGGTGGTGCAAGCCACCCAGCCGTCGTGATAGATGGCGCGGTTGCCGAGCATCTCGAAGTATTGCGTTGTGTGGCGTGTGGGTACGTCTGAGTTGGCTTGGGGCCAGGTGTAGGCCATGCTCACACCCTCGATCGGCTCCTGCTTGATGCCATTGATGGTGTCCGGCTGCGGGATGCCCGTGGCCTCAAGGATCGTCGGCACGATATCGATGACATGGTGGAACTGACGGCGGATGCCGCCGACATCGGTGATATGCCCCGGCCAGGAGATCGCCATGCCCTGGGCCGTGCCGCCGAAGTGCGAAGGCACCTGCTTCATCCACTTGAACGGTGCGTCGAAGGCCCAGGCCCAGGCTGCCGAAAAATGCGGATAGGTCCCGTCCGACCCCCAGAATTCAAACCAGAGGAACTGGTCTTTGACCGGCACCGGGATGCCATTGAAGGTGGTGAACTCGTTGGGTGTGCCGTTGACCATGCCCTCGGCACTGGCACCATTGTCGCCACTGATGTAAATGATCAGCGTATTGTCGAGCTGGCCGAGGTCTTCGACCGACTG
The DNA here is from genome assembly GCA_963707405.1 of uncultured Planctomycetaceae bacterium. GTDB lineage: Bacteria > Planctomycetota > Planctomycetia > Planctomycetales > Planctomycetaceae > CAVPPT01. The sequence continues at coordinate 710,395 of CAVPPT010000001.1, read as the reverse complement.
AATGACCCGACCAATCTCATGGTCGGTGTAGGCCTGGTAGGCGCCGTAGACGTCGGCCTGTTTGATGAAGAGTTTTTTCTCGTCCCAGTCGAGCGAGTCCCAGCGGGGCAGCTTGGCACCCCCGTAGATTTCCTGTCCGTCCGGCCATGGAGTCAGCTCGGCGTTCTCAGGCATGACACCGAGCCTCTTCTGGTTGGCGAAGATGGTCTCGCGCAGTTTTTCCCAGCCCTCGTCAAACAAGTGCATGGCACTGATCTTGTCGATCCATTCCGATGTCGGGTGGTGCGGCGCGTGTGTGCCGCCGGGCACGTAATAGACGAAGAAGGGCTTATCCGGCGCCAGTTCCTTAAGCTGCTTCATGTACTGGATGGCTTCATCCGCCATGGCAGTGGTCAGGTTCCAGCCGGGATTGTCCTGGAACGGGTAGATCGGTGTCGTGTTGCGGAACAGGTTCGGCTGCCATTGGCTGGCATCGCCGCCGACGAAACCGTAGAAGTACTCGAACCCCATGCCGTTGGGCCACTGGTCGAACGGACCGGCCTGGCTGTTAGCGAAGAACGGGGTGTTGTGGTCCTTGCCGAACCACGAAGTGGCGTAGCCGTTGTCCTTCAGGATGGTGCCGATGGTGCCCTTCTCGATCGGGATGATCGAGTCGTAGCCGGGATAGCCGGTGGCGATTTCACCCACGACGCCAAAGCCGACCGAGTGATGATTGCGCCCGGTGATGATGGCCGCACGGGTCGGCGAGCACAGCGAGGTCGAGTGAAAATTGGTGTAACGCAGACCGCTCTCGGCGATGCGATCGAGCGCAGGCGTTGGAATCACGCCGCCGAACGTGGAGGGTGCACCGAATCCGTCATCATCGGTCATGATCAGCAAAACGTTCGGCGCATCTTTTGGAGGCACAATGCGCGGCGGCCACCACGGTGTCGATTCCAAGGCCTTTTCCTTGACCACCCCGCCAAACGTCGGATCGGGTGGCGGCAGCTGTTTGCCGCTGATCGTCGTGGTGCCGCTGGGGCTGCCAATGATGTCGGTGACCTGGGCCACGTTGGCAGGCAATTCGGCTGATTGCGTTTGGGCATCAGTCCTCGGTTCGGCATCGTCTGCCGTCGCGTGAGCGGTTGGCTGCGCCGCGGGGCGAGAGCAGCCTCCTGAATCACACAAGATCAATAATGCCGCAGCAACGCCGATGTGAGCGGACACTGTTTGGCGGGTCATGGACTTGGTTCCCTGGAATGTTGCACTGCTGACGTCTCCATCTTATATGGGGCCGCAGGGTTTACCATCAAAGCAGAATGTTACTTCACCAGTTCAATCTCGCTCGGCCGCCACTGCTTGGTGAAGAACGGTTCCAAGGGGCTATACAGCCGGAGGATGACGAACCAGCCTTTATCGGGATCCGTCTGAATCCAGTTGCCGCGTGCGACGCCTTGGGGCTGCTGCGGTGCGAAGTAGACGGTTGTCGTACCATCGGGATTCGGTTCGGCGGCGGGGGAGGGGTAACTCTGGCTGCCGGCACGTGGGAATCGTTGCGGCGTAGCGAGCATCGAACGCGTCATGTTGTCGTACAGGGTCAGCGACCAGAACTTCTCGGCAGGGATGCCCTTCGGCAGCGTGACCTTGTACGTCTTCGCACCGTCAAAGTGGTTCTTGTGCGCGTCCGTCACCGCCCACAAATACTGCGAACCAATGCCCGTGAGGCGCATCGCCATGGCGGGGGTGATGCCGGTGACGCCGTAAAAGAAGTTCGTGCGGGCATCCATCGTGCGATAGCCCGTGGGCGGGAACGGCTTGACTCGCTCCTTGGTAATCCTCGGGATCGGTGTTTCGAACTCGTAGCCGGTCACGAACAAATAGTTGTACCAGGCGGAATCGGGATAGTAGTACCAATCCGCGTCGCGCAGCTTCAAGAATAACGTGCGGGAACTGGCGTTGGCCAGGACAAACGCCTCGCTGATGATCTTCTTCATCCGCGCATCGGGTTTGAACGGTATCCCCTTCTTGATGCCAATGTCGGAGATCGGCCCCATCAGTTCGGCATCGAGCGAGGTGGCCGGTTCCGCCTGCACGATCTCGTTGAGCATTTCGTAGAAGGTCCAGTCGTTGGGCGGAATGGTGTTCATCACTTTTCCGCTGCCTTCGTGGAAGACGGTGGCGGGCGGCGCTGTGACGCGAGCCAGCGGGGCGTTGCCTTCCAGGAATTCGGCGATCGGCGTGCCCAGGCCCCCCGGCGTGTACGGATAAACTTTCAAGGTGTTGCGGATGGTCGCCACCACCGGATTGGGATCGCTGCCGCCAGCCAGGTACGATCGCCCGAACCAGACGACTGCGAAGGTCTGGGAATGCGCAGACATTGAATTCGCCTTCGGGCAGGGTCCCCTGGTAATTCGGCGGCACGATCAGGTATTTGCCCCCCAGACCGCGGTCCGGACCGGGCAAGCCCAGGTCAATTACCCAACGAAACCACGCATCCTGCACGGTGCCCAGGAACTCGGGCAGCGCTCCACCACGATCGGCCCTTTCGTCAAATCCAAGGATCCCATTGCGTAAATCGTGTCACAATTCGCGGTGAGAAACAGCGAGTTGGAATCCATCAACTCCGAGAAGATCAGGACCTCGCCGTCCTTGATTCCAACGTCATTGAGGCCCTTGCGAATCGTATGGATGCTCACGCCGCGCATGTTGTCCATGAACGCGCGGTAGGCATACATGAAGTCGACGAACTCGAACAGCTTGTCCGCAGTGGTCTCGGTGGGGACGCCGTGATGGAACTCGAGTTTTCCCATGGGCGTGTCAATTTCGTTTGGCGTCGTGATCGCCGGGGGGACTTGCGCCGTCGTCTGTGCGACCGCCTCTCGCTCGCCAACAAAACAACGCTCGCGATCATGATCGCGTACGTGTTTAGCGTGCGGTGGATTGATCTTGCAAGTTTTGTTGGGTTTGCGATCCTCTTGTTCGGAGGATGGCGATGTCGGAAGGGAAACCGACATACGGGGAGTTGGTGGTGCTGGTCGAGCAGCAGGCGGTGGAGATTGCGCAGGCTCACGCAGCGGGTCGCCGAACTCGTGGGGCACGTGCAGACACTGGAGGAGCAACTGCAGGCCGCGCATCGGCAGACGGCCCCGTTTCGTCGGCGGGACCGACTCAAGAAGCCCGAGTCCGAGAAACAACGTCCCGGCCGCAAGGAGGGACACGAAGGGGCCTATCGCCAACGGCCCGAGCAGATCGACGAACACATCGAGGTTCCGCTGCCGTGCTGCCCGCACTGTGAGGGCGAGTTGAGCGATCTTCAGCAGCGGGACCAGTACCTCGAAGAAATCCCTCCGGTGCGGCCCCGGTGCTTTCAGATCACCACGTGGACTGGCGTGTGTCCGGAGTGCGGGCCTGTCCAGAGTACGCACCCCTTGCAGACCTCGACGGCGGTGGGGGCAGCGGGAAATCACCTCGGGCCTCGGGCGCAGGCGTTGGCCCTGCTGCTTTCGCATCGGTCGGGACTGACGATGCGGCGGACGTGTCAGGCCCTGCAGGATCTGTGCGGTCTGAGACTCTCGCCAGGGGGACTGGCCCAGCTCCTGCAGCGGGCGGCCGGTCGACTGGAACCCGTCCACGGGCAACTCATCCAGCAGATTCGCCAGAGCGCGGCGGTGTTCGCTGATGAGACCCGCTGGTATGTGGGCGGGCCGAAGTGGTGGCTATGGGTCTTCACCACACCCGAGGCGACATTGTACCGCGTTGAGCCGGGCCGCGGCTCGGATGTGGTAATCGACACGCTGGGGAACGATTTCGGCGGCCTGCTGGTGAGTGATTGTCTGGCGAGCTACAACGCGATCGACTGTCGCCAGCACAAGTGCATCGCGCATCACCTGAAGGTGCTCACAGAGCATCAAGAGGCGCTGGCGCAACGGGGGATCGACTCTTCCGACCTGATGCTGTGGAAGTTGCATCTTCAGGATGTGATCGCCACTTGGAAACACCGGGAGCAGATGGAACCGGTGGCCTATGCCCTGAAAGTTCTGCAACTCGGGCGCGGTCTGAAGTATTTGCTCAGCCGCTCTCCGCCCGAACCCGAAGAAGTCCGCTTCCGCAAACGGCTGGAGCGAGTGCGGGAGGATCTGCATGGCTGCCTGGGGGAACCGGCGGCGGAACCGACCAACAACCGGGCCGAACGCGAACTGCGTCCGGCAGTCATCGACCGCAAACTCTCCTGCGGCAACAAGACCATTGCTGGCAAGCAGGCCTGGGAAATCCTCCGTTCAGTGATCATCACGGCCTCCAAGCAAGGTGACGACCTCCTCGACACCCTCACCCCCCACCTCCGCCTCGCCACAGCGTGAGTCGACAGAAACGCTAAACACGTACATGATCGCGAGTGCCACGAGTCGTCCCGAAGAGCAAGTCGTCATAGTGTCCTCTCTTTGATACGGATAAGTTGACTGGGCCACCGCCACATGGCAATGGCCCAGTCGCTCTTCACAACGAAATCTCCTCACTCGCGGCCGGCTTCCACCTTCTGCAGACCTGCTTCGAGTTTCTTGATCTCCTCGGGCGAGAGCTGCGGGCGATCGATCTTGATCGTCAGCTTGTTGAACTGCGCGGTGAGCGGGAATGGCGGCGTATAGTCCGCATCGTTCACGCCGGTGATGGTGTCGGAGCCGATGTCGAACGCTTCGTCCCATTGCAGGATGATGGGGATCGTCTTCTCCATCTTCTGCGTGGCGACCACCTTGCCATCGACCTTGAGGGTGCCTGTGCCGGGCTGGCCGATGCCCGTGAAACTGTTGTAGGCCATCGTGCCCACACCGATCCCGTCGTAGTCGAAGTCAAACTCCAGGACATGCTGGCCCGGCGTCAGTGCGTCCGGACCTTCCCACTTGATGCGCTCCATGTCCAACAGATTCCAGAGGAAGACCGGCTTGCCCTCGAGCAGGTAGAAGCCGAAGCCCGCAAAGCGCCCACCGGAGGTCACGATCATCCCCTCGGCGCCACCTTCGGGCACGGTGATGTCCGCCGTGATCGTGTAGGAGGTGTCGAGCAGGTAGGCGCATCCCCCTGCGGCAGGCCGGTCATCGGGCGCGTATACACCAACTCCGTCAGGCCGGCGGTGAGACTCGGACGCTCCGCTGCGACGCGGGCACCGACCGACGCATTCAGCGGCAGCACCTGATACTTCTTCGCTTCTTCGAGGAACATCGCCCGCATCTCGGTGACCCTCTCCGGATGCTGCGCGGCGATGTCTTCGGTCTGGTTCCAGTCTGTGAATTGAGGTCGTACAGCTGAAACACCTGGTTGTTGAGCGGATCGGCGTTGGCGGCACCGAAGGCATCCCACGGCGCGCGGTTGACCTTGGTGCTCATCAACCAGCCATCGTGATACATGGCCCACTGCCCCATCATCTCGAAGTACTGCGTCCGATGCTGCGACGGGGCATTCATGTTCGCCTTGTCGAACGTGTAGGCGAAGCTGGTCCCCTCGATCGGCTTCTGCGGGATGCCGTCCACCATTTTCGGGCGCGGCAATGCCGGTCAGTTCGAGCAGTGTGGGGACGTAGTCGATCACATGCACGAACTGCTGGCGCAGGCCCCCCGCGTCCTTGATGCCCTTCGGCCACGAGATCACCATGTTCTGGTTGGTGCCTCCCAGCCGCGACGCGTTCTGCTTGAACCAGTCGAACGGCGTATCAAACGCCCACGACCAGCCGGCCGACATGTGGTTGTAGGTGAATTCGGTGCCCCAGGCTTCATAGAACTTCATCTGCACGTCGACCGGCGGCGCCACGCCGTTGAAAAAGGCGACCTCGCTGAACGTGCCGAGTGGCCCGCCCTCGGCGCTGGTGCCGTTGTCGCCGTTCTGGTAGATGACGATCGTGTTGTCGAGCTTGCCCAGGTCCTCGAAGGCCTGAATCACGCGGCCCATCTCGTGGTCGTTGTAGGCGACGTAGGCGGCGAACACGTTCACCTGGCGGATGAACAGCTTCTGCGCATCGGGCGTGAGCTTGTCCCACGGCGTCAGAATGTCCGTCGGCCAGGGTGTCAGCGTCAAATCCTTGGGGATCACGCCGAGCCGCTGCTGATTCGCGAAGATGGTTTCGCGCAGCTTCTCGTAGCCGTCGTCGAACAGGTGCATCGCCTCGATCTTGTCGACCCATTCCCTGGTCGGATGGTGCGGTGCGTGCGAGGCACCGGGCACGTAGTGCATGAAGATCGGCTGGCTCGGGTCGCTCTGGTGAATCCGCGTCATCCAGTCGATGGCGTCGTCGGCCATCGCCGTGATCAGGTTCCAGTCGCTCTCCTTGCCGGTGACTGGCCAGATCTTCGCGTTCGGATCCGATCGATCCATCTTCAAGGTGCTCGGGTAATCATTGAACGGGATAGATTTGCGTCGTGTTGCGGAACAGGTTCGGCCCCCACTGGTTGGCGTCGCCGCCGACGAAGCCGTAGAAGTAGTCGAAGCCCATGCCGGTCGGCCACTGCGTGAACGGCCCGACCTGGCTGGCCTGGTATGTCGGCGTGTTGTGGTCCTTGCCGAACCAGCTCGTTGCATAGCCGTTGTCGCGCAAAATGCGGCCGATCGTGGCGTTGTCTTCGCCGATGATGCTGTCGTAGCCGGGGAAGCCTGTCGCCTGCTCGGCGATCACGCCGAAGCCGACCGAATGATGATTGCGTCCGGTGATCAGCGCGGCCCGCGTCGGCGAGCAGAGCGCGGTCGAGAACACCCGGTTGTAGCGCAGCCCCGCTTTGGCGATGCGGTCCATCGTCGGCGTCGGAATGACACCGCCGAACGTGCTTGGCACGCCGAAGCCGGCATCGTCCGTCATGATCAGCAGGATGTTCGGTGACTCCTTGGGGGGCACTACCCGCGGCGGCCACCACGCTTTCGACTCCATCGCGTTGTTCTTGATCACACCGCCGAACTTCGGGGCGGGCGCGGGCAGCTGATTGCCCGGGATCGTGGTCGTCGCGGCGGGCGAACCGGGCGTGCCCGTTGTTTCGATCGCCGGGGCTTTCGCCGTGGACTGCTGCGCCAGCGCCGGAGCCGCAAACAGCAGCAGGACTGCCACTCCCGCCCGGCCGGCTAACCTCAACCCGCATGCTCTGTCTGGTGACTTCATGACACGATTCTCCCTGAATTCTTGTGGATGTCTGCTCCCGAGTGCTCGAGCACCCGTTCCCCCGGCGGGAGCGTTCGCGCGCTGGCTGACGAAGGGGCAAGCAACTCTCATCTCGGAATCTCCGATGCCATGTGACTACAGTGTCGCAAGCACGGTCAAACGGGCCGACCCATCCGAAGCGGACCGGGCGATTCCTCCGCATAGAGCGTGGCGCTCCAGATTCGGAACAACGCCTCCAGAACAGGTTGCGGCTGACTTCTGGGCCGACGCCCGAAGGCGTTGATCAGGTTGGCGACGTCCATGCGGTTGAGCGCCATAGCCACCGGCCTGGCTGGAAATCTCGGTATCAGACCGTCCTGTTGCTGTTGTTCAATTCGCGCGGTGATCGCGTCGTCAAACTCGGCCAGGGTCAGCTTCCATGTCTGTTCGAGTCGTTCGTCGCCGGTGGCGGCGTCCGAAACGGCACGGAGTATGGGACCACGGTCATACGCAATCTGCACCAGATTGGTTAAGGACGTGTGAAGCGCTTCCAGCGGTTCCCCGTCGCCCTCAAACCACGTCGACGTTTCCCGGAAGACGTCTGCTGCGAGACCGCGCAAGAGCGTTTCGATGAGGTCGTACGCATCGTCGAAGTACTTGTAAAACGCCGACCGGCTCAAACCTGTGTCTTGCATCAGCCTGCTGACCGTCATGTCCCGGAACGGGTGCGTCCACAGGAATTCCAAAGCCGCCTCCAGGATGGCCTCGCGCGTCCGATCGGATTTGCACGGTTTCGGCTCTGGCTGCGGCAGATTCGACAGGACCGAGGTCTTTGTCTGCGATAGTGACATCGCGTCACAATTAAACGACAACACGTCACAAGTCAAGCGATCGCCAGCTGGGCAGCACGGACAGACTGACCCTGCACGCGTACGGGTTGTTACCTGGTGGACGGCCGGGCGAGACAGGATCTGGTTTGCTGCGATGGCTGGTCCCGGCACCCCTCACCCGGCCTGCGGCCACCCTCTCCCCCGAACGACCGTCCCCACGTCGGCACATCATCCCGGGGGAGAGGAACGCCGGGGTAGCACCGCTTCTCGCAGCGGTGCGGCGCTGCCGCCAGAGGTGGCGTGGAGGGCTTTCCATCTGGGCAAGGTTTGACGACAGACCCGGTCCTGTCAAGTCTGCCGGACATGACTGCTGCAACGGAACTTGTGGGCCCATCCACATGGCAATACCGAAACCCTGAATACGTTCGGATTGATAGATACGTCCGACATTGCCGGAGGAGCCCGGATGCTCCTCACGATCGCTCAATTCAACGGAGTGGCACGATGCTCGACCACCGGAACCTTGTGAGCAGACTCTTCGTCGGCGCGGCGATGCTGCTGTCGACCGCCACCGCCTTTGGGCAGTCGTTTGAGACGCCTGTCGGAAGGACGCACGACGCGTTTCCGAGCCTGTTCGGCCATGGTTCCCCGTTGGCCAGTTTCACCGGGACCGAAGAGGTGTCCGAAACCGGCCTGCAGACGGTCGGCTTCGAATGCTGTGACGATCCGTGCGTGACGGCGTATGGTTGCGACGCACTGTCCGCTGGCTCCGAAGATCGGACCTGGGTGCTGGTCGCTCCGTATCTGTGGACTCCCGCGATGAAGGGGACCATCGGAGCCAACGGCAATACCCAGAGCATCGACATCAGCGTCAAGGAAGTGTTTGAAGACCTGCTCCCCCAGCTCGATGGGGCCTTTATGGCACACGTCGAGGTGGGTAAGGGCCACACCGGTCTGATCCTCGATGGCATGATTCTGCAGGTCTCCGAAACCAATCGTGGACCGCTGGGGGAAGCGATCTCCGTCGAATCAAATCTGACCATTCTGGAGGCGATGGGAATGTACCGCGTGATGGGGTCGGCTCCCGGCGATCCGTGCCCCATGCCGGTGAAGTTCGACCTGCTGGGCGGTGCCCGCTATTACCAGGTGCAGGGAGGCGTCAATATCGTGCCTCCGCTGGGCGCGACTGTTTCGAGCCAGCAATCGGAGAGCTGGGTCGACCTTGTGATTGGTGCCCGTGGCGGTGTAACGATCACGCAGGGACTCGATGCCTTTGTGCGAGCCGACGTCGGTGGCTTCGGCATCGGAACGTCGTCCAACCCGGCCTGGGGACTGGATGCCGGCATCGACTACAAACTGGCCTGCTGCCCCGGATCGTCACTCGTGCTGGGCTACAAGGTGCTGGACATCAATGAGTCGAAGAAATCGGGAGCCGAGCAGTTCGTGTTCGACGTCCGGATTCATGGCCCGTTCATGGCGCTGGCCTTCCGCTTCTAATTGACCGTGTGCGAAATCAGTAGAGCACACACACAAGCGGGTAGCACAGGTTCTTGAACCGGTGCGGCGGCAGCCGCAAGAGGCTACGGGACGACGTCCGGCCGAGGGACGTCTCCTGCGCCAACAGGGCACCACCCACAACCTCCTGTCGCGGTGCGACCCCGGATCAAGATCCGGGGCTACCCCCTCCCGTCGCTCGATCCTTCCCACAGGACGGGTGAATTCCACTTGCCACGACGCCGGCAGGCCTTCCGCTTCTAGTCGGTCCTTCGCATCCAGCGGCCCCGGCAGATGGAGAGCCCCTTCTGCCGGCTCTTGCGTTCGAAGCTCGTCCTGTAGTCCAGATCATGCTCCGCCGGTTGTTCCTCGGGAGCAGGCAGCGTCTCGAAGGCGGGATGATGATTCATCAGCGCCTCGATCACCTCGAAGTACTCTTCGACATCGGTCCACGAGTGCAACAGGCCACCTGGCAGCAGCAGTTCGGCACAACGGTCAACGAAACGGTCGGTGAAGACGCGCCGCCTGCGATGCCTGGCCTTCCACCAGGGGTCGGGGAAGTAGACGTGCACCGCCTGCAGTGACGCCGGCCGGACCATCGACCCGAAGACGGTGAAGACATCGCCTCCCAGAATGCGGGCATTGCGGGAGTCGCGCTTCTGCAGGCGCTTGGCGGCCCGACGACCTTCCCGATAGTCGGTGTCGATCCCCAGGTAGTTGATGTCGGGATGCGTATCGGACGCGTTGACGAGGAACAGTCCCCGACCGCAGCCCACGTCGATCTCCAGCGGACGCGGCTCATCGAACAGAGCCGTGACATCTCCCCCCTGTCCGATCTCGGATTCGAAATCGGTGAGCGTGCGAAACCACGGCAGCAAAGTATTGGCGCGAGTGGGACGGGGCATCGGGCGAGCGAGAGACATCGGCGTCAGGCAATCTTATGGTCGCGACTGATGGGCACCCCGATCATCTCGCCCTCGAAGACCATCTTGTCGTTGACGAATCCCTGAAACTGGAACTCGGCCCGACGTTTGACCCGGATGCGCGTTGCACGGGCACAGATGATCAACCGGCAACCGGGGAACACAGGAGCGCGAAAGCGAACACTGTTCATACCGCCGAAACCCATGTAGTCGCCGGCCCCTACGATGTTGAACTTGCGGGAATAGAACCCGGCGAGCTGGGCCGCACACTCGCAGAGGATGACACCGGGCATCAGCGGAAAGCCGGGCATGTGCCCCTGCACCCAGAACTCGTCATCGGTGATGTCCTTGAAGCCGACGAGGCCGTGATTCTCCTGGTCGAGGTAGACGATGCCGGTCAGCTGTTCCATCTCATGCCGCTGCGGATTGACCTTGCGGATCTGGTCAATGTCGAACAGCGGCTTGGCGTAATTGAACTGGCTGAAATCGTAGAGTGCCTGGGGGGGCATGATCTTCGCTCCGTCTGTCGATGACGTTGATAACACTCAGGCTTCGTCGAGATCCAGCAGGGCACTCACCTGGCTGAGACTGGTGATGATGCGATCGGGTTTGACCGGGGAATCCTGGAACTCCTGGGTGGTGACACGGCAACAGTTGGCATCACCGGCGTACAGGGCGGTACGAAACCCGTGGGCACTGGCCAGGGACAGGTCGTCGCTGAGTCGATGCGAGACGTGCAGCACCTCCGAGGGGTCGAATCCCGCCTTCTTCGCCTGCGCGACCGCCTGGTCGTACAGCGTGGGGGAGGGCTTGCGAACATGATACTGATGCGACTGAGTAAAGAGTTGAGGCGTGAAGACTTCACCAACGTTGGCGAGTTTACCCTCACGCATCAAGGCCTTCAACAACTGGGCCAGGGTGAACACCTGGGTCTCGGCGAGCAGTCCCTGCTTCACCCGGGCATCGTGCAGCCGCTGCAGCGTTTCGGCTGCCTCGGGTGCGGGCGTGACGCCTTGCAGATTCGCATGGAAGTAGTAGGCGACCTTGTCCGCCAGTTCTTCGAGATCTCCATACTCGCCGACATCCCAAGTGTATTCGTTCTGGATCAGCCGCTCGATGATCCGCCGCCACACCTCGCCCGAGTCGACCTGCGTGAGGTCCCCCCGGCGCTTGGTTCCCACCATCTGGCGGCCGTCGAACACCTTGTTGTAGGTGTGCAGCAGCGAGACCCACGGAGCCCCGGGCTTGCGAGTCATGCTGTTCCACATGTGAAACTCGTCAATCGTCTTTTCCAGGGCAACCTGCATGTGCAGTTCCTGGGGATGACGATGCAGCAGACGTCCCTCATCGATCGTCAGCAGCGTTCCGTACACCTCCCATGTGACCGTGCGGCACGTTGGGCAGCGGCTTGAGGAAGGGGGTCGCCTTCATCGGTCTGGGTGCCGAAGGCTTCGGCCAGATCAGCCTCCGCTCATCCAGCCAGTCGAGATACTCCAACAGCGATTTGGCCATGTCATGTCACGAGGAGCCGACAACTCACTTCCATGCGAACGATTGATCCGACAGTCGCTCGTACGCTTCGATGTACTTGGCACGTGTCTTCTGGACGACCTCATCCGGCAGTGCCGGGGGATTGCCACTCTTGTCCCAGCCCGAACTTTCCAGCCAGTCGCGCACGTACTGCTTGTCGAATGACGGCTGCCCTCGCCCCGGTGCGTACTCGGTCTCGGGCCAGAAGCGGCTGCTGTCGGGAGTCAGGACCTCGTCGATCAGGATGAGTTCACCGTCGTCAGCCAGACCGAACTCGAACTTGGTGTCTGCGATGATGATCCCCTTGCGTCGGGCATGCTCTGCCCCACGCCGATAGATCTCCAGACTCTGGTCTCGAAGCCGGGTCGCCAGATCTTCACCTACCTGGTCGCACACGTTCTCAAAGGTGATCGGCAGGTCGTGACCTTCGTCGGCCTTTGTCGTCGGCGTGAAGATCGGCTCGGGCAGTTGATCGCTTTCGACCAGCCCGGCAGGCAACGACACTCCGCACACCGTTCCGGCCTGTCGGTACTCCTTCCAGCCGGAGCCTGACAGATGCCCGCGCACGACGCATTCGACCGGGACGACCTGTGTCCTCCGGACCACCATGCTGCGACCGTCGAGGGCCTCAAGGTTAACACCCTGCGGAAGCGGCAGATCGCTGGGGTTCATGCTCAGCAGGTGATGCGGCACCTCCAGACGTTTGAACCACATCTCGCTAATCTGCGTCAGCACGCGGCCCTTGTCCGGGATACCGGTGGGGAGGACGAAGTCGAACGCGCTGATGCGGTCGGTGGCGACCATCAGCAGGCGGTCTCCAAAGTCGTACATGTCGCGAACCTTGCCCCGTCGCACCTTGATGCCTGGTATCTCGCTGGTGGTGAGTGCCGTCTTGCTCATGGTCTGCCTCAGGGAATCTGTCGATCAGTCGTCATAGTCGAAGCTGCCAACTTCGACGTGCTCGGGTGCTTCCGCCTGCCTCAACACAGCCTGAAGGCTGGACTCCAACACACACCGGCCGTTGGCTCCGCGCTCCAGACGCCCAGTATAGGAAAGGCTTCTTGAACATCAATCTGCTGAGGGCTACACTGGCGTCGTTCTCCGGGGATCCCTCTGTCTCGATGAAATCCCCGGGCAGGATGCCTGGAGACAGTCGCGTCATGCAATCGAGTCGTCGGCCTGACTGTCTGATGTTGCTCCCCTCGGCCCGCAGCCGAAGTGTTCACAGTCCCGCTGCACCACTCTCGGGGGGCCGACTATGGGCGTGATGCGGTTTCTCGTTCATCCGCCTGAGCGGCTCGCCGCCTGGCCGGAGGCGCATCGCGCGTACATCACAGGGTTCGACAGACACGTCTTTCCCACGCGTGTCGAAATCCATGGAAACGTGATGACCTGTCGGCGGCCGCACTCCGACAGCGGCAAGCTACATGTGGTCTATCCCGTCGAGGGGTTCGGCCGGCCCGTCCTCACCACCGCCTCACTCCCCGAAAACGATCAGCCGTATCTGCTGGCGCTGGAGTTGGCCCGGGGCCGCATCAGCGAACTGCGCGATCAGTCGGCGGCTTGGGAGATGGCCAAAATGACCATCCCGCCGGAGTTTCAGCGGGCGCACCGCGACGCGTTTCATCTGTTCTCACAGGCGACTGCTGCCAAGGCCGACACGGTCCGCTCGAGCGAACTGGCCGATGATGCCATCCGTCAGGCGTGCCGGGCATCGGCCCTGCTGATCAGCTCATACACGCAACAACGGATGGCCGTCATCCAGCGATCAGCCTTGCATCCACCGGCGTCGCTGGGGTGCAGTCTCGCCTGGGGTGAGGTGGACGGCGACGCACTGTCCGAATTCTCTCAGACGTTTCATGCCGCCAACGTACCGTTGGAGTGGCGCTTCGTTGAACCCCAGGAGGGAGACTATCGCTGGGAGATCGCCGACCAGCTGATCGACCGCTGCCGCGACAATCGTCTGCTGATTCGGGGCGGTCCGCTGATCAACCTCGCCTCCCAGGGTTTGCCCGGCTGGCTGCAGCAATGGGAAAACGACATTCTCAACCTGCAGAGCTTCGTCTCCGACTTTGTGGAGACCGTGATTGCACGCTACCTCGGACGCATTCGCCTCTGGGAGATCTCCGCCTATGGCAACAGCGGGGGAGCCCTCGCCCTCAGCGAGGAGAACCGTCTGGGACTGGTGGCCCGCACACTGGAGGTCGCCAGTCGCACCGATGACGACGCCCAGTTCTTCCTTCGCGTCGACCAACCGTGGGGGGATTACCAGGCGCGGGGTCAACATCGTCTGTCCCCCTATCAGTTTGTCGATGCCATCGTCCGCTCGAACCTCGGGCTGTCGGGCGTGAACCTGGAGATCAGCGTCGGGTATCGTCCTCAAGGATGTGCCTCCCGCGACCTGCTCACTGTCTCGCGGCTCATCGACTACTGGAGTCTGCTCGGCATCCAGATTCATGTCACGCTGGCGTTCCCCTCCGCCGATACGCCCGATCCGCTCGCTGACCAGGAACTCGAAGTGGATGCACCGGCCTGCGGCACGAACTGGAGCGAACAGGCGCAGGCCGACTGGATCGGCGCGTTTGTCCCGCTGCTGATGGCCAAGCCGGCAGTGACCGGCGTCTACTGGTCGCACTTCAGCGATGCCGTGCCCCACCGGTTTCCTCATGCGGGACTGCTCGATGCCACTGGTCGCCCCAAGGCCGCCCTGGGCACCTTCCAGCGACTGCACCACTTCACTCGCGACTGACTTGAGTCGAAGCACCCCGGCTGCTCAAAGCAGCCGGGGTGCTGTCCCGACACCCTCTGCAGTGGATAATGTGCCATGTCGAACCCCACGCGTCACGTCGTTCTGGTTGCCTGTCTGGGTCTGGTCGTCATCCCCACAAGGCCAACAACGGGTGCTGAACTGCCGCATGTGCCCGAGGGCTTCACCGTCGAAGTCGTCGCTGCTCCGCCATTAGTGCAACATCCGACGATGGCGTGCTTTGACGATCTCGGGCGCCTGTATGTCTGCGAAAGTGCGGGCACCAATCGCAAGGCGGACGAACTCGTCGCCGAGCCCCTCGACTCCATCCGCAGACTGGAAGACAGCGACGGCGACGGGATCTTCGACACGTCCGTCATCTTCGCCGACAAGCTGACGTTCCCCCAGGGTTGCCTGTGGTATCGCGGGGCCCTCTATACGTGCAGTCCTCCCAACGTGTGGAAGCTGACCGACACCGACGACGACGGCATCTGCGATTCCCGCGAGGTGTTTGTCAGCTCGTTCGGCTTCAATGGCAACGCGGCCGACATCCATGGGCCGTTCCTCGGCATCGATGGTCGCATCTACTGGTGTGACGGCCGGCATGGGCATGAGTTTCTCGACGAACAGGGGCAGATCACCAGCACCGGCCGGGCGGCCCGCATCTTCTCCTGCAAGCCCGATGGCAGCGATGTCCGCACCTTCTGCGGCGGCGGCATGGACAATCCTGTCGAGATCGACTGGCTCGACAGCGGTGAAATGGTCGGCACCGTCAACCTGTTCTATGGCCGGCCGCGCGGCGACTGCCTGGTCCACTGGGTCGAAGGGGGCGTGTACCCACGCGACGACCAGGAGGACTGCATCGCCGAGTTCCCCTGGACCGGCGGACTGCTCCCCGAGGTGCACAACTACGGACACGTCGCGGTCAGCGGCATGTGTCGCCAGCGCAGCAACCAACTCTTCGAACTTTCGACCGCGAATGAGGGAATCTCGGCGAGCGGGGGACGTCAGTCCCCCGCTGGGGTCGAAACATCAGCGACGCCAGACCACCACTCGTTCTTCGTCACGCAGTTCAACACCCACAAAGTCGTGCGGACGACGATCGTGCGCGATGGTGCCACGTTCCGCCATCTGTGCACCGACAACTTCATCACCTGGGACGATGCCGATGTGCATCCGACGGACGTGCTGGAGGACGCCGATGGCTCGCTGCTGGTGATCGATACTGGCGGCTGGTTCCGGATTGGTTGTCCGACGTCGCAGATCGCCAAGCCGGAAATCCCCGGAGCGATTTACCGTGTTCGGAAGCTGGGCTCGCATCAAATCAGCAATCCACGCGGGAAGCATCTGGACATCGCCAGCATGCCGATCGAGATGATCGTCACGCAACTGCTGGATGATCCCCGTCCGGTCGTGCGGGAACAGGCGATTGAAGCACTGGCCCAGCGGCCACTGGAGATCGGTCAATTCGCCTCTGAGCTGTATCTGAAAGGTGGCAGTTTGGTGCCCGATGTCGGTGCCTTCGCCCGTCTGAGTCGCGCCGTCCAGCCGGGCCTCGCACGGACCAACCTGGTGTGGGCCCTCGTCCGCGCCGGACAGCTTGATCACACGCTCCCCTTCATGTTCCTGCAAGATCGCTACGGCTGGAAGGACGAACGCCTCCCTCGCCCGACAGTCACCCCGAACGACACAATCACCCATGTGACGCTCGCGGCGCTGGACCAGTACAAGGATCCGGGTCTCCGCTTTACGAAGGCCGGGTCGCTCATGACTATGGGACAGCCCGCGCACAGGCGGGCTGGAGCCTCTGCGGTCGCCCGGATCTATGGTGGTCAGTGGCAGCATTCACCGACAGATCCAAATGTCGTCGGTACCGTCCAGACGTTGTTCTATTCACTCAATGATGGCCCCATCGATCCGGTGCTCGAACACACGGTCATCATCGCGCTCATCCGCATGAAGTCGGCTGACGCCACACGTGAGCAACTTCAGAACAGCAATCCCGTCGTCCGCCGCGCCACACTCATCGCACTCGATCAGATGGAGGGGGGCAACCTCCAGCAGGACGAAGTTGTCCCGCTGCTCGATACCGACAACCTCCGGCTGCAGCAGGCGGCCCTCGACATCATCACTCGTCGCGAGGGCTGGGCGGACGCCGTCGTCGAGCGTGTCGGAGACTGGCTGCGCCGGAGACCTCACCGACGAACGTGCCACTACCATCCGCACGCTGCTCGCGGCACAGGCGGGTACGCCGGGTATCCAGAAGTTGATGGCCGACGAATTGACGAACGCCGACACGCCGGTTGCATCGCAGCTGGTGCTGCTCGACGCAATGGACGAAGCCGCACTGCCCCAGTGGCCCGCCGACTGGACGCCCGCCCTCGAACGTGTTGTGGAGAGTCCGGAGTCTTCCGTCCGGCTGGCGTCACTGGCACTCATCGGGCGGAAGGAACTCGAATCGTTCAACGACATACTGCGATCTCGCGCCGAAGATGCCGGGGTCGATTCGGCGGAACGCATTGAAGCGTTCGCTGCCGTCGCCCCCCAGCTGTCGGAAGTTTCCGCCATGCTCAGTTCGTTCCTCATTACCCAGTTGACCGGCGATGTCGACCTGCTGGAAAGGCTGACGATCGCCCGGGGCCTGGCTGCGGCCCCGCTCGATCACGATCAGCTCTCGCAACTGGCGCAAGCGTTCGCCGCCATCGGTCCGGAGGTGGTGCCGGTCCTGCTGCCTGCGTTTGAACGCACGCAGTCGGAACCGGTCGGACGACTGCTCGTTGAGCATCTGCAGGAGCTGGGAAACACGTTGAGCATCTCCCCGACGGAACTCGAGCGCCTGTTGCAACGGTATCCACCCGCAGTGCAGGAGCAGGGTCACGCCATGCTCGATGCGCTGGGGGTCGACCTCGCGGCTCAGGAGGAGCGGCTCCGTCATCTGATGGCAGTGGCCGGTGCGCAAGGAGACGTTGAGCGGGGACGGGGCGTGTTTTTCAGCAAACAGTCGATGTGCAGCAGCTGTCATCGCATCGGCACCGAGGGTGCCATGATCGGTCCGGACCTGACGACGATCGGCCGGGTGCGGCAGCCGCGCGACCTGCTGGAGGCGATCGCCTTTCCCAGTGCGACGTTCGCCCGCGAGTACCGTCCGTACACCGTGCTGACAAAGACCGGCCGGGTGTACACGGGGATCATTGGCCGGCAGACTAGGGAGACACTGACGCTGCGTCAGACCGACCTGTCAGAGGTCCGCATCCCTCGCGATGAGATCGAGGTCCTGCGGGAAGCGGAAACATCGATCATGCCGCGGGGCCTCGATACGAAACTCTTCGAGTCCGATTTGCGGGACCTGGTTTCGTTTCTCAGTGCGCAGAAGTGAGTTCCGATGGCGAGCGGGAGGCGTCAGCCTCCCGATAATTTATTACAACGACCGACATGCGCTCCGGGGGACTGACGTTCCCCGTTCGCCTGAATGTGTAGCCGACCCGCTCACGGGAATCTCATGATGTTCAGCACTCTGATGGGGCGTTTCATCTGCGCGGCGTTCGTTGCAGTGACCTTTTGCGGTCTTCATGGTGTTCGCGCCGCACAGGCTGCGGACCTCACACTGGAACTTTCGGCAGGAGATTTCGACCGGGACCGGACGCCGGTGATGTTTGAGCTGCCCGAGGCGCTGCGGGACATCAAGACGTTTTCTCTCAAACGGACAGAGGGCGGCAACATCATTCCGGCCCAGCAAGTCGATGGCGATCCGCCGAGCTTGGTGTGGATGCTGGATGAACCGTTGCCCGCGGGTGCAACCCGGCGGTATCTGCTCTCGACGTCGCTGCCGCAGGTGGTGCTGCCGGCGGGGATGATGTGCGATGAGGACGAGGGAACAGTCCATCTGCGGGTGGGAGACCACGACGTGCTCACGTATCACACCGCCGTCGTCCAGCCGCCCGAAGGTCTCGATCCGCGTTACCGGCGGAGCGGGTTCATTCATCCGCTGCGCACACCCTCGGGAGCCGTCGTGACCGAGGACTTCCCCGCTGATCACGCCCACCAGCATGGCGTGTTCTTCGCGTGGGTCGATACGACGTTCGAGGGACGTCCCGTCGACTTCTGGAACCAGGCCAAGGGGACCGGCACCGTAGAACATGTCCGCGTCAACCGCTGTGTGGGGGGGCCGGTGTTCTCTGAGCTGGATGTGACGCTGCGGTACGTCGACCTGTCAGCCCCCGGTGGCCCCAAGCCGGTGCTGAATGAAGACTGGACGCTGCGTGTCTACAACCGGGATGACCAATTTCTGATTGACGTCGAATCGTGGCAGCAGTGTGCGAGTGAGAGTCCCCTCGTCCTCAACGAGTACCACTATGGAGGCATGGCCTGGCGCGGACCGACGGCATGGCTGGGCAAGGGCCACAGCGAGTTTTACACCAGCGGCGGGCAGCGACGGGCCGACGGCAATCACACGCGACCCGAATGGGTCGAGGCCCATGGACTCATCGACGGATTTCCCGCCGGCATCACGCTGCTGCAGCATCCGGAGAACTTCCGCTATCCGCAGCCGGTGCGACTGCATCCCGACAAGCCGTACTTTGTGCTTGCGCCGGAGGTGCTCGGCGAGTTTTCGATTGACCCGGGCCAGACGTACACCTCCCGCTACCGGCTGGTGCTGGAAGACGGCCCGCCGCACGACGATATTGCGCAGCAGGGTGCCGACGCGCTGCCGGCGTGGAGCGACTATGCCCATCCTCCGATGGTGAAGGTCGTACCTGCAGAGAAGCCCTGACAACAAGCACGAAGCGCGAGCGAGTGCGTGTCGAATCGCTGGCGAATAGGGCCAGTGGAGTGATCTCCGCCTCCCCTCGCTCGACCCTCCCCGTAGGGAGGGTGAAGTCCAGTAGTAGAGTAGACCTACGAAACAGGTACGGGGCGATTATTAACGGGCTATCGGATTACACAGTTCATGTCGGAGTCCGAACCAACACTGGTGTTCGTGTATGGCACGCTGATGCGCGGAGGGTGCCGATCGGTGGCGCTGTCGGGTCAGCGCTGCCTGGGGACGGCCCGCACGATGCCCCGTTACCGCATGTACGACTGCGGCAGCTACCCCGGTCTGATCGAGGTCGAGCGCGGCCGGGCGATCATGGGGGAAGTGTGGGAGGTGGACGCGGCGTGCCTCGCGCGACTGGATGACGTCGAGGGAGTGAGCGAGGACTGGTTTGCCCGCCGGGAGATTGTCCTGCAGTCACCGTTTGATGAGGCACCGGCCCAGGCGTACTTCTACCTGCATCCCGTCAGGCACCTACGGGAATGCGGCCCGCGATGGATCAACCGGTAAGGGAATCGTCATGGCTAGCAACACAAAGCCGCGTGTCTACTTCTGGATCGATTCGATCTCCACGAACTCCTGCTCCACATCGAGCACGACGCGGCGATAGTCGCGGAGCGAGGCGATCGGATTCTCGTCACGGACTTCGAGAATGACGTGGATCTGCGTGCCGCCTGCACCGGTGGGGACATCGACCCTCGTCACCGCGTCCCCCGGCGACTCGATGAACACGCGGCCGGCATAGGTGCCCGCTTCCTCGTACTGCCACCAATGGAAGACGAGCGGTTCGCCGTCGGGATCGGCTGCTGGCCGTCGGCGTCGAAGCTCAGAGCTTCGCCCGGCGCGCACACTCCGGCGGACGATGGTGTCGCTCATGTCGCCGTTGAAGGCTGCACGCGGATGATGGTTCGCCTCGCGCGAACGGCTTCACGCACCAGTCCATGCGGCAGACGAGGTTAGCGTACATGGCCGGCCGCCAGCGCCACACGGGCACGTAATCGCCGTGGAAGGTCTCGCCGCTCTCCGGGTCGGTCCAGACGTCGCTCGCCTCGCGGTACACGTAGAACGGCGCGACCTCGCTCTCGTCCGGCTTGATGTCGGCGTGACGCGACCAGACGTTCGTCACCTTGTCCGCCGTGAACCGTCCGCTCCAGCCGCCCCACGACGGTTGATCGATGTCGAACAATCCCTGGTTCACCAGACCGAGCCACGGCACGGTGCCGCCGCCTTCCATGAATGCCAGGTTTCCGCTTCCCGAACCGCCGGTCGGGATACAGCTCGCCGAGCGCGCCATGGCCGGTCTGCACGTGCTCCTTCAGCCACTCGTGCTGGCCCTCCGCGCTGTAGGATACGGTTTCCAGAAGTGAGGGCCGATACCGCGAGTCGGTCTTGCCATCGCGTCCTCCGGGGCCGCCGTAGGCGTAGGTCTGGTAGTTGCTGCGAATCCAGTGGATCTCGGGAAACTGCGCAGCAAATCCAGGCGCCGGCGTTGTCCTGCGCGCCGTTCTCGAACACGCGCAGCTTGGCCACCAGCGCGTCGAGCTTCGGCGGGCGTACGCGATGCCGCGCAGATCCCACAGCGCCTGGGCCAGGGTGTTGGAGCCGGCGTTGACGACGACCCAGAGCGGGCGCGGGTCGTCGCTGCAGCAGCGCCCTGACGATGGCCTCTGACCCGGGACTCGACTTGCCCTCGCCCACGTCGGCGATGCCGTAGCGCGGTCTGTCCCTCGCAGACGATGGAGTGCAGGTAATCGGCCTCGGGCCAGCCGTCGGCGTGCAGCTTCAGATTCGGCAGCACCTTCGCGTAGCCGTCGATCAGCCGGTGAAACAGTTCGGGGTGCAGCTTGCGCTTGTATTCGTCGCCGGAGGTTTCGCGGAGGTACTTGCCGGTCACCGCGATGAGTGCCTTCGAGATCGAACTCGTTGCAGTTGATGAGCATGTGCGCCATCTGCTGTTCCTCGTCCGGTTCGTTGCCCATGTCGGCCAGAATCACGAGCCGCTGGCGGGACGCATCGTCCGCCTGGACACCGGCGATGCCCAGCGACAGGACGAAGACAAACAGGCAGCGGATTGAAAGTGGCTCGCTCATTGAAGACTTTCTGTGTGAGGAGTCGTGGCCAGCGTCGAGAAAAGGACGACAGTTCGCGGGATCGAACTTCGCATCATTCAGTCGGTTTCAGCCATTGATGACTTGTTTCTCTCCCACTCTGCGAACTGTTCAGAATTCCTCCGGGCCCGGTGGACAGGCATCACTTCAGCAGGAAGGACCTTGTGGCCCCACTATAAACGATGCCGCGGCCGAGGAGGGGACGTAACGCGTGCTCGAATTGTTCGGGAGTGACGCCGAGATCGTCGACGATTTGCGCGACGGTGTGTCGTCCACGCAGGATGGAAATACACACCGACTGCGGCCAGGGATCGAGTTCGTCCCAGCCGGTGATATGCAGCCGCAACGTCGCGGCCTCGTCACTCGTCGGCGTCAGATAAGGGTCATCGGTCATCGTCGCAATCCAGCCTTCGGGCCAGGGTCCGCCTTGTCTGCGGGCTCCGGAGCAGCGTCAGGATTGGGCTGCATCATGTCGGCCCGCACTTCGAGACGCCAGGCGTCGAGTTCCTGCCGCAGCTCTTCGGCAATCGCGGGCTGAATGTCGACCAGATTGTGTGTCTCACCCAGATCGTCGGCGAGATTGTAAAGCTCGATGCCTGGCGGATCGAAGTTCTCAATCAACTTCCATGGCCCCTGGCGAATAACGCTCGAGGGCACACTGAAGGGATGCTGGTTGTAGTGCGGGTAGTGCCAGTAGAGCGACGTGCGATCGAGAGTTGCGTCGCCGGCCAGCAGCGGCTGAAGGTTGATGCCATCAAGATGCTGGGTCGGCCGCAGCGGAAGTCCCGCCGCAGCCAGACAGGTGGGATAGAGATCGGTGCTGATGACCGGTGTCTGCACGATACGCCCCGCTTCCGACACACCGGGCCATCTGATAATCAGTGGTACGCGAATGCCTCCTTCGTAGGATGTGCCCTTGTTGGCCCGCAGGGGTGAATTGCTGGTCGCTTTTGCATAGCCGCCATTGTCAGAAGTGAAAATGACCAGCGTGTTCTGATCGAGGCTGAGTTCTGCGAGCGTCTCCAGCACGCGGCCGACACTCTGGTCGATGCTCTCCACCATCGCGGCATAGACCGGTTTGCCCTGCTGCTGGTCCGGCGGTACTCGCTCATAGCGGGCCGTCATTTCCTCGGGGGCCTGCAGCGGTGTGTGCACTCCATAATGCGGAAAGTACAGAAAGAACGGCTGCTCCCGGTGCTCGCGGAGGAACGTGACGGCTTCATCGGTGAGACGATCGGTAAGGTATTCGCCCGGCTTGCCATCGGGAAGTACGTTCCATGGCGATCGCAGATCCGTCGTCGGTACCGCCCAGTTGCCGTTATAGGGAAAGAAATAGTTGCCCGGGGCTCCGTGGGAGTCACCGCCAATGTTCACATCGAACCCATGATGCCGGGGCATGGAGAACGGTTCGCCGCCGAGATGCCACTTGCCGATGCTGGCGGTGCGATATCCGGCTTCGCGAAGTGTCTCCGGCAGCGTGTGTTCCTCCAACGGCAAGCTGCGAAGCGTGCGACCCTCGCGCAGTCGCGCCTGGGGATCCCAGCGCCCCGAGGGGATCCAGTCGGTGAGCAGCAGACGGGCCGGGTACTTGCCGGTGAGAATCGCGGCACGTGTGGGCGAGCATACGGAACAGGCAGCGTAGGCATCGGTGAACCGCACTCCTTCACCAGCGAGCCGGTCAATGTTCGGTGTCTGATAGTAAGTGCTCCCCTGGCAGCCGAGATCCTTCCAGCCGAGGTCGTCGATCAGAAAGAGGACGATGTTCATGCGGGGAGTGTCACCAGTACACACCCCGGAAAGAGACACGAGACACGCCACGATCAGGAATTGATTCATAAGAGACCCTCGCGTTGGAGACATCTCAGCCTATCGAAACAATCACCAAAGTTCAGGTGTCCTCAGCGAATCCGCCCCCTGCTAGTGCACAGATTGACGTTCTCACGACCTGACTGGGATCATCGCGCCTTGTCCGATGGTGTCACGCTCACGATGACGCGGCGGTAGCTGGTGAGGGGCGGCTCACCGTCGTCAGTCACCTCCAGGATGAGATGCAGTTCCCCAGGAGTATTCACGTGCGGAGCGACCAGCGTGCAGCGTTCGGCATCATCCGCTGGCAAAGAAACGTTCTCTTTGAGCGTGCCCGCCTCGACATACGGCCACCAGTGGCAGGTGAGTGCATCGCCATCCGGATCGCTGCAGCCGGTGGTGTCGAGTGACAACGTCTCTCCTGACGCAATCTCACGACGCAGCACCGCGCGCGATGGATCGCCGTCGACGATGGCAACTGGTTGATGGTTGGCCCTGGCGAAGGGCTGCACACACCAGTCCATGCGGGCGGCGAAGTCGTTGCTCGTCGCCTCATTCCACCGGCCGATCGTCCATTGGATCCCAGCCGTCTCATTCTCCTGTGAGGGATTCGCGTCGCGAGCATCGACGAAGAAGTTCCGTGCGGGATCGAGCCGCTGGTAGCGTCCGCCCCAGCCGCCCCACTCGGGATGCGCCGGGTCGGTGAGTCCGCCTGCCAGCAGCGTGAGGAACGACGGCGTGTCTCCCTCCTTGATCCCCGGCTGATTGGCAGCCGGATAGCCGGCTCCCATCGGCCCGTGTCCTTCGCGTACATTCGTCTTCACCCAGGTGTCGTCGCGCAGCTGCTCGGGACCCTGCGAGTAGAAGCCACGGTAGGCAGCAGTATTCATGATGAGGAACAGGTCCGGGACGTTGTCCCAGATCCAGACGGCCCCGGTATCCTGCCAACTGATCTGGTGCACGCTCAGCTTGCTGACGAACCGCCGGGCTTCGTCCGGCGACCGTTCGTGATGCACCTTCCACAGCGCCTGCGCCAGGTCCATCGATCCGCCCCAGACCACGACCCACACCGGCCTGGGGTCGTCGCGGTCTACCACTGCAATGATATGCTCCGACGCCGGCGTGTCCTTCCCCGCACCGATCCACTTCTCCGCGGGATCGCAGGATCGCGAATCGCGCACCCACGGGATACGGCACGCTGAAGCCGCGAGTACCTCCGACATACTGGCGGATCACGGGTGCCCCCGCCTTCACGACCTCTTTGAGAGCCTCGGCCGAGGGATAAGTGAATCCGGGCCGTTCGTGCAGTCTCAGGTTCGGCAGGACCTTCGCGTACTCGTCGATGACATCTACGATCCATTCGGGATGGACGGCCCCGTCGCCAAAGCCCAGCGAAGCTGCGAGGAGTCCTTCGACGTCGAACTCATTCGCGGACACCAGAAAACGGATGAGCGACTGCTTGTCATCGGGGTCCTTGAAGAAGTCGGACAGCACGATGATCCGCGGCCGGTCCTGGGCATGTGTGGCAGCAGGCAGCACGCACGCCAGCATCAGGGCAATGACCCGCAACCCAGCCACGAAGGAGCGAGCGGTCGAGAATGCGACGTTCAGCATGTGGGATTCCTGGTCAGAAGGTCCACGGTCGCCATCGAATCTGCCGTCACCGTTTTTGCTGGATGGCCCCAACGAGCTACCGTGGCATTGTACCCGGTGCGCAACTGATTACGTTGGGGTAGAGGACGACAGTTGCTGTTGTGTTCGCCAGCCGGACATTGTCCGGCGACGAACCTGGGTTGATGGCAGGCCTCACCGGTGTGGATCACGGCCCGCCGGAGGACGACGCGCGTCACCGCCATCCGCCCGGGCAGGTCCACGATACCCGCAAAGCCCCGCGTTCTCGTACTGTTTGAGGGCCGGCCGGCCCGTCTGTTTGGAGTTGATGAGTCAATCTTTGGTATAGACGATCGTGGTCTTGCCGATCGTGCCGTTGAATGAGAACGGCGCGTCGTCATAGTAGTCGAGTGAAACGGGCGAATCCTGATCGGTACCGATGTCGAACGTCGCGTTCGACGTGAAGTGCAGCGACATGGCCCTCGGCACGGTCCCCTGCCCCACCTGCTTGCCATTGACGCGCAGGGTCACTTCCATCGGTCCGCCGATCTTGTCCTGCAACTTCGATTCGACCTCGATGGTCACCTTGCCGGTGGGCAGTTTGGCCTTGGAGCGAATCTTCGTCCGCTCCACTTCAAACAGGTTGAACTCGTAGCCCAGCTTGCCATCCTTGACATAACAGGTAATGCCTCCCGAGAAACCGGCGAGCGCATACAGCACGCCATTCGCGTCTGCCGGCACATCGACCTCCATCGTCACCAGGCTGCTAACCTTGCCGAGCTTCGGCGCGGCCGATTCAGGCATGCCGGTAATGGGATGATCGAAGGTCCATGCGGTGAGGGACGATGCCGGGGCATCCTCCGGATGATAGAGGGCCGTCGACCATAGGCCGCCGCCGATGGGGAGGTTCTTGTTCTTGGCCGACTCGGTCAGGAAGAGTGCCTTCAGCTCTTCCAGCTTGCCGGGGTTTGAACTCGCCAGATCGTTCGCCTGGCTCCAGTCCTCATCGATGTGATACAGCTCCCAGGTATCCGTCAGCGGCGACCATGCCTTGATGCCCTTCGGAATGCCACCCACCCACGGTTCGCGCGGGCCGCGGGCGCTGGCGAACCAGCCATCCTGATAGACCCCCCGGCTGGCCATGATGTCGAAGAACTGCGTGTGATGCGTGCCGTCGGCCTGGGGGTCGTCGAGTGAATAGACCATGCTTACGCCGTCGACAGGAATCTGCTCGAAGCCATTGACGACCTGCGGGGGCGTGATATCGAGCAGTTCATAAATCGTGGGGACGACGTCGATCACATGATGGAACTGCGGCCGCGGCGTGTCATCGTGCTTGATCTTCTTCGGCCAGGAGACCGCCATCGGCTGGCGCGTGCCGCCGAAGTAGGCACCCTGGAGCTTGGTTCCCTGATAGGGTGTGCTGCCTGCCCAGGCCCAGCCGGCGTGATACATATTGTCGGTCTTGGCTGAGCCGAGCGCATCGAGACCGCCGAGCTCTTCCAGTGCCGTGAGGTGTTGCTCGATGGTCGTCGGGATCCCGTTCTGCGCGAGCTGCTCGCTGATCGTGCCATACAGGCCCTCCGACGACGAACCGTTGTCGCCCCAGATGTAGAAGATGAGTGTATTGTCGAGCCGCCCCTGGCTTTCGATCTCGTCGATGAGCCGGCCGGCATTGTGGTCGGCGTGCTCGGTGAACCCGGCGAAGACTTCCATCAGCCGTCGTTGAAACGGCCGTTCTGACTCGGGGATCGAAGCCCACGAGGCCATTGATTCGGCACGTGGCGTCAGTTCGGCAGTGTCTGGAATCCAACCCTGGTGCTTCTGACGTTCCGAAGGTTCGCTGGCGATATTCGTCCCAGCCGTCGTCGAATTTCCCCTTGTATTTGTCGGCCCATTCCTGCGTGACCTGGTGCGGTCCGTGTGAAGCACCGGGAGCCCAGTACATGAAGAACGGCTTTTCGGGCGCATAGGCCTTCTGCTCGCGGAGCCAGTGGATGGCGTCGTCAGCAATGTCTTCGGACAGATGATAGTAATCATGCCCGCCAGATGTATGGGGCCTCTCGACATAGCTGGTGTTGCGCACCATCGTGGGCTCGTACTGCGACGCTTCGCCGGCCAGGAACCCATAGAAGTATTCAAACCCGTAGCCGGTCGGCCAGTACTCGAAGGGGCCCTTGCTGGTGATCTGCTCCTCGGGAGTGTTGTGCCACTTGCCGAAGGCACTAGTGTTGTACCCGTAGTCTTTGAGCACTTCGGCAACTGTGGCGGCCGACTTGGGAATGATGCCGCTGAAGCCATCGAAGTCGTTGGCAATTGCGGCGATCTGGCCGTTGCCCACCCGGGTATGGTTGCGTCCTGTCAGCAGGGCGGCCCGTGTGGGTGAGCACATGGCCGTCGAGTGGAAACGGTTGTACGAGACACCCTGGTTCGCAACGCGGCTCAGCGTGGGTGTGTTGATCTCGCCGCCGTAGGTCGAAGCCGTGCCCGGACCAACATCATCTATCAGAATGATGAGAATGTTCGGCGCGTCCTCAGCCAGATGCTGCGGCTCAACTCGTTTTTGATAGGTGGAACTCTCGATTGTCACCCCTGCCTGCGACGCAGACGGCGTCGGTGGAAACGGGAGAATCTCCTGGGCGTTCGTCGATGCGGTGAGCAAGACGATGGCCAGAGCAGCGCTGAACATGGACGTGAGGAAGTGCCGTTTTGGATTCATGGATCTTGTGCGATGGGATATCGGGACGGCTGATGGGCTATTGACGTGCTCAATGGATCGGTGTAGCGGGCAAGTTCGTGGATGCATACCTGCTCCCCTGCAGTGGTACCGGAATCTCAGTGGCTTGACACGGAGGTGAATGTGGATGACTACTCCGCCGGCTCCTGCATCTGGATCGTCACCTTGTCGAGTTCGCCGGTGAAGGTGAACGGCGCTTCGTACTCATGGCTGACGGGGGTGCCGGTGTTGCGGCCAATCAGCAGCCCATAGCCGGTCACGGCGCTGTACTGTCCAGCCGACTGGATCTCCTTCAGTTCCCCGACTGGCTGTCCATCGACAAGGAGTTCCACATCGCCAAGGAAATAGTCGGGCTTGAGGTTCTTCTTCGTCGGGGTGAAGCGGAAGCCGAGGGTATGCTGGCCGGTGGGGATCGCACTCTCTGAGGAAACGAGGAAGTCCTTCGTCTTGAGATAATTGTGGGCGTAATGCAACCGGCCATACTTGAGGAACAGGCTCCAGCCGCCAAACTCTCCACCACTGCAGGCCAGCACTCCTTCCGCCCCCCCAGCTGGAATCTCGACAGCGGCGGTCACGAGATGCTCGTGGCCCAGCAACTGCGGCGCAGCCAGCGGATGCAGGATCGAGGTTCCAGGGTAATAGGTGTAGAGCTCCTTCTTGATCGCGGCGACCGGGCGCGTGGGATCCGCGACGCGCTCGTAACGCCGATCATCCAGCGGCAACACGTTGTACTTCTCCGCTTCCGACCACCACAGGTCCTGCAGTTCTTTGAGCTTCGAAGGATTCGACCGCGGCCAGATCGTGGGCCTGGGTGAAGTCGACGTCGGTGTGATACAGCTCCCACTGGTCGTCGTCCCACGACTCGCCTTTCTTGTGCCACGTCACCGCCGTCCAGCCATTGGACCAGAGGGCGCGACTCCCCAGCATCTCGTAGTACTGAATCTGCTTGCGCGTCGGCACGTCGGTGCCGTCAAGCGTATAAGCCATGCTGACACCGGGCAGCGGCATCTGCGGCACGCCATTGACCGAGGTCGGCGCGGGCAGCCCGGTGACTTCCAGCAGCGTCGGCACGACATCGACGACGTGGTGATACTGGCGTCGCAGCGAGCCGCCATCCTTGATTCTCTTCGGCCAGGAGACGATGAATGGGTCCGTGTTGCCGCCGGCATGCGTGTCCTGCTTCCAGCGCTTGAGCGGTGAGTTGCCGGCCATCGACCAGCCCATCGGATAATGTGGATCGGTCGAGGGGCCGCCGATCTCGTCCAGCTTGCCGATCATCTCTTCGACGGTATCGGGGTAGTAATTGCGGAAGCGGTCGGTATTCGCCGTTCCATCACGCAGACCTTCCTGCGATGCCCCGTTGTCGGACACGAGCACGATCAGCGTGTCATCGCGCAGCTGCATGTCGTCCAGGGCAGCGAACAGTCGCCCGAGGTGATGGTCCGCATGATCCAGAAACCCGGCGAACGCCTCCTGCAGGCGGCAGTACACCTCTCGCTGGGTTTCGTTCAGGTCTGCCCAAGCCTGGATGCCCGGATTCGCGGGAGGCAGGACCGCGTCTGGCGCGATAATCCCCATCGCCTTCTGTCGCTCGAAGGTCTCTGTGCGAACCTGGTCCCAGCCCTGGTCGAACTGGCCGTGATACTTCTGGATGAACTCCTTCGGGGCGTGTAAGGGAGCATGGGCGGCACCGAGGGCGAGGTAGCCAAAGAACGGCCGGCCGGTGTTCGCCTGCTGCTGGTCTCGAATATGGGAGATGGTCTGATCGACCAGATCGGCCGTCAGGTGGTACCCGTCCTTAAAATCCGGCTCCAGCAGATGATTGTCCTGAGCAATCAGTGGCGACCACTGATCGGTCTCCCCGCCGATGAATCCGTAGTAACGTTCGAAGCCCATGCCGAGCGGCCAGCGGTCGAAGGGACCGGCGGCTGTGTATGCGGTGTACGGTGCGAGGTGCCACTTCCCGAACGCCAGCGTGTTGTACCCGTTCTGCTTGAGGGTTTCGGCGATCGTGCCGGCACTCTTGGGAATGCTGCCGAAGTTGCTGGGAAACCCGGTCGCCGCCTCAGTGATCGCTGCCAGGGCAATCGAGTGATGATTGCGGCCGGTCAGCAGTGCTCCGCGCGTCGGTGAGCACAGTGCCGTGGTGTGGAAGTTAGTATAGCGCAGTCCGGTCGCTGCAAGCTTGTCGATGTTGGGAGTCTCGATCGGGCCACCATAACAGCCCAGCTGGCCGTACCCGACATCGTCCAGCACGATGATCAGCACGTGCGGAGCGCCCGCGGGTGCGGTGAGTGGCAGCGCGGGGCCAAAGTCGGGCGTCGAGTCCTTGTAAGTCTTGCCGACCTTGCCTTTGAACTCCGGCGGTATGGGAGGCAGAACGGTACGATCCACTACATCCTGAGCGGAAGCGTTGAGAGCAAGGCCGATGCTGCCGAGAACCCCGGCAGCGAGGAGAAGCAAGGCGATTGGTTTCATGATGATATCACTAGATTGGTCGAATGCGCAAAGTCTCAATGCTCACACCTTTGATGGGTCACTTGACGTTCGACACCGCCCCTGACCCAGCCGCGCACATTTGATTGCGGCCCATACTTCGCTGGAAGTTCGGGCCTGTCAGCAGGCGGGGCTCTGCGTCGAGTTGCTACTTCAATCGGAATTCGATCTTCTCGATTTCTCCGGTAAACTGGAAATCCCCCTTGTCGGCATACGCTGGATCGACAGGGGTGATCGAATCGCGTCCGATTTCGAATGGCTCCAAACCGTGCCGGAACATCGTGCGGTCCAGCTTGCCCTTTCCGACAAGAGTGCCATTGACGAATAACTCCAGGTCACCGCTGCCGACCGCATCGCCAGCCGGCGTGAACGTCGTTTTCAACGTTACGTGGCCTGCGGGTAGCGATTGCTCGCCGCTGATTGTTGTGGTGGCAATTTCAAAGACGTTGTAGTGAAATGTCGGCTTGCCATCGTCCATGTAGAGTGTCCACCCCGCCGAGAATGCGCCCACACAAGCAATCACACCCTCGGCACCGGACTCAGGTATTTCCAGATCGATGGCAATCTCGAACGCACGCGGGAACAACTGCGGACCGATCGGCTCCGGAAGTTTGACGTTGTTGCCGTAATAGGCCCAGCTTGTCGGTGCCTCACCCGACACTCGGAGCTTGGGGTCGAAACGTTCAGCCATACGTGGATCGAGCGGCAGCACGTTGTACTTCTCTGCTTCGACGAGAAACAGATCCTGTAGATCCTTCAATCGTTTCGGTTCGGATGTCGCCAGGTCGTTGGCTTGACTGAAGTCTTCGTCGACGTTGTAAAGCTCCCAGCGAGCGTTCTTCAATCCTTCCAACGTACGCCCACCGGTCTCCCAAGGTACGCCCGAACGGCTACTCGCGATCCAGCCATCGTGATAGATCGCGCGATTGGTGAGCATCTCGAAGTACTGCGTCGTCCGTTCATCTGACGCGTCGGCATCTTCGAACGTGTAAGTCATGCTGATGCCTTCCATCGGCCTTTGCACGATTCCGTTGACTTCGGTCGGTTCGGGAATCTTGCAGGCTTCAAGAATGGTCGGCACCACGTCGATCACGTGATGGAATTGATCGCGAAGTTCGCCCTTCGCCTTGATCCCGTTCGGCCAATGGATCACCAGGGGATTGCGGGTGCCGCCAAAGTGACTGGCGATCTGCTTGGTCCATGCGAACGGTGCATCCATCGCCCAGGCCCACGCCACGGGTACATGCGGCTCGCTCGTCGGCCCACCGATTTCATCAATGCGGTCGAGGGTACTGGCCAGACCGAGTTGAATTCCCAGCAGGCTGGCCAGTTCGCTGAATGTCCCTTCGAGTCCACCCTCGGCACTGGCCCCATTGTCACCGACGACGTACATGATCAGTGTATTGTCCAGTTCGCCTGAAGCATCAAGGCTGTCGATCAATCGCCCGACTTCGTGATCGGTGTGTGCCATGAATTCCGCATAATTCTCCATCAACTTCAAGTAGACTTTTTTCGCATCAGGCTGCACGTCGCTCCACGCTTGCAATTCCTCGGGGCGAGGTGTCAGCATCGTGCCGGCGGGGATGATCCCCATTTCCAGCTGCTTGGCATGTGTCAGCTGCCGCTGTCGGTCCCAACCATGGTCGAAGTGACCTTTGTACTTGCCCTGCCAATCCTTGGGCACATGGTGTGGTGCATGGGCGGCACCCGTACTGAAGTAGACGAACCATGGCTTATCGCGGTCTGCCGCCCGGATGTTGCGAATCCAGGCGATTGACTCGTCGGTCAAGTCCTCGGTCAGGTGATAACCCTGCTCAGGCGTCTTCGGAGCCGCGACTGACGTGGTATTGCGATACAATGTCGGATAAAAATGATGTGCTTCGCCCTGGTTGAAGCCGTAGAAGTAGTCGAATCCCAATCCGGTCGGCCAGCGGTCAAACGGACCGGCGGGGCTGATATCGCCTTCAGGTGTATTGTGCCACTTGCCAAACATGCCGGTGGCGTAGCCGTTGTCGCGAAGTGTTTGGGACACGATCGCACAATCTTTCGGGATGATACCGGTATAGCCTGGATACCCGGTTCCCATTTCGATGATCACGCCCGTTGCTAGTGTGTGATGGTTCCTTCCGGCGAGGAGGGCTGCACGCGTCGGGCTGCACAGCGCCGTCGTGTGAAATCGGTTGTAGGTCAACCCGTTGTTGGCCAGTTTCGTGAGGTTTGGCGTTTCGACGGGGCCACCGAAAGTCGAGCACATTCCGAAGCCCACGTCGTCGAGCAGAATCAGCAAGACGTTCGGCGCAGCCCTTGGGGGCTTGAACGCCTTGAGGGAAGTCCGGTGTGGAGTCTTCGAAGGTCTTGCCGATCTTCCCTTTGAATTCAGGATCAGGGATGGGCAAGGCCGATCGATCGGTTGATTGCGACTTGGCGGGCCTTAATGCCAGGAGGAAGAGTGCGACAAGCAACGTCGATGCGAAGAGTTTCATGATGTGCTTTCTCCAATAGCTGTTTCGTAGGGTCACTTCAGTTCCACAGTCATCTTGTCGATCTCTCCAGTGAACTCGAACGGTCTGCGTTCTTCGTAGCTGCGGCGAAACCGGTGAACCGAGGTCGACACCGACATCGAACGTTTCGCTGGCCGTGAATGCTGCCGGCACGGACTGTTTGGTCGTCATATTGGCGACCGGCATCCCATCGACGCTCATCGTGACCGTCAGCGGTGCGCCGGGCCTGGGCAAACGTCGTGTCGACAATAATCGTGTGCTTGCCTGCGGGAATGCGATCCTTCGACTTCACGTTGTATCGCGTTCGACGATGAACAGGTTGTACTCGTAGCACAGAAGCCCGTCGTCCATGTAACAGGTCAGCCCGGCCGAGGCTCCGCCGAGCGCGTACAGCACCCCGCTGGCATTCTCGTCGCACGTCGAAATCGATCTCGACCATGTTGCTCGTCTTGCCCAGTCCCGGTGCGGTGAACTCGGGCATGCGCCGCGTGTTGCCGGTGAACTTCCACTGCGTGTACGGCGTTTTCACGACGTCTTCCGGATGAATCCGTGTCCAGATGGCACCGCCAATCGGCAGATCCTTGTTGTCTTCCGCCAACTCCATGAACCGTGCCTTCAGCGCAGCGAGTTTGTCCGGATGCGATGCGGCCAGATCGTTCGCCTGTGAAAAGTCGTTTTGCACGTCGTACAGTTCCCACACGTCCGTTTCGGAATCCCAGCCCTTCATGCGGGCGGGATTATTGGCCGGATCCCAGGGAATGAGTGGACCGAATGTGCAGGCCATCCAGCCATCCTGGTAGATGCCACGACTGGCGAAGTTGTCGAAGAACTGTTCGTTGTTGGTGGTCGGTGCATCGGCATCGTCAAACGTGTAGGCCAGGCTGACGCCGTCGAACGGCATTTGCTCGTGACCGTTGACGACCTTGGGCGGCGTGATCTCCAGAATGTCATAAAGCGTCGGCACAATGTCGACGACGTGGTGAAACTGGGATCGGACTGTGTCGCTCGGCTTGATCTGCTTTGGCCACGAGATCACCATCGGATTACGCGTTCCTCCAAAGTACGACGCGACCAGTTTCGTCCCTTTGAAAGGGCGTGCTTCCCGCCCAGGCCCAACCGGCGTGATACATGTTGTCGACGGCTGCCGAACCCAGCGCGTCGAGTCCGCCAATCTTGTTGAGCGCTTCGATCTGTTGTTCGACCGGGGCGTCGATCTGATTCTGTGCGAGAAGTTCGCTGATCGTGCCGTGAACTCCTTCGGTGCTCGAACCGTTGTCGCCCCAGATGTAAATCACCAGCGTGTTGTCACGCAGTCCGCGTTCTTCCAGCCCTTCGAGCACATCGCAGGACCTGCGTGTCGGTGTGCTCGACAAAGCCGGCATAGACTTCCATCAACCGGCGCTGGAAAGGACGCTGTTCGTCCGGGATCTCGTCCCAGCCCTGCATGGTCGAGTCACGCTCGGTGAGCTTGGTGCCTGGCGGAATGATGCCCATGTCCAGCTGACGCTGGTGGACACGCTCGCGATACGCATCCCAGCCGTCGTCAAACTTGCCCTTGTACTTGTCTGCCCACTCACTGGCGACATGATGCGGTCCGTGAACCGCACCGGGGGCCCAATACATCAAGAACGGCTTGTCGGGCGAAAAGGCCTGGTGGTCATCCAGCCACTTCAGCGCCTCGTCGGCCATGCCTTCGGTCAGGTGATACCTTCGATCCGTGCGGTGGCTCGATGTGGATCGTGTTGTGGGTCAGGCGAGGTTCCCACTGGGAGGTTTCGCCGGCGATGAAGCCCCAGAAATGATCGAAGCCGTAGCCCGTCGGCCAACGATCGAACGGCCCCATCGTCGTCGTTTCGGTCGCCGGCGTGTTGTGCCACTTGCCGAACGCCGATGTCTTGTAGCCGTAATGGCGAAGCACCTCCGCCATCGTCGCGGCTTCCTTGGGCATGATGCCGGTGAAGCCGTCGAACGCGACAGCCCGTTCGGCGATCGTTCCATATCCGACGCGTGTGTGATTGCGTCCCGTCAACAGCGACGCACGCGTGGGCGAACAAATCGAGGTCGTATGAAACATGTTGTAACGCAGGCCTTCGGCGGCCAGCTTCTTGAACGCCGGTGTTTTGACTTCCCCTCCAAAAACTTCCGAGACCCGAAGCCCGAATCATCGAGCAGCACGATCAGGATGTTCGGCGCATCATCAGGCAATCGCTGCGGCTCCGCCGGCCACTTCATCGTCGAGTCCTGCAACGTCGGCTTGACGACGCTGTCCATCTGCTGGGGCGGAAACGGCAGTACCGAACCATCCTTGGCACTCGGGGCCTTGTCGTCGGCTCTGACACATTGTGAGAGCATCAGTGCTGCAGTGACTCCGCAGACTGTGAGCGCGATCGTCCCCTTGAAAGTGGCTTTCTGATCGCAAAGTCCCATGGTGGACTTCTCCATTGATTGACTGTTGGAGGAATCAGTGAATCACGGCGACGAATTGGCTCCGCAGGCAAACCGCAGCCAGATCTTGACCAGCATCAACAAAAGAAATGGCTCCCGGTCATGGAGTGCCGACATGCCAGCAGACGCCGGCCAGGTCGATGAAGTGCACCTCCCGTCCCCAGGGAAAGTCGCGGGGAGGAGTTGATACGGAAGCCCGCGAAGCGAGCGACCAGACTCTTTCGGTTCGGTCTGGGCCCACCAGTCGTCGAGGTCCTCGACCTCCAGCTTGATCATCAGATTCTCGGCGAAGCCCGGTTCGTTGTAGTCCTGCAGAATGAACTTCGCCGCACCATGTTGAAAGCCGACATAGCCTTCGCCGGCCCACAGCTCCTCGAACCCCAGGGCTCGGAACAGCTCGCGGCTCGCCTGGAAGTCGGCACCTCCGGGGACGAAGGGAGCTAACCCGATCGGTGCTGTCATGGTGCAGTACTCGCAGTGGGATGTCGCCGTACTTTATAGGGGGCCCGGCGACCAATTTCAAACCGAGTCAACGACTTCTCCGCCGCTCGTCGCTCGCGTATCCATGGGACTGCTCGCCCATGGGCTTTGCCCTGCTCGCCACAGACTGCCTGATCACTACCACAAGACTGACCTGCTCGGCTGAGGAACCGACCACCATGAAGCGGACCAACTGGCGTTGCGTCCCGTCCCTCGCAAGTCCACACTGGAAGGACGCGCCTGACAGTGCAGCGCCGTTCCAGTTGATTCATCCGCATCGACCCACCCTGCCATGATCCGATTCCTCAGTACGACACTGTTCCTTGTGCTCTGGTCGGGAAACGTGACATTCGTGCAGGCACAGCGTGCGGATGAGGGACCGACTTACACCGACCCTCATCAGACCGACGAGGACTTCGACATCCAGGGTGAGTATCGTGGCTGGATGCACACCCTCCGCAGCCCGCGAAGTTCCACGAAAATCGGGCTGCAGGTGGTCGCTCTCGGCGATGGCCAGTTCGACGCCGTGAAGTTCGCCGGCGGTCTGCCCGGTGATGGCTGGATCGGTCATGTGCGGACACCGTTCCATGGTGTGCGGATTGGTGAGACGGTGCGACTCGACGGAGCCGACTATGGCATCGACATCACGGAAGGTGTCGCCACTCTGCTACGCCGGGATGGCACCAAAGCCGGCGAGTTGCGGAAGGTCGAACGCGTCAGTCCGACGATGGGGGCCATTCCGCCATCCGACGCGATCGTCCTCTTCGACGGCACAAACACCGAGCACTTCGTCAATGCCCAGATCACCGAAGACGGTCTGCTGCTGGCCGGAACCGATACCGTCGAGGCCTTCCAGGACTTCCGCCTGCATGGAGAGTTCCGCATTCCGTACAAGCCCTTCGCGCGCGGACAGGCACGGGGCAACAGTGGCTTCTATCTGCAGAGCCGGTACGAGGTGCAGGTGCTGGACTCGTTCGGACTCGAAGGGGTCGAGAATGAATGCGGGGCGGTGTACACGCGCCGTCGTCCGGACGTCAACATGTGCTTTCCACCGCTTGCCTGGCAGACGTATGACATCGAATTCCGAGCCGCCCGCTTCAACGCGCAGGGAGAGAAGACCAGTCCGATGCAGATCAGCGTCTGGCACAATGGAGTGCCTGTGCAAAACCACGTCTCGATAGACGGCAAGACCGGGGCCGGCAAACCGGAAGGCCCCTTCCCGCTGCCGACCAAATTGCAGGATCACAACAATCCGGTGGTGTACCGCAACCTCTGGCTGGTGGACCGGTCGGTCTCGCAGGCGGCTCCCATCGGTGCGCTGGCATCGCTCTGGGAGGGTCCCATTCCCCCCGTCCCGATCGCATCGCTGGGAGGCAGTTTTACATCGGCTCAATCGACCGGCTGGTCACTCCCGGCCTATCTGTCCGGGTGCTCCTGCGGACGGTGATCGCTTTCATGTTGAAAGCCCTGGGGCCACGCCCCCAGGGGTTGAGCGTTCTGCGCTTCCGCACAAGAACGCTCCCGGCGTTGTC
Organism: uncultured Planctomycetaceae bacterium; assembly: GCA_963707405.1. Taxonomy (GTDB): domain Bacteria; phylum Planctomycetota; class Planctomycetia; order Planctomycetales; family Planctomycetaceae; genus CAVPPT01. Next base: position 673,253 of record CAVPPT010000001.1, on the reverse strand, counting down.
ATGCCCCCGCAGGCGGGTAGAATGTATGCCGGACTTGCGCAAGTCGCACCATTTGTCCGGTTTCGCGGATTCCGCTGGGAATCCGGTGATCCGTCGTACCCCCGTCTGCGATTTGAGGACATGGACTACCCGTTTCTGGCCGTCATTCTGCTGATTGTGGGCTTCACGCTCATTGTGGCGGAGGTGTTTCTCCCCTCCGGCGGGATGATCATGATCATGTGCGTGGTCACCATGATGGCGTCGTTCTGGTGCGCCTACAAAGCCTGGTACGGAGTAAACAGTCTCGCCTTCAGTGCCTATCTGGCCAGCATGGTCGTGTTGATACCGACTGTCGTCATCGGCGCCTTCAAGGTTTTTCCCATGACCCCCTTCGGCCGCGCGGTGATCGGTTCCCCCACGCTGGCGGAGGTCACACCCTATGCTCGCGAACAGCAGCACCTGCAGTCGCTGGTGGGGCATCGCGGGCGGGCCATCACTCCGCTGATCCCCGGAGGCATGGTGATGGTGAACGGGGAGCGACTGCATGCCTTCACCGAAGGTCTGCTGGTGGAAGCCCAGACGGAGATTGAAATTGTTGACGTGCGGGGCAATCGGGTCGTCGTCCGGGAGGCCACGGGGCCTGCTCCGCAGGGCCCGTCGTCGCGCGAACTGGATGACCCATTGCTCACCGACGAGTCCACCGATGGGCCCGATGAGAGCCCGCTTGACTTCACCTTGCCACACGGATAAACCGCGATTGCGCTGACAACGGGAACCACGTGCCAGCGAACTTCAACAGAACAGGGCTGCTCATGTCCCCCCACATCACATTGCTCGCACAGAACCCGAACAGCGCCTGGATCTACCTAGGCGTGGCCCTGATCAGCCTGTTCGTGCTGGTGTTCCTGGGTGTGTTCGCCCGCTACTTCGGGCTGTGGATTCAGTGCAAGACGACCAAGGCCGGGATCTCGTTTCTCAATCTGGTGATGATGTCCATCCGCAAGGTGAACCCGGCGGTCATCGTGCGCTGCAAGATCATGGCGACGCAGGCGGGTGTGACAGGGATCACGACCCGCGCCATGGAGGCCCACTACCTCGCGGGAGGTGACATTCAGAAAGTCATTCGGGCACTCGTCGCGGCGCACCGCGCCAATCTCGACATGGACTGGCAGGTGGCCCAGGCCATCGACCTCGCCGGCCGCGATGTCCTCGATGCCGTCCGTACCTCGGTCTATCCGAAAGTCATCGACTGCCCCGATCCCAAGAAGTCCGCCGGAACACTCGATGCAGTCGCGGGGGACGGCATTCAGCTCAAGGCCCGCGCACGAGTGACGGTTCGCACCAACATCCAGCAGCTGATCGGCGGTGCGACCGAAGAGACGATCATTGCCCGCGTGGGACAGGGCATTGTCCAGGCCATCGGCTCGACACCTTCGTACGCCATCGTGCTGGAGAACCCCGACCGCATTTCACAGACCGTGCTCAACCAGGGGCTGGAAGCACAGACGGCGTTCGAAATTGTGTCGATCGACATCGCCGACATCGACGTAGGGGACAACATCGGTGCCCGTCTGCAAGCCGATCAGGCCGAAGCCGACATGCGAGTGGCTCAGGCCCGGGCCGAGCAGCGCCGGGCCGAAGCCGTCGCTGCCGAACAGGAAATGGTCGCCAAGACCCAGGAGAACCGGGCCGAGGTCGTGCTGGCAGAGGCGGAAGTCCCCGAGTCCATCGCGCGGGCCTTCCGGGAACAGCGACTGGGTCTGCTCGATTACTATGAACTCAAGAATGTACAGGCCGACACAAAAATGAGGTCGGCAATTGCTGGTGATCGTGACGAGGTGGCTCCGAGTACGGAACGTACAGGGCTGCTGGGCGGATGAGCCAGGGGTTCCCGGCAAGCGGAGATCGCCTGCTCCTGAAATTCGTTAAAGTGATGAACATGAACACAGCCATTCTGGCGGACCTCGGGTCCCTGTTCGCGCTCGCCTTTCTGGCGATCTCGTTCATCGGCTGGATCATCAACCTGATCAATGCCCAGAACCCGCCGCCGCCGCCGCAGGGTCAGCGCGGTGCCCCGCCCCGCCCACGAGACCGCAAGGTACAGAACGAGATCGAGCAGTTCCTCCGCGAAGCAATGGGACAGCGCGCACCGGGAGGCAACAAGCCCGAACCGCAGGGTGATGTCGAACGGGTGCCTGCCGCGTCGACAGCCCGTCGCAAACCTTCGCGTAAGGCCACTCCTGCACGTGTCCCGGTAGCACCACAGCCGATGGCGACCGCTGATGAGCCGGCCCGATCGATACGGCCGGGTGGGAACATCGCCAACCGCGGCAGCATCGGGACACAGGACTTCGGCAGCAATATCAGCACCCATCTCCAACAGCACATGTCGGAACGAATGGGTGAGCACGTGACCCGTGACTTGCCGCACTCCGTCAGCCAGAATGTGTCGGCCCATCTGGGGACCTTTACGGCCCAAGGTCGCGATCCACGCACGGGAGTGCGACCAGCGACGGCACTTGCGGCTGAGACGGCGGCGTTGATGCGCGAACTGCGTCAACCGGCCGGCATGCGTAAGGCGATCATGCTGCGCGAGATCCTCTCACCTCCGTTGGCATTGCGTCGATGAGCTTCACGGCCTTTGCTTTCGCCTCCCATGGCCGATGAACCTCTCAAAGTGCTGCTGCTGGCAGGACGCTTCGCAGTCCGGGGGAGTTCGGCACGGACACTGCACTTGGCAGAGCAGTTACCGGCCCAGGGGGTCGAGTCTCGCATCGTCTGTCTCGATGCGACCCAAATCTCGCCACAACGCCGTCGCAAGATTCCGATTGTGGTCATGCCGCAGCTCAATACGCCGCTGCTGCGCCACTTGTATCACCGATTTCTGCTGCGCGATCTGTCAAAGGATCCGCCCGACGTTATCCATGTGCAGTGGCGGGGAATGTTGCCGCTGGGAACCTGGCTGGCGCGCCGGCTGCAAAGACCCTATGTCATCACGGTACACGACTACCTGCAACCCCGGGAGTCGCTCGTACTCGATCCGCGCTGGGGTCGGCGGGTGATTGCCGTCAGCCACTCTGTGGGGCAGGAACTCATTCCGCGAACGGGTCTGCGAGCAGATCAGCTCACCGTGATCCACAGCGGGGTTCGAGTCGACGACGAGCCGAAAGGCCTGTCGGTGCTCGATACCGACCATGTGCCGACGATCGGGACCGCTGGTCCGCTCGAAGCCGCCAAGGGGCACACGTTTTTCCTCCGCGCCGCCCGCATTGTTCATGAGACCCGGCCCGATGCGCAATTCCTCATCGCGGGAGCCGGACCCGAGGAACACCGGCTCAGACGGCTCACGCAGGAATTGCAACTGACTTCGCAGGTCACCTTCGTTCCGAACATGTTCGACTTTTCCGATTCGCTCTCAGCAATGGATATTTTCTGTCTGCCTGCACTCAAGCAAGGACTGGGAACCACGATGCTGGAGGCGATGGCACGCGGAAAGCCGGTGATCGCCACACGCGCCGGCGGCGTCGATGCCGTCGTCTGCGATGGAGAGACCGGACTACTCGTCCCTCCTTCTGACAGTCCCGCACTCGCCGCAGCGATTCTCGAACTGCTGTGCGACCCCCTGCGGGCCCGTGGCATCGGACAGCACGGTCGCGAGTTGGTCGCTCACAGCTTCCGCATCGACGACATGGTTCGGATGACGGCGGAGCTCTATCGAAAGGTTCACGCCGATTCTCCTCACGAGGTCGGCGCGGTCCAGGGAGCCGCATCATGAAGGCGGAGATCATCGCGGTCGGCAGCGAACTCACGAGCGGAGCCAAGCTCGACACGAACAGCCAGTGGCTCAGCCGGCAACTCGCCGACGTCGGGATTTCCGTGCACTTTCATACGACGGTCTCCGACGACCATACCGAGCAGATCGCGGTCCTCCGCACCGCTGCCACACGGGCTGATGTCGTCATCGTGACCGGCGGACTGGGACCGACGCAGGATGACCTGACTCGGCAGGTGTTCGCGGAAGTCGCGAGTGTGCCCCTCGAACTCGATCCGATGTCGCTGCAGGTCATCGAGGAGATGTTCTCGCGACGCGGACGGACGATGCCCGAACGCAATCGCATTCAGGCCATGTTTCCCGCAGGCAGCGCGGCTCTGCCCAATCCGATCGGGACGGCACCAGGCATCTGGCTGGAACTGCCGCGAGACGCCGGGCAACGTCCGTGTCTGATTGCCGCCCTCCCGGGAGTCCCCTCCGAGATGCACCGGATGTTCGAGGAGCAGGTGCAGCCGCGCCTTCCCGCCAGCGGCGTCGTCATCCGCCGGGCGCTGGTGCACTGCTTCGGACTGGGTGAGTCACACGTTGAAGAACTGCTGGGTGAGGTGACGGCACGCGGGCGCGATCCCGAGGTCGGCATCACCGCGCACGAAGCGACCATCACGCTCCGCATTGATGCGCGCGGGCCGATGAAGTTGAGTGTCTGCAAAAGATTGACATCACGTCTCTCGAAATCCGCCAGCGACTGGGACACTATGTGTTCGGAGCCGACGACGACGTGATCGAAACCGTCGTCATCGGCCTGTTGCAGCAAGCGAACCGCAGACTGGCGAGTATCGAGATCGCCACCGGAGGACTGCTCAGCGAACGGCTCACACAAGCGGCAGTGGGTGACCGATCGTATGCGGGAGGACTGGTGCTCGGCAGCGTCGATTCGTGGCCGCCTTTGCTGGGTGATCTCCGGAGACAGACGGCTGATGGAGCCGGTGATGAGCAGACGGTTCGCGATCTTGCCGAGACTGCTCACCGTCTGTTCGGTGTCGACCTTGGACTGGCCGTGGGTGCCTGCCGCCGCGTGGATGGCGTGCTACAGGAGCCGGCCACTTATGTCGCTCTGGCGACGGAGGGGGACGTCCGGTCGCTGCCGGTCCCGACGGTGGGCAACTCGAGCCTGTTCGCTCCCCGTACCGCTTCGCTGGCGCTCGACCTGGTGCGCCTCGCGCTGTGGGACGGTTGAACATTTCCTCGGGGTCGCCGCCCCCTGGGCGTTGTGTTCTGATCGCGCCCATACTTTGCTATTTCTCATGGAGGTAAAGCCGATGACGGAACTCTCGACTGCAACACAGGACTTCGCCCAGAGTTGTTCCATGCTCGAATGCGGGACGATCCTCGCTGATCCTCCGTGGCAGTTCGCGAATCGAACCGGAAAAGTCGCTCCCGAGCACCGGCGTCTCAGCCGCTATGCGACATTAACACTCGCGGACATCAAGGAGATCCCGGTTCCGTTGGCCTGTGCTGACCAGTGCCATCTCTATTTGTGGGTGCCCAATGCCCTGCTCCCCGAGGGGCTCGCTGTGATGAGCGCCTGGGGTTTCGAGTACAAGACGAACATTGTCTGGCACAAGATCCGCAAGGATGGCGGGCCGGATGGACGGGGTGTTGGCTTTTACTTTCGCAACACGACAGAACTGCTTCTGTTCGGCATTCGTGGCAAGCTGAGGACGCTCGCACCGGGACGGCGGCAGGTCAACATGCTGAAGACACAGAAGCGCGAGCACTCCCGCAAACCTGATGAGATTTACGAGATCATCCAGTCCTGCAGCCCGGGGCCCTACCTGGAGCTGTTTGCGCGAGGACGCCTCAACGAGAACTGGAACGTCTGGGGGGACCAGTCGCAGCAGTACGCGCCGACCTGGCCAACGTATGGCAATCACAGTCAGTCCGGCAGTGCAAAGGGTACCGCATCAAAGCGCACCAAGGGTGACGCGAAGAAGAAACTGCAACTGTTCGGGTAGCGCACTATAGGTTTGGCCCGGCGGGACGTTTGATCAAATGATCAAAGCCCTGGGGCTGTGACCCCTGGGCTGGGAGTCACGGCGTCAGGTTTGTCCTTGGCCGCTTCTCCTGCCTTGAGGTCGCGGAGTGTCAGTTTGCGGATCTCGCCGATCGTCTCAAACGTCGAGATCCCCAGCGGCTTCGAGAGCTCGACCTCAATACGTACCGAGAACTTCTTGCCCTCCAGATCCAGGTCCACGAACTGCTCGTCGTCGAGCCAGGCCTCGATCTTGTTTTCAGTAACCTTGAGTCGCACTTTGTACCACTGGTCCTTCTCGAACTTGAAGAAGTCGGTCGTCTCATTCTCGGAGGCGTCGTAACCATTGACGCTGGAGATGCCGGTCACTGCCCCGCCCCAACCACCCAGAACCAGTGAGGCAAACTGGTCCTTCACCGGAAACGTCAGCGCACAGAAGAAATCGCTCCCCAGCTTGCGGCGGGCCTCAAACTGCACTTCGTAGTTCGACTTGGGCAACGCGGGACCGTTCCAGGTGACTCCGGTCATTGGGTTCCCCATCCCCATCGAGATGGCCCCGTCGCTGACCGACACCTCCCCTTCTCCGCCGAAGTTCGTCTTCGTCCAGTTCTTCAGCGTTTTGCCGTCAAACAGCGACTGAGCTTCGGCTGCGTCGCCGGCTGCAGGAGTGTCATCTGCGGACAACTGCGAACACGCGCCGAAGATCACCAGAGCAAATATGGCAGCTTTCACGGAGGAGTCTCCCTGGTCAGTTATCAGTAGTCGGTGTTCAGTCACGAGCGGCGAGATTCTCCAGAGCAAGGCTCGTCATCAGACCACCGCAACGCGATGACTGTCAAGCCACACGACATTCACCGCTCGAAGCACGAATCTCGAAAACCGAAATAAGCCTCAAGCACGCAGCTTACCAATTGACGGTATCTCCGCGGCACTTGCCGGTGCCGCATTGAGACTTGACCTTTGTTTCGAGCTTCGTGCTTCGGGATTACAAATTCACCGTATCGATCAATCCAATGATTCGCGAGACTCAGGGGGAGTCGGTTTCCGGTTGCCCCGCGCCGGGCGGTGTGGAACGCGTTGTTGAGACTCCGTTGATACGCTGCACAAACCGACGGGCAATTTGCCACCACTGGGGCCAGTTCCGCCGATAGACCACCAGCAACGTCAGTCCAATCATTACAAACAAGACGAAAAACGGTGCCCATTGCAGCGCCTGCCACATCACAAACAGTGCCAGCAGGACGGACTGGATGACCAAGGCCGTCGTGAGCCGGTCGATCCGGCGCTCCAGTGCCTGCAGACGGGATGCGTCGGGTTCCGCCATGAATGTAATTCCATCGAGTGCTGGTGAGTACATATTGTAGCAGCCCCAGAGACGGGTAACACGGCGAGTGACTCGATCATCGGGGGATTGACCTCCCCCGCGCGGCGATAGCGCTCACTCATTCGAATTGATGCTCCGAAACTTCGCCGGCCGAATCATCGTCGGGCACTTCTGTGCGCGAGCCGCGAAACCGGAGGCGAACTCCGGGGTTTGATCTGATAGGATCGAGCGCAGCCGTACGTTCCGGACATCAAATTTCCACCCGTCGAGGAGCATGACATGCCACACTTTGCGAGAAGCGGCTGTTTGGCAGCGACCTGTTGTTTGCTGCTGATGCTATCTGTCTCGTCCGCACAGCAGAGCCAGCAGAATGCCGACCGCTGGAAGCGCATGGACGGCAACGGTGATGGCAAGGTCACGAAGGAGGAAATGCCTGCGCAGGCTCGCAATCGATTCGGGCAAATCGACACGAACGGTGACGGCTCGATCTCGCGTGAGGAGTTCGACGCTTATGCCAGGAGTCGAAACGCTCGTGATCGTGCGCCGCAACCTCCAGCGCCGACACCGTCTGTGGACCCATCTTCTGAGCCTCGTGCGGACCGGCAGGCGGGAGCGAAGGCTCCGGCACCGACACACGCTGATGTCTCCTACGGTGAGCACGACACGCAGGCGTTCGACATCTGGCTGGCCGAATCGAAGGACGGCAAGCCGACGCCACTGGTGATCTACATCCATGGCGGGGGCTTTCGGGGTGGTGACAAGAAGATCGGCGATAGTCAGCCGGTCGGCGACTATCTCGATCAGGGGATCTCCTTTGCGTCCATGAATTACCGTCTCAGCGACGTCGGGCCGTACCCCATCATGATGCACGACGCCGCACGCGGACTGCAGACCATCCGCTCGAAGGCCAAGGACTGGAATCTCGATTCGCAGCGCATCGCCTGTTACGGCGGATCGGCGGGTGCGGGGATTTCACTGTGGCTGGGTTTTCATGACGACCTCGCCGACCCCGACAGTCAGGACCCGATCGCGCGTCAATCGACCCGGATCGTCGCCGCCGGCACGTCCGGCGGACAGTCGACCTACGACATGCGGACGTTTCGCGAGTGGTTCGACGTACCGAATCTCGAGCCGCATCCGGCACTGGTCGCGTTTTACGGAGTCAACGATCCCGAGGACTGGGAGTCGGACCGGGTGAAGTCACTGATGACCGACGCGTCGGCGATCACGCATCTCACGAAGGACGATCCCCCGGTGTTTATGACCTATGGCAAGGGGGACGTTCCAGTCGACGAAAAGACGGACCCCGGCGTGTGGGTGCATCACGCCCGTCTGGGTCTCAAACTCAAGGAGGCAATGGACAAGCTGGGCCTGGAGTGCCATGTCACGTGGAACGGACATCCCAGCGAGGCGTACGAAGATATTCACGCCTTCCTGCAGGACAAGGTCCAGGGAGCGTCGAATTCTCCCAAGGCTCCGGGAAATGCGAAACGTTTTGGCGCGTCGGCCCGGCAGGGCCGTATCAAGCCCAATGGAGAGTTCTATGCACCCCCGGCCTTGCAGGAACGGGTTGACTCGCCCCTGAAGGTGGGAGACAAGGCACCGGAGTTTGCGCTGCCCACCTCTGACGGCGGCGCACCGGTCTCGCTCTCGCAACTCATCGGGAAGAAGCCGGTGGTGCTGGTGTTCGGCAGCATCACGTGCAGTCCGTTTCGCCAGAAGGTTTTGGAGGTGTTCGATATCCATAAACGATACGCCGACCGGGCTGAGTTCCTGATGATCTACATTCGCGAAGCGCATCCGGAATCGACAATCCTCGTTCCGCAGGAAACGGGTCCCTCGGTGCTGACGAAGTTCGTGCAGACCGATTCCCTTGCAGCGCCAAGGGAAACGCCGAGAGCTGCACGAAACTGCTGCAGGTTCCCTTTCCCGTGTTGATTGACGCCGAAGACAATGCAGCACTGGCCGCCTATGGTGGATGGCCGATTCGCCTGGTGGTCGTGGGAGTCGACGGCCGAGTCGCCTTCGACAGCGGCCCGGGTCCACAGGGTTTTCAACCGCCCAAACTGGAGGAGTGGCTGCAGAAGAATCTGTAGTCATCACGAAGGCGATTACTTCTTCCCCTTGCCTCCTTCCCGATCGTCCCGCAATCGGCCTGCGTCTCGCAATGCCTGTCGCAGCACGAACTCCAGCTGACCGTTCGTGCTGCGCAGCTCGTCCTCGGCCCAGCGGCGCAGGGCCTCGAGCAGCTTCGGATCGGTGCGTAACAGAAACGATTCGCGTGCCATCACTCTTCCATCAGAACGGTCCGTCGCCGAGTGCCTGTGTAATCGATCCTGGGCAGGACTCGTTCACGAGTCCTGCCCCCCATCCTGCTGGGGGCTCCGCCGCGCGTCGCCCCCAGCCACCCATTGACAACATCAGTTGTACAGCGACCCGGTATTGATGACCGGCTGCGTGTGCCGATCACTGCACAGCACCACCAGCAGGTTCGAGACCATGGCGGCCCGGCGTTCGGGATCCAGATCAATCACCTGTTCCTTCTCCAGGCGTTCGAGCGCCATCTCGACCATGCCGACGGCGCCGTCGACAATTTTGGCACGGGCCGCAACGACGGCATGAGCCTGCTGCCTCTGCAACATGGCGGCAGCAATCTCGGGTGCATACGCCAGGTGGCTGATGCGGGCCTCGATAACGTTCACTCCGGCCTTGCCCAGCCGCTCCTGGATGTCCCCCTGCAACTGGTGGCAGACCTCAACGGTGTTGCCGCGCAGCGAGATTTCCGAATCGTCGCTGTCGTAGGGATGCCGACTCGCCAGCACCCGCAGGGCCGCCTCGCTCTGTACCGAGACGTAGTGTTCGTAGTCGTCCACCTCGAACAGAGCCTCGGCAGTGTCGACCACTCTCCACACGACCACGGCCGAGATGTCGACCGGGTTGCCGTCGCGGTCGTTGACCTTGGAGGGCTTGCCGCTGGTGCGGCCTCCTGCATGCACGACCTGACCCGCCTCATTCCTGGTATCAGGAGTGCGGGATGAACCGGTCTCAAAGTTCCGCACACGCAGCGAGAGCTTCTTTTTGGAGTAGAACGGATTCACCCAGAAGAAGCCCGAGTCCTTCACCGTCCCCAGATAGTCACCGAACAGCAGCAACACGCGCGAGTCGTTCGGCTGCACGGCCAGGAAGCCGAACAAACTGATGAACGCGGTGAACAACATGCCGATGCCGCCGAAGAACATCCACGAACTGAACTCAGGCCGGCTCGCGCCATGGATCATGCAGTACACGCCTCCGGCAATCAGCAGCAAGACGCACAAGAGCGGAACCCAGCCGGACATGGCCCTGAACGGTTTCTCGGTAATCATGATGCAGCTCCTCGTGAATCGGGTCGCGGATGCTGTGATACCGCTATGATATCACATTGATATACCCTCCACAACGGCAAGAGTTCGCGGCAGGTTCACGAGAATTCGGAAGAATCTGATAGATTCCCGACGTGAGAACTTGGCATGGAGACGCGTTGCCATCGAATCTCACAGTTTGATGTCCGGATTCTGCCCGCAATTGCGATGTACCTCTGAAGCGTACGTCGCTCCTGGATGACACCTAGTCATACTGTCGCCCGCAGGGGTCTTCCCGACGCCATACATCACCACTCAGGAGTTCTCATAATGAACGTGAAACTGCTGACAGGATTGCTGGGTGGACTCCTGACGATCTGCAACGTCGGAGTCTGTGAGGAGCCGCTTCTGCTGAGCGAAACTGTGCTGCCGATTGGCCCCTCGGATGATGACTCGTCGCAGATGAACTCTGTGGACACGGTGGAGTATTCTCCCGACGGGCGTCGCATCTGGTTTGGCCAGCGGACAAATCGCCGTTTCGATAAAGGATACTTGTGGCACAAGTCGGAGCAGAATTTCACGGAATATGTCAGCTCCAGCAGATCCGCCAATGAGCGGACTCCCTTCGTACAGGATCACCCTCAGCGACGTGCCCGAGTGAACCTGGAGAGCGGACGCGGTCGTTCCACCTTCCGACTGGTAATCCTCCTCGACGAGGGCTTTGTAGCGATGGCTCAGAATGGTGCTCAGGGTGTAGTGTACCATGTCGACGATCGACTCCAGCCCACACGCCGCGTCAAGCCCCTTTCGATTCCGCTGGAGGCACTGAGTTACTACGACATCTCCAAACACCCGGGGTACGGTGACCACTCCCCCCGCTTTCTGCTGGAAACAATAATGAACGGCCAAGCACAGGCCTTGGTCGTCGACGCCGGCCACCTGCAGCAAGTGATCAGCTGGTCCTATGTGAAGAAGGGAAGTGGCCTGACGGACCCAGAAGTCCTGGTCCTGGGCAAGAATCAACCGATCGCCGCCATGGTCTTTTCCCGAGGGCTGCAATTCATCACTTCCACCGGTCGCGCGACGGAAAAGGGCCAGGTTGTCAGTTTTGCCTTTCCTGCGGAATACGAGTCGCAACAACATCTGGGCGAAGCACTTTTCCTGAACCAGGATCGGTGGTTTGCGCACGTTGTCAAGAGATTCCCGGATCAGTTTTCCGGGGTACGGATCGTCGACGTGGCCAACGGGGAGGAAGTCGGCCGGATTCCGTGGAATCGATCCATTCACGAACTGCAGACCAACCTCGCTGGGGACACGCTGGCCATCATGGGGAGTGACTCGTCGGGGATCTTCGATCTCGATGGCGAGAGCTGGCAGCCAAGGCTCACCACCGAGCAGGCAACCCAATACCATCGTCAAGTCGTGTATGAAGGGACACGGCGACTGTCTCCCGATGGAAGCGAAGTGGCCTGTGTCACTCGGGGGGGCAACAAGGTCCGTAACTGTCTTGTAATCACTCTCCCACCTCGTGTTGGCTCCCGACCCGAATGACGAATCGTGCAACCAGCGTCCCATGCCTGACGCAGCGGGGAGCGGTTGACGCCTGTGGTGCCCTCAGTCATCCTGACACCGACGGTTTGACTGCTCGTCCTGACAACTCTTTTCTCCTTGCCTCCTGCCCCCTGCTCATTTGGAGATCTCCACATGCGACGTCTGGTGTCGTTCTGCGTCTTATTGAGTCTGTCAACGTCCGCAGGGAGGATCGGTGCCCAGGCACCGGCACCAATGCTTGATCTGCCGAAGATCGATGGCATCACGCCCCGCAATGTGGTGTTCATCCTCACCGACGATCACCGGTTCGACGCGATGGGGCACATGGGGCATCCGTTCCTCGAAACGCCGCATATGGACCGTCTCGCGCGCGAGGGGATCAACTTCACCGCCGGGTATGTGACGACGTCGCTCTGTTCCCCCAGCCGGGCCTCCATTCTCACCGGCCAGTACGCCCACACGCACAAGGTGGTGGATAACAACAACCCCGCAGCACCGGGGACCATCTTCTACCCGCAGTACCTGCAGAAGGCCGGATACAAAACGGGCTTCTTCGGCAAGTGGCATATGGGAGGCGACAGTGACGAGCCGCGGCCCGGCTTCGATCGCTGGGTGAGCTTCCGCGGACAGGGGACCTACGACCCGACACCCTCCGGTCTGAATGTTGACGGTGCGCGAGTGCCTCGACAGGGATACATCACCGACGAGTTGACTGACTACTGCCTCGGCTGGCTCAACGGGCTGGGCAAGGAGCAACCGTTCTTCCTGTATCTCTCTCACAAGGCGGTGCATGCGAACTTCACTCCGGCGGACCGGCACAAAGGGCGTTATGCGAATGCCGAGGTGCCGATTCCGGTGACGATGCCCAACACGCCGGAGAACTTCGCCGACAAACCCCGCTGGGTGAAGGACCAGCGCAACAGCTGGCACGGTGTCGACTTCCCGTATCACAGCACGCTCGACATCGCCGAGTTCTACCGGCAGTACTGCGAGACCCTGCTCGCGGTTGATGACAGCATCGGCCGGGTGATGGAAGCCCTTGACAAGCGCGGACAACTGGAGGACACGTTGATCATCTACATGGGTGACAACGGCTTCTGCTTCGGCGAGCATGGTCTCATTGACAAGCGGACGGCGTACGAAGCGTCGATGCGGGTACCGTTCATGGCGTACTGCCCGAAGCTGTTCACAGGAGGGCAGACCATTGACAAAGTGGTGGCGAACATCGACATCGCCCCAACGGTGCTGCAGGCGGCCGGCCTTAAGACTCCGCCGCACATGCAGGGTCGCAGTTTCTATGATCTGATGCGCGGACAGCAGACCGACTGGCGTGACTCGCTGCTGTACGAGTACTTCTGGGAACGCAACTTCCCACAGACGCCGACCATCCATGCGCTGCGGACCCCGCGCTACAAGTACATCCATTATTTCGGCATCTGGGACACCGATGAGCTGTACGACATGCAGGCGGATCCCCTGGAGCGGAAGAACCTCATCAACGAACCAGACAGGCAGCAGCTCATCACCAAGCTCAAGAACCAGATGTTCGCCGAACTCGAACGGACCGGCGGGATGTACATCCCGCTGAATCCCGACCGGGGTAACAGTCAGAACCTGCGGCTCAAGAGCAAGGGACCTGGGGCGGACTTCCCCTGGTGGTTCTACCGGGACGAAGGAGCGAACCGCGGGGCGCAGTGAGCGCTTCGTCGTCGAGGCTGACAGCGTCGACTTCGCGGGTGGGTGGCTGTGGTGGAGCGCAGCGACCCCACAGGAGTCGGTTTGTCCGGGGGGCTCGCCTGCGGCTCGACCCCCGCCACCCCGACGAATACCCACGGGCCACTTGCCCGTGGGCTTTACTCTGAACGACGTCGGGAGCGTCGCGCCTCCCGCTCGCTGGGTCAGAACACCGACAGCATCAGCAACTGCACCGAACGGATGAGCCAGACGCGCTCCGGCGGAGTGATGCGACCCAGGCGCAGGACGTTGCCCGTGCGGTTGTGCACCTGCGTCACGAAAAACCGTTGAACGCTGTTGAGTTTCACGTCCTTGTCCGGGTCCGTGGCCAGCATCAACTCGGTGATGCGGTGCACAGATTCGGCCTCGGTGAGGTTGAACTCGATCTCGTCGGTCCATTCGGGTGGGTCATCACGATCGGCGACATTCAGTGCCACCGACAGGATGAGGGAACTGATCCGCGCTACCTTCGCTGCATCGATCCGCGACGAATCGTCCTGTGGCGTGTGATAGTCGGGATGCTCACCGGTCGAGAAGAACAGAAACGGCACCTGTCGGTCACGAAACGGTCCATAGTCACTGCGGGTGCCGATCAGATCGATCCCCAGTCGTGCCACCTCCAGCCCTGCTGGAACCTGCACGTCATCGAGCACCTCTTGCAGCAGCGGAGCATGTTCGCTGCCCAGCACGAACACCGTCGGGAGCGGCAGATCCCCGAGCGACCGGCCGATCATGTCCGCCGTGATGAATAGTTTGACCTGCTCCAGCTCCCAGGGAGGATGGGCGGCGAACCACCGCGAGCCCCACAGCAGACGTTCTTCCAGATCGAAAGCCACGAACACCACGGTGCGACGCGGCTTGTTTTTGAGCGCAGCGACTTCGCGTGCCGTTTCAAGCAACATCGAGACACCACTGGCGTTGTCGTCGGCCCCGGGATACAGCTCGCCGTCGCGCACACCCAGATGATCGTAGTGGGCGCTGATGATGACGAACTCATCACGCAACACGGGATCGCTACCCGGAATCCAGCCCCCGACGTTCTGACCGATGATGGTCGTGCGGCGATCCTCGCCCTCGGCACCGGGCAACGGCTGCAGGAAGCTGTCGCCGGGGAAGAGGGGCCTTAGCCCCATCGAATGGAACTGCTCGCGGATGTAATTCGCCGCGATGAAGAGCGCCCGCTCCCGAACGTCCACGCAGCGCGGGACTGGCGAGAAAGTCGATATGCGGCCGCACCTCCCGGTGGGTGACCGGCAATTCAGCCGCGGCAGAGGTGAGAGAAGCGGACGAGGCGGCATCATCCGGCACCCGAGGGAGCGCCGTCTCGCCGGCACTGGCCGAATGGACGTAAGCCAGCCAGACCAGCAACGGAGCGATTCTGCCGGTGGGCATCACGATTCCTCCCTGATGTGTGATGTCGACGCAACTGGTTTCCGAGACGCCTCTTGCATCTGCCACCGGCCGCCGGACCCGTTGGGTGAACCTTGCGGGTCGTGCGGATTCTAGCGGAAATCCCTGTTCTGACGACCTCAGTTCTTCCGATCTAACAGGCAAGGCTGACTGCGTTGTCGGTCTGCTGAATACGAGACGCCAACTCAAAGGATGGGGCAACCCTGCGACCCACGCAGTCGTCCAGGCGGCCTCCAGGCAAGGAGAGTTCACAATGCCTTCACGCACACTGTTCTGGGGCCTGATGATCGCGGCTGTCGTGGTGACCGGCAGTCTGCTGACTTCAAAACCGGCGCATGCCGCCGGCAACGGGCAGCCTTCGGACTGGCAACGGTTCTACTACTACCCGTATGTGTATTATCCCCAGAACTTCCAGCCCAAGCGCGAGTTCGATCACATGTACTACCGGTATCCTGTCGAACGGCAGATTCCTGTGTACAACCAGAACTGGCACAACTTTTATCCCAGCGAGCGACCTTATCACAGCGGACATCACTTCATTCTGGACGTCTTCTGATTCCAGACATTCGATATCGAGCACAACAGGCCGTGCCCGCCTCATGGTGGTCACGGCCTGATGTCGTTGGTGAGAGCGGCGAGTCGCGAGATGCGAGATGATCTGAATCCTCCCTGCTTCTCGCCACTCGTGTCTATTGGCCTGTGCGTCCCCGACTATGTCGCGTGGTTCGGTGCCTCTCGCAGCCAGTCGGGTGGATGGGCGAGAGCCGTCATCAGTTTTGCTGCTTCGGACTCCAGAACGACGAGCGTCGCCTGGGCCTGCGCCAGCGAGGACTCGCGACCCATCTGTTCCAGTTCACGGGCCGCAGTCACAACCGCTTCCGCTCCGAAGTAGCCCGCCGAACTCTTAAGGGTGTGCGCACTGCGACGCAGCAATTGGGCGTCTCCCTCGTTGATGCTGCGATGAATGTCCGCCAGAAGTTGCGGACACTGCTGCTGCATCAGATCGAGAATGTCACGCAAGTCCTGTGTGGATCCGCCGACGCGCTTCCTGACGGCGGGCCAGTCGATCCAGCCGTCCCCCTCGGCACGAGCGCCTGTCTGTTCGCCGTCACTGTCGGCAGGTGCTGAGAATGATGCGTTCGCGGTGTCTCTCGCCACCGGCACCTGGCTGATGGCCATATACAGTTGTGCCGCGTCGATCGGCTTCGCGACATAGTCATCCATGCCGGCCTCTAGGCAGCGCTCCCGATCTCCCTTCATCGCCTCGGCCGTCATCGCGATGATGGGAGTCCGGTGCCCGGTCCCCTGCTCTCGGCGCCGGATCTCGGCGGTCGCTTCATAGCCGTTCATTTCCGGCATCTGCACGTCCATCAGGACCAGATCGAAAGGCTCCTGTGCGAGGGCGTCGACGGCTTCTTGTCCATTATCGACGATGGTGACGTGCTGCCCCCAGCGACTGAGCAACCCGTAGGCCACCTTCTGGTTCAACAAATTGTCTTCGGCCAGCAGGATCTTTCGCGGACCCAGATACTCGGTCAGATGATCGGCAGGCGTCAGTTGCTCCGCGATCACACCCAGGGCGGCGAGCATGGCCTCCAGGAGTTCGGAGGGGATGACCGGTTTGTTCATGAACTTGACGATGCCCGCCGCTGCCAGACGCTCGACCTTCAGTCCGCTTACCGATGAGGACAACATCACCATGGGGCACGCCGTCAGCTTGCGGCGGCGGGCTTCCTCGGCCAGCTCCACTCCGTTCATGCCGGGCATGTGATAGTCGAGCAAGACCAAGTGGAAGCCTTCGCCGCGTTCCTTGGCCCTTTCAAGTTCAGCGAGGGCCTGCCGACCATCACCGACACACACCGGATGCATCCGCCAGTTCGTCAACAGTTCCTGCAGGATGCGGCGGTTCGTGCTGTTGTCATCGACGACCAGCACCGGCAGGTCGCGCAGCTGTGCGAGTTCTGCCGTCCGCGGCGGGGACTGATCGGCCGCGATTCCCAGCTCAACCACGACATGAAACGTCGTTCCCTCGCCGACCTGGCTGTCCAGCCAGATTCGCCCATTCATCATCTGCACAAGTTTGGCAGAGATCGCCAGTCCCAGACCGGTGCCGCCAAACTTGCGGGTCGTCGAGGCATCTGCCTGGGTGAAGGCGTCGAAGATCTGTGCCTGTTTGTCTTCGGGAATCCCGATGCCGGTGTCGCGAACACTCAAATGCAGCCGGGCCGGGCCCTCGTCCATGCCCTCAGGACTGACGTCGACCACGACCTCTCCCACTTCTGTGAACTTGATGGCATTGCCCACGAGGTTGACGATGATCTGCCGCAGGCGTCCCGGGTCACCCCGCAGCCGGTCGGGAATCTGGGGATCGATGCGGCAAGCCAGTTCGAGTCCCTTGTCCGCAGCCCGGAGGGCCAGCACCTGAATGGCCCGCACTACGCAGTCCTGCAGGCCGAAGTCCACCGTCTCGAGTTCCAGCCGGCCCGCCTCGATCTTCGAGAAGTCCAGAATGTCGTTGAGTAATCTCAGCAGCGAATCGGCCGACTGCTGGATGAGTCTGAGGAACTCCTGCTGATCGCTGCGGAGTTCGGTCCCCGAGAGCAATTCCGACATCCCGATGATGCCGTTCATGGGAGTGCGGATCTCGTGGCTCATATTGGCGAGGAACTCGCTCTTGGCCCGGTCCGCCGCTTCCGCCTCCTCCTTGGCGGTACGCAGTTCGGCTTCAATCTGCTTGCGCCAAGTGACGTCGGTGATGCTGGCCCGGAGCAACTGCCCCTGTGCCGATGGAAACCACACCAGCCTCACTTCACAGGGAATGCAACGGCCCGATTTCGTGCGATGCACCCAGTCGAAGACCGGCTTCTGCCCCTCCACCGCTGCCTGAATGTACGCCCCTGCGGCATCATGCGATGACCGACCGTCGGGCTGCAACGGCGGGCTGATCTCATCAGGCCGTGACGCCAGCAACTCCTCCTGGGACATTTCGAGCAAAGTCAGTGCGTTGCGGTTGCAGTCCACGAATCGACCAGACTGGGAATCCAACACCACGATCGCTTCCGGGGAATGTTCGACCAGTGTCCGGTATCGCTCTTCGCTGGCCTCGAGTTCGCGGGCATGACGTTGCCGTTCTTCTTCGGCCTGACTCCGCTCCGAGATGTCGTGCAGAAAGGCATTGAACACGACCCGGCCGTCACACTGGAGCGGACTGATGGCCAGCTCGACCGGAAATCCAGACCCGTCCCGGCGCAGGGCGATCACTTCGATCAGCCTGTTGAGCACCGGACCCTCACCGGTCTGGAGGTACTTCGCCAGCCCACGCACATGGTCGGCCCGATGCTGTTCCGGGACAACCAGCTCGGCCACCCGCTGACCGAGCGCCTCCTCACGAGACCAGCCGAACATCTGTTCGGCCGACGGATTCCAGCCGATGATGCACCCTTGGGAATCCATTGAGATGAAAGCGTCTGTCGCTGTTTCGAGAATGAGAGTGGTGCGCTGGGCCTGCTCCCGGGCCTCGCGCTCGGCCCGCTGTCGTTCGCGGTTCTCGTGGGAGAGCTGCCGCGTCCGGTCCGCGACGCGCTGTTCGAGGCGCTGTTGCCACTGCTGCAATTGCCCGGCCATCTGATTGAAGGTGACGCCGAGCGTGCCAATCTCATCGTCACCGCCGAACCCCACCCGGGCCGACAGATCTCCTGCACTGAGTTTCTCCGCCGTCACCGTGAGGTCGTAAATCGGACGAATGACACGATGCGCGAGCATCCATGCCGCTGCCAGACCCGCGGCCGTCAGCGCGGCGACCAGGCTCGCAATCATCCATCGCAAATGCGCCAGCGGGGCGTACGCCTCCGCACGATCGATTTTCGCCACGAGTCCCCAAGGCTGTACATCCTGCGACTGGTAGGCAATCGGCTGGTAGTAAGCCAGCACGTCCGAGCCGTTGTAATTCGTCTCGGCAAATCCCTGCGACCCGTCGATTGCGGCTCTCATCACGGGCACAGCACGGGCCGGCACCTGCAGGCCGTCGGCAGCGCCTGTCGGCAGCAGATAGCTGATCTGCTGGTCGGCATTTCGTGTCCCGATCAGAATCTCGCCCGTTTCCCCCAGACCTTCGTGGACCGCCGCGCCATTCAGAATGTCAACCAGTCGCGACACATCAATCGTCACCATCACCACGCCCAGTAATTGATCGTGCTCCCCCAGTGCCGGAGCTCCTAGTTGTGCGATAGGACGCCCCCCCTCTTTACGCGGCGGGCTGAGGTACACTTGCCGCTGCAAGCCCCGCAGAAATCCCGGGTCCGCCGCGACATTTCTGTTCAGCAGTGATTCGTCCGATGAGACGACAATGCGCCCTTGGGAACTCGCGGCACTGATGGTCAGCAGTTCGGGTGTACTTCGCCTCGCATCGCGGAGGATGGGTGCCGTTCCCTCGCGCAGTTCCTCCTCCGTGATTTGTCCGTCGGCGTGGTGCTGCCAGAGCTCCCGAAACCTAGTCCGGCTGGCGATCAGTGCCACACGTTCATGCTGTCGATCGACATAGTCCCGCACCATCTGATGCCGGTCGGACGCCACGATTCGCAGGCGCTGATGAACCTGTCCACGGATGATCCTCCCCGCGAGATATAGCCCCAAACCGCCGATCGCCATCCCGGTGAGCAGCAGGAGCAGCGGGCACAACAGGAGCAACTGCGTGCCCAGACTCCGGGGCATCAGTCCCCGAGCACCCTTACTGGTTGAAGCTGCAGTGTTTGGTGTCGAGCTGTTCAACGGTTCACGGCCCGGTTCAGCAGTACGTTGTGAGGTGAAGTCGGAATCGACGGACGTCCCTGGCCACCGCAGTATTGTACACCGTGCGGAACGCGAAGGCATCCAGCGACGACGGAACCCGTTTGTCGGCAACTCGCAGGAATCTTCCTGACTCCTGACTCCTGACTCCTGACTCCTGACTCCTGACTCCTGACTCCTGACTCCTGACTCCTGACTCCTGACTCCTGACTCTGTGCCGTTGCATCCTCCGGACAAATGCGCAGAATGGGAAGCGATCGACTTCCCCCCCTCAAGGACACTCCCATGCTCCGACGCTCCACGTTGACACTGCTGATGACTCTGCTGGTTGCCTCCGCTGCCCAGGCTGACGATGACGGCTGGGTCTCGATCTTCAACGGCAACGACCTGAACGGTTGGCGGGGGAATGCCGACTTCTGGTCGGTCAAGGAAGGCGCCATCACCGCCCAGACCACCCCCGACAACCTCCTCAAATCCAATACGTTCCTCGTCTGGAGCGACGGACAACCGGGCGACTTCATGCTGCGGCTGAAGTACAAGATCGTGGGGGGCAACTCGGGCGTGCAGTACCGCAGCCGCGTGATCGATGAGCCCCAGTTCGTCGTCAGCGGATACCAGGCCGATATCGACTCAGCGCCGAAGTTCACCGGCATGAACTACGAAGAGAAGGGTCGAACATTTCTGGCCCAACGTGGCGAGTCGACAACGATTGCCGAAGATGGCACGAAGGAGACGTTCGCCTTCGCGGATCCGGAGTACCTGCAGGACCTGGTCGTCAAACCCGAGGACTGGAACGAGTACCTGATCGTCGCGCGTGGTAACCACCTGCAGCACTTTGTAAACGGTGTGCTGACCTCCGAAGTGATTGACAACGAACAGGGAAAGGCCGCGGCCTCCGGTGTCGTTGCGTTGCAGGTCCACCAGGGTCCGCCGATGATCGTGCAGTTCAAGGACCTCGAACTCAAGGAACTCAAGTAGGCCCACGGGCAGCACCCCGCACCTGTTTGGCGTCCCGTAGCGCTGTGTCACACATTGGACTGAGGGTTGTGTGCCACTGGCATTGCCAGTGCAACTTCACGAGATCGCCCTAGTTGTGACGCACTTGCGGAGCCAGTGGCACCCGAATGAAAGGCTGGATCCCCGCCTGCGCGGCGATGACGGAGGACATCTCGCCCTCGCACGTTCATGCTTCACCCTCCCGCCGGGAGGGTCGGACGCGAGGAACGAGCGTCCGGGGATGGCGAGCGTGGTGATCGACCCCTCCTCGCCCGGGGTGCCATGGCACCCGACCTGACCCGGGGGACGTCCCCGCGTCTGGTGACAACGCGACATGACCCACAACCTCCTGTCGCTTCGCGACCCCGGATCGAGATCCGGTACGTGTTTAGCGTGCGGTGGATTGATCTTGCAAGTTTTGTTGGGTTTGCGATCCTCTTGTTCGGAGGATGGCGATGTCGGAAGGGAAACCGACATACGGGGAGTTGGTGGTGCTGGTCGAGCAGCAGGCGGTGGAGATTGCGCGGCTCACGCAGCGGGTCGCCGAACTCGTGGGGCACGTGCAGACACTGGAGGAGCAACTGCAGGCCGCGCATCGGCAGACGGCCCCGTTTCGTCGGCGGGACCGACTCAAGAAGCCCGAGTCCGAGAAACAACGTCCCGGCCGCAAGGAGGGACACGAAGGGGCCTATCGCCAACGGCCCGAGCAGATCGACGAACACATCGAGGTTCCGCTGCCGTGCTGCCCGCACTGTGAGGGCGAGTTGAGCGATCTTCAGCAGCGGGACCAGTACCTCGAAGAAATCCCTCCGGTGCGGCCCCGGTGCTTTCAGATCACCACGTGGACTGGCGTGTGTCCGGAGTGCGGGCCTGTCCAGAGCACGCACCCCTTGCAGACCTCGACGGCGGTGGGGGCAGCGGGAAATCACCTCGGGCCTCGGGCGCAGGCGTTGGCCCTGCTGCTTTCGCATCGGTCGGGACTGACGATGCGGCGGACGTGTCAGGCCCTGCAGGATCTGTGCGGTCTGAGACTCTCGCCAGGGGGACTGGCCCAGCTCCTGCAGCGGGCGGCCGGTCGACTGGAACCCGTCCACGGGCAACTCATCCAGCAGATTCGCCAGAGCGCGGCGGTGTTCGCTGATGAGACCCGCTGGTATGTGGGCGGGCCGAAGTGGTGGCTATGGGTCTTCACCACACCCGAGGCGACATTGTACCGCGTTGAGCCGGGCCGCGGCTCGGATGTGGTAATCGACACGCTGGGGAACGATTTCGGCGGCCTGCTGGTGAGTGATTGTCTGGCGAGCTACAACGCGATCGACTGTCGCCAGCACAAGTGCATCGCGCATCACCTGAAGGTGCTCACAGAGCATCAAGAGGCGCTGGCGCAACGGGGGATCGACTCTTCCGACCTGATGCTGTGGAAGTTGCATCTTCAGGATGTGATCGCCACTTGGAAACACCGGGAGCAGATGGAACCGGTGGCCTATGCCCTGAAAGTTCTGCAACTCGGGCGCGGTCTGAAGTATTTGCTCAGCCGCTCTCCGCCCGAACCCGAAGAAGTCCGCTTCCGCAAACGGCTGGAGCGAGTGCGGGAGGATCTGCATGGCTGCCTGGGGGAACCGGCGGCGGAACCGACCAACAACCGGGCCGAACGCGAACTGCGTCCGGCAGTCATCGACCGCAAACTCTCCTGCGGCAACAAGACCATTGCTGGCAAGCAGGCCTGGGAAATCCTCCGTTCAGTGATCATCACGGCCTCCAGGCAAGGTGACGACCTCCTCGACACCCTCACCCCCCACCTCCGCCTCGCCACAGCGTGAGTCGACAGAAACGCTAAACACGTACGAGATCCGGGGCTACGCGCTGTGCGCAAGGTTTCTGGATCTCCGCCTGCGCGGGGATGACGAAGATCGTGCCAGGGGTAATTGCTTCGTGTACGCTGCCGTCCCTCGTGCGGAATCAGGGAGAAGGCTCGTCTTCAAGATGGCACGGACAGGATCCCACTGATGGCTGTATCCCGATTGCTCACAGGACGTTGCACACAATGGCACCTTGCTCTCCGCACTCGCCAAGCGGGCTGGCAGGCGCTGTTCGTGGTGGGACTGGCGGCAATGGCTCCCGCCCTGCGGGCCGATGACGACGCCACACAGGTACCAGAAGGGCCCGAGCAACCGGGCATCGTGACGAATTATGGAACACCGATCGAGACCGGATATGTGTTCGTCAATGGCGAGTACCTGGAGCCGCCATACGTCCTCGAAAATCGCGATGATGTGCTGTTTATCAATAGTGTGAACACGGGCCACGCGCTGCCTCGCCCCGAGGCAGCGCCGCGACATCACTGGGGAGGCGAGGGATCTGGCTGGGGAAACAGGAATGGTGGTGGTGGATCTGGCAGAGTCCGCAATCCGCTGACATCGATCGGCGAATCGCTTGAAAACGAGGTAGCCCAGTTCTATTTCGACGGACAACGACCGATCGAGATCGGCGGACAGGTTTATTCCACCGACTTCCTGGCACTTCTGATTGACCGCCAGGCAGCCCGCAAGGCGATCGATGACAGCCTGCCGATGTTGCCGGCATTTGCCGACCGCATTGCCTGGAGCGATTGGCTGATGCACTACGATCCCCCGGCGGCACTGTCCGATCGCATCCAGCACGAACTGCAGGTGCTGGCAGAGAGCGAATCGCAGAATAACCGTCAGATTCTGGCCGAGAAGCGGCTGCAATCGTGGGCTTATCCGCTCACGACAATGGGACTGGTGCTGGTGGTGGTCGCCTTTGGGCATCTGCTGTCGGCGCGGCCTCCCGTCGCCGCGTCGTCGTTTGAGATCGATCGCTCGCCGCAGGCGATGCGGCTCGTGAACTGGTCGGTCGTGCTTGTTCTGGCGCTATCGGGGCTGGATCTTGTCTGGACCATTATGGTCTCACAGACCGGCGGCATGAAAGAACTCAATCCAATCGGCAGCCGCCTGATTCACGACCCGGCGCTGCTGATCTCCTTCAAGGTCATCGCCACATTCACCGCCGTCGGCATCGTACTGGCAATGCGGCAGTTTCGCCGGGTGCAGCTGGCATCGTGGTGGATGTGCCTGATCTGCACGGTGCTGGCCGTCCGCTGGCTGACGTTCAACTCGATGTTCGTCTGATCTGCCGATCAAGGGGCCGGCCGCGACGGCCCCCCATTGGAAACCGGCCCAGCCTCCGGCTTCGGCACATGCCCTGTTTGGGCAGCTTTTGCAAGGCGGGGAAAAACGCGGCCCGTCCGCTGTGCGTATTCGCGGTAGCCGTCCCCAAATTCCTCGCACATCAACCGCTCTTCGCGAGGCGCGCGAATCCAGTACATCGCGGCAAAGGCCGGGAAAACCGACCAACCGGCGAGCCAGTTCGCGAGCATCATGCCTTGGGCAAGTCCCCACAACCAAATCGATGCGTACATGGGATGGCGAATCCAACGATAAACTCCGTGCGCGACCAGCTGATGGTTTTCACGTAGCTCTAGGCTCACCGACCAGTTTTGCCCCAAATCAACGTGCGATCGCCAAAACAGCCAGAGCGAGGCCATCATGACCGCGGCTCCCGCCCAGCGAATGAACGATGCGAGGTGGTAGTCAGCAAACGAAAGTAGAGGCGTGAACAAATAGAGCAGTGGCAACAGAAGTACGGGCGGGAACATTGCGGCGAGAAGTATCTGTTCTAAACGGTCGAACTGCCGAACCGTCTTCTTCTCAGATTTCGTTTGCCGGACAAAGTGGTCACGAATCGCGCTCTGGACGACGAGCCCGACGAAGAACACTGCGTTCGGAAGTTGCACAATTCCCATGAGTTCACGACCTTTGCCGATCTCCTCAGTCACTTGCCAACCCGGCCGATCATCGTCCGTCGGGAGCCGGAAACGATGACAGTGCCCGCGACTGCTGCAGGAGTTGCTCCGTCAACCGCTCGCGAACCTCGACGATGTGCGGGTCTGCGGATTCGAACAGACTCATCGTTTCCAGGGGATCGCTGACGAGATCGTACAGTTCTCCCCGGCCTTCGTTGGCGAAGTCGATCATCAGCTTCCATTCGCCGGTCCGCAGCGCCCGCATGTCGGTCGTCGCTCCATGACGCATGCTGTACTCCGCATACAGCGTGTCGTCCCAGTCGATGGTCTCGCCCCGCAGCAACGGCAGTGCGTTGCGCCCGTGCAACAACACATCCGCCGGAACCTCCACACCGGCCATGGCCAGCAGCGTCGGATACCAGTCGAGATTGGTGAACGTCTGAGTGACGACGGTTCCTGCGGCGATGACACGCGGCCAGCGGATCGCCGTCGGCACCCGCAACGCCTGATCGTACAGATTGGGCCTTTGCGCGGGTGGGATGTGCGACCACCGCTGTTCGGGCAGAACCGTCGTCATCCACTGGGCGTTCCCCTTGAACCACAGTCCATGATGGCCCGTGTGATAGCCATGGTCGCTCGTGAAGATGACGATCGTATTGTCGGTCAGCCCGCGGCGATCGAGGGCCTCCAGCAAACGACCGACGTTGCGATCGACACTCGCTACGCTGGCAAAGTACTCCCGCGACATCCGCTGCACCTTGGGGACATCCAGCAGCGGAAAGTCGGGCTCCGGCAACCGGGGGAGAATGTCGCGGTACGGACGGAAGTCCTCTTCGCGCGTCGGCAGCCATTTCGCATGCGGCTCGCGGTAGTGCACCGACATCAGGAAGGGGCGTTCACCCTGCCGCTCCAGAAACCCCAAGGCCTGATCGGTCACGACATCGACGATGAAGCCCTCCGTCTGAATGTCCCGTCCATCGATTTCAAGCACGGCGTCCTTCGGGGGACGTCCACCATCCCGAAACCCCGCAAACCAGTCGTACCCTGTGCGCGTGGGATGAAAGCGGTCCGCCGTCCCCAGATGCCACTTGCCCGCCAGACCGGTTGCATATCCCGCCTGCTGCAGCACCTCCATCCAGGTGACCAGCGACGGGTCCAGCCCAAGTTCCGGCTCCTCGCTCGGATTGATCCAGTCGAGAATCCCCAGTTCCGAGGAGTATCGGCTGCTCGCCAGTCCCGCACGTGAGGGACTGCATACCGGCGTCGTCACGAAGGCATTCACGAATGTCACCCCCTCGCGCGGAATGCGGTCGATGCTCGGTGTCAGCAACTGCGAATGACCATCGAAACCGACCGCTGTCGGGGCCAGATCATCGGTAAGGATAAACAGGATGTTCGGTCTTCTGGCTGGCTCGGACGTGACGGGGAGTTCGCCTTTGATCGCCGCCATCTGCACCTTGGGAGTGCGTGTGCCGGGGCGGATCTCGCCGCTGGGGATCACGATGCGGTCTCTCCAGCGAGTGATGGACGTCGTCACCACTCCGATCGGCATCGACCCGGCGACACTCCATTCGCGGGTGCGGGTGTTGAAGGCCAGCACTTCGCGCGGGAACAGCGGCGCGGCGGCCTGCGGCTCATTGACGAAGCGCCCCGTCGATCCGCTGAAGAGCAGCACCTGTTCGTTAGCGAAACCAATTCCGGTCCCGGCGGCGACCGCGCGGGGGCCCTCTCGCCCTGCCCCGGAACGACGCGCGACTCCGCGACCGCCGGCAGATCTGGGAGGGCGCTCCACTCGGTCTTGCCGCGATCGTAACACCAGGCATCGGTGAGATAGTGATCGGGACTGAGGACCAGTTCGCCGTTCGACCAGCGCGGGCTCTCACCACTGAACAAGTACAGGCATTTTTGTCCCGACTCATTCTGTTGCACCGCGACAACGGCCTTGTGACGTGCGGGCCCCGGCCACGGATCGAGGGTCTGCCACTGCTGATCGCCGTTGTCCTTCTCCAGATCGAGGGCGGCGAAGACTTTCGTATCGAGACGGTCCGCTCCCTCGCTGCGGATCGAACCGACGACATACACGGTCGAGTCAATCAGCCCGGCAGCGCAATAGGTGAGCGGCTGAGGCAGCGGCGGAAGTGTGTCGATGGCGATGGCGTTCGATTCTGGCTCCCAGCGGAGTCGCAGAACATCGGCCGTCGACGTACCTGCATCGTCGCCACCGATAAGCAGCACGCCGTCCTCCGTTGACACCGCAGCTCCGTAGGCGAGCGGATGCGGGAGTTTGCCGACCTGCTTCCACTTGCTCTGGGGAGTTTCCAGCAGATAGATGTCGTCGTACCAGATCTTCTGCCCGCCCAGCCAAGGTGGTGCATCAGGGAAGTTGGCTCCACCGGCGACGAGGAGGGCATCCCGATGTACTCCGGCGAACGCCCCGGCAAAGCCAACGTCATCAGGCAGATCGGGCAGGAATGACCAATGGAGCGGGATGACGGGTCGGTCGGCTGACTCGTTGACTGGATGATTGGCTGACTGGTGCTGAGGCTGCGCGGCGGGGACAAAGTTCGCATCAGCAACGAAGGCCAAACTCATGACGAGCGCGAACAGCAGACGGCCCAGGGGGTGTGAGAACTTGTTTGGCGTGCCCACTGTCCAGCTTGAATTCACCCTCCCTTGGGGAGGGTCGAGCGCAGCGAGGGGAGGGGTTGGTGGGTCCTCTCGCCCTCCCTGGACACCACAATCATCCGGACGCGGCCTCTGGGCTTGGTGATGTTGAAGTTGAATGTGCGGTAACGATCGCATCATCAGACTACCTCCGGGTCATAGAGCAGCGGGAAGAACCGGCCTCCGAGCGGTGCCCCGCGCGGGATGACATCTACCCCGGCCAGCAGCGGTTCATCGGTGTCACTGCAGACACCATCCCGCACCACATTGATGACACTCGCCCGGCGGGGTCGGTCGGTGCTGTTCTCGCGCGAGCCGTGCACCATCAGCGGATGATGAAACGCCGCCTCGCCCCGCTTCAAGATGATGGGGACCGGATGCTGCAGCGCCTCCCACTGCTCGTCGGAGATCGCCCGGCGGATCGCCTCCATGTCGCCCGCCAGTCCGGTGATCGGCAACAAGCTCCACCGGTGACTGCCGGGAACATACTGCAGGCAGCCGTTTGCTTCGTCGGTGTCGTCCAGTCCGATCCAGCAGGTGAGATGGGCCATGGGCCGCGTGCGCGTCCAGTACGAATAGTCCTGATGCCAGGCCACGACTCCCCCGTGATGAGCCGGCTTGCAGAACAGCTGGTCGTGCCAGAACCGTACCGACCCCTCCAGCAGTTGACTGGCAGGCACCGTGAACGCCGGCTGCCACAGCAGGTCGTGAAAACTCGGGCCGATCCGCCAGGCACCCAGCGCATGAAACAGCACTCGCGACGGATCGGCCGATTCGTTGCTGTGATATTCGTACCACAGTTCGCGGCCCTCATGCTGCGGATCGAAGAACATCTCCAGCTCTGCACACAGCGCGTCACACTGTTCGTCGCTGAGGATGCGGACCCCTGCGACGTATCCCTGCTCGCAAAAGTGAGCGACCTGCTCAGGCGTGAGGCGATACGAGGCCATCTCGTCTCCGGAGACGGGCCCCGTGCCGAGGTTCCCAAGCGGTTGTGCGAACTGTGCCAGGTCAGTGGTCATGGGAGTCGATGCCGACAGTGGAGTGAATCCCTTCGACCGGTTGTATCCGCGCACGGGTCGCCGGCTCAACCCAGCCTGCGCGTCTGGGCATAGCGAGGACCCGGGAGTAAGGAGTGAAGAGGAGAATCGCGAGTTTATTCGCTGACTGTCCCCGGATCACGGTTCAGAGCGACCTGCCTTGGCGTGCTCCGCGCCTCTGCGTGACATCACGGAATGGTCAACACCAGTACTGTGCGACACCTTAGTCTTAGGGTTGTGTGCCACTGGCTTTGCCAGTGCAACGTCATGAGATTGCACTCGCTGTGACGCACTGGCAGAGCCAGTGGCACCGGCGCACGACATCGATGAATGGTCACGGTCGAACCATCCGGAGCAATCTCCCGGCGGAAGGGCCGGCCCAACGCTACCGCCGATCCCAATGGCCTCGACGTGTGTCCGGACTTTCGCCAAGATGAGACCCTGATGATCGCCTCCCCTCCCAGCACCCTGTGCTGCCCGTGGAGGCGAGAAGCGTCCTGTTTATTCAGCGGATCGCCATGAGCTCCACCGCGTCAGTTGCCCAGCCGCCACCCAATGCCGTTCTCCGAGAAGTGTTTACGGACAAAGTCGTCCATCATCCGGACGGCCGGATCCTGCCGGTTGTTGGCCAAATTGCGCCGACAAACAGCTGGGCACTGTATCAGGTGGTGCGAGCCCGAAGGCCGGAACTCGTCGTCGAGATTGGCATGGCCTATGGGATTTCCACGCTGTCGATTCTGACGGCACTGGAGGAGAACCAGCAGGGACGGATGATCTCAATCGATCCCTACATCGGCTGGCCAACCGGTCGCGAGGTCGCACTGCACCAGATTGAGGCGCGCGGGGCTGTCGCACCGTCACGAACATTGGCAGGAGTCCAGCTATCTGGCGCTGGCCCGACTCATCGAGCAGGGAACTCACCCCGGGCTGATCTACATCGACGGAAACCACAACTTCGACTACGCGTTCACCGACTGCTTTCTGGGGGACAAGGCCCTGGGCGTCGGCGGCGTGCTCGCCTTCAACGATTCGGGGTGGCGATCGGTGTTCCGCGTCATCGGGTTCTTGCAGAAGTACCGTCGCTATCGGGAACTGGATGTCGGCCTCGCCAGGCGATTTGACTCCCGCAATGCGTTGTTCTCGCTCATCAAACGGATCCAGGGACGCTCGTCGGCCGACCGGTACTTCGAAAAGCTCGAAGACTGGGAGCCAAGTCCTTCAACGCTCACGATTCCCGGCCCATAGGTGTTACTCGACGACACGTTGAGCCGGCCCCGATGACTGATTGCCTCCATGCCTGATACGTCCACTGCTGACACGCTGCGCGACCTGCTGACCCGCCGGATTCTCATCATCGACGGGTCGATGGGAGCGCTGCTGTTCCAGAAAAGTCTCTCCGAGGAGAACTACCGGGGCAGCCGCTTCAAAACGCATCCCGTGCTGCTCAAGAATGCGACCGACTTGTTGTGTCTGACGCAGCCGGACGTGATCGCCGGCATTCATCGCGACTATCTCGAGGCCGGAGCCGACATCGTCGAGACGAACACCTTCGGTGCGAACGTCGTCACGCTGCGGGAGTTCGGCCTCGCCGATCTGACGCGCGAGATCAACCGCACCGCTGTCGAACTGGCCCGGAAGGAGGCGGAGGTCCTCACCCGCAAGAACCCCGGCAAACCCCGGTTCGTGGCAGGCAGCATCGGTCCGACGAACGTCCAGCTCTCCCTCAACGCGAACAATCCCGGGACACGCCCCATCCAGTTCGACGACCAGGTCGCCTCGTATGCCGAGCAGGTGCGCGGGCTGCTGGATGGCGGCGTCGATCTACTGCTCCCAGAGACATCGTTCGATACGCTCAACATGAAGGCCTGCCTGTTCGCCATCGGCAACGTCTTCCAAGAGCGGGGTGCCCAAGTCCCGGTCATTGTCTCCGGGACGATCTTCGACGGCGGTCGGACCCTCACGGCCCAGACGGTCGAGGCGTTCTGGACCTCCATCCAGCATTTCCCGGTGCTCGCCGTCGGACTCAACTGCTCGCTCGGTCCCCGGCAGATGCGGCCCTACATCGAGGCGATCGCTGAAACGGCAACCGCTCCCATCATCTGCTATCCGAATGCAGGACTGCCCGACGGCATGGGGGGATTCGACTCGAATCCCAACGAGTTCACCGACTTCATCCGCGACTATGCTCAGCAAGGCTGGGTGAACATCGTGGGGGGCTGCTGCGGCACCACACCCGAGTACATTGCGAAGGTTGCTGACGCGGTGGCAGGATTCGCGCCGCGCCGCCCTGCAGAGTCTGCCGCAGCGTGGCGAACTTCTCGGGTCTGGAGCGGTTTGAGCTGCGACCGGAAGTCGAACTTCTTCATGGTCGGCGAACGGACCAACGTCACCGGTTCACGCAAGTTCGCCCGGCTCATCAAGGAGGAGAACTACGACGAGGCCCTCAGCATCGCCCGCCAGCAGGTCGAGGGGGGAGCCAACATGATCGACGTCAATATGGACGAAGGGCTGCTGGACTCGATCGCCTGCATGCAGAAGTTCCTGTGGCTGATCTCCGACGACGGCGACATCGCGGTGCCGATCATGATCGACAGTTCCAACTGGAACGTGATCGAGGCGGGGCTGAAGTGCGTGCAGGGCAAGGGAATCGTCAACTCGATCTGGCTCAAGGAGGGAGAAGAGAAGTTTCTCGAACAGGCCCGGCTGATTCGCCGCTACGGAGCCGCCGTCGTCGTGATGGCGTTTGACGAAACCGGGCAGGCGGTGACCGCCGACGACAAGGTGGCGATCTGCAAACGGGCCTACAAACTGCTCACGGAACAAGTCGGCTTTCCGCCCGAGGACATCATCTTCGATGCCAACATCCTCACGGTCGGCACCGGGATGGAGGAGCACAACAACTACGCGGTCGAATTCATCGAGGCGGTCCGCCGCATCAAGCAGGAATGCCCCTGGGCCATGACCTCCGGCGGTGTGAGCAATGTCTCGTTCTCGTTCCGCGGCAACGATGTCGTCCGCGAGGCGATGAATGCCGGCTTCCTGTACCACGCGATTCAGCGCCGGCCTCGACATGGGCATCGTCAATGCCGGCCAGCTGGAAGTCTACGACGAGATCGAGCCGACGCTGCTGGAGCACATCGAAGATGTGCTGCTCAACCGCCGATCCGATGCGACCGACCGACTGATCGAACATGCCGAGAAGGTTAAAGCGGCGGCCCAGGCGAGCGGGGGGCGCAAGTCCCCGATGCCGACGCCTGGCGATCGGGAACGTCGAAGAGCGCCTCAAACATGCGCTGCTCAAGGGGATCACCGACTTCATCGACGAGGACACGGAAGAGGCCCGGCAGAAGTATCCCCGTCCGCTCGACGTCATTCAGGGACCGTTGATGGACGGCATGGCGGTCGTCGGCCAACTGTTCGGGGCGGGGAAGATGTTCCTGCCGCAGGTGGTCAAGTCAGCCCGCGTGATGAAGAAGTCGGTCGCGTACCTCGAACCGTTCATGGACGCGGAAAAGGTCGAGTTGGCAAGAGTCAGGAGTCAGGAGTCAGGAGTGGACGTTGCAGCCGCAACCGATGGGAGCATCGCTGCTTCTCAACTCTCAACTCTCAACTCTCCGCTCTCCACACGCGGCACCATCGTCATCGCCACCGTAAAAGGGGACGTCCACGACATCGGCAAGAACATCGTCGGTGTCGTCCTGCGCTGCAACAACTTCGAGGTCATCGACCTGGGAGTGATGGTGCCAGCAGAGAAGATCCTTGACGCTGCGACGAGCGTGGGGCCGATTTCATCGGCCTCTCGGGGCTCATCACGCCGTCGCTGGAAGAGATGGTACACGTTGCCAAAGAGATGCAGCGGCAGGGATTCCAGGTGCCGCTGCTGATCGGCGGCGCGACGACATCAGCCCGACACACCGCTGTCAAGATCGCGCCGCACTACCAGGGCATCACGGTGCACGGTAAGGATGCCTCGACAGCTGTGCCGATTGTCGAGCAGCTGCTCGATCCGGACCGACGACCGGCGTACCTCGAGAAGGTGCGGGCCGATCAGGAGCGAGATCGGAAGAACTACGGCCAACGACAGCAGCAGAAGCTGGTCCAGTATGCTGAGGCGCGGAGCCGACCGTTCGTCACAGACTGGGCGAGCGTGGACATCCCAGTGCCGGCCTTTACCGGGCTAGTGGTGCTGGACGACGTGCCCCTGGAAACGCTGCGGCCGTACATTGACTGGTCCCCGTTCTTCGCCGCGTGGGAGTTGATCGGCAAGTACCCGCGTATCTTCGAGGACAACGTGATCGGCGAAGAATCGAAGAAGCTGTATGCCGACGCCCAGAAGCTCATCGACCGCATCATCGCCCAGAAGCTGGTGCGGGCGCACGGCGTGTACGGCTTCTGGCCGGCGAACTCCGTTGGGGATGACATCATCGTCGACCCTCGACTCTCAACTCTCAACGCTCAACTGGTCTTCCCCATGTTGCGTCAACAGTGGGAACGCAAGGGGCAGACCGACTTCCGCTCACTCGCAGACTACATCGCCCCGGTGGAGTCCGGACGCACCGACTACCTCGGGGCGTTTGCCGTCACTGCCGGCCATGGATGCGACGAACTGGTCGCCGCGTTCGAAGCCGACCACGACGACTATCACGCCATTATGACCAAATCGATCGCCGACCGCTTTGCCGAGGCGTTCGCCGAATACCTCCATGCGCAGGCCCGTCGCGACTGGGGATTCGGAGCGAACGAACAACTGTCCAACGACGAACTGATCGCTGAGAAGTACCGCGGCATCCGCCCGGCATTCGGGTATCCGGCATGTCCGGATCACACTCCGAAGCGGAGGTTGTTCGACCTGTTGCAGGCCGAGCAGCACGCGGGGATGCAGCTCACCGAGGGCCTCGCCATGCTGCCAACCGCCGCGGTGAGCGGATTGTACTTCGCGCATCCCCAAGCCCGATATTTCGCAGTGGACCGCGTGACCCGCGACCAGGTGGAGGACTATGCGCGACGCTCAGGCCTGAGTGTTCGCGACGCCGAGCGTTGGCTCGCCCCCAATCTGGGCTATGATACGTGAAGCGTTGAGAGTTCCGTGTTGAGAGTTGAGGGAAACTGCGGATGACTGCCAAAGATCTGAATGAGCATCTCACGAAACTCCGTGCGGAGCTCGACGAAGGTCCCGAACTTGACGAGGACTCGCGCGAAAAGATCGCAGCGCTCGTCCAGGACATTCAGCGCGTCCTCGACCGACAGGCGCGGGAGGATGATGAGGACCCGAATGACGACGACACACTCGGCGAGCGCCTGCAGGACGCGGTCCTGCATTTCGAGGCGGCTCATCCACAGATCAGCCAATTCATCGGACGACTGGCCGATGGGCTAAGCCAGATGGGCATCTGAAGGTTCCAGGAGAAAGCAGGCATCATGGCGGCATGGGAGAAAATCGCAGACGCAGACGAAGTCCCCGAGGGGGGACGCAAGTCGGTCATCGTCGACGACACACCGGCCCTGCTCATTCGGCTGGGGGGCGACTACTTCTGCATCGAAGATGTCTGCACCCACGACGGTCAGCCCCTCACCAATGGGCCGATCGCCGATGGGCAGATCACGTGTCCGCGTCACGGAGCCCGCTTCGACATCAAGAGCGGAGCGGCGACCTGCATGCCGGCCACCGAACCGGTCCAGACGTTCGCGGTCGATGTCCACCCGGACGGCATCTTCGCCCACGGGGAGTGATTCGGCGGCGTGCACCAACATCGCGTGCCACTGCTGGCTTGCCCAGCAGTCGGCGCACTTGATGGCGCTGCGGGCTTGTATCAGGTTCAGTCGCTGATCCGTCCTGCGTCCGCTCGTTGACGTGTGCCGATGTCACCGGTATCGTGACTTGCTCGACACTTCATGCCCCGCCAGTGCCAGGGTTCGTTGATGAACTGCTCACCGCAATCCTCTTCCGCCGACCTCATGGCCTCTGCTTCGCGGCCCTGCTGCTGACTGCCGCCGTTCTGTCTGAGCGGTTGTCCCGGTGAAGTACCGAAAGCTGGCAATGGAGCGGGCGGCTACCTGCCGGCGGTGATCAACCGGTCATCGGCTACGTCACGAACGGCATCGCCTCCTTCTGGGTAATTGCCGAGAAAGGGGCCGAGGCCGCAGGAAAAGAGTTCGACGCCAGAGTCGAAGTCCGCATGCCTCCCGAAGGCCCCACCGATCAGAAACGCATGATCGAGGAACTGCTCGCCATGGGAGTCGATGGCATCGCCGTCAGCCCGATCGACCCCGATAACCAGGCAGACATTCTCAATGCCTGCGGAGAGCAGACCAACTACATCACACAGGACTCCGACGCCCCCGAGACCAACCGACTGTGTTACGTCGGCATGAGCAATTACGACGCCGGCCGGATGTGCGGTGAACTCGTCCGCGATGCGCTGCCGGAAGGAGGATCGATCATGATCTTCGTCGGGCGTCTCGAACAGGCCAACGCCCGGCAGCGCAGGCAGGGACTGATTGATGAGCTCCTGGAACGCACACACGATCCCGATCGCCCACCCGATCCCGCCGAGGCCGTGCTCAAACGCAATAACTTTGAGATTTTGGGGACCCGCACCGACCAGTTCAACTTCTCGTCGGCGAAGGCGCTCGCTGAAGACGCGCTGGCGGCCCATCCGGATCTCGACTGCATGGTCGGCCTGTTCGCCTACAACCCCCCGTACATTCTCGAGGCGCTCAAAGGGGCGGGACGGCTCGGCAAGGTCACGGTGGTCGGCTTCGATGAGCAGGACGAAACGTTGCGGGCCATCGTCGATGGCAACTGCTACGGGACCATCGTGCAGGATCCCTACCGCTATGGATTTGAGTCGGTCCGCATTCTGGCCGGTCTCGCCCGCGACGATCAGAGCGTGCTGCCCTCAGGCGGTTTTCTGGACATCCCGGCCCGCAAGGTGACTCACGACAACGTCGAGGAGTTCTGGAGCGAACTGCGCCGGCTGACGGGCGAACCTCCGGCTCAGGCCGCGGCCAGCACGAGTAAACCCGCGCCATCGCCTTGAGACGCCGGGCCGCAGTTTCATGACATCTGCTTCCTCCCCTCGTCTGCTGGAAATTCGCAGCATCTCGAAGTCCTTCGCCGGTGTGCCGGCCCTGGACGGAGTGAGTCTGCACCTCAATACCGGTGAAGTTCTGGCCGTCATCGGAGAGAACGGCGCCGGCAAGAGCACGCTGATGAAGATCCTCGCGGGTGTGCAACAGCCGGATGCGGGGGAGATCCTTCTCGACGGGCAGCGCGTCCTCAGCGATTCGGTGCAGACCGCGCAAGGACTGGGGATCGCCCTGATCCACCAGGAACTGAACCTCTCGGGCAATCTCGACGTCGGGGCCAACATCTTTCTGGGTCGCGAACCGCAGCGGTGGGGCTGGATCGATCGCCCGGCGATCCGCCGCGAGTCGCGCCGGCTGCTCGAGCTGGTCGGTCTGGACGTCTCGCCGGACATCCTGGTCGGAGAGCTGTCGTTGGGCCAGCAGCAACTGGTCGAGATCGCCAAGGCCTTGTCCGTCAACGCCCGCGTGCTGATCATGGACGAGCCGACATCGAGCCTGTCGCAGACCGAAGCCGACCGGTTGTTTGAAGTTATCGCCGACCTGCGCCGGCACGGCGTCAGCGTGATCTACATCTCCCATCGTCTGGGCGAGGTGCGACTGCTGGCCGATCGGGTGAGTGTGCTGCGCGACGGGCACAATGCCGGCGAGTTGCCACGCGATGAGATCACGCACGACGCCATGGTCCGGCTGATGGTCGGCCGCGACGTCTCCCAGTTCTATGCCCGTCGACCGCATGGCGCTGGGCGGCCGGTGCTGGAAGTCGACCGCCTGCGGACGATCGCCCATCCCGATCACGAGGTGTCGTTTGTCCTGCGGGCGGGAGAGATCGTCGGAATCGCCGGACTGGTCGGAGCCGGGCGGACCGAGCTGCTGCGCACGTTGTTCGGCGTCGATCCGCCCCTCGCCGGCAGCGTGAAGATCGCCGGTCAACCGGTGACCATTCGCACACCGCGCGATGCGATGACGGCGGGACTCTCGCTGGTCCCCGAGGACCGCAAGGCGCAAGGGTTGATCGTCGACATGGACGTGCGGTCCAACATCTCTCTGGCGGGGCTGTCACGCAATCGGGTCGCCGGGCTGTTTCGTAACGCCCTTGCGGAAGAGGCCGACACCCGCGACATGATCGACAAGCTGCGCATCAAGATGCCGGCCCCAGGCAGACGGTCCGCATGCTGTCGGGCGGCAACCAGCAGAAGGTGGTGATCGGCAAATGGCTGTCGCTGTCCCCCCGCGTTTTGCTGCTGGACGAGCCGACACGCGGCATCGACGTTGGAGCCAAACAGGAAATCTACCAGCTGATGGAAGAACTGGCGGAACAGGGGATGGCGGTGCTGTTTGTCAGCAGCGAACTGGAAGAGATCCTCGGCATGTCCGACCGCGTGCTGGTGATGCACGAAGGGGCACTGACCGGCGAACTGTCCCGCGAGCAACTCAGTGAAGAAGCCGTGATGCAACTGGCGACGGAAGCGCCTGTCGAACGGCGTCCACAGGTCCGACCTCAGCACGAAACCCCGGCCGACGCACCATGAACAAAGTCTCCGGCATCCTGGCGCTGCTGATCGCGATCTGCGTCGGGACCGCACTGCTCAACGATGCCTTCGTCAAGCCGTACAACATGGAGAACGGGCTGCGGTGGAGCGCGCTGTTCGGCATCATCGGGATCGGTGTGGCATTCGTCATCATCACCGGAGGGATCGACCTGTCGATCGGTTCGATGATTGGGCTGACCGGGTGCCTGCTGCCCATGCTGCTGGTGGACTATGGCTGGTCGGTGCCGACATCGCTGCTGGTGGTGATGCTGCTGGCGACCGGGCTGGGGTTCGTCCATGGGATGCTCATCACCAAGCTGCACCTGCAGCCGTTCATCGTCACTCTGTGTGGATTGCTCATTTACCGGGGGCTGGCCCGCACGATCACGGGAGATCAGACCAAGGGCTTCGGTGCCGACTTCGATTCGCTGCGCCTGCTCGCCACCGGCAAACCTTGTTCGGTGGCCCTGCTGATACTGCTGGGGGGTATGGTGCTGCTCATCTGGTCGCACGTTCGCTGGTGGCATCATCAGGAGAATGACAACGCGCCGGCGCGACGACCGGCCGCGATCGCCGGACTGTTCATCGGCCTCATGCTGCTGCTGGTCGGAGCCTCTCGGTACTGGTCGGGCTTCGACATCGATACCGGTCCGCCCGTTGTGTCGATCGGCGCGCTCGAACTACCGACCTGGAGCGTGAACGTTTCCAAAACGCCGCGGCACGACCCCGAGCAATGATGACGCTGTGCGGACTGTCGGTGATTCCAGGGTTGCTCTGGCTGGCCTGGGTCCTACGGTATGGACCCTTCCGCAACCTGTTGATACCGTTGGTCGCCCTGCTCCTTGCAGGAGGCGCGATGTGGTATGCCCTGTGGATCAATTCGTGGCCCGGCGAGTCGTTCTGGCCACACGCCGGCTGGGCGCGCACCTGGCGCATCGTCTGTGTTTTCACCGCACTCACGCTGGCCCTCGCTGCCGTCTCGTGGCTGGTGCGGCGATGCATCACCATCGCCGGCGCTGCCGCGCCCCCCCATTGCACTGACGGGGGCGGCGATCATCCTCTGGCTGCTGGGGCACACACCGCTGGGTTCGACGCTGGTGCCGGCACCGGTGATCTTTCTGATCCTCATCGGCGTATTTGCGTCGGTGTTTCTCAACCAGACGATCTACGGCCGCTACCTGCTGGCGCTGGGTCACAACGAGGAAGCAGCCCGGTTCAGCGGCATCAACACGGACCGCATGACCATCGCCGCCTACGTCATCTGCTCGGCACTCGCGGGGGTCGGCGGCATCCTGTTCGCGCTCGACAACAACTCCATCCAGCCGTCGGGGCATGGCAACTTCTTCGAGCTGTATGCAATCGCGGCGGCGGTGCTCGGGGGCTGCAGTCTGCGGGGAGGTGAAGGCACGATCGTGGGCGTCGTCATCGGTGCCGCGGTGATGCAGGTGCTGAGGAACTCGATCAGCCTGATCGGCATTCCCTCGAAGATGGAGTTCGCGATCATCGGACTGGTGATTCTTCTGGGGGTG
This sequence comes from uncultured Planctomycetaceae bacterium, assembly GCA_963707405.1. Lineage (GTDB taxonomy): Bacteria > Planctomycetota > Planctomycetia > Planctomycetales > Planctomycetaceae > CAVPPT01. The sequence continues at coordinate 634,655 of CAVPPT010000001.1, read as the reverse complement.
CTGGCCGATGAGGTGGCCCGGCGCATCGCCGCCCGCCGGCAGGTCGCGGTCGCGTCTGGCGACCGTGGGAGCGATGCTTGAAGGGCGAGGGTATCATGGCGTCACGGCGCAGCCGGGTCGCCATGGGCATGTCTTCTTCGTGGGACATGCTCACCCGTCCGCTTGGGTGCCACTGCTGGCTTGTCCAGCAGTGCGCGAGTTGACGAGACTCACGCGCCGGCGATTCGCGCTTTTCGGCTTCTCAGTTCGGCTCCCCCTGTGGAGCAGGTGGTGAGGGGAATGCCTCGGTGGGTGTTGACGGCTCCCCCTCGGGTGGCTCGTCGCCCGGAGGTTCCGGTGAATCGTCCGAAGGCGGCGCACTGTCGTCGGTCGGTTTCGGCTTCCCGCTAAAGTCGAGGGCGATCTCGGTCCCGCCGAACAGCAGGCGGATGCGGTCCTTACCCAGTTGCCAGTCGATGCCGCGCCACTCGTTCTCGATGTTCTGCTCGTGCAACACTTCGCCATCCTCGCGGCGGATGATCTCCACCGTCTGGTACTGGATATTGCCCGCGAACAGACGTTCTCCCGGGCGCTGTGCACTGCGGATCGGGGCATCGAACACGAGCACCGGCCAGCGACCCGGCAGCCGAGGGTCGAGCGCCTGGTTCGTCCGGCGGATCATCCACTTCACCTCACCGTCCTGACGAGCGATCGCATACACCGGTCCATTCACCGGCAGCAGTTCATAGCGGACACTGGGCAGAAAGAACCGTCCGATGGCCAGCGGCTCCATGGGGACGTGATACAGCAGATACCAGCGATCGGGAGTATTGAGCACCGACAGCGAGTCGAGATCGGGCGGTGCCTCGACCGTCGTCTGCAGCAGGCTCTCACCGCTGGTCGCCTGAACGAACTCCAACCCTCCACGTCCGTCGTAAATCGCGATGTCTTCACCGTCGACCGGTGCCCAATGGAAATTCGGGCTGACATCACGCTCCCAGACCTGCTCCTGCCGGATGGGGTCGTACATCCCCACGGCGAGTCCCTCACCACTGCGACGAACCGTGAGAAACAGCCGCCCCCAGTCGGCCCCCTTTCGCTGCATCTGGACCGACGACGGAATCACAACCGGTGGGCCCGCATCGGACCCGTCGATGGCATGCAACCGGACGATGCCTCGATCCCCGGCAAACGGCGGGCAGAGGATGACGTAATCGTCGTCGGCCAGAATCTCCGAGCCATGCACCATATCGCTGCGGCTCCAGAGTTCCTCACCACTCACTGGATCGATGGCATGCAGGACATCCCCTTCGAGGTAACAGAACTGCCGCTCACGCAGCGGCCCCACGTTGCCGACGAATTGCCGTGTGACGAGATCCTGCCGGAGGTTGACCCGAAATCCCTCGTGCTGTGTCTGCACAATCCGTCGGCTGCGCCAGGGTGACGCCGCCGCGCCGACCGACTCGGCGAGAACCACCTCGCGGATGACACGCGGGGCCCCGGGCTGAAGGGTATCCAACAAAAGGAAGCGATCCCCCAGAAACACCATCAGCAGGTGCCCGCGCACGCTCACATATTGCGTGGTGGGAAAGGCGTTGGCAGCCATCTCTCCCAGCGGATGCGCCCACTGCCCCCTGCCGTAACCATCGCTGGCGACGAGCTTGTCCCCTTCAAGGGCGAAGCTCCAGCCCGACCATTGGCCATCGACCGGACCATTGAAGGTGAGCGCCACCCGCGAGTTGGTGGACGAATGACGCTGCGAAGTGATCGACAGCTTCTCGATCGGCCAGTCGGGCAACTCCCGCAGGACCGGGCCGAGATCGTCGCTCGCTCTCCACAATTGTGCCAACTCCTGCCCCGTGGCCCCCGGAAGGCATTCCACCTCCCCATAGCGCGTTGCCAGCTCCTCCAGCATCGCCGCTGCCAGCTCGCTGCTCCCATGCGTCGCATACAGACGTGCGAGCCGGGCGGTCGCTGTTCCCCGCAACTGCAAGTCGTCGGACTCACGCAGCGTCAGCAGCAGTGACTCGATCCGCAGAGGTTCCAGCCCCAGGCTCTCGTCGGCGACGAGCATCAGACGCACCTGGTTGACGGTGGGATGTCCGGGAAAGAGCGTCAAAGTGCGATCGAGCAGCCCGGCATTGTTTGTCCGCAAGGCTTCCGATACCGCGGCGTCAATGCGCCGGGCAAACTCCTGCTGATGCCGGTCGTCAGCACGAATGCGCAGGTCCCTAAGACGTCCCGCGGTCCAGCGGTCCGAACGCACGCGGTGACCGGGAGAGATCTGCTCCATCCCGTTCTGGTCCAGCGACATCAGCGCCAGTTCCAAGAAACGATCGAATGCCTCTGTCGACTCACCGATCCGGTCGAGTCCCTCGGCCACAGTGCGCAGAAACACCAGTCGCTGCGCGGGGTCCTTTGCCAGCGCGTCGATCTCGGGGATTGCCTCCCGGTGCGCGGCGAAGTCGCTGCGCAGCCCCTCGAGCAAGGTCGAAACAATGAGCTGGCCCGTGCGGGGATGTGCCTGCAGGGAGTTCGAACGGCGCAGGTCCGCCAGACCCTCCGTCACATCGTCGGCGTGCAGCTTCATCTCCCCCCGCAGGGCCAGCGCCGCCGGATCGTCGGGAGTTTGTGCCAGGTCGATCTCGATCTGTCGGCGCAGATCGTCAACGGCACGAAACGCACCGACTCGCTGGGGTGTTTGAGAGAACAGGCGGCCGCCCGCCGCGATCAGATTGCCTGCTGTCTGACCCGAACGGGTCGGTGATCGCGCCAGCAGATGTCCAGTCACCAGATCAATCGTCGCGATCTCCGACGTTGCCAGTGGCAGATGGTACAGCGCCCCCTCGCGCACGCCCTGCCCGCTGGGTGTGGTGATCTCCCGGGTCCAGACCGGTTTGCCATCCCGTTGATTGAGCCCGATCAGCTGCTGCCGGCCGGCCAGTGCCACGATCTCCCCCTGTCCTGCGACGACGAATTGCGACTCCTCCCGCGGGACGAGCCACTGCCGCTCACCATCCTGTAGACGCACACAGTGAAGTTCGTCGCTGTCCGGAGCGGTGAGCAGCACGCTGTTGCCGCTGATCTGCACACTCGAACCGACCCAGCGGTCTTCCGCCAGCAGCATGTCGGGGGAGACGACTTCCACCAACCGCCCGCCGAGTGCCAACTGCCGCGGGGCATCATACATCGATGGATTCTCAGTCTCGTTACTCTGGTATTCGACCATCCATGCCAGCGTCTGCGACGCGAGGTCGACGGCCAACACAACACCACAGCCGGTGGGGCAGATCAACAGGCCGGCCTCGGGCGACCAGGCGGGCGTCATTCCCCCCAGTCGTCGTCGCAGGGCATCGTTCACACTCGCGCCGCTGTTGACGAGGGCCAGGCTCCACCTCAGCTCACCTGTCGCCGGATCGAGGACCAGCAGCCGGATCTGCCCGCTCTCTTCACCCAGTACATACAGTTCGTCCTGTACAGGCAGCGGGGCTCCGAGAAAGAATGTCCCGGCGAGCGGCAGACTGACCCGGTCGCGGCCCCCCGGCCTCCCACTTCAGCCGGCCCCCGTCCACTTCGTACGCCCGCAGCAGGTTGTGCGAATCGGCACGCAGTGGATGCTCACCGATCTGGGTCGACAGCACGTTCTGGCTCAAGGCCCCGGGCAGACCGGAGTCCTTGATGACAAACACGTACCGACCGTCAGAAGACAGACTGGCCGATGTCTGATCACGCCATGCACGCTGCTCCAGAAACGTACTCAGGGGGCCGGGTATCCGTGGACCGCCGGGAGAGACGGCGTTCGTGTACATCGAGGAGTTGACTAGAAAGCTGAACGTGTCATCGGGCTCATAGGTCCTCCAGCGCAGACGACCGCTCGACACGTCGACGCCGTTCACATGACCATAGGACCCGAAGATGAGCGTGTCGCCCACGACGATCGGTGCATGGACCGGGAGCTGCGACTGGCGCGTCTGGGCGGCATTACGCAGCTGCAGGCTGTCGAGTTCCGTCAACACTTCTTCGTACTGATCGGTGGCGGGCACCTCGGAGGCATCGATGACCGGACGCTCCCACTCGGCATCCCAGACCGGCGTGCCGGTGCGAAACGACGCCGCATGCTCCAAGTTTCCGCCGGCCACACGCCAGTCGCGAACCGGACGATCCACGGCACGGACCGGCTCTCCCAGGTGTGTGTCCAGCCAGGTGCGCACTTCGTCGAGGGTCGTCAGCTTCGGAACCTGGGCACCTTCCAGGATTGGTTCGGTGGTTGCCGCCACCAGATTCAGCAGGGCCTGGGAACTACGCTGCGGATCTCCGGCCCGCCACAAGGAGAGGACATGGTGCTGCGATAACTCCGGCTCCCAGCGTTGTGCCAGGTCGTGCTTTTGCAGCTGTTCGAACCACCGGGCCGCCACGAGCATGTGCCCGCGGTCCATTTCATTCACCGCATGCCGCCAGGCCGCCAGTCCGCCGGCCTCGGTGAGAAAGTACCGGCGCATGACATCCATCTGCTCGTGCGGATCGTTGCGTCGGTCTGCCGACTCCCAAAGCGCTGCCGCCTGCTGGCCGAACTTCTGCTCGTAGAGACGCCGCCCTTCAGCGGGCATGGTGAGCAATAACTGCTGCGCCTGCTCCCGTGCGGTCAGACTCCCGGCGACGTCGACGAAGAAATCTTCCGCGTGATCCAGAATGAGTTGCAGCCTGTCGATCGCCTCCGCAGAGCGCCCCTCTCCGATCTCGGCTTCCGCGCGGCGGAGTTGCAGCACCACCTCCCGGTTCTCCGGCAGCGTCTGACCTCCGTTCGCAGGCGAGGGAGAGCCAGAAAAAACCTGGGCCATCAGCGCCTGTGGTCCGGCAAGCACACAAGCGGCCAGCAGAACAGTTCGAATTGTGAACGGCATGATGAAGATTGAAGATTAAGGGTTGATGGTTATGGGTCGCCGAAAGCCCACCCGCTGCATCCGACGGGTATACCGAATGTTGAGGGACGCGCGATCGCCGAGTTTTCTCAACACTTCACTCTCAACTCCATCTGCAGCATAGTGGATCGCCCCCATGCCGACGAGATGGAGTGTGCCGACACGAAACAAGCCCGACCTCCCCAGGAAGGCCGGGCTTGCTGATTTGCTGACGACGCGGTGCCGCTGGTCAGTTCAGAATCTCGTCCGTCTTGGTAGTGACGGTCGTAATCGACTGGTTGTTGAGTTCACCCTTCTTGAACGACTCGTTGACCTTGAGCGCTCCGTTGACCCACATCATGACGGTGAAGTCGGCGTCCTTGGACACCTTGTAGCTGGGCGGACCCTGCTTGTCATCGAACGTGGTGAGCGGAGTGTTCTTCAGGCCGTGAGCCTTGGCCAGCTCCTTAAGCTTGCCTTCCTGGGACTTGGGATCGTCGCTGAGGACGACCACGAACGCCGCCATCTTCTCGTCGGAATGCTGAGCAACGAGGTCGTCGATCCGCTTCACGAGCGTGGCGAGTTCCCCGTTGACTTCGCGGGCGAAGACACTCACGACGGGGCGATCCTTGTACTGACAGCGGTAGCAGAGCTGATTCCCCGCGTTCGGCCCGGTGACGTCGGTCACATAGAACGCTCCGACATCGGAGCCGACGCTCAGACATTCGGATTTCGCATCTTCCGCCGAAACGACTGAGGGGATCAGCGTCAGGGCAACGGCCAGACCAAGCAATTCTTTCATGCATCTCTCCTTCGTAAACTGGTACTCATGGGAACCGGTGGCCCGTATTGTTGAATGTCTGGGCCCGGCTGACAAGTGTTCGTTGAGTCTTTGACCCTCCCGGGACTCCGAATTCGCCGGGAATTGTTGAGCGTTTGGGGCTCTTGACGATCAAATGTACACTAGTTACACTACACCTTGTTGAAGCGAAAACCACGACACGCCGGACGCGAAAGTGCCGGCAATTCCCAGATCACGGAGGATCTTATGCTGGTATTCGGCGCGACGTCCGGGAGACGCGATTGTCCTCGACGGTGTGATTGAGATCCGAGTGCTGTCTGTTCGCGGTCACCGGGTCCAACTGGGAATCAATGCCCCGGCCGAGGTGAGGGTGACCAGGCAGCAAACGACATGCCAGACTCCCGAGTCTGCCCCGGTGTCTGAGCTTTTGACTTGTGGTGCGGGCTGCTCGACGTGATCGAGAGATTCGAGCCTGACGCGCAAGGAAGGAACTCGTGACTTTTCCTTCGCTGGCGCTGCAGGCTCCTATTGAGCCAACCCTCTATTCCAGGCTTTGACTAAGCACAGGCGAATCTGGCAGAGACCCGCTCCTCTTCGAGTCGCGGCTAAGTTCTTGTCTCTCGACGCTTGTCCTGCGGGCCGTGTGACCGGAGTGCAATCCACGTTTCCCCGTTGCCTCGCGCGAGTTCAGGCAGTCCACAGCCATCCAGGAAATCCGCACAATTTGCAAATGATTCTGTGAATCTTACAATGGCAACTGTGCGTTCACGGGGCAGAGGGGATGGCGCGGGTGCCGACCTTCGACCTGGCGAATTGACCCCTGTCCTGATGGAGGTGGCCCGTGCTTCTGGCCCAACAGAACGATCCCGATCTCTGGCAAGTGCTGATCTACGTCGCGATCGGATTCATGATTCTGGTCGGCCTGATACTGGCGGCCATGTTCGCGGCGTACTTCAAGTTGTGGTTGCGGGGGTTCGTCACCAACGCCAAGGTGAACCCGTTTGCCCTGGTCTTCATGAAACTTCGGAAGGTGAACCCGAATGTCATTGTGGACGCCAAGATCTCGGCGGTGCAGGCGGGACTGGATGACATCAGCACTTCGGCACTGGAGGCCCACTATCTCGCGGGCGGCAATGTTCCCCGGGTGGTGCGCTCGCTGATTGCGGCCCACCGTGCGAACATCGACCTCGACTGGGATACGGCGGCGGCTATCGACCTGGCCGGACGAAACGTACTCGAAGCTGTGCAGACCAGTGTCGATCCAAAGGTGATCGATTGCCCGGACGTGAAGCGTTACGGGCGGGCGACGCTGGACGGAGTCGCCAAGGACGGCATTCAGCTGAAGGCTCGGGCGCGGGTGACCGTCCGCACCAACCTGTCGCAGTTGATTGGCGGAGCTACTGAGGACACGATCATCGCGCGCGTCGGTGAAGGCATCGTCTCGGCGATTGGTTCCAGTGAGAGTCACAAGAGCGTGCTGGCAAACCCGGCACTGATTGCGAAGGCCGTCCTCGCCAAGAGTCTGGACTCGCAGACCGCGTACGAAATTGTCTCAATCGACATTGCAGACATCGATGTGGGTGACAACGTGGGTGCCCGGCTGCAGGCGGATCAGGCAGAAGCTGATGTGCGGGTGGCTAGGGCCCGGGCCGAGCAGCGTCGGGCAGAAGCGGTCGCGGTGGAACAGGAAATGCAAGCACGCACCCAGGAGAATCGAGCCAAGGTCGTGCTGGCGGAGGCGGAGATCCCCCGGGCAATGGCCGACGCCTTCCGGTCAGGAACACTTCGGGCCAGTAACGGTCAAGCGGATCATTGACAGGAGGAGCGGTCACTGGAGTGGCGCTGCAGTTCACCCGAGCGACACCGGCGGTTGCCCGGAATTGACCGGTTGCAGGGGTGAAGACGAGCGGGAGGGGCGTGAAGCGATCGGGGGCAGGTCCTACGATCAACATCGTCGGTCAAAACAAGGGAATGGCGTGGTTTCCGGCAGAATCTGCCGATCTGTGATGCGGGCAACGACATCCTCCGGATCGGCCGATTACGGGACGTCTGACATCGTCAAACAAAGCCTGAAGCTGTGGAAGAGCAGTAAACTGACGGTACCATGAAGTGCCGTACAATTGAGATTTGAAATCGGGTTGAGTACGATTCGTGACGTCGCTGAGGGAGGGCGGCCTCGAGGTCGGATGACTTGCCCCTGTGAAATTGGGAGCAAACCTTTCCATGAGTCAGAACATCACTATCGAACTGAATTCTTCGCAACGCGAAGTCCTGTTGACTGGCCTGCGGTTCGTCCGCAGTTCGGCCGCGATGACGATCGAAGAATGGTCGGAAGAAGTGGAGTCGGATCGTCATCGTCAGTATGAGCTGGTGGACGGCCTTGTGGCCCTTCTCGATGGAGTCCCCCATTCGCGGACCGCGAATGTTTCGTAAGTGCTCAGTCTCACAGTTGTGTGGAGACACCCCTGTGTCGAGGCGTCCGGCGAGACCAACGGGACCACAGGTGCGACCATGGACACCCGCCGGACGCCGCCAGCGGGCTTTCTGAGAACTCCCCAAACGACCCACAGGGTCGAGTGGATGTGACCTTCACCGATGCGCTATCAACATGTCTGCGTTGAGGCGCTGAGTTACACGCTCGCCCCGCACATCGTCACGTCGGAGGAAGTTGAGAACCGGCTCGGGCCGATTTACGAACGGTTTGGGCTCAATGTGGGCCGTCTGGAGCTGATGACCGGCATCCGTGAGCGGCGGTTCTTCGACGTCGGCACGACGCCGGGGCAGATCAGTGCGATCACCGCCAATCAGGCCATTGATGCTTCCCGCCTCGACCGGCGGCACTTCGGGGCACTGATTCATGGCTCCGTGTGCCGGGATCAGATGGAGCCGGCGACCGCCTCCTCGGTGCATCACGCGGCGGGACTGCCGCAAGGCTCGCTGATACTCGATGTCAGCAATGCCTGTCTGGGCCTGCTCAATGGCATGGTGCTGATTGCCGACATGATCGAACTGGGTCGAATTCGTGCCGGGGTTGTGGTGGGCACGGAGGTCGGCCGCAGTCTGGTGGACGCGACGATCGATATGCTGCTGGCCGATGACACACTCACCCGTCAACAGCTCAAGCGGGCGTTTGCCTCGCTTACGATTGGTTCCGGTTCGGCGGCGATTGTGTTGTGTGATCGGTCGCTGAGTCAGAAAGGTCATCGACTGCTCGGAGGTGCCTTTCGGGCCGACACCGAGAGTCATCTCTTGTGCCAGGGGGGCGTGAGCAGTCCGGGTGATTCGCGACCGCTGATGTCCACCGATGCCGAGGCCCTGCTGCATGCGGGGATGGAACTCGCCGCCCGGACATGGCCCCTTCTTCTCCGCTCTGTCGACTGGGAACCTGACGAAGTGACCCGGGTGATTACCCATCAGGTCGGCCGCGCCCACCGCAAGCTTCTGCTGGAGCGACTGGACCTTGCCGGTGAACGTGACTTTCCTACATATTCGTTCCTGGGAAACACGGGGGCCGTCGCGCTGCCGGTGTCACTGGCTCTAGCTGCCGAACAAGGCCATGTTGCCCCCGGTGCCCGCGTGGCGCTGCTGGGGATCGGCAGTGGCCTGAACTCGTTGATGCTGGGTCTCGAATGGGGTGCCAGCGGTTCGACGTGACAACTCCGCTTCGCGTGCGGTTTTGCCGCCTCGGCTCTGGTGAAGCTCCGTATACAGGGTGAAACCGCAAGCGTGGTTGCGACCGTCCAGCTTCACTGACCGGCAATCTCTCCGCAGGACGATGTGGCTTCGGCATCGGATCGGCGTGAAAGACCCGCAGTTCCGGCGTGAACTCGTGGACAACTCCAGCCGACTCCATCTGCCGACGAAGTGCGCCCGCGTTTGCCGTCGATCACAGAGGGAGACACGGCCTGCTGCGCCACACGGTCTGGCTGCGGACACCGGACTCGGGACACTTCCCCGATGCACCGATTCCCGCCCTTCCTTACTGCCGGGACTTCCAGATGCAGAACTTCTTCGCCAGACGCGATCCCTGGGGCAACGGACTGGCCTTGTGGGTCTTCGTCGGAATGCTGTTTGCCGCACCTCTGATCCTCGCGGCGCTGAAGGGCATCCACCTCGACAACAGTGTTGAGAACTGGCTCCCCAAGGATGATCCTGAAGCCCAGATCTATGCCTGGTACAAGGATCACTTCCCCATTCAGAACCGCATCCTGGTGACCTGGGACAGCAGTTCAGTGGCTGATCCCCGTGTCGACCAATTCGTCGAGATGCTGATCGGTGCAGTCGACGTGGATGGTGTCCGCCGCGGCGGCATTCCGCAGGTGGCGGCTGTCGTCACGCCCCAACATGTTCATGCCAAAATCGTGGAATGCGACGTACCTTCGGCTGAAGCGTTTGATCGCCTGCGAGGCACACTCATTGGCGATGGTCACCTGCGCATGAGGCTGACCCCCACTGGTCGGAAGTATCTGGACGAGACACTCACCCAGCTTCGCGAGCAGACCAGTGCCGAACTGGGACTGACACTGTCGATCACCCCGGCAGTCGAGAGCTCGATGCTTGGCGATGCGGAGCATGACTTTGAGTCTGCCCCACCTCACGCTGTAGTGGACGGGGTGCCGGCAGCGGATGCCCCCCTGGGGACGTTGATGGGCGAGATCCCGCCTCATGACCTGCAAGTGGCCTGGGATGGACTGCACTCCCGCCCCCAGGTGATCACCCAATTTCGTACACTGGCTCTGGGCCTGCGCGGCCCCCCGCTTGCGGGAGAGTTGCAAGGTGCTTCGCTGGTGGAGGACTGCTTTCTGGTGGCCGGTTCGCCGGTCGGCCTGCTGGTGACACTGACCGAAGCAGGCGTGGCCGATCCCGAGACGACTCTGGCATCGATCACCGCTGCGGCCAACTCCCTGGGCATTCGCGATTCCGAACTGCGGATGGCCGGCGAGGCGGTCACGGGTGTGGCCCTCAACGAGGAGATCAAAAAGGCTTCGTGGAACACGACGGTTCCCCGCTTCGCGATTCATCAGCGATCCCCCATGCTGCTCTCGGGAGCGGTGGGCATCATCCTGGCATTCGTGTTTCTCAAGAGTCTGAGGTTGGGTCTGCTGGTCCTGGCCGTTTCGTATTACACCACCGCGATCTCCATCGCGTTCATTCCGCTCTCGGGCAGCAGCATGAATATGGTGTTGATGGTGATGCCCACCCTGCTGAACGTACTGACCCTCTCGGGGGCGATTCACGTGGCCAACTACTGGAAGCATGCGGCCCACAAGGATCCGCGCTCGGCAATCACCCGGGCGACCGAGATGGCGCGGCAGCCCTGTGCGCTGGCCAGTCTGACCACCGCTATCGGGCTGATCTCGCTGCTCACAAGCAATCTGGTGCCGGTGCGCCAGTTCGGACTGTATTCCGCGATCGGAAGTCTCATCTCGCTGGTGATGGTACTGTACGCCCTGCCGGCGCTGCTGCAATTGTGGCGGACGTCTCCCCCATCGGCCCAGGATGTGGATGCCGCCAACTGGAGGCGATTTGCGCGACTGATTGCCCGGCACTCGACGGCCACCAGCGTCATCAGCCTGAGTCTGGCGATCGCCGCGACCTGGGGGCTGACCCGGTTTCAGACAGAGACGAAGGTCATTCGCTACTTCCCGCCGCAATCCCGCATCGTGAAGGATACGCGGGCGATCGAGCAGGGACTCTCGGGCACGGCCTCGGTCGAAGTCGTTGTCCGCTTCGATTCCCAGTCGCAGGAAAGCCTGCGGTTCCTCGAGCGAATGGAGATCGTCCGCGAGGTGGAGTCAGCGATCAAGAGTCATCCTGAAATCAGCGGTACGCTGTCTCTGGCCGACTTTCAACCTGTCACCGCCGTCCCTGCCGACGATGCGACGACGTTTCAGAAGATCCGCTATAACAAGCGTTCAAGTGAAACCGAGCGCCGTGTGAAGTCCGAAGAGATCGACTCCCGCGCCTTTCTGGTGCAGGCGACCGACGCGAAGCACGTGGCCATTCCCGGTCATACCAGCCTGAATGCCATTGGCGATGAACTCTGGCGCATCACCGCACAGGCGTCGGTGCTTTCGGACGTCGACTACATGCGCCTGACGGACGAGCTCAATGAGCGGGTCGCCGCCGTCACCGCCCAACACGCCGGAGCAGATCACGTCGTGACCGGCACGGTGCCCTTGTTTCTGCGTACACAGCAGGCCGTGCTCGAGAGCCTCATCCGCAGTTTCGGGCTGGCGTTCGGCATCATCGCAGTCGTGATGATCGTGCTGCTGCGAAATCCGCTGGCGGGCCTCATCAGCATGTTGCCGAACCTCGTACCGATCGGGACTGTGTTCGGACTGGTCTCGTGGTTCGACTTTCGCGTGGATGTCGGCTCAATGGTGACAGCATCGGTCGCGCTGGGGATTGCGGTGGACGGCACGTTGCATCTGCTCACCTGGTTTCGCGACGGGATTAACGAAGGACATTCTCGTGAAGATGCGATGGTGCGGGCCCTGGCCCACTGCGGTCCCGCCATGTGGCAGACGAGCGCGGCCATCGGCATCGGGCTGCTGATGCTGTATCCGGCGGAGTTGCTGATGATCAGTCGCTTCGGGTGGCTGATGTCGGCCCTGATCGCCGCCGCCCTCCTGGGGGATATCGTGCTGCTGCCAGCGCTCATGGTCGGCCCGCTGGGCTGGCTGATGGAACGCTCCGCCGCACGGACCCGCTCACAGACAGCGGAGTCCGCCCCCGCACCATCGGCCAGTCCGATTGATCTCGAAAGTGTCCAGTCATTGCAACCGCACTTTGATCGACGCGCCCGCCGCAGCCTCGACCACAAGCTGCCGCGGTAGAGGCAGTGAGTCCAGCGTTGAGAGCTGAGTCTCCAGAGAATTCGCAGTGGCTGTTGATTTGCCCCGCCGCAGAGCGCTCGTCTTCGACTCGCGGCTAAACTCCGTCTGATCTCTCAACTCTCTGCGCTCACCTCGCCAAGTGCCGGTCGTGGGAGTATAATTTCCCAACTTCCGGGGCCCTTTTTCTGCCCCACCAAGGCTGTCAACTGGCCGAGAGGACCGCTGAGCAATCATGAATGTCTTCGTCGAACCACTGGGACCCCGCATTCTGATCCGCAAGGATGAGAGCCGACAGAAAACCCGGGGAGGCATTGTCCTGCCCGATCAGGCGGAGATCCCCACGATTACCGGACGGGTCGTCGAGATCAGTCTGGAGGTGGAGAACGACGAGGAGTTCCCGGTCCGCAAGTACGACAAGGTGCTGTTCCACCCGAAGAATGCGATCCCGGTCGACTTCGAACCGGACAACCTGCTGTTCGTCGTCCCTGTCGAAGATGTCGTCGCGGTCTTCCGCAAGTCGACAGCCAAGACCGCGGGCGAGGAGAAGCCGGCCGGTGATATCGATGAAGCGGCGGAGGACAGCGACTTCGATGACATCGGCGGCTGATCCCCGGTGGAGATCTCGCTTCGACGGGATGCGGGGACGTGGGAACATGCACTCGCGGCCGTACTTCGGCAACGGCAACACGTTTCGGCAAAACTCGTTCTGCTGGCGGAATGGCCTATGAGTGAGGTGGATGAGCTTGAGATCACGATTCGTCTCGCTCGCGACGAAGAGCTCGAGGATTTGGAGCGGTTCATCGAGCCGTTTGTGAGGAACGGACGCATCCTGCCACGAACCCGCGAAGAACTGGCGGACCTGCTGCCGCGGGGCTTTGTCGCCGTTCGTGAGGGTCGCTACGTCGGCTTCGCCGCCCTGGAAGTGTACTCCTCCAAGCTGGCGGAGCTGCGCAGCTTGGTCGTCGATGAACACCTGCAGGGGCGGGGAATCGGCAGCAAGCTGGTCGAGGCCTGTCTGGATCTCGCTCGGGCCCTGCGCGTGTATGAGGTGATCGTCATCACCGCGGAGGAGGCGTTCTTCCGGGGCTGCGGGTTTGACTTCACCCTGCCCAATCAGAAGAAGGCCCTGTTCTATCAGACCCGCGACGTACACTGATTGTTGAGATGTCGATCATCCAAGCCCACGGGGGGCGTTTCGCGCGTCCGGGAACGTCGAGCGAAATCTGCACTGCCGCTTCTGGTACCTGTCGATGGATTGACGATTGAGGATCAACGATTGCTGAATCATGAAGTGAACGCGATTGGAGTCGACTTCAACAATCTGCAATCCTTAATCACTCGTCAACCACCGCCGTCGACCCGGGTTACTCGACAGCCCGGGCCCCGCACGTCGAAGCGGGCAGCTTCGACAACGAGCCACTATCGAGGCGATTACTCGACCTGCTGCACGCGGCCCATGCGGAAGGTGATGTCCGCCCGCAGCTTCTCGCCCCCGAGAAAGTTGCCGGGAATGAGACTGACGGACTCGTAAGGCACCTCCGCAGTGATCTTGAACAGCTTGAGGTAGTTGTTCTTGTTCATCAGGTCGAAGGGTGATCCAGCCTCAGCTCCATCGGCATGCACGATCGTAATGTCGACATCCGTCCCTGGAATGCGCGACGCTGTCAGCATCGCCTTGATGTCGGTGACCACCTTGACATTCGCGTTCTCCCCCGGTTCCAGCAGCGGAGTGAAGTCCTGTGACGCCAGGCGACCCCCTTCTCTCAACGTTCCATACAAGGTGTTCGAGGCATTGAGGGCGTAGCCCAGTTCGACGATTCCCAGCGTCAGCACCAGAAACACTGGCGCGGTGACCGCAAACTCAACGATCGCGGCGCCACGACGCGGGATTTCGCTGTTCGCAGGAAGTTTCGGGGGGTGCAGTCTGTTCATGGATCTCAATCCTCGAGGGCTTCTCAATGCAGGCCGCCCTGGGTGGTCTTGTCGCGCGGTCACTCGTGTCGCATCACCGCCTGGCCGGACAGCGTGATGTTCTTGATCCAGAAGGGCGGCAGAATCGCGACGGCGTCATAGGGAACTTCAATGCGGACGATGTATAACTGCCGCGTCTCGGCATCGTGTACCTCGATATCCGGCAGCCCGCCGTAGCTGACATTACTGCCGTCAAATCCGGGCGTGTCGAACACCGATCCGTCTTTCACCATCACAGAGGCTTCACTGGCATCGAAGCCGGCGGAGAGGATGGAGTCGACCTTGGTGGTGATGTCGGTCGTATAGCGACCCCCGACCGCCCCCTCACGCGCCCCCTGCTTCGCCGCCGAGTTCAGCGTCTGCAGAATCATGTAGGCATGCCCGGCTTCCATGATGCCGGCCAGAAAGATGCCGAATACAGGCACCACCACAGCCATTTCGACCGTCGTAGCTCCCCACCGACGGGATCGGACTCGACTCAGGCGGCCAATCATCTCCCTGTCCCCTTCACTGTTCTTGTGCCTTGACGTCGCTCTGGTTCCTCGACGATCGATGACGGATCGGAAGTCCCACAATCGAAGCTGTCCAGCTGGCGCTGTGATCCGAAGGGGCGGATCACACCACAAAATATCCATGCCGAGGTATCTCCTCCGGGAGACCCTCTGTCTCAACCCTAGAATGCGGATTGGCCCGGTGACGCCGAAATCTCCACATTTCGTAGAAAACCTCGCGACATCCGTCACCACCACTATCCGCGATCCTCGGCCTTTTCGAGATTCCGCAGCAGCACGCGGTAGTCGTGCAGGCACTCTTCGATCAGCCCACCAAGGTGCTTGATTTCGTCCTGTTGCGAGTCCGAACGCTCCAGCAGCGGCCGCATCCAGCCGTTCATCACCTCGAACTGCTGCTCGAGCACGTTGAGTACCGTCCGGGGGATGCGGTTGACGACCGTGATCCGCTTCGTCTGCCCGGTGGAATCCCTCGCGTCGTCTTCGAGAGGGACCTGATGCTGCAGGACTGCCGGGTCATCCGTCGGCACCGGTCCCGCCGCTTGCGGTTTCGTAGCGAGCGGGAGATGTTCGGGCCACTTCACATCGATCGGCGGCACCTCGACATGAATCGGCCGATCCGCGAGTCCGACAATGTGCTGCAGCCCCTCATTGAGCCGATCGGCGAGCGACTTGAGCCCTCCGGCGAGCGTGTCCATTCGCTCAAGGGCACTCTGCAGATGCACGTCCGTCGTGTCCACGGTCTCTTGACCGTTGGCCAGCATCTGAGTGACCCCCTGCGTCACTGCCTTGCGGATCGCATCCAGTCCGTCGGCGAATGTCGACATCTGTGCGATGACCTGCCCCACCTTGTCGTCCGCACCGACACCCCGCAGTTTGACGTTCTGCCGGAACGTCTTCTGGATGTCTTCCCAGCGCCCGCGCTCGGCATCGGTCAGAATGCCCAGCAGCTCCTTGAACTTGAGCAGGTTCGCCTCGGTGCCTGTCGTGAGCGTCTGAGCATCGTTCTGATAACTGCTGACGATGAGCGTCTGCAATTCGGCATCGTTCATGACGGGCAGCACCTTCTCGGCGATGCGGTTCATGTTGCGGTACGACCCCTGCAGCAGGAACGGAGGCTCTGTGCGGTAATCGTCGTGCTGGGCGGCCGAGAGAATGTAGGCCCGGTTGACCTTGAGCACCACGTCGCGGACCTGCATCAGCTTGACCATGGTGGAGACGAACTCGCCTAGTTCCTCGAGGGCATAGCTCCCCTCCAGGTCAACGCCCTCTGTATCGAGTGGCCCCGCCGATGGCTGCCCGTGGGCTCTTTGTGCCAGCTTGATGACGGCGTATACATCCTGCTGCGAACGGGCGGCGAGCTTGGCCAGCACCGGATTCGACGTCAGCGCGTTTTCGAGATAGCTCATCTCGAACGCCTCGCGCGAGTCGCCGATGATCTCACCTAGGTTGTAGATGTCGGCCCGGTTGGCCAGCATGTCGGGGATCTGGAACTTCTCGCCGCTTTCAGTGTACGGGTTGCCCGCCATCACGACGCACACTTTCTTGCCGCGGAAGTCGTAGGTGCGCGTCTTCCCTTTCCAGACCCCTTCGATCTTCCGCTGGGCGTCGCACAGCGAGATGAACTTCTGCAGCAGTTCGGGATGCGTGTGCTGAATGTCATCCAGATAGATCATCACGTTGTCGCTCATCTCGAAGGCGAGGTTGAGCTTCTGGATCTCCTCGCGGGCCCCCGCGTTCGTCGCAGCGGCGGGGTCCAGTGACGTCACCGCATGGCCGATCGCCGGGCCGTTGATCTTCATGAAGATGATCCCCAGCCGGTTGGCGATGTACTCCATCAGCGTCGTCTTGCCATAGCCCGGCGGTGAGATCAGCAACAGCAATCCCTGCCGGTCGGTACGCTTGTCGGCCCCCGTGGTGCCGATCTGCTTGGCGAGGTTGTCGCCGATCAGCGGCAAGTACACGCTGTCGATGAGCTTGTTCCGTACAAACGAGGTGAGCACGCGGGGCTTGAACTCCTCCAGCTTCATCGCGTCGCGGGCCTCATCCACCAGCCGCGCTTTCATCGCATGATACGTGCGATAGCGCGGCACCGTCTCACGTGCGAACCGCTCCAGCTTGTGCAGAAACTGATTGAAGTGCAGTTGATAGGTTCCCTTGTCGATCACCGGATGCATGCCACTCAGTTCCGTCAGCGTCCGCTCCATGGCGACAGGTATGACGCCCCGCTCATCGATCTGCCCCGCCTGCAGCAGCACAGCGACTTCATCGATGACATCGCACTGTTTGTTCTCCGATCGACTG
Source organism: uncultured Planctomycetaceae bacterium (assembly GCA_963707405.1). Lineage (GTDB taxonomy): Bacteria > Planctomycetota > Planctomycetia > Planctomycetales > Planctomycetaceae > CAVPPT01. The sequence goes on along the minus strand of CAVPPT010000001.1, from coordinate 617,353 downwards.
ACAAACGCCGATACCCAGTCACGCGCCAGCTGAAACGCCGCCGCCGGCGTCTTGCTCAACGCCTGCATCGACTGTATGAAGCGATCCTCGGCCTGCAGCGTCTGAAGTTGCTCGTGAAACCCACGAAACACGTCGGCCGCATTCTGTGCGACGACGAACGCTCCCTGCCGCGAGTCGGCCGGTGACGTCGTCAGTTCGTGGAACAGATAAGTGGCCGCTTCGCCCAGCAGCGAATCACCGTCAAACAGCCCGGTCTCAGTGACGAATGCCGCCAGCATCTTGCGGAGGTTGCGGATGTAGTCGGCCTGCTGCGAGTTGCCGGGGAACAGCTCAGCAATTGTGCCGAAGCCGGCGAGCCGCGAGGCCATGAGCGCCTTCTCACGCTTGTCTCCGAAGTGATGCCAGAACAGGTTGGCCAGCGCGCGGGCCCGTGAACCAAACCGGAGCAGCCCGCAGCCGGCCTCAATCTGCAGCAGCTCCTGCAGGATGAGGGCCGTGTCGTGGTCGTGAACCCCCTTGATGTATCCCTCGGTGTACCGCGGGGCCATGAACTTCTGGACGTCGCTGAGAAGCGATGACTCGTCGCACGACAAAGATCCATCGCTTCGCATCGACAAGAGCATCTGGTACGCGAGGTACTCCGCTCGATACACCTCGCGGTTCTCGCTGACGACTTCCATCGCCCACACATTGCGGGTCGCATCGAGATTCGCATCGTGCAACGGCTCATAGAAGTCGGTGCCGGTCAGATGCAGGCACAGCTGCTCGTCACGCTGCACCGTCGTGAGATCGAGCACCTGTGTGTTGACGCTGAAGCGGTGGCTGCCAAAGCGGATGACGTGGTCACCGTCCTCATACAGATCCCGCTTGTCCTTGAGTTGCCGGACGGCATCCTCGCGAATCGTCTTCAGCTGAGACTGGATGTCGTCCACCTTGACCGAATCGCCGAGCGCCTCGAGCTGTTTGACGACGTCCCGGACTTTCTCGACCATCAGGTCGGCGGCGAAGTAGCCATGGATGTCGCTTAGGTTCTCCAATCCGTCGACGCGGGTCTTGACTCCCTTGAGAATGCGGTCTGCCGCAGCGGCGAGGGTGTTGGCCCGCTGGTTCCGCGCCTCGATCAGCGCCAAGCGACGCGTCTCGAAGGCGTTGTAGACCTCATCGCGCTTCTCGGCGAGCTGCACCACGAAGTCGTTGAACTCGGCGAACCGCCCCTCCAGTTCCTCCACCTGCACCATCAGTTTGGTGAGGTACTCTTCGCACTTCTGCGGGCTGTCGCAGACATCAAGGTAGTTGACGACCGACTGGTTGAGCAGTTTGAGCTGGCTGCCGAACTCCGCCGCTCCTTCGACCTGCGCCAGTTCCTGCGTCTTGCGTTTGAGGGCCGCCCGCGCCTGGTTGACCTGGCTGAAGATCGCCGAGATGTTATCGATGATCAGCGTCCGCTGCGTGGCGTCATCGATCTTCAGGTTAGAGACGATCTCGATGAGCATCTCCAGTTCGCCCGCAGATGCAGCGATCTTCTCGTCCACCTTCCGGGCATCGGCAACTTTCGTCAGGTGTTCGATGCCGGCGTGTTCCTCAGCCACCGCCCGCTCGTAGGGAGCCAGCGCATCCTCCCGCAGCAGGAACTCGACGCAGCGGTGTGAGAGCTGTTCAGCAGACGCCGTGACCTCGGCCTCCAGCGTCTGCACCAGCTCGGCGTCGACATACCTGAGTTCCCGCAGGCCTACGATCTCACCCCGCACCTTGCGGAGCGCGGCCAGCGACTTGACGAACTCGTCGATGCTCTCAAACCGCCGCCGGCCGACCGTGTTGAGGATCTCGCGGGTCTGCTCCGTCACCCGGCGGGTCAGGTCGGCTGTGTTCTGACGGACACGCGTAACCTTTTCAAACTCTTCGACCGCCGAGGCCGCCGCTGTCTTAATGTCCCTCAGGGGCTCGGCCAGGTTGGCAGCATCTGCATGACCGATCCAGAAGTAGCTGTCGAGGATGTCGGTGGTCTGCCTGACCAGATCGATGTACAGCCCGGCGTACGTGTCCTCCTTCTTGGCGAGCGTGAGCACCTCGTGGCATTCGGCCATTCCCCGCACGATGTCGCGGTTGCCGATCTTGTACAGGTATGAATCGGTCGTCTGCGCGGGAACATAATCGGGACCGACATACGGCGTCTGCCAGACCTGCACGGCATGGTGCTTCTGCGGTTCAGGCTGGGCCTTGAACAGCAACATCTCACCCCCCCGAAACAGCGTGAACCCGTGGCAGATGAGAGGCGTGTCGACCTGCTGGCTGATGAGGTTGTAACCCAGCAGTACATGCAGTCCCGAGTCCGGCTGATAGAACACGTACAGCGTGTCTTCGCCGTTGGGACTGACGACGCGGCGGGCGAACTTCAACCCTTGAATGTGCGTGTCGAACGTCTTGTGCTCACCCGACTGCAGGTAATAGCCCCGCGAGAAGATGAGCCCCTGGTCGTCGGGCAGCAGCACGCAGGCATCGTCAATCGCATCAAGCCGGCGGGCCTGCTGGATCTTTTCGTTGTAGACGATGTACCGCCATCCCTGTTCCTGATACGGACGAATCTTGAGCAGGATGATGTTCCCGACGGCGGCGTAGTGAATCTCCGCGTCATCGAGTGTCTGGTCGGGATTGTCGACTGGTTCGGTGTAGATACCCGCCCCGCTGTCGGTGTTGTCCTCGACCTTGATGGTAAGGTCGCCGCCGACCGTCTCGACAAACAGGCGGTCCTGGATGGAGACATGCGGATGCGTGCCGAAGTGGTGCATATCCCGCGTGGTGCGAACCCAGTCGAATTCATGCTGCGGCGGAAAGCGAACCTCGTGATCGCTGCGATTGTCGAGATACCGCAGCGCGTCCCCGTCCTGCAGCCACTTGAACGTCTTGACGTCACCGGCCGATTTGCCGACCTGAAAGACCATGAACAGATGCGGCCCGCGGACAAAGAACCGGGCGAACCGGGCATCCTTGTAGTAGCGGTAAATGTCCTGGAAGTCCTTCTGGAATTGTGCATTGTTCAAGATTTCCACACCCAGGGGTTGCAACGCCTGGGTGTGCGGTGATTCATCACTTCGCCCGAACTCGTACACGGCGAATACGTCGGCGATGTGACGCTCCGCCTTCAGGCCGAAGTGCACGTTGTAGCCGAACAGAAACCGCCTCCCGACTGCGACCATGTCGCGCGGAATGCAGTTGTGCTCCGTGGTGATCCGCTCGGTCTCGAGCAGCTTCAGATCGATGGACCCGAAAACCTCCTTGCGACTCGAGTTGAGCTGATCGAGCCGACGATGCAGTTCCTCGCCGTGCCCTCGGAGGCGGTTGCGCAGGATCTCGTACGTGCCGCTCTCCAGCTGCGGTGAGGCGTCGGATTGTGGAGAGGCGTCTGGCATATTGTTCAATCAGTTCATCACGGAGGCACTGAGCAGACACGGAGATGTCGGCGATGGCCACCACGAATTACAGCACTCGCCGCAGGATTCCATCCTTGAGGACCGGGACATTGAAATTCAGCAGGAGCCCCACTTTCTTTCCACTCAGACGGAGATATGTCAACAACTGCGCTTCATGAACGGGCTCGATCGCAGCTATTGCCTTGACTTCGACAATGACAACATCTTCCACCAATAAGTCGATGCGGTAGCCAGTTTCCAAGCGAATCCCCTTGTACTCCACTGGAATACTGACCTCGGATTCGAACTTGACGTGGCGAAGACTCAGCTCCCTGGCGAGACACCGCTGATAGGCGGATTCGAGGAGTCCTGGCCCAAGAATGCGGTGAACCTCGATCGCTGCACCAATGATGGCCTCGGTGATCTGGCGATGATGAAGTTCCACACAGCACCTGGAGAAATGCCCGCCCGACTTAGTGGGAACTCCGTGCCTCCGTGTTGATTCGGGATCCTACGACTTCTTCTCACTTGTGGCAGTCGCGGCGAGGCCCAGGGCCGCGACCTTCTTGTCAGAGAGACCCATCGACTTCAGCGTCCCCTGCAGCTTCTTCAGGCCGCGGGTGATCGCGTCGTCCTCCGAGTCCAGCAGCATCTTGCCGATGAGGGCGGCGACGCTCATGTCCTTCACATCGTCGAAGCTCAGCCCGAAGTGATCGGTGAAGTGCCTGAGGTTGGCCCGGAAGTCGCCATTCCCGTTGCCGGTGAAGAACGTCTCCTTAACGTCGGTGAGTACCTGGCTGTTCTGCACCCAGCGATCGACGCTCTTGCCCGCCTTGATCGAGTCCACGATCTTGTCGAAGAACTCCGTCTCGCCGCCAACAATGTCGATGCGGGCCGACTTCAGCGCTTCGCCGACGATCTCTGACTGCTCGCGGGCGATGTCGGTCTGGGCGGTGATGGCGGCGATCTCGATGTCGCGGTCCTTGTTGAGCTTCAGCTTGAACTCCTCGTGCTCACGGCCCACACCATCGAAGAGCTTCATGGCTTCGGCCTTCTGCTCGATGCCGCGGGCTTCCGCATAGAACTTCTGCTCGATGACCGACGCCTCGGCCAGCCCTTCCTTCTCGATCGCCTCGGCCTTCGCCTTCTGTCCGGTGGCTTCGGCAACCAGCTTCTTCTGGACGACGTTGGCTTCTGCCGTTCCCTCTTTCTCAATCGCGTCGGCCTTGGCCACCTGCACCTGCACCTGAGCCAGTCCGCTGGCCGCGTCTTCCGCCTGTCGTCCTTCAGCCAGCAATTTCATCGCCGCCATTTCTTTCTCGGCAGCGGTCCGCTTGGCTTCCGCCTCGATCACCACCTGCTCGGCGGTAAACTCGGCTGACTTCTTGGCCGCCTCCGCTTTCTTGATCTCCTTGACGAGCGCCTCCTCGGCGGCGTCGTTCGGCATCGGTGATGGCAACCCGCTTCGAGCGGTCGACGGTCGCGAACTCCTCGGTGTCCTGGATCTTCTGCTTCTCTTCAACGACCGAACGTTCCACCATCACACGTTCGCGGATCACGTCCTGGATGTTGCGCTTCTCGACTTCGATCGCCTTCTCCTTGTCGATGCTGGCCAGTCCCACCACGCGCTCGCGCTCGGTAACTTCCAGCATGCGGTCCTTCTCGACACGCTCGTGCTCGACCGCATCGGTCCGCTCCTTGTTGCGGGCGGCGACGATGATCTGTCGCAGCTTGTTCTCTTCGGCGACCTGCAACTTCTTCTTCGGTGGCGATGCGGGCCGTCTCGGACTTGAGTCGCTCCTCCTCCTGGACCTTGCGCGGCCTCGGCCTGCTGCCGGGCCGTGATCTCGGCGATCTCGCCGCTTCTGCTTCTCGACCGCCTCGACCCGCTGCTTCTCGAGTTCCAGGATCGCCTCCTGGGCTTCGACGTCCTGCTTCTTGATCGTCTTCTCTTTTTCCCGCGTGATCTCGTTGGCCATGCACATGCTCTTTGGCCGTGAGATCGGTGATCTTCTTGATGCCCTCGGCATCGAGAATGTTCATGCTGATTGAGCATCTCGATCGGCGTCTGTTCGAGGATAGTCGATGGCACAGTCGTTGAGCGTGTAGCCGTCCAGATCGCGGCCGATGACCTTGAGGATCTCGTCCTTGAACTTGTCGCGTTCTTCGTAGAGCTCGACGAAATCGAACCGCTTGCCGACGGTCTTCAGGGCTTCGGAGAACTTGGCGTCGAACAGTTCCACGAGGGCCGCCTTCTCTGACGCACGGGCACACCCGAGCGACTGGGCCACCTGCAGGATGTCCTCGGTACGGTTGTTGACCCGCACGAAGAACGCCACCTCGATATCGGCCCGCACGTTGTCCTGGCAGATGAGGCCCGACGACCCCTGACGCTTGATCTCGATCCGCTTGACCGACAGGTCCATCTGCTCGGCCCGGTGCAGGATCGGAATGATCCAGATGCCGTCGCCGCTCGCGGCCTTCAGACCTCCTTTGCCCGAGCGAACGATCGCCTCTTCCGGCCCCACCTTGCGGTAGAACCGCGCGAACATGATCGCGGCACCGACGAACAGAATCGCCAGGAGGACGATGACGGCCGAGCCGACCTCGAACAGGTTGCCGAGCCCCTGGGCCAGCGGGAGTGATGTCTTGAGAGAAGCGAGGTGAGACACGGTCAGGTCTCCTGGGTCAGACGTTCAACAAGGAAGGTGTTTAGCTCGGGTTCGTAGTCCACAATGCGGACGGTTTCGCCACGAGTCGCAATGGCCCCGGCATCCAGCGTGCGAATGTTGATGACCAGCGGTGCCGCCGGAGTGGCGTAGTTCGCCTGTCCCGTGGTCGAGTTCGCTTCACCAGTCGTCACGACACACGTGCCACCGATGAGTTTCTCCGCACGGTTGTGATCCGGAGTATCGAAAAAACCGCGGAGCGGCTGAGTGCAGAACTTGGCGACGAATAGACTGATGCCGGCATTCCGCAGCAAAGCCTGCACGCCGCCCGTGGTGCTGAGTGTGTCGAAAGGTCGGTCGAACAACATCGTCAAGGCCCAGGTACTGATCGCAAAAAACGAGAGCCACACCATCAGCGGCACCTCGCCGAGATTGAAAAATCTCAGGGCGACCATGCCGATGCTGAGCGGCGAACTTCCGTGTGCATCCAAGTCTCCCGCCGGTCCATCGCCGCTCGACAGATCTCCCCCGCCGGCATCTGCATCGACGGACAAATCCAGCAGGTCCATGTCGAGCGCGCCCAGCAGCACGAGCAGCCAGTAGGCTATCACACAGAGGACGAGCACCGACGCCGGTAAGGCCGGCCCCTGAAAACAGTTGGTGAGGAATTCCACGATCGAGACATCCTCAGAAGGGATGTTGCCAATATGCGACACGAATTGCCGGTGATTGACAGGAGAACGGTGTCGACGCCCGGAGGATCACAGAAATCCGGGAAGATAGTAGTGAGAGGGTGCCTCGCCCTGTCCCGCCGACTCTGCGGCCTCTACCGGACGTGTCGAGATTCCGGATTGTCGCACGACCGACGCGGGATTGCATCCGCCGGGCGCAGGAATTGGGGGGAGGTGAGTCCCCGTTGTCGGTCTCCTCTCCCCTCGAGAGGAGAGGTTGGGTGAGGGGTGAAACGCTTGATGCTTGCGACTCTCCCCTGACCCCTCCCTGCCAGGGAGAGGAGTTGCTGGCGGCCCCGGTGCGACTCATGCAATCGCGCCAGACATGACTGCCGCCAGGTGATCCCGGTGAACTATACCGCAAGATCGCAGCAGTCTCTTCCCTTTGGCCGGTTTGTGACGATCCTGAAAGAACGGGCGAACAGACCCGAGAGGCGGGCCGCCGGCCACCTCGCCCCCGTCTCAGGAGCACGGAGCCCGGTCAGATGTTAGTGCTGTCACGGAATCGCGACGAAAGCATCATCATTGATGACAACATCGTCATCACGGTCGTCGAGATCCGGGGCGACAAGGTTCGCCTGGGGATCCAGGCTCCCAAGGAAGTTGCCGTCCATCGCGAAGAGGTCTACCGCGCGATCCAGCAAGAGCGAAAACAGTCGATCCCACCAGACGACACGACCGGGACGCCATCCTGACCCTGCACTGCATGAGGAACGACGATTGACGAACTTCGATTGCTGAATAATGAAGTCAAGCCGAACCGCGAGGGCTTCAGCGATCCGCAATTTATATTCAGCAATCAGCAAGCGACCAGCGCTCAAGCGTCGTAGTACATCGCGAACTCCCACGGATGCGGCCGCTCATCGAGCGCACGCACCTCATGCGTCTGCTTGAACCAGATCCAGGTGTCGATCACATCCTCTGTGAAGACATCCCCGCGCACCAGGAACGCGTGATCGTCCCGCAGTGCCTGCAGGGCTTCTCCCAGCGACGCCGGCACTCTCGGGAACTGGTCAAGCTCCTCGGGGGCCAGATCGTAGATGTCCTTGTCGAGCGGCTGACCGGGATGCAGCTTGTTCTGAATGCCATCGAGGGCGGCCATCAGCACCGCTGCCATCGCCAGATACGGATTGCACGTCGGATCAGGACAGCGGAACTCGAACCGCTTGCCGGCTGACGTCGAGTTATGCACCGGAATGCGAATCGCCGCTGAACGATTCCGGAAGCTGTAGGTCAGATTGATGGGGGCCTCGAACCCGGGCACGAACCGCTTATAGCTGTTGGTCGTCGGACAGCAGAGGGCGAACAGGGCCGGGGCGTGACGCAGAATCCCTCCCATGGCATGGATGGCGAGGTCGCTCAGCCCGCCATATCCGGAACCGGCAAACAGCGTCTCCCCCTTCTTCCACAGCGAGAAGTGCAGGTGCAGTCCGGAGCCGGCGTCGTTCCAGATCGGCTTGGGCATAAAGGTCGCCGTCTTCCCCGACCGGGCCGCGACGTTCTTCACGATGTACTTGTACCGCAGCAGATTGTCGGCCATCGTCAGCAGCGGACCATACTTCAGGTCGATCTCGCACTGCCCGCCGGTCGACATCTCGTGATGCTGCCCTTCCACCTCCACGCCGCATTCCTGCAGCGTCAGCATCATCCGGGTGCGCAAGTCCTGCAGCGTGTCGGCGGGGGGGGTCGGAAAGTACCCCTCTTTGTGACGGATACGATACCCGGCATTGCTCACCGGACTCGCACCCTCGGGTAAAGTCGGGCGGCCGCGACCCCGGTTCCACTGCCCCTCGGCACTGTCGATGTGGTAGTACCCCTCGTGTTCGTTCTGGTCGAAGCGGACATCGTCGAACACGAAGAACTCGGCTTCGGGGCCAAAGTGGGCCGTGTCCGCAATGCCGGTCGACTTCATATAGAGCTGCGCCTTGCGGGCAACATTGCGCGGATCTTTGGCATAGTCCTCGCGGGTGATGGGGTCCTGGATGTTGCAGGTCATGGCCAGCGTCCCCTGCATGAAGGGGTCGACGATGGCCGTCTCCGCCTGCGGGATCACGAGCATGTCGCTCTCGTTGATCGCCTGCCAGCCCCGCATTGACGACGCATCGAATCCGAAGCCGTCCTCGAAACTCGCTTCTGTCAAAGCCTTTACGGGGATCGTGAAGTGCTTCTGCGTGCCGGGAAAGTCCATGAACCGCAGATCGACGGCCCGGATCTCTTCCCGGCGACACATCGCCAGGACTTCTTTAGGAGTCATGAAGCGCAAACCTGATAGGCGGAGTTTCAGCGATGTGGATGCATCCTAGATACTGTCGAGCAAAACGTGTACCGCATCCATCCTCGAACTTCGCCCCGACTTCCCGTATCCTCAACCTCGAACTCAATGGGGACACCGGGTGTCCTTCGTGACAGCACCCACAAACAGGAATGGCATCATGGCTGATTCGGTCGTATTGGCGTACAGCGGCGGGTTGGATACGTCGGTCCTGGTGGGCTGGCTGCAGGATGAAGGCTACGACGTGCACTGCCTGTACGTCGACCTCGGCCAGCCCTGCGAAGACCGCGAGGCCATCCTCAAGAAGGCCCTCGACATCGGAGCCGCGTCCTCCGAGATCGTCGATGTCCAGGACGAACTCTGCCGCGACTTTGCCTTCCCCGTCCTGCAATGGCAGGCGAAGTACGAGAGCATCTATCTGCTGGGCACGTCGATCGCCCGGCCGCTGATCGCCAAGGCCTGTCTGCAGCGGGCGCGGGAGGTCGGTGCCGTCGCGTTCGCCCACGGAGCGACCGGCAAGGGGAACGACCAGTGCCGTTTCCAGCTTGCCGCCGAAGCCCTCGACCCGCAGGTGAAGATCATCGCCCCGTGGCGCATCGAACGTTTTCGCGGCCCAGTTCCCCGGCCGGCAGGAGATGCTCGAATACTGCGAACAGAAGCAGCATTCCTGTCAAAGCGACCGCCAAGAAGCCCTACTCCTCCGACGAGAACTGCCTGCACATCAGCTACGAAGCCGGCCAGCTCGAAGACCCCGCCGTCGACGGCATCCCGATCATCGACTTCGGCATGACCGTCTGCGCCGCAGGAAGCTCCGGACAAGGAAGAGCTGGTGACCATCGGTTTCGAGCAGGGAGTCCCCGTAGCCGTCGAAGCGGGAACGGGAAGCAGGCTCGGGTCCACATCCGATCGATCGCCTGGATCGACATCGTCAAACGCTCAACACGATCGGCGGACGCAACGGCGTCGGACGCATCGACGTCGTCGAGAACCGCTTCGTCGGCATGAAGAGCCGGGGCGTGTACGAAGCCCCCGGCATGACCTGCCTGTACGCCGCTCATCGGGCCCTCGAACAACTCACGCATCGACCGCGACCTGATGCACCTGCGCGACCGCCTGAGTCCCGAAGTCGCCGAGATGGTGTACTACGGCTTCTGGTACTGCGCGAAGATGGACGCGCTGATGGCGTTCATCCGCGAGGCCCAGCAGCCGGTCACCGGCGAAGTGACGCTCGGCCTCTACAAGGGCAACGTCCGCCTCATCAGCCGCACATCACCCTACAGCCTGTACGACGAAGCGATCGCCAGCATGGAAGCCGGGGGCGACTACAACCAGACGGATGCCGAGGGCTTCCTGCGGATCATGGGCCTGCCCCTGCGCGTGCAAGGGGGCGTCCGCCCGCGCACGTATTGAACCCAGGGGTGCCACTGGCTCCGCCAGTGCAGCAGGTCGCCCCGGATCTTGATCCGGGGTCGCAAAGCGACAGGAGGTTTGGGGTGACGTCGCGCGGTCACCCGAAAGGGTGGCATGGCGTCACGGCGCAGCCGGGTCGCCATGCCCTGGTGCTCATCATTCGACATGCTCACCCGCCCGATAGAGTTTGCGCCTCCAATTGAGTCAGGTGCCAGTGGAGGGCCATAAACCCGAAGTCACTTGAATGCCGGAGAGCGTTCAGTTCCACTGTCGGTGTTCGGTCCGCTCGCCCACGTCCATCTGTCGGAGGCTCCCATGTCCGTTCGCCCGCGCCTCTTCACGCTCTGTTTCGCATTGTGTCTCGCCAGCCAGCCGGCGGTTGCCGCTCCGCCTGTTTTCGACGGAGGCATCGACGGCCTGGAACTGGCTGCACAGTCGACGGCAGGCGCGGCCATCTTCATCTTTGGTTACGAAGGCCCGGTCAACGGCCGCACGCGGCACGGCTGGGGCTGGATCGCCGTCAATCATGAAGAGCTGCCGGGCGATGCAGGTGAATCGTCAGCGATCACAGGCGGCGTCGGCGAGATCTACATCGGTTTCATCCGGTATCAGGTGAGTGTCACCGGAGGACTGCTCACACTCACAAACCACAACGATCCTGATGTGTTCGACGACGACTTCGACGTGGTGATGAACGTCGGCATCTGTAACTTCTTCGGACAGTGTGGCGCGCACGCATTCGCGGGAGAGCTGAGTCATGTCCCGCTGATCCCGACGATTCGGGGAGCACTGCTGCCCGGCGCACTGTGAGAGTGGACCTCTGCGTCGCGCCAGCGAAAGCCCGCCAGCCGCGCCCGGCGGGGATCAGGGACCCTCGTGCCCCATGTTCCTGCCGACGAAAAAATGTCGAATGGACTTGATATCGCATGAAGATGTCTGCATACTTTCTGCTGGCCCTGACCCCTCGGCGGAGCAGGCGGAGTGAGGACGGGGCCAAAATGAGTCCGACTTAATTCTGTCGGGTTCCAGACCGTGTCGCGGAGACGTGTGAGCATTCTCACACGGGGACTGGCTGAATCCCCCCAGAGCGTCCTGAGATTTCTCAGGTCGGCACTCTTGTTTCGCGATTTGTTGATTCTTCGATCTGGCCTCAACGTGTCTGCGGAGACGAACGTTCGCCGTTGATCGCGTTTGCGGAGTTGTCAACCATTCTTGTGAAGGTTGGCTCGTCTATTCATCTCTTTTTGCGAAGGGAGGGTGTGATGCCACACCTTGTGGAGCGAGTCCGTGTGCGGAAGTCCGGTTTTACGTTGATTGAATTGCTGGTGGTGATTGCGATTATTGCCATCCTCATTGCCCTCCTGCTGCCTGCCGTCCAGCAGGCGCGCGAGGCGGCCCGCAGGACCCAGTGCAAGAACAATCTCAAGCAGATTGGCCTGGCCCTGCACAACTATCATGACGTGTTCAAGTTCTTTACGTACAAGAGCGGCGGCACAGAGCGCTGGGGAGGCGGTCCCTGTCACTTGGGCAACTCCAACCGCCGCAGTGGCTGGGTGGGCCTGTTGCCCTACATCGACCAGGCACCGCTCTACAATCAGGTTGAAGGGGGCGGTGCCCCGGCAACCTCGAACTGCAGTACGTCGGTGGTCGGGCAACCGGTGTCCGCCGGCGGTCCATGCGGTTGGTGTGCGTGGAGGACTTGGGACGTAGCAATTCCTGGTTTCCTGTGCCCGACCGATCCGCGGGCGACGAACATCCGTGAGATCAATTACGCGTTCTGCACGGGCGACCAGATGAGCGCCATGAACTCCAACAACCGCGTCGACCGGGGCATTTTCGGCGGTCGCCGGCGCTGTATGGGCATTCACAACATCGTGGACGGCACGAGCAACACGATTGCCATCAGCGAACGTGTGCGGGCGAATTTCGGTATTGGTGCCGCCAACCCGCGGAAATTCGAAGGGACCGTCACCAATATCGATCCGACGGTCGGCCCGGGTGCCTGCCTGGCAACCGTAGCCGCCAATGGATACTTTACGAATCCGTCGGCCGTGAAGGGTCGATTCGGCACGGCAATCTGGGACGGCCAGGCCGAACGGGGCAGCTTTAACACCGTATTGCCACCAAACTCGCCTGGCTGTGCAGCAGGTGCGAACGTGAACGCCGATGACACCGTACTAGCGTTGCCGGCCAGCAGCTACCACACCGGTGGTGTGCATGCTCTGATGGCTGACGGAGCCGTGCGGTTCATCAGCGAGAACATCGACACCGGCAACCTGGCCGCCCCTGAAGCGACTTCGGGACCAAGCCCTTATGGTGTCTGGGGAGCACTGGGCACCCGGCAGGGTGGTGAAACCGTCGGTGAGTTCTAAAGTCCGCTGACGCGTGAAGGATGTTGTGAATTCTGACCAGCCTCGGTCGTCATTGAAACGACCGGGGCTGGTTCTCCAATTGACGGCCCATCAGTTGCATCGGCCCAGAGGGGCAGCCTTCTCCCCCACGCTCGATATGAGCGGCAGGGCAAACAGGGTCGTGGGGGAGAAGGTGGCCGCAGGCCGGATGAGGGGGACCGATCAGGGTGACATGACGTACGCTGATCGGATTGACGAATGTCGAGCAGGGATTGCCAATTGATGAAGTGAAACACAAGGGAGGGGACTTCAGCCATCCGGAATCCCTGTTCATAGATCAACAATCGAGGCCCCCTCACCCCGGCCCTCTCCCCCACCCAGAAAAACCAGTGATTCTGCGGGGATCGCTCGTGGGGGAGAGGGAGTTCGCATCCTACGTCTATGGCCACACTCATGTCGATCCGAAATGGGTCGCGACGCTTCCTGTGGCGATGCCTGCCTTGTACATTACATGCCTGACCGAGTTCTTGTTTCCAGACACCGGGCCATTTGTCGAAGCAGCGACCAGAAAGGATCATCATGATCAGACGACCAGTACTCGCAGGCGGACTTCTCACAGCAGCGCTCTTGATGGCAGGCTGCGGTGGTAAGGAAGAAACTGGCAATGAAGCGACGACTCCCGTCACCGGGACCGTGACCTACAAGGGGGCGCCGGTGGCTGACGCGTCCGTCGCCCTCACTCCGGACTCTCCACCGGGCCCCACACCGATTGGCCGCGGTGCCTTCGGTCGCACGAACGCCGAGGGTAAATTCACCCTCATGACCTTTGTCGCCGATGACGGGGCGGTCCCGGGTGCCTACAAGGTGAGCGTCACGAAGATTGAAGGCCAGACCTCCGGCGGCGCAGAAACCGGGGCAGACGACTACGTCGACCCGGGCCAGGGTCCCCCGCCCAAGCCCAAGCATCTGCTCCCCGAGAAGTATTCCAAGACCAACACCTCGGGCCTGACGGCAACGGTGGTGGAAGGGACCCCGCTCGAGCTCAAGTTCGACCTGGTCGACTGACCACCGATCCCGACTTTGAGTTCACCCTCCCCTCGCTGCGCTCGACCCTCCCCGTGGGGAAGGTCGAGCGCAGCGCGGAGAGGGGGCAACCGACAGGGTGGCATGGCGTCACGGCGCAGCCGAATCGCCATGCGCTTGTCGTCATCGCTCGGCATGCTCACCCGCCTGACGGCGTGAGAGCATGCCACCCGTCGCGCCCCCCGCGGGCGTGCTTCTCACTGGCAGGTGAGATCTGGTCGGTGGTTCTGCTGTTGTGAAGCCCTTCATGTCTGCCTGATCAACCCGTCAGGGCGCCAGAGAGAAGCCCATGGCGTCAGCCACGGGATTGAGAGTGGAATTGTTCCCGGACAGCCCCGCCAGGGGCGGCAGAGCATTTTCTCGTTCCGACGAAAGTCTTCGCCCCGTTCGAGAAAGGTAGCCCCGGATCGCGATCCGGGGTCGCGAAGCGACAGGAGGTTGTGGGTGACAGCGCGTTGTCACGGCGTGGTTTGCACTCGGAGACCCTCCCCCAACCCCTCCCTGCGAGGGAGGGGAGTTCTCCTGCCGCGCCGCTTCGAGACACGGTGCGCCCCACGACCACTCATGCTGGGGGCCAAGCTGAAGTCGATCAGCCGTTGTGAATTTTTTTGAGAATTCTCTGTGTTCGAGAGATCAACGTCTGCGTATACAATAATACTCGTGCCGGGTCACGTCGCGGAGCCGCGGGGAGATTCCACCCCTGCGAGGACGGGCCAGTCACGAGAGGTGCCCTGACGAAAGTCAGGACGGCACTCCGATCCGCGACGACTGATTCCTGACCAGGTGGATGGAAAGGTGAAAGGTCTCGGCGCTGAGGGACCGTCTGGAGTTGAGTTTTTGTGGGATTTTACAGACCTCGTGTTGAGGCCTGATCAGTTTTCGCCTCAGTATCTTGTGAAAGGAGGGCGCCATGCCAAACATGGTGAAGAGCGTCCACAGTCGAAAGTCCGGGTTTACGCTGATTGAACTGCTCGTTGTGATTGCGATCATCGCGATCCTCATTGCCCTCCTGTTGCCGGCTGTCCAGCAGGCGCGCGAGGCGGCCCGCCGGACCCAGTGCAAGAATAACCTCAAGCAACTCGGTCTGGCCCTGCACAACTATCACGACGTGTTCGGCAGGTTCACCTTCAAGAAGGGCGGTACGGCCAGACCGCTTGCTCCGTGTCACACGGGCAATGCCGAACGCCTCAGCGGCTTCGTCGGCCTGCTCCCGTACTTCGACCAGGCACCGCTGTACAACCAGATTTCGGCGGGCGGTGCCCCGGCCACTTCGACCTGCAGCGCCTCGGTCGTGGGTCAGCCGGTGGCTGCCGGCGGTCCGTGCGGGTGGTGTGCCTGGAGCGTCTGGGACGTCACGATCCCTGGCATGCTGTGTCCCACCGATCCCCGCGCCACGACAGTTCGCGAACACAACTATGCGTTCTGTATGGGCGATCAGATGACGGCGACGAACGCCGCCAACCGTGCCGATCGTGGCGTGTTTGGTGGCCAACGACAGTGTATTACAATCGCCCAGATCGTCGACGGCACCAGCAATACGATCGCGATGAGTGAGCGCGTACGTGCCAACTTCGGAATCGGCGCAGTCAAACCCGCGAAAGTTCGAGGGGACGGTCACCAGTCTCGATCCGCGAACCGGTCCGGGCGTCTGCCTGGCCACCGTGGCCGCCAATGGCTACTTCGTGAATCCCGCTGTCGTGAAAGGCCGGTTCGGCACGCAGATCTGGGACGGGCAGTCAGAGCGAGTGGCGTTCAGCACGGTGCTGCCGCCCAACTCGCCCAGCTGCGCCGCGGGTGCGAACGTGAACCAGGATGACAACGATCTCGCGTTGTCTGCCAGCAGCTACCACACCGGTGGTGTGCATGCCCTGATGGCCGACGGTGCCGTCCGCTTCATCAGCGAAAACATCGACACCGGCAACCTGGCGGCCCCGGAAGCGACCTCGGCAGTTCACCCAGTCCCTACGGTGTGTGGGGAGCTCTCGGCACCCGGCAGGGCGGTGAAGCAGTCGGTGAGTTCTAAGGTCCCCGTCCGGCAGGTCCGGATGGAAGACTGTTGACGATGAAACGTATCGCGCCCGCAGGGTCAACCCCCTGCGGGCGTTTTTGTTTTCTTGAACAAGCGGGTCGCCCCGGATCTCGATCCGGGGTCGCGAAGCGACAGGAGGTTGTTGGTGATGGTGCATGGTCACCGAGCGTCCCCATTGTTCCACCAGACCCGGAGCGCTGAGGACTTCTCGCCTGCCTTCGCGTCCCGTCGCGGAATAGGGCCCCGAAGCGACTGCGAAGTCCAGACAGCCATTGCCATCGAAGTCGCCGACTTCGACCGTTGGGTAGTGAGGCGCGCCCGTTTCGAGTGTATGACGCTCGAACTCTCCCGCGTCGTTCTGCAGCAGCAGCACGATCGACGCCGCCGGTAGAGGCAGGTTCCGAGGATACGGATTCTCCGGGAGGCGGGAGACGGCAATGATGTCGAGGTCGCCATCGCGATCGAAGTCGCCGGCCTTGGCCCGATAGGCCCCCGGCATGTCGGTCAGCCGGTGTGCGACGAACGGCAGCTCACCCCGATTCTCCAGCCACTGCACTCCATGCCAGGGTGTGACGTACGAGTTGTCGAAGGCGTCCCCGTTCGTCGCGAGTACATCCATGCGGCCGTCGTTGTTCAGGTCAACCAGTTCGATACCGTGAAGCCAAAAGTCAGGTCCGGCGCTCCAGGCGGGGGATCGAACCCACCCTGTCCCTGCAGCACCCCCTGGCTGCCCCAGACGATTCTCGAACAGATCAACCTCTTCGTACTCCTGGCTATAAAGCGCGGCGATGTCCGGCCGTCCATCGCCTGTGAAGTCATGCGCAGCGCACATCGAGGGCACCGGGGCGATCGTCGATGGGATGCAGTTCAAACTCCAGCGGCTCGGGTGTCGAGACATTTCGAGCCCACTGCAGCCGTCCGGTATCCCTCCAGCCGAACTCCGCCACGATCAGATCCTTGCGGCAGATCACCGTCGAGATCTGCGACCTGCACATCGGCCACGCGGGCCAGATCGGTGAGCAGTTCAACAGTTTCGAAAGTGTCCGAGGGTGCCTCACGCCGCAGGAGCATGACTCGTCCGCGGTCGTGTTCGGCGGGGAGATAGCTCCCCAGGTCAGCCACCACGACTTCCTTCAATCCGTCGTCATCGAGATCGCAGATTTCCAGACGACCGGGGTTCCGCATGCGCGCAAGCACCATTGGGGCGACACGATTCTGCCTGTGAAGGTCAATCGCCATGATCTGCCCGTGACGCAGATCGCTGGCCAGCAGCATGGGCTCCTCATCATCCGCCAGCTGCCCCCAGACCAGGTCGGCAATCTCCGGAGTGACCCCTACGCCCACGCCCAGATCCAGCGGGATCGCTTCGGTGTCGAAGTGCACAGGGACTGCACCGTCGGCTTCTGCAGCTTCGGGAAACGTCAGCTGCGCGGGGGCCTGGGAACGAAACCAGCGCAGCGTGGCCTCGAGCGGGGGAACGACGAGATCATTCCGTCCCGACTTGGCGTAAAACTCATAGCCTCTGCGCACTTCAAAATGCCAGCGGTCCCGATCGAAGCTCTGCGGTCGAGGCAGTGCATGACAATCGCCACAGAACCGCCCGATCTGCCGCTGCGTTTCCTCAGGCACAGCCGGAAGCTGCACGTCCTCGAGCAGCAGGGGGACCACGGGGGCGGCGCCGCCCGCGTCGCAGCCGGCCAGTATCAGCAACAGCGAAAGACCGACGGCCACAGAGCAGAGAGGCATAGGCGCTAACAAATTCACACTGCCGTCCCTGTAGAAAACACCCGTCGCCAGCGATGGCATCAGGACTGTCTGCAACATCGGTCATTCTGACGGCGTGAGGAAACGCTCGCAATGCCTGCGATCAACTCCTCACAACAGCGCAGCGGGCTGCGCAAGCGCCGGGTGGTTGTCTATGATGGCCGCCGCTGTTGCGTTTCTTCAAACGTCGGTGGAGATTCCTTGCTCGTGGATCCGGATCGCTCATTGCCCTGCCCTGCTTCGGCGAGATCGCGGCGGCGACGTGTCCTCGTGATTGGCGGTATTCTGCTGGCGGTCGTGGGTGCCGGGCTGCTGGGTCGCAGATTCGCCATTCGCTGGACGCTGCAGGCCGCACAAGGCCAACTCGACATCGGCGCGATTGGTCCGGCGGAAGCGTTGCTCGATCGGGCCGCGCTGCTTGATGCAGACGACGATCGCATCGATGTGTTGCGGGCACACGGTTTTCGTCAGCTCGGCAATCAGGCAGAGGAGCGTACGGCGCTCGCTGCCGCCGAGCAGAAGGGGACATCGCTGGCGGAACTGACGCGGGAACGCAGTCTCAGCGCGGTGCTCTGGGGAGAAGCGAGACAAGTCACTGCGGGGGACTTCACTCGCCTCGTGGAAGCAGGCGCTTCGCCACGAGAGGCAATCACCGCGATCGTACAGGGGATGCTCGCTCAACAGCAGACCGCCGCCGCACTGACTTTTCTGGAAGACTCCTCCGCACGGCTGAATGACCCGGCACAGTTGTCTTATCTGCGCGGTCTGTGCCACTGGTCGACCGGCGACATTCCAGCAGCTCAATCCGAGTTTGAACAGGTGCTCACCAATCGACCGGAACATGAGCCGGCCCGCATGAGTCTGGGCAAACTGCTCGAACAGGAGGAGCAGCTCAGTGAGGCGCTGCCGCACTACGCACAACTGGCAACCGCAGCACCGCATCGAGACAGCGCCCGCGTGGACCTCTCGCGGGTGTTGAGAAAGCTGGGACGTGGGAGTGACGCCCGGGCCGTGCTTCCCGATGCGGACGCTTCTCAGCTCACGCAAGACATGGCGCTCGAACTAGCCGAACGTGCATACGAGGCCGGTGAGTATGCGGCAGCGCTCGGGTGGTATCGGTTCGTCGATCTGGATGGCCCGTATCCCGCTGAAACACTGCGCACTGCCGCCAGCACGATGGCCCTGGGCGGTGCGCAGGACCTGGCACAGCAGCTGTTCACACGTGTGGACGATGCCCAGCGAGACTTTCGACATGGCAGCGAACTGCAGCGCCGGCTCAGGATGGACTCCCGGGACGAAGTCGCGTCCGGGGAACTGGTCCACCTGCAGCATCAGCAATCATTGGCACAGACGAAGGCGGCGGACTCGGCGCATCAGACGCCCGGCGGGGCCGGGTTGTATCAACAGCAATGTGCAGCCTGTCACGGTGAGAACGGTGACGGTCACGGCCGAGCAGCCCGGTTCCTGTTCCCCCGACCACGGAACCTGCGCGCTGATCGACAGCGCCTGGTGAGCACACAGAACGGAGTGCCGACGCTGGAGGACATCGAACGCGTCATTCAGCGTGGCATCCCCGGCACATCAATGCCCTCATTTGCGGACCTGTCGGCGACAGAGCGCAGACAACTGGCATTGGAAGTCCAGCAGTTTCGCCGCGCCGGACTCCGGGAACAGATCGAGGAACAACTCCGCGACAGCGGTGACGAACTTGGCAATGAAGATGTCGGGCAGATCGTCACAAATCAGGCGACTCCCGGCGAGGTGTTGACTGTGCCGACCCTTGAATCCGCCACTGCGAATACGCTCGCCAGAGGCGCCGCGTTGTTCGTCGAGGCGGGCTGCGCCAAATGCCACGGCTCCGATGGGACCGGTGCGTCAGACGTCCTGTTGTTCGACGACGACGGGCGACCCAGTGTGCCGCGTGATCTGGTCCACGACTTCATGAAGGGCGGAAACGAACCGGAATCGATCTACCAGCGCATTCGCCTGGGGATGCCCGGCACATCGCACCCGTCCAGCGCGGGTCTCGATCACGAGGCACTGTCGGCTCTCGTTCACTATTGCCAGTCGCTATGGGAAGAACCCACGGTGCGGTTGACGAATCATCAACGGGCAACGCATCGACCTCCTCCGATCGCCGGCCTGACGCGACGGTAAACATCCTGCGGCCCTCCTCTTTCAGCGGCGACATCGGAAACTCGCCGGAAGTTGCTAAGATCGGGGCCAGCGGTTCGAATCATCAGCCGTGCCCTGCACCTTGCCACAGAACTCCGGAGACCGGTCCATGAAGTTGTTCACCCCCCTGCTCGCCCTGTGCCTGTTCAGCCTTGTGTTGCCTGGGGCTCTCTGGTCGCAGGAAGCCGGCAGTGACTTGCCCTCCACCCAGGAGGTGGAGCAGAGGGCGTCGGACCTGGTGACGGACGCCCAGCGGAGGGCCGAAGAGATTGCGGGCCGCGTCGATCAAAGCCAGCAGGCACATGAGGTCTCGGCCGGAGTGCTGCAGCCGATTTACACCCTGGCCGAATCGATGGCGTTCCCGGCGTTTCACTGGGTGGCGTTCACGCTGATGGTGGCGGGAGTCGTCAGTTTCGGTCTGCAGCTCGTGCTCGGCAAGCTGGTGCTACTCAGTAAGATGAGCTTCAACATCAAGGAGATTCTCGCCGATGCCGTCGGCCTGTTCATCAGCTTGATCGGCCTGGTGCTGACGACGCAGGCCGCGGCAGAGAACTCGACGTTTACCACCAGCCCGGCGGCGGTGCTTTCGGCGACGGCAGTCGGGGCGATCTTCGGACTGATGCTCTACGTCTGGGGGCAGCGGCAGGAAGTCGAGGCGGCACGAGCCCGCCGGACAGGACGCCAAGGCCGCGAAGTAGACGCAATGCGGGATGACTCTACTGAGATTGTCACTGAACGCCTGCGGCTGCGTCGCTGGTTGCCGGAGGACCGGGGGCCGTTCGCAACGATGAATGCGGATCCCCGCGTGCATGAGTTCCTGCCCGGTCCGCTGACCCGCGAGCAGAGCGATGTCATCGTCGACCGCATCGAATCGCATTTCGAGCAGCGTGGCTTCGGACTGTGGGCGGTGGAGGTTCCGGACGTCACGCGGTTCGCCGGCTTTGTCGGTCTGGCAGTTCCGCGATTTGAGGCGTCGTTCATGCCATGCGTGGAGATCGGCTGGCGACTGGCATTCGAGCAGTGGGGGCATGGTTACGCGACCGAGGGGGCCCGGGCGGCGCTGGCCTTCGGATTCGACCAGCTCCAGCTGGACGAGATCGTGTCGTTCACCGTGCCCGCCAATCTCCGCTCGCGCCGGGTGATGGAACGGATCGGCATGTCACATGATCCGAACGGCGACTTCGACCATCCGCTGCTGCCGGAAGGAGACCACCTGCGCCGGCATGTGCTGTATCGGCTGAGTCGAAAACAATGGCTGATGGTTAATGGTTAGATGAGCCCCAAGCCCACGGGCAGCGACTCGTGGGTATTCGTCGGCGTGGCGGGGGTCGAGCCGCAGGCGAGCCCCCCGGACAAATCGACTCCTGTGGGGTCGCTGCGCTCCACCACAGCTACCCACCTGCGATGTCGAAGCTGGCAGCTTCGACTACGATGCAGACTTGCAGCTCACACCTCAAAGCAGGACGAAACACGATGCGCCCTTTCCGTTGTGTCACAATCATCTGCCTGCTGCTGCCGAGGCTGTGTCTCTCGCAAGATGGACAACTCAGACGGTCTGAGCACTCGCGGTTGCATTGCATTGACGCTCGGTCTCCCGAGAACCTGCGAGCGATCCTGCACCATACCGGGGAATCACTGCCCCTGGTGAGCGGGCATCGGGGCGGAGCAGATCGTGGGTTTCCCGAGAACTGCATCGCGACATTCGAGAACACCCTAAGGCAGACCTATGCGTTTCTGGAGGTTGATCCGCGCTTCACACGCGATGGCGAGATCGTGCTGCATCACGATGCCGACCTCGAGCGGACGACGACCGGGCAAGGCCTCGTGGCCGACTTCAACCTGGCGGAACTCAGAGAACTGCGTGTGAAGGACGGCGCCGGCGAGCCGACGGAGTACCGGATCCCAACGCTGGATGAAGCTCTCGACTGGGCGCGGGGCAAGACGGTGCTCGTGCTCGATCAGAAGGATGTTCCGGTCGAGGCACGCGTGCGGAAGATCACCGAGCACCGGGCCGAGGCGTGGACGATAGTGATCGTCTACAGCTTCGACGATGCCCGGAAGTGCCATGCCCTCAACCCGGACATCATGATGGAGGTGATGATCCCCAGCCGCGAGAAGTTCGAGCAGTTCGCACAGACGGGCGTCCCGTGGGACCGCGTCATCGCGTTCGTGGGACATACTCTGCCCGAAGATGCTCCTCTGTACCAGCGGCTTCACGGTGTGGGCGTGTGCTGTCTCGCGGGGACCTCCCGCAACCTCGATCACCGGTTCCTCACAGGCGAAGTCGCCAGCCTGAAGGACCTCGCAAGTGACTACCGGGCCTGTCTGCAGCGCGGCGTCGATCTGTTCGAGACCGACATCCCCGGGTCGCTGGGGACGTTGCTGTATGCTGACACGCCGGTACCGGCTCCGCTGAAGATGTTCTTTTCACTCAGTCGTTGACGCGCTCGAAGCAGAGCGGATCGTCGCGGAGCGGATCGCTGACACGCAGCGACACGCGACCCTCGATCAGATCGCTGAGCACGTTGCCGCACACGTCCGCCCGCCAGTCCTGCATGAGTCGCGGCGGCGGGCTGCGGCGGGCATCGGCGATTTCCCAGCGAACAAGGTCCTGCAAGTCCGATTGCGTGCCGACAATGGAGGTCGAGATGCCCAGCTCGGCACAGCGATGGGCGAGGGCAATCCCCAGCAGCTTGCCGAGCACTTCCTCCTGTGGCAGGGCCTGCCGGCTGCGGGGTTTGTGAGGGAGTTCGCTGTCGGGCAGCTGCATCGCGCGGTCGACGCAGGCCAGCATGTCCTCGGCCATGCGGAGATAGTCGCGACGATTCATACCTCGCGTCGCGGTTGCTTCCTTCACCGTCTGGGGCCGACGCCGGGCCAGATCGATGAGGAGGTCATCCCGGAGCAACGAACGGGGTGTGCGGTCGCGTTGTTCTGCCAGTTGCTCGCGCCACACGAAGAGCTCACGGGCGACCGCCATCTCACGCCGCGAGAGGCGCTGCAGGCCCGGCAGCTTCTGCCAGGCCAGCGAGCGATCGTCGCTCGCCAGTTCCTCGACACGGCGGTGACACTCCCCCAGTACCCAGTCGAGCCGGCCTAGTGTGGTGAGCGAATGCTTCTGCCGATCCCAGACGGCCAGCAGGTGTGCCACGTCCTCCAGCGCATAGTCCACCTGCGTCTTGGTGAGTGGTCGCCGTTCCCAGTCGGTGCGTGTCTGATGAGAATCAACGCCAACCCCCAGCACACGCTGCAAGAGTGCGCCATGGGACAGGGGAAACCCCCGGCTGCGCAGCCCCTCGGCCACCTGCACATCGACGAGATTGCCCGGTGGCCGGCCGGCATAGCGCAGGCAGAAGAGAATCTCTTCACGTCCACCATGAACGATCACCTCCGTCGCCGGGTTCGCCATCAGGTCCCACCAGCGCCGCAGGTCAGGCACGGCGAAGGGATCGACGGCGGCAACCTTGTCCTGCGTGGCGAACTGCAGCAGGCACAACTCGGGACGATAGTGCCCTTCGGAGACGAACTCGGTATCGAACGTCACCCGCCCGGCACTTTCCAGATGGTCGCACAGTTCGTCGAACGCATCCTGCGTTGTGATCAGACGATCGGGCATTCGTGGGAGTTCCGGAGACGATGATGAGGGGACGAAGGTGCGGTTGTTCGGGCTGCAGTGCGACCGCTGGGGATTCTGGCGACTGGCCATCAGACAGACAAGTGCGGAGCGTCGTTAGCGGCGAGGCAACGCCGAACGCCGTCGCGACCCGCCGACACCCTCGGCGGGCTTTCAAGTACCACGGGACGCTGCCCGTGGGCATTCTACTACCGACGACCAACGCCCCACTCGTCATCAGCCACTTGCCACCCCGGAGGGTCGTTCGATATCGTGGCTGCACCACATCTCAGGAGATGAATTGATGGGATTGTTTGAGGGGAAACAGGGTGTCGTCTTCGGCATCGCGAACGACCGTTCGATTGCCTGGGCGATCACCGAGAAGCTGGCGGCAGAGGGGGCGACTATGGGGTTCACCCATCTGCCCGATCGCGACCCCGAGCGACCCAAGAATGAGAACAAGGTCCGCAAGTTGGTGGACCCGATCGGGGCCAGGTTCCTCATGCCGTGCGATGTGCAACAGGACGGCGACCTGGATGCCGTCTTCGCCCGTACCCGCGAGGTGATGGGGCAGATCGACTTCGTGATTCACAGCATCGCCTTCGCACCTCCGCAGGATCTCACCGGTCCGGTGTACAACGTCAGCCGGGAGGGCTTCAAACTCGCCATGGAAATCAGTGCCTACAGCCTGATCGCCATGGCCGGTCGCGCCCGCGGGGTGCTGAACCCGGGCGGCAGCCTGCTCACGCTCACCTACCTGGGGGGCGAAACGGTGATTCCCGGCTACAACTTGATGGGGCTGTGCAAGGCGGCTCTCGAAAGTGCCGTCACGTATCTCGCCAGTGAGATGGGCAAGGACGGGATCCGCGTCAACGCCCTGAGTGCCGGCCCGGTGCGGACCATCAGCGCCAGTGGGGTCGGCGACTTCCAGAAAATGGTGAAGTTGTACGAGACCTTCTCCCCGATGCGTCGCAACGTGACGGCCGAGGAGGTCGGCAAGGCCGGAATGTTCCTGCTCAGCGATCTCGCCAGTGGCATCACGGGTGAAACGCTGCATGTCGACTGCGGTTACCATGTGATGGGAGCCCCTCCTCCCGAGGCAGCCGGCAGCTGAGCGTTGGATGAACTCTCCTTCCTCGACGTGATTTCGGGCCGACGGCGCGGCGTCGGAGCCGGACTGCTGCGGAGCGTCCTCAGCCTGTGCACGCCTCCTTACCGGACGGCCGTTGCCCTCCGCAATGCACTCTACGATACGGGCGTGCTTGCGTGTCATCGCGCTGGCGTCCAGGTGATCAGCATCGGCAACCTCACCACAGGAGGGACCGGCAAGACACCGGTCGTGGCCTGTGTGACGCAGCAGCTGCTCGGTGCTGGACATCACCCGGCGATCATCAGTCGCGGTTATCGCTCGCTGGATGGGACCGGCAACGACGAGGCCCGCGTACTCCAGCAACTGTGCCCCGGGGTTCCCCAGGGACAGAACCGGGATCGTGTTGCAGCCGCCGATGAGATGCTCTCATCTCATCGGCCCGACGTGCTGATTCTGGACGACGCCTTTCAACATCGTCGCATCGCACGGGACCTCGACATCGTGCTGATTGACGCGCTGGACCCCTGGGGCTACGGACGTCTGCTGCCTCGCGGACTGCTCAGGGAACCGAAGTCCGCCCTGCATCGTGCCGATCTCATCGTACTGACGCGGATCGACCAGGTGGAATCATCTCGCCGCAATGCGCTCAGGGACGAGGTCCAGACCCTGTGCCGGGCACCGATCGTGGAGGTGGCTTTTCGTCCGCAACAGCTGATCGCAGTCAGCGGAGAATCAGCCGAACTGTCGACGCTGGCCGGGCAGCGTGTAGCGGCTTTCTGCGGGATCGGCAATCCGGAAGGCTTCCGACGGACGCTGCTTGACGCGGGCATCAACATTGAAGGACTGGCCTTCCGTACTTTTCCCGATCATCACCATTACACAGCGGCGGAAATCGGCGAACTGCAGGACTGGGCCCGGAGTACCTCGGCGCAAGCCCTCATCACGACCCAGAAGGATCTCGTCAAGCTCGATACACAGACCCATCAGAGAGTTCCGATCTGGGGGCTCGTCATTGCGGCCGAGGTCATCAGCGGCCGGGAGGCCTGGGACGCGGCCCTGCAGCGGCTGTTTGCTGAAACCCCGGACGCATCATTAGAGTAAGGTCCATATGCTCCGCTGGCGGACTTAAACGACGCTGGCGGTTTCGCTCTCTCCAAACATCCTCGACTCGACCGAGTCCTCCTCCCGCCCGGATGAATTCATGAAGGCTCTCCTCGGTATTCCCCTGTTGATGTCCCTCGTGCTGTCGAACACCGCACTGGTGCGCGGACAGTCCATTGAGGAAGAGGCGGACACGCACGAGCCACCCGTCCCGCTGGCCGTCGTGAACTTCGCGAGTCTGGATCGACTGCTGAGCGACACAGCCTATGTCATCAACGCGGGCGGTCGTCCCGAACTGATGGACTGGCTCGGCGAGGGCCTGGCGGCCCTGCAGAATCTCGACGGTGTCGACCGCACCCGGCCCTTCGGGGCGCTGCTGTTTCTGGGAACGAGCCTCCCTCCCTCCCCCAAACCGGTCGCCTACATTCCGGTCGAGGATCGACAGAAGCTGCTCAAGACGCTGGGCATGAACAACACGCTGTGGAAGAAGTCGGGCACCGTCGAAGACCGATACTCCACCGTCGATGGCCCTGATCTGCACATCCAGTTCCGCGGGGACTATGCCTTCCTCGTGCCGGAAGACGACAGCCTGCTCGACGAGGTGCTACCCGACCCGATTGCCTACAATGCCACGCTCACCGACCGGTACGATGCCGCCGTCGCGATCCGTATCGGGACTGTGCCCGAGGCGATCCGCAAGGTGTTCGTCGGCTACCTGCGCGCCAATTCGGAGGTCGAACTGCAGCGACGGGACGGAGAACCCGAGACCGCCTACCGCATCCGTCGGGCCCAGGGGATGAGCATCGTCGACTTCATTGCCCAGGTGCTGACCGAGGGGGACCAGCTGACGCTGGGCTGGGATGCATCGGCCGAGCAGCGCCAGGGGGTGCTCGAACTCTCCATCGACGCCAAACCCAACAGCGACTTCGCCCGCTACCTGACGGACATATCCGGACAGAAATCGTCGTTCCATGCCATGTTCGATGAGAAGCAACCGCTGTGTCTGTCGGCGTCCTGGGAACTGCGGCCCATGGAACGCGACGCCTATCTCGAGATCGCGACGGCGATGCGGGACGATGTCGAGCTGAGGCTGCTGGAGCAGAACCTGCCCGCCGACGCCGTCCCCGGACTGTTCGACGCGATCGATGCTACGATTGAATCGGGCCATGTGGACTTCTGCCTGCAGTTCGCCGCCCCGGAAGAAGGGCGCTTCGTGCTGCTGGGGGGGATCAAAGTGGTCGGCGGGCGAACGTTCGGGCAAGCATGGGCCCGGATGCTGGACGTACTGCGGGACCATCCGGACATCGCCGCCATTGAATTGAACGTGGACTCCCACGAGGACATTTCGTTTCATCGGCTCAGGGGGAAGAATGCATCGGCCGACGACGAGCGGATGTATGGCGGCGCACCGAGTCTGTATCTGGGGTGCAGCGACCGGGCCCTGTGGTTTGCCATCGGCACGTCGGGTGCGACGGCCTATCTGAAGCCGATCATTGATGCGGTCCGCCGGGCCGAGGCCGAACCCCAGTTGGCATCGAGCAATGCTCCGTTCCAGATGATTGCCCGGATTTCGAGCTGGCTGAAGCTGCCCCAAGCTCCTCCGCAGGAGCAGGCGATTGACGACACAATCGAAGGCACAGTGGCCAAAGAAGGCAAGCAGGACAAAGGCAACCCTCGCCAGCCCCAGGAGCCGGGCTGGCGCAGGCAACTGGCTCAGGAGGCCTTCAGCGGCGATGACGATGCGCTACGGATCGAGGCCCGCCCCACCGAGAACGGCGGACGCATCCGGATTCAGTTCGACGAATCGTTCCTGCGATTCATCGCCCTGCGACTGGGACGGGAGTACGACCGCAGCCAACTGTGAGTGGTTGACTGGATGACTCGCTAATCAGCTGACTGGTTCAATCGCGAGGCACCGTCATCAAGAAGCGAGTTGCGAGAACACCCACTCTCGCGTTTCTCATCACTCGTATCTCGCCGCTCCTGCTATGACGTCGTCGTCTGCAGATTGATGTGCACGTAGTACTTGACGAACGATTCCTTGGGCATCGGCTCGCTGAGACTGACCCCCGCCTGCTCGAACTTGCTCCGCAGGTTGCTGCTGCGTTGCCATTCCTGCCCGCTAAGCGAACCGTCCCGATCACGGTCGAGGATTGAGAAGAACCGCTCGGCCTGCTTGACGTGAGGCTCGGCCTCCGGTGTCGTCAGTGAGACAGTCTCCAGGTTGATGGGAGGCGTGGCAGGCCGCACGACCGCGGCCGCTGTCGACGATGCGGGTGACGTCCCGGTGCCCCCGGCAATCAACGTCTCCGGTTCCTTGCTTCCCTGAGTGAGTTCTTTGGGGGTCAGATAGCCATCGCGATTGTGGTCGAAAGCGTCGAACTGGGTGATGGCCGCACGCCCCTTCCACAGGACCCATTCTGCGAACGAAACCTGCCCGTCGCCATTTGTGTCGCCTGATGTGTACTCGGAAGGCAGATCGAGGGTAACCCGGATCTTCTCGGGGGGCTTTGGACCGCCGGAATCGCCACGCGAGCGACTGCGGCCTTCGCGATCGGACCCGCCGCCGGAACGTTCTTCCATGGCCTTCTTCATCGCCTTTCCGGCTTCCTTCAGGTCGACGCCGCGCGAGATGTCGATGCCCCGGGCCTCAAGCATGGATCGGATGGGCCCGCGGGAGTTTTCGAGTTCGTCGGGGTCGAGGAAGCCATCGTCATTCTCGTCGATCCGGACCAGGAACTGTGATGGATCGAATCCGCCGCGATCCCCGCCGAAGCCACCCGGAGGGAAGCCACCGCCAAAACCACCTGGCGGAAAACCTCCGCCAGAACCACCGCGACTGAATCCGCCACGATCTCCGCCGAAGTCACTCCCGCCCCCCTGGTCGCCGCCGAACCCGCGCTGGGCGTGGGCAGACTGAGCAAAGCCGCACAGCAGCACGGTGACGACACCCAGGATGGCAATGACCCGCGACATGGCGATTTCTCCCGATTCTGCGAATCCCCAGCCCCTCAATTCAGGTTTGAGTGAGTGGGACTTGTTGTTCCGGCTGGTTGGACTGTGCGACTTCACAAGCAGTCAGAATTGTTGAGGTTTGGCAACAATCCGGTCTGGAGTCAATGTTACCTTGATGAAGGCATTGGCGTGTCACGGAATTCCCGCGCAGCAGGCAGACTGCCAGCCGATCTGATATCATGGATACCGCAGCCACTTTGGGTCAGTAAACAGTTGACACGACAGATTCTGCGGAAAATCGGTGTATTCACGATCACGACCCCCGGAACCTGAAATAGACCCCTCGGGAGCGTCGGCGATCGTCGTCGTTCGTATTGCACGGTCCACAAGACCGTGCGTTATTGTGCCGCACGATCCATGAGACCGTGCCTCGTCCTCCTCGCCACAGCCGGATTCAACGGTTGTGCTGAGTCCATCGGGAGATGATGTCATGCGAATCGCAATCATTATTCGCAGGCTGGCGGTCGTCAGCGGTGCCGCGCTGTTCTTCGTCAGCGGGGCAGACACTGTCTGGGCCCAGCGCGGCTTCGGCGGACCACGCGGAGGTGCGGAGGGTGGGGTCGGCATTCTGGGTGAGCTGCGCCGAGACGATGTCCGACAGGAGCTGGGCATCACCGAAGACCAACTGAAAAAGTTTGATGAACTCAGCGAGCAGTCCCGCTCCACCGGGAACATGCGGGAGTATCTCGATCGTCTGCGGACGGCCGAAGGAGATGAGCGCGATGCCATCCGCGCCGAGATGCGCGAAGCCTTCGACAAGCAGCGAACCGCGGCCGACCAGAATCTCAAGGCGGTCCTCACTCCGGAACAACTGACTCGCCTGACCCAGCTCAGTCTGCAGCGGCAGGGGCTGCGGGCTCTGACGGACGACTCGGTCGTAAAGAGTCTCGGATTGACCGACGAACAACGCCAGCAAGTCGAAGCTCTGCTGGGCGAGTTCGATACGGCCCGCCGTGAACTGGGCTTCGCCGCTTCCGAACAGGCTCGAGAAGAGTTTCGCGCGGCGTGGACAGACAAGGCAATGGCCCTGCTCACGCCCGAGCAGCAGGAGCAGTGGAAGGCACAGCTGGGTCCTCCTCCGGCACCCGTCGCTCAGACTGTTCCTGCCTCCACGCCTGCCGCAGGTGCCACCGCTCCGGGTGTCGCTCCCACGACACCGTCCACCGAAGAGGCACCTGCTGAAGGGGAGGTCGTCGCGTCCTTCGGATCAATCGGCGACGGTTCGATCAAACAGGTGGACAACAGCGACAAGCCAATCTCCTTCAACTTTCGCTACGCACCCTGGGAAACCGTCCTCAAGCTGTTTGCCGACGCCGCGAACCTGACGCTCGACCTCAACGATATCCCCGCCGGGACCTTCAACCACTATGACAGCAAGTCGTACACGATTTCCGAAGCACTCGATGTTCTCAACGGATACCTGCTGCCGAGGGGATATGTCCTCGTGCATCGCGACAACTTTCTGGTGTGCGTGAACATCGACAATGGCGTTCCACCGAACCTGGTGCCGACCGTCTCCGTCGAAGACCTGCCCAACCGCGGCCGCAACGAACTGATGACGGTCGTGTTCCCGCTGGAGGGAGTCGAGGATGTGTCGGCCCTGGCGACCGAGATCGAGAAACTCAAGGGGCCGCAGGGATCAGTCGCCGGCATCACTCCCGCCCGCACGCTGGTGGTGACCGATACCGGGGCGAACCTGGTGCGCATCAACGACATTCTCCGCAACTTCACGACCGGACCGCAGGACAAGATCTTCCGGAACTACCAATTGGAACACATCCTCGTGGATGATGCGGAGTATCTGGTCCGCTCGCTGCTGGGGTTGGACACGGCCACCTTGGCGGCGACGACAGCCAGTGCGGCCAGTCAGCAACAGTCGAACGATCCCTTCGCACGCTTTCGAGGCGGGGGCGATCCTCGACAAGATCCCCGCATGAGCCGGGGCGGAACTCCCACCCCCACCACACGCGGCGGTTCCACCGCGCGCACCAGCACGTCGACAGCTCATCTGACGTCCGACCCCCGGACGAATCGCCTGCTGGTGTCGGCGACATTGGCCGAACACAAGATCATTGAAGATGCCCTGAAGACTGTGGACGTCTCGGAGCAGAGTCCACTCGCCAGCGATCGGCCTTATGGCGCGATGGGTGACAAGCAGGTCACGGTGATTCCGCTGGCCAGCATGGACCCGTCCGCCGCCACAGCCACGCTGCAGGCCATGTTCCTCAAGGACGGCGACTCGGCTCCGACCATTTATCCCGACCTCATGGGCCGGCAGATCATGGTGCGTGGCACCGAGACGCAGGTGTACCAGATCAAACAGTTGCTGACCGACCTGGGCGAAGATGGCACAGGCAGCCGGGGTTCACTGAACCGGGGCCCGGTCCGCACGTACAGCGTCAGCGGTCGCGACCCGCAGGAGGTCCTCGACATCCTGCAACGGATGTGGGGGGCCAAAAACAACGGCAGTTCGCTGCGCATCGTGGACCCCTCTCAGCGCAATCGGGCGTCGGGACTCGATCTACGCCGGGGCGAGACCCCCCAGCGTCCGGAACGACCCGAGATTGAAGGCAACGATCCCGGGGCCATCGACCTGCAGTGGCCACAGGCTCCCCGGAGCACGACTCCCCAGGGCGAGGTGCGATATCACAAATCGCTCGATGCGGGTCTCGTGTTTGTGAACGCCCAGGCGTCCGACAACGACACTCCAGCTGATGCTGCGTCCGAAGAAGGAGCAGGCGAGCAGCGACCGGGGGAGCCTTATGCCCCTCCGCTGGAAGGTACACCCGCGACTGAGGGTCCCTCGGATCGATCTGCGCCAGGCAACTCTGAGACTGGCCGACCGGTGACGATCAATGTCATCGGCGGCGAACTGGTGATTACCGGCGACGTGCAGAAGCTCGACGAACTCGAAGAGATGCTCGACACCGTGATTCAGGCGGTCCCGGCCCGTACCAAGTGGTCGATCTTCCCATTGAAGTCGGCGGATGCGGTCGAGGCGGCCGCCATGCTGGAGCAACTCATCCCGGACAGCACCGTCGCACAGCCCTCGTCGGTGACGAGCAGCAGCTTCTTCGGCGGACTGACCAGCGGCATGCGCTCGCTGAGTTCCGGCGTCGCCAGCATGACCGGCCTGGACAGTCTGGGACAAGGGGCCGAGACGCTGCGCATCATTCCCGACCTGCGACTGAACGCCCTGTTTGTCAGTGGCCCTTCCTACCGGGTCGACGAGGTCGAAGAGATGCTCTCGGTACTCGATTCCACAGGTCTCACTGAGTCGCTGCGTGACCGGGCACCGCAGATGGTCCCCGTGCTGTTCGCCGATATCGACGACGTGTACGAGATTGTCAAGAGCGTCTATGAGCCGGAACTCGAGCCTCCTCAGCGGGGGAACAACAACAGTAACCCGTTCGCCGCCATGATGGGGGGTGGGGGTGGCGATCGCGGCAGTCGCGGCAGCAGCGGCGGCGGCGGCAACCAGGCTCCGGCGGCACCAGCTGTCACACTGGGCGTGGACCGCGCGACAAGCCATCTGATCGTGTCGGCCGACGACGGAACGTACCGCGAGATCAAGGCCCTGGTGGAATCGGTGGACAATGCGGCCCGCGAGGTGCGCCGGTCGGTTCGTGTCATCGGCCTGCAGCACACCAATGCGGCCTCAATGGAAGGATCGCTGTCGTCGCTGATGCCCAAGGTCACGGTCTCGACATCGGGTGCCCGGCCCAGTTCGTCGTCTTCCAGTTCGTCAGGACAATCCCGATCGTCAGGGTCCTCGAGCGATGCCGACATGCAGCGGCGGATGGAGTTCTTCCGGGCAATGCAGGGTGGCGGCGGACCCCCCGGCGGTGGCTTCAGTCGTGGTGGCGGCGATAACTCTGGTGGCGGCTCCAGTCGCGGTGGGGGCGGATTCCCCGGCGGAGGTGGATTCCCCGGCGGCGGGGGATTCAGTCGAGGTGGCGGCGGCGGCGATCGTGGTGGACGATGAGGGGTCTCCAACGGTATTCACTGGAGAGACGTAGAATGGCTCGGCGGCACTCACACCCGCTGATCGACAGGACTCACAGGGAGCAGAGCAGATGGAAATCGGCGGACTGCTGCTGAAACGCGGCCTCGTGTCTGAACAGGACATGGCCTTTGCCCGAGGCAAGGCGAACGGCAAGCGCGTCGATCAGATCCTCGTGGAAATGGGTGCCGTCCGCGAGGAAGACGCCCTGCGGTTGCTGGCTGACGAACTCGGCATGGACTTCGTGGAGCTCAAGGGGTTCCAGGTCGATCCTGTGTTGATTGCCCGCTTCCCGACGACGGCGATATTCCGACACCATGTCTTTCCGCTGGAAGGCGAGAACGGTCGCGTGAAGGTCGCGACGAGCGATCCGTTCGATCTTGAGGCCCTCGACGAACTGGGCTCGCTCGGCAAGTGCCGCATCGAACCGGTCCTCGCCTGCCGGTCTGAGATCAACGATCTCATCAAAGGCAGCCTCGGTGTCGGCGGCGATACGATTGATGCACTCGTGGCCCGGCGGGCCGAAGACGGCATCGAGCTGCTCGACGAACTCCCCGACGATCTGGGGGAACTGGCGTCCGAAGCCCAGGCCGCGTCGGTCATCCGGCTCGTAAACGAGCTGCTGATCGAAGCGCTGGAGCAGAAGGCGAGCGACGTCCATCTGGAACCGGCCGAACACGGCCTGACGGTCCGGTTTCGCGTGGATGGACTGCTGCGCATTCAGCCCATGCCCCCCGAGATCAACCACTTCGCGTCAGCGATCGTAACGCGGCTGAAGATCATGTCGCGGCTGAACATCGCCGAGAAGCGGCTCCCCCAGGATGGTCGCATCAATCTGCGGGTATCGGGGCGCGAAGTCGACGTGCGTGTGTCGATCATCCCCATGATTCACGGCGAAGGCATGGTACTGCGTCTGCTCGACAAGGGGCGGATGAAGTTCGACCTTGCCAGTGCAGGCATGCCTCCAGAGATCGCGACGCCGTTTCACGAACTCATCACGCTGCCGCACGGCATTGTACTGGTGACCGGGCCCACCGGCTCCGGCAAGACGACGACGCTCTATTCGGCGCTCAACGAAATCAAAAGCCCTGACACCAAGATCATCACGGTCGAAGATCCGGTCGAATACCACATGGACGGTATCAGCCAGATCCAGGTGCACACGAAGATCGGCCTGACGTTCGCGGCGGGTCTGCGCAGCATTCTGCGTCACGACCCGGACGTCGTGCTCATCGGCGAAATTCGCGACGGGGAGACGGCGACGAGTGCGATTCAGGCGTCGCTCACCGGTCACCTCGTCTTCAGCACGTTGCACACCAACGATGCCCCCGGAGCGTTCACACGACTGGTCGATATGGGTGTGGAACCCTATCTCGTGGCCAGCACGCTCGAAGGTGTCCTGGCCCAGCGCCTCCTGCGTAATCTGTGCCGTAATTGTAAAGAGGCCTGGGTGCCGGAACCGGGCAGGCTGCCTCCCGATCTCACACTGCCGGCTGGTGCGAAGCTGTATTGCGCCAGAGGGTGTCGCGACTGTCGTGACACCGGCTACTCGGGCCGAACCGGTATCTTCGAATTGTTGCTCAACGACGCGCACATTAAGAAGTTGTGTGTGGAGCAAGCCAGTGCCGGGGTGATCCGGGCCTATGCCCTCGAGCATGGGATGATCACGCTGCGAAAGTCGGCCTGGAGCAAGGCCTTGGCCGGCACGACCAGTCTGGACGAAGTGATTCGCATCACGCGCGGCGATGTAGTCTGACGCATGCCTGACTTCCACTACACCGCCCGCGAACTCTCTGGGCAGCAGGTCACCGGGGTCCTATCGGCGGCCACCGAGCACGATGCGCTGGCTTCGCTGGCGAAGCGGCAGTTGTTTCCCGTGCGAGTTGGACTGGCCGACAGTGCTAAGTCGCAGCAGAAATACGCCGGCAAACGGGTCAAGCCGCGGGTGCTGGCGGTGTTTTACACGCAGCTCGCGGACCTGCTCAAATCGGGTGTGCCACTGCTGAGATCGCTGGATCTGCTGCACAAGCAGGCGACCAATCCTGCCTTGAAACTGGTACTCGAAGAAGTCCGGGCACAGGTCGCCGAGGGGACGCCGCTGTTCGAGTCGATGAAGCGGCATCCCAAGGCGTTCAGCGAACTTGTCGTCAGTATGGTGCGGGCGGGAGAGGAAGGCGGCTTTCTGGAAGATGTGCTCAAGCGCGTGGCCGCCTTCACCGAACACCAGGAGGAACTCAAAGGGCGCGTCATCGGAGCATTGGTGTATCCGATGTTCCTGATGGGGTTCGGCAGCGTTGTTGTGGGGGTGCTGCTGGTGTACTTCGTGCCGAAGTTCGAACCGATCTTCGGCCGGATGCAGGAGCGCGGTGCCCTGCCCTGGGCGACAACGGCCCTGCTGGGTTTCAGCGACGCAGCCCAGCGGTACTGGCTGGTGTTTGTGGGAGCTGTGGTGGTGGCGGTCTTGCTGCTGAGAAACTATCTGCAGACCGAACAGGGCCGTTTCCAGGCCGATCGTCTGCGACTGCGGATGTGGGGCATGGGACGTATCGTCAAGAGTCTGGCGATCGCCCGCTTCTGCCGCATCCTCGGGACGCTGCTGCACAATGGTGTGCCGATCCTCAATTCGCTGCGGATTGCCAAGGACGCGACCGGCAACCTGCTGCTCAGTGAAGCAATCGAGACTGCCGCTGAAAATGTCTCCGAAGGCAAGTCGCTGGCGCAGCCCCTGGCCGCGAGTGGCCAGTTCCCCGAAGATATCATCGAGATGGTGGCGGTGGGCGAGGAGGCCAACAATCTCGAGGAAGTGCTGATCGACGTCGCCGACAACCTCGAACGACGGACGAACCGCGAGCTGGACATCACGGTCCGCATGCTCGAGCCACTGCTGCTGCTGGTGATGGCCGGCGTCGTGCTGTTTGTGGTCGTGGCACTGTTGCTGCCCATCATGCAGAGCTCGGGATTCGTATGACCGATTGAAATCTGACCGGCCCTGCCCGAAAATGGAAATTGACGATCGCCAACGGGCCCCGGCAACGGTTACACATTAGGGGGGGCGGCCCTCCCGACCTTCGACATGGACTCTATGAACCGTGACCGATCGGTCCGGTCCTTCGCCTGCAAACACACAGATCACCAGGGAGTTTCTCATGAAAAGGCTGAATCACCCGCAACGCATGCCACGTTGCCAAAGTGTCACCCAGCGCCTGTCGCGGCGACGTGCCGGCTTTACACTGATGGAAGTTCTGATCGTGCTGGCCATTCTGGCAGTCATCGCCGCGATGGTCGTGCCCGGCCTGCTGGGAACGCAGCAAACGGCGAACATCCAGGCCACCCAGAACAGCATCCATGGACTGGAACAGGCGGTCAAGCTGTTCGCCGTCCAGAACAAGGGACAGTATCCGCAAGGAGGACAGGAGGTCGTCGAACTGCTGGTCACTCCTCAGACCGATGCCACCGGACGAACGATCCCCGCCCAGCTCGAAAAGGCACCGCTGGATGCCTGGGGCAACCTGCTGTTCTATGAGTATCCCAACACCAAGGCGAGCATCAACGTCGATCGACCGGCAATCTGGTCGGTGGGACCCGACGGCAAGAATGACGACGGCTCGGGTGACGACATCAACAACTGGTCCGATCTGGGAACCATCTAAGGGGCAGAGCCTCGTAGTGGTAAGTCCGGTGCCGGCCGCGACGCGTGGACTCCGGAGACACGTATGCATCGCCGGTCACTCAACTCGAACACGCTCCCACGTCGGCGCACCGGTTACACCCTCTTCGAGATCCTGATCGTACTGACGCTGCTGGGGGTCCTCATCGGCATCTCCTGGCCGGCCGTCATGCAGTATGCCGGTGAGCAGGCCCTGCTGCGCGCCGTCGAAGGAGTGCGATCTGCGGCGGCCAGTGCCCGCATCAAGGCAATCGATGCCGGCATGGAATACCAGTTCCGCTTCGAGCCGAACGGCCAGCGGTACATTGTCATCCCGTCCATGACCCCCGAAAGTATCAGCGGCAATGCGATGCAGCCGGGACTGGTGCCGGGAGATACAGGAACCTACCCCGTCCTGAGCGGTCAGCTGCCCGAAGACTGCCACTTCGTTTCTCCCGACCAGCACGTCGGGATACCTGGCGAGGTCGAGCAACTCTCGCAGGAATGGTTTGCATTGTTGCCCGATTCGATCGAACTCGCCGGAACCTCCTGGTCGCCACCCATGCGCTTTTATGGCGATGGGACTGCCGAAGATGGCTGGTTCTATGTCGATGACGAACGCCAGCATCGCGTGGGGATCACCATTCGCGGGCTGACCGGCACTGCCACGAGCGGCGAACTCCAGCGGGAGGTTGTGCCATGACGCCCTGCTGCACAGTGCCACCGCATCCTCCGCAGTGCCGACGGGGCATGACACTCTTCGAGGTGCTCATTGCGCTCGCCATCTTTCTGGCAGCACTGGCGGCGATCAGTCAGCTCATCCATGTCGGGACCATTGCTTCGGCCGATGGTCAGTTGCAGACTGAGGCGATTCTCCGCGGCGAGACGAAACTAGCCGAGATCGTGGCCGGCGTCGAACCGATGGATTCGGTCTCGCAGCAGATGTTCGCCGACGATGAAAGTCGCCGCTGGTCGTGGAGCCTCTCGGTGCTGGACGGCCCGCACCTCGATACGCTGCAACTGTCGGTCACGGTGACACATGTGCGCGAGAATGGCAGCATGGATGCCTCCTTCACGCTCGACCGGCTGGTTCGTGATCCGCAGATCTTCGCCGATGCCGCAGCCGCCTCACTCGAAGCGGAGGCCCCGTGATGCAGCGGTATCTCCCGACGCACAAGACAATCACGTCCGCGCGGCCTTCGCTTGCGCTTCAGGCTTCGATGACGCAGTCGTACTTGCCGATGGATGACACGGTCACTCGGGTCATCACTTGCGCTTCAGGCTTCGATGATGCAACGGTTACGGACGGGCCGACTCGACCCCGGGCGTTCACACTGATCGAACTGCTGGTGGCGATGGCGCTCAGCCTGCTGTTGCTCAGCGGCGTGTACTCGGCGATTCATCTGTACTGGCAACTCTCGACCGCCGGCAGAGAGCAAATGGAGCAGGCCCAGGTTGCACGGGCGCTGTTCCGTCAGATCGAACTCGACGTGCGGGCGACCGTGTATCCTCTGCAGGAAGCGGTCTCGTCCGGGTCTTCGTCCTCATCCGCGACATCCACATCGACGACTGGCACTACCGGTCAGGCGACGGCGGACGACGAACTGGCGGCGCTCGAGGCGGAGGTCTATGAAGATCCGCTCACCGGCGTGTCCATCGGCATCATCGGGGATTCCGAAAGTCTCATTCTGCACAGCAACCGCCCCTCGCGCGACATGGCCTACTATGCCATCCACGATACCGCCTTCGCCACCGATCGCGTGGGTGATCTGGCCGCGGTCAGCTACTTTCTTGCAGTGCGCGGAGCAGGTGGCCTGTCGGGGGCGGTGGCTGATTCCACCTCCGCCGGCCCCACCAGCTCCGTCGTCTCGCGAGGCAGCGTGCGTGGACTGGCGCGGCTGGAAAGCGATCAGCTGTCGATGGGCTTCTCCGATGATGCCGTCCAGTTGGAGTCGCTGGCCTCGACTGCCCAACTGATTGCCCCGGAAGTCATCAGCTTGACGTTCTCGTACTGGGACGGCTTCGAGTGGGCCGACACCTGGGACAGTGACCTCGATGGTTGTCTGCCCTCGGCGATCGAGGTCACCATCGGGCTGCGGGAGTCGGAAAACAGCGGTCGCAAGTCGGCTCAGGGAGAAATCAGCCGGGCGATCGGAGCCAACGAGGAGCCTGTCACGTATTATCGTCATGTGATCGTGCCTCCGCTGGCCGATCCCTACCCGCAGGCCACATCGGCCCTGTGAAAGTTGCCCTGCCCATGCATCATCGACCGACATCGCGATTGACGAGTGACCGGCTGGCGCATGTGCGCAGCGGGACGGCACTCGTCGTCGTCCTGGTCGTGATCGTCATGCTGACGCTCGCAGCCTACACCTTTTCGGAACAGATGCTGGTCGAGTCGCAGGCGACCAACCGGTACGGACGTGATGTTCAGGCCCGCAGCTATGCCGATTCCGGTGTCGAGCTCGCCGCCGCCTACCTCGGGGCTCCCGATGCCGAAGCTCCGGAGAACCTGTTCCATAACCCGTCCCTGTTCTCGGGCTCCCTGCTCCACGAAGCCGACGACGACTGGAATCGCGGACGAGTGTCGCTCGTCGCGCCGGTCGAAGCCGATTCAACCTCGACACAGATCCGCTTCGGCCTGCAGGATGAATCGGCCAAGCTCAACCTTAATGCGATCTCACAATTCGGATTGACCGAGGAGCAGGAACGCAACCTGTTGATGTACCTCCCGGGCATGTTCGAGGAACTCGCTGACAGCATCCTGGACTGGATCGATACGGATGACACAGTGCGCATGTATGGTGCCGAGAGTGAATCGTATGTCAACGTGATGCCCACCAACGGCCCGCTGACATCGCTGGACGAGCTGTTGTATGTGGTGGGGGTGACGCCCGAATTGCTCTACGGGGAGGATGCCAACCGGAATGGTCTGCTCGATCCCAACGAGAACGACGGCGAACTCAGCCTGCCGCTCGACAATCCCGATGGACTGCTGAATCCCGGCTGGAGCGCATACCTGACCATTTACGGCCGGGAAACGAACGTGCGCCCCGACGGTTCAGAGAAGATCAACGTCAACCTGGGTTCGCTCGTCGATCTGTTCGACACACTGGAGCCGGAGTTTGGTGAGCAGATTGCGCAGTTCATCGTGGCGTTCCGCCTGAACGGACCGGTCATGGCGGAAGAGGAACAACTGGTCGCCGGTCGAACGGGCGACAGCAGCCAGGAGTGCGTCGCTTGGCCCAGCCGGCGGAACCAGTTCCACGACTACAGGCGATGCCGCGACCGACGAGCAACTGGCCAACGCGGCCGGGGAACTGGCGGGCAGCTTGTTGGGGGGTGAGGGAGCGACGATCACCCGGGCGGGGATGGACCTGCTCCAGCCGGCGACGACCAACATCAACTCACTGTACGAACTCATCGATGCGACGGTCAGCATCGAGATCAACGGCGAAGAGGTTGACCTGGTGAGCCCCTTCACCAGCAGCCCGGCGGCGCTCACCGAAGATCTCCCGGTGCTGTTCGCTGCGCTGAGCACCTCTGACAATCCGCTGATCGAAGGGCGAATCAATGTTAACCAGGCCCGGTTGGAGGTGCTGCTGGGCATTCCCTGTCTGTCCGAAGAGACCGCCAACCTGATCGTCGCTTCGCAACCGGTGCAGTCCAACGGCCTTCCCTCTGAGGAGGAAGCCGCCTATCGATCGACGACCGGCTGGTTGCTGATCGACGGCCTGATGTCGCTCAAACAGTTGCAGACACTCGACCGGTTCCTGACAACGCGTGGCGGGGTGTATCGGATGCAATCGGTTGGGCACTTCGACCAGGGGGGGCCGATCGCCCGTGTGGAGGCGGTAGTCGATGCCACGCAGGTGCCTCCGCGCATCATCTTTCAGCGGGATCTGTCGCACCTTGGGCCGGGCTTCCGGATGGACCAACTGTCACAGTCGTCCGCTCCCTGAGGGTTCTGGGGGGCCATTTGTGGCTTGGACGGCATGAAGCTGGTTGTCGCGGGCCTGTTCGGAACGGAATATAGTGTGAGGGGCCTCCGGCACCGCACAAGTCCACGGGCCGTGTCCCGTGGGCACAGGGACTGCACATTCGGGTTCGGTCATTCGAGCTTCATCTGAAAGTGAGTCACAATGGCGCACGTACATTTCGTAGTTGAAAGTAATCCATGGCACGCCTGATCGCCCTCGACTGGGAAAGCGACGACCTCGGCCTCGTTGAAGCCGATGTGAGTGGTGGGTCAGTGCGCATCCGCAAATGTCGCCGGTACAACTGGCCGGACGAGAATGGTCCCCGCGCGTCAACCGAAGTACTGGGCTCCTGGCTGAGAGACACTCTGGCTGTCGACAAACTGACGTCGGGCGATGCACTGGTCGTGCTGCCACGCGAGGCGGTCGTCTTTCGCCGGCTCGAGTTGCCCGACGTTCCGGAAGACGAACTCCCCGACCTGGTGCGATTCCAGGCGGCCACCAAGTCATCCACGCCGCTCGACAAGCTGGCGCTCGACTTTCTGGCACTCCCCCGCCGGGAGGGAGTTGAAGGACGTCAGGTGTTGATGGTGACGGTCGACCGTTCCCGCATCGAGGCACTGCAGTCCATCCTGTCGGAGGCCAATCTCGAGCTGAAGGGGGTCGGCATCAGTCCGATCGCGATGGCCGAACTGATCTCCCGAATGGACGGCGGCCATTCCCCCGGTCCACAGCAGGCAACTCTCATCATCTTCCAGGACTCGCACCGTGTCGAAATCACGATCGTGCGGCAGGGTCAGCTCATCTTCAGCCATGAGACCCGCCTGCAGGGTCGGCAGGATGACCGGGGCCTGCGAGCGTCGCTGACTGAAGTGAATCGCTCTACTGTCTCACTGTGCACTCGCATCCGGATATCGAAATCTCGGACGTGTGTCTGGTGCATTCAGGTGATGCGGATCCCGCCTTCGAGTCCGCCTTGAAGGAGCGCTTTGAAGGACAGTTGAAAGTCCTCGACATCAACCGGGCGCAAGGTGTGCGGTTGGAATCTTCTGAAGACGCCGCACGACTCCCGTCGTTGTCGCGCCGGCCGTCGGGATGTTGCTCTCTCAGGCCGATGGTCGTGTGCCGCGGATCGACTTCCTCAATCCCAGGCAGGCCGCTGTCGTCCAGGATCGGACGAAGCTGTGCGCCGGACTGATCGCCGCCGGTGTGCTGCTGGCCGGAGGCGTGGGGTACGGGATGCTGAAGTCCCACATCAGCAACCTCAACGAACAGGCGGCCCAATACAAGCGGCAGACGGACGAAATCACCCTGAAGCTGCGGGCCGGTGCGAACGAGATGAGTCTGGCCGATCAGATCGGAGGCTGGAAGGATCAGAGCCGGCATCCGCTGCTGCTGATGGATGAACTGCGGGAACTCTCGCCCGTGCGCGGACGCACGTATCTCAAGGAATTCCACATGAGCCCTGCCATCG
This sequence comes from uncultured Planctomycetaceae bacterium, assembly GCA_963707405.1. Taxonomy (GTDB): domain Bacteria; phylum Planctomycetota; class Planctomycetia; order Planctomycetales; family Planctomycetaceae; genus CAVPPT01. Next base: position 575,543 of record CAVPPT010000001.1, on the reverse strand, counting down.
GCAATGTGGTGACGCATCTGTCGGGCACCGGCAACGCTCGGGACGCGCGGGATGTGGAGGACTTATACTATGCCCTGGATGTTGCCGGCTTTCGGGTGCAGCCGGCCATCACTCGGCCCAGTACCAACCCGGACTTCCCGGTCCAGTTTGAGATGAATGTGGATGTGCTGCCCACTCCAAAAGAAGCAGTCGTCCCGGGAAGTCCGAGGGCCCCGGCCGCTCGAAGTGCGGCCTCGACCAGCGACATCACTTCTTCTATCAGTCTGGCCCGGTGACCATGCAGGATCGCGAAAAGAAGCTGGCAATCGGACTCACCCTGGTGGTGGGGATCTGGCTGGGACGACCTGCCGTCGACCGCTGGTTCGTTGCCCCGGTGCGCGAGGCCCGGGATGCACAGAATCGGGCGCTGGCACAGTTTCGCGTCAAGAGTGACGACGAACTCAAGTTACTCGTCGCCCAGCAGAATCTCGCCGACTGGTGCTGCCAGAGTCTGCCGCCCGATCCCTCCACCGCACAACGGGTGTACAAGGACTGGCTGATGGACCTCGCCGAACTCTCGGGGTTCACAACTCCAGAACCCACGCTCCCCTCCATCGGCACTCGGGGTCGGGGAGCCGCCTACACCCAGATTCCGGTGGGACTCGAAGCCAAGGCCACCTTCGAACAACTGGCCACGTTTCTGGTCCACTTTCACCGCGCCAATCTGCTGCAACGCATCGACAGTCTCGACATCGTCAGCCCGCGGGCCGAAGGTCAGTCGATCCTCAATGTGGTGTTGTCGGCGCGGGGGATCGCGCTCTCAGACGTGCCGGACCGTCAGCGCCGTTCCCTCGTGCCCTGGTCGCAGAGCCGGTCACCGGCGGTGCGACCACACTGGAGGTGAAGGACGCCGAGACCTTTCCCAAGGGTGAGTTTCTGGTGATGGTCGACCGCGAGTTGATGCGCGTGATTCGTACCGCAGGGAACACCTGGACGATCGAACGGGGTGCGGAGCGGACTCTGCCGGCCAATCACAGTGCAGATGCTGCGGTCGACCTCTATCCCGTGCGACCTTCCGGAGAGTCGTTTGCCGCCAGCCTGGCCGACTTCCGGGAGTTACTCGAGGGAAATCCGTTCACCATTCCGGCCCCGCCCGTTCAGTACAACCCGAAGTTGGTGCCCGACCGCGAGCAGGTCGTCACCCGTGGCATGCCGTGGACGACGACAGTCGCCGTCTCGAACTGGGATCCGTCGGGAGGTCCGCCGCGGTATTCGATCGAAGGTGACATTCCTCCCGGCATGACGCTCGACCCAAATACGGGCGAATGGAAGTGGGCCCCCAACGGGGAGGACGCCATCGGCACGCACGAGGTGACGATTCGGGCGGAGTCACCGGTGATTGCCAGTCAGCGAGTGTCGGTCATCGTCCCGGTCAAACTCAGGGAGCCGAACCTGCCACCCAAGGTTGAAGACGTCGCTCCACAAACCGCCTACTCCGGGCAGCCACTGGTGATCGATATTCCGGCGAGTGACCCTGACGGCGACACCTCAAAACTGCAGTTCAAACTGACCGAAACAGTGCCAGACAAAGCCACGATCAGCGAGTCGGGACGCATCGAGTGGACGCCGCCGGTCGAACTGAACCTCGGGGACTATCAGTTCACCGTCGAAATCACTGACAGCGGCGACCCGGCACAAGCAGTGACTGCGAAGGTGCCTGTGAAGCTCGCCGAAGACGAGGCCCGCCTGACGTACCTCACCACATTCTTTCAGGCCGGCGATCAACCGATCGCCCAGCTCCACAATCGGGCCACCGACAAGTCGAGCACGTTGAAGATTGGCTCGTCAGTCAAGGCGGCCGACATCGAGGCCGAGGTCACCCGCATCGAACCGCAGTTCATTCTGCTGAAGATCGGTAGCGAGACCTTTCGCCTGGAGATGGGGCATAACCTGCGGGCACTGCAACCGGCGGATCCTGCTGAACCCGCGACGGCCCGGGATTCGACTGCCTCGGCCCGCTGAGCGCGGTCTCGGTGGTCTGTTATCAGTATTCAGCGGGTAGCCCCGGATCTCGATCTGGGGTCGCGACGCGACAGGAGGTCGTGGGGGATGTTGCGTTGTCACCGGACGTCGCGGGAACGTCCCCCGGGTCAGAGGGGGTGCCATGCCCGCATCGCGCAGCAGGGCGGGCATGTGCGACGACCCCAGGCATGGCCACGCTGCTGCGCGACCTGGCCATGGCACCCACAGGCACCGCACCGCTTCAAGAAGCGGTTATGCCCACCGACGTCCCCCGCCATCCTGCCGCGAATTTCTGCCCGAACGGGAGATTCTCCTCAACTCAGGTGTTAAACCTTGCCGATTGTAACGATTGTCGGGGTTATACCGATTCCGACGCGCGCTATCGTAAGGTGGCGTGGGTCACATGCGGAGGTGATCCGTAACACACGTCGAGACGCCGAAAGGGCACGCAGGCCGGCGTCTCCACACAGTTGATCCCTCATCGGACAGACGGACACATGACCATGCTTCGCTTTACCGGCAATCGTTGGGCATGGGCAGGCGGACTGTCCGCCATGCTGCTGGCCTGCTTCGTCTTCGCGGCCGACGACGCTGACGAGAAGCCTCCGGCTCGAGCGCAAGTGGTATCAGCTTCGCAAGTCGCCCGTCGAAGAAGTCCGCAAGGCAATGCAGGCCGAGGAACCCCAGGACGTTCGACTCAACTATCCGATCAACGTCCCCTGGTCCAAGGTTCTCAGTGACCTGGCCGAAGCGACCGGCTCCCGCCTGGTGATGCACGATGTCCCTCACGGGAACTATCAACGCCAGGACTGGGCGAAGCATACCCGCGACGAGGCGATCAAGATTCTCAACCAGACGCTGGAGCCGGACGGGTATCGCATTCTGGCGACCGGCCAGGACCTGACCGTCCTCAAAATGAGCCGGGCCCGCAGCGAGTTTTGCGCTCCCGTCTCGCCAGAAGCCCCACACGCACCCCTCACACGCACTGCAACTGCGCCTTCCGAAGTCCCGCACTTCACCCGCAATGTGCACTCGGTGACCGACGACTTGCGTCAGCCCCGGAGTGGCAAATCCGGTGACATCGTCCAGGCATCGGGAGCACGCAGCCCCGAGCCCATCATCACCAGCGGCTTCGAGCAGCCACTGACTGATGAAGCAAACCAGGTCCAAGACAGTGGTCCTGTCGTCACCTCGACCATTCAGCCGCAGACCGAAACCGCCGTCAACCTGGCCCGAAAGATCTACGAGACCTTTGTGTCGCGCGCCGAACTCGTCGACAAAGGCCCCAACGGGCTGCCGGCGTTTCGCGTCTATCACCAACCACCCCAAGCCGGTGCCGGCAACCCCTTCGAACGCGATCGCAGCCAGTCCAACACCTGGTTCACCATGGAGATCGACACCGACCGCAACCGGCTCGCACTCACCGCCACCCAGCGAACCACGCGCGGCATCACACAGCTCGTACAGCAACTCGATCGCGTTCCCGGTCCTGCAGACGTCGCGACGCGCGTCGTGGCCGGTGATGCAAAGATGATGAACGTCGGCCGCGAACTGCAACCCGAACTCAGCCGTCTGCGGCAGGCCCGCGCCACGGGACAAGCCGCGGCCAGCTCACACGCTCCACCGATGACCGGGATCCAGCTGGCCCAGAATGATGCTGCGGCCCAGTCACCGGATGCAGGGACTGCTCCGCCATCCGATCAGCAGGGACAAATCGAACGTCAGATTCCGGCCATGCTCGGAGGCCTGCGCGGCGAAGTCACCATCGAAGCTCTGGAAGACCTGAACCTCCTCATCCTCCGGGGTAATGAGACCGACATCGAACAGGTCCTGCAGGTCATTCAGGCGGTTGAACAGCTGGCGGTGGGGACGCGTCCCGAGATTCATCTTCTGTTTCTGCGTCACGTCAATTCCGATGCGCTGGCCGAACTGCTCAACGACCTGTATGAGCAACTCGGCGGGCTGCAGAACGTCAATGCGCTGCCCGGTGCCGAATCGGTGCAGGTCATCGCCGTCGGAACTCCCAATGCCGTGCTGATCATCGCCCCGGCGACAGCCATGACTTCGGTGCTCGATCTGGCAGAAAAGCTCGATCAACCGGGCGACCCCAGCGCGGAAGTCGATGTCTTCCCACTCAAGACGGCGGTCGCGACACAGGTCGAGGCCTTCCTCGACGACTTTTACGCCGAACGGACCGGGCTGGGACAGCGTGTCACGGTGACTGCCGACGTGCGCACGAACACCATCGTCGTGCACGCCAGGCCCCGCGATCTGGAAGAAGTGCGGTTGATCATCCGTCGCCTCGACCGCGATGCCAGCCGATCGGTCCTCAAGGCCAAGACCATCACCCTGACTCATGCAGTCGCCGACGAACTGGCGGATTTCCTCAACACTACACTGCAAAGCCTTCAGAATCCGCCGACGCCCAGTGGTACCACCGGTGGCATTGCGGCGGCTGCAACCCAAGGACCTCAGGAACTGCGCGAGGCCAAGGCGGTCGTGCTCGAATTCCTCGCCAAGGATGGTAACGCCCAGAAGCTCGTCCGCTCGGGCCTGCTCTCGGACATCCGCATCAACCCCGATCTGCGCACCAACAGCCTGCTGGTCACCGCACCCGCCGAGTCACTCCAACTCATCGAGGAATTGATTCGCGTGCTCGACCAGCCCAGTGCCACGGTTGCCGACATCAAGGTGTTTGAACTCGAAAACTCCGACGCCGCCACGACGGTCGACCTGTTGACGGAATTGTTTGCCGTCGACGATGCCAACGAACAGCTGGGCATCGCCATTGCCGGGGCCGAGGATGCCAGCAGCAGCCTCATTCCGCTGAAGTTTTCAGTCGATCCCCGGGCCAATGCGATCGTCGCGATCGGCGGGGCCGAGGCGCTGCGTGTGGTCGAGGCCATCATCCTGAGGCTCGATTCGAGCGAGAGCGAGGCCCGAGAGCCTATGGTCATCAAGCTACGCAACTCACAGGCTTCGGTCGTGGCTGCAGCCATCAATGAATTCGTGCAATCAGCGCTCGCATTGGCCGATATCAACCCCGACCGGTTTGGGACGGCGGACCTGCTCGATCAGGCAGTCGTGGTGGTCGCCGAAGATGCAACGAACAATCTGCTGATCAATGCCTCGCCGCGCTACTACAACGACATCATGCGGATTGTGGCCGATCTCGACGCCGAACCGCCGCAGGTCGTCATTCAGGCGGTCATCGTCGAAGTCGAGCTGCAGGACACCGACGAGTGGGGCGTAGAGCTGGGCTTCCAGGATGGGGTCCTGTTCGACCGCAGCATCACCTCGGCCGCCGATCTGCTGACCACCACGACCAGCGTCTCCGATCCCGGCACCGGCATCGTGACGACTACACAGAACATCATCTCTCAGGGTGCGACTCCCGGCTTCCAGTTCAACAACCAGCCGTTGGGAAACAACATCGCGGGCCACCCCAGCAAAGTCGGTGGTCAGGGCCTGTCGAACTTCGCGCTGGGCCGGACCAATGCCGACCTGGGCTTCGGGGGGCTTGTCCTCTCCGCCAGTTCCGAATCGGTCAGCATGCTGCTGCGGGCTTTGCAGGCACGGCGGAACATTCGCGTCCTCAGCCGTCCGCAGGTCTTCGCCCTCGACAACCAGGAAGCTTTGGTCCAGGACGGGCAGTTGGTGCCAACCGTCAATGGCGTGATTGTCAACGGGCTGACGACGTCGCCGACGATCGAGGTGACACAGGTCGGTATCATCCTGCGAGTCACGCCGCGCATTAGTCCTGAGGGACAGGTCGTGATGGCCGTTACAGCCGAAAAGAGTGCCCTCAGTGGGACCGGGGTCCCGATCTTCGTGGACGCCACGACCGGCGGGGTCATCGAGTCACCCATCATCGACATCACCGTCGCCAGCACCACCGTCAAGGTACAGGACAGTCAGACCGTCATTCTGGGCGGCATGATCATCGACGAAGATTTCACCGACGAACGCAAGGTCCCCTGGCTGGGAGATATCCCCCTGATCGGCAATGCCTTCCGCATGGACAGTCACTCCCACCGCCGTGCCGAACTGCTCGTGTTCCTCACGCCTGCGCATCATTCATGGCGATGCCGATATCGAACTGATCAAACAGGTCGAGGCGGAACGGGTGCACTTCTTCGAGAGCGAGGTCGAGGCCATCCATGGACCGCTGTTCTCGATTCCCGCCGGCCAGACGGCCCCTGGTTACGAAGACAGTACAACGGCTCCCTATCAGATGCACGCCCCCTCAAGATCGGCCACTCCTGGGTTCGACGAGCAGATCATCAAGCCGGCCCTCCCTACCCAGGCGGATGAGACATACAGCCCTCCCCTTCCGGCACTTGGCAACGAGTGATCTCCGAGTCCAACACAGGAATGCTGTCATGAGCCGGATCTCGAAACTTTGTCTGATCGCGGTGCTCGGCCCGATGCTGGCGGGGTGTTCGGCCCTGCATCTGTCGGGGCTGAAAGGCAAGTCAAAATCGGCGAAGGGGAAGGAAGACGGGCCAGTGATGGACCTGCTGTGCCTGTGGGAACCGGGTGAGGGCCGTAATCTCGACAACCTGCCGGGCCGCGGCTTCGCCGGGCAACTGATGTTCCTCAGACAGGGAAGCGATGAACCGACCATCGTCGACGGCGACATCCGCATCTATTTGTTTGACGATCAAGGAGCACAGGATGAACAGGCGGTCCCGATCCATCAATTCGACTTCCCCTCACTGGTCTGGAACCAGTACGTGCGCAAGACCAATCTCGGACCGGCCTATCAGCTGTTCATACCTTACACCCGCAAGGGACCTCATGAGGCCAGCTGCGCCTTACGGGTGCGCTTCACCCCTGCTGATGGCAGCCCTCCCGTCTACTCGAAAATGGCCCATGTAACACTCCCCGGATCGAGGTCGGAAGTTGCCAAGGCCTGGAAGCCCCAACGGACACAACAGTCGGTGGCGGCGCGCAGCGGCTACGAGACCGACCCGGCTGTGGAACAGGCGGTACACGAGGTCATGAGCCGACATGGATCGAAGACCCCAGGCAAAGCAGTCACCGACATTCGGCTGGCCTCAGCCCAGCGGGAAGGGGCCGCCTCCGGACGTGCTGCGAACTGGCGCGTCTGCAGCAGTTGATGGAACCGACCGTTACCGAAGAGGGGGGAGATCCAGCAGCGGAACCGGAGACTGACGAGTCCTCATCGACGACAACGCCTCGTCGCTATCAGCTTCGCCGGGAAGTCGCGACAGCGGAGGAGACAGCGGCTGCCAGTCCCAGCACACATCCGCTCGCGGACATGAAGGACGAAGTAGGGACCGGGAAATAGGAAGCAGGAACTGCGTCATTCCCGCCAAAGCGGGAATCCAGACAAATGTCGAAAGGCACCCCGCTTCGACTGGATCCCCGCATTCGCGGGGATGACGCACGTCGATTCGCCTTTGCTGGAACCACGGACCGGCTGCATCGGCACGCTCCCCCCCAATGATGTGGGGGACACATCGCAACCTACGAGTCGCTCTCCGCCTCGTCACCTTCGGCGGCCGCCGGTGCGTCGGTGATCACTTCCTTGATCGGCTGAATGAAGTACAGCTTCTTGCCTTTGGCCAGCAGCTGTTCGAGCTTCTTCTCCGCCTCCTTGCGCTGGTCGTAGGGGAAGCGGGCTTCCTCCTTCAGGCTGCCGCTGAACACGCCCCACACCAGCCGCTTGCGGTCGGGCGTCTTGGCCTTGCGACGGACAGTCGTCGCCTTCTTGCGGGTCGTCTTGCGGGCCTTCTTCTTGGCAGTGGTGCCCTTGGCGTCAGCGGCTTCGATTTGCGCCGCTTGGTGAGGCGACTGGCGGTCTTGCGGGCCATAATGATGTATCTGGAGAATGGTGACTGGAAACGGTGAACGGAAGCCGGCCTATGCAGCTGTGACGATGAGCGCGGCAGCCCGCGGGCGGGTCGCGCTACCCTTCCATGATGTCGGTTTCTTTGGACTTGGCGTAATCGTTGATCTGCCCCTCAAACTTCTTCGTCAGTTCCTGGATGTCGTTCTTGGTCGCATCCCGCTCATCTTCCGTGAGGACCTTGTCCTTCTGAGCCTGGTCGGCGTGCTTGTTGGCATCCCGACGGATGTTGCGAACCGCCACCCGGGCCTCTTCGGCGAACTTGCTGATCCGGCCCACCATCTCGCGGCGGCGCTCCGTCGACAGCGGCGGGACGTTCAGGCGAATCAGGCGTCCGTCCGAATTCGGGGCCAGCCCGGCGTCACTCGACTGGATTGCCTTCACAATGTCGCTGACCGCACCGGCATCAAACGGGCGGATGACGATCTGCTGCGGCTCTGGCACACTGATGTTCGCGAGTTGCTTCAGCGGCGTGGGGGACCCGTAATACTCCACACGGATGGTGTCGACCAGCCCTGGTGTGGCCCGGCCGGTCCGCAGTCCCTGCAGCTCCCCGCGAAACACGCTGACCGCCTTCTCCATACGTTCTTCGGAATCCAGCAGAATCTCAACCTGGTCCATGACAGTGTCCCCGCACTCACCTGTTCGCAAAGGGCCACCATAGCGGATCGCCTGGAGACTGAGAAGCGTCTCGCGCCACGGCCGAGTGGCGAATCGTGCCGGGAATACATCGGGGCGAGTTGGAGGCGCCCAACCCCACGGATGGCGATCCGCGGGTCAGCAGCCTGTTCCCCCATGCTGGCTCGCTAGCCAGGGCCTCATCCCGGCCAAGTCGCACTTTGCAGGACGACTCGATAACCATCAGGATCTTCAAAGGTGACGCCCTGCCTGGCCCACCAGGGATTGAATGGGGGCACCGGCTCACCCGCCACTCGGCACAGTCGGGCGACCGCAGCAGCAAACTGATCAGAATCCGGCAAATAGAAGACCAGCAGGTTGTCCGGGGTGGGCGACTGACCCACCCGGTGGCCCGCCTTGGTGGTGAACTCCAGGTGATACGCCGCCCCCGGATGTCCGAGCATCACTCCCGAGAATCCGTCATGATCGGTGAATGAACCGAGAACCTCGAAGCCCAGTCCGTCGCGGTAGAACGTGATGACCGGTTCCAGGTTGTCGGTCGGCCGGGCGATACGCAGATGGGCACCGGCAACAGGCGACGGGCAAGCAACGTCTTGCATTCATAACTCCTGTAAACGGGCTTCAGACCGCCTCCGCCAATCCCGTATCCATCTGCACGATCTGGCAACCTGTGGCGTACCCCATTCCCCGCTTGAGTGTCGGAAACACGCGGGACCTGGCTATCGCCAGTGATAATTCCATGACCGCGGCTTCCCCGAAGCGCCTACGCAATTCGTCACGCCACCGGCCGTCGTCGCTGCGATGATGTACAACCGATGATGCGAACTGAAACGCCAGTCGAATGTCTTCCGGTGCTCTGGCAACATTCTCGGCCAGCACCGCGGCCACAAGTTCTGCTGGCATGCCTTCCTGCCGGGCGACCTGGGCTGCAATCTGGACGCAGGTCCCACAGTCTTCCGCCTGGGAGGCAACCAGACGGACCGTGTGGATCATGTCTCGCGCCGCCACGCGTCTATGCGAAGCCGCCTGTAAGATCATCGCAAACTTGAAGAAGGCAAATCTCGAAACCGCAGCGAGCCGACGCAGGTAGTCCAGCGACGCTCCCAACTGCCGTTCGAGGGCATCCAGACGGAAATCAATCAACCAACCGATCATGGGAATCTCCAGGGATGATGCACGGACACTCTCGCACGGGGCGACTCAGTTTCGTGTCTGCATGCTATTATCAGATGCGATTCAGCCTGTGCCAGTTGACTTCAGGTCAACCGCACGAGACCCGATTCATTCGCCCTGTCTGGAGGATGTCGACGACTATGGTCCGCCGCATCGAGCGAAAGCCAATCGCCGAACTGTTTGGACTGCCGGAACCGCCGCGGCAAGGAAAAGCCCGGCTCATTCACGTCGCGATCGAGTTATTCTATGCCCACGGATTTCAGGCGGTCGGGATCGACCGCATCATCGCCGAGGCTGGTGTGACGAAGACGACATTCTACAAACACTTCGAGAGTCGCGATGAACTGCTGGTAGCAGCCATCCGGCAGCGTGACCAGTGGGAGATGGCAGCCTGGCAGTCCGCTGTCGACCAACTGGCCGGGGATGACCCCCGCGCCAAGCTTCTGGCCTTCTTCGATGTCCTGGATCTCTGGTTCAATGCACCAGATTTCAAGGGATGCCAGTTCATCAATGCCGCAGCCGAGTGCCCCAATCCCCACGACCCGGTGCATGCAGTGGCCGCATCACACAAGCGCAAGAACCGCGATTACTTTCGCGATCTCGCCCGAGAGGCCGGGATGCACGACCCCGAGGCATTCGCCGATCACTACACGGCACTCGTGGAGGGCACAATCATCTTAAGGCAGGTTCATGGACGTGACGACGCGGCACGTGTTATCAAACCTGCGGTCGACACGCTGATCGCGAGTTCGCTCTCCTGAGAGTCCCGAGCGGCTGGACTCAGGCCGGTGTCGTTTCGTGGGTCGTACCATCGAAGGAGAACACCACCGGCTCGTCGTCGACGACCGACTCGATGTGGGCCGGGCGACGCCACAACTGCTGCAGGTTGGCCAGCGTGTCGCGGGCGTAGTCCTGCCGCAGTTCGATCCCCTGGTAGTCGTGCCGCAGGTACAGCTCACCCCGGTTGCGGTAGTTGCCGTCGATAACATGGATGAATGGCCGGCCGTGGTTCGTCAGGCTGTAGAGCAACTGCTGCTTGATCGCGTCGAATTCGCGTGAGGCAATTTCATAGTCCCCACTGTGCTCGTTGTAGGCAAAGCTGAACAGTTTGTGCTTACGGCAGAAGTCCTCGGTGAGGTACGTGTCGATGAACGTAACGTCGTTGTGCACCCGTCGGACCTCGAAGATCTTGTCGCGCCCCTGCCCCAGCTCTCGATCCCAGCTCTTGCGGGCATGCAGGTCGTCGCAGTCGTCCCAGTCTGGTCCGAATTGCCCTTTGTCCCAGCGCTCTTCGATGTCTTTGAACAGCTCAATGCCGATCTTGTAGGGGTTGAGACGCTGCGGACTCATCGCCATCGTCCCCGCATGATGGTCGGCGTAGTCGATGACCTCGGCGTCCGTCAGCCCGTGCCGGGTCATGATCTTGGAATGCCAGTAGCTGGCCCAGCCCTCGTTCATGATTTTCGTCTGTCCCTGCGGGGCGAAGTAGTAGGCCTCTTCGCGAATCATCGCCAGCAGGTCGTGCTGCCACTGCTTCAGCGGGCCGTGCTCGAGCAGGAACAGCAGCACATCGCGCTGTGGCTCGGCGGGAAACGAGCGGTTCGCCTCCGACGTTTCCTGGTGACGCTTCCGCTCGGCCTCCTCGTGCTCCAGCACACCGGGCGGGTTGATGAACGAATCCATGTACTCCTTGGCGCGAAAGCGTCCCTTCGCTTCGGGGAGCTTGCCCTGCTCCGCCTCGTCCTCGGCCTTCTTGCGACGCTCGGCCTCTTCCTTGACCTTTTTGGGATCGGGCCGGCGCACAATGTGCGGTGCATGCGGATCGATCAAGTCTTCCAGCGACAGGCATGCATCGATGAACTGCTCGACCTTGAGGTATCCGTAGCGATCGATGTACCGATTGACGCGGGCGGCGTGATTGGCCATCTGGTCCAACATCTTGCGGTTGGTGCGAGAGAACCAGGCGTTGTTCTTGAAGAAGTCACAGTGCCCGTAGACGTGGGCGATCACCAGCTTTTGATCGGTGATCGAATTGCACGAGAGCAAGTATGCATAGCACGGGTCGGTATTGATCACCATCTCGTAGATCTTCTGCAGACCGTACGAGTACCCCTTCATCAGTTCGTCGTACTCGGCCCCGAATCGCCAGTGGGGATAGCGCACCGGGAAGCCCCCGTAGGCAGCGAACATGCTCAACTCTTCATAGTCGAGCACTTCGAAGATCGTCTCGAAGAAATCGAGGCCGTACCCCGCCGCGATCTCCTCCATGTCATCCTGGATGGCTCGGAGTTCGGCAGGCAGCGGTCGGTAGGTGGTGACAGGCATGAGATCGTCTGGGGATAGGTGACCCGGAAACGGCCGTCAGAAGGTGAGGCGCATGGAGCGGAGCACAATGCGCCGATTCCTCTGTGACCTCGTCGGCTGTGGAGACGCCCCGATTATCCCGCGGCATCCCAACCGACGGCAGGGAATTGTACGCCCCGGGTGTTCCGGGGTCATAGGCCATTTCCCGGAACATCCGGCAGCTTCCGGACTTCCGACGCCGAAAGTGCCCCGAACCTCGTCCCCTGCCAGTCAACCAATCATCCAGTCAACCAATCACCATATCTAGTCCCAGTTCAGCGACCCGGACGACTGGTACTCCGTCACCCGCGTCTCGAAGAAGTTCTTCTCCTTCGAGAGGTCCATCGTCTCGCTCATCCACGGGAAGGGGTTCTTCGAGCCGTACTGCGTCGGCAGGCCGATACGCTCCAGCCGGCGGTCGGCGACGTGCTGTACATAGTCGCGGAACAGGTCCCCGTTGAGCCCGAGAATGCCGCGCGGGAGGCAGTCCTGAGCATAGGCGATCTCCAGCTCGACCGCCTGTCGGATGCGGTCGATCATCTGCTGCTGGAACTCGGCCGTCCAGATCTCCGGATTCTCGGCCTTGATGCCGTTGATGAGATCGATACCGAAGTTCAGATGGATCGTCTCGTCCCGCAGAATGTACTGGAACTGCTCGCCGATGCCGGTCATCAGATTCCGGCGATGGAACGAGAGCACCATCACGAACCCGCTGTAAAAGAAGATCCCCTCCATAATGATGTAGTAGCCAATGAGGTTCTTGAGGAACGCCTGCGCCCCGGCGTAGCTCTCGGTCGAGAAGTCGGCGTCGAGAATCTCGTTGGTGAGATCGGTCTCGAACTTGTCCTTCTTCGCGATCGCCGGGATCTCGTGATACATGTTGAACACCTCTCCCTCCGAGAGGCCCAGACTTTCCACCACATACAAAAACGTATGCGTGTGGATCGCCTCCTCGAAGGCCTGCCGCAGCAGGTACTGCCGGCACTCGGCGTTCGTCACATGCTTGAAGATCGCCAGCACGAGGTTGTTGCCCACGAGGCTCTCGGCGGTGGAGAAGAAGCCGAGGTTCCGCATGATGATCCGCCGCTCGTCGTCGGACAGCTTGCTGGAGCGCCAGATCTCGATGTCCTTGGTCATAGGGACCTCGGTCGGCATCCAGTGGTTGGCACACCCGTTGAGGTAGTGCTCCCACGCCCAGCTGTATTTGATCGGCATGAGCTGGTTGACATCGACCTGGGCGCAGTTGATGAGCCGCTTCGAGTCGACACTGATCCGGCCGGTATCGACCTGCCCGTCATGCAGATCGGGAACGGCGGCGGGGGCGGGTTGCTTAGGGGTTTTCGCAGGCTTGGCAGGCATGATGACGGTCTCCGTATCGAGAGCAAAAACGTGCGTGTCGTTGACGTTCAGCGAGTCGTTCAAGTGAAGCGACATGTCGAAATCCCTTCGGGTTGTCGGTGAGGGTCGTTAGTGAGTTATGGGTGCAGAGTTCATGGAGCGCAGGGCGATGCAACTCCTGAATTAGTTTCTTCACACGGTGCGGCACTCATGGCGTCACACTATTTCGAAGACTGCGCATGTACTCGGAATGGAAGAGTGTCGAAAAGCGTGAAGTCAGCTTCATCGACTCGGTGAACACTGAGTCGTCGAGCGGAACATCGTGAGAAAACTCGGACGCGAGCCTCAGGACTTCCCCCTCGATTCGTGGATACATCTTTGCCATTCTGTCAGCGTGCGCGATACTGCTGATCTTTGTGGTAAGTGACATCGACTGGTTGTACCAGCCGTCAACATGGTTGGCATTGCGCAGATGCGCAAGAACTTTTGGAGCTCGTTGTGCATCAACTCCGCGAATCCATGACTGCAGTTTCGCATCATTGCCGCCACATGATTGATGCTCGAACGACACAGGTTGGCGTGCGCGTTGGTGGTCACGATTGCATCCATGAGCATTGTCGCGTTACGCCGGGGTGTCACTGGCTCTGCCAGTGCTCAACACCGTCCGTGGCTTGCGGGTTTTCTTGTCGCGTCAGTCAAGGCCCCTGTATCCCAGGAACGTTTCTGTTTCGATTGAGCTCTGAAGATCTGCGATCGCGGCTGGCGAGCCTGCCAGCGGCTGGGTGGCATGCCGTCATAGCATCTGACCCATTTACTTCTTCCGGAACAGGATATAAGTCGTCGTGCTGCTGTTGCCTGCCGAGGGGAGCCGCTGGCTGATGATCCCCACGTACTCGTATTCGCCGGGTGGAAAGTTTTCGTTGACGAACTGATGAATCTCGCGTCCAGTCTTGTCCTGGTTCTCGCCGGGAGTGTTGGTCCAGGCGAAGATGTCGTACTGGCTCGAACCTCCTGAAGGCCACCACATGATGAGCAGCACCAGCAGGGCGATGGCCGCCAGCGCGATCACTATGCCGCGCAGGCTCGACGAAAGCCGGCCCCAGGTAGACGTCTGCTCTGGCATGTGGCATTGACCTCAGTTCTTCACCCGCCGGCCTTACTTCCCATCAACTCTTCAACGCGTCAACTCACTGACATGCTTCGCAGTCGGGGTTGTTCGGGTCACACACATCGGCCACGGTCGCGGAGACAGTCTCTTGTTCAACTTCCTCGGCCCGATCGATACGGATGTCGCTCGATGCCGACTGGCTCTTCATCCAGCGGGGCTGAATGCCAAACTTGTTCACATCGAGTGTGCTCTTTTCGACCTGCGTGGCCGCGAGCGTGCGGAGGTAATAGGTGGTCTTGAGTCCCTTCTCCCAGGCGAGCATGTACATCTCGTGCAGTTTCTTGCCGCTGGGCTGCTCCATGTACAGGTTCAGAGACTGCCCCATGTCGATCCACTTCTGCCGGCGGGCCGCACACTCGATGATCCAGTATGGATCGACCTCGAACGCGGTGAGGTAGCGAGCCTTGATGTCGGTCGGGATGCGATCGATGGCTGTCAGCGATCCATCGTAGTACTTGATGCGGTCGAGCATGTCCTGGTCCCACAGCCCACGCTGTTTGAGTTCGTCCACCAGATCGATATTGATCTGTGTGAATTCGCCCGAGAGGTTGCTCTTCACATACAGCAGCTTGTAGTTCGGCTCGATCGACTGGGCGACGCCGATGATCGTCGAGATGGTCGCCGTCGGGGCAATGGCCATGCAGTTCGAGTTGCGCATGCCGGCCTGCCGGATCGCCTCGCGAACCACCTCCCAGTTGAAGGCGGCAGAGCGATCAATGTCGATGGGCACTCCACGCTCCTGTTCAAGGAGGTCGATCGTATCCAGAGGGAGCAGCCCGCGATCCCATTTTGATCCTTCATAGCTGCGGTAGCTCCCTCGCTCGCGGGCCAGCTCCGTGGACGCCAGGATGGCGAAGTAAGCAATCGCCTCCATGCTATGGTCGGCAAAGTCGACCGCTTCCTGACTGGCAAAGCTGAAGCCTTGCGCAGCCAAGGCATCCTGAAATCCCATGATTCCCAGTCCAACCGGCCGGTGTCGCTTGTTGGCGGTCTCGGCCTCGGGCGTGGGGTAAAAGTTGATGTCGATCACGTTGTCCAGCATCCGCATGGCGGTGCGGACGGTCTCTTCGAGCATCGTGAGGCTGAGTTGCCCCTCGATGATATGCGTTTTGAGATTGATCGACCCCAGGTTGCACACCGCCGTCTCTTCGGGTGAGGTGTTGAGCAGAATCTCTGTGCACAGGTTCGAGGAGTGCACCACTCCCACGTGGTCCTGCGGGCTGCGGATGTTCGACGGGTCCTTCCAGGTGATCCAGGGATGCCCGGTCTCGAACACTCGGGTCAGCATCTTCCGCCACAGTTCGACCGCCGACACCCGGCGGAACAGGGCGATCTCGCCGTCGTTCGCCATGCGTTCGTAAGTGGTGTAGCGTTCCTCAAACGCCTTGCCGGTGAGGTCGTGCAGGTCGCGGACATCGTCGGGGCTGAACAGCGTCCACTCGCCATTCTCCCGCACTCGCTTCATGAACAGATCAGGGATCCAGTTGGCCGTGTGCATATCGTGCGTGCGGCGGCGATCGTCTCCCGTGTTCTTGCGGAGGTCGAGAAACTCTTCGATGTCGAGATGCCACGTCTCCAGATATGAGCAGACGGCTCCCTTGCGCTTGCCTCCCTGGTTGACGGCGACCGCCGTGTCGTTGACGACCTTCAAAAACGGGATGACCCCCTGGCTCTGCCCGTTGGTGCCATGAATGTGGGCGTTGGTGGCTCGAATATTCGTCCAGTCGTTTCCCAATCCGCCGGCCCACTTCGACAGCCGGGCGTTGTCGGAAATCGACTTGAAGATGTGTTCGAGGTCGTCCTGCACCGTCGAGAGATAACACGACGAGAGCTGCGGATGCGGAGTGGCCGCATTGAACAGCGTGGGCGTTGCCGACGTGAAGCGGAACGTCGAAAGGACGTTGTAGAACTCGATGGCCCGGGCTTCGCGATCGGCCCCCTCGTTGATGGCCAATCCCATCGCGACCCGCATCCAGAAATACTGCGGAGTCTCGATCCGCCGCCCTTCGATGTGGAGTAGATATCGATCGTAAATCGCCTGAAGGCCCAGATACTTGAAGAACGTATCCCGCTGCGGTTGGAGGGCGGCGGCGATCTCGGTGAGGTTGAATTCTCGCAGGTCACCCGACAGGCGATCGGCGTTGATCCCATCGATGATGTAGTGCTCGAACTGGTTGCGATACAACTTATCGAGCTTGCGAGACTGAGCCGGTGCTTCGCCCAGCGCCTCGTTGTAGATGACCATCAGCATCAGCCGGGATGCGACAGTGTCGTAAGCGGGATCGCGTTCAATTTTCGATCGAGCGGCGAGAATCAAGGCCCGATAGATCTCACCCGTCGAAATGCCGTCGAACACCGACCGCATCACCTCGTCCATCAGTTCGTCGGCCGAGCAAACGTCATCGAGGCCCTTGCAGGCTTCGACGATCCGCCGGCGGATGCGCGTCTGATCGAACGGCACACGCACTCCGTCTTCGATCATCACCTGGATGCGTGGCGGGACGTAGTCGGAGTCGGTCTGGATCTCGACGCCACCCCGCAGCGCCCGCATGCGGGCATGTTCGGCCCGATAGACGATGTACCGGCGGGCCACGCGAAAGTGCCCCCGCCGCATCAGCAGCATTTCAACAACGTCCTGAACCTTCTCGACATCGACGCCACGCTCTGTCGCGGCAGCCTCGGAAATCTGATCGGCAACTTCCTGAGACATGGCACGAATGTCGGCCTGCAGATCGTCATCGATCGGCTGGTTCTCGGCGAGGTTGAGCTCGGCCCGGAAGGCATTGTTGATCGCGCGGCTGATCAGCGCTGCATCAAAGGGGACCACGCGACCATCACGTTTGCGGACGAGCCATTCCTGCTGAGTACGAACCATGGAGGATCCTCCTCGGGTTAGGGACACTTGGTGTTGATGCTGTTGCTGAGACAGGGACTTACTGTTGCTGAGATTTCAGACCTGCTGATGTGTCGTTGTCAGGCCGTGTTCGGGTTTCGTTCTTCGGCGTCACCTGCCATCGCTCAATTCCTGCCCAAACGCCGATGAACGAATCTCCATCACCGAAACCCGATGGCGCAGCGGCGATCGGATTCCCAAGGTGTCGCACGTCAGCCCGGGGCCACCCGCGCTGTGCGGTCGCATCGAGGAGAATCCGGGGCCTCCATGCACGCCGTGTTTCAATCACTCCTGTGAGGGCCTGCGGCACAGCGTTCCCGAACAGGCGACTGCACCTCGGAACTGTTCACCCATACACTGAACATCGGTTCAAATCAAGGCTCGTCATGAGCTCTAGCCGCTTGATCCGACAATCGCTGGACTGCCTGAACTCGACAGATCGCCACAGCCAGCCAAAGCCCAATATAGTGATGTTATTCACATCGTCAACGCTAAATGTTGTGGTTGAGTCCGGTTTCTGGAAAATCGTCTTAACCTCTTCTGAACACTTGGCAAACGAAGAATTCGGCCTGTCGAGCACCTGTGGAGAGCCTGTGGAAATGTGTTCCAGGGTCGACCCGAAAGCCACGGTCGAGCGTGGACAAAGACGCGCGCAGAGTGCCAAGAGCCCGACTCATCGAGGCCCACGTGCAAGAGGGAACCGCCGGGGTGAATCAAGTCTGATCCAAGGAGACTTCGAGACTTCCTCATGCATTCTCCTGATGGGGTTCTTGATCGATGATGCCTAACCGTTGGAGTTCACACTTCAGCGTGTTTCGTCAACCTGAAGGCTGGACTCAAACGGGCCAGCATTCCGCCAGTTGAGCAGGCAGACGGTGCGCACGGGGGGGCAGGTCGACTTCTGTGAGTGGCTACGATGCCGCGTCGACACGGAAAAATGCCCACGCTTTCCCGCTCAATTGCGCGGATTGGACTAATCGCACACCAGCGCGGCACATGACTTGCTTAAGCGCATTCTTGGCACAAGGGGGCCGACCGGCCGCCTCCGGGTTCGCTTTAACAACAAGAGTCTCACGGCGCTCAGGGTGCGCGCGATTGTACGCGATTTCACCAGATCTGAGGATTCCCGAGAGGACTGATTCCATGCGACGAGGCACAGCGCTCATTCCACTGTTTCTGATCGTGCTCGGCACGGCTTGGCTATGTCCTGATGGGGCAATTGCCCAGGACGAGGTGGTGGCGGAGGTCGTTACCGAAGCCGCTTCAGAAAGCGCCCCATTCGAAATGAACTTTGAGTGGGACACCGCCTACACCATCAACACGCTGATCATGTTCTTGTGTGCGGTGCTGGTGCTCTTCATGCAAGCCGGGTTTGCACTGGTGGAAGTCGGCCTCAATGCCGGCAAGAACGCTATCAACATTCTCTTCAAGAACCTGATGGACCTGTGCCTGGGGGTGCTGCTGTTTCTGTTCGTGGGATACGGCTTGATGTACCCCGGAGGCGACTATGAAGGAAAGTGGTTTGGCTATGCCGGTCCCTTCGTGACACGCGATGCCCAGCAGAACGACGACGGCACGTGGGAGACAATGCCGACCGGAGCTCCTGACGATGCCAAATTCAGCAATGCCGCGGACTTCATGTTCCAGGTGGCCTTCGCTGCGACTGCCGCGACCATTGTCTCCGGAGCTGTCGCGGGTCGCATGAAGTTTTCCGCATACCTCTTCTACAGCATCATCATCTCGGGTTTCGTTTATCCAATCAGCGGCATGTGGAAGTGGGGCGGAGGGGCGCTCGCGTCCTGGGGCTTTGCGGACTTCGCCGGCTCTGTCGTGGTGCACGCCGTGGGAGGCTTCGCCGGTCTGGCCGGTGCCTTGGCGCTGGGTCCCCGGATCGGTCGCTACACTGCCGAAGGGAAGTCGATGCCGATGCCCGGACACAACATCACCTTCGCCGCGCTGGGAGTGTTCATCCTGTGGGTGGGGTGGTACGGCTTCAACCCCGGCAGCCAGCTGACGTACTTCGGTGCCTCCAACGCTGAGATCACGACATACATCGCACTGACCACGACGCTGTCGGCGGCCACCGGTGCGATTGCTGCCATGATTATGTCGTGGGTGAAGTTCGGCAAGCCGGACGTCACCATGGCTCTCAACGGCGCGCTGGCCGGACTGGTCGGCATCACCGCGAACTGCGATCAGGTGACAGAGACGTCGGCAATCATCATCGGCGGTGTGGCTGGTGTGCTGGTATTTCTGGGTGTCATCGCGTTGGACAAGCTGAAGATTGACGATCCGGTGGGTGCCTTCCCGGTGCACGGCATGTGCGGGGTGTGGGGTGGCTTGGCGACCGGCATCTTCGGGCAGAGCATCCCCGAGGGCCTCGACAGGATGGGTTACTTCGTCGTGCAGCTCAAGTCGACCGCCATCATCTGCCTGTGGGCCTTCGCTACCATGTCGATCGTCTTCTATGGGCTGAAGGCCGCCGGCATGCTGAGAGTCTCCCGCGAAGAAGAAATGCGGGGCTTGGACCTCTCTGAGCACGGCATGGAATGCTACACCCACGTGTAGCCGCTCAGCACTCCTCTCGGTTCGTCGCAGCGGCCCACCGACAACGGTGCAGGTCGCTGCGGCCTTTTCCCGGGACACATTCCGGAGGGGGCACTCAGCGGCTGGAGTCACCCTGGCGAACGGATTCACAGGCCTGCTCCAGATGCATCGCCACCTCCGGATGTTCCTCAATCACATTGGATTGCTCACCCGGATCGACTTTCAGATTGAAGAGTTGATACGGTTTCTCGAACGGCTTGCCCCGGGGAGCTTCGCGACCACCCGATCCGTTGCCCAGCACGAGTTTCCAGTCACCGTCCCGAATGGCGAACATCCCGTCAACGGAATGATGAATCACGGGTGCGCGAGGAGTTGCCCAGTCGCCTCCCTGCAACAGCGGCAACAGGCTGAAGCTGTCCGACCCCTGACGCGCGGGCACCTCGGTCTCGATGATGTCTGCCGCCGTCGCGAATAAGTCGACCAGGCAGATGGCCTTGTTGCAGGTGCTGCCCGGGTCAATCTTCGCGGGCCAACGCGCGAAGAAGGGCACATGATGTCCCCCCTCCCAGATGTCGGCCTTGGTGCCTCGGAAGGGGCCGTTCGACGTGTGATGCGTCTGGAGATACGCCTGCACCGTGTGACCGGCAACATGATCCACAAACGCGGGATCGCTCTCGCGGTACATGAATGACCCGTTGTCGCTGGTATAGAAGACCAGCGTGTTCTCCCGGATGCCGGCCGAGTCGATCGCCTGCAGGATGGTGCCGACTGTCTCGTCCACATTGACGACGAAGTCTCCGTACGGTCCGAGGTCAGTACGTCCCGCGAAGCGCGGATGCGGCCAGACCGGCTTATGTGGACCGGTGAGCGGCACGTAGAGGAAGAACGGCCTGTCCTCCTCAGCGCCGCGCTGGATGAAGTCCCCTGCCTCGCGCGCGAGCACATCCAGCACCTCGGGCATGTCGAGGTTCGCACCCCGCTCCCCCTCCCGGAGGAACCGCGGGAACTCCTGTGCCGGCTGATGTTCCAGCGGATGACCGGTGATCTCGCCGTTGCGGATGAAGACATACGGTGGAAAGTCCAGCGATGCGGGGATGATGAAGGACTCGGCGAACCCGTGTGTGTGCGGCCCATCACTGACTGGCTGCGTGAAGTCGAATATGTCTCCCTGCTTCGCGAACCCCAGTCCCAGGTGCCACTTCCCGACGACGCCGGTGTGATACCCCTGCCCGCTGAGCAGGTCGGCAACCGTCATGCGGTCCGGTTCGATCAGCGGCGTGCCATAACCATCCAGCACGCCGCTCTTAAGCCGCGTCCTCCAGCAGTAGCGACCGGTCATCAATCCATAGCGCCGTGGGAGTACAGACCGCCGAGGGCGTATGAGCATCGGTGAACGTCATCCCGTCCGCCGCGAGCCGATCGAGGTGCGGCGTCGGAATGCGAGAGTGGGGATTGAGGGCGTGCACGTCGCCATACCCCATGTCATCCGCGAGGATGAACACGATGTGGGGGCGCAACTCGTCGGCAGACAACCCTCTGCTCACCCCCGTCAGCAGGAGCGGCGTCAACAGGCAGCAGCGAGTGATGGCGAACACGTAGCGGCGAGGAGTTGCGGACATTTGAATTGCCTCGGGGAGAGAGAAGCGGGAGGTTGGGCGCATTCTCCCCGCTGAGAATCCGGATGTCCACAAAAGGATGCACCCCATTCCGACTTCCCACTTCGGCGATACTGGACAGAATCATGAATGACCGGGGATAATGTTGGAGCCAGAAGGGGACGACCAATGCGTCGCGGGATCCTCAACAAGCTGCTGGGAGATCGGGGTGAACGGGTGGCTGCCCGCCACCTCAAGCGGCAGGGGTATCGCATTCTGGCACGACAGGCGCGCAGCCGGTTGGGGGAACTCGACCTCGTGGCCCTCGATGGAAGCACCGTCGTTTTCGTGGAGGTCAAGACCCGTGCCTCGACAGATGCCGGTCATCCGTCAGAGGCCATCACCTTTCACAAACGTCAACAGCTCACACGTGCCGCCCTGGCCTGGCTGAAGGCGCGGAACCTGCTGGAGCAGCGAACCCGTTTTGACGTGGTGGCCATCACCTGGCAGAAGGGCTCCGACCCGCTCGTCGAGCACTACATCGGAGCCTTCGAGGCGGTCGGCTCCGGGCAGATGTTCTGCTGAAAACGCGTGGAGCAAGGAGCAGTGAGTAAGCCCAAGCCTACGGGCGGTGCCCTGTGGGTAAGATGACTGATTCGTAGTCACCATGTGTGAACGTCTCCCCTCGTAGCCGAAGCTGCCAGCTTCGGTTCCCACAAGTGTGCTCCTACAGGCGGTGCTGCCTGTGTGACTCATATCACTCGTGGGGGAGAAGAAAAGAAATGGACCATTCCGGCGGGAACACGGATTCGCACGCCAACCACAGTCTTCGTGGGAATGACGCATTTGCGGAAAGATTCCTTGTGGCGGTGTGGACACGAACCGGTACAATGAGGTGAGACCGCGCCATCAGCCGGCGCACGGGCGTCGTCGAGCCACTGGGGAGGAGCAGACATGGAACTGACACCACAGCAGCAACAGTTGGGCAAAGAGAATTTCGCCGGGGCCATCTCGGTCTCCAGGCGTGAGTTTCTCAAGGGCGCGACCGCCGGAGCGGCGGGCTTGGGGGCGATGTACTTTGGCTATGCCGAACTGACCGGGGAGCCGGTCCGCGTGGGCTTCATCGGCACGGGCGATGAGGGGAACATCCTCATCAACGAACACCCGCCCCACTACATGAACATTGTGGCGATTGCCGACCTGCGGCCCAGCAACCAGAAGCGGGCCATCCACGGGGACGGTAACGATGTCCGCATGGGACTGACGCGCAAGCTGGCGCTGAAAAGGCCGCAAGCATCAAGGTCTATGACGACCACAAGCAACTCATCGCCGCGAAGGACGAACTGGGGCTCGAAGCCATCGTCATCGCGGTACCGCTGGCCCAGCATGCTCCGATCGCGATCGAGGCCTTCAACGCCGGTCTGCATGTGCTGTCCGAGAAGCTGATGGCGCACAACGTCAAGCAGTGCAAGGAACTGATCCGCATGGGGCGGGACAAGAACCTGCTGCTGGCGGTCGGCCATCAACGTCATTACAGCGTGCTATACGACAACGCGGCCAGCCTGGCACACTCCGGGGCACTGGGCGATATCAAGTTCATCCGCGCCCAGTGGCATCGCAACAACAGCTTCCCCCACAGCGATCAGTGGAATCCTTCCATCAACAAGGAAGACATGGAGGCGCTGCAGGGCAAGGTGCAGGAGTTCGGCTATGCCGACGTCGAGCAGCTTGTCAAGTGGCGGCTGTTCAATGCCAGCGGCGGCGGGCTGATGGCCGAACTGGGCAGCCACCAGATGGATGCCGCCAGCATCTTTCTGGGACACGTGAATCCGCTCGCCGTCCAGGGTTACGGCGGCAAGAACTTCTATGGCGTCAAAGGGGTCGGGTCGATCGACAAGCAGAACGATCCGCGCGATATCGACGATCACATCTACGTGACGTTCGAGTTCCCCGGTCCGCATTATGCCGAGGACCACAATGACAAGTGCATCGTCACATACTCGTCGATCAATACCAACCGCTTCGAGCCCTATGGCGAATGGGTGTATGGCAGCCGGGGCACGCTGATTATGAAGGGTGAGAAGGAGGCCCTGTTGTACAAGGAGGAAGGGCGCGGCTCGGAAGGGGGCGGCCCCGACCAGCGGCTGTGGGTGGTCTCGGGTTCAGCCGGCGGCGGACCGGTGCTGGAGGCGTACGAGACGTCGTCGGGTGGCCCGCGCAGTTCCAGCGACTCGGGCGGCTGGGGAGACAACATCTCCCGCGGCTATACCGAAGAGATGGAGCACTTCTGCTATGCGATCCGCAACTTTGGTCCCGACTACTACCCCGGCGGCAAGGAGCGACCCATCAGCGAAGGGGGCCTGCGCTGCAACGGCGTGGTCGCGATGGCGGATGCCATCATGGCGCTCGCGGCGAACCGCGCCATGGCCCTGCAGGAAAAGATCACGTTCAAGGATGCATGGTTCGACCCCGATTCCCCGGACACCCCGGAACACGACTACCCGCTGGCGAGCGAGAAGCCCGAAGAGTTCCTCGCGTGAGGACCGCTGCTGGCAGATCCCCCGCCCTGCCTCACTGTCCAACGCGTTTGTCGCGACGCTTGATCTGGCTCGGGTGAACATCCGGATCCTGGGTGAAGCGTCGCCACTCCGCGAACGCTTGGCGCAGCTTGGCCAGTGTGTCCGCGTACTCGGGATCTGCAACAAGATTGTGGACGGCCCAAGGGTCGGCATCGAGGTCGTAGAGTTCTTCCGCCGGAGCGTCGCTCAGGCACAGTTGGCGCAGCAGTTCATAAGGCATGGGCTGACGCTCCCGTTCGCGAATCGAGTCGTCGTGCAGATCGATCGCATACTGGGGTCCGGGGTCGCCGTATTCACCACTCCCGCTGCCGATGAACAGGGCCTGTTCCCCCGGCCCCTGGAACGTGTCCTGAATGAGATTGCGGATGTAGTAGAATCGCCCATCACAGACGGCCCGGGCGGCGGTCGGCTTTGTCTCCTTCGGCGCGGACGAATTCGCGATGTTGGTCTCCGTCATGATGGTTTGCCGGTCGGGCAGCGTGTCCGTTTTCCCTGAAAGAATCGGCCAAAGTGAACGCCCGTGGCAGACCGGTTGGGGTGCGACTCCGAACGCTTCCAGGAATGTGGGATTGAAGTCCAGTTGTGAGATCGGCGTGGACAGTAGGCGGCCGGGCTTGATGCCGGGGCCTTTGATGTAACAGGGGACGTGCGTCCCGGCGGGATACACGCTGGTCTTGCCGCGCTGCACCGGAATGCCATGGTCGCCAGTGAACACAACGATCGTCCGCTCGGCCTGTCCTGATGCCTCCAGCTTCTCAAGCATCGTGCCGACGAACTCGTCGATGTTGCGCACGTTCGAGTAGTACTGAGCGATATCGATGCGGGACGCAGGCGTATCGGGCAGCCAGGGGAGCATCTGGATGGCTGCCGGGTCCACATCATTGGGTGCGGAGTTGCGGTCTCTGGGATTGGTCAGCTTCGACTGGATCGACTTCCAGAAGGGGGCATGAGTATCGCCGGGGTTGCACCAGAAGAGCCAGGGTCGATCTCCTGCGGCCTCGATCACGGCTTCCAGATCGTCCCGGTCGACGAATACGTCGTAGGGAAAGTTGCGGGCCGGTTGGACGTGCAGCTTGCCCGAGAGCGCGCAATACACGCCCTTCGCCTTGAGCATCTGCACCAGATTTGGGATGTCTTCATGCATGCCTCCTGCCGCCAGAAACGTGGGATCGTTCTCCGGCGTGAGCGGATCGGGAAGCGGAATCCACTGCGCAGGCAACCCATGCTTTGGATGTGCATTGTGGCAGTTGCGCCAGATACCGTTCGTATGCGGCAACAGTCCGCTGTAGATGGCCGACTTGCTGGGTGAGCAGACGCTCTGCCCACAGAAAGCCCGAGTGAAGACGACGCTTTCCGCAGCCAGACGATCCAGGTGCGGTGTCAGCAGCCCGGCAATGTGTGCCTGCGGCTCGCGGGCAGCCCGTTCGCCGGTGTAGTAACCCAGGTCCTCGACATAGATGAACAGGATGTTGGGCGTGCGGTCGGCGAGCGCCGTTGCGGCTACACAGCAGAACAGAATTACCAGAAAACTCACGCAGACTCTTATATCCATTTGTTCCTGAATGGTGTGTCGCAAATCTATTCGACCTGCTTGCGGACCACGATCAGCCAGTCTTCCCCCGCATCTGCAGGCGCGTTCCCCAGCGCGATAACTTCGCCCCCGTGGACGTTCTTGACCGATCCGTCCTGCAATGCGCCGCCGCTGCGTGGATCGTACCACTGCACCCGGAATGCGCCATGCGCATCACTCAGATCGAGCGTGCTTGTGCCCCCTTCCGGCAGATAGACCAGGTACAATTCGCCCGCCTTTGCGAGGCAGTAGCGTGAGTTGTCGTTCTCCGGATTGCCAACCAGTGCATTGGCATTGCGTGTTTCCCAGAAGGGAATCTGGTGGTCGGTGAAGAACTGATGAGCGATCCGGGCATAGTCCCAGGTCCTGTCGCGGCTGCGCCAGTTTTCGCAGACGATGTCGTCCTCGATGTGCTTGTAGCCGAAGTAGTACTCGATGCCGGCACCTCCGGCCATCAGCGTGGCCCAGAGCGCATACTTGCGAATCTCATCGGTGGTTGGCCCGACCTCCTGCACATACCCCTCGAAACCGGGATCGGGCGGCGTGCCGGTCGCACCCGTGTCTTGTTCGTCATTCGCCACGACCCACGGTTTGCCTGCCTTCTCCGACTCCCGCAGCCAGTGCAGGACATACTGGTGGGTATCCATCACGTCGCGGG
Organism: uncultured Planctomycetaceae bacterium; assembly: GCA_963707405.1. Classification (GTDB taxonomy): domain Bacteria; phylum Planctomycetota; class Planctomycetia; order Planctomycetales; family Planctomycetaceae; genus CAVPPT01. Next base: position 549,164 of record CAVPPT010000001.1, on the reverse strand, counting down.
TCTGTAGAGATGCCCCCGTCAGCGCCGACTGTTCCCCCAGCATGTGCGGGTACACCTTCTGGTGAGCCGGCCAGGCACCGCCGGTGTGCGTCACATTCAGATGATGGTATGGATCGGTGTCGTGGATGTACTGCGCCATGTCCCGCTGCTGCTGTACGGACTGCGTGTTCTCTTCGCCGAGGTTCCAGTTGAGCGCCAGCAGATGTCCATAGCGTGCGATCAGTTCGCGCAAGTACAGCTTTCGTTCCGGCCCCAGTTCGCCTTCGTCCATGGCGACGTTGTCGGCCTCTCGCGCACCGGAGTTCTCTGCCTCGGTCAATTTGAAATGCAGATACATCCCCTGAGTGCTGCCGTGATCGAACACGATGCCCCACTGATCGAGCTTCGAGCAATCATAATGCAGCTTGTCGTCCCGCTCGACGAACGGCCAGACGTTGTCGCCGTCGCCCCCGGCGGCATAGGTCAGAAATGAAAAAACGTTCATCCCCTTGTCTGACAGGTAATTGATCGCTCCGATCAGTCCCTTCCCCTTGCCGTCTTTCCATGTTGGGTCACCCGGCTTCCAGTCGGCCAGATGCGGGCTCCAGGTTTTGAGCGGTGCCTTGGGGTTTCGCGTCTGTGTCCCGTCGAAGTCGACGTAGGCCAGCAGCGTCTCGGGGGCATCCGCCCCCACCTTCAGGAAGTAGTCTTTCGAACCCGCGAATTGCAGATGATGTTTGCCGACATAAGTGAGGCGACCGTGTGCACGCAGATCGCGTCCGGTCTTGTCACCGGCGCCGATCGTGAAGCTGCCCCTCAACCCGTCGAAGGGCTCAAGTGGCTCTCCCGATCCGCCGATTGCGGCCTGCGGACCCTTCAGAAACGAGATGGTGTACGACCACTCGCCAGTCTTGTCGGGCGACAGGTGGGCCCGCCACTTGTTCCCGGAATCGGCGCTGGAGTTGGCCGCGTCCCCGTCTGCCGCGAAGTAACCGGGCACCGTGTACTCCGGCGAACCGCTTTCGTGAGTGAACGTCACGCTGAAAGCGTAATCGGTGAACGGATTCGGATCGTTATCAAGCTCCCGCGCGAAGGGCCCGTTCAGCGTGAGTACGACGTTATGCCATTGCTTGGGTTCGCTGCTGATGACGACGTGGCTGGATGGCTCTACGGCCAACGACTTCCCAACGATCAGAACCGACAGGGCTGGAATCAAGAAGACATGCGGCATGGTCACACTCATTCTACGGGTTTGGACTCGGCCCCGCGTTGGATTGACTGCGGCAACGATCGCACGAGAGTTCATGCAATCACGCTCACCATTGATATCCGTTGATCTCAGCTGTAGCAAATCACTTCCCGGGCTTCTGCCGGGAGGCTTTGTTCTTCAACTGCGCAAGCTTCCTCTTCAGCCGGTTCTCGTCCTTCCGCACGCGCCCTGGCGATGAGCAGCGACAGCTCGGGGTCAGTCGGATTCTCCTTCGCACCGGGACCGATCTTTCCATCGGCCTTGTAAATGGGGGCGTATTCCGGTTCCCGCTCACCAGTGTTCAGCCTGAGCAGGACATCGGTCCGTTCGTAGAATGCCCGCTGGGGTGAATGCATCGACTCCGTAATGAGCTGACATCTGGCACGGCAACGAGTTCAAAACCGTCGCGTGAGGTGCGTCAAGACGCACCCTGAATAGCTTGAAAGGCGCTTGACGACCGGAGCGGAATTGATATGCTGCGGGGTGGCTTGCTGTCCGCTTGACAGCAGTGTCGTTTCGGCGTTGCTGCTTCTCTGTGCGTGTTCGTCGCCCGTTGTCACCATGCCCGGTCGGGTACTGACGGGTCGACAGGTCTGTCAATCGGAGGAGGAGTGAAATGTCTCGACGCACTCTGCTTGCATTGTTGGGGGGGGGGGTAGCGTTCGCCCTGCTGCTGGCGGCACCCCTGTTCGCGACCCGCACGGTCGGTAATCCGCTCGCACGCACGCTAGGGAGGGTCGAACTCTGGCGCATCTCGGGCGGAGCGACGTTCCAGTGCTGCAAGTTGATCGACAATTGTTACAACCCGGTCGATTGCATTGAACACTACGTCCCTTTCTGCAGTACTAATTACGACTACGAGGCCCAGACCGGCAACTCGAACAGCTGCTCCCAGTCACCGGAAGAGGAAGACGAGTGCGAGCATGCAACAACAACTCATTTTTGCATGAAGCGACAGGTTTGCACGACCGGTACCGTAGAGGGCCAGGAGGTCTGTGTGAACAACCATACTGTGCCTTGGGAATTTGTGCAAAACGCCCCGGATTCATGTACTGGTCCGGAGTGCTCACAATGAATGCCTGTGATTTGCGAAAGAGCTCAATGGCGAACGATGGGCAGCGTGCGCCAAGGGGAATTGGCCGTTGCCGACGGGGAGCCGGAATCCGGATTGCATCACTGCTCATCGGTCTGGCATCGACGTCCTGCTTCACCGGGTTTGTGTCGGGCCAGGACAAACTCGATGCCAAAGGGGTCGCCCAATTGGCCCTCGACGCACTCTTCACCCGGGAGGCGCAATGGAAGACCGGGATGATGGACGTGCGGGTCGAACAGACTGGGGCCAACGTGATGGCCGCAGATCTTTCGCTCGTCTGGAAGGAATCACATGCCCGCCTGGATATCCGGTATCACAGCAGCACGACGCTTTCCTTAGATGGAACGATGGAGCAGGAGGAACGCCAGCCGCACGTGCTGTTGATTACCCCGAAGGAAGAGTGGTCGTACTTCCCGTCGCTGACAGAGGCCTTTGGCAATTTGACAGACAAGCCCCGGGGCATTTCATGGGACATCGAAATCCGCCCTCTGCAGATTTGGAGTACGTTCCCATTCGTGGAGACGTTTCGGCTTTCGAAAATGCTAAAAGATGCTGTCCAGAACAGTGATATTCTAGAAGTCACTAGCCTGGACGACGGACTGCTCCGGCTGACGAAGAAGTCGCTGGTGTTCTTCATCGACCCGGCCTCAGACGGAGACATTGTCCGCCTGGAGCACAACATGGGTGCGAGCGGGCCAATCGGCGAACATAAGGCCGATCCCATGATGCTGATCGCGACCTATGAATGGGACCGCGATCCACACGGTGTGCCCTACTGCCGCAAGTTTCGCGTCGAACGATTCGAGCCGGGCCACCCCGACAAAGCGTTCTTGACGCGGCGTGTTGATGTGCTTCAGTACAGTTCGCGCGTCCCGAAGACGGCTGAGACGCTCGACATCAAGTCGCTTGATATCCCCGTTGGTACGAAAATGAATCTGACGGGTGCGGGAAGGAGCCGCTCCTGGCGACACGGCGTTCCCGGCTCTGAAAGCCAGGACGTGCTGCAGATCGACCTGGAACGGATGATCGAGGAAACGAAGAAGTCTGGCTTCGCGAGACCACAGGCAAAGTGAACATGCTTCCCGCTTCCCTGCTGCTGCTGATCGGCCTGTCGTCTCCCGCAGCAACGCAGCACGAGCCGCATCAGTTGTGTGGTGCCCACTGCCTGTATGTGGCGCTGGGGGCGGTGGAGATCCCACTCCCCCCGTTCGAGGAGTTTCGCCGGCAACTGGGAGAACCGGAACCGGCGGGGTATTCGCTGGGTCAACTGGCGGAGTTCGCCGACAAGCAGGGGGCCCACACGCTGGGGGTGAGCACCAACCTCGATAACCTGCGTCGCCGGCCCGAGCGCTTCGCCTGCATCGCCCACCTGTCGCGCGGTCACTACGTCCTGCTCAGCGACTTGGCAGGGGGCGCTGTGAAGATTCTTGATCCGCCCCGCACGTCCCACGTCGCCCCCGAGGCGCTGGCAACGCAGTGGGACGGGACGGCGCTGCTGGTGGCGGCCGTCCCCCTGATGGCCGAAGAAGACCTGCCGGAGGACATTCCCTGGTGGTGGTGGGCGCTGGGTGTCGGCGCGCTTTGCCTGGCGGGGGCGGGGGCTGTATTGTTCTGGAGATCGCGAGTCGCCGCCGCAGCGTGAAGGATACCGACCATGTCTCCGATGACACACAAACGGGACCGGCGCTGTGGCTTCACAATGGTGGAATTGCTGGTCAGCCTGAGCGTTATCGTCCTGTTGATGGGGCTGATCCTGCCGGCGGTGCAGTCGGCTCGCGAGGCGTCCCGGCGGATCCAGTGTCAGAATAACCTCAGGCAGTTCGGGGTGGCCATCCACAACTTCGAGACAACCCAGCGGGAGTATCCCCGCTCGGATGGACCGGTGATCGACTTGCCCCCGGGGCAGGGGTGGCGGACGTACTTGGGTTATTCGCCGCATGTGCAACTGCTGCCATATCTGGAACAACTGGCACTGGCGAACGACAGCGACCTCCAACAGGGAACCGGCCCCGGCTGGGACCCGCGCGTGCGGTCGAGTCCCGGGAATCTGCGCCTGCCGCTATTTTTCTGTCCCAGTGATGACGGGGTCTTTGGCACCAACTACCGCGGCTGTACTGGAGACGATCCACAGGAGATGCACCGGGAGCACGCGGGAGGCATCTTTGGACGGGTCGAGAGCACGCGGCCGAGCGATCTGACCGATGGTCTCAGCCACACGGCACTGTTGTGCGAGAAGCTGATCTCCAGACTCGACGACCGGTTCGATCGAACGCGTGATTTCTGGTTCACCGGGCTGTCTGAAATCCTTCCGAATTCGGGTGGTGATGTGACGGCAGCACCGATGGTGGCCTATTGCAGCTCGCTGAGTTCCGCGCCGTCCGCCTGGTTTCCGTATGCCGGACTTGAATGGCTGCCCTTCACCTTTAACGACACGCTCTATAACCATGTCGCGCCTCCCAATTCACGCGTGCCAGACTGTTCGCTGAGCGCGTCGGTACCGAATGTTGAGATCACAGCCGAGCACGGGGGGGCTGCATTTCAGGATGCCGGCAGCTTTCGGGCCACCAGCGCACATCCCGGTGGTGTGTTTCTGTTGCTGGCGGACGGGGCGGTCCGCTTCGTGTCCGACTCGATCGACATCAACACCTGGCGAGCACTGGCCACGATCGCCGGCAGTGAAACAGTCGGGTTCTAAGGTTCCCTTGCGGAGTTGAGGCGATGAGGCGTTCTGTCCTGCTTTGTTTGCGTAGCGGCCTGCTGCTGTCGGCATTGATAGGATGCAGCCGGGAAAGTGCGCCCATCCAAGAGGCCGCCGCTGTCACCGACACTCCGCCGGTCGGGTCGCCGCGCATCCACGTGCCCGAAGCGCGGCGATCGCTGGGAAAAGTGCCCTTGGGACCGCAGACCATCGAGATGGTCATCCGCAACGAAGGGGATGGTGACCTCCAGCTGGTGGGCCTGGAAAGTTCGTGCTCTTGTGCCAAGGTTGTTTTGCGAGCGGAGACGGTGCTTCCTGGAGAAAGCACCATCCTCGAAGTCCGCATTTCGCCGCGACAGCCCGAGGAGAGTTCTGCCAAGGTCGTGCTGCATTCGAATGATCCGGACCAGCCACGGATCGAGCTGTTTCTGGAATGGACGGCAATCGGATCATTCACGCTTCAACCGCAGATGGTTGACTTCGGCATCGTACGTCCGGGTGAAACGGCCACTCAGGAAGTCTGCATTGTCCACGACCTGAGCGGTGCCGGCGGAGATCTGTGTGACGTGACGAACATCGTCTGTCAGCCGCGACAGATCCTGATAGCCCGAAAGCTGGAGGAGGAGACGACAGACACGGAAATGATTGAACGTTATGCACTCGAATTGCAAACCGATGGCGAAACCGACGGCACGGCGCAGCAGGGGGGCGTGAGGTTCGAGTTTAACGGTTGCGTGCAAGCCGAGTCGTTCGTGCCGGTGACCTGGCTCGTGCGGGAGATGTTCCAGGCGTCGCCATCCCGTTTGTTTCTCGGCGCAGGACTCCCCGGGCGGGAAGTGCATGCAACGGCCGAGCTGTCCTGCGACGACGGACAGGAACTGGAGATCGTCAGCACGCATTGGAGACGGGGCGTGTTCGACCTGTCGGTGTCGTACACTACGACATCTCCTTCAACGGCCCAAATCCTGATTACAGGGTCCGGTCCGAAGCAGGAAGGGTTTCTGGAGGACGAACTGGTGATCCGCTGTGCGAGGCCGCAGGAGCGGGAGTTTCTGCTGCCCGTCAGCGGACTGGTCACGTCTCCACCGATTGCGACGGGAGTCCGTTGATCGAGAACGCAACCAAGGGTCATGCCGGTCTGTTCAGACCCTGAGCGTCGGCTGGCAATCGTCGCTGCGGCGCTGGTTGCTGATGTATACCCCGCGAGACACGGGGGGCCACTTCGCACTCTTCGAGGCACCGCAGTCCTGGGGCCCGTGGAGTGAAGTGGCCTACTGGAAGGATCATCCGCTGTTCATGCCTCCCCGGCCAAACAACCGCGTGAGCATCTATCACTTCGCTCCGAAGTGGTGGCACTCTGAAGGACGGGAGTTTACGCTGATCTTCAACGTGGGGGACGATGCCTGGAACACTGTCCGGGGACATTTCCGGTTTCCAGCCGCAGTTGACGGGGAACGCTGATGGACCGGTCGCTGGACCGCGTCTGCTGCTCGTGCGTGGAGAATCTGAATCATGAAGCGATGTTGGCTGCCCATGCATGTGATGCTGGCGACGTTCGCACTTCTGACCTGTCCGGTGCCGGGTGATGAAGTGCCCGTTCGACATCCGAACATCGTGGTCATCCTCGCCGACGATCTGGGTTATGGCGACCTGAGCTGCTATGGCGCGACAAAGGTCAAAACGCCAAACATCGATCGCCTCGCCGAGACCGGGATGCGGTTCACGGATGCACACTCACCACACTCCGTCTGCACGCCTACGCGGTATGGTCTGCTCACAGGTCGCTATGCGTGGCGGACATGGGTCGGGACTCGCTGCGTGTGGTCGAACGATCCGATGCTGGTAGAGACGGACCGGCTCACATTGCCCAGTCTACTGAAAGCGGCTGGGTATCGGACCGCGTGCATCGGAAAGTGGCATCTGGGCTTTGGCGGACCAGCCACCGAAGGTTGGGACGACCGTCGCGGTCCCGACTACAACAAACCGCTGAAGCCCGGTCCGCTGGAAATCGGCTTCGACTACTTCTTCGGCATTCCGCATGTCGGGCAGTTTCCGCACGTCTACATCGAGAATCATCATGTGCAGGGACTTCAGGAGTCCTCGCCACTGGAGATTGTTCTCGATGAACGGGAGACCGACCGCACGACATGGCTCAACGGGCACACGATTACGCCGCGGCACACGTTTACCGGGGGGGAAGGTACAACCTACGAGGAGGAGGAACTCGCCGTCAGGTTGACGGAGGTGGCCGTGGATTGGATCAACAAGCAGGATCAGGAGCCGTTTTTTCTGTACTTCGCGCAGCGGAACGTTCATTCACCCCTGAAACCTCATCCCCGGTTTCAGGGGACCAGCGAGATCGGTGTGTACGGCGACTTCGTCAACGAGCTCGACTGGTCGATCGGAGAACTCCTCGACGTACTCGATCGACGAGGATTCGCCGAGAATACGCTGGTCGTCTTCTCGAGCGACAATGGCGCCGTACAGATGGGGCACCGGCCGGCACACATCGTCGACTACAGCGGGCACCGGTCCAATGGGCCACTGAGGGGTCAAAAGACTGAGGACTATGAAGGCGGCCACCGCATCCCGTTGCTGGTCCGCTGGCCCGGACATGTCGAGGCCGGCTCCCGGTCAGATCAGCTCGTCGCCCTCACGGATTTGCTGGCCACCACTGCCGAACTTATTGGCGAGAGGCTGCCAGAAGGGGCCGGCGAAGACAGCTTCAGCTTTCTCTCTGCTCTCACACAATCGAAGCCAGACAGACCGATCCGCACTGGCATTGTTCACGACAGCAACGAAGGTTTGTTTGCCGTCCGAGAGGGAGACTGGAAGCTCATCCTCGGGCAGGGTGGAGGAGGAATCGGCTGGAGTTCACAGGTTCGCGATCCGGCAGCGCAGGCCGGCCAACTCTTCAATCTGGCAGACGACATCGCGGAGACTGACAATCGTTACGACGAACACCCCGAAATCGTCTCGCGACTGACACAGCGACTGCAGCAGGAAAGAACTCGCGTCGACTCGACGGAGTAACCGGGGAACCCTGTTCCAAAGTCGCGGATGTGCCAAGCCGATGAGGCGCGGGTTCGACGGCTCGTTATGATGCATGAATGCCGTCACTGAATCCGCTTGCATCACTGACCGGGAGCCGATCATGAAAGCCGCTGCCTGTGTCCTCCTTGTGTTGGGGTTCCTCGCGACGTCGCTGTTCGCCGCGCCGCCGAACATCATCTTCATCATGGCCGACGACCTCGGCTATGGAGAGCTGGGCTGTTACGGGCAGACGAAGATCCACACGCCGCACATCGACCGTCTCGCCGCCGACGGCATGAAGTTCACACAGGCGTATGCGGGGTCCGTCGTCTGCCAGCCGTCGCGCTCAGTACTGATGACCGGCCTGCACACCGGGCACACTGCGGTGCGGGCGAACGACGTCACGCAGATGCTGCTGCCCGATGATGTCTCCGTGGCCGAACTGCTGCACAGCGCAGGCTATGCCACCGGGGGCTTTGGCAAGTGGGGACTGGGATATCAGGGAACCACCGGGCAACCCAACCGGCAAGGCTTCGATGAGTGGTTCGGCCAGTACCTGCAGGTTCATGCCCATTTCTATTATCCGTACTGGGTCGAGCAGAATGACGGAAAGTTCATGCTCCCCGGAAACGATGAGGGCAAACGTGGGCAGTATGTGCAGGACGTCATCCATGAGCACGCGCTGGACTTCATCCGCACTCACAAGCAGGGGCCGTTCTTCGCCTACCTGCCGTACATCATTCCGCATGTCGAACTGGTCGTGCCCGACGAATGGGAGCGGCCCTATCGCGGCAAGTTTCCGAAGGTGCGACTGGAGGACTCTCGGCCCGGCTACATCAGCAGTGACGACGGCTTTGTGACGTTCGCGGGCATGGTGAGCCGGCTCGATGCATACGTTGGCGAAGTCCGCACCTTGATCAACGAACTCGGCATCGCAGAGAACACGGTCATCTTCTTCACCTCCGACAACGGGGGCCAAGGGGGCGGCAAAAACAACGCCTGGGGCCGCATGACCGACTTCTTCGACGGAAACGGACCGCTCCGCGACTACAAGGGGTCGTTCTATGAAGGAGGCATCCGGGTGCCGTTCATCGCTGTCTTGCCGGGACAGACAGCACCCGGCAGCGTCCGCGACACTGTGTGCGGCTTTCAGGATGTGCTGCCGACGTTGTGTGACATCGCCGGTGTTGAAGCGCCTGCAGGCATCGATGGGGTATCGCTGGTGCCGACGCTCACTGGCCGGGGCGAACAGTCAGAGCACGCGGGACTCTACTGGGAGTATCGCGGGGGACCGGCATCGGACGTGCCGCTCGTCAGGGACGCTGGAAGGCTGTGCAGTCGCGACCCGACGGACCGGTCGAACTGTACGACCTCGAGGCCGACGTCGGCGAAACAACGAACGTCGCTGCTGAACATCCGGAGATCATCCGACATCTGGTCTCGTACATGGATGCCGCCCACATTCCTCAGCGTGAGTACCCTCAGGTCATCGAACGGCCGACGATTGACGACTACGTGCGTTGACGCTCTCAGGAGACAAGTACCCGGTGCGAGCAAGTGTGCCGGTATGACGTTACTCACGCACTGCTGGACAAGCCGGCAGTGGCACCCGCGATGACTTCACTGAATGACGCTCAGCGCATCCACGAGACCTTCATCGTCGGCGGATTGACATACCGCTGCATTCCCAGCACCAGCGTGCAGCCGGCTCCGGGCACCAGTCGCACACTCAGCCGGTCTTGGTCGACACGCACATCGCTTGTCGCGTCATCAAGTCGCACCGTTGTGAATTGGTGTTCTCCATATCCCCCCGCCTGGATGATGACCTCGCGTGATTCGACCTGGTTGGTGTTGACCAGTCTGAGCGTGCAGGAGTCGGCGGACAGCCCTTCGACGAGGGCGGCAACATCGTCCGGCAGGCCCGGACGTCGGGCCTCGGGATCGAAATAGCGCACGCGGCAGTGCAACACACTGGCATTCCGCGTCACATGGATACCACCCAGCATGAGCTGGATCAGCGACTCGACCTGACACGGATTGAACTTCATCGGGTCGTCGGCGAGCCGGGTGTCGGGAGTCGATGCGTCCCGGCGCATGGCCTGTGCAGTTCGGCGGACCCGATCGAGATCCTCGCGCAGGGATCTTTCCGGATATTGCTGATCGTCTCCTTCGAGAAACGACAGCCAGCCGTTCCTGGGAGCCCGCCGTCGATCGACTTGGGACTGTGACAGATACCAGATCTCCAGTGCATTGGAGGTGTAAGGCCCGGGAACGAAACCGTACCAGCCCTCGTCGCCGTACATCCGGGGGGTGTGCGGCGTCCCGTTGATCGACTTCTGCTGGGCATTGATGACGTCGGCCTGTTTCCGCCAGATGTCGAGATAGCGGTCGGCCCCCGTCAGGAGGTACGCGTTCATGAAACCGACGAACGCGCGTTCCTGCCGGTTGCGATGGGCAAGCTCCCCCGTCTGCGGCACGGTCACGGTGAACGCCCAGCCATAGGTCCCGCCGTACCACTTGCCGTCCGCTTCTCCACCGACGGTGCCGTCGAGTCCGATGTTCGACGGAATGACGTTGCCGTTCGCCTGCATCCGCTCGACCCAGGCATCGACATATTCGATCACCCAGTCGCGGTAACGTGGCTCGTGATCGACCATGAAGGCATTGAGCGGCAGACACGTCGCGAGCAGATTGAGCGGATGGTCCCCCACGATGTCGGTGTACTCCTCGAAGTGCGCGAGCATTTCCTCGTAGCGGCGTTCCCCATGCACCAGCGAGAATCGGTTCTCCACTTCGATCGGGTCGCCGGCCCAATCGAGTGCCGTCGCCTTACGGAGCAGCGGACCCCGGCTGCCATTGAACAGGCTGCGGATGATCTTGTGTTCCGGATCGTAGTTGGGAGCCCCGGGATCGTCGTTGAGATAGAACCCCGCAAAGCGGCGCGACCGCTGATGCAGCCGGGAATCTTCAGCGTCAGACAGGCCCAGCAGCATGAACACTCCGAGTCCCTCGGCATTGTGCTGCCAGTCGAACATGACCGGGAACTCCTTGTAGTACATGCCGTCGCGTGCGAGGGGCACCTCGGTCGTTTTGGCGAGCGTGAACTGCCGCAGATGTCCTTCCCAGGCCTTGCGAACCATGCGGCGGATGTCGTCATCGGCCCCCAGGGCATGCAGTATGGGCCAATCGTTGACGTTCTCGATGGCATCGTCCGGGCCGTCATCACCTCCCCAGCGCTCGACGCACAACAGAAAGCCCTGTTCGTCGAAGTACTTCGCGAAGAACTCCCGGCAAGCCTCGGTATTCGCGTCAAGCAGTTCCCGCTCGAGCAAGGCCCAGACGGGGGGTGAGACCGGCGTGTCGATCGAGACGACGACCTCGGCCCCGCGCGTACTGGTCGAACTCACCGGCAGACCGAGGACGGCGGATAGTGCGAATGCGAGCAACCAGCGCATGGTGTGTCTCCATGGTTCGCGATGACAATTGTGACTACGAGCATGCAGACAACGACGGCGTTCGTCCAGTGTGACGGCACTGGATGTCAGTAGTGCCGCGGAGCGCGCTGACCAAAGCACGCCGCGCAAACAAGTGCGCCGGGATCGTTGAACAAGAAGCGGGTGACACACTCGCTGGCGCTTCGTGCTTGTAGAGCGGGACTGCGGAAGCAGCCGGAGTTCTTCGAATTGTCGATCCACGTCTCTGTACCCACGGGACGCCGCCCGTGGACTTGTGTGTGTGTGTGTGTGTGCGTTCGAGGTGCCGTGGTGATGTCTGCCTGGATGCGATAGCCTGCTGCGCAGCCCTTTGGACTTGTCACATGCAATGCCCCAACATTCTGTGGATCTGCACCGACCAGCAGCGGTTCGACACGATCCACGCGCTGGGCAACCCGCACATCCGCACACCGCACATTGACCAGCTGGTGACTGACGGCGTGGCCTTCACACAGGCCTTCTGCCAGTCGCCCGTCTGTACTCCCAGCCGGGCGTCGTTCCTCACGGGCCGGTATCCACGCACGACACTCTGTCGTCAGAATGGTCAGACGATTCCCGCCAGCGAACGTCTGGTCCCCCGCATCCTCGCAGACGAGGGATACGTCTGTGGACTGGCGGGCAAGCTGCACCTGGCGTCGTGCTCGAGCGGCAAGATCGAGGAGCGGACCGATGATGGCTACACGGTGTTTCACTGGTCGCATCATCCGCAACCCGACTGGCCTGAGAATGCCTATCAGCAATGGCTCACGGCGCAGGGAGTGACCTGGGACGAACTGTACTCGGGCCCCGAACAACAGTATGTCAAGGTCGGTGTGCCGGCCCGCTACCATCAGACGACCTGGTGCGCGGAAATGGCCATCGACTTCATGCGGCGACACACCACCAGGCCGTGGCTGTTCTCGGTCAACATGTTCGCGCCACATCACCCCTTCGATCCACCTGCGGAGTATCTGGAGCGCTATGACCCATCCACTCTGCCCCTGCCGAAATGGCGGGAGGGTGAACTCGCGGGCAAGCCGGAGTTCCAGCAACTCGATCATCGCTGGGCCCACAACAGTCCGGGGGGCATGGACGTCGCCTCGCTGACGGGCGATGACCAGCGACGCATCACCGCCGCATATTACGCGATGATCGAGCAGATCGATGACCAGGTCGGCAGGATGCTCGCCGCACTCGACGAGACCCGGCAGCGCGACAACACGCTCGTCATCTTCATGTCGGACCATGGAGAACTGCTGGGGGACCATGGCCTGTACCTCAAGGGGCCGCACTTCTATGACGAATGTGTGCGGGTGCCGCTCGTGATGCGGTGGCCCGGCGTGTTTCAGGCGGGCCTGTGCACGGACGCCCTCGTGGAATTGACCGATCTGGCTCCGACGCTGCTGGCCTGTGCCGGTCTCGACCCCGAATCACAGATGCAGGGGCGCTCGCTTCTGCCGATTCTCACCGGGGCAGCCGACCCACACCATCATCGGGACCATGTGTTCTGCGAATACTACAACGCTTGGTCGCATCCGGGTGCTTATGGCACCATGCTCCGCACGCGCGATGAGAAGATCGTGACGTATCATGACAGCGAGCCGGGGGAACTGTACGACCTGACGTCGGATCCGGATGAGTTCGTCAATCTGTGGGATGACCCGGCCGCAACGGACCGCAAACTGCGTCTGCTGAAGGAGTGTTTCGATGCGAGCGTGTTCACGATGGACCCCTGCCCTCCGCGTCGCGGCGAGTTCTGAGCGTGGTATGATTGGCGAGTTCAACCATCCAACACAGGTGGTCGTGAAGGCGCAAGGAACTCCGAAAGCCCGCCGGCGACGCCCGGCAAGGTGGCATGGCGTCACAGCGCGTGCTGGGTCGCCATGGTGGATTCGCGGTCACAGCTTGACATGCTCACCCGCCCACAACCTCTGGTACAGACTGATGGCCGATTCTTCTCCCGGTGACCTGCGGTTCACCACGGTTGTCTGCAAGGCCTGCGGCACCCGGTTGGATGAGCGCGTGGGCCGCACTCCGCGCGAGGTCACCTGTCCCGACTGCTTCACCAAATGCCGCGTGCCGGCTCTCTCCGAACTCAAAGACGCCGCCCCCTCCGCGCCGAAGTTTGCCGACGCCGGAACGTATGAGTTGCAACTCCCTCCAACCGACGGGGCTCGTGCCGCCGGGAAGTCGCCCAGAGAGCGGGTGGACGTCACACAGCCGGGCGCGACGGTGCTGGTCAAATGCCCGATCTGTGCGACGCGCATCGACGAGATTCCCCACAATCTGCCCCGCATGGTCCGCTGCCCCGACTGTCACGAGCCGGTCCGCATCCCTTCCAAAGAAGAAGTGGAAGCCCGGCGGGAAAGGGAGCAGCGTCAACGCACCTACAAACCCCGTCCTGTCGAGGCACTGCCGGTTCCGCAGGCGTCGGCACATCCGGAACTGCAGACCCGGTTTATCGAGGCACAGGCCCACATCCGTCGGGAGAAAGACGTCGTCCCGCCCTGCTGGACGTTCTTCTCGCGCGTCTTCAGCTTTCCCTGGCACAAGGAGATGTGGGGACGCTGGCTGGGTCTGTCGATCGGCCTGTCGGCCATGGCGGTACTGGGGGCTTTAATCGCCCTACTGACGGCCGAGGCGAGCGGCCCCATCTATGTGTTCATCGCGTTCATCGGTCTGCCACTCATCTGGATCTCGTTGTGGACGATCTCCTATGCATGCGCCTGCAGTCTGGTCGTCATTGAGGACACGGCGAACGGCAACGACGAGATTGTCGGCTGGGGGGAACAGAACTGGCGCGAATGGCTGCTGAAAATGGCCTATTTCGGGTCGCAATGGTTTCTGGCGGTCGTCGTAGGTGATCTCGCCGCCCATGCACTCTCGCGCGTGGGGGTCCCTTTCCTGCCGGCGTTGACGGTCGTCACCTGGATCGCGTTTCCCATCTTTATCCTCTCGACGCTCGAGGGAAACTCGGTCTTCACGCCGCTGACCTGGCCGATCGTTCGCAGCCTCGTCACCCAGTGGTGGGGCTGGGGGCTGTACTACCTGCTGACCACAGGGGTCGTGATGGGATTCGAGGCCGCCCTGTGGTCCTTGCAGAAATGGTGCCCTGAACTGGTGGTGGCCGCAATCTTCGGTCCGGTGAGTGCCGCTCTGATCTTCATCTGGGCCCGGTTGCTGGGACGACTGGGGTGGCTCATCGTCTCGCATGCCCCGGCATCGACGATCGGCGGCACGATTGAGTTAACCGACGAGTGATGACAGCTCCGCGGAGGGAAAGAACACTTGCACTCGTCCGTTCTTCACCCTTCCCCAGGGGAGGGTGAAATCAAATGGCAGCACTTCTCAGTGGGTAGCACCGCTTCTCGAAGCGGTGCGGCGCAGCCGCAAGAGGTTGCGGGCCGGCGTCCGGCCAAGGGACGTCCCCGCGCCATCTGGTGCCAACGCGACATCACCCACAACCTGCTGTCGCTCTGCGACGCCGGAACGAGATCCGGGGCTTCCCTGCGGTCCAGCCCCGGCCACCCGACCCCTCGCGGCTAAACTCTGCCACTCGACGACTCACCTATTCAACTCCAGAGAGTTGCGCGGGGACGAATGGTTCTATGCTACGCTACTCGCTCAACGCCCCTGGACCACTAACTGCCTGAGTTTCCCATGCCTCGTGTGCTGATTACCGACAACCTGTCCGCCGCCGGACTCAAACTGCTGCAGCAAACCCCCGGAATCGAAGTCGATGTCCGCTCGGGCCTGTCCCCGGCCGAGGTCCGCGAAGCCCTGAGGCAGGCGGACGGCATCATCATTCGCAGCGGCACCACGCTCACCCCCGAGATCCTGGAAGGGCAGGAGCGGCTGAAGGTGATCGTCCGGGCGGGTGTCGGCGTCGATAACATCGATCTCCCCTCCGCGACGCGGGCCGGCATCATTGTGATGAACACACCGGCAGGCAACACCACCAGCACCGCCGAGCACACCGTGGCCATGCTGATGGCCCTGTCGCGCAACATCGGCCCGGCATCGCAGGGCATGCGGGAAGGACGCTGGGACCGCAAAAAGTACACCGGCACGCAACTGGCGGGGAAGACGATTGGTGTCATCGGTCTGGGACGCATCGGCCAGACGGTCGCCAGTCGCTGCCGGGCGCTGCAGATGACGGTGCTGGGATACGATCCATTCCTCTCGGAGGAGCGGGCGGCGGAGCACGGCATCGAGCTGTTTCGCGATGTCGATGAACTGATCGGGCGTTGCGACTTTCTGACGGTGCATACGCCGCTGACCGACGAGACCCGCGGACTGCTCAACGCCGATCGCCTTAAGCGGTGCAAACCGGGTGTGCGAATCATCAATTGCGCCCGCGGCGGCATTGTGGATGAAACGGACCTCGCCGATGCCATCGAGTCGGGACATGTCGCCGGTGCGGCCCTCGATGTATTCACCTCCGAACCTCCTGCAACGGACTGCCGGCTCACGAAGCTGCCGCAGGTGCTGTGCACACCACATCTGGGGGCGTCCACCGACGAAGCGCAGGAACAGGTGGCCCTCGAGGCGGCGGAGATCATCACCGCCTTCCTCACTCGCAACGAAGTCCGCTATGCGGTCAATATGGCCCCGATCTCGGCCCAGGAAGTCGCAGGGCTGAAACCGTATCTCGACATCGGTTACCGGCTGGGGTTGCTATTGGCGCAGCTCAATGGGTCGGCGGCCATCCGGGGGGCGAAACTCGAGTTTCGGGGCGAGGCGGCGTCGAAGCCGATGAAGCTGATCGCCGCTGCGTTCACCTCCGGGCTGCTCTCCAAGGCACTGGAGGAGAACGTCAATATCATCAATGCGGAAATGATGGCCCGCGAACGCGGCATCCAGATCACCGAATCGGGAACGTCGGAAGTCGGTGCCTTCGCGACGATGCTAGCGGCGACCATCGAAACCGACCAGGGGCCCCGCTCTGCCGCTGCGACCATGTTCGGCAACGAGTTTCTGCGGCTGGTGCGACTGGGCGAGTTTCACCTCGATGCGTACCTCGACGGGCTGATGTTGATTTACCGGCACCTCGATGTTCCGGGGCTGATCGGGGCGATCGGCACCGTGTTCGGTGAGCATCAGGTGAACATCTCGCACATGGCCCTGGGACGGGAGAAGAACGAACCGGGGGGAGACGCCGTCGCCATCCTCAACCTCGACAACGAACCTTCGGCGGAGGCGATGGCGAAAGTGTCGGCCCATCCGCA
Source organism: uncultured Planctomycetaceae bacterium (assembly GCA_963707405.1). Classification (GTDB taxonomy): domain Bacteria; phylum Planctomycetota; class Planctomycetia; order Planctomycetales; family Planctomycetaceae; genus CAVPPT01. Next base: position 532,411 of record CAVPPT010000001.1, on the reverse strand, counting down.
TGTGACCGGCGTGCAACTGGTGCACCTACCGCCGCCGGGGGCACCACTCCCGTGGCTGGGAATGTGAGCGTTGGCATTGATATGAGCAAGGAGGCAGGAGATGCTGTCGAGGCACTTGGCAGCATCCAGTCTTCCCATACAAGCACGAAGGGCGAGCGAGTTTGTCGCGAACCTCGCGACAGGAGCGCACTTGTTGTGCGCTGCGTGCTCGTAGGCCAAACACCCATCTGGGATGCACCCACTGCGGCACCCAGGGGAGGGACAAAAGGCCGACCGATCGACTCTCCCGGTGGTCGGAGGTCGGGGAAACCGGCTACAATGGGAATAGAGGAGTCGATGGTCTCATTTAGTGATGGGGGAGTTCGATGCGCTCGCTGTTGCCGGGAATCTCGACAGTCGCCCTCCTGCTGAGTGTGGGGGCGGGAACGCTCACTTGGGCCGCCGACGAAAACGTCACTGCCGTCGACGGAGCCTCTGCAAGTGCTGCGGCACCACTCGTTGACTTCAATCGGGAAGTCCGCCCGATCCTGTCCAACTCCTGTTTCCAGTGTCATGGGCCGGACGAAGGCTCCCGTCAGATCGAATTGCGTCTGGACACGAAGGCGGGTGCCTTCGCGGATCTGGGTGGCGAGGCGGTCATAGTTCCTGGCGATCCCGAGGCGAGCGAACTGTGGCAGCGCGTGAGTTCGGACGATCCCGACGTGCGGATGCCGCCCACCGACTCGAACCAAGAGGCGTTGACTCCCGCACAGATCGACACGCTGCGGCGCTGGATCGAGCAGGGTGCCGACTGGCAGGAACACTGGGCGTTTGTCGCCCCGGTCCGTCCGCCGCTGCCGGATGTCGGGGACTCCAGCTGGCCGCACAATGAAATCGACCGCTTCACTCTGGCAGCGATGCGGGCCCACAAGTTTGAGCCCTCTGAGGAAGCATCACCGGAGACACTGCTGCGGCGGTTGACACTGGATCTCACCGGACTGCCGCCGACGATTGAGGAACTCGATGAGTTTCTCTCCGACCAGAGCCCCGATCGCTATGAGCGGGCGGTGGATCGACTGCTGCGTTCGCCGCGCTATGGCGAGCAGATGACGCGAGACTGGCTTGACGTCGCGCGGTATGGCGACACGCATGGGCTGCACCTGGACAATGAACGCTCGATCTGGATGTACCGGAACTGGCTGATTGATGCCTTCAATGCCAACCGCCCCTTCGACCAGATGACGATTGAACAAGTGGCCGGGGATCTGCTGCCTGATGCGACGACCTGGCAGCGAGTCGCCACCGGCTTCAATCGTTGCAACGTCAGCACCAATGAGGGAGGTGCCATCGAAGAGGAAGTGCACGTCCGCAATACAGTCGACCGCGTGACGACGTTTTCCACAGTGTATCTGGGACTGACGATGGGCTGCTGCGTCTGCCACGACCACAAGTTCGATCCAATCACGCAGCGCGAGTTCTACGGCCTGACCGCCTTCTTCAACAGCCTCGAAGCCCAGGCGATGGACGGTAACTCGCTGCTGCATCCACCCTTCATCGAAGTCCCTTCGGACGAGCAGAGATCGCAGCGCGAGGAGCTGCAACAGGCGATTGCCGGCGTGAATGCAGAGATCCAGTCGGCCCTGGCGGCACTCGATTACACCGACCCCGCAGGCGACGCGGATCCGGAGTCACTGCCTGCGGAGGACTACGTGTGGATCGATGACGATGTCCCCTCGGGCGCCCTCTTGCAGCACGACGGACCGGAGTGGGAATGGGTCGCCGAAGGGGTTCACTCGGGAACCCGCGCCACGCGGCGAACGGTGGATGCGCTGGGACAACACTTCTTCACGGGAGCGACCCCGCCGCTGATTCTGGGCAAGGGGGATAAGCTCTTCGCGCATGTCTGGCTCGACGAGCAGAATCCTCCGCAGGCGATCATGCTCCAATTCAACGACGGCAGCTGGGAGCATCGGGCCTACTGGGGAACCGCACAGATTCCGTTCGGCGACCACAACACCCCCGGCAAGCGGCGCATGGGAACGCTGCCCGAAATTCGGCGAATGGGTGCGGCTGGAAGTGCCAATCGACAAAGTGGGCCTCGCCCCGGGGGCGACCGTGCATGGGTGGGCCTTCACACAATTCGGTGGCACCGTGATGTGGGACACGGCTGGTCTGGTCACGCGGACTCCGCAGGGAGGGCAGTCGTTCCGGTCGCAGCGCCTGTGGGAGTTGGCCGCCGGCGATGGGGCCAAGAGCCTTCCCGAAGCCGTGCGGGAGGCGCTCAAGGTGAAGCCTGCCGACCGAAACGAAGAACAGCAGACCGCCGTGAGAACCTACTTCCTGGAGAACATCTATCTGGACACCCAGGGAGTACTGCAGCCATTGACGCAAAAGCGAACGGCCCTGGAAACGTCGCTGACGAAGCTGAACAACGACATTCCCAAGACGATGGTCGCGGAAGAAATGGCCGAACCCCGACCGGCGCACTTCCTCAACCGGGGCGAGTATGACAATCCCGGCGAGGTGGTTGAACGCATTCTGCCGGCCGTGCTTCCGCCGCTGTCGGAAGGTGCCCCCCGCAATCGGCTGGGACTGGCCAACTGGCTGGTCAGTCCATCTCATCCTTTGATGGCACGGGTGATCGTCAATCGCTGGTGGCAACGCTACTTTGGAACCGGGTTGGTCAAGACGCCGGAAGACTTCGGCATCCAGGCAGACCCTCCGTCGCATCCGGAACTGCTCGACTGGCTGGCAACCGAATTCATCCAGTCGGGATGGGACGTCAAGCACATGCAGAAGCTGATCGTGATGTCGGCGACCTACCGGCAGTCGTCGCGAGTCACACCCGACCACTGGCAGCGCGACCCCCAGAATCGCTGGCTGGCGCGGGGGCCCCGCTTCCGCATGCCTGCGGAGATGATTCGCGACACCGAACTGGCGGTCAGCGGCCTCCTGGTGGAGAAGCTGGGCGGTCCGAGTGTGAAGCCGTATCAGCCCGACGGACTCTGGGAGGCGGTCGGGTATACCGACAGCAACACCGCCAACTTTTCCCAGGACGACGGGGAAAAACTGTACCGCCGCAGCCTGTATACGTTCTGGAAACGTACCGCCCCCCCCCCGGCGATGAGCACGTTTGACGCACCCTCTCGGGAATCGTGCATCGTTCGCCGGGCCCGCACGAACACGCCACTACAGGCCCTCACACTGCTCAACGACAAACAGTCGGTGGAAGCGTCGCGCTACCTGGCGCAGCGGGTTTTGCGTGACGAGGGCGACTCGACCGACAAACGATTGATTGGGGGCTTCCGCCTGGTGACCGCCCGCAGTCCCAACGAACAGGAACTGGCGATCCTTCGGGGCATCCTCGATGAGCATCTCTCGGGCTTTGCCAGCGACCCCGAGGCGGCGTCCGCACTGATCGATTCCGCCACGACCCAGCGCAACCCCGATCATCTGGATCGAGACCGGTCGGCCGACCCGGAACTGGCTGCATGGACGATGGTCGCCAACCTGCTGCTGAATCTCGACGAAACCATCACCAAAGGGTAACTGCAATGGACCCGTTCCGCGAATATCAACTTCTGCAGACACGCCGCCAATTGCTGGGACGAACAGCGACAGGGATCGGGACGGCAGCCCTTGCCTCGGTGATGAACCCCCACCTGTTCGCCAGTCCGGGAGAGTCCACTCCAAAGCGGGGCATCCTGCAGGAGCCTCACTTCCCGGCCCGTGCCAATCGGATCATCTACCTGTTCATGTCCGGGGCCCCCTCACAGATCGACCTGTTCGACGAGAAGCCCCTGATGGGCAAGCTCTTCGACACCGATCTGCCCGAGTCGATCCGCATGGGGCAACGGCTGACAACGATGACCTCCGGACAGGCGCGCTTCCCGATCGCCCCATCCAAGTTCAAGTTCGCCCGACACGGAGATTGCGGGGCTCTCGTCAGCGAGTTGTTGCCGCATACGGCCGGCGTCGTGGACGACCTGTGCTTCATCAAGAGCATGCATACGGAGGCGATCAACCACGATCCGGCGATCACCTATATTCAGACCGGCTCCCAGATTCCCGGCCGGCCCTCGCTGGGGGCCTGGTTGTCGTACGGGCTGGGGACCATGAATGCCGACCTGCCTGAATTCGTCGTCCTGCACTCGAGCTGGACGGGGCGGAAGTCGGCCCAGGCGCTGTACGAGCGGCTGTGGGGGACCGGTTTCCTGCCCAGTCAGCACGCCGGCGTCTCCCTGCGGTCGAAGGGAGATCCGGTGCTGTTCCTGTCCAATCCTCCGGGAGTCACCGGCGACACTCGCCGCCGCATGCTCGATGCCCTCGCAGCGCTGAATGAGCAGCAGTATGTGGCTTTGGGAGATCCGGAGATCAACACGCGTATCGCCCAGTACGAGATGGCGTATCGCATGCAGACATCGGTCCCCGAATTGATGGACTTCTCCGACGAGACGCAGGCGACTCTCGACATGTACGGGCCCGAGGTCCATACGCCTGGGACATTCTCCGCCAACTGCCTGCTGGCCCGGCGGCTCGCCGAGCGTAATGTGCGGTTCGTGCAGATCTTCATTCGGGGCTGGGATCAACACGGCAATCTGCCGCACGACATCGCCAACCAGTGCCATGACGTCGACCAGGGAAGTGCGGCTCTCATCAAGGACCTCAAACAGCGCGGCCTGCTGGAGGACACGCTGGTGGTCTGGGGTGGTGAGTTTGGTCGGACGATCTACTGCCAGGGAAAGTTGACTCGCGAGGATTACGGCCGCGACCACCATCCGCGCTGCTTCACCATCTGGATGGCGGGGGGTGGTGTAAAGCCTGGCTTCACCTGGGGAGCCACCGACGACTTCAGCTACAACATCACCGAGAACCCGGTGCACATCCACGACCTGAATGCGACGATCCTCAACCAGATCGGCGTCAACCACAAGAAGCTGACGTACCGCTTCCAGGGCCGCGACTTCCGGCTCACCGACGTGCATGGCGAGGTCGTCCGCGACATTCTGGCTTGAGACGACGAGCTTTAGAAACAGCACCCATGCGACGAGCACGAAACGCCAGCGAGTGCATATTGAGACAATGGCAAGTGGCAACACTCAAACAAGTGTCAGGTGCCAAGGAAGTGGCAAGACCTCACGGATTCCGGTTTGGATGCGAACCGGGGGTTCAGAACGAGTCGTCGTGTCGAGTAGCATTCGCTCACCACCCCTGAACTCTCTGCCAACCTGATACTTGTCACTTGCGATTTGCCACTTGCCAAATGGTGATGACACCCGTGCTGTCCCTGCGGGCTTGTACCTCCTCGGCTGCTGGGCAGCAAAGGATGCGTCGCGATGAGGCTCTTTGAAGGCACGCCATTCGATCGTCCGCTGCGGTGCGAGCACTGCGGCGAGCTGGAAGAGCAGTGTATCTGCCCTCCCGTGGAAGTGCCCCGTGTTCCGCCGCAACAGCAGCGTGCCAAGCTGAGCGTCGAGAAACGCGGCAAGGGGAAACGTGTGACGGTGGTGCGGGGGTTGTCCGCAACCGAGAGTGACTTGCCGGACTTGCTGAGCCGGCTCAAGTCTTCGTGCAGCGCGGGGGGCGCTGAAGGACGACGTGCTGGAGATCCAGGGAGAACAGCTCGCGGCGGTGCGTCGAGTCCTGACGGACATCGGCTACCGAGTCACCGGATAAGTGTGTCCGGCCGGGACTGACTGCGAGGTGAGCAGCCGGGCTGCTTCAATATCGCCGGCGGCTCAGCCTCACCAATCGACTCTCGATTCCAGCGGTCTGGCGATACCGCAAGCGAGTCCGCGAGATCTTCGCCACCGCAATGGGAGCAGCGATCAAAAGACAACACACCCGGCCCTGCCAGTGCAGAACCGGGTGTGCATTTGATTTGCCTCGTCTCGCTACCGGGCTGAACGAGAGGCTGTCTTCTGCGAACGAAGTTCGCGTGATGACATCAGAGCGTCAGACGCTGTCCTTGAGCGCCTTGAGCGCCATGATCTTCACGACGTTGCGGGCCGGCTTGGCCTTGAACATCTGCTCTTCGCCGGTGAAGGGATTGACGCCCTTGCGTGCGGGGGTGGCTTCCTTGCGAACCACCTTGACCTTCATCAACCCGGGCACGTTGAAGACGCCTGGTCCCTTCTTGCCGAGTTCCTTGGTGATGAGCTCGCCCATCGCCTCGAGAACTGCGCCGACTTCCTTCTTTGAGACACCTGAAGCCTCGGCGAGTGACGTGAGAACCTCGGTCTTGCTCTTCGCCTTGCCGTAGGTCTGCTTCTTTGCCATCGTCTGTCCTTTCCGTTGTTTCCGTTCGATTTTGGCGGAGTTGGCCTCCTCAACACGGTGTAAGTAGAGCGGCGAGGAAACGGGTTGTCAATTCTCGACACGGGTGAGAAGCGGCAAAAAGCCCTGCAATTTCAGCATTTCTGGTTCCATGAGGCTCGAGGGAGGGGCAAGGGTCGGGATGGGAGCCGCTGACTTGAGTGTCTGCTTTCGCCTGGTGGACACTCCCGTTGGGGACCAAGTGACGCTGATCGTGACGCTCCGCAGAGAGACCCGCAGTCGCGATTTCCCCAGTGATGGGAAGCGAGCCATCCACTTTCAGGAATTCCCCGGTGCCTCAAACCAGTGCTTTGACTTCACTGGAAACCACTACTAAACTCCGAAAAATCTGGGTGGGCAAGGTCCCGTCCGCGATCACTCCCAGTCGGTATTCTCCCGGATTGAACGACCAACACGACATCCAGCCAAGGCCCGACAGCGATGACGGGCCACAACCGCTGGCGGTTGCGATGGAATGGGTCTATCGTGTGCTGGGCGTGGTTGTCGTCATGGTGGGACCGGGACTGCTGGGACAATGGCTGGATCGCCGGTGGGGCACCGGGTTTCTGGCACTGACGGGATTTGCACTCGGGTTGACGCTGGCCATCAGCGCTCTGCTCACGATGACAAGGACGCCACCAAGGCGTCCGGAGACAAAGACGCCATCAGGGCGTCGATGAGAAGGCAGGCGCCACCAGGGCGGCGGCGTCCGACAGACACAGACACAAAGACACCCCTGTAGCAGCGACTTGTGCGCAAGCTGGGGTCACACGACGTGACAGAACGGGCACCAACAAACCAGGCAACACCCCCTCCCGTGGGAGGCGCGGTGCTCATTCTCTCGCTGATGATGATCGCCACACTGGCCATTGTCGTCGCCGTGGTGTTTGAGCGCGAAGGACTCTCCGGCATTGTCGCCTCGGCGATTGCTGCCAGTGTGTGCTGGGCTGCGGCGGTCGGTGCTTTGCTCGTCACCCGGCAATTCACCAACACGACCGATGCCGTTTCCGGCGTGCTGGGAGCCACACTGATCCGCACCGGCGTACCGATGGCTGCCGCCGTCCTCATCTCCAGCAACAGCCCCACGCTGGCCGCGGCCGGTGTGTTCGGCAAGTTTGTGATCTTCTTTCTGGTGGCACTGGCTGTGGAGACCTGCCTGTCGGTCTCACTGGTGAACGCCGCGAAGGCCCGAATGAACTCATCCCCGTCGGACGGATCGCTCCGTTCGGCCGGTACCCCCTGACACCCGACTGCACCGATGGCGGATCCTGTACTCCACATCAAGGACAGCTACTACTTCGACGTGCCGAAGTTTCTTTGGCGTCGGAACTGGGACGATCTCAGCGAGGTCCCCCAGTTTCTGCGGGAGCAGCACCCAGACGAGACGCTTGAACAATTCAACACCGATCTCTCTGGCAAGATCCTCATTCCGCAGCCATTCGGCACTCTGAAGAACCTGTATGAGCCGGCCTCGGGATTCTGTATCTCGCGGTTCATGGTAGTGCAGGTCGTGGCGGCCCTGCTGCTGATCTGGCTGTTCCGCAAGCTCGGACAGAAGATGAGCAAGGGAGGCGTGCCCGAGGGCAAGTTCTGGAATATGTTCGAGGGGGCCCTGCTCTTTGTGAGAGACCAGATTGCCCGCCCCGCGATCGGTCATGGGGCCGACGAGTTTGTCCCCCTGCTCTGGACGCTGTTCTTCTTCATCCTGACGCTGAACTTGATGGGACTGGCCCCCTGGGTCGGGACGGCAACGGGGGCGTTTGGCACCACACTGGCATTGGCATTCGTCACCTTCGCGGCGGGCTTCGTCGCCGGTGTCGCCAAGCTGGGCTTCATGGGCTACTGGAAGAATCTCGTCCCGCCGATGGACCTGCCTTGGTACATGGCTCCGATTAAGGGCATCATCTTCCTGATCGAGGTACTGGGCCTGTTCATCAAGCACGGCGTGTTGGGCATTCGACTTCTGGCGAATATGGTCGCCGGTCACCTGGTACTGTTTGGAATTCTGGGGATGATCGCCACGGCGGCGACTGCCTCATTTGGCACCTGGCTCACGACAACGTCCATCAGCGTCGTGGGAGCAACCCTGTTCTGTCTGCTGGAATTGATGGTGGCGTTCCTGCAGGCGTATATCTTCACCTTCCTGTCGGCGCTGTTTATCGGTTCGGCCGTCCATCATCACTGAGACGGATTCACCGAACGGCACCACGGGGCCTTTGACTATGGGAGAACACTTCGTGAACAAGACTCTGCGAATGGCCAATGTACTGTTTGGAACACTGTTGGTCGCCGCCACTCCGGCGATGGCCCAGACCGGAACGTCAATTTCGTTCTCAGGTGCCTTCGGTGCCGGACTGGTGGCCATCGGTGCTGCCTATGGCATCGGCAAACTCGGTTCCTCCGCGCTGGAGAGCATGGCCCGTCAGCCTGAGATCGCAGGCAACATTCAGACGGCGATGATCATCGCGGCGGCTCTGATCGAAGGCTTTACCTTTTATGCGATCTTCGTGTGTTCGGGACAGAATCCCTGGGCCACCTAGGGCAATCGCCTGGATGGACCGGCACCAAGCTCCGGGCCGTTGCTTGAACTGGTGTGGCGAGGATGTCCCAGTGCCCATTGGTGAATTGTCCTGATTGACAAGCAGCGGCTGTCATGAGTCCGCAAACACGAGGATGAATCGGTGATGCGTCCCTTTCGAACTGTAGCAATGTCGGTCACGGCGGGCTGCTTGCTGGCAATGGTCATCGTGCCCGGACTGGCATATGCCCAGCACGAGGATCCCGCCGGCGGACTGGAACATGCCACGGCAGCGCCGGCGGACGATCATGCTTCCGAAGCCGGTGCGTCCCACGCAGACGATCATGGCGAGCATGCGCATATCGGTGAAAAGGATGTCAACCGGAAGCCGGAGGAGTTTCGTAGCGACCTGGCAATCTGGACGCTGGCCGTCTTCTCCCTGCTGTACTTCGGCCTGAAGAGGTTCGCCTGGCCCAAGATTGAAGCGGCCCTGGAGGCACGGGAGGCGGGCATCCGCAAGGCGGTCGAGGACACCGAGAACGCCCGGCGCGAGGTGCAGGCACTGGTGTCCGAGCACAAGGGCCGGCTCGAGGCCATCGACGAGGAAGTCAAGGAGATTATCGCCGAAGCACGTCGCGACGCCGAACGGACGAAGACCGACATCATTGTCTCGGCGGAATCAGAAGCCCGCACGATCAAGGATCGATCGATTGCGGAGATCAACCGGGCCCGGGACCAGGCCCTGCACGACCTGTTCGAAAACATGGCGACGCAAGTGGCTGCCGCCACCCAGCATGTCGTGGGCAAGGGCGTGAACGTGCAGAACCAGGACCAGCTGATTGACGAAGCCCTGCGTGACTTTGCCTCCACTCATGCCTGAGTGCCCCCGCCAGACTGATTGAACTCGCCCCATGGCCGACGCCCCACAACCGACCCGAACCGCACATGTACTGGAAGACCCCAGCGCCAAGGCTGTGGCTTCGGTCTATGCTCGCTCGTTTCTGGATGCCGCCGCTGCGGCCGGGGTGGAGAACCCGCTGGAGGAGTTCACGTCACTGGTGGATGATGTGCTCGGTCCGCAGCCCGATTTCGCCCGCCTGTTGATGACAGGGGCCACAACGCGCGAGGAAAAGCTCGGTCTGATCGATCGTGTGATCGCCCCGCGCGCTTCGGCACTGTTGACGAACTTTCTGCAGGTGCTGGGCCGCCGCGACCGCCTGGACCTCCTGCCCCTCATTCTTGGGGAGGCGTGGACCGAGCACGAGCGCCGCATCGGTCACAAGCGCGTGCAGGTCACCAGTTCGGTCGAGCTGACCGACAGCCAGCGCCAGCGCATCGAGCAGCGTCTGCAGGAGTCACTCCCGTTTCATCCGATCGTCATTCCGCGAGTCGACCCGTCTCTCCTGGGAGGGATGGTGATTCAGATTGGCGACACCGTTTACGACAGTTCATTGCGCACGCGGCTGCAGTCATTGCGGCAGCGCCTGCGCGAAAGGTATCTCCATGAAATTCAGAGCGGACGAAATCGCTTCAGTTCTCCAGCAGGAAATTGAGGACTTCGAAGGCACGATCCAGACCGCCGAGGTCGGACGGGTCATCGAGGTCGGCGACGGCATTGCGCGTGCCGTCGGCCTGCAGTCCGCCATGGCGGGCGAGATGGTCGAGTTCTCCAACGGGACGAACGGCCTGTGCTTCAATCTCGAAGAGAACTCGGTCGGCATCATCATTCTGGGCGACTACCTCGGCATCCAGGAGGGCGACGAGATCAAGACGACCGGGAAGCTGCTGTCGGTGCCCGTGGGTGATGCGATGATCGGACGTGTCATCGACCCTTTGGGCAAACCGCTCGACGGCAAAGGCCCCATCGTCACCAGCGAACGGCGTCCGGTGGAAACGCCGGCTCCGGGCGTGGCCCAGCGTCAGCCAGTGAAGGAACCGCTGCAGACCGGCATCAAGGCGGTCGATGCGATGACGCCAATCGGCCGCGGGCAGCGCGAGCTGATCATCGGCGACCGCAAGACCGGCAAGACTGCCGTCGCGGTCGACACCATCATCAACCAGAAGGGGGGCGATGTCATCTGTGTGTATGTGGCGTGCGGTCAGCGAGCCGCCACTGTCTCGCAGATTGTCGAGGCCCTCGAAGCCACCGGGGCGATGGACTACTCGATCGTCGTCGTAGCGACGGCGTCCGACCCCGCACCGCTGCAGTACATCGCACCGTATGCCGGAGCGGCCCTCGCCGAACACTTCATGTACCAGGGCAAACACACGCTGTGCGTGTACGACGACCTGACCAAACAGGCGCAGGCCTATCGCCAGCTGTCGCTGCTGATGCGACGCCCACCCGGACGCGAGGCCTATCCCGGCGACGTCTTCTACTGTCACAGCCGCCTGCTCGAACGAGCCGCCAAGTTGAGCAACGAACTCGGTGCCGGTTCGATGACAGCCCTGCCGATCATCGAGACACTCGAAGGTGAGGTGTCGGCATACATTCCGACGAACGTGATTTCCATCACCGATGGCCAGATCTACCTGGAGCCGGACTTGTTCTTCGCCGGTGTGCGGCCCGCCATCAACGTGGGCATTTCGGTCTCCCGCGTGGGTGGCAATGCCCAGACGAAGGCGATGAAGAAAGTCGCCGGATCACTGCGACTGGACCTCGCCGCTTTCCGCGAACTCGAGGCATTTGCTCAGCTGGGAACGGAACTCGACAAAGCGACTCAGCAGCAGCTTGATCGCGGTTACCGCATGGTCGAACTGCTCAAGCAGCCGCAGTACGAGCCGCGTCACATGGCCGATCAGGTGATTGCGATCTACGCCGGCACCAAGGGAGGCTTCGACCACGTTCCGGTGAACCGCGTGGCCGAGGCAGAGAAAGCGTTGCTCACGTTTATCCGGGAGGAGAAGTCGGAGATTCGCGACGCCATCGTCAACACCGGGCAGCTGTCCGATGAAACCGAAGAGCGCCTGAAGGCTGCGCGGTCGAGTTCCGGAATCGTTTCCCATTCACCACGGCAACCACGAAGGAGAAGGCAAAGGTGTCGGCCTGATCTCCGCAGACGATTGATTGGTCGGAAAGCAGATACCGATCCACTACCGACAGGTTCATTCAGTCTGCTGCCAGTTCTACAGCGACCTGCAATCGAAACTTTCGCCAACACATCCGTGACCTAAAGCATGGGAAAGACACGAGCCCTCGCCAAACGCCGCAAGGCGGTCCGTAACATCCGCAAAATCACGCGGACGATGGAACTGATCGCCACTGTGCGCTTCAAGAAGGCGATGGACCGGGCGACCGAGGCCGCCGCCTACACCCGCAAGATCAATGAGATCGTCGCCGATCTCGCGCGGGCGAACCTCTCGTTCTCGCACCCCCTGCTGCAGCAGCCTCCCGAGACGAGGAATGTCACGCTGCTGCTGCTCACGTCGAATCGCGGCTTCTGCGGAGGCTACAACGGCGGACTTTCCCGCACCGCGATCGCCCGCCTGCGGGAGTGTCGCGAGGCCGAACAAAATGTCACACTCGAAGTGAGCGGCAAGCGGGGTCTGACGTTCATGCGGTTCGAGGGCATCCCGGTCGACAAGGGCTATACACAGTTCGAGGACCAACCAGGCTTCGACGAAGTCAACGACATCGCATCCCGCTACGTCGAAGACTTCATCTCGGGGCGACTGCATCGGCTCGACGTGGTTTACCAGAAGTTTCTTTCGGCAGGCCGGCAGGCACCAGTAGTCGAAACACTGCTGCCCATCGGTGATCTCGCGGGTGGAGTTGGCGAATCCAACGGAGCCCCGGGAATTGACTACGAGTTCCTGCCGTCGGCTCAGGAGATTCTCGAAGAGATCGTCCCGGCGGCATTCAAGGCCCGCTTCTTCAAGTGTTTTCTGGACTCAGCGGTCGGCGAACAGATCGCCCGACGTGTAGCCATGAAGGCCGCCACCGAGAACGCGGACGACATGATTCGCAACATTTCGCGCGAGTACAACCGCGCCCGTCAGACCCAGATCACCAGCGAGCTGGCGGAGATTATCGGAGGTGCCGCCGCTCTGGAGTAGATGGGGATTAGTGGGTAGTGGGTAGGAGATGAGCAGGATTCAGAGTCATCGAGATCTGATCGCGTGGCAGAAGGCGGTCGAACTGGTAACGCGGTCGTATGAGACTACAAAGACGTTTCCCGCCGGCGAACGATTTGGAGTCACACAGCAGTTGAGGCGTGCAGCCGTTTCTGTTGCTGCGAACATCGCCGAGGGTAAGTGACGCGGAACGACGAAGGAGTTCATTCGGTTTCTGACCATTGCAAACGGATCCCTGACGGAACTCGATACACATTTCGTCATCGCAGAACGACTGGGGTATCTCACAAACGAAACCTTAAGCGAGGTCGTGCGGCAGATCGAGGAAGTGGGGCGAATCATCACGGGCCTCCGTAAATCCTTGGATTCATGAAGGCAGATTGCTACCCACTTCCCACCAATCACTACCCACTTGAAAGAAGCCATGAGCACAGCAACCACAACATCCGGACGAGTCACTCAGGTCATCGGTTCGACGTTCGATGTCGAGTTCGATGCGGACCACCTGCCTGATATCTACAACGCCGTCAAAGTCGACCACGAAGTCAAGGGCATCAAGCTCCGACTCACGGGTGAAGTGCAGCAGCACCTGGGAGGCAGTCGGGTCCGCTGCGTTGCCCTCGGGTCGACAGACGGCATGGTTCGCGGGATGGAAGTGATCAACACCGGTGGTCCCGTCAAAGTGCCGGTCGGCAAGGAGACACTGGGGCGGGTCTTCAATCTTCTGGGCGAGCCGATCGATGGCCGCGGACCGGTGGAAGCCGCCGAGCATTGGCCCATTCACCGCGACGCTCCCAAGCTGGAGGATCTCTCATCCAAGACCGAGGTGTTCGAGACCGGCATCAAGGTGATCGATCTGCTCACGCCGTTCGTGCGCGGCGGGAAGGCGGGACTTTTCGGTGGTGCCGGTCTGGGAAAGACCGTCATTCTCACCGAGCTGATTGCCCGCATCGCCTCGGCTCACGGCGGTTACTCGGTGTTCGCGGGAGTCGGTGAGCGAACACGCGAAGGCAACGATCTCTGGCTGGAAATGCAGGAGACCAAGATCGGCGACACCGGCCGGTCCGTCATCGAGCAGACGTGCATGGTCTTCGGACAGATGAACGAGCCGCCCGGTGCCCGTCTGCGGGTGGCCCTGTCGGGCCTCACGATGGCCGAATGGTTCCGCGATGCGACCGGGACCGACACGCTGCTGTTCGTCGACAACATCTTCCGGTTCTCTCAGGCCGGGTCGTGAAGTGTCGGCCCTGCTGGGCCGCATGCCTTCGGCTGTGGGTTACCAGCCGACGCTGGGGACCGAGCTCGGCCAGTTGCAGGAGCGGATCACCTCGACCAAGAAGGGGGCCATCACTTCGGTGCAGGCCGTGTACGTGCCTGCCGACGACCCGACCGACCCGGCACCGGCGACCGCCTTCAGCCACCTTGATGCGTTCATCTATCTCGAACGCCGCATCGCAGAAAAGGGCATTTATCCGGCGATGGATCCGCTGGCGTCGTCGTCTCGAATTCTCGACCCGCAGTACGTGGGCGAACGTCATTACTCAGTCGCCCGGCAGGTGCAGCAGATTCTGCAGCGTTACCGCGAACTGCAGGACATCATCGCCATTCTGGGTGTCGAAGAACTGAGTGAAGACGACAAGCTGGTCGTGCACCGGGCCCGGCGCATCGAGCGATTCCTCTCGCAGCCGTTCCTCGTGGCAGAAGCGTTCACCGGCAAGGCCGGCAAGATCACGCCGCTGGAAGAGACCATCACGTCGTTCGACGAAATCTGTAACGGCAAGTGGGACCATCTCCCTGAGTCCGCGTTCATGTATGTCGGCGGGGTGCAAGAAGCGGCGGAACAGGCCCGCAAGATGGCCGAATCCAGCTGATGGCCTGTACGATCGAACTCACAGACACCTGGCTGAACTCTCATGATTGCACCCACCGAACTTCGACTGGTCCTTGTGACGCCGGAAACCACGCTGGTGGACGAGCCGGTGCTCTCGCTCCGCTTCCCGCTGTTTGACGGGCAGATGGGCGTACTGCCCGGCCGGGCACCGGTGGTGGGACGGCTGGGAGTCGGCGAACTCCGCATGCGCACGGCCGGTGGTGAGCGGAGTTTCTTCATTGATGGCGGATTCCTGCAGATCAAAGGGTCGGTCGTCTCGATCCTCACGCACCGCGCAATTCCGGCAGAGAAGGTCGATGCGGCCTTAGCCCAGGCAGACCTCGATTCGACCCAGTCGATGGTCCCGACGACCGACGCGGCGTACCACGAGAAACTGCTCGCTCAGGAACGAGCCCGCAAGCGAATCGCCATCGGCCGACGCTCCCGGTAATCCACCGCTCATCAGCAGTTCTACGTCCGCAAACTCGCCGCGAACATCCTGTCTTCGCGCCTCAGCGGCATCTCTCGACTGATCCGCATGTCCGCTGCCCAGAACTGGCGGTGAGATTGCCGCGTGTCCCGTCTGCAAGGCCTTTATCGTTCATGACGGCGGCCTCGAATCGTCGAAGAAGTAATCGGACACGATCGAACCCTGCCGCAGAAAGGCCTGGCTCGGATGACACACATTCGCCGCGATGCGCCCCATGGCGGGACATCCGCATCGGCCCGACGTCTCTGGCTCGAAGTGGAGCGCGGGAGCACCAGCTACCCCCGCCGGCCACTGACCAGTGAGCGGACGCTCATCGGCTGTGGCAGCACCTGTCAGCTGCAGCTGGGGGGGACGGAATCCCCATGGTGCACAGCCTGATCATCCAGCATCTCTCGGATGTCACCATTGAGGCCTTCTGTGCCGAGCCTCCACTCCTGATCAACGGAACGCCCTGCCGTCACGCGTCACTGGAGCCGGGCGACTCGATCGGCATCGGTCCGTTCCGGTTCACACTGCGGGTTGAAACAGCGCATAGTCCGGAAACCCGGCAGCATCGACGACGTGGCCCTCGCGCTTCCTCAGAGGAGGAAGAGTCCGACAGTGATGTGGCGGGCCTGTCGATCGTGGCGCTGTCGACCAGTTGGAGTCGGACCTGCGGATGGTGGAGGACTTCGATACGGGCCGACGCCGCGGACTGGCCAGGCTGCTCAAGGCTGCGCGGGCCCAGTCCGATTCGAAGCCGGCTGTGGCGGCACCCACGCTGCTGCGTCTGGCCGACTACCGTCCGGATCCGTCGGTTGCTGATGATGATGAGCAGCGCCACGCCGCGTGAGGCACACGGCCTGATCGAATCCGGAGTCGAAGTGGGTAGCCCCGGATCTCGATCCGGAGTCGCGAAGCGACAGGAGGTTGTGGGTGATGGTGCGTCGTCACCCGACAGGGTGGCATGGCGTCACGGCGCAGCCGGGTCGCCATGCGCTGGTGTTGATCGTTCGACATGATCACCCGCCACCTAAACCCTCCCCTCGCTGCGCTCGACCCTCCCTGAGAGGGAGTACGTGTTTAGCGTGCGGTGGATTGATCTTGCAAGTTTTGTTGGGTTTGCGATCCTCTTGTTCGGAGGATGGCGATGTCGGAAGGGAAACCGACATACGGGGAGTTGGTGGTGCTGGTCGAGCAGCAGGCGGTGGAGATTGCGCGGCTCACGCAGCGGGTCGCCGAACTCGTGGGGCACGTGCAGACACTGGAGGAGCAACTGCAGGCCGCGCATCGGCAGACGGCCCCGTTTCGTCGGCGGGACCGACTCAAGAAGCCCGAGTCCGAGAAACAACGTCCCGGCCGCAAGGAGGGACACGAAGGGGCCTATCGCCAACGGCCCGAGCAGATCGACGAACACATCGAGGTTCCGCTGCCGTGCTGCCCGCACTGTGAGGGCGAGTTGAGCGATCTTCAGCAGCGGGACCAGTACCTCGAAGAAATCCCTCCGGTGCGGCCCCGGTGCTTTCAGATCACCACGTGGACTGGCGTGTGTCCGGAGTGCGGGCCTGTCCAGAGTACGCACCCCTTGCAGACCTCGACGGCGGTGGGGGCAGCGGGAAATCACCTCGGGCCTCGGGCGCAGGCGTTGGCCCTGCTGCTTTCGCATCGGTCGGGACTGACGATGCGGCGGACGTGTCAGGCCCTGCAGGATCTGTGCGGTCTGAGACTCTCGCCAGGGGGACTGGCCCAGCTCCTGCAGCGGGCGGCCGGTCGACTGGAACCCGTCCACGGGCAACTCATCCAGCAGATTCGCCAGAGCGCGGCGGTGTTCGCTGATGAGACCCGCTGGTATGTGGGCGGGCCGAAGTGGTGGCTATGGGTCTTCACCACACCCGAGGCGACATTGTACCGCGTTGAGCCGGGCCGCGGCTCGGATGTGGTAATCGACACGCTGGGGAACGATTTCGGCGGCCTGCTGGTGAGTGATTGTCTGGCGAGCTACAACGCGATCGACTGTCGCCAGCACAAGTGCATCGCGCATCACCTGAAGGTGCTCACAGAGCATCAAGAGGCGCTGGCGCAACGGGGGATCGACTCTTCCGACCTGATGCTGTGGAAGTTGCATCTTCAGGATGTGATCGCCACTTGGAAACACCGGGAGCAGATGGAACCGGTGGCCTATGCCCTGAAAGTTCTGCAACTCGGGCGCGGTCTGAAGTATTTGCTCAGCCGCTCTCCGCCCGAACCCGAAGAAGTCCGCTTCCGCAAACGGCTGGAGCGAGTGCGGGAGGATCTGCATGGCTGCCTGGGGGAACCGGCGGCGGAACCGACCAACAACCGGGCCGAACGCGAACTGCGTCCGGCAGTCATCGACCGCAAACTCTCCTGCGGCAACAAGACCATTGCTGGCAAGCAGGCCTGGGAAATCCTCCGTTCAGTGATCATCACGGCCTCCAGGCAAGGTGACGACCTCCTCGACACCCTCACCCCCCACCTCCGCCTCGCCACAGCGTGAGTCGACAGAAACGCTAAACACGTACAAGAAGCGGTGCTACCCACGGCAAAGGCGCGAAGTCAGGATTCCGCGCGGATGACGGAGGACCACCAGCGTCAGGACGGCACTTGCCCGGTGGGTGGCGGCCAGTGTGTCCCCCGTTGCAGATGCAGGTCGCGGGCTTCGTCGGGCGGAATGTCAGCCGCGGGCAATCCAGCGAGTGCACCGTCAGCCCCGACCCACAGCTGACGTTCCACGTCGGTCATGCGCTGGATGAGCTGACCTGTCAGGCGTGCGAGGATTGTTGCCTCCGCCGGACTGGACGAACAGTCGTCCCGTTCCTGGGGATCCTGCTGCAGATCAAACAGCTGGACGACGTTCCCGCAGGGGTAGTAGATCAGCTTGTAGCGCTCATCCCGCACCATCCGCGTGGCCATCGGTCCGTCGTTGCATTCGCCGAAAAAGACGTCGCGCCGCCCTTCTTCCACCAGTGAGCGACCATCGCAACCCTTGGGAGGACCGATCCCCGCCAGCGACAGCAGCGTCGGCATCACATCCTGAAGACCGCACAGCCGATCATCGACCTCCCCAGGCCTGATGCGATCGTCGCCACGAGGACCGACCAGAATCATCGGCACGTTGGTGGAGGGCTGATAGAACAGGCGCTTCGCCCACAGCCCATGCCGGCCCAGCATGTCGCCATGATCCGACGTGAACAGGATGATCGTCCGCTCGAGCAGCCCTTCCTCCCGCAGCGTGCCGAGCACCACCCGCAGCTGATGATCGATCTGTGTGCACAGGGCATAGAAGGCCCGCAACGCCGTGCGGATCACCGTTAGCGTTCGCATTTGCCATGAGTCGTGCATACTGCGGAGCGACGCGGGCACGACCGCGACGCGCGATACGGAATTGCTTGCCTTATCGCTCTCACAAGCGGCGATCTGCCACTCCCGGGGTACCCAGTCGCCATACGTCGGCCACTCCGGTTCGACGTCGCGGTAGATGTCCCAGTACGTCTGCGTCGGCACGAGCGGCGGATGCGGATGCGTGTACGAGAGATACCAGAAGCCGGGCCGCGTGGGGTCACGACGGCGAATCGTCCGGGCCATCTGCCGGGTGATCCAGCTGGTCACGTGCATCTTCTCGGGAAGATGCCAAGGCCGGGCCAGATAGTCGTTGTTGCTCATGCCGTGTTCAAACTGACGGCCCGCATAGCCCTGTTCGCCAAGCCAGGCATCGTAGTCATCGACGACACCCCACTGCGGGCGGCCCTCCTCGGCCAGCAGCACATCGTCGAAACCGATCCGATCCCGCTGCGGAAACACATGCAGCTTCCCCACGCCAAACGCCTGATAGCCGGCATCGCGAAAACACTGCGCCAGTGTCGGGACGTCGGGCATCGGCAACTGCGTCTGAAACGTCCAGTCACCATGCGAACGCGGGTCGAGCCCTGTCATCAGTGTACGGCGGGCCGGGATGCAGATGGGGCACTCGCTGCAGGCATTGGTGAACCGTGTGCCGCTGCGAGCGAGGGCATCGAGCGTCGGCGTCTGGACGACCGGATGCCCGGCACAGCCCAGCAGCGCCGCTGGCCAGTGATCGGTGGTGATCAGCAATACGTTGGGAGCAGACGACTTCATGACGGTCAATCCTCACAGGATGGAAGGATGGAAGCACCGTCCCCCCGGCTGACGCCGGGGGCTACTTTCTTACGCCCCTGGCGGGCGCACATCTTGCTGAACACCGTTTGGTAACACCCACGTCTATTGGGGCAATCACACACTGCACCGATACGACATACAGGTACAAGTCCGAATCCTCACTCGCTGGCGCTTCGTGCTTGTATTGCGAGTCCGATTCCTGTTGCCATTCACTTTACAACCACAACTCCACGCGCTCTCTGAGTCCGGGAGGGAGGCGCTTCTCGATCGCCCGGCGGGTCTGCGTCTCGTGATAGCGCGTGCTGAAATGGGCGAAAACAATCAGCTCGTTCTGGAATCGTTCCGCTCGTTCGAGGATGTCATCCAGATGCGTGTGCCCGAACTTATGGATCTTGTCCTTGCGGTGCTCGGGACGAAAGAACGTCAGTTCGGTGATGAGAATCTTCGCCTCGTACACGGCGGGGAAGCTGTCGAGGCCCTGCGGCGCGGTGTCGCCGGTGTAGCACACCAGCGGAACGCGCACCTCGGCACTCACCTCAGTCCCACTGAGCCGAATGTTGCGGATCTCGTCACTCGTCAGCCCCTGATACTCGGGCTTGAGCTTCTTGCGTCGCTCCCAGATAACGTATCCCACCGACGGAACCGTGTGCTTCGTGGCGAAGGGGGTCATCACATGTTCGCGCGAGAGTTCATACTCCTCGCCGCCCGCGACCCCGACCAGCGTGCACAGCATGCGTCCGCGATCGAGTCGCTGCCAGCTGCGCAGCATCCGCTCGACCGGCTCGACGATCTCGGCGGGCAGATAGATCGTGGGGGGATCCATCTTCATCATCCGCCGGCGGGCGACATAGGCGGGGAGTGCCGCGAGGTGATCGAGATGACCATGAGTGATGAAGACGGTCTGCGTCCCCATGAACGACCAGGGGCTGCCTCCCATGTCGAAGCCGACCTTGAGTTCGGGGATGCGCCAGTAGGTCTGGACGGCGGCGCGCGAGTAGCCCTCGATCGTCAGGCCGTCGTGGACGAGCGTCTTGAGGGGCAGGTTGTCGATCATGCGTGCGCGTTGACTGGAGGCGGACTGAGGGGGAGGATAGGCGATCGGGAAGGGAAGTTCGAGGAAGTCCGCATTGCATTCGTAGTCGACGCTGCCAGCTTCGACACCGTGAAGGCGTTGACGTACCCACGGGACGCTGCCCGTGGGCTTCTGTGCACACTCATGGACTTGAAAATCTTCCTTCAGCTCCTTCATCAACACAGGAGAGGCGACCATGATCGTAGACAGACTGAACCACGTCCGGAGCCGGGCGACTGTGCAGTCGACAATCCTGCTGGCCTCAGCGATTGCTTTCCTGGTGATCGCACCGCTGACGGCCTGTGCGCAGTCGAATGCCGATCTTGTGGATGTGTCGACAACGGTGGTGGATGGCGTCGGGCAGTATCGTCTCGCGGCGAGTCAGCACCATCTCAAGGCACAACTCCATGATCGGCAGATCGTTTCGGAAGGTGAACTGGAGGAACCGCGCATCCGCCTCGAAACTGCGGAGCTGCAGCTAAACCTGCTCCGCGACATCCCGGAGGCAGAGGGCAAAACCGCGGAGATGCGCGCCGATGAGTTCGTGCAGCTCCAGCAGAGCGGGCGCAGTGCCGTCTCGCCCGCAGAGATCGCAGCCACACGATTCCGGATGAATTTCAATGAACGACTTCTGCAATTGGTCGACGAGCAGCTGAAGACTGCGGTGACCAAAGAGACCGGTGGCGAACAGTCCGCAGCCCCAAAGTAGTGCTGCCTTGACGTGGGACGAAAGCCCGAAACACGTGCGGCCTTCGCTGGCGCTTCAGGCTACGATGGTCTCAGCGTGCTGACAATCAATGTCACTTCGGCTTACAACATCGGCTTTGCGCGTTTCACCAGTTGCAGGCACAGGCCCCAGGGATCCCGAAGAAAGGCCAGTTCGTCGCCGCTGGGCTGATGGTCGATCTCTCCTTCGAGCTGGCAGCCGGCGGTGCATCAACCGATCGACGTCCCCCAGCACATCTTCGGAGACCAGTGCCAGGTGCAGCACGGCGGGATGCTGGGCCTTGTAGTCGGGGAGCGGCGCATCCTTGCGGCCGTAAATCTCGATCATGGTCTGCCCCGAGCTATCGGCCAGAAAATGGCCCCACGGAGGCTCCATGCTCCGCCGGCGGACCTCGAATCCCAGATGTTCGACGTACCAGCGGGCCATCTCCAGGGGCTCGGCCACGTTGATCGCCAGATGTTCAATACGCATCACAGATCCTGCTGGTCGACCGCATTCTGGTTTCACCGCACGAGAGCGGCTAAGATACAGGGAAGCACCCTGTTCGGCCATCCTGCATGACGATCTCCAGCCGAACCGATTCGGGCACCTTCAGAAACTTCGGCAAGCCATGAGCAGCGGCGGCGCGATTGTCCATCGCATTCTGGTCGTCGAGGACGATCCCGATGAGCGGGAATTCCTGAAGGAGTTCCTGCGGGGGAAGCGGTACGACGTCGACGTGGCACGAGACGGCGGACAGGCGCACTCCGCGTACACCATGCATCAGCCCGACTTCGTACTGATGGATTTCATTCTCCCCCGCGAAAGCGGGTTCGAGGTCTGCGAGCGGATGAAGCAGATCAACCAGAACGTTCCGATTATGATTCTGTCGGCCATCGACATGGACGACGCCCGCGACTTGGCCTTTCGCGTCGGTGCGGATGGCTACATGACCAAGCCCTTCGATCCGGATGAGCTGATCGTGAAGATGACCGAGATCGCCGACCAGGTCTGGCGGCGTTCTCATGGCTTCGATGCCCCCTCCACCAGCGATGATCGTGTCCGATTCAACTGCACTGAATGTGGCAAGCGGATGAAAGTGAAAGCCGTTCACCGGGGGCGAACCCTCAACTGCCCGCAGTGTGGGCAGCCTGTGGTTGTCCCCCGGCATGACTGAGTGAGCCGAGAGTGAAGTGTCGAGCGTTGAGTGTGTTCCAGGATCCAAAGTCTCTCAACTCCAAACACTCAACTTAAAACTGATTCCCGACTGTGGCTTTGTCTCGAAGAATGATCTGTCAACAACGTCGAGTGCTGTAACGTCATGTGGTATCTGGTCGTCGCCTCCGAGCATCATCAGGGCAAGCGGGTTCGCCTCGCCGGCGAAAAGCTGACGATCGGCCGCGGTGAGGACGCGCAGATTCGCATCGGCTCGGAGGAAGTCTCACGCCTGCACTGTGAGCTGGAACCCCAGGAGGGGGGGGTGCTCATTCGCGATCTGGAGAGTCGCAACGGGACGCTGGTTGACGGAGTGCCGATTCCGGGGGAGAAACTCCTCGTCGTGGGTGCACTGATTACGGTCGGTCCTATGACGTTTGAACTGATGCACGACGAGGCGGGATCGAAGCCGCCGCCGTCGGGCCGCGTCCATGTGCCGCGAAAAGGCGAACCACTGAAACTCTCGGACGATGCCGTGGCGTCGTGGCTCTCGGATTCCGAGATTCCGGCTGGTGCCGACACGACGATCAGTGGATCTCCGGCAGAGGCCACGGTGGCAGAAGAGGCCCCGCCGCCGGTTTCGACCGGTCCCAAGCCTCCGCCTCCCAGCAAACAGCGATTCGATTCCGTCTCCGAAGAAGCCGCCGACATCATCCGCCGTCATCGCGAATACCTGAAGCTGCTGGCGGAAGCCGAAGGCGGTGACCAGTCGTGACGCCGCGGTGACGCACCAACGGCACCGGACTCGGTGACCTCGTCTGATTCCCGTACTTCCGGCCTTCGCACTCGACAGACTCGACCCATGCGTATCGTTGCCGGCAGATTTCGGCGTCGCAAACTGAAAACGAATCCGGGTCTGACGACGCGGCCGATCACCGACCGGGCCAAGGAGACACTGTTCGAGCACCTGGGTGGTACGCTGGACGCTGCCCGTGTGGCTGACATCTTCGCCGGCACCGGTACTTTGGGGCTGGAAGCCTTGAGCCGGGGAGCCAACCGAGCTGTATTCGTGGAGCAGGATGCGCGCACCGTGGAACTGCTCCGGGACAATATCGAGATGCTGGGCATCACGGAGGACACGCTCTGCTGGCGGACCGATGCCTTGCGATGTTCGTATCGTCCGCAGGGCGAGCGCATATTTGTGCCGTTCGACCTGGTGTTCTTCGACCCGCCGTTTCGTATGATCGCGTCGCTGCGTCCCCGGTTGCCGTTGTTTCGCAGCCTTGAACGTCTGGCGCGTCCCGACATTTCTGCGGACGATGCAATTCTCTGCCTGCGGACACCGGCCACCGCGGAGTTCGAGGTCCCCCCGCCCTGGGTGTCCTATCGGTCCATTCGCCAGTCGGGGATGGACATCTTCCTGTATGAAAAGTCCGATGCGGGTTCGGATCCGAGCGATCCAGTGGAGACCGGTGGAGAATCTGCGAATAACAACGATGAATGAGGCCAGATCCTCTACCTCTTTCGCGACCCTCTGCTGGGATGGAGATGCGGCCACCGGTCGGCTGCGTCTGCTCGACCAGACACGACTGCCGACTGATGCCGTGCAGATCGAGTGTCGCACCGTTGAACAGGTCTGGGAGGCGATCCGCGTGTTGTGTGTGCGCGGGGCCCCGGCCATCGGAGTGGCAGCGGCGTATGGGGTCGTGCTGGGTCTGCAGGCGCTGGATCGCGACGCTTCGCGCGACACCTTTTATGCCCGGCTGGATGAAGTCACCGCGTATCTGGCTACCAGCCGGCCGACGGCGGTGAACCTGTTCTGGGCACTGGGGCGCATGCAGTCCTGTACCCGAGGAAACCTGCAGGCCACAACTTCGGCAATGCTCACACGCTTGCTGGATGAAGCACAGTCGATTGAACGCGAAGACCAAGAGATGTGTGCAGACATCGGACGGCATGGGGCTGATCTGCTGCACGATGGGCAAGGGGTGCTGACACATTGCAACGCCGGAGGCCTGGCGACGGCAGGGGATGGGACCGCCCTGTCGGTGATCTTCTCCGCAGCCGCACAAGGCAAGCAGTTGCAGATCTATGTCGATGAGACGCGTCCATTGCTGCAGGGCGCGCGACTGACGACCTGGGAGCTGATGCAGCGCGACATCCCGACGACGCTCATCTGCGACTCGATGGCGGGCTGGGTGATGAAGGAAGGGCGCATCGGGGCCGTCATCACCGGGGCCGACCGCATCGCCGCCAATGGCGATGTCGCGAACAAGATTGGCACGTACTCTGTGGCACTGCTGGCGCGAGCGCATGCTGTTCCGTTCTATGTGGCAGCCCCGTCGAGCACGTTCGACCTTTCATGTGCGTGCGGGGAGTCGATTCCCATTGAGGAGCGGGACAGTGGTGAGATTACCAACGGGTTCGGCCGGCAGACGGCTCCAGATGGCGTGCACACCTACAACCCGGCCTTCGACATCACACCGGCGTCGCTGATCACCGCGCTCATCACCGAACGGGGACTCGTCAGGCCCGTCAGTCGTGAGACGATCTCCAATATGTTGGCGAACATCGCTGCGAGGTCGGAGCGATGACGAGCGGCCCCCCCGCCCCTCCCCGCTGCTTCGCACTGCTGGGTGACGACGAGGTCTGTCTGCCGCTGCTGAGGGCCCTCATCGCCAGTCCCCAGCATGAGCTGATTGCGGCAGCGATGTCGGGCCGCCTGCTCGACCCCTGGGACGCGGAACTATCGGGATTGCAGCGCACATCCGACTGGAGTGAACTCGTCATCGATCCGGACATCGAAGCGGTGATCGTGGCTGGATACACTCCGGAGCTGCTGCGGGCCGCCCGACAGCTCAGTGCGGCAGGCAAGTCGATTGTCGTCTTCCCTGACGTCCGCATGGGAGGAGCGTTCATCAACGAACTGGCACTCGATGATGCGGAACAACTGCGGCCTCCGCTGCCTATTTTCTCTGGACGTGCACAGCCCGCGCTAATCGACCTGCAGCGGCGAATCGCTGCCGGCGAACTGGGTCGTGTGTTGAACTTGTTGTGGGAACGGCGAACCAGAAGCGGAGGGACCGACACAAGCGAGGGGCTGTTGTCGGTCGAGCAGGTCGACCGCCAGCTGCTGAAGGACATCGATCTCCTGCGCATGCTATGGGGTGACTACAACGAAGTGACAGCGCTCCGCAGCGGGGTCGCCGGTTCCGGGCTTCACACGGCAACGGTCCAGCTGGCTGGCGTGGGTCTGCCGGATGCCACGTGGACAATGCGGGCAAGTCGTGATGCTGTGGACTGGCGAGTCACCATCACGGGTGATCGACACCGGGCAGTCGTGCAACCCGAGCCCGGAGGTTCGGATGTCGTGCTGTCGATCGATGACGCGGTCGTTGCACGCTATCCCGCCGACGGCCCGGAACAACTGACGCACTTGCTCGGATTGCTCGATGCATCGTTGGCGCGCCGGGCGGACGCTCCTGGCTGGACCGATGCGGTCAGGGCTTACTCACTCGTGGAGGCAACCCATCGCTCGGTCAGACGTCGACGAACGATCGACGTGCACTTCGAGGAGACCTCGGAGCGCGGGCAGTTCAAGACGCAGATGTCCGCGATCGGGTGCGGCGTGTTGGTGTTCACATTGCTGGGAGGGTTGCTGCTCCTGCTGGCGGGTGCGGTGCTGGATCCCAGGGACACCGTGCAGCGCGAAGCTGAAGCCGCCGGAGCCGTCTTCACTGACGAGGACTTCAATTCTCGCACGGGTGCCCTCACGCTCGAGGGGCAAGATCGCATCTCGCATCTGGCCCAGACACTGCCCCGCACCACTAGTATTGTGATCGAACACGCGTCCGCAGCCTCGGCCGCGAGTCCAGAATCGGATGACGCGAATCGCCTGCGGGCTGAGTTCGTGCAGCAGGCGCTCCACAAGGCCGGCCGTGCGGATGTGGACGACCGGATTGTGGTCCGCCCTTTGAAGGGTCGCTGGTTCCAGACGGCCCTGCTGCTACTGCGGACGCTGTTGTTCGTGCCCTTGGCACTGTTTCTGGTGTTGCAACTGCTGCTGGTCATCACACACGGACCGGTCTCGCAGGGTTCTTTGTCACGAACACCACGATGACGGAAGGGGCTGCGGGTGGCCTTTCGTCAGGTCTTCGTAAGCGATGACCGCCTTCAATTCGATTCAACTTTCCCGTTCCGCACAGCCGATACAACCGATAGGAGCCGACCTGCAACGGGACCGTCGGTTGGCATTGCGCACGGCCTGCGAAGCATCTTGCTGATGAGTCAGGGCAAGTGACGTCGCGAGGGATTCTGCTCTCCGCGTGATCCGAGACAGGGGCAATGTACGATGCGGGAATGTGACGACAGACGACCGTTCCCCGTGTCGATGCGTCTGCTGCCACCGCCATCACGAGTCGGGAGCTTCCTGACGACACGTCTCATCAGACTGGGATGGGTGAGTTTCGCTCTGCTGTCGGCCGTCGGCTGTGCTCAGACGAGGGCTGGTTTTGGATGCTGTCATCATGCGCCCCGCATTCCCTGCCACCTGGGTTTGGGAGACGAGGCCGCAACCGAATGCTGTGCACTGCGCAGTCGTCCCCAAAAGGACGCATCGTCGGCAGCCCGGGGAATTCTCGGTGACGTGCGGCGGAAGTTCGCTGATAACCGTTCGCACACGGCCTCCAGCCAGGTCACAAAGGCTCGATCTCCCCTTGGCAACGTCTATGCCCACCTGCTCCCCGCAGATCTGCTCACAGCAGATGTTGGCAACGAGCCGGCCGAAGTCCTTGTCCAGACGAGCGACTTTGTGGAGGAGACTGATCAACTGACTCCCGCCGGCTGCGAGCGTATCCTCGAAATCGCCACTCAAATGCGTTCCCGTCCGATGCCGGTCGTCATTGAACGGACCGGGCACGATCATGATGCGGAACTGGATGTGATGCGGCGAGATCTGGTGGCCCAGATTCTGGAGGATCTCGGCAGCCCGGAAGCCCAGAGCCAGACAATCCTCGGGCCCGGACTGACTTCCCCCCCGAACAACGAGGCGATGAACCTTGCCTGGCATGACCAGGGGGCGTCATCCTCGGGGGTCCGACGTCTGTTCGGCAGTTTCAGCCGGTGGGACGAGCGGACCCGATCAACCCTGGGCCCGTGACCGATTCACCGTCGTAACTCACTTTCAGCATATATGGTTGCGACGAGTCCGCTCCTGCTTAAATGGCTGTGGTGCGATGCATTTTGCTCCATAAGGCGGCTCTGCGAGTAACTCCATCTCGACAGTTGCGATCGGTCGGCGTAGACTCCCCGCCCCTTGCGGGCCCCTGTCTACCGGTTTCCTTCCACGATCACATCTGTATTCGCTCGTTACCCACTTTTCAGGCCCGCGGGTGCGAACGGAGTCGCAGCGACATCCCTTCGAGATGGGGCGTGCCATGCCTTCCCGTTACTTCTATACCATCGCACTGCTCGCCCTGCTTGCCGGGTGCCAGTCGACTCAAGGTCTTTGGGGACGTCGCGCCCTGACGTCGACCGATGCGCAGGCTGACAAGGAGTCGACGACCAAGACGGCCGGACTGCCGAAGCCTACAAACGTCGCCTCTGCAGAACCCTCGAAGCGCGAGCTCTCCTCTGCGGAAGAGCACCTGCGACTGGGTGATCAGGAACTGGAAAAAGATCACTACGCACAGGCGCGCACGCATTTCGAGGAAGCCCTGCGGCAAGACCCCGGGATGTCGCGGGCCCATCATCGTCTGGCTGTCGTCGGCGACAAACTGAAGAAATACGATGAGGCCGAGCGCCATTATCTGGCTGCTCTGAAACTCGATCCGAAAAACGCCGCACTGCTCAGCGACCTGGGATACTCGTGCTGGCTGCAGGGCCGCGCGTCGGACAGCGAGCGCTACCTGAAACAGGCGCTGCAGACGGATCCCGATTTCAAGAAGGCGGCTGCCAATCTGGGGCTGTTGTATGGCAGCACCGGACGTCGCGACGAAGCGCTGGCGATGCTCCGGAAAGTCGGCACGGAAGCCCAGGCCCAGACGATGCTCAGTCAGATCGACGCCATGCCTGGAGCGGCGGATACGCAAGTCGCGCAGAACGCGACAGCACTTCCCAACCGGCCCGATTCGCTGCCGGACCTGGTGCCGCAGCAACCCAATGCCAAACTCAACAACCTGACGCGTGAACTCTTCGATCGTGATGCGTATCCATCAGCGGACAGCCTGACGGCCAACGAGACCCCCCGCAGCTTGACAGATGGTCCCGTCATCACACCGGCCACGTCCGGTGAACGTCGTGAGCGCGAGCCCTCGTCCGGGGATCAACTTCCGGAGATTATGGCGGGAGTGACCCCGGCAGGAGTCACTCCATTTGGGCAACGCGAGGATGCCGAAAACCGGGAACGAAGGCTGGTTGACGAGCGTGGCGAGACCATGACGGACAACCGTCACGGGTCCGAACAACCTGCCGGCACCCAGGCGGCACGGTCGCTCGCCAACAGCAGCACCAATCAATCACCTCGACAGTCGACGCTCTGGGCGCAGGATGAGCAGTCATCCGATGCGTCTGGCCAGTCGACGGCGGTGATGGCCGATGCAAGTGCACGCCGCGAGTCGCCGAACGTCTGGCCGCCGCGCGATCTGGTCGCCACTCATCCGCAAGAATCGGCGTCACATCCTGTCATTCAGCAGGCCGGGGCTGTCGTTCATGATCAGGGACCAAACGCACGCCATCCCCTCAGTTCCGAGCTGCCTGAGTCGGTCGCTCACGCACATCATGAGGAAACGGCGGACTCACGACCACAGATCGCCTGGACCGGCGGCACGTCCGGTTCAAACAGATCAGAAGCTGATGCGAGTTCAATGCGATCAACGTCAGGTACGCCGGGTCGCGTGAATTCCTTTGACGCAGCCAGACAGCAGGCGGCCCTGCTGGGGCTGGGGATCGGCCCGGGACAACTCTTCGGGTCGTTGCAACGGACACCTCAAGCCGCTGGCAATGGTTCGCGACTTCCTCAAGCCAGCGACACGGCTCAGCCAGCGACGCCCACTGACGGAGCACAGGCCGCAGGCTGATTACGCCCGCATCATACGAGAAAACGCGTCCGACCATGGAAGTCGTCCCGCAGACCTCGTCAACGAGCAGGTTGGATCGGTCAACCGATGATGCAGGTCATTCCGCGGCATCACCATCAGAGTCATGGTGGA
Organism: uncultured Planctomycetaceae bacterium; assembly: GCA_963707405.1. Lineage (GTDB taxonomy): Bacteria > Planctomycetota > Planctomycetia > Planctomycetales > Planctomycetaceae > CAVPPT01. The sequence goes on along the minus strand of CAVPPT010000001.1, from coordinate 502,890 downwards.
CGCAAGAGACACGCCGCCTTCGTCCAGCGGAGAGACTAACGAGGCGACCTCCAGAGCTCCTGAGCCGCGCTGGGGAGCCAACTTCGGCACTTCGCCTCCGCTGAACGCTGCCGCGTCGAGTCAACTGGGACCCCGCACGCCGCTCCTGAGAGACAGACCCGAGCAATCGAACACTGCCGACGTCGTCGAACCGGAGCCCTACCCCTACCGGCCGTCGCACACGAGTTCGCCGGTGCCCGCCCCGGCGCAGGCATCATCCCGCACGGGCTGGAGCGACGAACAGTCTGGGCCCGAGATCGTCCCACGCACACGCTGACTCACCACCGCTCACCCGGTCTTGAGTTGCTGCTCCAGCGATTCGACCACTTCGCGGATGGGCCAGGACTGAGCCGCGATGTTGAGGGTCGCTGAGTCCGAGATCATGCCCCGAATCTTGCGTTCGGCGGACATCACGGTGCTGTGATTGCGCCCACCGAAGTGTTGGCCAATTTCACTGTACGCACACTGCGTGAGACGTCGTGACAGGTACATGGCGAGCATTGCGCGGTTGACTGACGGAGCGTCCGCGCAGTGCCGACCGCAGGTCGTCACAGGCGACGCCGAAGAACTTGCTGACGGCCTCTTCGATATCTCCCAGCCGCACCACACGGATGCAATCCCGTTCCAGACGCGCGAGCACTTCACGAGCCATGCGTCGCGAGATCGACTGGCCCGTCATCGCCTGCCACGCATGCAGACAGTTGACCGCACCTTCAAGTTCGCGAACATTGTTCGGGAAGCGGTCGGCGACGAGCCGGAGTGCATCGTCCGCAGCCTGCAGATCGAGTTGTTTGGCGCGGCGGCGGACCAGTTCCTGCCGTGTCTGCACATCGGGAGGTTCGATCCGGCACACCATTCCCGAGAGATAACGGGTCACCAGCTCGTCACTCGACTTGCTGAGCAGTCGGGGATGACGATCTGCCGAGAAGACCATCTGACGCTGCAGCCCTTCGAGAGTACGCACGGTATGCAGGAACTCTTCCTGCAATCCCCGCTTGCCATCCAGGAAGTCGACATCGTCGATCAGCAGGACATCCACTCCCCGAAACCGCTGATGAAAGCTCGGCAGTGTGCGTTCTCTGAGACTCTGTGTGAATGAGTTCGTGAAGTTCTCGGCTGTCAGATACAGCACCTGCAAGTTGGGATGCTGCTGCCGCACGTGCCGATAGACGGCTTCGAGCAAATGTGTCTTGCCGCACCCGACTCCTCCGTGCAGAAACAGCGGATTGAACTGACCATCAGGAGACTCGGCGACGCGCCGGGCGGCGGTCGCTGCCAGATCGTTGCAGGTGCCGGTGACAAACTGGGCAAAGTCGGCAAAGCGACGACGCGGCGCGGCCTTCCGTGGCGCAACGCCGCCCGAACCCGTCGGCGACGCAGTGTTCTGTAAATCGCTCCCGTCGCGACATTCGTTGTCCGCCGGCAATCTGATGGCCAGTGTCGGATCGACTTCCAACCTCAATCGCGCACCGGGCCCCACGACCGCATGGGCGACGTCCGTCAGGTCGCGCTGAAACTGGCGTTGCAACCAGCTTTGCAGATAAGGACTGCCGACGAAGACGACCAGATCATCCCCCTGTGTCTCAAACCGCGCCCCTTGTTTGAAGAACTGCTGATACTGACGATCTCCGATGCGTTCGCGGATCTGACGTTCGATCGGCGGCGCAACACTCGCAGCGTCGTGTTGCATGTTGGTCTGCCTCTTGCGACCCCTCGGGCGCGCAAACATTGCGCACCCGAAGCCGTCTTGGCTTCGACAATTCACAGGGTAATTCCTGCTGACGTCGGGCGATGCCAGTTCAGGAACCGACGCATTCCGGCTTCTGAACGTGATGCCCTGCAGCAGGACAGGAAGTGCGGTGTACGGATCGCCGACGATCACTCCCGTACAGACCGACAGGGTTCGCGAATCTTTGCGCAGGCGTCTGATTCCCGCAACAAACTGCGGGACGGCGCATCTGAGCCATTGACTCCGGAACATCAAGGTCCGGGAACAACAACTGTCCATGCGCTGTTTCAGACGATGTGCACTTGTTCGCGCCCCGCATCAGTCCCAATGGGGTGAACTGCAGCATCCGGTTGGCCGTTAACTCACTCAGTGACGCCGATCGTACCCACGTCCCACCGGGAGTCAAACGTAAAGGCCCGATTAATTTCGTGCCGCGACAAGTCGTCCCGATTCCCCAGAAATCACGCGATGTACAACGTTCACCGACTGTCAACAAGCTGTCGATTCCCGCCGTGCGAAGATTCGACGCCGCGGATCGCCACAACACTTCACGCGCTGAAAACCAGCCCGCTGCCGAAGGTTACGGCAAGCGACAACATCCTGGACTGCAGGGGGGCGCACTGGACGGGGGGCAAACGCCGGTGATCGGCAATGCGCCTTGTGCGGAATTGTGCGGCGATGGAGCACTCATCAGGCGCTCCAGTCGCGTCGTCCCACACTTGGGACATTGGGTCGTCTCAGCACCTCGCACCAGGTGCTCAAAATCGTTGCGACATGTTGGGCAGCGAAACTCGATCAGCGGCATCAGCGGACCTCACATCACTCAAGACGACCATCGGTTCGCGACGATGGCAACTCGTCGACATCGCGCTCACTGTCCATCGATTCAGGACGCACGTCGGACAGATCACTTTCCAGCCGGTGATCTTCGCGTATCGAGATCGGTTCTGCCAGCGGGACCGGGAGCAAGAGAGCTGTCGGTCCCCGCATGATTGACGCTTCATGAGTGGCCGGCCGATCGTTGACAACGAGCATTAACGTCAGACAAGCTGACGTCATGGCAATGAACGGCATCCAGCCATTGAAGCGGCCCGGACGGACCACGGGATGAGGCTGGGCGATGCGATTCGCCACCGCAGGCCACAGGCTGTCTGTCGACCGAAACGTCGGAGCCCGGTCGGCACGTTCCAGAACATGCAACGTCCGCTTCATCTGCTGGAAATGGGCGCGGCAACCCGGGCAGTCAGAAACATGCCGTCGAATCTCAACGCGCCGCTCGGCATCATCCAGGTCCTGACCGACCCAGAGTGCGATATCGCGTTTGACTTGTGAGCAGCTCATAGTGATCAGCTTTCCTCGTTCCTTCATTCTCGCCGCGAAATTGATTCTTCCCATGCTCAGTCAGTCGATGTCCACCGGGACGTCTGTTGTGCTTCTGAGCCCCTGCCGCCTCTGCCACTGCGATTGAAACCGGAGGCGTGCCTCCGCCAGACGCCAGCGAATGGTCGCTTCTTTCCGGTCGAGGATGGCCGCAATCTCCGATGTCGAAAACTTTTCAAGATCCCTCAGAACCAGGACCGTCCGGTACTTCTCCGGAATCTCGTCAATGACTGCCCGAACTTCCTGCTGCAGGTCCAGCGTCTCACGCGGGTCCTTCACGGCGGGATCGGGCCACTGATCGCTCTTGGCGTCAGTGAACAGTCCCGTCCATTTGCGACGTTTGCGCTTCGCAGGTGATCCAGGGTCAGATTCACACCGACCCGAAACAGCCACGGACCAAAGCGCCTCGACGGATCAAACTGATCGAGCCGCTCATAGACCCGCAGGAATGTCTCCTGCGCAAGGTCCTCGGCCAAGTCGGGATCACGGACAAATCGCTGAATAACCCGCAGCAGCCTCGTCTCGTATCGCCTGACCAACTCGCCAAACGCATCTGCCTCGCCCCGGCGCCATCTTCCACAAGGCGGGCTTCACCAACCCGGGCGTCGCCCCCAAGTTGTTCCTCCACCTGAGGTTGCTGTCGGGACCGAGATTTCATGAGCGTCCTGGAGTTCCGATCTGCCGGGTCATGCACACCCGTGTCTGTTCATCCTACGCAATCTGAGGCCCGACTGCTGGATGGCACTTTTCGGATTTCGTGCGATCCATCAGAAAACCTCTCGGCCCACCTCACGACCGGCGGCTGGTCCAAGTTGCCAACCGATCGAGGATTCCGGCGGCCGCCCCTGACTGCACCGCCGTGCGCGCGATGCCGACACCTTCGAGCGGCGAGCGGACACGGCCGGCCGCCATCAGGGCCGCTGATGTATTCGCGAGCACAATATCGAGCGCCGGACCCTGCGCTCCGCGAGCAGCTTGCGGATCACGCCGGCGCTCTCCGCCGGACTCTCCACACGCAGGGCATCTGGGTCGCATTCGTCCAGACCAAACGACTTCGCCGACCAGGCGCCGCTGCTGAGAACTTTCTCCTGGATATCGAAATACACTGTCTGCCCCCACAGCGAGACCTCATCCAGTTGCTCGGCTCCGCAGACCACCAGCGTGCGGATGGTACCCAGACGTCGCGCGGCTTCGGCGATCAGGCGGGCGGCATTGGGGCTGTTCACGCCAATCAACTGCCGCTCGGCTCCGGCGGGGTTGGTCAGGGGACCGAGCAGATTGAAGATCGTGCGAATCCCCAACTGCTGACGGACGGGAGCGACATGCCTCATTGCCCCGTGCAGTGTGCGGGCGAAACAGAATCCGATGCCCAGCTCATCGATCCCCCGCGCAACTTTCTCGGGAGGCAGGCTCAGGTCGACTCCCAGCGCCTCCAGAACATCCGCCGACCCGCTGGAGCTCGACACACCCCGATTCCCATGCTTCGCGACCGGGACACCGCAGGCAGCCACAACAAACGCCGTCGCTGTGCTGATGTTGAAGGTGTGCAGATGGTCGCCCCCGGTACCGCAGGTATCGAGAAGCCCCCTGACTTTCGGCGTGACGCGGGTCACATGCTGCCGCATCGACAGGCCGCACCGACCAGTTCGTCGACCGTCTCTCCTTTGGCAGCAAGTGCCGTCAGCAGGGCGGCAATCTCGATCTCATGGCAACGGCCGTCCATGATGGCATCGACTGCCGCTCGCATCGTTTCGACTGACAGCGCTTCGAGCCGGAGCGCTACCTCCAGAGCCGCACTCATCTCTGGTTGCATGGTGCCTCCCTCTTCGAGACATCAACATTCAGTGGACCCCGTCGGGTCTCGGGGAGAGGTGCGATTGTAACGCGCGCCGTTCTGGACGTCAGCGTTTAGGAATCGAATTGACCGTGAGTTCACAGAAACCTACGATCAGCGCCGTAAGGGTTCGGTGCCCAATGACGCCGGCCGATTCATCCGCCTGGGGAGTCTCTTGGCGCAAAAGCTCATCATCGACGCAGACCCCGGCATTGGTGATGCCCTGGCGATTGCCATGGCATTGTTCGATCCCGATGTCGACCTGCTGGGCATCACACCGACGCCAGGCTGCACGACCGGCGAGCACGCGTCACGCAACATCCAGGCAATCGTGGCGCTGCTCGACCCGCCGAAGTGGCCTCGCACCGGCTGGACCAGTGGTGCCGCGTGCACCTCGACATTGCTGGGTGGACCGAATCCGGCTGTGCTGAACGGGCCGAATGGTCTGGGAAACCTGTCCAATTTCGTTCCCGAACCGCATCAGCCGTACGAGCCAGCCAAACTCCTGGTCGACCTGGTGCGAACATACCCCCACGAGATCACACTGCTGACCTTGGGCCCCCTGACGAATGTCGAGCTGGCCCAGGAACGATTTCCCGAGTTTCTCGCCCAACTGAAGGGGCTGGCGATTCTCGGCGGGACGGTCGCTGCCGGAGGAAATGTGACAGCCGCCGCCGAGTTCAACCTCTATGCGGCACCCGAATCGGCGCGGGCCGTCATCAATTCGCCGGCGACGAAGACGCTGATCCCGCTGGATGTGAGCAGCCAGGTGGTTCTGTCCTACGACCAGTATTCCCGCTTCGACCCGGATACCCGGACCCGGTTCGGTCAGTTCCTGGAACAGACGCTGCCGTTCGCCTTTCGAGCACATCATGAACACCTCGGGATGGAAGGGGTTCCGCTCGATGAACTGGTAGCACTGGCTGCGGTGACTGCTCCGCAGTCGTTCAGCAGACAGTCCTTTTATGTGGATGTGGAAACGCAGGGAGAGCTGACGCGGGGAGCCACGATCGTCGATCGCCGCAGATGCTCGCGGACGCAGCCCAACATCGAGGTGTTGACGGAAGTCGATCCCCAGGGAGTCATGGATTACCTCACGGGCATTGTCCGTCGAGCGACCCAGATTGAACGGTGACCAGACGGCCCGAGCAATCCGGCGAGGCAATGCAGGTCTCGCTGTTCGAAGCTCCTTCCAACCTGCGCAATCCCAGCCTTCGTGCTACTCGCTGGGATGGGTCGTGACAGGCCCAGGTGGCATCGGCGGCAGGATGGTGTCGGTACGGCCGATACGTCCGGTCTCATGTGCCAGGTTCTCCTTCTTCCGGGTCACCGTGGCCTGAAAGGTTTGCCGAAACTTCCCTGTCCCCCCGATACCGTTCTCTGCCCCTGTTGCAGACTTCAGATTGTCCCCCTTGAACTGGCATCCCCGGCACGCTGAGGAACCAAACGTGAGTCACTCACACCTGTCTGTGCGTCATTTGTTGAATCAGTTGGAAGACGGCTCAAAATCGCGAACGAAGACACGGACGCCTCCCGCATGGCTGATGGAGTTTATTGAACTGGCAGCCGAGCAGTTTGAACCGGTCGAAGCAACAGCCCGGGCCGGCTATGCCTGCCACTGCTACGATGGTACCTGGACCGTTGCCCTGTACCTCGGTGAAACCGAGTGGGTCGGGGGTTCTGCCGATGGTTCGACGTATCTGATGAATTTCACCTTCGACATCGATGGACTGTACGGGCTGTTCGATGCGGTGGACCACATTCACTGGCATGCCTCACCGCAGCCTGAAGGGGACGATTCGCAGCCGATGTCGGCGATCGTCATCAACGGATTCGTGGCGGATCAGCCCCTGTGTGTCGAGGTGCACATGACTCCGTTGAAGACCGCGGGTCCGGGCTTTCGACGCTTTCCGGACGGCCGCTGTGTGCTGGCTTGAGGAGACGCGCAGGCTCAACCGGCGCAACTTCCTCGCGTCTGGTAGAGGGTGTGAGCACTTTCAGGTTCGTGACTGGACGCTGTCCGGCCGCGAGTCAGGGTGGATGGCCAAGCCTCTCCGGAACGGCTCTTGGGTCGCTCCGGGGTGTGACGCGCGTCGCCGCCATCCACCTGGACGGGCAATTCATGCCCGCCGGGTGCCGCACTCTCCACACGTTCCAGGGCCGGCCGGCCCATCTGTTTGCTTGGTTGAAGAGTTGATTGGTGGAGTCGCTGAGTAGCCTCTGCACAGTGACAAAGTGGCGAAGTAATCCGCGAGGCATCGTCGAGCGGCATCGGGGAGTTACGAGCGACGAGTAGCGAGGAAGAGATCAGTCGCTGAATGGATGTCGATGCCCCGGGCGGTTTCACCGGATCGAGAGACCCTCGCTTCCCCGGTCCGGTCTTCGGCCGGTTCATGACCTGCATCTCGCGCCTCGCATCTCCTCACAGACACCTGGCATTCCACCGCATGTGTGTTGTGCGATGCCGGGCGAAAGGCGAGACTTGAGCGACGTCGTACCGGCATGACGCATGCCCGGCGGGACTCAGGGAGCCTTCCGTGAAGACATACTTGATAGTTGCCCTCCTCATGGTTTGTCCGGAGGGATTCACTCTCCCCGTGCATGCTGCTGATGTTGTCTCGCACAGCGATCTGGATGGGGTTAAAATCCGGCTGCCGGCCGAGGGTCGCTGGTCGATCGCCACTGGTTTGGAGGGAGCCTGGCCTGCAGAATGGCATCATGCAGACCCACACTCCAGCGACGTAAGCGGTCCCTGGACCATCTATTCCGGTCAACTTGATCTGCCCGCGGGCCGATGGCTGTTGCGGGATGCAATCCGTGTACATCAGGCGGGTCTCGTGGAATGCCGCCGCCGCTGGGAGTGGACCGGAGACAAACCGCTGGACTTCGTCACCCTGTCGATTCGCTGGCAGGTCAACAGTGACGAGGCGCGTCCCTTCCTGCCGGCCATCAACTACTACGACAATCCGGCCGGTCAGTCGATCGATGCGAATCGCATCCCGGTGATCGGCACGTCGACCGGCAGTCGCGGCTTCTATGAGGAGCACCGCTTCTCGATGCCGCTGGCTGCGGTTGAGGCAACACGGCAGGACACGCTCTTTTGTGCGGCGTTGCACAGCAGGCCCAGCCCACTGCGGTTCGGCCACTATGAGGATCAGTGGTGGTCACTGGGCCTCGAACGGCGGGAAGACGGCGTGGAACTGGCGCTGCTGAGCGGGGCGGTCGCATCGAACCGTCAGAGCGGCGTCATCAAGGCGAAACAGCGTGGTTTCATCGCCTATCCCGACGGCTATCTCACAGTGCCTCCGGGGGCCATCATTGAGAAGTCGTGCTTCCTGCAGTTGTCTCCGGTGGCCGCGCGGGGCTCTGGTTTTCGACCTGCGGTCTGGCAGTCGGTTGACCTCTTCGAGCCCTTCCACTTCGACGGCTTTCCGCCCGTGGACGAGGTCATCCGTCTGAAGTTTCTGGACACAACGACCCGCTGGCGGGACGACGACCGCTTCGCCGGCATCGATGCGTTTCCGGACACGAATGGCCAGACGCGCGACTGGATCGATCTGGGATGGGCGGGACAATCGGAGGCTGCCGCGTTTCCGTTGATCGTCCTCGGCTTACAGATGGGGGTAGAACATCCCCTGCCAATGGCGCAGCGATCGCTGGACTTCATCAGCACGGCACCGTTCGATTCCGACGGCTTCGCGATTCGCTACGACTACGACGCCCACGAATGGCTTGCCCGGCGCAACCCTCTCTCGCAAGCGCAGGCCATGAACAACATCCTCAATGCACTCCGCGTCGCCCGACCGAACGACTCGGTCGATTCGGGAACGTGGGAGGCGTTCCTGCGGAGGGCGTGCGACTTTCATGCGGCACGAGTGCTGTCAGACGACTGGCATCCACAGTCGACCAACGAAGGTTTCCTGATGGCACCACTGGCGCAGGCCGCTTCCCTGCTGGATACTCCGCGCTACCTCGATGCCGCTCGCAAGGCCGCCGATCATTACCTCCATCGACATTTGACGATGGACGAACCCTACTGGGGAGGGACGCTGGATGCCCGCTGTGAGGACAAAGAGGGTGCCTGGGCGGCCCTACAGGGATTTCTCGCCCTGCATGAGGCCACCCGCGAAACGAAGTATCTCGACGCGGCTTCACATGCGGCCGACGTCGTCGTCAGCTATGTGTATGTGTGGGATGTCCCGCTGCCGGCCGGTCGCCTGAGCGATCATGCCTTGCGCACACGAGGCTGGACAGCGGTCTCGGTGCAGAACATGCATCTGGATGTCTATGGCGTTGTCTGTGCCCCCGCGCTGTGGAGACTGGGTGAGCTCACCGGGCGCACCGAGTATCAGAACATGGCGCGGCTGATGTTTGTCAGTTGTGGACAACTCGTCGATGCGACCGGCGGACAGGGAGAACAGCTCCACCAGACCAACTATGCCCAGCACTACGATGTGCAGGACCTGAAGGGTGTGCGCGGCGACTATATCGAGAGCTGGAACGTGTACTGGATCTCGGCCCACTTTCTCACTGCGGCAGCCCAGTTCGAAGAGCTGGGCGTCAACTGGTCCCGGTGGTAGCGGATCAACGCCCCGATTGACACACGCACTGCGCCAAGGTCCTTGAACGTCAAGATGATTCGCGCATGCGCCGATAGCTGTCGTATCGCAGGCGGGAGAGCAGACCCTGGTCCACCGCTTCCTTGACACGGCAGCCGATCTCGTGTGTGTGCGTGCAGTCGGGAAACCGGCAGCGTGCCAGGAAGGGACGCAGCTCGATGAAGTACGCCTCCACTTCTTCCGGAGCAATGTCCCACAGCTCCATCTGGCGAACGCCCGGCGTGTCGACGACCCAACCTCCTCCGGTCAGCGGCAGCAGTTCGGCCACTCGTGTTGTATGACGTCCCTTGCGAGACTCTTCCGAGACCTCGGCGGTTTCGAGGGCCAGCCCCGGCTGCAGGGCGTTGAGCAGCGACGACTTGCCGACTCCGCTCTGCCCGGCGAACGCGGTTTCGCGACCGCTCAGCAGCACTCGCAGGCGCTGCATCCCCTGCCCCGTGAGCGCACTGCTGAGGAGGACTTCGCATCCCAGTCGCGAGTACAGGCCAACGATCGGCTGCAAAGTGACCGGATCGGTCAGATCGGCCTTGTTGATACAGACAATGGGCCGGACTCCTCCCTTCGTCGCACTGGCGATGAACCGATCAATTAGCGGCGGCTTCAATGACGGATCTGCGGCCGAACCGACTATCACCAGCTGGTCGACGTTGGCGACAATCACATGCTGGTACTGCCCGCTGCCGCGCGCGAGCACACTGCTGCGCGGGTCGACGCGCTCGATCACTCCCTCGGTTTCGCCCATCCGGCGGATGAGTACGCGATCGCCGGCGGCGACCGCATTCCGCGTGTCGCGCAGCAAGGTTCGGAGCACACGGCGGATCGTGCAGGGAATGATCTCGCCGCCGGCAAGCTGTGCATCGCAGCGATTCGCGCCGATCGCCCTGAGGACGCGGGCCGCTTCACACTGCGTCTCGTCGACATCCCTCAGGACCGTATGACCGGCCCCCTCGTCCTCGACACCGATCACTGTGCGATGCCGGGTGAGGCCCCCCTTGCCCGAGAGACGTTCCGTCGATGCGGACTCATCGACGGTGTCGTTCTCCAATGAATCGGTGGACACTTGACGTGCGCGGGCCCGGTTCTGACGGTTCTTGCGAAAGGCAACACGGATCTTGCGAGTGCGCTTCTTCGCCATCCGTCAGCCCCTACCGCGATCTAATCGCCGGACAGCCATTGCATCACCGGATCGTCATCATCATCATCCCCGTTGGGCGGAGGGCTCAGCGGCGCGCGGCGGGCGGCAAGCGGCCGCGACCGTCGTCAGGACGTTCCCGGCGGCGGGACAGCCCCGCCTTCTCCATCAGACTGACTGCCAGCGGATCATCATCGGGCGGCGGCGGCTGGTCGCCATCGGGTGTGTAGCGGATCTCGAAGCGATGTTTGGCGATGCTCAACTCGTCACCGGGCAACACCCACTTGGCATCGCAACGCTCTCCGTTGACCTTGATGCCATTGCGGCTGCTCAGATCGCGGAAGTGCCAGTAGCCGTTGATGAGCTCGAGCTGGCAATGATTGGAGGAGACGTTCGGGTAGCGCAGCGACACATCGCAACTGTCACGGCGTCCGATGACTAACTTGGCGCGCAGCAGGGGAATCGGATCGCCCCCGCCACAAGGGACCAGCTCTCCAAGAAATGACGACTGCTCCATGAGCCAAACCTGCTGGTCGGCGCTACTCATCATCAGGGGAGACCGGATTGGCAGGTGCCGACACTCGTCCGACACGTCCCGACAACCCGGTCCCGCCAGAGCAACTCCGTACACTCCCGTGAAGTGAAAAGGCTGGATCTCCGGACGACTTGCCTCAACACAACTGCGAACGCCATGGACCAGATCGGGTCACGACTGCTGAGAGATAACTCTACCGCCCCCAACCTCCGGAGTCAATTTCCTGTTCTGGCGGATGGCTCATCGCCCCTGACTCCTGACTCCTGACTCCTGACTCCTGACTCCTGACTCCTGACTCCTGACTCCTGACTCCTGACTCCTGACTCCTGACTCCTGACTCCTGACTCCTGACTCCTGCTCCTGACTCCTCGCTCCTCGCCACTCCACTGCGTATGATGCATCCTGGAGTGGGCCGAGCGATCGCTGCGAGGGGACTCCCTCGTGGAGGAAAGTCCGGGCTCCACAGGACACGGTGGTGGGTAACGCCCACCGTCCGCGAGGATAGGGACAGTGCCACAGAAAACAAACCGCCGATGGCCGGTGGTTCAGCCCGCATCAAAGTGCTTCGTCACTTTTGGGACGACCGTCGGCACAGGTAAGGGTGAAACGGTGCGGTAAAAGCGCACCGCGGGTCCTGGTGACAGACCCGGCACGGCAAACCCCACCGGGAGCAAGGCCAAGCAGGGCGAAGGGAGGAGAGACAGAGTTGAGAGACAAGAGCCTGGTGCCTTGTCACAGTTCGGAATTCGGGTGCCACTGCTGGCTTGTCCAGCAGCGACTTGTGCGGTGAGATCAACCCGAAGTCCTGTTCGCGACACTGCACCAGGGACACATTCCCGTCAACACCCTGATGGTGATGGTGTCCGTACGGCGCTTGACTCTCTGCTCTTGCCTCTCTTCCGCGGCGCGGTCCGTGCCGTTCATCTCCTGATGACGACGTCCGGGTAGGTCGCGACGAGGCGACAGGCAACTGTCGCCCCAGAGAAATGATCGCTCTCGACAGAACCCGGCTTACAGGCCCACTCCTCTTTTAGCTGATGGCTCTTGGCTCTGAAGTGATCTCCATGATCCCTATTCCTCTCCGCATCCCCTGAACAGCGTCGGTGTACCTGTGGATCGTCGCCAGCCACGCTCTCGACCCCGGGATCCCCCTCTCTCGCAGGCGGGAGGTTGGGGGGAGGATGAGGCGGACGACGTCGCGAGACGCCCTACCCTCCCCTGGCTCCTCCCTGGAATGGAGGGGAATTCATTAACCGCATCTCGATTCCGTGATCGGAATCACGATTCCGTCACTGGCATCTGCAGGCGAGGGCGTCATGCGGCACATGACCTATGTCACTCTCCACGGAGGTCAGGGGAGACGCTCTGAGACGTTTTCGGTTCTACAACCCGTAACAACCCTCGTTTAAGGACAACGCGGGGTCCGGCGTCGTAACGTACATCGGAGATCCAGAAACACGTCGGAAATACTGTCACTTCATAGACGTACTCCGCAGGCTCCATCGACCTGACGGCTGCAAATGTCCACCAGCGCCGGGCCTCCGGCTCGTCAAGCCGATCGAATTTCGGGGGCTGCTGAAGGCCCCAGTCTTGCCAGATCAGCATGGAACCGACGAAGGGCGTAATCGGCGCCCGGGGATTCGCGGGGTTGCACAGAGCCAGCCACGCATCGGCCGAGTCCGCCTCCGTTTCACGTGGATAGATGTTTATCGCGATTGGCCATTCTTCATGCGGCTTGACGGGCCTGCCTTCGAGCGTCTCGGGGCGTGGGGTCTTCGCGACGAGTCCGATCTCCATCGGGAAGCCGGCTCCGGGACTGATGACGATTTCGTCATCGATCGGCTCATTGGTGTCTCTGTTGATCAACCAGATTCGCTCTGCGAACGGATTCTCGGTAACCGGCCCAATGGGCCGATCGGCACACCCCGTCAGCAACAAAAGAGACAGAACAGACGGCCAACGCACGGGTGCCTCCTCATGCCCGCAGTGAATCACTGGAACGGAAGTGTCAGGGTCTCGTTTCCATTTCTGCTTCCAACGCTTTGCCAGACTGCCTCGTCCACATTCTCGTTGACAAAGTGGACACTGCCATCGCCCATCAGCACATGGGCCCCCCCAGGATGATCACTGGACGCCGGGATAATGGCATGGGCGAATTCCATATTGAATCCCTCCGGACCGTTATAACAGCCGCGATGATTCGGCGGCAGCCGATGGTCGTATCCATAGCCTTGCTGCAGCGCGTTAGTCGCGAGGGAAGCCCACTGCGGAAACGTCGTCGTGCGATGACTTCGGCACTGCTCGTTGGCGAGCGGCTCTTCGCCTTCACCACTGTAGCGCACCTCGGTGAACCAGAAGAACCGCCGCGGCTGTGCCTCCATCTCGGAGGTCGAGTAGCTGGTCGCCATCGGCGTTCCCAGTCGTTCACTGATCGCCGCAGTCTGCGAAAGTCCATCCGTCACTTCGCTGGGTCTCAAGTCTTCCTGTCCTCCCCCTCCGCCCACACGGAATCCGTTGTAGAAATGGCTGTGGTCGCGAAAGCACAGTCCCGGAATTGAGGAAGTAATTGGCCTCCCCGACCTCACCGCTCAACCAGCCGTCCTCCGGACAATTGAAGACGTCAACATTGAAGGCCTCGGGGATGTCGTACCGGACCAGGCGCTCATAGAGGGCTCCCTGGTCGAGATATGGCAACATTCGCCAATAGCCTGGCTGCGGGTTATTCGAGGTAGGGAAACCTCCCGTCGCATCGACAATATTGTGCATCGCCAATCCCAACTGGCGGAGATGATTCATGCACGCCACCCGGCGGGAAGCACTACGGGCCTGCTGGACGGCAGGCACGAGCAATGCGGCCAGCAGACCCAAGATGCCCAATACCACCGCCAGTTCGACGAGCGTGAAGCCTGTCGGCTTGTGACCCGCCGGCTCGCACGACTTGATGAAGAAATCCCTTCGCTTCATCGTCGCGGCACTCCTGTCGCTATGGATGCAGCTTAACCGCTACTGAGGCATGACTTGGCCGGCATTGTACCATGGTCCCGCACCGTACATCTGATACTCGGCGACCCCCAAACGCCAACTACTTGACCGGCGGGAGCAAATATGAAATTGGCATGGAACTGGTACAGAAAGGGGCTTGGAGGGCTCTGCCCAGTCGACCCGTCATATTGATAGGTGTGAGTATAACGAAGTGTCGTAACATAATTGAGGTCGGTGGCGTACACCTTGAGTCGATACACGATATCCGGCGACGAAACAGTGCTGTACTTGTAGTCGTTGAAGTTGTAGACCCCTGCGCTCACGTTCTGGGCGATGGCCAACAGGGCAAGCAGTGTCAAAACTCCTTTGGTTGGTCGAAGCATCTCCGGATCCTCGCATCGTGTCGACGAGATGACCGTCCCTGGACAAAGGCTATCCTTGCGTGCCACTCAACAGCGAGTCGTAACATACATACACACACACACTTGCAAGCATTTTTTGCCGCGACGTCGCCCTTCTGTCGTTGCCAGCTACCCGTCTCACTTACCGGGCCATCAGCAATATCTCTGGCCAGGTTGACTTCATCACACCCGCAGGCGGACACTGGCGGCACATTCCTCCGTGTCTGTGTGGTCAAACCCATTCTCAAGGTGCCCCTTCGTATGCGCTATCCCGTCTTCTGCACATTGCTTGCCACCGTCATGACTCAACGGGCCCTGCCCGACGACACCACATACGACGTCGTCATCTACGGAGGCACGTCCGCCGGCGTGATGGCCGCCGTCCAGATCGGCACGCATGGGCAAGTCGGTCGTCATCATCGCGCCCGGACAAGCACCTCGGCGGTCTCACCGCCAGCGGCCTCGGCTGGACCGACAGCGGCCGCAAGGAAGTCATCGGCGGACTGGCCCGCGAGTTCTACCGGCGGCTCAAGGCCCACTACGATCAGCCCTCCGCGTGGCGACAGCAGAAGCCCGAAGAGTATCGCCTGTACCGACCCGATGACGATGCCATGTGGGTCTTCGAGCCGCACGTTGCCGAGGCCGCTTTCGAACAGCTGGTGAAGGAGCAGCAACATCCCCGTCCATCGCGAGGCGTAGCTCGATCGCGAGAAGGGAGTCGTTCGAAGGACGGCTCGCGGATCACGTCGATCGACACCCTCGATGGCCGGCGCTTTCGCGGCAGGATGTTCATCGACGCCACCTACGAGGGCGACCTGATGGCCGCGGCCGGCGTCTCCTTCACCGTCGGGCGCGAGGCGAACGCCACCTACGGCGAGACGCTCAACGGCGTGCAGACGGCCCGGGCCACCAAGCATCAGTTCGACTACCCGGTCGATCCCTACGTGATTCCCGGCGATCCGTCCAGCGGGCTGCTGCCGCGGATTCAGACCGAACCGCCCGGCGAGAGACGGTGAAGCCGACCATCGCGTGCAGGCCTACTGCTATCCGCATGTGCCTGACCGACGATCCGGAGAACCGCGTTCCTTTCCCGAAGCCCGAGGGCTACGACCCGCCGAGTACGAACTGCTGCGCGCGGTATCTGCAGGCGGGGCTGGCGGGCCATGTTCCAGAAGTTCGACCCGGCTCCCAACCGCAAGACCGACACCAACAACCACGGTGCGTTCTCGACCGACAACATCGGCATGAACTACGACTACCCCGAGGCCACGTACGAGCGCCGCCGCGAGATCCTCGCCGAGCACGAGACAGTACCAGAAAGGGCTGATGTACTTCCTGGCCAACGATCCGCGCGTGCCCGAGGATGTGCGCCAGGCGATGAGCCGCTGGGGACTGCGCAGCGACGAGTTCACCGACAACGGCAACTGGCCGCACCAGATCTACGTCCGCGAAGCGCGGCGGATGGTCGGCGAATCGGTGCATGACCGAGCACGACTGCCGGCGTGCGCGGCCACTGCCCCGATCCGGTCGGCATGGGTTCCTACAACATGGACTCGCACAACGTGCAGCGCTACGTCGACGAGGACGGCCACGTCCGCAACGAAGGCGACATTCAGGTGAGCCCCGGCGGGCCCTATCCGATCGCCTACCGCGCGATCGTGCCGAAGGCCGACGAGTGCACGAACCTGCTGGTGCCGGTCTGCCTGTCGTCGTCGCACATCGCCTACGGCTCGATCCGCATGGAACCGGTGTTCATGATCCTCGGCCAATCGGCGGCGACCGCCGCGTGTCTGGCGCTCGATGACGACGTCGCCGTGCAGCAACTCGACTACGCCCGCCTGCGCGCGCCGACTGGATGCGGACGGACAGGTGCTCGAGATTCCACCCGACAGCGTCTCGGCTCGCGGACTTGATCCGGCAAAGCTCCCGGGCATCGTCGTGGATGATGTCGACGCAATCCAAACCGGCAAGTGGCTCTCGAGCAGTTCGATCGGCGGGTTCGTCGGCAGCACTTACCTGCTCGACAATAACGAGGGACAGGGACACAAGAGCATCCGCTTCGCAGTGCAGGTTCCCAAGACGGGCCGCTACGAAGTCCGCATCGCCTACACGCCCAATGCCAACCGGGCCGACAACGTCCCGGTGACCATCGTGCATGCGGGCGGGGAGTCGCAGCAGAGCGTCAATCAGAAACTGCGTCCGCCGATTGACGGGGAATTCATGTCACTCGGGACATTCACCTTCAACGCGGATGGTGACTCGGCGGTCATCATCTCGAACACCGGAGCCAACGGCCACGTCATCGCCGACGCCGTGCAACTGATTGCGGAATGACTCTGACCGGAGACACAAGCATACGACGACGACTCTCCCGCACTCAGCGGTAACGTGCAGCAGCGCAGATACTTGAAATTCGGCCGCAACATGTTCCTCCGTCTCCTCGATGCCGACCAGAAGACTCGTCCGCGTCAACATTGCCATCTCCGGATGGCGAACATCGTATGTCTGCCCGCTCGACATGACGAGACGGAACGGCTGGAACGGTTGCTGAGTCAGCAGCTCGCGAAATGTCTGGACCGTCATGCTTCCCATGATACACGCGGATTGGCAGGCGAAGCGACAACCGTGTTCCCCAGCGATGCGACTCACGGGATCTCAAGCTGCTGGGGGCTTGCCTGCTGCTCGACCCCCGTCACTCCCGCCACATGGGCGATGTGCAACGCCCGCTCAGCACGGAGAGCGACTCGCTTGCCCTCACTGAAAAATTGAGGCATCCTTGAAATCGGTGCCCCGTTTGCGGCAGAATTGAAGCTGACGTTCCTGCCGTTCCTCCCTCGAAGCCGCCGCCCCCCTGTGTCGTTCTCCATCGGGAGATCGGGCACACAGTTTCCGTAAGGATTCCGATGACTTCCGAGTTGCCTTTGGGGCACGATGTCGCGTTCGCTGTTCCCTGTATGCACAGGCTGCGCTTCACGCTGGATGTACTGGGTGCCGACCGCACCGCCCTCACCGATCTGCTCCAGACTTCGGGCGATCATCCGGCCCGCGTGCAGGTCTGGCTCGATGAATGCGTCGCCGCTGCGATGCCCGAACTCAAGAGCCGCATCCGCCGGATCATCGCCTCGCAAGGGGACCGGCTGACGATGCCGGGCAACGTCCAGATCGTCCCGGGAGGCGAGGCGGTTAAGAACGATATCCACATCGTGGAACGGATGCTCAAGTGCATCAACGCGGCGGATCTCGACCGGCGGAGCTACATCATCGTCATTGGCGGTGGTGCGGTACTGGATGCCGTCGGCTTTGCGGCCGCGATCGCTCACCGGGGGATTCGCCTTATCCGGCTGCCGACGACAACACTGGCGCAGGGGGATTCGGGCATCGGCGTGAAGAACGCGGTCAACCTGTTCTCGAAGAAAAACTGGGTGGGAACATTCGCGGTTCCGTGGGGCGTCATCAACGATGCGGCTCTACTCCAGACACTGCCCGACCGGGACTTTCGTTGCGGGTTCTCGGAAGCGGTGAAGGTGACACTGCTGAAGGATGCCGCCGGCTTTGAACTGATCTGCGAGCATGCGGATCGCATCCGCCGGCGGGACATGGCAGCCGCCGGCCCGGTCCTCAGACGCTCAGCCGAACTGCATCTGGCGCACATCACGCAGGGCGGCGACCCGTTTGAATCACTGGAGGCCCGGCCGCTCGATTACGGTCACTGGTCGGCCCACAAGCTGGAGGTACTCAGCGGCTTTGAGCTGCGACATGGAGAAGCGGTCGCGATCGGAGTGGCGGTTGACACCATGTACTCAGCACTGGTTCATGAACTGCCTGATGACGATGCACTCCGCACACTCGATTGTCTGGCCCGGCTGGGGCTGCCGCTCGATCACCCGGCCCTCCACGACGGTGCCGCGCTGTTCGCTGGTCTGGAGGAATTCCGGCAGCATCTGGGTGGTCGACTGACCCTGACAATGGTCCCGGCGATTGGACGTGCCATCGACGTGCATCACATCGATCGCCCGGCGATGCGCGAAGCGATCTCTCGGGTGAGCCAGTTTGCCCGCAGCCAGCAACTAGTGGGCTTCAGTGAAACAGCAACGCAGTAAGCTCAAGGCTTCTCACAGTGAGTCAGACGGCGTGATCACTTGGTTTCCGTCTTCTCGAAACGCTGTCGCCGACGCAATCGTACGCCACAGAATCCGGCAGCGGTCAATCCTAGGAGGGCCATGGAAGTTGGTTCGGGAATTGCGGAGGTCGTTAGTTGGGCAACAACGTCATCCAATGCAATGGCCTGGAAGTCACCTAGTGAACTCGCGAGCGTAAAACTGGGGTTCGAGGCGATCCGCAGTTCGTCGAAACCGCCCAGATCACTCCATCCCACGATGCTGCCCAACGGGATCGACGTCTCCAAACCGGACCCCGTGACAACTCCAAGAAGCCGCGTCTCCCACAAGAGATTCGACACGCCGGAAGTTTGGGTACTGAAGAATCCGTCACCGAACTTGAACTCCACTCCTCGAAACGCTGCGGAGTCGCTTCCCTGGATCGTCACAAAGCTGCTGTTCCCACTTGTACCGTAATGAAACTGAGTCAGCGTTCCGTCGAGGAATGGATCGAATCCGATGAAGGTCGTGTCGGGAACAGTAATATCGAGACCTCCCTCCGAATAGGATGTCAGGTCAATTCCATTTCCTGAAAGGCTGTCGAACGTTGCCATTCGATCCACGACAGTAACCGCGGACCCAGCGCCTGTCGAAAACATCACCGCTGCGATGCCTTGGCTGGTCAGTCCCAGCACTGTCGTCATAACAACCGTCAGCAGGATGGCCAGTCGCATATTCAACCTCTAGTTGGGAAGTGTACTTGCGGTATATGGCAACTTCCCCTTCTTTCTAATCGCTACAATCACAAAAGTCAACCATCCTTGCCCAGATATCGCACACATTCACCAGAGGAAGACGGCGGGCTTACTCGAATTGATTGGGCGAGTGAACTAGTGAATGGTCGGATTGCAAGAGTGAGAGGCGATAGCCGACGGGAATCGACGAAACTCGAAACGCATCCCCACTGTCACGGCGTGACGTACGTCATGAAGCCGATCATCATCTCGTCCCAGCTCTGCTGACCCCAGTGCACCTTCTTGTCCGGGTCGGGGTTGTTGGGATTATCGCTGGAGTTGTCGAAGACCGCCGTGCCTTTGATGCGGGTCCCGCGCGGGAGCAGCTTGGGTTCGGCCAGTTCATAACGCAACTGCCAGTTGAAGTCGTAATCGGGCACGTCAAGTAACACTTCGCTGGTGCCGTCGGGGTAGAACGCCTCGTAACGGAACGACTTGCCGCGCAGGTGCATGTGCGGCGTGAGGCTGATGAGCAAGACATCCGCCGGGACCTTTTTTTCCGCAGTCACCACATGGTCGGACGTCTGCGGCGGGATGTTCAGGTCATGTTCGATGACTTCGCTGCCTCCGGCGAGTCGTTTGACCTGTGCCTTGTCGACGAACTTCAACCCGATCTCGCTGCGGTCGCTCTGGGCAACGCCATTGGGCGTGTAATGCAGTTCGAACAGCAGCTTCGATCCCTTGGGGATGAGGACCGCGGCACCCTCGGGAAACGTGAGCGGCACTGCTCCCGGGGCATATCCGATGAGCAGATTCCCCAGCCCCTTCTTCTTTTCGCCCGGAGATTGCAGGTACGCAATGATGTGGTGCACGACCTCGGAGTTTCCCGGGCGGGCCTGCGCAGCCACCATGTACATGTCTTCGGTAAACCCGGGATCGACTGCGAAGTACTGATAGTCGACGACCCCGGTCGCGGGAACGTCGTAGGGCTTGTCGCGCATGGTGATCACGACATCGGGCTTCGGGATGCGCCAGCCTGGGGTGAACTCGGGGGCGGGCGGCATGAGCGATGGATCCCCCTGCGGACAACCGTTGGCAATCCACGTCAGCAGCGTGTCACGTTCCTTAGCTGAGAGACGGGCATCATTGGCGAAGTGGCCGAACTCAGGGTTGGCATTCCAGGGCGGCATCCGACGTTCCTGGATGACTTCGGCAATCATGTCCTCCCAGCCCATCACGTCGTCATATGTCAGCAGGGGGAACGGCGCGATCTCCCCCGCGCGGTGACATTCGGCACATCGCTGAAACAGGATGGGAGCGACATGCGCGGTGAAGGTGATGTCACCATGTGGCTCCGTCTGTCGCTTGCGACCGATCAGACAGCCACTCACGGGGGTCTGCGAGACCGTGACCGCTTGTCCGTCCAGTAACTCGTCGATGGCCAGAGTCAAATCCTGCCGCTGCGGCACCGGGCGCTGCACGTTGATCGCGAACTGATCATCCACGCGGCCGTGGTAGCGCACGATCCGGTTGGCATCGAGGACGAACACCTCCGGGGTACGAACGGCACCGAACAGGTCGGCGACGTGCTGGTCGCGGTCGATCAGAATCGGGAAGGAAACATTGTGTTTGCGGGCATAGGCGGCGATCTCCTTGAGACTGTCCTGCACGTTGGCATCGATCCCGACGAATGACACACCCCGGTTCCGGTACTGTTCGGCCAGTTCACTGAGGCGCTGTCCATAATGCTTCGCCAGAGGACATTCGGTACCCAGAAAGGCAACCACCGTCACCGGGCCTGCACCCAGAGTCTCCAGCGACTGCGGGTTGCCGCGGTAGTCGACGAGGGTGAAATCGCTGATGGCCGGTCCGTTGACCGCGATTCCACCCTGCGCACGCGCGAAACCCGACAAGACGAGACACAGCACGATCATCCGCACTTCACGATTCCACATCACTGGGGTTCCCCCGATTCAATGCCCATTTCCAAGCGACAATCTTCAGATAATCTGCCAAACGCAACGGGTCAAGGGCAGGTCGCCCGCTGCGCACCCTCGCATTCTGCGTAATCCGCGACGACAAGTACCCCAGGTGAGGGCATCGGGTTGCAGAAATCCGCCGGGAAAAAACTGTCAGCAGCCCCCGGAGATGTGCCGATTCCCGCTCCCCGGCGACGTCGCCTTATGCCGGTGCTACCGGTCACATCACGACGTTGCCCTGAGAATGTGCCGTTCACACACCCGCTACCGGGAAGCTCGCAAGCACGGGGTGATGGAATCCCGATGCTTTCCAGAGTCCGCTCCGTCCGTCTTGTCACGCCCAGGGACGAACTATGGCCCCTGAGACTGTCAGCTCGCCCCCTCTGCCCGATCTCCGAAAACCGGATTTGCCGGCTCCGCCCCGCCGCGTCATCCTGTTCGGGGTGCTGGCGCTGGCGAGCGGCATCGGACTGGTCGGATTCGCGCACGGTCGGGCACCGGCCGAATACGCGGGTCATCTGCAGGTGCAGAGAATGCCCGTGGTGGCCCAGACTGCGGGAGTCGTCACCACGCTGTTGTCCCACGAAGGGGAAGCGATCCACATCGGCGATCCCCTCCTGACGATCTCCAATGCAGACATCGCCGCACAGCGCACCCAGCAACAGCAACGGGTGACCACCCTCAGCATCGAACTGGAACAGGCCCTCGCCCGTGCCGAACTCGAGCTGGACTGGCGCTTCAAGGAACTGAACCAGGACATCTTCACGACGCATCTGCAATCGACCGAACTCCTCGAGGAGAAGTACCGTCACGAGATGGAAAAGGTCGCCCTGGGCGATCTGCTCTCCAGCGATTCGGTCGCGCTCTGGACGCAGGAAGACACCGTGTTCGACTCGCTGGTCCTGCAGGATTACCACAAGGACGAAGGGCGACTCAACACGGTGCTGCGGCTGGAAGCGGCGTCGAACTCCGCCGATGTCTGCTCCGCCCAGGTCGATCTGTGCGACCAGCAGCTGCGCTGGCTCGAAGAACTGAAGGAGTCACTCCCCACCCGCGTGCAGCAGTCGTTTGGTGTTCCGCTGGCCGAGGCGCAGCTCAAGCAAGCCCAGGCCGAGCTCAATCGGCTCGAAGCCGTCTCCGACCACGAGATTGTCGACTCATCAGCGATCGGCACTGTGGGCGTGTTTCGACATCATGTGGGTGACTTTGTGAACCGCGGGGATGTGCTCGTCGAGATCCTCGACCATGCCCGCCAGTCGCTGTCGGTGGAAGTTCCCTCGGCCAATGTCGACGGGTTCCAGGTGGGAGGCACAGTGACGCTCATCTTCCCCGGAAACCAGCGACGCATCGGCCGCGTGGCTCAGATCGCTCCTCAGACCGTTCCCGTCGAGCGAAACACGATGATGGCGACACCCTCGCTGATCGGTCTCGAGGTCGAGCCCGCCGGCATGGTCTGGCCGGCGGCTCCCGTCGGCACCGAGATCAAGGTCCTCGTGGCGAACTGATTCGGACGTGGCACGCCGGCAGGAATCCAGCCACTTTGCTCCCTGTTGTGAGTTCTGGCTTTGATTCCCTTCTTCACCCTCCCCTCCGGGAGGGTCGGACCCGAGAAACGAGCGGCCGGGGAGGGCGAGACGATTCACCAAACCCTCCCCTCGCTGCGCTCGCCCCACTCCAGCGGGAGGGTGCATTCCAGTTGCAGACAGGGCAAGCGATACAGAGCCAGTCAGTCGCGCCGAACTGCCTGAATCCGGTCGATGGAAATCGGTCGACTTGCCTGGCCATCGTCATCGATCAGCACCAGTTCGCCACGCGTGCTGCGGCGTGCCTCGGGAAAGCCGGTACTCTCTTGACCGTCGACGGTGGTGACGATTACGCGCCACGTCTCATCGAGGCCGGGCAGTCCTTCGGTCACAAGGCCGGGAAACCGGCCCCACGCCCATGTCCACAAAGTTGCCTCGGGAGTGACCTTCCCGGCAATGTCCCCCCATTCCCGTTCGGCCTTCAGCAAGTCCTTCCGGGTGGCGGTGCGGCACCAGGGAATGAGCATCTGCTCGATCCAGTCCTTGCGTGACGCAACAAGCTCTTCAAATGTCGACATTTGCGAACGCTTCTGTCTGCGGCTGATGGATCGTCCCGGATGCGAATCAGGTGTCGCGCCGGGATTTCGTGGGCTTCCACTCAAGTCGATGGGCTGCCCAGTCGATCCAGATGAACTCATTGTGAAAACCGGTACCCCGGTTCCATCAACGGGCCATTCGCTTGCGGGGAGTTCCCGGGCTGAGTAGACTTCCGACAGTTGGCGGATTCTACCAAGTGAGTCCGCCGAATGACTGTTCTTTGCCAATCTGGACGAGTCACAGGCGCCGTCGGCGTCGAATCATCCCTTTTGAGGAGAAATCAGGTTATGCAATCGGCTGCTGTCCTGGAAGCGGGGGTCGAGATCGATCCGGTGGAGGAAATCCGCCTGAGAACATGGGCGCGTGAAAACTACGCACCCGCGGGTGAGCGAAATGCCAATTGGCATCCGGTCATTCTGGACGAGATGCGCCGCAAGGATCGCGAGCAAAATCAGTAACGCCTGCGCTGTGCCGCAGATGTCCGGCTGCGTGACGACATCCATTCACAGTCAGAAAGCTCGGCCTTTGGTCCGGGCTTTTTTCGTGGGCATGCCATCTCCCGCCGGAGTCGTCCGGTCGTGTTGAGTTCAGCTGCTGATTGACTAACCTGTGACGTCAAGCAACTGCTTCGACCAATCCAGGAGGTGGGATCCGCTCAATGGAAGCCTGAAGCGAAGGACGATCGACGAGTTCCATCGCTGGCGCGTCAGGCATCTATCCCACAATCAATCGTTCACGCTACACTGAGGCGATTGGCTTGTGTCCGATCAGCTGAGCTAACCGCACGCAGAAGACATATCGTGGCACAGAACCTCACCGCCGCAGAGATCGACAAAGTTGCCCGGCTGGCCCGGCTGAAGCTGTCTGCCGATGAGCGCGAGCGATTCGCCGCTCAACTGGGGGACGTGCTCGGGTATATCGCCCTGCTGGATGAACTCCAGACCGGCGACATCGAGCCCATGGCTCATGCCATCGAATTCGGCAACGTCTTCCGGAAGGATGAACCTCGCCCCTCACTGAGTCGTGAACAGGCGCTGGCCAATGCCCCCGCGAGCGATGGACGGTTCTTTCGTGTGCCGCCGATTCTCGACGAAGGCTAGATTGCGTTGCGGGTCAATGTTGCATCACACGCGTGCACCTCATTGCACGACGATCATCGAATTAAAGAGGACACGGAGACCAAGGGACAAGTAGATTCCTTTGACAACGTTGATTGAGGATCCCCTTGTCTCCCCCTCCCCTTGTCCCCCTGTGCCGGAGTTCCCATGTCGTTGCTGGGGCTGACAACCGCCGAACTGCTCACCGGGCTGCAGCAGTCGACGGTCACTTCGACCGACCTCGTCAACGAATGTCTGTCGCGCGTCGACTCGTTCGAGCCACTGGTGGGAGCCTTCCTGCAGGTCGATCGAGCGTCGGCACTGGCTCGTGCGGCAGACATCGATGCGCGATGCCAAGCGGGTGAGCCTGTAGGCCGACTGGCAGGGCTCCCCGTCTCCATCAAGGACAACATCTGTGCCCGCGGCACACGCACCTCGTGCGCCAGCCGGATGCTGGAAAACTTCGTCAGTCCTTACGACGCGCACGTCATCGAGCGTCTCCAAGCCGAAGATGCCGTGCTGCTGGGACGCACGAACCTTGATGAGTTCGCCATGGGCTCCTCGTGCGAGAACTCGGCCCTGCAGGTCACGCACAACCCCTGGAACCTGCAGCGCACGCCGGGCGGATCAAGCGGCGGGGCGGCAGCCTGTGTCGCAGCGGAGATGGTCCCTCTGGCACTGGGGTCTGATACGGGCGGTTCGATCCGGCAGCCGGCCTCCTTCTGCGGCGTCGTGGGACTGAAGCCCACCTACGGACGGGTCTCACGATACGGATTGGTCGCGTTTGCCAGTTCGCTCGATCAGATCGGTCCACTGTCCCGCGATGTCACCGGTGCGGCTTTGCTGCTGGATGTGATCGCCGGACATGATGATCGCGACTCCACCAGCGTCGACCGCCCTGCCCTGTCCTGTACGCAGACACTCGAACAACCACTCGCCGGACTGCGGATCGGCCTGGTGCGCGAGCACTTCGTCGCGGGTCTCTCGGCCGAGGTCGAACGGGCCGTACGCGAGGCAGTGAGGGTCTATGAATCCCTGGGTGCGCAGGTCCGCGAAGTCAGTCTGCCCCATTCGAAGTACTGCGTGGCGGTCTACTACATCGTCTCCTCCAGCGAGGCATCGAGCAATCTGTCGCGGTACGACGGAGTCCATTACGGTCACCGGGCCGAGACATTCACCGGTCTGATCGATCTGTATGCCACTTCGCGCGGCGAGGCATTCGGCGACGAGGTGAAGCGGCGGATTATGCTCGGCACCTATGCCCTCTCGGCCGGATACTACGACGCCTACTATCTGAAGGCCCTCAAAGTCCGCCGGTTGATTCGTCAGGATTTCGACGCCGCCTTCGAACAGGTGGACGTGATCGTCAGTCCCGCTGCTCCGGCACCGGCGTTCGGCATTGGCGAACTGGTGAACGATCCCCTCTCCATGTACCTGACCGACATCTATACCATCAGTGCCAATCTCGCAGGCCTGCCGGGCATCTCACTCCCGTGTGGCTTCAGCGGCGACGGGATGCCGATCGGTCTGCAGCTGCTCGCTCCCCCGTTCGAGGAGGAACGACTGCTGCGGGCTGCCCGCATGTTTGAACGCGAGACCGACTGGCACCTGTACACACCTCCTCTGTCTCACGGTGAACTGATGTCGTACACACCTGTCATTGGCCTGGAAGTTCACGTCCAGCTGCTCACGCTGACCAAGATCTTTTGCGGCTGTGCGAATCACTTCAACCCCGATCAGCCCAACACACAAGTCTGTCCGGTCTGTCTGGGTCTGCCGGGGGCGCTCCCGGTGATGAACGCCGAGGCCTTTCAGCTCTCGCTGACGACGGCCCTCGCACTGAACTGCCAGATCGCCCCCTTCACCAAATGGGACCGCAAGCAGTACTGGTATCCCGACTCTGCCGAAGGGCTACCAGATCAGCCAGTATGACCTGCCATTCAGTCACAGCGGCTGGGTGGAAGTGACGACTCCTGACCTGGGGACGCGGCGGATCGGCATCATCCGGGCCCATCTGGAAGAAGATGCCGGCAAGAACCTGCACGACGAATCAGGCCGCCGGGGAGACAGCCTGGTCGACCTCAATCGTGCCGGGACGCCATTGCTCGAGATCGTCAGTGAGCCCGACCTGCGCTCGGCCGCCGAGGCGAAGGCGTGCCTCGAAGAACTGCACCTGCTGCTGACGTATCTGGGTGTCTCCGACTGCAACATGCAGGAAGGAAGCCTGCGGTGCGATGCCAATGTCAACGTGCATGTCAAAACATCCGACGGAACCGTCGCGACCCCGATCGTCGAGGTCAAGAACCTGAACAGCTTTCGTGGAGTGGAAGCGGCAGTCGCCTACGAAGTGCAGCGGCAACTGCGAGAGCTGGAAGAGACGGGCCGCAAATGGGGTGACCCGGGCGTCGAGAAGGAGACGCGGGGCTGGAACGCCGACCGGGGCGTGACGTTTGCGCAGCGCGGCAAGGAGGAAGCCTCGGACTATCGCTACTTCCCCGACCCCGATCTGGTGCCTGTCACGGTGACCCCGGAACAGGTGGACACGATTCGCGGCGGGCTGTGCGAGTTGCCCGCGGCCCGGCGCAGTGCGCTTTCAGCAGGAGCTGGCCCTGTCTTCCTACGATGCCGGCGTCATCGTCAACCAGGGACGAGCCTTTGCCGATTACTTCGAGGTCGTGACATCCGAATGCGGCGACGGCAAGCAGGCCGCTAACTGGGTCACTCAGAATGTCCTTCGTGAACTGAATGACCGGCAGCAGTCGATTGACCAGTTTGCGATTCCTGCAGACGTGCTGGGGGACCTGCTCCGCCGAATCGTCGCCGGCGAACTCACCGTCAAAAGCGGACGGGAAGTCTTCGACGAACTGCTCAAGGATTCCGACGAAGGCCATCTCCCCAGTCGCGAGCGCATCGCGCAGACGATTGACGCCCACGGTCTGGGGACGCCCTCAGACTCCGGCGAGCTTGAAGCCATCGTCGCCGCCGTGATTGCTGAGCAACCGGACGCAGCGGAGGATGTTCGCTCGGGAAAGCAGCAGGCGCTGGGCCCGTTGATCGGACAGGTGATGCGCCGCCTGAAAGGAGCGAATCCCCAGCAGGTCCGGCAATTGCTGCTCGACCGACTGCAGGGGTGAGGTGCTCGTCAAACTCGGCCACCGGAGATCTCCGACTCGACTGCCGATACCAGATTCAATCGGCCGAAGTCTCTGCTTCCTCGCCACCTTCGGCCGCTGCCTCCGGTTCCGGGGCCTTCTTCTCTTTGGGCTTCTGCATCGGCGGCGGGGCCTGCGCCTTGCCCCAGTCTGACTTCTTGAACTTCGAGATCAACACGGCGACCTTCTCGCTCGGCTGGGCACCAACCGAAATCCAGTGGTCGATCCGGTCGAGCTTCAGCGTCACGCGCTGCGACTTGTCCCGCACCATGGGGTCGTAGGTGCCGACCTCCTCGATGGCCCGGCCATCACGCGGCACGCGGGCGTCCATGACGCAAATGCGAAAATAGGGTCGATGCTTGCGTCCCAGACGCTTCATTCGGATGCGAACGGCCATAGAGAGTTGAGAGTCCGGTGTTGAGAGTTGCGTGTCCAGTGTCGAGAGAGGCCTGCCTTTGTCACTCTGCCCCTCACCACTTTGCTGCTGTCAGCGTCGCTTGTTCTTCTTGCGGGCGTCCTTGGCCCGTTTGCGTTCCTGTTTCCGCTTGTCGCGGACTTCGTGTTTGTCCGACGGGCCGCGCTTGCTGCGCTGTTTTTCCCGTCGCACCTGGGCCCCGGGGTTCATCATGTCCGGAGCCATCTGCGACATCGCCTGCATGCGGTCCCGCATCGACAGGCCCGCCATCTTCTGCATCATGCCCGACATGCCCCGAAACTGCTTGAGCAGTTCGTTGACGTCGGCCGGCTCCGCCCCGCTGCCCGACGCAATCCGCAGTGCGGCGCGAACGGTCGATTCTGTCAGGATTCTGCCGTTCGTCAAGGGTCATCGACGAAATCATCGCCTCAACCCGCTTCATATCCTGGTCCGGGTCGAGGTCCCCCATCTCATCCATGGCCCCCGCCAGCTTGCCCCATGCCCGGGATCAGCTTCATGATCTTCTTCATCGATCCCAGCTTCTTCATCTGGGACATCGACTTGAGAAAGTCGTCCAGCGTGAACTTTCCCTCGAGCATCCGCTGCTGCTGACGCTCCATCTCCTCCTGATCGAGGGCTGTCGCCGCCTTCTCGATCAGCGTCGCCATGTCCCCGTGGCCCAGAATCCGCTGGGCCATGCGGTCCGGATGGAACCGCTCCAGCTTGTCCAGCTGTTCGCCGACGCCGATGAACTTGATCGGCACCCCGGTGACCGCCTTCACCGACAGGGCCGCCCCGCCCCGCGTGTCGCCGTCGAGCTTCGTGAGGATGACGCCGTCCAGCTCCAGGGCCTCGTTGAAGGCCTTCGCGCGAGTTGACCGCGTCCTGCCCGGTCATGGCGTCGCAGACCAGCAGGACCTGATGCGGCATCAGCCGGGTGTCGATCAGCTCCAGCTCGCTCATCAGCTCGTCATCGACGTGCAGCCGGCCGGCGGTGTCGAGAATCAGGATGTCCCGCCCCTGCTGATTCGCCGCCTTGCGGCCGTTCTGACAGACCTGCAGCGGTGTGCTCTTGGCCGGGATCTTCGAAGTACACCGGGACATCGATCTGCTGGCCGATGATCTTGAGCTGCTCGATGGCGGCCGGGCGCTGCAGGTCGGCGGCGACCAGCATCGGCTTGGCCCCCTCCTCGCGCAGCATCCGCGCCAGCTTGCCGCAGGTCGTCGTTTTGCCCGACCCCTGCAACCCGCACATCATCAGCACGGTGACCTCGCCCCGACGGAGCGTGATCGAATGATCGACCGGCCCCATCAGCTGGACCAGTTCGCTGTAGACGATGCCGACGATCTGCTCTTCGGGCCGCAGCGACTTGAGCACCCGCTCGCCGACCGCCTGTTCGGTGACGCGGTTGGTGAACTCCTGGGCGACGTCGTAGTTGACGTCGGCTTCCAGCAGCGCCTGACGCACCTTGCGCATGCCCTCGCGGATGTTGGCCTCGGTCAGTTTGCCGCGGGCGATATTGCCGATCGCGTCGGTCAGACTCTGGGTGATGCCTTCAAACATAGGTCTTCAGATCGAGGACGGCGGCGGTCGATTCCGACCGCCAAATGACTCAGAACGGGCTGATTCTAGGGTTGTTCGGCATGCTCGACAATGCGCCTGGGCGAATCCCGGACCTGCCATCCGGACGGCATGTGCGATATGATAGCAGTGCAAGCAGTGTGAGATCGGGGGAGGTTTGCTCTCGCCCGTAGATGTCTACTGGAGAATTAGGTCATGCCGGTGCATGATTGGACACGGGTCGATGCGGGAATCTTTCATGCATTCCATAATGCGTGGATCAGCGCACTGCAGGGAATCCCTGAACGATGGCCGGTTGCCAAGGAACTACTACGCCCTGGGCGAGCAACGGGCCGTCGACTTTGGCCCCGATGTGCTCACGCTGGAGATCGAAGACGAGACCGGTCCGAAAAGACTGCCTCCGGCGGACTGGTTGCCAGAGGGGGACGCCAACGGGGGCACGCTGATGCTCACCGAGGTCCGCCCCAAGACGCGATTCGAGTGGAGTGTGAACGGGACGCCGCCTTCTATGTCGCCCGACAGCGGACGCTGATGGTCCGCCACGTCAGCGACGACCGGGTGGTTGCGATGATCGAAATCATCTCGTCCGGCAACAAGCGGAATGAACTGGCACTCATCGCCTTGATGGACCAGGTCATGACGGCGTTCCGGGAGGGCATTCACCTGCTGATCATTGACCTCTACCCACCCCGATCATTCGACCCCCAGGGAATGCATGGGGTGATCTGGCACTACATCGAAGGGGACGAGGGTGAACGTTACGAACCGCCGGTGAACAAACCGCTCACACTGGCGTCTTACATTGCTGCCAGCCCCGTCTGTGCGTTTGTCGAACCAATCGCAGTTGGGCGTGTCCTGCCGGAGATGCCGCTGTTCCTGACTAAAGAGCGTTATGTCAACGTCCCGCTCGAAGAAATCTGTGCCGCCGCCTGGCGTGGCCTGCCGCGACGATTCAAGCAGGTAGTGGAGGGCATTCCCTGACGGACGCTCCCCGATGACTTGCGGCAACACTCAACACTCAACACTCAACACTCAACACCAACACTCAACACTCAACACTCAACACTCAACACTCAACACTCAACACTCAACACTCAACACAACATGACCAACCTGTTCCACAAAGTCTGGGATCTGCACACCGTCGGCACGCTCCCTTCCGGGCAAACGCAGCTGTTCATCGGCCTGCACCTGATTCACGAGGTGACCAGTCCGCAGGCATTCGAGATGCTGCGCGAGCGAAGCTTGAAGGTCATGTACCCCGAGCGAACGTTCGCGACCGTGGACCACATCATCCCGACCGACGATCAGGCCCGGCCCTTTGTCGATGTCCTCGCCGAGCAGATGATGTCGGCCGTCGAACAGAACTGCGACGAGTTCGGCATCACACTGTTCAATCTGGACGACAAGCGGCAGGGCATCGTCCATATTGTCGGCCCAGATGAAGGGTTGACGCAGCCCGGCCTCACCATTGCCTGCGGCGACTCGCATACATCAACACACGGAGCGTTCGGGGCCATTGCGTTCGGCATCGGCACCTCGCAGGTGGCCTATGTGCTGGCGACGCAAACGCTCGCGATGAACAAGCCACAGGTCCGACGCATCGAGGTCAATGGCGAGCTGGCCCCCGGCGTGTTTGCCAAGGATGTCATTCTGTACATCATCCGGCAACTGGGTGTGAAGGGAGGCATTGGCTTTGCATATGAGTACGCCGGTGATGTCTTCGATTGCATGACGATGGAAGAACGGATGACGGTCTGCAACATGAGCATCGAGGGGGGCGCACGGTGCGGATATATCAACCCGGATAAAACGACGATCGACTATCTGCGCGGGCGTCCGTGCGCTCCGCAGGGTGCCGACTTCGACAAGGCCGCCGACTGGTGGCGGTCGCTCGCATCGGGACCCGATGCGACTTTTGACGACGAGGTCCGCTTCTCCGCCGACGCCATCGAACCGACGGTGACTTGGGGCATCAACCCGGCCCAGTCGGTCGGCGTGAGTGAAGCGATCCCGCAGGTCGGCGAGTTTCCGGCCGAGGAACAAGCCGGCGTTCGCGAGGCCCTGGAGTACATGAGTCTTTCGGCCGGCCAGTCGCTGCAGGGGCAGAAGATCGACGTCGCCTTCATCGGCTCGTGTACGAACGGTCGCATCTCCGACCTGCGTGAAGCGGCGAAGATCGCGACGGGCAACAAGGTCGCGAAAGGAGTGAAGGCCATCGTAGTGCCGGGCTCGCAGCAGATCCGACTGCAGGCGGAGTCGGAAGGACTGCACGAGATCTTTCTGGAGGCCGGCTTCGAGTGGCGGTCCGCCGGCTGTTCGATGTGTCTGGCGATGAACCCCGACAAGCTGCAGGGCGCGAAATCTGTGCATCGTCCTCCAACCGCAACTTCAAAGGGCGACAGGGCAGCCCGACGGGCCGCACGCTGCTAATGTCCCCGGCGATGGTGGCCGCCGCCGCGGTCAACGGTGCGGTGACCGATGTACGCGAGATGCTGACCCCCGCCGGCATATGAACTCAACCGAAAGGCAAGCGTGACATGGCGACCATTCAAGCATCACTCGTCACTGCAGAAGAATTCCTGCAGATCACCGCTGATCATGACGGCCTGCTGGAACTTGTTCGCGGCGAGGTGAGGGAAATGAATCGACCGGGATCAATTCACGGGTTCGTGTGCATGAATGTGGGGGGGGAATTGCGGACTTGGGCCAAGGGAGGAAGGCATGGGCGAGTCGTGTGCAACGATGCGGGTGTCGTGATCCAGCGAGACCCCGACACTGTGCGCGGTCCCGATGTTTACTTCATTCGAGAGGACCGGCTCCCCAACGGCGAACTCCCGGCAGGCTGGCTGGAAGTTGCCCCCGATCTGTGCGCCGAGGTGCTCTCCCCCACCGATCGCTGGCCCGATGTGCTGGAGAAGATCAACGAATACTTCCGCATGGGGGTTCCGGAAGTCTGGGTGCTCGATCCCGCCAAGCGGCAGGTCCATTTACATCGGGCCGACACCCCGGCCCCGTCCATCCTCGATGTCGACCAGACCTTGACGAGCCCGCACCTGCCGGGGTTCGTCTGTCCGATTTCTGAACTCTTCGCAGGCTGCTGACCATTCACTCAACCATTCAGCTAATCAACCAATCAACGATTCAACCATCCCATGACTCAAATCACACAGATCACCGGCACCGGCCTCCCCCTGCTGCTTGACGACATCGACACCGACCGCATCATCCCCGCACGCTACCTGCGCTGCGTCACGTTCGACGGCATTGGGGAGCATGCCTTCAAGGACGACCGCCAGCAGGACGAGTCGCATCCGTTCAATTACGCTCACTACCAGGGGGCGTCGATCCTCATCACCGGGCGGAACTTCGGCTGCGGATCAAGCCGGGAACATGCACCGCAGTCGCTGCTGCGGTGGGGGATCAAGGCGATCATCGGCGAGTCGTTTGCGGAAATCTTCTTCGGCAACTGCACCGCCCTCGGCGTCCCGTGCGTGAGTGCCTCCCGCCCCGATCTGGAGGCACTCGCGACGATGGTGGCGGCCGATCCTCCACTGGAGATCAACGTCGATCTGGCCGCGGGCGAGGTTCGTTACGCAGATACGATCGTGCCGGTCTCGATGGCCGCCAGTGCCCGTGATGCGCTCATCAGTGGTCAGTGGGACTTTCTGAGTCAACTGCTCGACAACCGTGATGCGATCCGGACGACGGCCCGGCAACTCCCCTATCTGCGCTCACCTGCCTGAGCGTACTCCCCGCCGGACGTAGCTGGTGGGCTTTCGACAACCTCACCTCATGATTCAACGGGGCGACCGATGACCCAGTGCCCGTCCTGTGGAGCCGCCGCCGACTTCGATGCCCGCTACTGCGCGAAGTGCGGGGCACCGCTCACCGACGATGCCCCCGCCCGGCCGACACCGTCGGGACTGGATGCCGAGGTGCTGGTGCTGGCGAGGGACGGGCGGAAGATCGACGCCATCAAGCGGTATCGGGAAGCGACCGGCTCAGGTCTCAAGGAGGCGAAGGACGCGGTCGAAGCCCTGATGGCCGAACACGGATTGGCGAAGCAAGGCGCAGGCTGCGGCTCAGCCGTCCTGCTGATGCTCGTCCTGGCCGGCCTCGGCTGGCTGTGCATCGCGTGAAGCCGGCTCGCTCTCCACAGGCGCAGGAACTTCTGGTTCCGCGGCCATCATGCGATCGAGCAGCCCCATCACCGTCTGCCGGTAGATGGTCTCCAGCAGCGGGAAGCGTTTCATCAGGTCGAACAGCCGGTGCAGGGTCGCCCCATCGGCTGCGTCGAGATCGACCTCCCGCGACCGCCCCGCCGCATCGACCAGCAGGGCGACATAGCGTTCCTGACCGTCGGCTGTCTCAAGACGGACATCAGAGAACTGGGCCGTCGCTGGATCGAAGGGCGGCACGTCATCGTCCGCCTCTTCGCTGGGCGCGGTCTGTCGATCGCTGCTTCCCAGCCAGCCGGCGAGTGTCGCACTCAGCGCTGTGACAGACTCTGTGTTCGCGACGCGGGTCAGCTCGGCTCCCAGCGTCTCCAACTCACGCATCCGCTGTTCGGGTGACATCTGCGCGGAGGCGGAGGACTTCTCATCGAGTCGTTGGCGGACGAACACGGCCAATCCGGGGGACTCGGGCGAGACATGGCCCTCTCCTGCGGACTCGACCGGAACCGCAGTTGCGAGAGTGTCGGCAGAGGCGACTTGCGCATCAATCGGTGGCTCAGCAGTCTGATCGTCACGGTCCCCGTCCTCCTGCATCGTCGTTGTGACAGGCGGGGCGTCGAACCTCGGGACCCACATTCCGGGAACCGCCAGTCCGATCAGCACGCCCAGCAACACCGCATGCGCGACCAGTGAGAGGCCATACGCCAGCACAGTGGTACGATCCATCCGGATCATGTTGCAGTCACACTCGGGAGAAGACCCGCCGGATTCCAGTATGAGTCATTCCCGCAAATGCGGGAATCCAGAATCGCAATTCATTGGGAATTCACTGGATGCCCGCCTTCGCGGGCATGACAGAGTTTGGTGCCGACCACGTCAGCCGGCGACACTGCTACATTCGGCGAACTCTCATCGTACGTCAAATGACCCGCCGCGCGAGGGGCAAATTGACTCGGAATCGACAACTCGCCGTGGTAGACTCATCATCTCACCCGCTCCTCAACCAGAGGTGATGCGATGCTCGGACTGCTCGGGCCGACCGTTCGTCACTGTGACGGCATCTCACGACGCCAGTTCCTCACCATTGGCGCGCTGGGGGCCGGCGGGCTGACACTGGCCGACCTGCTCCGCATCGAGGCGGCTGCCGGCCTGACGAATTCGCGGAAGTCCATCATCAACATCCATCTGGACGGCGGTGCTCCACAGATGGATACGATCGACCCCAAGCCGCTGGCCCCCGCCGAAATCCGGGGGGAGTTCGCGGCGATCTCGACAGCGATCCCCGGTCTGCAGATCAGTGAGCTGATGCCCCGGCTCGCCGCCTGTGCCGAGCGGTTCGCCTTCATCCGCACGCTCGTAGGTTCCGACGGCAAGCACCATGCGTTTCAGTGTCAGTCGGGCTATGGGGAGAAGGAGCTGGCATCGCTGGGGGGCCGCTCCGCCCTAGGCTGCGTGGTCTCAAAGCTCGCAGGGTCTCCTGAGGATCCCGCACCGGCCTTTGTCGATCTGATGCAGGGCCGGCCGCTCGTCCGCAACAGTGCCCGCCCCGGATTTCTGGGGCCGGCCTTCAGCCCGTTCCGTCCCGACCTCTCGCAGATGTTCCCCCGCGAACTCGAAGAAGGGATGAAGGGAGAACTCGCCCGCCTGGGGAACTCTCACAGTCTGAGCCTCACATTGAATGCCGACCTCTCGGCGGCACGGCTCGATGACCGACGTCAGTTGCTCGCGGGCCTCGATCGCTTCCGGAGGGAGATCGACGCCTCCGGAATGATGGACGCGATGGACCGCTTTCACGAGCAGGCCGCCGGCATCCTCACATCGGGTACGCTCGCCAACGCCCTCGATCTCTCGCAGGAAGACCCGCGCATTGTCGAGCGTTACACCGGCCCCGCATTCGCGGGAGAACTCGAGCACTACACCTCCGAGGGTCCTCAGGCGACGCGGAAGTTTCTGCTCGCACGGCGGCTCATCGAGGCCGGTGTCCGTGTGGTGAGTGTCTCCATCAGCGACTTCGACACGCACTCCAACAACTTCGGCCGCATGCGTCAGTTGCTGCCGATCGTCGACCACGGGCTGTGCACGCTCGTCACCGATCTCCAGGAACGCGGCCTGCTCGACGATGTGACGATCGTTGTGTGGGGCGAGTTCGGACGCACGCCGAAGGTCAACAGCAGCGGCGGTCGGGACCATTGGCCGCGCATCGGTCCTTGTCTGCTGGCTGGCGGCGGACTGCGCACCGGTCAAGTCATCGGCGAGACCGATCGTGAAGCGGGCAGCCCCGTCTCTCGCCCCGTGCATTACAAGGATGTGTTCGCGACGTTGTATCGCAACTTGGGGATCGACGCCCGGCACACGACGCTCACCGACCCCCAGGGCCGCCCGCAGTACATCCTCGACGAAGGGGAACCTCTCGGCGAGTTGATGTAATAGGTTCACATCTCCAGCCGAAAGTGGGGCGGCAGGGCCAGCAGCCACGCTGAAAGAAACGGGAACACCAGCAGAAACACCCAGCCCGTCAGGCGGATCGACCGGCGCTCCTCGACGACGATCGGCACGACGTACCACTGCGGACACACGATCATCGACAGACCCAGCCACAACGTCATCCAGATCGGCGACGATAGTGAATGGGCGGCGAACTCATGAGCCGGCAACCAGGGTTGCAATGGCAGCAGATCCGACGAACGCCAGAGGTAGACCAGCATCAAAGCGACCGCTGCGACGTTCCCCAAACTGGCAGCGATGATGTCAGCCCGCGTCACCCGGCGGCGGGGCGGCTGCGGACGTGCACGGTCCACCCACTCGCGGCCAGTAGTGTGTGCCGCCGAGCGGGACCGGAAGTGCTCCGCCGCACGAGCATAGGCGGCCTGCGGGTCATATCCGCTACTTCGGGCCGACGCTGCGGGACGCGACTGCGCCGGCGCTGCCGGGCTTGATGACGTTCGTAACGCGCTCTGCGCCCGCTCGTTGGTCAGCACGGCATAGGCTTCGGTGACCTGTTTGAATCGTTCGGCGGCGTCGGGGTGCGGGCTCCGGTCGGGATGGTGAGCGACCGCGAGACGTTTGTACGCCTTGCGAATCGTCCGTAGATCGTCGTTGGCGGACACGCCGAGGATTTCGTAGGGGTCACGCATGATCACGCGCCAGTCGGGTGACCTGTCATCTTACGAAAGCTGCTTGCGATCGTCATCATCCGTGTGAACTCTGGACCGACTTGTCGGAGAAAGTCGGTTGCGAATCCAAGGAACATGAGCCTCCGTTCGGATGCGGCTCAGATCTGCCGTGTTCGTCGGCGAAACTGTCGGCGGTACGCCGATGGCGTCACTCCAGTTTCCTGGCGGACCACCGTGCACAGATGTTTGCCGGTTGAGTATCCGGCGTGTTCGGCGACCTGCGCGATCGACAAATCGGTGTTGGCCAGGAGGTCTTTGGCGCGTTCCAGATGGACGCGGCGGATCTCCTGGCCAATGGTCCGCTGCATGGTTTCCTGAAATCGCCGTTCCAGACTTCGTCGGGATACCGGCACATGGCGCAGGATATCCGCAACACACAACGGCTGATGGACGTGCTCGTGAATGAATCGCAGGGCGCTGGCGACATCCTCGTCCTTCAGAGCGAGCGGGTTCGAGGACTGCCGTACGACCAGGCCCACCGGTGGAAGTTTGAACTCGCGGCGGCGCGTGCGCTGACCCTGCATGAGACGATCCAGCAGAGCGGCGGCCTCATAGCCCACCATTTCTCCGGGAAGGGCGACGCTGCTCAGCGAGGGACGGGCCAACTCGCAGAGCAGGTGATCGTTATCGACACCCACGACGGCGACATCCTCCGGAACGCGTAAGTCGGCCTCGCGGCAAAACTCCAGCAGCTGCAGACCGGTCTGGTCATTCACGGCGAATATGGCCACGGGCTTGGGCAAGGCCTGCAGCCACTTGAGCAGTTTCCGTTCCAGGGTCCAGGGCGACGTTTCCGACGCGAGTGTCATCTCCGGAGGAACATCGTAACAGGCGAGGGAGTGCCCCGCGGATCGTAGCGCACGACGAAAATGCGATGACCGCTCCACCGCGTGATAGTGCCCCATGTGTCCGATGAACCCGAAATTCCGATAGCCGCACGACAAAAGGTGCGCGGCTGCCACCTGACCGACCCGACCCTCGTCCGTACCGACGCGAGGAAACGGCAGCCCGGTCAGGGCACGCGAGACATTGACAACGGGTCGTCGCAGCGTACGCAAGGGTGCCACGAACTCCGGCGAGAGGACCTGTGCAATGACGCCGTCGGGCCGAATCGCGCGCAGACCCCGCATGTGTTCGGCCTTCATCGACATCGGCAGGAAGATCCACTGGGGCTTGGTGGCGGCATACTCGCGGATGCCCAGGAGAACCGACCGGAAGTAGTGCAGCGTGAGGTCAATCGCCAGTGCGACGCGAAGAATGGTCATGTTGACGCAAATCCGTACTGACGCAAATTTCGGAAAAGATTTCCGCATTTCAGTATACGGGATTCCAGTCCGCACGGTTAAGCTTCATACGAGTCATTGTTCATTTCCACCGTGAACATCCCGCCGCGGGAGTTCGCGAGAGTTGTCACCATTGCCGTGCCGATGAAAGGGAGAAAGTTATGACTGCTCGCCGTCGTTCTGCAGGCTTCACGCTGATTGAGCTGCTGGTGGTGATCGCGATCATCGCCATTCTGATTGCTCTGCTGCTGCCGGCCGTGCAGCAGGCGCGGGAGGCGGCTCGTCGCACCCAGTGCAAGAACAATCTCAAGCAACTGGGCCTGGCGCTGCACAACTACCACGACACCTACAACGTCTTCCCGCCGGGCAATGTGTCACCGCTGCCGATGTCCACGCAGGGGTGCTTCACCGGCAACACGAACCGAACGCTGCATCCCAACGCTCCCTGGTCGGTGCTGATCCTCCCCTATATTGATCAGGCCAACATCTACAACCTCCTGAACATGAGTGGCACGTTCCCCACAACTTACGGCGACTCGACCGCGACTCCGCCTCCCAACAACTTCGATTCCGCCGTCTACAATCCGATCACCAACTCTCCCCTGTTTACCGCCATTCCCGGCTACCAGTGTCCGACGGTTCCCAGAGGCATGCTCCCGTGGGTGTCCCAGGCGACCGTGGGAGCTCCCCTGGCCGGTGTCGAACAGACCACGATGAACTATTTCGCCTGCATGGGGGGCGGACTGGATGATCCCGCTGGAGCCAACAAGACCGCATCGGCCAACGGGCAGAACTGCAACTGCGGCACCGTGGGGGCACCGTTCCCCAGTGCGCGGTTCCTGATCCACTGGACGAACGGCTTTATGCATGTGAACTCCAAGAAGGGCCTGCGTGATGCCACAGACGGGTCGTCGAATTGCATCCTGGTGGGCGAAACGATCTACCAGAACATGCAGATCAATCGCGGCTGGGGAACCGGCCATCGAACCCGAAACAACGGCAATAACGGACCCGGCAATATCACGGGAACGTTTCGGGCCATCAACTCGGGTGATGATCTATACCTCGCGTTTTCCAACCTGACCACCGACCAGAACATTCACAACCACCTGATGAACACAACCTACGGAAGCATGCACATCGGTGGTGCGCAATTCCTCCTGGGAGACGGTTCGGTCCACTTCCTCAGCGAGAACATGAATCTTGATCTGTACCGTAGTCTCGGAGCCATCAACGACGGGCTTCCCGTGGGAGGGATTCCGTTCTAGTGGTCTGTCGCAGTTTGACTTTCGGGTGCCACTGCTGGCGTGTCCTGCAGTGCGTTGGCAGAGCATTGAAGAACACTTCTCCGCGTGCCACTGCCGTCTCGGCGGTACGACAAACCAGCGGTGTTCGCCGTGCTCACACGGCTGACACAGCCGTGGCACACGTTTACGACAGACATCACCGGGTCCGGGGCCAAGGGGTTCCGGACCAGTCACGTTCCAGAATAATAGGACTCTGATGTTCGCGATGAACTTTTTGCGTACTCACCACTTTCCCTGCTGCACATCGCTGATCGCCCTGCTCATGCTGGCTGGTTGCGGCGGCGATGGCATCGACCGCTATCCCGTCAATGGTTCGGTCACCTATGAGGGGGAGCCGGTCGAGTCTGGTGCCATCTTCTTCGAACCGACGGCATCGGTCGGGGCGATTGCCCCAACCAAGTATCTCCCGATTCGTGACGGGAAGTACGACACCGGCAAGGAAGGACCGGTGGAGGGGACTTACCGCGTTACCGTCGGGGGCATGGATCGTGCCAAGGAGACTGTCGACAGCGACGGCATCACCATGACGCCACAACTCTTCGAGGACTACAAGTTCGAGGTGGAAATCCCCGTCCCCGGGAACACGCTTGATATTGAGGTTCCCGCTTCTCAGGCCCTCAAACCCAAGAAGTAGCTCGCCTCCCAACAACGTGAAGCCTGGTCGTGCGCCGGCAAATTGAGTCGCACTTCAATTCGGCGGGTCTGCCTCTGCCCCTGAGGCTTTCAGGGAAGGCTCGCTGCCTGGCAAACATCGCGACGTGCCGACGTCCCGCAGGTCTTTCCAGCTCCCTCACACCACAGTCTGCCCGCGCGGCATCAGGTATTCGCGCCTGTGAGAAATTCCCCTACCGGCAGGTCGCTTCCCTCTGACCTTGTTTCAGGCCGGACGCTACAATCCGACGCCATTGGGCCGGCGGGGATGTCTGGACAAGCTCGGGAGGTTCGATGGCAGCCGACACCAAGGAGACATTGTCGCGGTCTGGCGAGCCGGAGGTCTGGCTGGTGCTGCTGTTGCCGGCACTCGCCGGGGCGCTGGGTTGGGGGATTCGCGGCCAGTACGGTCACGAAACCGGGGCGATGATCCCGGGAGTGCTGGTCGGTTTGACGCTGGTGTTACTGCTGTGCCCGAAGATTCCGGCCCTCACCGCCGTGCGTGCTGTGGCCCTGCTGACGCTCGGGATGTCGGTGGGAGGCGCGATGACCTACGGTCAGACGATCGGCCTGACGCAGGATGCAGTGCTGATTGGCAACTGGGGGGCGTTGCGCTGGGGACTGTTCGGACTGTTTCTCAAAGGAGGCATCTGGATCGGTCTGGCCGGTGCGCTTCTCGGGTTGGCACTCAGCGAGACCCGTTACCGCGCTGTGGAACTGGGGCTGCTGGTACTGGTGATGGTGTTCCTGGCGTTCGCGGGGCTCACGTTGCTGAACATGCCTTTCGACCCGGCCAACCACAAGCTCCCGCTGCTGTACTTTTCGGAGCATTGGGAGTGGAAGCCTGATCAACGCCTGCAACCTCGGGCGGAATGCTGGGGTGGACTGCTGGTGGCGCTGCTGGGACTGGTGCTGTATTCCGTCGTGGGGCGGCGGGATGCACTGACGTGGCGACTGGCGGGCTGGGGCTTTCTCGCGGGAGGTGTGGGGTTCTTCCTGGGGCAGAGTGTGCAGGTGTTTCATGCCTGGAACCCGCAGCTGTTTGCGGAGGGAAAGCTCGCGAAGCTCGATGCGTCGCTCAACTGGTGGAACATTATGGAGACGATCTTCGGCGGCGTATTCGGCGCGCTGCTGGCCCTTGGCGTGTGGCTCAACCGGCACCTCATCAAACCGGTGGAGGAACGCGAACCTGTGGAGTTGACGCCCGGAATGGAGTGGATGCTGCTGGCCGTGCATCTGACGGCGATTCTGTTTGCCGAGTTCTATTCGTCGCTGTACTTCGACTACTTCATGGGACTGGGGCTGACGATGATTCTGATTCCGGTGCCCGCGGTGGCGGCGGGTCGATTGTGGCCGTACTTCCTGACGTTGCCGGTC
Source organism: uncultured Planctomycetaceae bacterium (assembly GCA_963707405.1). GTDB lineage: Bacteria > Planctomycetota > Planctomycetia > Planctomycetales > Planctomycetaceae > CAVPPT01. The sequence continues at coordinate 461,094 of CAVPPT010000001.1, read as the reverse complement.
GTGCTCGCCCCGATCGCAGGCAAAACGTTTCGCACGTTGTGTCTGAATGCAGAGCAACTACCGCTGTGGGCCGGCGCGCTGCTTTATGTTGCGCTGCCGGTGGTAGTGACGACCGCCGCCGCGATCCTCCTCTCGCAGTCCGACCGTCAGAAGCAGCCGTCGATTTTGTCCGTACGGACGATGCTGCTGCTGACGACATGGCTGTACTTCCTGTTGAACTTTGCGATGTTTGATCTGCCGCTGCCGTGGAAGGAGTGGACGCCGCGCACGCTGAACAACCTGGTGTTTTCGGTCTGCGCCGTGGTGCTCACGGTGGGAGCGGTGCTGGTGCATCGTCAACCGGCCAACGCAGGGCAGAAGGCGAAGGGGTGAGCGCGAAGAGCAAAGGGCCGAGGGGAAGGTGAGCGCGATTTTCGGTGTGGCCATTGACAGGCCGCCTGTCGGAGTGTGAACTGGCCGTCAACGCATGTCGACAGTTCTTCGGAGGTGAGGTAATGGGGATTCTGGCGTGGATCATCTTCGGTCTAATTGCCGGCGCGCTGGCGAAGTTCATCATGCCGGGCCGTCAAGGAGGCGGACTCATCCTCACCACGGTGCTGGGAGTGGTAGGGGCACTGGTCGGCGGGTATCTAGGGACGCGCGTGTTCGGCATCGCTGATGTCTCCGGATTCGACCTGCGGAGTATGGCGATCGCCGTTGGTGGAGCGTTGCTGCTCTTGTTCCTGTTCGGGCTGTTTTCCAATCGCGGTGCGAAGTAGCGGAACTCGTCAAGACTTATTGGAATGAAGTCAGATTGCGAAGGTCTTGACGACCTCCGCTACTGCTGGATGCCGGCTTGCACGGGAATACCCTCGAATTCGCAGCTTCGATGACGAGTCGGACACGTTTCATCCGCGTCCCGGTGTGGTATGATAGAAACGCCTTCCAACTCTCATGCTTGTTCGGCCATTGGACATCTCTGATGGTTCGTGGCGAACCTCAGCGAATGATCCGCATCCACCGCGGAGCAGAGCGGATGAGACACTTCTTCTGTCAACTCGCCTTCCCCTGTGCGTTGCTCGTTGCCGGGCCTGCCTGGGCTAAAGAGGTTGATTACCATCGGGACATCAAGCCTCTCTTCGCGACAAAGTGCGCCGCCTGCCATGGGCCGCTCGCGCAGGAAGCGGGGCTGCGACTGGATGCCGGCCGACTCATTCACGCGGGAAGTGAGGAAGGGCCGGTCATCACCCCGGCGCTGCGCCGTTGAGCCGTTTGCTCGAGCGCGTACGGGCGGCGGACCCGGCAGAGCGGATGCCTCCCGAGGGCGAGGGGGAACCGCTCACGCGGGAACAGATCGACCTGCTCACCCGCTGGATCGAAACGGGAGCCGCTTATCCTGCCGACGAGACGATTCTGCCGCGTCCCGAGGAACACTGGGCCTACCAGGTGCCGCAGTGTCCGACCGTGCCGACGGTGTCGCATCCCCACGGGGCCGGCAATCCGATCGATGCGTTCATCGCCGAGCGTTACGAGCAGCAGGGACTCTCCCCCGTTGCACCAGCCGACCGCCGAACACTCTTGCGGCGGGTCACCTTCGACCTGATCGGCCTGCCCCCGACGCCGGGTGAGCTCAGTGCGTTTCTGGCGGACGACTCCGACGCGGCCTGGGAGCGCGTGGTCGATCGTCTGCTCGAGAGTCCGCAGTACGGCGAACGCTGGGGGCGGCACTGGATGGACGTCTGGCGCTACAGCGACTGGGACGGATACAAGCAACGAACTGCGCGGGAGTCAGCGGCACATCTGGCGGTGGCGCGACTGGATCGTCGAATCGTTGAACCGCCGACAATCGGCTATGACCAGATGGTGCGGCGAGATGCTCGCCGGCGACGAACTCGCTCCGGACGATCCGACACGCTGCGGGCGACCGGTTTTCTGGCCCGCAACTTTCACGTCAGCAATCGCAACATCTGGCTCGATGCCGTCGGTCGAACATACGGCCAAGGCGTTTCTCGGGCATGACGCTCAACTGTGCCCGCTGCCACGATCACAAGTTCGACCCGATCGCGCAGCAGGACTACTACGCCTTCCGCGCGATCTTCGAGCCGCACCAGATCCGTACCGAGCGGGTTCCCGGTCAAGCGAACCTCGAGAAGCAGGGCCTCGCCCGCGTCTTCGACGCCCAGCTGGATGCTCCCACCTATCTGTATCTGCGAGGAGATGAGAAACACCCGGACAAGGATCACCCTGTTCCTCCCGGGCTGCCGGGCGTATTCGATCTGCCGCTGGAGATTGAGCCGGTCTCGTTGCCCCTGCTCGCCACGCGTCCGTCGCTGGTCGACTTCATTGAAGCCGAAGATCTCGCGGCGGCGAAGCGCGCACTCGCGCAGGCACGCGCGAACTTGAAGAAGACCGAGGCAGAGCACGCCGCGGTCGACGTTCAGCCGGTGTCCGTGGAGGGGAATGACGAACGTCCTCCTTCTCCACCATTGTCCCTGAGTGTGCCCCTCGCCCTGCAAGTTGCACGCGCTCAAGTCGCTCAGGCGGAGGCGGCGCTCGACTCCCTCAGCGCCCGCTGGGCTGCAGAGAAGGCCAAATGTGGATTGTCCTCACAGAGCGATTCGTCGGCACTCGCCCAGGCCGCCTCACGAGCCGAGCATGAGTACAAGCAGCAGTCAGCCGAACTTGCGGTGCTGCAGGCGCAGCAGTCGCTGCATCAGGCCGAGTCGTCCCAGGAGAGTGATGCCGCCGCACGTCAACAGGCCCTCGCGAAAGCGAGTGGGCAATTGGCAGCGGCAGAGAAGGAGCTGCAGACCGCCCTCGAGTCCCCGGCCAAAGAACACACAACCTATACGCCGATCGGCGAGTCATATCCCGCGCACGAGCACCGGTCGTCGGCTGGCCCTCGCCCGCTGGATCACCGATCCCGAGAATCCGCTCACGGCCCGCGTCGCGGTCAATCACATCTGGCTGCGGCACTTTCGGCGAACCGCTCGTCGAGAACGTGTTCGACTTCGGCCTCCGCATCGCCGCCGATCCGATCCATCCCGAGCTGCTCGACTGGCTGGCCGTCGAGTTGATGGAACAGCGGCTGGAGCATGAAGCACCTGCACCGGCTGATCGTCACGTCGCGGACGTATCAGCTTGCGTCGTCGGGTGACTCAGCGGATCTCGCCGCAAATCAACAGGTCGATCCCGACAATCGCTATCTCTGGCGGGCGAATGTCGGCCGGCTCGATGCGGAATTGGTCCGCGACAGCCTGCTGGCGGTCTCGGGACGGCTGGACCTTGAGCAGGGAGGGCCGGACATCGACTTCGCCGACGGCGAGACGGTGATGCGCCGCAGCCTCTACTTCCGCACGCGCCTATGAAAAGCAGATGACGTTGCTGGTGCTGTTCGACGCGGCCAAGCCCAACGAGTGCTACCGCCGGTCGAGAGCATCATCCCCCAGCAAGCGCTCGCGCTGGCCAACAGTTCGCTGTCGCTGGCGAGTGCGCGTGAGACCGCAAGGCTCCTCAGCGAAACGTCAACAGGCGAGGCGGCCTTTATCGACGCGGCCTTCGAGCGTCTGCTGGCCCGGCCTCCGACGGCGGATGAGCGGGCGGCGTGCCTCGACTTCCTGGCGCGCAAGACGGATCGACTCGCCCATCCAGACGAATTGACGCCGATCTCGATCGACGAGGAGTCCGCCTCCGTGGTCGTGAACACGCTGCCCGCCGGGCCCGGGAGAACCTGGTGCACGTGCTCCTGAACCACAACGACTTCGTGACTGTGCGATGAAGATCAGCAATGCCGCTCGAACCCGTCGCGACTTTCTGTCCGGCATGGGCCTGGGCTTCGGCGGCGTGGCCCTCGCGTCGATGCTGCACGAAGACCGGATCGCCGCCGCCCTCGAGCACTCGGCCCCCATTTCGCTCCGCGGGCGAAGAGCGTCATCTGGCTGTTCATGATCGGCGGCACCAGCCACATGGAGTCGTTCGATCCCAAGCCGGCCCTCAACCAGTACGCGGGCAAAACGATTGCGGAAACGCCGTACGCGGGCGTGCTCGAGTCGCCGTTTCTAGAAGAACGAACGCGTGGTCGCCTTCGACCCCAACAACGGCTTCATCCGCAACGAGCTGTTTCCGCTGCAGGTCGGCTATCGAAGCAGCGGGGCGAGAGCGGCCTGGAGATCAGCGACTGGTGGCCGCATGTCGGCGAGTGCGCCGACGACCTGTGCCTGATCCGCTCGATGTGGACCGAAGACAGCAATCACGGCGCGCAGCTTCAGTTCCACACGGGCCGGCACTCGCGTCGACGGATTCTTTCCCACGATCGGCTCGTGGGTCCACTACGGGCTGGGCTCGCTGAACGAGAACCTGCCCGCAGTTCGTCGTGATGGGCAGCCGCATCGCCGATTGCTGCGGCGGGCAGGAAGGCCATCGGGCGAACTACCTGGGCCCGCAGTACGACGGCGTGCCGCTTCGAGGTCGATCCGCAAACCCGCTGCCCTATGCCGCGTCCGAGGCCAGGGCGTGTACCGCGAGGAACAGGCGGCCGAGTTCGAACTGCTCCGGACGCCTGAACCAGCTGACCGCCGAGCAGTTATCCCGACGACGAGGCGCTCCGGGCCCGCATCCGTTCGTACGAACTGGCCTTTCGCATGCAGATGGCGGTGCCCGAAGTCGTCCGCTTCGACGGCGAAACGCAGGCGACTCACGCAGGCCTATACGGACTCGATCAGGACGAGACGAGCGACGTTCGGCCAGCAGATGCTGACCGCCCGGCGGCTGGTCGAGCGGGGCGTGCGGTTCGTGCAGGTCTATCACGGCAGCAACGGCGGCGCCGGCACGTGGGACGCGCACAGCGGGCTCAAGGCGAGCCACGACCAAGCTCTGCAAGCAGGTCGATCAGCCGATCGCCGCGCTGCTGACGGACCTCAAGCAGCGCGGCCTGCTCGACGAGACGATCGTCGTCTGGGCCACCGAGTTCGGCCGCACGCCGGGGTCGCAGAGCGTCGGACGGCCGCGACCATCACCCGTTACGGCTTCTCGGTCTGGATGGCCGGCGGCGGCATCAAGGGCGGCGTCGTCCACGGCGCGACCGACGAACTCGGCTTCCACGCCGTCGAGAACCGCCACTACGTCACCGACATCCACGCCACGGTGCTGCACCAGCTGGGGCTCGCATTCCGAGCGCCTGGAAGTCCCCGGCCGCAAACGGCTCAAGAAGGAAGTCGGCGAAGTGATCCACGAGATCATCGCGTGAGCGGAGAGCAAGGAGTAAGGAGTAAGGAGTAAGGAGTAAGGAGTGAGAAGCCAGGAGTGAGCCACGATCAGCCACACGCCACGAGCTAACGGTCAATCGCCATTTGCGACGCTTGACAACGGGAACGGACGTTCGTAATGTGATCGTGGATTCATGCGGTGTGCCTTGGAGATCGCTCTCATGTCCGAGGTGTCGCATGTCGCCCCCCCCCCCGTGCGCGAGCCCATAGCTTGAGAGGGCTCCCGGGCCGTTTGATTCATCTCTCGCTGACGCTCCTCGCGGCGCTCGGCGTGTCTGGGGCATTTCGGGAATGCCCAGGGGCGGACGTCACCCTCAAGGAGATCCGCGCGGGCTATGTCCAGACGATCACCTCGATGCCGCGAATCTGGACCCGCTGCTCGCTCAAAAAGACACTGTCGCCAGAGACGGCCGAGATGATGGCGAAAGGGGGTACCGTGTCGGTGGACTCATTCGGCTTCGAGGGTGCCTTCGTCGAATGGGCGATGGACGGACTCAAGGCTCACTTTCATCTGCACGGCGGCACCAGACCCGACGGGGTGCCCCTCAAGCCGCGCTGGGTGTCCTGCGATGGCAACCGCGTCTGGATGCTGCAGTATGGCAAGGAGGATGGGTATCCTCTGTGGTATGCGACGCACAAGTCGCTCACCACGGCAACTGACGCGGAACTGCGCTGCATGAAACGCCGGCAAAATGGCTCGGGCTTTATTTCAACATCTCCGAGGAGCAGCAAAGCGGGGCATCGCTGGCGATGCTGCTGCAGCCGAAGTCCGCCAGCCTCGTCGGTCCCGAGGAGATCGACGGGCACCTCTGCCAGCGGGTCGAGATGATCTTTCCCTCCGCGCGGCCAGAGGAGCAACTCCCCGTCACCGCCTGGTTCGACCCAGAGGCCGGATACCTGCCGCGGCAGCTCTCCAACGACTTCAACGGCGAAGCCCCGCCGTCCGTCTATCGCGTGCTGTCGTTCCGGGAGGTGAATGGGGGTAGTCAACGTCCCACGCTCTGGTTCCCCGAGCGGATGATCATCGAACGACTGACAGGGACGACGGAACTCGCACTTCTCGAAATCAAGCTCAATGAGCCTCTGGACGCGGGTCTGTTCCGTCCGAAGCTCACCGCCGGCGTGCCGACTTTCGACTTGGACAATCCTGCTGAGCAACAGCGGATGGTGGGCCTCTGGAGCCAACCGGTGCGCGAGAAAAAGATGGCCGAGAACCGGGCGGCGAGGGAGGCCCGGTCGCAGGCGGGACCGACCGTGGCCCCCGTCACTCTGGTACCGGTGCTGGGTGCCGACCCTCCCGGCCGGTTCGGCTGGCCGGCGGTGCTGTTGCTAACGGGACTCATGATGCTGGTGGTGGGGACGATCTGGGTGTTTCGCCGGTAGTGCAATGGCTGTGCGCCTGTCGGATCGCAAATTCAGTTCCACATTCGACAAGGGGAGAAGGGACCATGAACCGCAATTCGCTTTTTGCTGCGTGGATGGTGGTGTTGTGTGCGTTGGGGGCCTGTGAGCTGACAACGATGAATGCCGCTGCTGAAGTAAACTGCAAGACGAGCGGTCCGACGGCTTCTCCCCCGGAAAGGCCCTGTGGGAAGTGTGACACTCATCCAATACTCCCGGGATTCTATTGGAAATGCGTCGGCCAATACGATCCCGTTAACCAAGAGTGCAATCAGTCGAGCAATGTGGACGGTGTCAAGTGCGATGGTGCAAGTCCCGATTGTGTCGGAGAACTCCGTGAATACTCGACCGCCGATTGCTCAGGATCGGGAACTCCCGTGTACGAAGGGGCGGAGTGTCCCAGAAGCTATGACGATGCATGGTGGTGGGACGAGGGTGATGAGCCGGTGTGCCCTGAATAGAGTCAGCCCATTCCCAGACGGAATGGTTGTCGCTACATGAGCAAATGTCTGCCAAAGTGATACGGCAGGCCACGTTCTCGGGATGCCCGTTCTTCAAGTGTGAACTGGCTGTATGAGTCGTCATCAGACACGGCACTCCGATTTTATATGCTCCGCAATGAGTCGGCGAGCGCTCACGCTGTTGGAGGTTCTCGTGTCGATCGGCGTCATCGGCCTCGTCGCGGCGCTGGCGCTCCCAGCCCTGCAGTCCAGCCGCGACATCTCCCGCCGCATCTCCTGCCTCTCCAATCTGCGGCAACTGGGGCACGCGACAGAACAGTTCGTCTCCGCCACGGGCCGCTATCCCCGGTTCCACTCCTACGGCGTGAATCATCAGGGTCCGGTCAGCAGAGCGTCCGTGCACGTCCAGTTGCTCCCATACCTCGAACAGCAGTCGCTCTACAACCAGCTCGACGAGTTTGCTATTACGACCCAGACCGAGCCTCCTGCGGAGGAGCATCCGGGAAATGCACTGGCGCCTGGCGCAGAGCGTGCCTGTGTTCATTTGCCCCGCTGACGTGCAACGGGCCGCAGGTCAGAACAACTACCGCGCCTGTTATGGGACAAGTCCCGGCATTCATGCCACGTGGGTACCAGGTCGCGAGCGGCGTGGTCCGCTGGAGGGCGAGGCGTTGTGGGGCGTGTTCCTTGGTGCCCGTTCGCCGGCCCGGGTGACAGACGGACTGACTTACACCATGCTCTTCAGCGAGCGGGTGACCGGCGATGGGAATCCCGCGCACTACGACCCCTGGACCGACGTCGCTGTGACAGGGGGCCCGGACCACTATTTCCCCAACGATGCGGTCATTGGCTGCGCCGCTTTGTCGAGTGTGTCCAGCCATTACTCGTCTCTCGGCTGGACATGGCTGATGCAGGGATACTCCCAGACGGCGTACAACCACATCCTGCCTCCAAACTCGCGCGTGCCGGATTGTGTCGACGAGTGGACGTCTTACGATTTGAGTGCTGGCGCTGTGACCGCGCGCAGTAACCATCCGGGAGGAGTGAACGGTGTGCTGGCCGACGGCTCGGCTCGATTCTTCAGTGAAACGATCGACCTTGCCGTCTGGCGGGCCCTGGGAACGATCCACGGCGAGGAGGTGGTCGATGGCTTCTGAGGACGCTGCCTCTACCTCTCCAACAGCCGGTCGATCCCCGCGGCCAGCGGAATTCGTGCTGTTCATGGGCGTCGCTCTGGTGGTCGTCGGAGCAGTTGTGTACTGCTGGAGTCTGCGGCCACCGGCATTTCGGCTGACCGCCGACCCCCAGATCCTCACCCTGTCCGCCGACGAGGTGCCTCCCGACCAAGGGCTGCGGCGGGAGGTGACGATCGACCTTGTCAATACGGGGCGCGAGGCGTTGGAGGTCACATCGGCCGAAACGTCGTGCCACTGCACGATGGCCGGTCCATTGCCGAAAGAACCCCTCCAGCCGGAGGAGCGGGCTTCCGTCATTCTCCGGGTCGATCTGCCTCACTACGGGCAACAGCAGACGCGAGTGGAGTTCCTGACGAACCCACCTGGTGAGCCGTCGACGACGCTGGTGCTGAACATGCAAGGACGCACGATCCAGACTCCCTTCGTCAACGAGATGCCGCGACCGGCACAGCTGATGGCCCGTCGCCCGGGCGAACTCGTTAGGCACCTGTTTGAAGTGGAAACCACCGAGGCGATCGCCAGTGACCCGTGGTTGACGGGCATGCACTCCGACGTTCCCGAAGCACGTGTGGAACTGCTCGACGTCCGGACGGTCCGCGAAAACGACGACGGGAAGTTCGTGAACCGTGCTTATCAGTTTCAGCTAGAGATTCCGGCACCGGTCGACGCCCAGCGCGTGTTGGCCTTCTCACTGACGGAGGAGGGGGCCACGCCCTCTGCGGGACGCGTTCAGCCGTATCTAGTCCGCGTCAGTTATGTGCCGGCGATCCGTGTCGTGCCCCAAGAGATTCTGATGGTCATCAATGACGACACAGACTTTCCGCTGGTCAGTACTTTGGAACTCGTCAGCGACGAGGAGGTTCCACGATCCTCCGTCGGCAATGTCTTAACCACGTGCGAATGGATGACGGCACAACGCGTCGCCAACTCCGCGGATGTGTCGCCCCCTTCCACCGAAGCGACCCCGTCGCGAGTGATCGTACAGCTGAACAATTGGCCGGAAGATTCCCGTCCCGACGACGAAGACCCCTCAGTGCTCGTCGGTTTCGGCGACGCAGACGTTCCGTTGATTCGCGTTCCCGTCACTGTCGTCGACCGAAGAAGCCTCTGAGCGACTTTGCGGTAGTGGGGCTGTGTTCGATGATCCTCCTCACGTGCCGACATTGCGTCGCTGGTGACTTGTGCCATACTCGATGGGATGAATGAGCGACCGGTCGAATCGTCACGTCGGGAGTTTCTGAGCGGGAGAGCGGTCCGGCACCAGATTGAACACGCGGGCGACGTGCTGGCGGATGCCGTCGTCGAGGCGGGCGAACATCGACCGGCACCCGCAGGTCGGGACACGATCCGGCTGCAGACGCGGGCGATGGCCTGCGAGTGGTCGGTGGTGATGAACCCCGGTCCCCCCCAGCAGGTGATGCACGCCAGCGATGCACTCGATCTCGTGCATGCACTCGAAGCTCAACTGACAGTGTTCTCAGACGACAGCGAACTCTCCCGGCTCAATGCGACGGCGGGGGACGCACCCCAGCAGGTAGAAACGGGTCTTTTTGAGCTGCTGCGCGACTGTCAGCGGTGGAGTGTGGATACGAGTGGAGCCTTCGACCCGACGTCCGGTCCGCTCATCCAGCTCTGGAAGCGCTGCCGGGAACAGGGGCGCATCCCCACCGAAGAGGAGATCGCTCACGTCCTCACGACGACCGGCATCGAGCGAGTGGGTTTCGACGCGGACCAATGCACGGTGCAGTTCCCTCGCCGCAGTTTTGCCTTCGACCTGGGAGGAGTGGGCAAAGGGTATGCGATCGACCGGGCAGCCCGGCATCTCCTGGACGAGGGGGTTGGTTCCTTTCTCATCCATGGAGGTTACAGCAGTCTGTGGGCATCGGGGGATCATGCGGGTCTGGGAGGCTGGCCTGTGGGCATCCGCAACCCGCTGTTCACCCAGGAGCGGTACGCGACGATCCTGCTGAAGGATCAGGGGATGTCGACCAGTGGATCGAACATCCAGTACTTCCGGTTTGAAGGCCAGCGGTACGGGCACATTCTCGACCCGCGCACCGGCTGGCCCGCCGCCGGGCTGCTGTCGGTGACGGTACTCGCCCCGACGGCGAGCGAGGCCGACGCCCTCTCGACCGCTTTCTATGTCATGGGACTCGAAAAGGCGCGGGATTATTGCCATAATCGCCCGCAGATTGGTGCGATTCTGATTCCTGTGCCGCGTCCGCAAGTGGGCCGTGTGCTGGAACCGGTCGTCTGCAATCTTCCCGAGGAGCGGCTGTTTCCGGAGAGTTCCTGGCACAGCGGCCCTTCGTCCCTCACATAGACTTGGATCAGCGTTCCGGTACGTCGATGCAGACGTTTTAGTACCCACGGGCCGCCGCCCGTGGGCTGGGGCTATCGTTCGATCCCAGGGGCCCACAACCATTCGCACACGCTTCAAACCTTTTCATCGTTGGTAGCACGAAACATCATGAGCGAACTGCGTCGGATCTCCTTACTGGCCGTGCTGCTGCTGGTCGTGTTGCGCATCGCGATCGGCTGGCATCTGCTGTACGAAGGGCTCTGGAAGTACAACACGATGTCGACGGCGCATCCCTGGACTTCGGAGGGCTATCTCAAGAATGCCCAGGGGCCGCTCCGCGACCACTTCCGCAACATGACCGGCGATCCGGACGACCTGGGCTGGCTGGACTATGACACCGTCAGCAATCGCTGGAACGAATGGCGGGACCGATTCGCGGCTCATTACGGTCTCGATGATGCGCAGCGGGCCTCGCTCAACCGGATGCTTGAAGGAGCCGACGCCTATACAGCGACGCTCTCCGCCCTGCCCGGCACTGCACAGATCGACTCGATGTCTTCGGTGCTGACCTATGATCCGCAGAAGAAGTTGCTGATCGTCCAGGGGGAGACGCCGTTGCTCCCCAGTGAGATCGCCCGGCTCAAGGGGATGGTCCCCGTTGTGCGCGTGGACTCGCTCGAAGCCGTGACACGGTACCTCAAGCCGGGCACCGCAGGTTCTCCGGAAGATGCCGACCCGCTCGATGTCGAGTTCTACAAGGCGATCGAACGTCTGGAAGCATTGCAGGCCCGTGAACTGGGATACCGTCGCAAGCTGGCGGCGTCACTCAAGGGGGATCCCGAACGCGTGGGTGTGATCGGCCGGCTCACCGAACGGGGCAGCTATGCACCGGAGATGGGAACCGTGACCGAAGATGAGGAAGATGACGCAGACCGCAACATTCGTTACGGGGAGATTCAGGTCTACAAGGACATGCTGGCGAAACATAGTCGGGATCTCAAGGAGGCCCGAACGGACTTTCAGCACGAGCATCTGGAGAAAGTCTGGGGCCGCATTCAGCAGAAACGCATCGAACTGACAGGGCCGGTCAAAGGACTTGACAATGCACTCAAGGAAGACGCCGGCCAACTGCTGACGGCGGCACAACTGCAGAAGGGGCCACCTCCTCCCTTGAGGACACCCCAGTGGGCTGCGGATCAGCAGGCGATGTGGGGACTGCTGATTCTCGGCACGCTGCTGATTCTGGGACTGTGCACGCGACTGGCGGCTCTGGGCGGCGCGGTGATGCTGATGATGTTCTATCTGGCAGTGCCACCCTGGCCGGGCGTCCCCCAGCCTCCGGGTCCCGATCATGCTTTCATCGTGAACAAGAATTTTATCGAAGCACTCGCGCTGCTGGCGATCGCCGCCCTGCCGACCGGTTCCTGGTTTGGCCTGGATGGCGTCTTTAGCTGGCTATTCTTCGGTCGCAAGCAGAAGCGGTGAACGTCCGTGCGCGATTCCCAAGCCCTGCCAGCGATTGCTGGAGGCCTGTCCTCAGGCTGCCGCGTTGGAGTGCAGCCTTCAGGCTGATCGAAACAAGCTGAAGCTTGAACTCCAGCGGAACCCCTCGAAGCTCGCAGCTCATTCTGCGGCCGACAGCTTCGACCACCATCGAGATGAGACGACCAACTACTTCACTACGGAGAGCACATGCGGATCGGAATTGTCGGGTATCAGGGGGCAGGCAAGAGCACCGTCTTTGAACTGCTCACGGGGGTCAAGCCCGATGTCGCGAAGGCACACACGGGACAGGTCGGCATTGTGACGGTGGTGGATGACCGCTTCGACCGGCTTGTCGCACTCTACAAACCCCGCAAGGAGACGCCCGCTCGCATCGAGCTGTTTGATACGCCCGGACTCAGCCGGTCCGAGCAGTCCGCAAATGCCCAGCGGCTCGGCGTGATCCGTGAGGCGACCGCCCTGGTGCATGTCGTGGGGACGTTTGCCGGCGGGGACCCGATGGGCGATGTCGAGGCCTTCAACACCGATCTGGTGCTCGCCGATCTGCAAGTGGTGACGAATCGCATCGAGCGGCTGCAGAAAGAGGTGACCAAGCCGATTCCCAACCGGGCCGAACTGCAGGCCGAGCTCGAGGCGCTGCGTCCGCTGGAAGCCCGGTTGTCTGAAGGACTGACGTTGCAGGGAGTCGCCCTCAGCGAACTGCAGCAGAAGGCCACCCGGTCGTTCTCGCTACTGAGCAGCAAGCGGCATCTCGTACTGCTCAACACCGCCGATGCCGAGATCAACGCCGAGGCGGTCCGCAAGATCGAGGCGCTCGGTTCGCCGGTGGTCGCCGGACCGCTCGGGCTGGAGCTGGAAGTCCAGCAGTTGCCCGAGGAGGACCGGGCGGAGTTCGCCAGGGAGATGGGACTCGGGGAATCGTCACGCCAGCAGGTCATGCAGGCCATCTTCGATCTGACGGGCTACATCACCTTTTACACTTGCGACGAAAAGGAAGTGCATGCGTGGCTCCTGCATGAGGGATCCACGGCGGTGGAGGCGGCGGGCACCATCCATTCCGATCTCGCCCGGGGCTTCATCCGGGCCGAGGTGATGTCGGTTGAGGACCTGCTGCGGCTCGGATCGGAGCGGGAGGTGAAGGCCGCGGGGCTGCATCGGACCGAAGGCAAGGACTACATCGTGCAGGACGGCGACGAGATCGTGGTGCGCTTCAACGTCTGAGACGTCTGACGGGAAGGCGAGCGGGGGACGTCAGTCCCCCGATTTGAATGCAGATCGAACAGCGGTGCAGCGCAGCCGCTTGGGTGCCATGCCCGCGCGGGAAGACTTCCGCCTCAGGCACGTCCCCACGCCAAATGGTGACAACGCGACATGACCCACAACCTCCTGTCGCGTCGCGACCCCGGATCAAGATCCGGGGCTACCCCCTTACCTCGCTGCTCGACCCTCCCTTGACACCTCCCTGCCAGGGAGAAGAGTTGTTGGCAACCATGTACAGCTCCGGAGGTTCGTACTGCTGCCTTGCCATCTTCCCTTCACACAACGCTCACATTCTGGCAGCTTTGTCGTGCGAACAGGGCTCCCGGCATTGTCGCTGCGCCGGGAGAGGGTAGAATCTTCATAGTCTCCACGATTCCGCCACGCACTGGCCACACGTGACAGAGCCCCATCGCTTTCTGATCTTCGCCCCTGCCGCTTCGGTGAGCCCTCCGGACGCCGCGTCGCTCAACAATTGCCAATTCGAGCTGGTCCGTACAGTCCCCGAGGCGCTGCAGCGTCTGGATTCGGGTGACTATCACGGCGTGTGTCTCGTCGATCCACACTTCATGGGGGCCGGGTTCCTGCTCGAGTCGGGAGGCATCCTCGAGAACTTCCCGCATGGCATCGTGCTGCTCGACCTCGAGCTGAAGATCCTGTGGTGCAACAACCGCCTGCATGAACAGACGGCTCGCGACACTTCACTGGTGGGTTGTAACTTCTATGAGGCCTTCGGGTCCCCCGAGATTCTCGGGCCCGACTTCTGCCCGTTTCATACAGCGATCGGTTCGGGCGAGGCGGCCCGCAGTACCATTCGCGTGGACGACAAGACCTACTACGAAGTGTATGCCAACCCCATCATGGAGGGGGATGGCGAATACGACATGCCGAGCTATCTGCTCGTCACCATTCGCGACGTCTCCGAGGAGATGGCCCAGCGCAACAAGCTGACGGCGATCTACCAGGCCGGGCTGGAACTGGGCGACCTGCAGCCGCAGGATGTCCTCGAGATGTCGACCGATGAGCGGATTGAATTGCTCAAGTCGAAAATCCTGCACTACACCGAAGATCTGCTCGAGTTCGACACGGTCGAGATCCGCCTGCTGGATCAGGAGACGAACCGTCTCGAACCGCTGCTGTCAGTGGGCATGGAGCCGGTCGCTTCCGGTCGCAAGCTGTATGCGTCTGCCGAAGACAATGGTGTCACCGGTTTTGTCGCCGCCACCGGCAACAGCTATCTGTGTGAAGACACGACGACCGATCCCCTGTATCTGCTGGGTGCTGCCAACGCCCGCAGTTCGCTGACGGTGCCACTCATTCTGCACGACGAGACGCTCGGCACCTTCAACGTCGAAAGCCCCAGGCCCGGGGCCTTCACTCACAACGATCTCGAATTCCTGGAACTGTTCGGCCGCGAAGTGGCTGTCGCGCTCAACACGCTCGACCTGCTGGTGGCCGAAAAAGTCACGACCGCCAGTGAGAGCACCTCGAAAATCCTCAGCGAAGTGGCTCCCTCGGTCGACCAGATCCTCAACGACGCCTCGTGGATCATGGAGAAGTACATCGGCCATGATGCACCGGTGTCCCAGCGGCTCTCACGCATCCTCGAGCATACCCGTAACATCCGCCGGCAGATTCAGGAGGTCGGACAGGAGATCGCTCCCCAGATGCGCGGGGCGCACTCACCGGCCGCGACGAACATCAGGAGCTGCGCGGCAAGCGTCTGCTCGTGGCCGACAGCGAGGCCGAGGTCCGTATCGCCGCCCACGAGTTACTGGGACGCTACGGTTGCCTGGTCGAAACCGCGCACGACGGCGAAGAAGCGCTGCTGATGATCCGCTCAACGCACTACGACGCCGTGCTTGCCGACATTCGCCTCCCCGATATGAACGGCGGCGAGTTCTATCAGCGCGTCCGCGACATCCACGAGCACCTGCCGATCATCCTGATGACCGGATATGGCTACGACCCCACGCACTCGATCGTCAAGGCACGGGAACTGGGGCTCGAGTCGGTGCTTTTCAAGCCATTCCGCCTCGATCAGTTGCTGACGGATGTCGAGAAGGCGGTCTGCCCGCACGTGCTCGTCTCCGGGCAGTGACTCTCCGCAGCTGTCCCGCTTTCTGATGGGCGTTCTCCCACGAAGATCTCCAGCGGGATCAGTTCGCACGGTTGCTTGACGGGCGACTTCCCGAGGTCGGTGGAGCGGCGCGGCCCAAATAACGTGAATCGGGCGGCCTCCAGCAGACCGCGCCAGGAGCCGAACGTCGCATCCACTGCCGTTGGTTCGTAGCCGCAGTGCACCATGCAGTCGGCACACTTGGGATTGCCGCTGCGCCGGCCGTAGGCGGGCCAGTCGGTGGTCTCCATCAGCTCATCGAAGGTCTGGGTATACCCTTCCTGCAGCAGGTAGCAGGGCTTCTGCCAGCCGAAGATGTTGTATGTCGGATTGCCCCAGGGCGTGCATTCGAGTTCCCAGTTTCCCCGCAGGAACTCGAGGAACAGCGGCGACTGATTGAACGCCCAGGCGCGTTCGGGTCGATCGAACACGTCACGGAACAGCCGGTACGTCTGCTCGCGTGCAGAAAGTGTTCCTGGTCGGGGGCCTTCTCGTAGCGATAGCCCGGCGAGACCATCATCCCTTCCACACCCAGGTCGCTCAGCATGTCGAACATCTCCCGCATGCGCTCGGGGTCGGCGGTGTCGAACAGCGTGGTGTTCGTCGTCACGCGGAAGCCTTGCTGGACGGCGGCCCGAATGGCGCGAACTGCAACGTCGAAGACCCCCTCCCGGCAGACGGCGATGTCGTGCTCTTCCCGGTTGCCGTCAATGTGCACCGAGAACGAGAGGTACTTTGACGGTGTGAACCGGTGCAGGTGCTTCTCCAACAGCAGGGCATTCGTGCACAGGTAGACGTACTTCCGCCGTGCGACCAGTCCCGCAACGATCTCATCGATCTGCGGATGCAGCAGCGGCTCACCGCCGGGGATCGACACCATCGGTGCCCCGCATTCATCGACGGCCCGAAAGCATTGCTCGGGCGTGAGGTTCTTCTTCAGAATCTCGCCGGGGTACTGAATCTTCCCGCATCCTGCACAGGCCAGATTGCAGCGGAACAGCGGCTCCAGCATCAGCACGAGTGGATACCGCTCCCGGCCGCGCAGCTTCTGCCCGATCACGTACCGGGCCACGGTCCACATCTGCGAGACAGGCACACTCATACAACTTCCTCCCTGATTTGACGTTGGCGTGGCGAATGATCGCAGGTTTGTTATTCCGTGTCAGCGCCATGTTGTTGAGTTGAGCCTACGATGCTCCACGGGTGTCCTCGGAGATCGTGACAGGTTCTGCGACGAGCGGAACAAGGCCGAACTCTCGGGGTTGGTGGGCACATCCATGGTGAAGATTCCGTCCAAGATCTCTGCTCGTATCGCTAGTGGAATCAAGCGATTCCAGCCAATCTTGGCTGCCGCCAAGTCACGAGATGTGGGTGAATCCGACACCGTGACGATCATCGTTGACATGTTGTCGGAGATCTTCGGCTACGACAGGTACGCTGAGATCACTTCCGAGCACTCGATCAAAGGAACGTATTGTGATCTGGCAACGAAGATCGATGGAGTGCTGCAGTTGCTGATCGAGGTCAAGGCGATTGGCCTCGACCTCAAGGAACCACACGTCAAGCAGGCGGTTGATTACTCCGCAAATCAAGGTGTCGACTGGGTCGTTCTCACAAATGGGGTTTCGTGGCGCGTTTACAAGGTGACCTTTGCAAAGCCGATTGACCACGAATTGGTAATCGACATTGACTTCTGTGCAATGAACCCCAAGAGCGACAAGGATATCGAGGCGCTGTATCTGATGTGCAAAGAGGGTTGGAGTAAGTCGGTTTTGGGGGAGTATCACACTCAAAGACAAGCCTTAAGTCGCTTTTTCCTCGGCGCATTGATCGTTTCAGATTCGGTGCTCCAGTTACTGCGCCGCGAGCTCCGAAGGCTTTCTCCAGACGTTCGTGTGGACCTGAACGAAATCAAGGCTGTACTGCTGTCCGACGTCCTCAAGCGGGACGTCACCGAGGGTGAGCAGTCAATGCAAGCAAAGAAGAAGATCGCAAAGGCATCGGCAAAGTCGCTGAAATCTACCAAATCAACAAAGATCTCGGACACGCTGAGCAAGATCGAGTTATCAAGCAACGACGAACCCTCGGGGTCCAGCGACGGTCCGGGTTCGTTCGACAGCGAAGTCGAGTAGGCCCGTAGCATCCGATTTCAGAAGGGGAGCGAGAACTGGCCATGTCAAGTGGTTCTTGATGTGCTGATTACCTCGCCACTGACGCCACATAGGCAGGTGTGGAGCGCACAGTCCGAATCACCTATCGTGTCGGCATGACACGCTGTGCCGGGATTGTGTTGTGCGGAGGCAGGAGTTCCCGCATGGGTCAGCCGAAGGCCTGGCTCCCCTTCGGCGACGAAACCCTGCTGCAGCTTATCGTCCGGACAGTGAACACACAGGTCGCACCGCTTGTGGTGTCGGCCGCCGAGGGTCAGGACTTGCCTCCCTTGCCCGACGAGGTCGAGATTGTCCGGGACGAACTCTCGGACCGGGGACCAATGGGAGGCCTTTCGGTCGCCCTCGCACATCTGTCGGGTCGAGCAGAGGCTGCCTTTGTTACGTCGTGCGACACGCCCCTGCTGAAGCCCGCAGTGATCCGGCAGCTGATCGCGACTCTGGGAGATGCTGATGCCGTCATTCCCCGGCAGGGGCGGTGGCATCATCCGCTGACCGCCGTGTACCGCGTCAGTCTGGCCGCACGTTGCCGGGAGCTGGTGCAACGTGAACAATTGCGGATGCTGAATCTCGTCGACGGGGCGCGGGTCGAGTACGTCGATGTCGAATCGCTGCGGGGACTGGACCCCGGACTGCAGTCGTTTACCAACGCCAACACTCCCCAGGAGTATGCAGCCCTCGTCGCACTGGCGCGCACGGCGGACAAGACCCCGGCAGAGTGAGGTATGTCGCAACGCAAGCACTCAACTGACGACGTCCGCATGCACGGGTTCCTCTCGCGCTCCACCGTGGCGCAGGCGCTCGACTGGCTCGATCAGCAGACGGCTCCGCTCCCTGCCGAAGTCGTTCCGCTGGCGGACGCCCATCGCCGCGTGCTGAGTGCCGATGTGATTGCTTCCCGGGCCGTGCCTGCCTTCGATCGTTCCAGCATGGATGGCTACGCCGTCCGCGCCGAGCAGACGATTGGTGCCGGTGACTACCATCCGCTGCCGCTGAGTGTCGTCGGCGAGTCGTTTCCCGGCCGGCCATCGCCGGCGAGTGTGGGCATGAACGAGTGCGTCCGCATCATGACCGGTGCCCCCATGCCCCAAGGTGCTGATGCCGTCGTTCCCGTCGAGTACACGCGCGACAGCGGCACACAGATCGAAGTCACCGCCACCGTACCGGTGGGCAAGCATGTCGGACGCATCGGCGAGGACATCGCCGCCGGGGCAATCGTGCTGCAGGCCGGTCGCGTCCTTAGACCGCAGGATGTCGGCGTCATCGCTTCATTGGGCCTCTCTGAAGTGTCCGTGATCCGACAGCCGCGCGTGCGTGTCATTATCACGGGTGACGAACTGGTGCCTCCCGGCGAGCCGTGCGGCCCGCATCAGATCTATGAAGCAAACTCGTGGCTGCTGGGCGGACTGATCCCGCGCGACGGAGGCGTCAGCGTCGGAATCGAGCATGTCCCCGACGATCGCGAGCAGCTTGCACAACTGCTGCAGGCACCAGGGCACGATGTCGTGCTCGTTTCGGGCGGATCGAGTGTCGGTGCGGAGGACTACGCACCGGTCCTGCTGGCCGAGCTGGGAGTACTGGCGATTCATGGCATCGCCATGCGTCCATCGAGTCCGACGGGACTGGGACGCATGGGGGAAGCGCTCATCTGTCTACTTCCCGGTAATCCGGTCTCGTGCTTGTGTGCGTACGACTTCTTCGCGGGCCGGGCGCTGCGGCAGCTCGGCGGACGTTCGCGGAACTGGCCTTATCGCTCCTCGCGTGAGCCACTCGCCCGCAAACTGGTCTCGGCGGCGGGACGTGTCGACTACTGCCGCGTGCGTCGGGGGGCGCAAGGGATCGAGCCACTCGCCGTGAGTGGTGCCTCGATTCTGTCTTCGACGACACGAGCGGACGGTTTCGTGGTCGTTCCCGAAGAGCTCGAAGGTTATGCCCCTGGCACCGACGTCCTTGTGTACTGGTATGACGAGTGCTGTATCACTATCACACCTTGGTCGTAGGGTTGCGTGCCACTGGCGGAGCCAGTGGCACCCGGCGGAATAGCAGCATCAACAAACGTCATCCGTTACATCTCGTGCGGATGTTGCGGCCCCAGCAGCTTCGTGTTCCGTTCGATGGCCAGCACCAGGGTCTGCCGCGCACGTCCGTCGGCCGCCGTCACGACAATGGGGACGACGTCTCGACCTTCCGGCAGCGGCATCCGCAGTTCAAACACTCCTCCGGGTGCCACCTCCACCGGCTGTCCCAGCACATCGACTGTTGCGTCTTCATTCACCCGGCCCTGCAACACGACATCCGTCTGCAACCGGTCGATCAGGTCGTGATGCTCCAGTCCGGCGGATTCGTCAGGATGCTGCGTCCCAGATCGCTGCACCAAAGGCCAGGAGCGATCGGCCCGGCCGGTCGATAACAGGGGCGCTGCATGATCGGGTCGCTCGTCGAGCGGCGACGGGACATCATCTCTCGCCGACGATTGCAGGATGCACAGAGGCATCGTCACGCGCGGACCCGTCAGCAGGCGATGAAACCCCTCCTCGGCATCCAGAACTCCAAACTCAAGTTGATAGCTGTGACCGGGTGAGGGCACGCGGACGCACCACTCGCTCGCCTCCGGAATCGGCGGCACATCGCACACCCAGTCGCGCACATGGGCGTCGTCGCCGGTGACATCGTACAGCCGCAGCACGGGAACGGCGTGATGGTGATACGGCCCCAATGCCGCACACAGACGGTCGCGGCTGGCCGCAGCGAGCGTCCAGCGGGCCGACAGCCAGTACGGCGAGAGCGGCTGCACGTCGAGGTCGTTGCGGCCGCGATGATTGACGGACATCCTGTGCAGCGGACTGGTGCGTCGGCGCGTGGACCTGCGGCGCCCCTTGCGCCGCGTGCGGACCTTTCCGTCGTCGGGCATGACCGCTGTGTTTGACGCGACTGCCGTTGCATTCTGTTCATTGGCCGTCAGCGCGCGAATCAGGTCGGCCTTGCGCATCTGGTGCCAGCCGGCCAAATGCCGATCGTGCGCCATCTCCGCCAGGCGCTGCCGGGTGAACGACTGTAATCCGTCAACCGTCATGTCGGTGACTCCACTGGACACCGCGAAGTGACTGGCATCATCCCCTGTCAACACCCGCACATCTTGCGGGGTGTCTCAACGTCAACTTGGATGCAGAACAGCTCAACAGCAACTGCGGGAACATCGCGAACGCGACCAGCGCTGTTCTATCAGATACGAGTCGGAGATGACAACGTTCGCTCAGAACGTGAGCGACCACATGCCGCTTGCGGTTTCATCTTCCCCAGCTGCTACTGTGTCACACCTTGGTCCCAGAGTTGTCTGTCACTGGCACCCCACGTGCGAAACCGCGGCGGCTGACACCTCCTCCGGTTGCAGCGGTTCTGACTGCTCTGAGGGATCCGCATCACTCGATCGACTCGTATTGGCACGGCAGACAATGAAAGAGTCATTCCCCCTCCACCCGTGAACCGATGCCGAGGGCGGGGACAGTTGCGCGCCGGCCATTCGCCTCTTGTCGCAGGCCTTTGCCGACGGCTACGATGAAGTTTCGCTTTCCCGTCTCTGTGTCACCAGTGTCGTGAGCCCGGCCGTGGATAAGAAAAACGTCGCTGCCATGTCACTCATCGCTGCTATTCCCGCAGCGATCATGCTGGCCATTGCGGTTCTGGCCTTCCTGCAACATGCCGACACCATGCCGGGCCTGCTGCAGGTGGTGACCGGCCTCGTCCTGTTGATCTGTGCCTTCCTGGCATTGGCACCGCTGGGCATCTTTCTGCAGATCCCGTTCCTGCGGATGGGCTACACGACCGGCCCGTCGATCGCTAAGCCGAAGAAAGAGAAGGCTGCGGGGCTCTCCCGCAAAGAGAAGAAGGCCGCCGCCCAGGCGGAGAAAGCGGCTGCCAAGGCCGCCAAGAAGGGCACGGCCGTGTCCGACAACGAGGCGGAAGACCTGGACGACGAACTGGCTATCGATGAGTCGGGCGAGTTCGACGAAGCCGGCTCCAGTGCCGACCTCACCGACGAAGCCTCCGATGAGTTCGAGTTTGACGACTCGCTCTCGGACGACGACTTCGACCTGTCGTTCGATGACGACGACAAGCGCTGACGCTGAGTCCATGCTCGCTTCAGGCTTCAATTCTCGGACGATCACCCAGCGAGGTCGGCTCAGCTGCTCGCGCTGCGGTAGTGGTTCAGCGACCAGCCGAAGATACGCCGCGAAAGCAGCAGCATCAGCAGCGTAATCGCCGGCAAGAGCAGCACCACCTCCCACGAAGGGTGCAGCGTCTTCGCCAGCAGCACGCGCGAAGGGATCGTCACTACGAGCAGAATCGGGATGACGAAGGAGAATCCGAACCACAGGAACTCTGCGGCCAGCGACGTTCCCTGCTGGTAGATCTCCTGTGGATAGCGGGCGAAGACCGTCACATAAAACCAGAAGTCGTACAGACCCTGGTTACGTCCGAACCAGACACTTGTGCTCGCCAGCGCGATCATCAGCGCATAGAAGAACGCCACCCCGACACCCACCAGCAGCACGTACATGAGGGCGTTCCCCCAGGTGACGTGCACGCCCAGATTCGACAGCGAGTACCACAGCAGCGCACCGGCCAGTCCCACCTGGAACAGCATCGCCAGGTTGACCTTCTCGAACGAGATCAGAAACTGCGTGTCGATCGGCTTGAGCAGCGCGAAGTCGAGATTACCGGTGCGAATCAGCTCGCTGAAGTTCGCACAGTTCGGCATGAACAACGTCTCGACAATCGCGTTGATGATCATCCCCGTCGCCATGAACGCGAAGTATTCGTCGCGGGTCCAGTCTTTGATTGTCGGCACGTGCCGGTAAATGATGTCGAACAGCACCAGCTGAGCGGCGAACCAGAACGTGCGGGTGAGCACAGTGATGAGGAAGTTCCCGCGAAACATCAGCTCCCGCACGAGCGAGTTGCGGAAGAACGTCCACCAGACGCGGGGATAGTTGGGCCGGAACGTCGACATGCCCGCATCATAGGCAGCCCCGGATTCCCCGGCGAGTGACTCCTGCCGATGCCGCTTGCGCCGTGTGCCATGGCCATGTCGCGCAGTAGCATGGCCAAGCTTGCCACAACGATACATGCCCGCCCTGCTTCGCGCTGCGGGCATGCCACCCGGCCGCTTGCGGTTTCGCCGCACGAACAGATGCGCGACTTGCGCCGCGATTCACACTGGTCCTATGTGCCTCCCGATCGAAGCTGGCAGCTTCGACAACATTTGCCCGCTCGCACTCCGTTACTGGCAAGTCTGAACACATCCGCCGTATCATTCCCGGCATGAATACACTCGTCCTGGCGGTGCTCGCCTTTCTGCCGATCGCCGTCGTCGCCCTGTTTCTGGTCGGATTGCGCTGGTCGGCGGCGAAGGCCATGCCCCTGTCGTACCTCACGGCGGCGACGCTGGCGCTGTTCGTGTGGAAAGTGTCGACCACACAGGTCGCGGCGGCAACCATTCACGGGCTGATCGTCGCTGCGAGTCTGCTGTACATCATCTTCGGTGCGATCCTGCTGCTCAACACGCTCAAGGAGAGCGGCGGGTTGAAGGTGATTCGCCAGGGGTTTACCGACATCAGCCCCGACCGGCGCATCCAGGTGATCATCATTGCCTGGCTGTTCGGTTCGTTCATCGAAGGGTCGGCGGGCTTTGGAACGCCGGCCGCCGTCGCCGTCCCGCTGATGGTGGGACTCGGCTTCCCGGCACTGGCCGCGGTCGTGTCGGGGATGATCATCCAGAGTACGCCGGTCTCGTTTGGGGCGGTCGGCACGCCAATTCTGGTCGGCGTGAGGGACGGACTCGCGAACGATTTGCATCGTGCAGGAGTTCGCGGCCTCGCTGGGATATGGGACCGTCGAGGCCGGTCTGCCCATGGCGTTTCTGGCGATGATCGGCACCAAGGTCGCGCTGCTGCATGCCATCACCGGCACGCTGATTCCGCTGTTCGTCGTGACAATCATGACGCGGTACTTCGGACCGTCGGCGCTCGATGGTCGATGGATTGCGTGTCTGGCGGTTCGCCCTGTTCGCCGCGTTTGCGATGACGATCCCCTACCTGCTGGTCGCGGTGCTGCTCGGCCCGGAGTTTCCCTCCATTCTCGGCGGACTGATCGGCCTGGCGATCGTCATTCCGGTCGGCACGAGCCGGGTTTCTGGTTCCGAAGGAGACGACGCCCTGGGACTTCGCCCCTCGTGACGAATGGGACGCCGACTGGTCCGGCATCGATCGAACTCAGTGACGGCGGCTCCGAGCGCCTCATGCCGCTGTGGATGGCGTGGCTACCCTACCTGCTGGTCGCTCTGCTGCTGGTGGTGACACGCATCCCGCAACTGGGCCTCAAGGCGTTGCTCACGTCACCCGCCGTCACCCTGCAGTGGCAGAAGATACTGGGGACCGGCATCAACTCGAAGTTCGAGCTCCTATATCTGCCGGCCACGATCTTTATCGTGGTGTCCCTCGTAACGTATGTCTTGCATCGGATGCAGCCGGGGTCTTATGCCCGCGCATGGAGCGACTCGGCCCGCACGATGATCCGCGCCTCGGTCGCACTCATTTTCACGGTGCCGATGGCGCAGGTCTTCATCAACTCGGCGGCAGGCGCAGCCGGCTACGAGCGTATGCCCTATGTGCTGGCGGATGCGGTGGCCCTCGTGGCGAACACGACCTATCCGGTCTTCGCACCGCTCATTGGCGGTTTCGGGGCGTTCGTCGCCGGCAGCAATACGGTGAGCAACATGACGTTCTCGCTGTTTCAGTTCGGCGTCGGGGAAAGGATCGGCGTCGACCCCACCTGGATGGTCGCCCTGCAGGCTGTGGGAGGGGCGGCGGGCAACATCATCTGCGTGCACAACGTGGTGGCAGCTTCGGCCGTCGTCGGGCTGATCGGCATCGCGAAGGGGCCGTCATCCGCCGGACGTTGCCGATCTTCGTGTACTACGCCCTGCTGCCCGGGAGCCTGGGATATGCCATCGTCTGGCACAAGGAGCTGGGCTGGCTGAACGGCGGCAGTATTCTGTTCGTGTGCATCATCGTCGGCCTGTTGAGCTTCTTCGTGGCCCGTCTGCGTCAGGCCGACCGCGAAACGGTGTAAGGTCATTCAATGGTATGGCAGCCGCACGAGTTCCGCTGCCGCGCCGTTTTGACGTCGCGAGACGCTTGTACTCGCGAATGACTCGGCTACAATCCGGACGCTCCCTGAATCGATCGGGATTGGAGCTGGGTGTCATGAACCCATCGTCCCGCAAACATCCACTCGTTTGCTCACGTGACTGCGTGTTGGCAGCGCTCTGTCTGCTGCCGGGCTTGTCTCGAGGAGATCTCGCCGCGCAGAGTTCCCCGCTTCCAGGAATTGCGGAGGTGTGCCGGCGCGTCGACGAGACGCTCTCGTCGCTGGTGACGATTTCGCTGCGATACCGCGGCCAGCAATCAATCAACCCGGACTTTCCAATCAAGCCCACGCACACCGACGACTACGATCTCAATGCGCACATTTGGACCTGGAAGATGGACGGGAACAAGCGCAGGCAGTTTCGCGAGGCATTCACCGAAGGTGTCGCGAAACCCATTCCGGCCATTTACCGAACGTATGATGGTCAGCGCACGTTTGAAGCGTTGTACCCACAACATGACCCGGCCCGTCCCTCCAAACTGTTCATCAACTCGCCAGGAGTCGACATTCTCCTGCATGGCTTTACCCCCGATACATTCATGGGAATTCCACTCAACTGGACGGAAGAGTCGATTCTCTCGAAGTTGGCGGGGAATAACGCTCGCGTGATCGGCTGGGAGGATGTGATGGGCCATCCCTGTGTGCATGTCCACCTCGGCACATGCACCGCTTACTGGGGAGATCCGATCCCTGTCGAGGCGTGGCTCGACCCGGCCCACGACTGGCTCCCGCGGCAGATCACCTACCGGCATTATCCTCCACCTGTCGAGGACTTCGTGATCCGTCAGATCGTGACTCAGTTCAAGCGGGTACCCGACCCGCTGCTGGGACGTGACCGCTGGTTTCCACAAACCGTCGATTTCAAGGATAGGCTAATTCATCGCTTCGAAATGCTGGAGATCACCGTCAACGAACCCATTGCTGCGCACGAGTTCGTGATTCGTCCGGAGTCCGGAATGGAGGTCACGGAGTGGCGCGATGGTGTCCCTGTGCGAGCGTCGATCTTTGGCGGACCGGAGGAATTGGAAAAACGCCGACAGGAAATCGCACAGCAGGCCGCCACAATGCCGCCCCCCTCAGGAGCGCGGGCTGACGCGACACCGCCTGATGCACGCGGAGGCGAGCAACTCTTCGCCTGGCTGGTTGGGGTTTTCCTCTGCGTGTGTGCCATCATCGTGTGGAGACGACAGTGAGTTCGTTGTAGAGACCCGTCACCAGGTTGTTGGAGAAAGACCATGAAACTCATATCTGCGTCCATCCTCGTCATTGCGGCACTCATCGCAATCGCCCACGCAGCGGACTCTCGGTTGCTTTCCGATGCCGCGCTTGAATCGATCATTGGTGGTGCCTCTTGCAACTATCCATACACGGTCCCTAACACCGGTTGCGCAGAGTGCGAATCGACAGGAAACGGTTTGGAGTGGAAGAAGTGTGGTAGCCAAGGGGACATGTACTGCCAGTACTTCCCCTGTGGCCACTGCTACCAGCCTGACTGCCTCGGAGGGATCGCCCCGTGCAATGGCGGTGCTAGTCTATACAGCAATCCCACCTGCACGGCATATCCAGGATCCGGGGGATTTTGTACGCGATCCTTCTGGTATGCTTACCAAGGGGGCGACGCCGGATACGTGTATTGTCCAGGCTCCTGAGTGCGATGTCTGATGAATGCGATTGATTCGTATGGCGGTGGTGGCTAATGAAGTAAACTCATCATTCGTGAATTTGCGGGCACCGAACGTGATCAAATGAATCGCAACCGCTACCTGGTTGTCGCTGGCGTCTTGTGGTGCTCTGCTTCGTCGGTGCACGCACAACAAGTCGAAGTCAGCCAGAATTGCTGCGGACCTTACACACTGCAGTTATGCTTGGAGTCGCTGTCGTGCAGCGACGCGGCCAGGCAAGTTGCCGACATCCTGCCTTGCACCGATCAGCAGGTTTCCCTCGCGGACATCAAGCGGTGCGCAACCCGACTCGGGCTGTACGCGATCGCCATACAGTGGACCGAGAAAATTCCCGAACTCCGTCTCGGCGAGGCACCAGCCGTGTTGCCAATCGTGCTGGGCAACGGCAGAAGACACTTTGTCGCGGCGTTGCGTGTCTCGCCGCATCGTGAGCTGCTGATCGTTGACTTTCCGGGATCGCCACAGTGGGTACCCGAAGAAGCGCTGCGTACGGCGTATCGGTGGGACGGAACGTTTCTCTATATTGTGAAGAATCAGGGCGTCATGAACAGCCTTGAACATCGTACGAGAACTCCCTGGTTAACATTCGCGCCCGCGATGGCAGGTGCCGTGCTCCTGCTGCTCGCCTCCTTCGCCAGGTCACCCCAGCGGCGAGCCCGTGCCGCAGTGCGACACGGATTCACGCTCGTCGAACTCATGGTCTCACTCTCCGTAATCTCCCTCCTGCTCGCCCTCCTGCTTCCCGCCGTTCAGAGCGCCCGCGAAGCCTCCCGAAGCACGCAGTGCCGCAGTCACCTCCGCCAGATCGGCCTGGCCCTGCATCAGTATGCAGAGGTGTTCGGCTATGTCCCCCCGCAGATGGCACCGTTCGGCGCCGTGCAGCCCCGCCGACCTCCGTCTCTCGCCAATACCACGAACTTTTCGGCGCTGTGCCGGTTGCTTCCCTACCTGGATCAATCGGCCATCTACGATGATTTGATGTCCCTTGATGTGTCCACGGTGGCATCCCGCCCGCCCGATCCTGTGGTGGTGTTCACCTGCCCGTCGGATCGTGTTCCTCCGGGCGGCTGCAGTTTCCGCATCTCGACAGGCACCAGCCCCGGCTATCATTTGAGCGTCGAGGAAGTGCCTCCTCATTCGGCAGATGCCGGCGCGGGTTTCATTACCGGCCGACGGCTTTCCCAGATTGTCGACGGCCTGAGCCAGACGTCGTTCTTCTGCGAGCGTGTCGTTGGTGATGGAGACGATCGAGATTTCAGTGCGTGGCAGGATATGGCAATGGCCCCGTCAATTCCCGATGATGCCCACCTGCCCGATCGAACCGCAATGGCCTGCCGCAGCGTCACAACGCAGCCTTCTGAGCATCGCTCGGATCTCGGCGACAGCTGGATTCCCGCTGATGCGTGGTATACGACGTACAATCACATCCTGACACCGAACTCGCGGGTTCCCGATTGCTGGGTCCATACCCATCGCGTGGTCACCGCCCGCAGCCTGCATCCGGGGGGAGTCAACCTGCTCACCGGTGACGGCGCAGTCCACTTTGTGAGCACGTCGATCGACCTGGTGACATGGCGTGCTTTGGGAACCATCAATCGCGGAGAGGCCATTGGCGACTTTTAGGGGCTTTCTGGCCGTCGCCCCGCTGCTGGCGGGAATGTTGACAACCGCAGGATGCGGCCGGGATCAGAGTCCCGATTCAGCGCCAGTAGTCCATCAATCACCCGCAGGCACCGGATCGATGGAACAGACGCAGATCGGTGCGGGGGCGCTCGATATTCGACCCGCCCGACTGGAGATCCAACGCGATGAGTCGGCACAGATGATACCTCCGATCACGCTCGATCTCAGCAATGTCGGCGCCGGCCCGCTGACGATCCTTGATGTCGAAACCACTTGTGGCTGCACACTTCCAGAACCATTGTCCGCCTCGGTAATTGCGCCGGGCCAGTCGGTGACACTCCACATTAAGGCGTCTGTACCTGCGCATGGCGAGAAAGTCAGCCGCGTGTCGGTGATGACCGATTCTGCAACAACGGCGCGCATTGATGTTCCCGTCATTTTGCGGGGTAGAGAGTTGACTCCACCGTACATCGAAACGGCACCGGGACAGGTCGAACTCACAGGTACAACTCCCGAGCAAGACGTGGAACAGACGTTTGTCGTATCGGTGGTCGAGGAGACTTCTCGAACGTGGCTGACTGGGCTGACGTCGGATGTTGCTGGCTTCGACCTCGACCATGTTGAACTGATCAAGGAGGAGCCGCTGACGCAGCAGACTGTGAGGCGCTGGTATCAGTTCCGGATTCATGGCTGGCTCCCGCGCATTGGCGAAGTGACCTCCGGTGCCTTGAGATTCACCACGACTGGAGAATCCAGTCCCAAACCGATTCCTGTTATTACACTCAGTGCAACGGTAATGCCGGCGATTCGCGTCGTCCCCAGAGAGCTGGTATTTCGTGTGGGCTCGGGCAATCAGCTTCCTGAACCTCGCCGATTACTGCTGATCCCCAGTGATGACACTCCGTTCTCTGCGACCATCAGCGATGATCTCCCGGTTTGGCTGACCGTCACTCCCGTCGACGGCAGCACCGTCCAAGCAGGGAAGAGCGTGATGCCATTTGAGATCCGCATTTCGGCGAACGTGCTTGATCTACTGACAGATCAAGCACCACTGGAGTCGGTCATTCGGTTCGACTCCACACACCCGGATGCTCCGGGACTTGTGGCCACCGTGTCCGTAGCAAGATAGCTTCGACTACATCCAGCGCGTCGCCTGGGCCCTCACTCGCTGTCGAGGGCCTGTTTCAGATCGGCGATCAGATCTTCGGCATCCTCGGTTCCCACCGACAGGCGGACGAAGTCGGACGTCACGCCGGTCGCGACCTGTTCCTCGGGCGTGAGCTGCTGGTGCGTGGTGCTCGCCGGATGAATGATCAGCGACTTGCTGTCCCCCACGTTCGCCAGATGGCTGAACAGCCGCACCTGGTTGATGAGCTTGATGCCGCTCGCCCGCTGCGCATCGGGCGTCGCCCCCCGGATGCCGAAGCCCAGAATGGCCCCACAGCCATCCGGGAGGTACTTGCGGCCCAGGTGATAACTGGGATGCGACTCCAGCCCGGTGTAGTTCACCCAACTCACCTTGGGGTGCTCATCCAGAAAGCGGGCGACGGCGAGGGCATTCTCGGAGTGCCGCTGCATGCGGAGGTGCAGCGTCTCCAGCCCCTGCAGGAACAGGAATGCGTTGAAGGGGCTCATCGCCGGACCCAGATCGCGCAGCAGTTGCGTGCGCGCTTTGAGGATGTATGCCAGGTTCATCGGCCCGAACGTCTCAAAGAACTTGCAGCCGTGGTAACTGGGGTCGGGCTCGGTCAGTTCCGGGAACTTCCCGTTGTCCCAGGGGAAGTCCCCCTTCTCGATGATGCAGCCGCCGATCGACGTCCCATGTCCGCCGATGAACTTGGTGCACGAATGAATGATGACGTCGGCCCCATGCTCCAGCGGACGGCACAGGGCCGGAGAAGCGAGCGTGTTGTCGACGATCACCGGAATGCCCACCTCGTGAGCGATGGCGGCAATCGGTTCGAAGTCGGGCACGTCGCAGCGCGGGTTGCCGATCGTCTCCAGAAAGAGGCAGCGGGTGTTCTTGTCGATCGCTTTGCGGAAGTTCTCGGGATCCGATGAGTCGACGAACTTCGCCTCTATCCCGAACTTGGGGAACGTGTAATGGAACAGGTTGTAGGTTCCGCCGTAGAGACTCGCCGACGAGACGATGTTCTGTCCGCTGCGGGTGATGTTGAGGATGGCCAGCGACTCCGCCGCCTGACCCGACGCGACCGCGAGTCCGCCGCTGCCTCCCTCGAGTGCCGCCAGTCGCTTCTCCAGCACATCCTGCGTCGGATTCATGATCCGCGAATAGATGTTGCCGAACTCTTCCAGCCCGAACAGCCGGGCAGCGTGGTCGGTGTCGTTGAAGACGAAGGACGTCGTCTGATAGATGGGGACCGCGCGGGCATTCGTGGCGGGATCGGGCACTTGCCCCGCATGCAGACACTTCGTGCCGAAACGATACTGCGGTTCTTCCATCGGGGACCTCTCCAGGAGATTGTGCGCGTGATGTGACTACCGCCGCTATCGTATCCCGGCAGAAAGCTGCTCGCAAACCGCGACGACTCAGCAAGACTGGAGTCACTACGGAGTGAACGGACACACGACACCGCTTCCTGAGCCAGTCTCATCAATGAGTGGAAACACGAAGGGCACGCCGCCACCGGTCGGGCCGGTGACGACGCCGGGAAAGTTGCGCCTGCGCCTCCCGGTGCTGCGTTCGGCCCTCTCGCAGCCCCTTGAGGAGTAGCGTCAGACCCGGCACCGAAGTTCAGCGCCTTGCCCAATGCTGCCGACTGATCGAGCCGTGTGAACTGCAGAAATCCGGACAGGTCGACCAGGGCG
The DNA here is from genome assembly GCA_963707405.1 of uncultured Planctomycetaceae bacterium. Classification (GTDB taxonomy): domain Bacteria; phylum Planctomycetota; class Planctomycetia; order Planctomycetales; family Planctomycetaceae; genus CAVPPT01. The sequence goes on along the minus strand of CAVPPT010000001.1, from coordinate 430,101 downwards.
ACATCGATTGCCAGCCATTCTGCAGATGCCTCGTACCTCGATGGGACAATCATGCGGTACTCGTCAGCAGAGGCCGAGACGACTTCGATCCCCAGTGCCGCGAAACCCGGTACTGTCGCGTCGTTGCGAGCGGTGGCGACAAGACTGCCATCGCGATCGGGTGATGGATGGGGCTGTGCGTGGTCATTGACCGTCGTCACGACGAGCGAATAGCAACCCGGCAAGACGTCGGTGAGCGCAAAGGCACCCTGGTCGTTTGTCCGTGTTGTGCGAATGACGACTCCCTCATGAAACATGGCCACGAGTGAATTCGCCGCCGGCTGTAGTTGTCCGGTCAGCGGGTCCAGTCTGCAGATGCGGCCCAACAGTCGTCCATCAGGCCTGAGGACCACAGGATGCGTCTGCAGCGATGTTCCGGGAACTGCCGGTGACGTATCGACCAATGCGATCTCGTGGAGGTCCCGCACATGTCGCTCGATTGGCAACGGTTTCGATGGAACGGCGAATGAACTTGAATCGATCCAAGACAAAACGGCCCGCGCAGCGTCCGGCGGTACCGCGAGACTGTCGAGCGTCAACTCACCGACCGGCGGATGCTTGGGGTCCATCCGATCATCTTTCGTGAGTTGATGGACGTCGATGGCATAGGCCAGTACCGTTTCCTGACTGCGCACAATGAGCGCATGCACACCGCTCGTCAGCCCCGACACCTCAAAGCGTCCCGCTGCGCCGGTGGTGTCCATCGCAACGACACTCCCCTCCCGCAGCATCATGACCTCATCGTCGACGACTGGATGCATACGCCCCTCTCTGTCGAAGGTCCGCACGCGTCCGGAGAGTCGGCCATCGGGACCGACCCGCACCTGATGAGTCCGCACCGGCAGTCGCGGCAGATCGTCGAGACGGCCCACATCACGGCCTTCCATGGACGGGACACGCAGTGAAGCCGATGGCGCTGGTTCAACAACAGAGTGCTTCTGGGTCGGAGGGTTCGCAGGTCCCACCGGGGCTGGCAATAGGCCGGGCGGTGCCGGCAGTGACAGAAAGGACGCCGCGAACACCGACAGATGGATCGGCAACCTCAGCACGGTCTGGGCAGAGACGACGGACGACGCCAGCAACAGGCAGACCGCCAGCGCGATGCCGGAGAATCTTCCGGCGGCGGCTTGCAGTCCGAATTGGCGGGCGCGTTCCTTCCGGCCTGCGCCGGTCGTTCCCTGACCGGAACATCGCTCCTCTCCGTGACGAAACCGCCCGGCTGCGTGGATCCAACGTGCCTGGCGGTATTCACCCTATCGGCATCGGGAGACAGTCGCCCCGATGCACAGGTTGCGATTCATTGGGCAAGGTGGCGTGCGCTCGAACTTTTCTGACACGCGAGGTCCACGTGGGCAAACTGGTGGAACCTTGTGGACTGGCGGCGAGTAGGACCACGAGTGGCAACTCCGTTGGAGTTCAGCCTTCAGGCTGACCAAACCCAGACGAAAGCCTGAACTCCAACATCCGCACTGCCGGACAAGCCAGCAGCGGCACGCGAGCGTATCATCCAACGGGTGTTTGGACGATCGCCGATGGAGTACGATGGGTTCCTCCAGCAACAACACCTGAGCCAGCAGCAAGAGGAGAGACTGCGTGCACGATCTGCGGAATCACCGCCCCACGTCCTGGGGACGTCGCCTCCTGGTGGCGTGTGGACTCTGGTGCATCGTCGGACTGTTGGGAAGCGCCACCAACGCACACGCCGAGAACTGGCCCGGCTGGCGTGGTCCTCGCGGCGATGGCACGAGCATGGAAATACAAGTCCCGCTCCACTGGAACGGTGCGACTGGTGAGAACGTGCGCTGGAAGGCCGACGTGCCGGGCGTGGGTCATTCTTCACCGATCATCTGGGATCGTCACATCTTTCTGACCAGTTGCCTGGAGGAGACCGGCGACCGCCTTCTGCTGTGCTACAACCGCGATACCGGGGAGCTCAACTGGCAACGGACGGTGCTCACTTGTCCGCTGGAAACCCGGCATTCCCGCAACAGTTGTGCCTCGGGCACGCCGGTGACCGATGGACGCACGGTGTGGGTCTCGTTTCTGGAAGTGGACGGGCACACGGCACCGGCGATCAACGTCGACGGCCCTCGCGATTGCACACCGGGCCGCATCGTCGTCGCTGCGTACGACTTCGCGGGAGGGAATCTGTGGCGAGCCAGTCCCGGTGATTTCGCCAGCGTGCATGGCTTCTGCAGCAGTCCGATCCTGTACGACAATCTGCTGATCATCAACGGCGATCACGACGGCGAGTCGTACCTGGCGGCCCTCGATCAGCAGACGGGAGCAACTGTCTGGAAAACTCCGCGCCGGCACCGCACACGCAGTTACGTCACTCCCATCATTCGCGACATCGACGGTCACGATGAACTCGTCGTTTCCGGCAGTCGCTGCATCGCGGGGTTCGACCCGCATGACGGACGGCGTCTGTGGAACATTGAGGGACCCTGCGAACAGTTCGTCGCGTCGATGGTGTACGACGGCGACCAGTTCTATATGACCGCCGGCTTCCCGACGCATCATGTGATGGCCATTCGCCCCGGTGGAGAGGGAGACGTGACGCACACGCATGTCGCCTGGCATGTGAGAGATGCCGCCTGTTATGTCCCCTCGCCGGTGGTCGTCGGTCGGTACCTCATCGTGGCCGACGATCGGGGCACTGCCAACTGTTACGATACCACGACCGGCGAGCGGTTCTGGCGGACACGCATCGGCGGCAACATCGGTGGTTCCCTGATCGTCGCCGGGGGCCTGGTGTACATCACCGCCGACGATGGCACGACGACGATCATTCGCCCGGGGCCGGAGTTCGAACAACTCGCCAGGAATGAGCTGGGCGAGAAGGTCCAATCGTCACCGGCGGTTTCAGAAGGTGCCCTTTTCCAGCGTGGGGCCGATCATCTGTTCTGTATTGAAGAAGAAGAGGAGTCTTCCCGGTAGATGAGTGCGGAGTCGCCGAGGGTGCCACTGGCTTTGCCAGTGTCGAGAAGCGAGAAGTTCTGACCCGTCGACAGGGTGGCGGAGGTCGCGCCCAGGCGAACCCCCACGGACCTGAAGCTCACTGGGGGGTCGCTGCACGTTACCACAGCCACCGGGGCGTCTGGCGAACACGAGTCACGGACGGGGGAACTGATGATCGCGGACTGCCGTCCCTTCTCCCCGAAAGGCGAACGGCTGCGCGTCATAAGAGAGTTTCCCCAGCAGCGCCGCGGGCTGTGTGAAGTACAGACCCAGTGTCCGCGCAACCGCCTCATCAACCCGGGACGCAGCGTCGCGCGCCTGATGTCGCGAAAGCAGCACCACCGTATACTCACCCGCCTGTGGCAGTCGCACCTCGTACAGTCCGTCGGCATTTGCGGTGGCGAGGTCGCCTCCGAGGGTGCGCAGACTGGCGGAGGCGACCGCTGCGTCGACATCGGATGACCCCACGAGAAATCCGCCCTCCGGAAGCATGACCGTTCCCTGACGCTGCGTGGGGAGGACAATCACATGTGCCCCGGCATCGGGTCGTGTCTCTCCGCCCGCAGTCACATAAGTCAGTCGCCCCTGCAGAGACGGCGAGGGCGCTGCAACCGGCTCAGCGAGAGCGGCTGCCGGAACGACGGACTCCGGCGGACTCGCGACGAGCTGATCGTTCTTCTCTACAGGACGCCCGGCACGTCCCAGCAGGTAACCGAGGGCCAACAGGGCGATGCCGCCGGCCAGTGCACCCCACAGACCGAGGGACTTGCCGGCAGAGCGTCGGCGTGACGAAGTCGAGGGATGCTGTGTCGGAAACTGTTCCGCGAGCTCGGCCAGCGCTGCATCGTGCTCGACCTTCGTCGCCACCGATTCCAGAGCCGACGACTTGGTCTGCAGGTCCGTCTCGTCGGCCTGTGATGGCTTTGCTCGCGGCGTCGGCATGACGGAGACCACGACGGGATCGACATGAATGGGAGCGGGCGTCGGAGGTGCGGGACCCATCTCGATCGACCGGGGCATCTGCTGGGCGGGCTGATCGAGGGTCTCCTCCCCACCGCCGTTACCACCAATTTGCGCCAGTTCGTCGAGGGCCTGGGCGAGTCCGGAGTCCGCGAGGTTGAGGGCCGGCGCGGGGATCGGTTCGACCTTGCCATCGAGGCCAGGCACACGAATGGACATCCCGCAGGTCGGACAGTCGGTCACCTCACCCGCCTTGTTGCGGGAGATGCCCAGAAACTGCCTGCAATGGGGACAACGAAACTTGATCGGCATCGAGGTGCCTCAGATCGCAGACCACTCGCAATGCATGGGAACTGATGCCACGGTGGTCGCGAAGTGCTTCCAGCCTACCCCAAACTACGGGGTGAATCCATTCGGACGTAGCGGGACTCGTCAAGAGTGTCAGGAACCACCCTCCAGGACGACGCAATCACGACGCGGTTTCTTGACGCGAACCACGCGTATCCTCATAGTGAATGTACAGAACCGTGTACCCAAGCCGTGCACGGTCATGTATCCCTCCTCCTTCCTCACGGGCACTCTGCTGGCGGCAGCAGGGCCGTATGACGACTCACCTCATTCAACAATCTGGAGACACTCTGATGAGCGAGCAGATCAAGTCCACCCGTCGCGGCTTCCTGCAGACATCGTCCGCGGCTTTGGCCGGTTCAACCCTGCTGAGTTCGATTTCCAGCGGAGCCTATGCCCAGGGGAGCGACGAAATCCAGTTCGCTCTGGTCGGCTGCGGTGGCCGCGGCACCGGTGCCGCCGACCAGATCATGAACACCAAGGGCAACGTCAAACTTGGTGGCCGTCGCCGACGCCTTCCAGGAACCAGGCGGAGGGGGTCGTCGAGCAGTCTGCTCAAGACGACACGCCGAGAAGGTCGACGTCCCGCCGGAGCACATCTTCTCCGGGCTGGATGCCTACAAGAAGGCCATCGACACCGACTGCGACCTGGTCGTGCATCGCCACCCCGCCCGGCTTCCGGCCGCAGCAGTTCGAGTACGCCGTCGCGAAAGACAAGCACGTCTTCATGGAGAAGCCGGTCGCGACCGATGCGCCGGCGTTCGCCGCGTGCTGGCCGCCGTCGAAGAGTCGAAGAAGAAGAACCTGATGGTCGGCGTCGGCCTGCAGCGTCGGCACGAGCCCGCGCTACATCGAGACGATCCAACGGTTGCACGACGGTGCGATCGGCGACATCATCCTCACGCGCGTCTACTGGAACGGCGGCGGCATCTGGTACCGCGACCGCGAGCCGGACACCAGACCGAGATGGAGTTCCAGTGCAACAACTGGTACCACTTCATCTGGCTCTCCGGCGACCAGATCTGCGAGCAGCACATCCACAACCTCGACGTCGGCTGCTGGGTGAAGGACGCCTATCCGGTCGAGGCGAACGGCATGGGCGGCGGCGAGCGGCGTATGGATGGCGACCGCACGCAAGTCGCAGATCTTCGATCACACGTTCTGCGAGTACACCTTCCCCGACGGCACGAAGATGTACAGCCAGGGTCGGCACCTGCGCGGGCGGCTGGTCACCAACGTCAGCGAGGCCGTGCACGGCACCAAGGGGACCGCCGACCCCAGCGGGCGGATCATGGCCGAAGGCAACCGTGGCGTTATCGCGGCGAGCCGGTCAACGGTCACCAGCAGGAGCAGCACGACCTGATCGAAGCGCTGATGCGCGGCGAGATCTACAACGAGGGCGAATACGGCGCGAAGAGCACCTTCACCGCCATCCTCGGCCGCGAGGCCTGCTACTCCGGCAAAGTCATCAAGTGGGACGAACTGCTGGAGAAGGGCAAGAGCTACGCCCCCGGCATCGACGAGTACACGCTGCAGACCACGCCGCCGGTCGTTCATGGTCCGGACGGCAAGTACCCCGCTCCGCTGCCGGGCATTCACAACCCGTTTGCATGAGCTGGTGAGTCGATTACACGTCATCGAAAGCCCGGGGGCCGCGTCCCCCGGGCTTTTCGTGTACAGCACATCACGCCCCCGTCAGCTGCGCCGCAAGCGTCTCCAGAGGAGAACCAGACCTGCGGCGAGGGCCATGCCCGCACCGAATACCTGGGCCCACGCACTCGAGAGCACGATCTTGTGCACCAAGGCGCTGTGCTCATCAGGGGTTGTGGGGATCTGCCCGGTGTAGCGGGCGACGTGATGCAGCAGGCTGACCGAGGGGGGCGACGATTCCTTGCTGTTGGGTGTGCATCTGGATTGTAGGTGGTTCAGTGTGCTCCCTATGTCCGCCCCGTCAGGGGCGATAGCTCTCATTCCCACGGCTGACGCCGTGGGCTATGGTCTTGCGCCCTGACGGGCGGATCAGGCGGAGGCGATGCTGCTTCCAGCAAGAACCACCTCCCGTGAGATCGCAATGACATTTGACACACACGCCCCTTCCGGTCCTGTGTGGCGAATCCTGTTTGTCCCGTGCCCGCCGCGTGGTACACTTGATGAGCGCACCCTTGTGACTGGCTCGGCGGTCGGAAAATCCTGCGTGAGACAGATGCCTCGGAGCGACCGACGTTCAAGTCCGCGACTGATTGGATACACTTCCCGATTATGAACGTAAACGACTTTCTGGCCCTGGAGGTCAACCGGCGACGGTTTCTCGGTACCAGTGCGCTCAATGCCGCCGGTGTCGCTGTCGGAATGGTCGGCTTGGGTGCAGGGATTGCCGCTGGTGCGGGATCGTCCCTGGAAAGCATCCAGCTGGGCGTCATCGGGGTCCGAACACAAGGGCAGCTGCTCGCACTCGAGAGCCTGCAGACCGGCAAGGCCCGCGTGGTCTCGTTGTGCGATGTCGATGAGACGATCTTGCAGCGATCGGCCGATGCGGTGCAACAGGCGCAGGGGCACAGGCCGCGCTGCACGTCAGACTTCCGCCGGCTGCTGGATGATCCGCAACTGGATGCGGTCCTTATTGCCACACCCGACCACTGGCACGCGGTCATGACGAACATGGCTGTGCTCGTGGGCAAGGATGTGTACGTCGAAAGTCCCGTGTCGCACACGCTTGACGAAGGTCGGCAGATGGTCGAGGCGGTCCGCATATCGGGGCGGATCGTCCAGTGCGGTTTGCAACAGCGCAGTGGTGCGCACTTTCAGTCGGCCGTCGCGGTGGTGCAGAGTGGACAACTTGGCAAGGTGCATCTGGCGAAGGCCTGGTCGGCCATTCGCCGCAAGCCACTGATGCAGGTTGCCGACGATGCTCCCCCGGCGGGACTGGATTACGACCTGTGGCTGGGCCCAGCCGAAGCGCGGACGTACAACAGCAACCGGTGTCATCAGCACTGGAACCGGTTCTGGGACTATGGCAGCGGCGAACTGGGGCTGTGGGGCGTGCATCTGCTCGACCTCGCCCGCTGGGGTCTGGGGGTTGAGTTGCCGGTGCGTGTGAGTGCCACTGGCGGCCAGTTGTACTTCGACGGCCCGCAGCAGACACCCGACACGTTGCAGGTCGCCTACGAGTATCCCCAGGCGAGCATTCACTGGGAGCATCGTCAGTGGACGTCGCACGGCAGCGAAAGTCGCGGAGCGGGTGTCGCGTTCTTCGGCGAGAACGGGACGTTGATCGTCGACCGCAGCGGCTGGAAGGTGTACGACACGCGCGACAAGCTGACCGCCGACGCCAGCGAACTCAAGCAGTCGCATCTGCTGGACTTCTTCGAGGCGGTACGGACTCGCCGGCAACCGACTGCGGACATCGTGACGGGTCATATCAGCAGCGCCTTGTGCCATCTGGGAAATATCGCCTATCGGCTGGGGCGAGACATTTCTGTTGATCCGGATCACGCCGATCTCGTTACCAATCCAGAAGCGCTCGCGTTGGCGCGGTGCACTTACCGGACGCCGTTCACACTTCCGATAGTGTGAAGGCCGTGACTCCGGTTTTCTTCTACCAGAAGAGAAAGACGGCCCGTGGAGAATTCTGGCTGGTATGCAGGTTGGGGGACACTGGCACTCATCAACGCCGGGCTGGCACAAGGCAAGAACCGCAGCGGACTGAACTGGTTCCTCATCTCACTGCTGCTGGGACCGGTGGCGACGTTCCTCCTCGTCATCTCCGAGACGCTGCCCGTCCAGCCGAGTTGAATAGGTAGCCGAGTGTACGACTGCATCATCGTCGGGGCCGGACATAATGGACTGGTCTGTGCCGGGTATCTGGCGCGGGCCGGCTGGAAGGTGCTCGTTGTCGAACGACGCCCGCTGGTGGGGGGCTGCTGCGTCACCGAGGAACTCTGGCCGGGGTATCGAGTTTCGACGGCGGCGTATGTCGTCAGCCTGTTGCTGCCGGAGATCGAGCGCGACCTCGAACTGGCCAGGTACGGCTACCGGGTGTTGCCCCGCTCACCGTCGTCGTTCACTCCGCTCGAAGATGGCCGCTACCTCATGCTGGGGCCGGATGCCGGACTCACGCAGCGGGAGATCGCCAAGTTCTCGCCGAAGGATGCCGCCGCTTATCCCGAGTACGAACGCTTCCTCACCCGCGTGGCGGAACGGCTGGAACCGACACTCTCGCAGACACCCGTCGACCTCTTCCCGTGGACGAGGGAATGGCGTTCCCATTCGGTGATCGAGCGAGTGAAGCAGCTTCCTCAGGCGTGGCAACTGCTGAAGTCGGTGAGGAAACTCGGTGCCGACTTGCCGGAGGTCTTTGAACTGCTCACCGGCCCGGCGACCGCGCTGCTCGATCGCTGGTTCGAGTCCGACGTGCTCAAGGGAACGCTGGCGACCGATGCCATCATCGGCACGTTTCAGCCCCCCTCCGCGCCCGGCACCGCCTATGTGCTGCTGCATCATGTGATGGGATCGTCCGGTGGTGCGCGGGGAGTGTGGGGCTATGTCGCCGGAGGCATGGGAACGCTGAGCAAGGCCCTGGCCCAGTCGGCCCGCGATCACGGTGCCGGGATCCGCACCGACACTGCGGTCGAACGCATCATCGTGCAGGGCGGACGGGCCAGCGGTGTGCGACTGGCCGGTGGAGAGGAGCTGCATGCCCGAGTCGTGATCTCGGGGGTTGATGCCCATCTGACGTTTGAACGTCTCATCGGTGTCGAGTTCCTCGCGAGTGACTTCCTCCGGGTCGTGCAGCGAATTGACTATGCCAGTGCGAGCCTGAAGATCAATCTCGCGCTGCGGGAGTTGCCGGACTTCACCTGTCTGCCGGGTCATGCGGAGCCGGGCCCGCAGCATCGGGGCACCATCCATGTCGGCGCACTGCCGCAGACCATCGAACGAGCCTACGACGACGCCAAGTACGGTCTGCCGTCACAGACCCCGATTATTGAAATGACGATCCCCAGCGCGGTCGATGCGTCGCTGGCACCGGCCGGTCACCATGTCGCCTCGCTGTTCGTGCAGTACGCCCCCTACAAGCTGGCGTGGGGTACGTGGGACGAACGCAAGGAGGAGTTTGCCGACCGCTGCATCGCCGAACTGGCCAAAGTCGCCCCGAACATTCCTGCCGCCATCGAGCATCGGCAGGTGCTCTCGCCGGTCGATCTGGAGCGAACGTTCGGCCTCACGGGGGGGAACATCTTCCAGGGAGCGATGCCGGTCCATCAGCTGTATCACTTGCGGCCGGTTCCGGGGTGGGGCGACTATCGCACGCCGATCGAGGGGCTGTATCTGTGCGGGGCGGCGACACATCCCGGAGGTGGAGTGATGGGGGCCTGCGGACGCAATGCGGCTATTGAAGTGCTGCGGGACGGTCGACCGCGGTGACGGACCGCTGTCCGTGTCAGGGGGTAGCCCCGGATCTTGATCCGGGGTCGCAAAGCGACAGGAGGTTCTTGAGTGGTGTCGCGTCGTCACTCAACGTCGCAGGGACGTCACTCGGCCGGCCGTTGTCCCGCAACCTCTTGCGGCTGCGCCGCACCGCTTCCAGAAGCGGTGCTACCCTGTGTGTAAACAACAGCGCTGCGCTCTGCGCACGCCACCCGACCGTCTCACCGGCAGAATGCCAGGGTCTCACAGTACAGTGAGTGACGCTCGAGATCGATGCCGACCGGCCGGAGGAAGTTCGGGCTGGCCGCAGCCATCGGCACGCGGACCATCACCGCAACCTCCTCACTGCCTTGGGGCGGCTGAGTGATCGCGACATCCGCTTCGTAATCCAGCCTGGTCCCGAGCGCCAGTTGCACTTCGTGGCACACATCGTCAACGGTGGCACCGGGGAGGACCGCCATCCGTGCCCCCTGGCGAGCGGCCTCCTGCACCGCGCAGCTGGCATGGATCAGCAGTGAGAACTCAAGCAGCCCCAACAGCACAATGCCGAGAATCGGTACAGACAGTACGAGCTCGGTACTGAGGAAGACGTGTTGTTGCTGCAGACCCCGGCGAATGAGTCGTTTGCGCATCATAGGACGGTGTTATGACCTGAAGAACAGACAGGAATCGCAACTGGGACAGAGTGAGGGCAGCGCGGGACGCCGGGCGATCTGCGGAACCTTGCTGTGCTGACGGTCCCTGCGGGACGGCGCACGACGGGGGTTGTTGCTGGAGGGACAACCGGTGACCTCACAGAAGGTTCCACGACTTCATCGCGGCGACTCCCCAGCCGGCGATGAATGAAGGCCTGCACACTTTCGCGTTCTTTCCCACACCGCAAATCACGTGTGGAAACGCTATCACATGTTTCCGGAAAGACACGCCGGCGTTGCCCGGTCGCTACAGATTCCTGCCATCCTCCCACGTGGGTGATGGGGAAACCGCGAAAATCGGAGCGATGCGAACCCGACGACGACGGACCGGAGCGATTGCGCCCAGCAGCACCGGACGTCCGCATTGTGAGGTCGGCCGCGACCGGGCCGGCGTCCGCTGGCGACCCAGCAGGTCAGGTTGACTCACCCGCCCACAGGCTCAGCCATGAGTCCCAGATCCCCGGCGATGCTCTGCAGGGCCGCGATGACAAACGCGATGTGCTCGTTCAGGTCGACGCCCAGATCCTCGGCCCCGCGAACGATGTCGTCCCGATTGACTGCCGCCGCAAACGATGCCTGCTTCATCTTCTTGCGGACGCTCTGCGGCGTCAGCCCTTCCAATCGCCCCGGACGCACCAGGGCGCACGCCGAGAGAAATCCGCACAGTTCGTCGCAGGCATACAGGGCCTTGTCCATCCGCGATAGACGCGGGCAGTCCAGCAGATAGTCGGCGTGCGACTTGATGGCGTAGATCACGTCGTCCGGGTATCCGCGCTGAGCGAGGATTGCGGCCCCCTGCAGCGGATGATCCGGCGGGTCGGGCCAGCGCTCGTAGTCGAAGTCGTGCAGCAGGCCGACACAGCCCCACTTCTCCTCGTCCTCGCCGAACTTGCAGGCGTAGGCGCGCATCGCCGCCTCAACCGCCAGCATATGCCGGATGAGACTCTCGCTGCTCGTGTACTCCCGTACCAGTGCGAGGTCATCTGCCCGTGCCATCTCGTCTTCCTTCGCGCAGTCGCCAGACTCATGATTCTTGATGCAGTGTGGTAGAATCTGCGATTCGTTGCGAGTCACTCTGTCGGTTCTCTGTTTGGAGCTATTGCCGATGAAACGCCACTTGACTGTGCTGATTGCAGCGGCGTCGCTGATTCTCGTCGCCGGGGCCGTCAACAGCCGGTCGCAGTCCCCGTCCGCACAGGTCCTCACCGCAGACGGCTCCCGGCAGTGGTATCGCGGCAACCTGCACACGCACTCGCACTGGAGCGACGGCGACGATTATCTCGAGATGATCGCCCTGTGGTATCGCGACCACGAGTACGACTTCCTCGCCTTCACCGACCACAACGTCCTTGCGAATACGCAGCGGTGGGTCGATGTCGAGAAGTCGAAGGGGGGCCGCACCGCTTACGACAAACTCAGGGCCCGTTTTCCCGAATGGATTGAGGAGCGCGAGGTCGACGGCCGACTCGAAGTCCGTCTGCACACTTTCGATGAAGTCGCCGAGCGTCTGTCGGTCCCCGATGAGTTCCTGCTCATCCAGGGGGAGGAGATCAGCGACAGCTTTGAAAAGTACCCTATCCACCTGAACGCCAATAATGTGGTGGAGCTGATTCCACCCATGGGCGGTGCCAGCGTTTCGGAGACCATCCAGAACAACGTGAACGCCGTCATCGCACAGCGCGAACGCACCGGGCAGCCGATGATAGTGCACCTGAATCATCCGAACTTCGGCTATGCCGTCACCGCCGAGGATCTCATCCCGATCCAGGGGGACCGGTTCTTTGAGGTCTACAACGGGCATCCGGGCGTGCATAACTCCGGCGACCACCAGCATGCTTCAACCGAGCGCATCTGGGACATCGTCCTCACCCAGCGGCTCGCGAAGCTCGGACTGCCGGTGATGTACGGACTGGCCGTCGACGACGGACATGCCTACCACCACATCCCCAGCCGGGCCAGCGAACCCGGACGCGGGTGGGTGATGGTACTGGCCGAGAAACTCTCGCCGGCATCACTCATCCCCGCTCTGGAGGCCGGACGTTTCTATGCATCGTCCGGCGTCAAGCTCCGCCGGGTGGAGTCATCAGACGATGCGCTTACTGTCGAGGTCGATGCCGTCCCCGGCGAGACTTACACCACCGAGTTCATCGGCACTCGTCGCGGGTTCGACGAGCACAGTCATCCGGTCACCGATGACATGGGGCACGCGTTGGGCGTCACCCGGCACTACAGCGACGACGTCGGCGCTGTGCTGCAGACGGTCGAGGGGCCCACGGCGACGTATCGCATCACGAATGATGACATCTACGTGAGGGCAGCACATCTCGTCCAGCGCTCTGCATCCCAACCCCTCGGAGCCGGGCGACCCTCAGCAGGCGTGGACGCAACCGGTCGTGGGCCGGGCCGCCATGGTTGATTAGTTGACTGGTTGACGAGTTGATAAGCGGGATGCGGTATCAGCCGCGAGGCATCGCCGGAATGCCACTGCTGGCTTGTCCAGCAGTGCATCACGCGCGTTGGCTCACCCAGTAAGAGTTCGAAGCTGGCAGCTTCGTCTACGGTCGGATCAGCAGACTTCGGAGGTTGACACTCGCAGCCTGTCCGGTCAGAGTTCATGATTCGTTGATGGCCCATAATCTATTCGCTTCCGAACACTCAGCAGGCGAAGTCGATGTCTCCCGACGAAACGATTCTGTATGAAGCCCACCCGGCGATGTTCCGCAACAACCCGATGTGGTTTGTGGTGTGCCTGCTGCTGTGTGTTGTCGGCGTGGGTGTGGTGCTGCTGTTGATCTGGTGGCTGCAGGTACATGGGACGACGCTGATTGTCACCGACGACCAGACCACGCTGCGCACAGGGCTGCTCTCGAAAAACACCAGCGACGTGTTTCATGAGAACGTCCGCAACATCCAGGTGAAACAGACGTTCTTTCAGCGGCTGATGGGCGTGGGATACATCGGCATCTCAAGCGCGGGGCAGTCGGAAGTCGAAATCGAGGTGCACGGCATCCCGGACCCGGACCACGTCAAGGAGATCATCGACGCTCACCGCAATCGAACGCCGGGAAGACGTCACGATGGGGAGTAGTGAGCGAGAGCTTCTGCAGGAACTGGTGCATGGCCGAACTATCGCCGCCCTGGGGACTCTGGACAACGGCGAGCCGTTCGTTTCGATGGTCCCCTTCGCCACGATGCGCGACGGCCGGGCGCTGATCGTGCATGTCAGCCGGCTGGCGGGGCACATGCGCAACATGCAGCAGCACAACCGCGTCAGCCTGCTGATCGTGGAGCAGGAGGGACCGGACAAGCTGCCTTTGGCTCTGGCCCGCGTAACGATTCAGGGGACGGCGCGCGTACTGTCGGCCTCCGACGACGACTTCGAGGAAGCCCGCGATGCCTACCTGCGTCGGTTCCCGGACGCCGGTCCGCTGTTCACGTTTCCCGACTTCAGCCTGTTTCTCATCGAGGTCACTTCGGCACGCCTGGTGGGCGGGTTCGCCCAGGCCCGCACGCTCTCTGCGGACGAGTTTTCCCAGCGGGTGCGAACGACGGACGCTACCGACGGGAGTAGCCTTGCCTGAAGAACTCGACGTCAGTTCGCAGTAGTCCTCACCGGTGCTCGTTGAGCGAGCGGTTTGACCGGCGAGCGAGCAGCGTCCCCTCGCACGCTCGTGTTCCGCTCGCGGTTGAGCGAGGCAATCAACCAACACAGATCGGCACGCGATTCGCCGCTTGCATGGGCAAATAGCTCCCCCATACCTTCAAGGTGACTTAGCCGGCCCTTTGCAATGAGGTTCGCATCATGAACATCTCCATGAAACGTACGACGTCCCTCCTCGGACTGCTGCTGATCCCCGCGTCCGTCTTGCTGGCGCAGGTCAAGTCGGACCGTCAGGCGGCGAACACCCAGGGTCCTCCGCCGGGCAACCCGCAGACCTACAGCATCCCCATTGTCCCCGAGAAGACATTCCAGGAGACGTTCGATGCCGACAGCTCTGCGAGGGCCCAGTTCCAGCAACGGCAACAATCCCTGCTCAGCGCGGTACGATCTGGGGAACAACCCATCCGACGTGATGATGTCCGGCGGACGTAAGGCGGTGCAGCAAGGTGTCCGCATCAGACTTCCTGCGGGGCAGACATGGGAGGCGCTGGCGAAGATGTCGCCCGAGGAGATCAAGCGCGGGGACCTGCTTCCCGCCGGGCTGCGACCGCTGCCTCATGCCAAGCATGAAACCGGCGGCATGGTCTTCCCGAAGGTGCAGATCGAAGGGATCAGTAAGGCCGAGAGCCGCGACCTCTCGCGCTTCGATATCGAGTTCGACCTGCCTGACCATCTGACGCCCGAGTTTCCGCCCCCGATGTTTCTCACGACGCGTCCCGACCTGGGGGACGTAACCGGAGGGCAAGTGCTGACCATCAAGAACTACTACGAGATCCTCAATGGCAAAGTGACCCCGGTGCAGATGGAAGGGATGCGGCTGTTGCTGACGCCGTTCCCTCAGCAGCAGTTCAACAATACCGATGACCGCAAAGTGAAGGAGCCGCAGTTGGGCGTCACATGCCTGGATTGTCATGTCAATGGACATACGAACGCCACCTTCCACCTGAACCCTGACACACGTCCGCAGGAGAACCGTTTCCGCATCGAGACGGTGAGCCTGCGAGGGATGTTCAATCAGCAGATTCACGGGTCCAAGCGCTCGCTGCGATCGATCGAGGACTTCAGCGAGTTCGAACAACGGACGGCGTACTTCGACGGCGACCATGTGACCGCCGCCAAGAAAGGGGTGCATCTCCCCAATCGCTCCGATCAGGTTTCCATGATGGCCCAGATGCAGAACATGTTCGACTTCCCGCCGGCACCCAAACTCGACCGGTTCGGCCGACTCATTCCGGCCCTTGCGACGGAGCAGGAACTCGCTGGAGAGATACTGTTCTTCGGCAAGGCCCGTTGTGCCGAGTGTCATCCGGCCCCCTTCTATCTGGATGACAAGATGCACGACATGGCCCTGGGTCGCTATTATGAGCCCAAAATGGTCAATGATCACTATGACGTGGCGGCGGGGCCGATCAAGACCTTCACCTTGCGCGGGATCAAGGACTCTCCGCCGTACCTGCATGACGGCCGCCTGCTGACGCTGGAGGATACCGTCGAATTCTTCAATCTGGTGCTGGGGACGCAACTGACCGGCGACGAGAAGCAGGCGCTGGTGGCCTTCATGCGCTGCCTGTAAACCAAGGACCGGGACGTGCGGTCACCCATTGTTTCCACGCTTGGTCTGCACAGGCCACCGGCTGTCGGCGTTTTCAGACTCATCGCCAATCAGGTTGGGTCCCTGGTCTGGACTGCGCGACGTTCGGGCCTGTTGGCGAATCCCCTCAGCCTCGCTGGCGAGATCTCCCTCGGCGGCCGTTGTCACGGACTTTTCGATCTGCGGAGTCGGTTCATATGAACTGGAAGCGACTTTGGGCGTGCGGCCTGTGACAGCAGGTTGATGCTGGACGGCAGGCGTTTCGTCCCTGAGTATTCGGACAGGTACCTGATCGGGAAAGATGACTTCGCGAGCTTCGTCGGGCATCGAAATTCCAGATTGCTCGAAGGCCGACTTGACCTGACGGATGACGGACGAACGAACCTTGAACATGCTGTGCCGCTGTCCGTCGATCCAGAAGTACACGCGCAGACGAACCGTCGCCGAGCCCAGTTCTTCCACGAGCATCAGCGGTTCGGGGTCCTCGAGGACTGCGAGGTGTTCTTTTAGGACTTGCTGGGCAGTCTGCTGGGCCACTGACGTGGATTCGTCATAACCAATCCCGACGGTGAAGTCCTGCCGGATTTTTGGATTGGCCGTAAAGTTGCGAATGATCGCCTTGTACATGGTGGCATTGGGAATCTGCACGTGGTTGCCGTCGAGTGTCATCAGCAGTGTGCCGCGTGTCGTCACCCCCTGGACGTAGCCCTTCTGATTCTCGACTTCAATGAGGTCGCCAATAGCGAATGGCCGCTGCGTGCTGATCAGCAGGCTCGCCAGAAAGTTCTCAGCAATGTCCCGGAAGGCGATTCCGATGATGAGTCCCAGCAGGCCTGTACCGCCGATGACGGTCGCTGCCATCTGCGTCAACCCCGCAATGCGCAGCACGAGGTACACCCCGAGAATGAACACGGGGACCGCCACCAATCGGGCCGCGACTTGCTGCAGGAGTCGGTTCGACATGCGTCGCCGAAACAGGCTGTGGGCAATGCGGATCGCGACCTTTGCCGCGTACCAAGTCGCCGCAAGCAGTAAGGGGCCCAGGCCGAATAACGGTGCCCCCTGCACAGCTGCTCATACCATCGATCGGATTTCGGTCCAGGCCGGCGTCAGATCCCACCAAGGACCTTCGATCAGTCGCACGCGGTTCACCACCGCCACAACGTCCTGCGTACTCGCCGCCAGGTTGCCCGCCCAGTCTTTGTATTCGGGCTTGGCAGCACGACCCGAAAGGAAGGCGACGCCCTCATCCACGCGAACGTCAACATCCTCGAACCAGCCCGTGGCCTCCAGAATGCTCTGCAGCCGGCCCTGGATATCCTCGTCCTGGGAGACGGGTTCGACATCCACCTGTTGCCTGGGAACCTGTGGTACCGGTGGTTCTTCCACCGACGCGGAGTCCTCACTCGGCGACGCGGCGTCCTGCATGAGTTCTTGTGCGACTCCCCCTGAAGGCCGCAAGTGCAAGAGCAGGCAGACGACAATCACCACCGCCCCACGCGCACAGGCGCGGATGGAGGCCATGCTATGACGGCATCGGCATTTCATCGAGATCCTGCGCGTCTAGGGAGACTCTTTGGGGATGGCCGAGGGCGGCGATCCTCCCGGGTGAAGAACCTGGTCGGCCTCGTGCTGACGCTGCGGGTCGTCGGTCTCGACCGCCACGAGAATTTTCCCGTGTGTGATGGCCTGATCGTAGTAGTCGGCAAGCTCCTGTTCGGCTCCCCGCGTCATCATCATCGCTGCGAAGGTGCCTGCGATGGCCAACCCGGAGAAGGCACCGATGACAGCCACAGCCGTCCCCGCCGACGTCAAAACACTGGCAATCACGGCGGCGGCACCCAACCCAAGCGTCCCCAGTCCCGCTTTGTCGAGGGCGGCGGCGGTCTGTGATCCGGCAGGATGCTGATGGACAAACGCGGCGAACTCCCGCTCGCACGCTTCCTGCGAGCAGACCACGCTGATCTCCTGGGCAGTGAAGCCCTCTTGCTGCAACTGGTCAACCAGACGGTGAGCATCTGTCGCCGTGTCACAGACCGCAAAACGGATGGGGAAGCCGTGCGGGGGTTTCATGCTTTTCTCCTGTGCGGGCGGGGAGACCAGTGAATGTCCTTGCCTCGTATCGACAATGGCATGGTGAAAGAATGGTCGCCAGTTGACAGCCTTTTGGGACGAGTGTCACTGCGTGACCGCGCTCTGATGATAGCACACCTTGCACGCTGTACGGTAATCTGACAAACCCAACCACTGGATCCGATGGCGGACATTTTCTGTGATGGAAGAGAGAGACAGACTGCAAGTCCAGTGCCCGTCCGAGGAGCGGAACGAGGGGATCTCGGGGCAGCAGGACTTCTCGACCCTGCGGGGCTGGGTCACCCTCGCGAACCACGATCCACGACTGGGCCTGTCGATGCTGGCACTGATTCCGGCCGGGATGCTGTTGTTCATCCCTCTGTGTCTGCTCCCCCAGTTCTGGCCCTTCCTGCTGGAGGGGCGCTGGGCGAGTGGAACCGTGGTCGGGCGAGAGCCACTCGCCGCCATCGTGCGACCACAGGTGCAGTTGGCGGGCGTGCTGGCTCATGGCGGGGGGCACAGGGACGGACCCACCTATCGCATCAACTACCAGTTTCGCGATCCGCAGGGAGCGGTCCAGCGAGGCTCGGCGGCGGTCGGCTGGGAGATTTGGAATCGACTCAAACCGGGTGACCCGGTCGATGTCCTCTACACGGCTTCCAATCCGCATCATCACCAGCTGTGGCTCGCAGCACGCCGAGAACTGAAGCCGGCGGCCGTGATGACATCGATCGCCTGTGTGCTGCTGAGCATCTCCTGCTGGATGATGGTTCGCGGCTTGCGAGGTTTGGCGGGTGACGTCCGCCTGTTGCGAGAGGGTGAGGCGACATCTGGCACCGTGACCCGCGTGGAGCGGCAAGGGAAATCAGGCCGCGACGCCCTGCAGAATGTCACCTTCACCTATGAGGCCCGGACATCGCTGGCTGGTCCTGTCGAGACGCTCTCCGGGCGATCGACCGGCAGCATGAAGGGAGGTTCCCTTCAGCCCGGCGATCGGGTGCGAGTGGTGTATGATCCACTCTCACCGGAGTCCTGCATCCTCGATTGGCACGGCTTGCGGACCGGAGGCGTTGAACTTGGTCCACGACAGCGCACAGACTCGCCCTCATGACCGGCATACAGAGGCAGGCGGTGGCCCGGTTCACGCGGCGTCCGTCGCACGCTCGCCCGGTGTGTCTTCCAGGTAGATCATTTTCACGAGCACCAACAGCACGGCCAGGATGGGTGTCGCGACTATGAGCCCCAGGAAGCCGGTCAGCACACCCAGCAGAACCTGCCAGATGATAAGCAAGGCCGGAGGAATCGACACCTGACGCTGCTGAATCAAGGGAGTCAACAGGTAGCTTTCGACAAGCTGGAAGAGCGAGAAAACGACAATCACCCAGACAACGATCGTGGCACCCTGAGGGAGAGCGACCAGGACGGCGAACGCTAGCCCCAGCGCCGGACCAATGTTCGGAATGAATGTCAGAACTCCCGTCAGACCTCCCAGTACGAGCGCCATGGGTACGCCGATCACAGCGAGCGCGAGACCGGTCCCCACGCCGGTAATCAGCATCGAGGCCAACCTACCGATCAGCCAGGACCATAGCGTCTGGCCCAATCGATTCAGAATCTCCACCACACGTGGGCGTCTGTCCTTCGGAAACAGGCGCGCAAAGCCGTCCCGATACACGGCTGGTTCTGTTGCCAGATAGATTCCCACGAACGCCACGACCGCAAGATTCATGATCACGCTCAGCGTCATCTGGAATACGTCGGCAATGAGTTGCATCGCCTGCCCGATCCGCGAGTCACTCAGCCCCTCTTCTTGCTCGCTGCCGACCGGCTGAGGCACTGCCCCGCGGGAATTGGAAGAGATCGGGGGAGTCTCGGCAGGCGATAGCGGTGCGGCCTGTGAATCACGACTCCCTAGCGATCTGGTCGCGTTGTCGCTACCGAGGATTCGATTGGCAAACGGCAGGTCGGAGAGGGCTGATCGGACCACCGGATGTTTCCTGATCCATGTCCTCACGTCATCAGCAGCCTCGTCGAGATGTCCGGAGGCGTCCTGAATCTGTCGTTCCACCTCCTGGCCAAGAAATGCAATGATCCTCCCGAGATCAGCAGCAGCGTCAGCATCACCACCGACAATGACCAGCCATATCCGATCCCTAGGCGGGCCGACATTTCCCGGCTGAGATGAGTGAGGAATACGGCGAACAACACTCCGAGAAAGACCAGCAGGAAGACCTCGGCGGCCCGCCACACGGCTGCCGTGGCGACGACCGTGATCCACACGATAAAGATGGTCAGACCGATCGTCAGGAAGGACTGTCTCTGCAGAGTCATGCATGCTCCTGATGTAGGCTCCCAACGACCTCCAGTTCCGGCGAATCGTCTTCCAGAGCTTTATACCCTCTGCACATGTCAGACCAAAGGCCCGGCACTGACGTTGACATCATCGCCGTCCATCCGCTAATCCCCCGCTGCATAACAGATCTGCCGGGATGAGACCTATGGAGGGGCCGGGCAAACCCACCAAGAAAACCAGCCCAGTCGCGCAGTTGAGGACATGGCTCCAGCGACTCGATGGCCGCGCCTGGAGTCGGCTGGGGATATGGCTGTTGATGACGCTCGCCATGAGCGGCATCCCGGGGTCGCTGGAAGCGATGTGGCGATATCTGGAATCGGCCGTGCTCCCCAAAGACTTCGCCGACCTCATCAAGCTGACCGCACCGCTGACGCTCACCGTCTCCGGGCTGACACTCGCTTGGCGCTGGGGCTGGTTTCGCGAGGGGGGAGCGATTCCAATGGCTGGCCTGTTTGTGACGGGAGCCTGGCTCGGAGGGTGGCTGGGACACTCCGGCGCCGTCACGCCGGCCCACGTGTTCGCTGTCGCCGATCACTCGCTGTTCGGCCAGACCGTGATGCAGGCGGGCAACTACCTCATTGCGTATGCCCAAGCGTACGGCCCGCTGGGGTTCATCACGTCGATCCTGATGGGGCTGTACCTGGGTCGCTGGTGGGACGACTCCCTCCGCCGGCTGATCAGGACTTATGGACCGCACGATGAGAAGCCAGAAGCGTCCCCTTCATCTGCGAAGCCACGCGACCTCTCGCGCCGCGTGAGTAGAATGATGTGCGCCCATTCACCCTGCCATCGCATCCCAGCCGCAGGCATGGTGCGTGGGCATCCTCGCGCTGACACTCCGTAAGCTCAGCAGGAATCCATGCACGACCAAGACCTCCTTGTCGCGTTCGAGGCCTGCACATTGCCGCAGGAGCAGTGGACTCATCGTGGCGCACGTTCGGGTCGCCTACCTGTATGCCTCCCGCCACGACCTTTCCACTGCCACCGCGCACATGCGGGCGAGTATCGAGGCTTACAACAAGGCCATCAGCACGCCAGAGGCGATTGACCGCGGCTATCACGAGACGATCACGCAGGCGTTCATGCATCTGGTGTTTGCGGCCAATCTGCAAACCGGCCCGCATGCCTCTTCTGATGAGTTCTGCAATGCTCATGTGGAACTGTTGACGAAGGATGTGTTCGCACTTACTACTCGCGCAAACAGATCATGACCTGGGACGCCAAGCACGAATTCGTCGCGCCTGACCTTCGTCCGCTTCCCGCTGCCAACGAAGAAGCGTAGCAGGAACCCGGACGCACGACCCTCGAATAGACGTGGGGATGGTGCACTGAAACGCACTCGATGAATCTAATGAGTGAACCAGCCGTAGATTGTGGCTGCAGTCCAGCCGACTGCCGCCCGATGATGCCGCAAATGGGACCGATGACAAGGATCATAGCCCACGTGAACAACGCGGGCCTTGCCCAGGAAGGCCGGACAGTTCTCATCGGCATGTCCGCAGACGGTGATGACCACATCGAGCGGTACGTCTTCCAGTGTGCTCGCCAGCTTTGAAGACTGCCCTGAAATGTCGACTCCGGCTTCGTCCATCACTTTGACTGCGTTGGGGTTCATGCCGTGGGCTTCGATGCCGGCGGAGTAAGCGTCGATCGTATCACCAGGCAAGTGCCTGGCCCAGCCCTCAGCCATCTGGCTGCAACAGGAGTTTCCGGTACAGAGAAAGAGCACTTTGGTTTTGGACATGCATCACTTCGTGACAGGTGCAAGGGGCTCAGCTTTTGGCGACGGCCGGTGCTGTCATGTGTCGCAGTGAGGCGATGCCAACAGGAGGCTCCGTGAGCATCGGGATCACAGCGAGTCGTTGGGCCTGAACGTCACGCACTTCCGCGATGAACGGCCATTCGCCTGCCTGCCGCTGTTTCAAAATGGGGTCGGTCACCGCCAGTGGCGTGAGGCTCTGGTTGATGACCCAGGCAAACGGCTCGATGTCGGCTCGACGCAGATCGGATTGCAGTTGCGTGGCTTCGTGGACCGGAGTCGCTTCGGGCAAGCGTGACAATCAAGCACTCGTGTGAACTCGGGGTCTCGTAATCGGGGCAATAGATTCTGCACCGACTCCGGCATCTGCTGCGACTGCCGGGTGACTTCACGGTGATAGGCCAGTGCCGAATCGAGCAGCAGAATCGTGTGACCGGTCGGGAGCGGTATCGAGGACGACAAACTTGTCCGTCCCCTCCGCGACAGCTCGCGCGAACGCTCGGAACACGGCGATTTCTTCCGTGCAGGGCGAACGCAGGTCTTCTTCGAGTAAAGCACGACCTCGCGTCATCCAGCGATGCGCCGGCGGTCTGCATCACTTCGGCGGTGTAATCCGCTGTTTCCTGAACCGGGTCGATTCGACTGACGGTCAGATGAGGCATCGACTCCGCTGCCAGCGTCGCCATCACATGGGCGGCCGGATCGGTTGTCGAGAGATGCACCTCATAGCCCCGGTCGGCCAAGGCAACGGCGATGCTCGCAGCGACGGTTGTCTTGCCGACGCCTCCTTTGCCCATCGCCAGAATCACGCCATGCCCCGGTGCTTCGAGTTCCGGCAGGAGTGAATCAAGACTCGGACAGCGCCGCGTCCATAGCTGGCGGAACTCCGGAAGCTGATGACAGGGCCACGCTGCGTGGACCCGATCAGCCGCAGCAGTTCGATGCCCAGGACGATTGCCCGCCGTCAACGGAACATCGGTGCGCGGCAACTCGGCGAGTGCGTCGGGAATCTGCTTCAGAACGCTCGCAGAGCGTTCTTCCATGGCCAGCGCCAGCGGATCGTTGTGATCGGTGGCTACGAACAGGCCATTGACGATCAACTGCTGGTTGGCGACACCGAGCTGACGTAGCTCGCGACTGGTGCGAGCCGCTTCATTCAACGCCGACGCGTCGGGGCGTGCGACCAGCACAAGCGTTGTGCTTTGCCCGTTCGACAGCGTGGCCACGGACTGCTGATAGAGTTTTTGCTGAGCCTGCAAGTCCCGCGAGTGGTCCGAGGCACGATGTGCCGGTCGTGTTCGTCTCCATGAAACCGGACCACGCGGACGGCAACGTCAACAATCGCAACGTGTGGCCGGTCGGAGCCGTATCGAAGATGACATGGTCATACTCCGACGTCGCCGACTCATCGCCGAGCAATCGCGAGAACTCATCGAAGGCCGCGATCTCCAGCGTGCAGGAACCGGAGAACTGTTCTTCCATGCTGGCGACCGCAGCGTCCGGCAGCACACCGCGATACGGACCGACCATCCGCTCGCGATAGGCGCGGGCCGATTCTGCCGGGTCGATGTTCATCGCGAACAGTCCGGGCACGCCAGCAATCGGCGTCGGCTCATTCCCGATCCGAGTCGCCAGAACATCGTGCAGGTTCGACGCCGGATCGGTCGAAACGAGCAGCACCCGCTTCCCCTGATCGGCGAGTTGCACGGCAGTGGCGCAGGCCATCGTGGTTTTGCCGACGCCCCCTTTGCCGGTGAAGAACAGAATGCGTGTGGGATGATCGAGATATTTCATGGCGGCACCTCAACAGCAGCCGGAGTTGCCGCAGCAGTCTCCGCCATCTTCTGAAACCACGGGCAGAATCGACTCACCCAACGATGTCCCCGTCCACAGGGCGAGATTCTCCCGCGTCGGATACTCGCTGCGACTCATGATGCGGCCATCCACCAGCACGAGCGGCAGGCAGTCCACGCCTTCGGATTGCAGCATCTGCTGGACGATCGGATTCTTGGCGTATTCCGCAGGCTGCTGACCCAGGTTGAAACGCTCGACCTGATGGCCTTTCGACTTCAGCCATTCCAGGTCACCGGCAAATCGGGGCAGAACCGGATCGACCTGCGGTCCACAGATGCCCGTCGAACAGCACATCGCCTTGTCGTAGATTTGAACGGTACTCATGACCTTTTTCCTTCCTCTGTGCTATATCGTTTATCGTCGAAGGACGATTGAGTAGTGTCCAAAAAAAACTTACAGGTCTGCAATCAGTCGCTTCAATTCAGCGAGCATCTCCGGATTGATGCAGTAACAAACCTTGGGACCATCAATCTCACCCTGAATGAGTCCGGATTCCTTCAGGATTTTCAGGTGCTGGGAAACTGTCGACTGTGCCAGCGGCAATTCGGCGACAATCTCACCACACACGCAAGCCTCCCGACTGATCAACAAGCGAACGATTCGCACGCGAGCCGGATGAGCGACCGCCCATGCCAGCTTGGCTAAAGTACCGCGCTCGCATCGTCCGGCAACTTGACCGGCTGCGAATCACACTCTCGCTGACGTTTCTTGACTGTCGACATGGGGCCTCCTTTATCGTAGATCGACGATGAATGGTAGACGTTCCTACTCAGCAGGTCAATACGGGCTGCGAAACTGTTCGCCACTGTCCACTGCATCGCAGTCAAGACCTGTGAGAAGACCAGAGCGTCTGACTGCGGACCAATGACTCGCGCGAACGCACCACTTCGTTGCGCCTGATCTGTGTCCGCGTCCTGCTGCCGACGGCACAAAGGAGCAGGAATCGCGACGCAGCCCACAGCCGTTGCTCGACGATCACCCCATCAACCCGTCACCTCCCCGGGACGCTTGACAGCGGGAGCCCCGCAGCGTGTCATGGGGAGACAGCTGCTGTCTCACCCGCCGCCCTCTCTCTGCGAAGGAACGTTCCCATGCGCGTCCTGCTGCCGGTCGCCCTGTGTGTCACCGTTTCCCTGATGGCTCCGCACCTGCTGGTCGCGGCCGATCCGAACGCCCTCACCGCCGAAGAGGCCGCCACCGGATTTGAAGTGCTCTTCGACGGCGAGACACTGGCAGGCTGGGAGCATGGCGGCAACTGGAAGGTCGAGAACGGTGTCCTCACTCGCTCGGGCAAGGGAGGCAGTCTGACCTATACCACACAAACTGTTCCCGACGATTTCGAATTGCGGTTCCAGTGGAAGGTGGCCCAGGGGAGCAACAGCGGTGTGTACTACCGCCCCGGTCAGTACGAGTACCAGATCCTTGACAATGCCGTGCATGCCGACGGCAAGAACCCCCGCACGAGTGCGGCGTCGCTGTACTTCTGTATGGCCCCCTCCCGCGATGCGACGCGACCCGTCGGCGAGTGGAACGAGGGACGCGTCGTCTGCAAGGGGAGCGTCATCCAGCACTGGCTCAACGGCGAGAAGGTGCTCGATTTCGACTACGACGATCCGCAGTGGGCGTGGAACGTTGCCCTGCTCAAGAATCGGGGAGCCGAACTGGTCGATCGCGGTGCTCAGCTGTCGCTGCAGGATCACGGCGACCCGGTGTGGTACCGCGGCATCAAGCTGCGGGAGTTGAGTGCGGATGATGCGATTGACCAGAGCCCCGTGGCACCCGCCGAGATTCCCCACGAGGCGATGGCGGAAGAACAGATCAAGCTGCAGCGGATCATGGCGGGTCGCGCCCGGCAGCAGCAGAACCAGCGACGGTCGCGGTAGGTGCGAGGAGTTTCATGCCCTGAGCGTGCCGCGCAAGAAGTGCTCCGTCGATTCACGGAGCGAATTCGATGTATCTCCCTTCCACACCGGAGATTGACTGCCCTGAAGCCGGTGTCTGTTCTCAATGTGGATTATTGAGAGATAACCAACTTATGTGCCAAAGCCGAGAATGTCGCGACAACTACTGAGACCAATACGCAAGCCAAAGAATTACTCAACGCAGAATCGCCGCGCGCAATTCGACTCACTAGACGCCATCATTGCTCACTACCTCGCCAACTCCAGCGAAAACGCCGACCGCGACCTGCATTTTTACCGCCGACAACGAACTCTCGCCGATGCGCTCGAAAACGCTGCATTGGCACGTCTTCCGTCGGGCAAGCGTGCCCATCATCAAAGACGACTCTCATCTTCAACACTCAACGCCGCTTGGATCGCACTCCAGCAATGTGACTTCAACACTTGCAATGACTTCCACGACCTATTCTGTTTGATTGGTCAAACCGTGCGGCCAATTGACGGAATCGGGGAACTTTACATTTACGACACCGCACTTCGCATTGGCGCTTTCCTACGGCTTGTTCCAGATCGCGTATACTTACACGCTGGTGTTCGTGTTGGTGCGAGGGCATTTGGATTCACAGGCGGCGATTACATTCTGTGCTCTGATTTACCGGTTGCATTCACCGCCTTACAACCTCACCAAATCGAAGACTGCCTGTGCATTTACAAACGCGAACTCGCAGCGCTAAATGGCACATAATCGGGTAAGGGCCATCCTTGCGGATGACCCTCCCCACACCACCGGACATGCGGGTCCGCATCCGGCGGTTCAACGAAGCGGAGCAGGCTGGGCCCACAATGTCTTCAGGCTGAGCAGTCCTTGGTCTGCAAGCCACGCATTCGTCAGCCCCACGCCGCTGGCAATCGTCTTCGACATGTGCCAGTAGCTCTTGCGGCTGCGAGCGTGACGGATCGCCTGACGCCTGGGGACGCCGAGCCGAATGAGCATTTCGCGCCGGCGTTTGGGCCGACGCCACTGTTTCCAGTGGCACATCCGGATGCGGCGACGAATCCACTGGTCGAGTTTGTCGAACAGCTTCAACTGCGACGCCAGGCCGAAGTAGCCTATCCAGCCGCGAAGATAACTCCGCAGTTCGCTCAAGCGGCATTCCATCGAGATCCCCCGGCTGCGGCCGGTGAGCTCGCGGATGCGGTGCTTGAACTTCTGGAGGGACTTCGTCGCCACGTTGACCGTCGCCCGTGAGTGCACGAACGCGAAGCCGAGGAACTCGAGCTCCCCACTCGCCACCACGCGGCTCTTCGCCTGGTTCACCACCAGGCGAAGTGTTTCGGTCAAGTAGCGGGAGACCGATGCCATGATCCGTTCGGCAGCACGATGCGATTTCGCAAACACCGCGAAGTCGTCGGCGTACCTCACGAACGGCAGGCCGCGGCGTTCCAACTCCTGGTCCAGATCGTCCAGCAGGATGTTGCTGAGGAGCGGACTGAGCGGACCGCCTTGGGGTGTCCCGACATCGGTCGGTGTCAGAACTCCATCGACCATCACGCCCGCTCGCAAGTAGCGACCGATGAGTCGCAGCAGCAGCTTGTCGTCGACTCGGCGAGCCACACGCGCCATGAGGACGTCGTGTTGAACTCGATCGAAGAACTTCGACACGTCAATGTCTGCCACGTACCGGTGTCCGCACCGGATGATGCCTTGCACTTGCTTGGCTGCTCCGTGAGCGGAGCGCCCTGGTCGAAAGCCGAAGCTCGATTCACTGAAGTGCGGATCGAAAATCGGTGTCAGGACTTGCACGATGGCTTGTTGAATCAGTCGGTCCATCACGTTTGGAATACCGAGGAACCGCTGAGAGCCATCGGGTTTGTCGATGGCTTTCCGTCGCACCGGACCAGGCCGGTACGTGCCATCGAGAAGCTGTTGCCGGATCGTCGGCCACTGCGGCCTGAACCAGTCGGGAAACTCCGTGATGGTGATGCCGTCGGGCCCGGGGGCTCCACGGTTCGCCTTCACGTTCTTCCACGCCCGTTCGAGGTTGGCCTGATCGACAACCGCCTCCATCAAAGACATCGGAAACAAACTCAAGGCTGGCTGCTCGGCCCGCGCCGCAACGGTCGATCCCGGTCGGGACAATGCGTCAGAACGCTTTCCTCGCTGCGAGTTGGCCGATGGCTCCTCCTTGTTCCTCATTGTTCGGTCCTTCCCGTCTCGATTGGGCTTCGAGAAACGGTACTACGACCTCTGCTGACTCCTGCCTTGCCCGCTGGGGATTGCTCCCCGGCGTTCCCACCTTTCGGGCAAGCCCTAC
Source organism: uncultured Planctomycetaceae bacterium (assembly GCA_963707405.1). Lineage (GTDB taxonomy): Bacteria > Planctomycetota > Planctomycetia > Planctomycetales > Planctomycetaceae > CAVPPT01. Next base: position 402,164 of record CAVPPT010000001.1, on the reverse strand, counting down.
TCATGGAAGCGATCGACGACTCGCAAGCCGCCTGACAGGTCTCCCCGGATAAGAACGTGATGCTTCGCTGCACAAGCTCGCCGTTTACCTGAGCGACCGACTGGGGACGGCTTCGTGATGTTGTGCTCACTCGCCTGGTCGAACCGGCCTTGGACGACGTTTCTGTTCGTAGCCTCGCAGCTTGGACGAGAAGAGATCCGGGTGGCGAATGAAAACAGACCCGGTGCTTACGCATCTCTTCGCAGGCTTCCTCCCCACGGTCGGTCACCCTCCCGCAGTTGCCTTCGTCTCGTACTTCCCCTTCAGGGCGAATCATTTGGTATACTCACTCCCGAAAGTTTCCAGTCTCGTACAGGGGACTTTCACCCCACAACATCACGCCCGTGCCGGGCGTACACAAAAAAATCCACCCGAGTTGCCGATCGGGCGTTTTCTTACATCAAAGTCTCTTGGCGGCAACCGGGTGATTTTGGTCGTTATCTTGCGCCGCGCGGGTGCCACTGGGGAAGCGCCCTCGCTGGCGCTTCAGGCTTCGATTGGCATCAGAATCCCACGCCGACCGCTTCACACAGAAAGCGGGTGAACGGTCGGGCCGACTGGAACGCTTCGATCGACTCCTTCACGAAGTCGGGCGAACTGACTGCTGGGTCCGCGAGATTCTGGATGCCAATGAAGTCTTTGCGTTTCAGATCTTCGATGAAGGGATGATCGTGGTCCACACCCCGCGGCGGGCGCTGGAGTAAGTCGCCCGCCAGCGTGAATTGGTTGCGGAACGCCTGGTGGTCGCGGGCCTTCTTCCATGCCGTGGGGTGAGCAGTGATAGCCTCGCGTACTGCGGCCAGTGACGGCGCATCCGGATGCCACATGCCCACGCCGAGGAAGCACTCCCCCGGTTCGATGTGCACATAGAATCCCGGGGCATGCACGTCCTTGCCCGCATCGTGCCGAAAGTGGATGCCGATGTTCGTCTTGTACGGGCTCTTGTCGCCGGCGAAGCGGACGTCGCGAAAGATCCGCATCAGTGATCCACCGACCTTTTTCGGCACCGCGGAGAACAGTGGTGAGACCTTCTGCAGCGGTTGCTGCATGGCCTCGATGTAGGCGAGCGCCGGAGCGAGAAAGACCTCCTCGTACAGGTCCCGGTGCTGGGCAAACCATTCCCGATCGTTGTGACGCTTGAGGTCGCGGAGGAACTTGAATGTCTGGATGGAGAATCCCTGGAATGTGCTCTTTGCCATTGGTACCGCCCCGATTTGCCGCTCTGATGATTACGCCGGGCGATGCCTCGCAACAGCCGGCACATGATCTTACCCGACCGCGTCATGGGCAGCGCGTTGGTGAAGCGAATCCGTGCCAGCACCACCAGTGGAGAGGCCTGGACCTCTCACCCCCGGCAGCTTTCCGCCGCGGGATTCACGAAGGGATGAGCCACCCACTCATCTCGTGGCCTCCATTCCACCATTGGCTTTCGGGGAAGACTGAGCGTCTCCTATTGATGAGATTCGCCTCGGACAATACAGTGCCGCCCCTCTGCAACTGACGGTCCGCTCGACGTCGGCAGGGCAGGAACTGAACTTGACTGGGTCAACTGGACATCACGGATGGTCACCGATGCCACACTTTCACAGGCCGGGTTCTCCTGGTCTCCGCTGCTCAGGCTCAAACGGCCGCTCAAGCGAATCGTGTCTGTGACACTGGCGGTTTACTTCATCCCGCATTCCTTCGCGGTGATGGTCGCATTCGGCCTGCTGGATTTCTCACGGAACCGCGGCCAGAACCTCGCCTCGCTGGATCGGTACTTCTTCGGCAATGGCGTGTTTACCTGGCTGCTCTCGCCGTTCAACCTGCTGATGGATGTCCTTTGTCTGCCGTATCGCAACAAGGGGATCTACAGGCTGTCCGATCTGCCACAGCGTTACCAGGATGAGATCGCCGACCTGTTAGCCGGCGTGCACCAGAACGATCTCGTCGGCCAGCTCCAGTCCAAACTGGGTCACCGCGAACGAGGGATGCTCTTCTTCAAATGGTACGGCAAAAACATGCCGGCCTCCGTCAACGTGCCGGAGTTTCACCGACCCTACAAGTACATTCGCACGATTGGCGTCTCCGTCTTCAACACGAGACAGTCGACCGGAAAGCACTTCGGCCCGTTACGCATCACGCTGCGGCTCCTGTACAACATCAACCCCATCAACAGGGACGGCGTGTACATCCAGGTGGGTGATCATATCAACCGCTGGCGTGATAACCCGATGTTCATCTTCGACGACACGCTGCAGCACCAGTCCTGCAATCAGTCGGACGAAGTCCGCTACTGCATGTTCGTGGACATCCTCCGTCCGAGCCTGCTGCCGCGATTGATGAGCGGCATCCTCTCGGGCGTGCGCCTCGTCGTCGCTCCCTTCAACTCCATCTTCTATAAGAAGTGGTCGTTCATGAAATAGTGGCCAGGCAGGGAGTTCAGCCTTCGTCCTCCTCGCGCAGCTTGGCGAGGACGCTGTAGTCCTCCAGCGTCGTCGTGTCACCCGCACTCTCACGGCCGGCGGCGATGTCACGCAGCAGCCGCCGCATGATCTTCCCTGACCTTGTCTTCGGCAGGGCGTTGGTAAAGCGAATCTGGTCCGGTGTCGCCAGCGCCCCGATCTGTTGCCGGACGTGGGCGATCAGCTCCTGCTTGACGCTCGACTCCGGCGTATCTCCTTTGGGGATGACGAAGCAGCAGATGCCTTCCCCCTTGAGTTCGTGTGGAAATCCGACAACTGCCGCCTCCGCCACCAGCGGATGGCTCACCAGGGCCGATTCGATCTCCATCGTACTCAGGCGATGTCCGGCGACGTTGAGCACGTCATCGACGCGGCCCATCACCCAGTAGTAGCCGTCCTCGTCCCGCCGGGCCCCGTCGCCGGCGAAATATGTTTTGCCGTCGAACTTGCCGAAGTACATATCCAGATAGCGGTCGTGATCGCCATAGAGCGTACGGAGCATGTACGGCCATGGCTGCTTCATCACCAGCAGTCCTCCCTGATTCGGACCGAGCTGACTCACCGACTCGGTGACGATGTCGGGCACCACGCCCGGCAACGGTCTGGTGCAACTGCCGGGCTTGGTAGCGGTGACGCCGGGCAGCGGACTGATCATGATACCGCCGGTCTCGGTCTGCCACCAGGTATCGACGATGGGGCAGCGTTCGTCCCCCGATCACGCGGTGATACCACATCCACGCTTCGGGATTGATCGGCTCGCCGACGGTGCCCAGCAGTCGCAGCTGACGAGAGATCGTGCTTGCTGCGGCCAGTGGTCGCCCCACTTGACGAAGGCGCGGATCGCGGTCGGTGCGGTGTAGAAGATGTTGACCCGGTACTTTTCGATCATCTCCCAGAACCGGCCTTCGTCGGGCCAGTTGGGGGCCCCTTCGTACATCAGCGTAGTCGCCCCGTTGGCCAGCGGGCCATAGACGATGTAACTGTGTCCGGTCACCCAGCCGATGTCCGCCGTGCACCAGATAGGTGTCCTCGTCCTTCAGATCGAAGACCCAGTGGGTGGTCATCATTGTTCCGAGCAGTAACCGGCCGTCGTGTGCAGCACGCCTTTGGGTTTTCCGGTGCTGCCGGACGTGTACAGGATGAACAGCGGATGTTCGCTGTCGAGCGACTCGCATTCGCGGTCGGCGGATGCCTGTTCCATGAGGTCGTGCCACCAGAAATCGCGGTCGGTCCACCATTGTCACGTCACCGCCGGTCCGTTCGACGACGACCACTTTCTGCACCGACGTGCTCTTCTCCAGCGACTCGTCGACGCTTGGCCTTCAGGGTGATCTCCTTGCCGCGCCGCCAGCCGCCGTCGGCGGTGATGACCAGCTTCGACTGCGCGTCGTTGTTGCGGTCGGCGATCGCGTCGGCACTGAAGCCGCCGAAGATGATGGAATGCGTCGCCCCGATCCGCGCACACGCCAGCATGGCGATGGCGAGTTCGGGAATCATCGGCATGTACAGGGTGACGCGATCGCCCGTCTCGATGCCCAGCGAGTCGAGCACGTTCGCGAACTTCGCAGACCTCGCGATGCAGTTCCTGATAGGTCAGTACGCGCGTATCGCCAGGTTCTCCTTCCCAGATGATGGCCGCCTTGTTCTTCCGCCAGGTCAAGAGGTGCCGGTCGATGCAGTTGTGACAAAGATTGATCTTTCCGCCCGAGAACCACTTCGTTTCGGGCATCTCACCGTCGATGACCGTCTCGAACGGCTCGAACCAGTCGAGCTCGCTCGTGGCCAGATCACCCCAGAAGCCTGCCGGGTCATTCTTGGCCCGGTCCCACATTTCCTGATACTGGGCTTCGCTGGAGATGTGTGCGGCCTTCGCAAACTCCGCTGGCGGGGGAAAGCGGCGATCCTCGTGCAGGACAGACTCGATGGCACGACTGGTATCGGACATGTGGGCTCCCGGCTGATGGCAGATAGCTTTTGGCTGATGGCTGCGAGACTTCACGAAGGTCGCATAAGCAACGTGTGAATCACGGTTTCACGGATGCTACGGCCGCGCGGAGTGGAGTTCAACACAGCGTGCTGATTGTGCTGTCCTCCTCACGCAGAGGGCCCACGTTCGTCCCGGCGATGAGTCCTGCCCCCGCAAAGGGCCGGGGCTCCGCCATCCCGTCATCCCCTCGCAGGCGGGGATCCAGAAAATGTGCGCCCTCTTCGGAGAAGCACCCCGGCTGCTTGAAGCAGTCAGGGTGCTGTAGGGATTTCGCGCTCAGGCGTTTAGTGATCGTGTCCGAGCCCTGCATGGTCGTGCGTATGAGCGATCCTGCCAGAGTACGGCTTGCCATTGATGGTGATCACAAGTTTCGCCGTCGCCCCTTCGGCATCGAGGTCCTCGCCGCGGTGTGGATCGCTGAGGGTGAAGCGGGAGGACATCCCCGCCGGGTCGCCGGCCTCAGGGGCGGCGGGGAGCTGGAACTGCTCGGCGTTGCCCGAATGAGAGAGGTTGATGGTGATGTCCTGAGCCTCGATCGGGACAGCCTTCGTCGCCGTGCCGTCGAGGATGTAGACAGTCACTTCGCCGTCATCTGTGTGGACAAGTTCGGCGTGGTACGCGTCGCCTCCCAATTCAACGAGCAGACCATGATGCGGCCCCTCGCTCGCATGAGGATGACCGGCGGCATGAGAATGGTCCTCCCCATCTGCTGCGTGCGCATGCGGCTCGGATGACGTGGTGGACTTTTCGGAAATGGGTGCGTCGGTGCAACCCGTCAGGATGAGTGCTAATGTGAGAGCACTGGCATTGCTGAATCGCATCAACCGAGAGACCATTGAGTTGCGATTGAACATGAACGACTCCTTCCCAGTTGTGTGCCACTGGCTTTGCCAGTGCCATGAAATGATGTCACACGCGCCGTGACGCACTGGCGGAGCCAGTGGCACCCGAATCCAGTGGATAGAGAGGGCATTCTCCTCATGCAGAACGACGCTTCGGGAGGCCGGCACCCCGTTGAGGCGATTGCAGGTCGGTCAGTTCGCCGGCGTGCAACGCGAGTTGCCGTGACGCCCGACCGGCGGCGACCGGATCGTGCGTGACCATCACGATGGTCCGTCCCTCCTGATGAGCCGCATCGAAGGAATTGAGCACCAGCTCGCGGCTCTGGGGGTCGAGATTCCCGGTCGGTTCATCGGCGAGGATGATGCCCGGATTATTCACCAGCGTGCGGGCCAACGCCACGCGCTGCTGCTGACCGACGCTGAGTTCCGAGGGGCGATGGTGCAGGCGGTCGGACAGTCCGAACCGTCCGAGCAGTTCCACGGCCCGGCACTCCTGCTCCTCCGTTGATTGGCCCAGCAGGCACAGAGGGATCTGCACGTTCTGCAGGGCGGTGAGATAGGAGACGAGATTAAAAGTCTGAAAGACGAATCCCATCCGCTGGCTCCGCAGAGCCGACCTGGCAGCGACGGGTAGATCGTAGATGGAGATCTCATCCAGCCAGACCTTGCCGGTTGTGGGTGAGAGCATCCCCCCCAACAGCGAGAGCAGAGTCGACTTGCCACTGCCGCTGGGGCCAACGATCGCGACATACTCACCATCGGCGATCTGCAGGTGATCGCTCTTGAGAGCGGTCACGATTTCGCCGCGTCGCGAATAGTGCTTGACAACCTGGTCGAGACGAAACATGGATCAAACCTCCTGAAAGCACAGACAAGGATCGAGTGCCGCCGCCTGTCGAGCCGGCCACCAGGCCGATACGACCGCCAGTCCCGTCGCCAGCAGAATGGCGAGCACCGAAGTCGTCGGCAGCGGAGCCACACTCACACCCGCCCAGATTGGCCCGGCGACAACAGCGGTTGCCAGTCCCACGACGCAGCCGAGCGTACCGGCCACCAGCCCCAGCAGCAGGGCCTTGCCCAGAAACAGACTTTGCACAAAGCGCGGCGTGGCCCCCAGCGCCATCAGCGTGCCGATCTCGCGGCGGCGCTCCCGGACGTTGGCAGCGATCGCACCGGCGAGACTGGTGCCTCCCACGACTACCAGCACCACGAACACAAACCACGAGGTGTTGGCCATCAGCCGGTTCACGCCCACCTGGGTCTGTACCACCTGGGAGATCGTGACGACCCTGGTGTTCGGCAGCAGTTTGCGCAGTTGGGGGACAAGATCTCCCGCGGCGTCCTCACAGCAGCCGATGACCTCGATCGCATTGCAGACGGGACCGCTGCCGGACGCATCCTGCACCGTATGCAGGTGGGCGAAGACGCGCGAGTCATCCACTGTGCCAGTTGCCGGCAGGACACCGAGAATGGTGAACGAACGGTCCATCAGCTCGACGGTGTCGCCGGTGGAATAGGCCGAGCGAGTGGCAACGTCGGCCCCGAGCACCAGTTCGGTCGGCGCAAGGTTCTGAATCGCCCGATGCGTAATCAGCGACTCGGGACTGTCGAGGTCGGCGGTCCCCAGCTTCGCTTTCGTGCATCCCTCATGGGCCTTCGGGGCCGTAAAGAGGGTCGTCGTCTGCCAGGCGGTCTGGGCTTTCAGATCGGACTGCGGCAGGATACCGGTGAGCGTGACTTCCAGGCCACCGAGGTTGGCGGGAACATTCAGCCGCGGCGAGACTTGTTCCACGCCAGTCAGCCCGGCGAGATAGATCTCGGCGACATGCTCTTCGGGGATCGTGTCGTTGTTCTGGTCGGCGGCGTAGTAGTCCTGCAGCGTCGCGTCCTTGGGGAGGACCAGAATGTTGGCACCCAGTTGTGCCAGTTGCTGCGACACCTCACGTTCCGAATGGACGGTGATGTGCCGGATCGCTACCAGCGCTGCAACTCCCAGCAGAATCGCGAGACTATTGGAGAGGACCGTCCAGGGACGGGATCGAAGTTCGTGCCAGATGATAGATCGGAGCGTCATGCGTGATACCTCCTTGTCACTGCTGCTGAGGACCAGTTAGCGAGGACTGGTGCCCGGCCGCGTTGCCTGCGGGGGATGATTGTGCTTGCAGTTGGGGTCGTCGCAACATTGGCCGGCCTTGTGAATGGCGGCCGCGATCTGCTCGCCAGTCGCCCGGGCATCGTAATGGCCGATGAGCACGCCCGGTGGAGCGATCAGCACGGCATAAGGACCGTTGACCTGCTGGGGCTTGAGCTGCATCTGCTCATACAGTCGGGACTCGGCGGGGTCGTCAAGCCGCATGCCGACGACCGAGATGCGATCCTTGAACTGGGGGTACGTGCGTACGGCTTCCACACCCGCAGGGACGTCGGCCTGATCGGTGCGCGAGAGGCACACGAACACCAGTTTCTGATCCTGCAGCTCCTTCATGCAGCGCATCATCGTCGGCGGCACGAGTGCCCCGGCGATCTGCTCGCTGGAGAGCGTGCGCGTGAACAGCCCTGTGACGGCACCGTTCGGGGCAACCATCACTGCCATGGGCATGGGAGCCCGCGAGATGCCGAACTTTTCGACCAGTGCACGCTCGGCGGGATCGTCGACCCGCACGGACGTGACTGTCGCCACTTCACTGCGGGTTGTGGTGCCGGCTTTGGCCTGCTGCAGTAGCGCGCCGGTCGTCGCTCCGTTGTCGCGATGGAACACGATGAGCGTGAACTTTCCGGACTCGGCGGACTGGTTCAGCACCGTCTGCAGAGAGCTGAGGCTCGCTGGCTGTTGTGCGAGAGCCACAGCGCTGAGAACCAGCCCCGCTCCCAGCAGACATATTGGAAAGAGCAAGCAACGCTTCATATCAGTCTCCCGTTCCCTGGGGTTGAGGTAGCACTTCAATCGTCTGCATTGGTCAGAACCGACAAGGTCGTCATCCTCGCGAACGCGGGCATCCAGTCAATCGTCACCCTCCCTCCGGGAGGGGGAGGGCCAGTTGCAACTGGGCTGTCTTCGCGGAATGCCCTCCGCTCTGATGAGTATCGACATTTCAGGATTCCCCGCCGGTTTCAAAGTCCGCTGTAGTCGGTTCCAGCAGGGGGATGTCCTCACGCGATTCGCTGACGACACGGGCCGCCGACTTGAGGCCAAACAGCCAGAACAACGCGGGATGCACGAAAAAGTCGAGCAGCGTCGAACTGATCAGTCCGCCGAGAATCACCGTCGCCACTGGATAGAGGATCTCTTTGCCCGGTTCACCGGCCGCCAGCACCAGCGGCACCAGTCCGATCCCGGAGGTCAGCGCCGTCATCAGCACCGGTGCCAGTCGCTCCAGCCCGGCCCGCACGATCATCTCCTTGGTCCACCCCTCGCCCTCGTACTTCACCAGATGCAGATAGTGGTTGAGCAGCAGAATGCCGTTGCGTGAAGCGATGCCCGCCAGCGAAATGAAGCCGACCATTGCCGCGATGGTCAGCGTCTGCCCGGTCACCACCAGTGCGATCACCGAACCGATAAAGGCCATCGGCAGTGCAGCCATCACCTGCAGCGACAGATTGACCGACCGGAACATCGTGAAGAGCACCAGAAACACGCCGATCAGCGACACGGCGAACAGCACACCGATGACGCGACTGGCCGACTGCTGGCTTTCGAACTGGCCGCTGTACTCGACGAAGTAACCCTCGGGGAGACTGGCGACGACCGGGGCCACTGCCCGCTGGATGTCGTCCACGACATCGACCACGCCCCGATCGGAGACATTGCACTGCAGCACGATGCGCCGCCGCACGTTCTCCCGATTGACCGTATTCGGTCCACCGGACTCGTAGATGTGGGCGACGGCCTCCAGAGGGATCTGTCCCCCCTCGGGAAGGTCAATGGTCAGCCGTCGGAGGGCATCCATATCCTCCCGGGCGTTCTCATTCAGGCGGACCACCAGGTCGAACTTCCGCTGCCCGAGCAACACCTCCGACACCACCTCGCCATTCATGGCGGTCTCGATGAACTCATTGACATCCGCCGCACTCAGACCATTGAGCAGCAGCTTGTCGCGATCGAGCTCGATTCGCAATTGGGGAATGAGGACCTGTGGTTCGACCAGCAGATCGGTCACGCCGGGCACCGACTGCATCACCGCGTGCATCTCGTCAGCCTTGCGACGGAGGACGTCGAGATCGTCGCCGTAGATCTTGATGCCGATCTGGGCTTTGACCCCCGAGAGCATGTGGGAGATCAGGTGCGCGATCGGTTGCTCGACGGATGTCACGATGCCGGGGATGTCCGCCATGGCCTCGCGAATCTCATGGAGTTGTGCCTCGCGGGAGCGTGGTGAGTCGGGATCGAGGTCGATGATGTATTCGCTCATGTTGACCCCTTCGGCGTGTTCGTCGAGTTCCGCGCGTCCCGTTCGGCGGACAAAGGTGTAGATGTCCTCGATCTTCAGCAGCCGCTGTTCGACCTTGTGATTGATCGAGTTCGACGTCGCCAGCGACGTGCCGGGCGGCAGCACGACGTTGAGCTGAATCGCATCCTTCGTTAAACGGCGGCAGGAAGTCGCGTTCCAGGTTCAGGACAAACAGTGCCGGCGACGGCGACACCGGCCAGCGTGACGGTCAGGTTGAGGCGGGGAAATGTCAGACTGAAGCGAATGACTTTCTCGCCGATCCACTTGAGTGACCGCAACAGGAGCCCGTCCTGCTCGTGCTCCATCAGCCGGGAGTGGCCGAGCAGCCAGTACGACAGCACCGGTGTCACCGTCAGCGAGACCAGCAGCGACGACAGAATCGAGACGATGTAGGCAATGCCCAGCGGCGTGAACAGCCGACCTTCCATGCCGGTCAGGGCAAACAGCGGCACGAACACCAGCACGACGATCATCGTGCCGAAGACGATCGAGTTGCGGACCTCGGCGCTGGCCTGAAAAACGACCAGCAGCGGATGCCGCGGATGTCGCGCGAGTGTCGATTCTCCCGCAGCCGGCGGAAGATGTTCTCGACATCGACGATCGCGTCATCGACCAGTTCGCCGATCGCGACGGCCAGTCCGCCGAGCGTCATCGTGTTGATCGACAGGCCGAACAGTGGAGAACACGACCGACGTCATCACGAGCGACAGCGGAATCGCCGTCAGCGTGATGAATGTCGTGCGAAAATTCATCAGGAACAGAAACAGAATGATCACGACCAGGATGCCGCCGTCGCGCAGCGCCTCGATCACGTTGTCGATGGCCCGGTCGATGAACTGCCTTCTGCGAGTAGACCGGCATCGATGCGGATGTCCGCCGGGAGCGACGGCTTCAGTTCCTCGAACGGCTGCCAGGATGTCGTCGGTCAGCTGATCGCGTGTCGGCGTCCGGCTGCTTGTTGATCGTGAGCACGACCGCTGGACCGCCCGAGAAGCCACCGCTCACCTTGAACCGGGGGCGAAGATGACGCGAGTGGCGCATCGTGCTCCTCATCACCAGACGCTGGACAAAGACACTGCTGTCGCCGCGTTTGACCTGTGGACCTTCGATGACTCGGCGATCTGCATCAGCGTAATCGGACGACCGTCGCGAATCGTGACGACGACCTTCTGCAGATCGTCGATCGACTGAATACGACCCAGAGCACGGACCAGCAATTCGTTGGGTCCTTGTTCATCGAGATAGCCGCCGGTCGCGTTCTCGTTGCTGTTCTGCGACGGCCTGTTTCACCTCGTGCAGCGTCACGCCGTACCGCAGCATGGCGTCGGGATCGACCAGCACCTGAAACTGCTTCCGCCCGCCTCCCATCGTGAAGACCTGCGACACGCCGGGAATCGTCAGCAGTCGCTGCCGGACGACCCAGTCGGCCAGCGTGCGCAGCTCCAGCGGATCGGTCGAGTCGTCCTCGCTCCACATGCCCAGCATCAGGATCTGCCCCATGATGGACGAGATCGGCGCGAGTTTCGGCTTGACCCCCGCAGGCATGCGATCCTGCACGAGTTGCAGGCGTTCGGTCACAATCTGCCGATCGTTGTAGATGTCGGTCCCCCAGTCGAACTCGACATAGACGACCGAGATGCCGACGCCCGACGAACTGCGGACAGCCTGCACGCCGTTGGCCCCGTTGATGGCGGTTTCGATCGGAAACGTGATCAGCGTTTCGACTTCTTCCGGTGCCAGTCCGGGGGCTTCGGTCATGATGACCACGCGCGGACGATTGAGATCGGGGAACACGTCGATCGGCGTCTGCAGGGCCTGCCAGGTTCCATAGCCCAGCAGGAACACCGCCAGCGCAATCACCAGCAGCCGCTGCCGCAGTGCGAAGCGGATGATGGCGTTGAGCATGAAGGCGTTCCGAATCCGTACGAATCAATGATTGTGTCCGGCGTGAGGATCGACTCCGCCGCCGGACTTGTTCTTCAGGGCCATCTGCATCTGGTGGGCTCCCCGCCGCGCGATGACATCGCCCGGAAAGATCGAACCGTCATTGCGGATCACAGCCTGCAGCTGATCGCGATAGATGACATGCACCGGGATACGGTCGAAGTGATCCCCGTTCTGCTGAAAGACGAACGATTCCGCCCCTTCCCGGGCGATGGCATCCACCGGCAGAACGATCTGCTCCTGCCATTCTTCGACGGGAACTCGCAACTGCAGCCGCTGCCCCGGACGAAACTTCCACTCGATGTACTTCAGCCCGTTGGGCGAGGGGACGTCACGCACGATGCGATTAGGGAGCCGCACATAGAACCGCAGCGTCCGGGATTCCAGATCGACGTCCCCCGCCGAGTACAGCAGCTCCAGGTTGTCGACCGTCTCGACCTGCTGCCCGGCACGCTCGAAGAGGGACGTGACCTTCCAGCCCTGGGCAGCGGCATATGTGAGCAAGTCCACGTCCTGCTCGAAGGCTCGTCCCTCGATGTACAGCTCCGACATGTCAGAGACGATTGCCAGCGTTGCACCGGCCGGCACGCTCTCACCCTTGTGGACCAGCACGTCCTGGAGAATCAGCGGGGCGTCAGCGTGGGATTCCAGGGGCCGGTGCTCATCCGGCGGGGTCGGATCTTCGTGTGCGTAGTATGCGACCGGCGAAGCGTCACTTCGTGTGAGTCGCAACTCCTCATGACTGTGATCATCGGGTGAGGGTGCCAGGATCTGCAGGTTTCGCAGCAGGTGGCGGTTCGTGACGATCTCATCGATCTGACGTTCCGACAGACCCTGCAGGCGCAGCGCCTCCTTCTGGGCCGCCAGCAGAACTTCCAGCTTGTCCTTGGCGTACTGACGCTCCAGCAAGGTCTTCTGCGGTATGGCTCCCGACTGCGTATAGGCTTCGAGTCGGGCGATCTCGCGATCCTCGACATCGAGATCGCCGATCGTCTTCAACAGGGCTGTCTGCGTGTTCACCAGTTCCTCGGCGGTGATGCGGAGCTCAAACAGCAGCGCACCGGCAGTGATCGACTCCCCTCGCACGGCGTGCACGTGCGTGATGACGCCCGCCATCGGTGTCGAGACCTCGATCCGTGTGCGTCCGGGACGCTCCACCACAATGGCCGGCACCGTCAAGGTCCGCCGGAAGGTTTCGAGGACGACCGGCTGAAGAGACTCGGCAGTCAGGCCGATGTTGCCCATCGCCTGCCGGGACAGTTCCAGCGAGTCGGCTTCGTCATGCGCGTGGGCGTGACCGGAGGCTTCGTGTGCGGCGTGCCCGGCAACCCCTCCGTGGTCGTGCTCATCAAGAGAGGCGACCTGCTTCTGTCCGGCAATCGTCTGGTGCACCCATTGCTGTGCGTGCGGCCACCAGCGATCGAACGTGAGGAACCCGAGTCCGCAGGCGATGATCAGGCCCAATGGCCACAGCCAGCCGATGGGGAGATGGATCGAGGGCATGTTCAGTTTCATGGGATCTCCCCGGCGCAATGACATATGCAGCGCGGGCCGACGACTTAGACGAGATTGGATGTCCACGGGCAGCGACCCGTGAGCTTGGGGGGACAAAGTGCTGTCCGACACTCCAGCGACGGCGGTCTAGATCAGCCAGACCTGCGTCAGCGCGCTGGTGCCCGGAGGCATCCGTCGGCAGACGATCGCCACGATCGCACTGTGCCAGACCGGTGACACACGGACCCGGCAGCTCAACCGGAAGAAGGTGGGCAGCGACACCCATCGCTGCGGGGTTCACACTCTGTGAACCCATGCCCAGTGCGGAACTGATGAACACGCAGTGTTCTTCATCGCACGGTGCATGTGGGTCGTGATCCGTCGGATGGTCGTCGGGGAGCGTCATCCCCTCCACAGGCCGATGCGATCGACAGCACGCATGATGGGCCTGCGCATCGCCTGTGATGGCGTCCTCCGCTGGACTGGCCACTTGGAGGCACACGGACTCGCCGGCACAGGCATGAATATGGTGCCAGCAGCATCCCAGGATGCTGTGGCACAGCATCGGCAGCAGGGCGAGCACACTGGCGAGGTGCCGGAACATGAAGGTCACTGTCCACTGGGACTCATGGAGGTGCGGAAACAACCGCTCCATTCCGGAAGTATCGGCTACCGGGAATATCGGGTCAACATCGCTTTACACTCGATGGATTCCCCGCATACGGGGATTTGACAGACCGCGGTGTTTCACAAATGCTGGCGGAGGTCATGTTCCGGCGACAGCCCGCCGGCGGGTCGCCGCAGGTTGTGTCCCCGAACGACTGGGTGATCACTGGCCGCTGAGCGACTGATCGCGCAATCCCGAATCAAACCCGGTGTCAGGCGTCTGATCCAGTCCCCCCGAGAGAGCAAATCCGTCGAGATAGGCCTGTGCCAGAGCGAGATTCGTCTGCGAGGCGACGTACTCGAGATGCGTCTCGAAGTAGGTGCGGCGGGCGATGAGCATTTCCAGAAAGCCGAACTCCCCGGCCGAGTAAGCCTGTTCGGCCAGTCTCAATGTGTCCCCAGCCTTCGGCAGGATGACCTGCTCGTACTGCTCGACGGCGGCAGCCGCCCCCTCATAGTCCTGTGCTGCCCGGGCCATCCGTGACTCGATGGACAGCTCGATGCGTCGCACTTCCTGGCAGGCGCGCATCAGCTCGGCAGCGGCGGCCGCCACATTCCCGTCATTGCGATTGAAGAGGGGTAGCGGCAGGCCTGCCTGGGCGTTAATCATGCCGTGGTTCGTGCTCTGGTCATACCCGGCAGCGAACATGACGGAGAGATTGGGAATCGGTTGTGCCTGCTGTCGGTCCACTTGGGCCCGGGCACGAGCCACACGTGCACGGGCCGCCTGCAGTTCGGGGCTGGAGGTCATCGCCAGACTCTTCACATCGTGGAGGTCATGGATGTCATCCGCACCAGGGAGCGTGCCCTCGAGTTGACCTGGAGCCGCTCCGCTAATGCCGGTGACCGCCATCAGCTGATTCCAGGCACCGCGATACGCGGCGTCGGCCTGACGTCGCTGAACCTCAACCTGGTTGAACTGGATTTCTGCCTGCAGTACCTCTGGGAGTGATCCCTCTTTCGCTTCGACGCGTGCCTGCGCCACGTCTACACCCTTCGCGGCAATCTGGATGAACTCCGTCGCCAGGTCGAGTCGCCGTTGAGCTGAGAGCGCCTCGTAATAGTGCCGGCGGACATCGGTGAGCACGCGATAACGCTGGGCCTCGACCTCCCAGAGTTGCGACTCGACCTCCTGACCCAGCACCGCCTGATTGCGAGACAGCTTGTCACCCAGTACGAAGTCCTGTTCCACAAAGGCAATATGCTGCTCGGTGCCACGGTCGGCCAGCTGAGTGCCGTTGTAGCCGACCGTCGGGTTGGGTCGTGTCCCCACCTGGTCGTGGTAGCCCATCGCTTTGTGAGCGGAGGCGGACGCCTCCCGAATCGCAGGATTGTTCTCCAGGGCGGTCGCTTCCAGACTGGCCAGTGTCCAGATCGGCGCAACTGTGGCGAACTCTTGGAAGAACGGCTGGGGTTCGTCCGGAATCAGCGGGTCCGCCGAGGCAGGCTCGGTCTCTTCGCTGACGGACGCCAGGGTGATCTTGCGCGGAGCGAACACGTTCGTGTCCTGTGCAGGAGCTGCCTGCGTCACCGGCTGTTCGTGCACCGGAAGTTCTCGAACAGTATGAGCAATCGGCTGCCTGCGGGCCCCGGTACAACCACACAGGGAGATCAGACACGCGCCGAACATGACAGCAGCGATCGGGTGGGCGCGCATCGCACCCAGCAGTCTTGCATCCATGCGATCAGACCCTTGTGAGCGGGCAGCCATGGGATTCCTTTCCCTTCCAGCGAATCACGCAGCGCGCAATCCGCCTGAATCTTCCATCGGCGGCGGGGCGGGCCTGTTGTGACGGCCACTCCGAATGACGCGACAGGTTGGGGGCAACGGGAGCGCATGGGCAGCACAAACGTTACAACCCGACCCCATTGCATTTGTTCACACCGACCGCAGTTGGTGGGCTTTGAATGAATGTGCCGACTTTGAGGGCCGTACTTGTGATGAGAGGAAAGTCCCGGACAGGCTGCTATGATCTCGCGGATCACGGGAAAGCCCACGGGCGGCGGTCCGTGGGTACCCACCGACCGCAGTCGGTGGACTTTGAGTTATCAGGCAACCCCAGTTCCTCCTCCCCGTGAAGCACACCTCCCTGAAACCGCAGGAACCCGATCGGGAGCGCATCGCCCTGAGCGTACGTCAGCCCTGGGCAGAGCTCATCCTGCGCGGGATCAAGACATTGGAGATCCGCTCCTCCGACACGCGCGTGCGGGGGACGATCTACCTCTACACGTCGAAGATCCTCGCACCGATCCCCGCCGCCCAGCAGGCGATCATCACACACGGGCTGGACGCCGATGCACTCATCCGGGGTCGACTCGTCGGCACCGTTGACATTCAAAGCGCGCGCCCCTGCACCAATCAAGATGCAAGCGCGGCGTGTGTGCCGGCGTCACTCCTGCGGGACAAGTGGGCGTGGGAACTGGCGAATCCTCAGCGTCTGGACGAGCCTCTGCCGGTGCGCTTTCCTGCCGTATGGTGTGTGGTTCTATCCCTTCCGCCGGCGCAATGGTGCCACCGAATCACGATCCTCGAAGTAGCGACCTTGTACTTCGTCATGCCGTGAAGTTCGGGTTGTGTGCCACTGGCTTTGCCAGTGCAAGATCAAGAGATCACACTGGTTGTGACACACTGGCGGAACCAGTGGCACCCGAATTCAAGCTGTTGACAAAGCACTGGTGTGTGACGCATGGAATCTGTCCCGTTGATCGCCACGGCCGCCTTTGGTCTCGAAGCGGTAGTCGCCCGCGAACTCAAACAGTTGGGATACCTCCAGCAGCGTGTGGAAGATGGTCGCGTCCACTTCGCCGGAGATCTGGCGGCGATTGCGCGCTGCAATCTGTGGCTGCGCTCGGCCGACCGCGTGCTCGTGGAAGTCGCCTCCTTCGAGACGACCGACTTCGGGGAACTCTTCGATCAGACAACATCCCTGGACTGGGAACGCTGGCTCCCCATCGATGCGAACTTTCCTGTCAGCGGGCGGTCCGTCCGCTCGCAACTGCACAGCGTGCCCGACTGTCAGCGACTGGTGAAGAAGGCGATCGTTGAAAGGCTCAAGCAGGTCTATCTTCGCGACTGGTTCGACGAAACGGGACCGAAGTACGCCGTAGAGATCAGCCTGTTACGCGACCGCGCGACACTGACCATCGACACCAGCGGTGCCGGTCTGCACAAGCGCGGGTATCGCATGCTGGTCGGCATGGCACCCCTCAAGGAGACACTGGCCGCCGGAATTATTCAGCTCAGCTACTGGCGGGCCGGACGGGTGCTGCTCGATCCGTTGTGCGGGAGCGGCACCATTCCGATCGAGGCGGCCCTCATCGCCCGCAATCTCGCACCGGGCCGCAACCGCACGTTCGATGCCGAGTCCTGGCCCGCGATTCCGCTGGAAGTCTGGGAACAGGCGCGGCAGGAAGCCAGCGACCTCGCGCGACCCAGCGAAGGCCGGGTGATCACCGGGACTGACATCAATCCGCACGAGATCCAGCTGTCGCGACGGCACGCCGATGCTGCCGGGGTGTCGGCGGACATCCACTTTCAGCAACAGGATCTGAATGACCTGGTGGCGGCCGAGGAGTATGGCTGCGTGATTACGAACCCGCCGTATGGAGAACGCCTGGGAGAAGTGTCCGCCGCTGAGGCGCTGTACCGCGAGATGGGCCGGGTGTTTGCCCCGCTCGACACCTGGTCGCTGTATGTGTTGACGTCGCATCCCTCGTTCGAGCGGCTCTGCGGACGCAAGGCGGAGCGCCGTCGCAAGCTGTACAACGGCAAGATCGCCTGCACGTACTACCAGTTTCCCGGGCCGAAACCTCCGCACTCACAGTGAGTGGGTAGCGCCGGTCGCCGCAAACACGAGCTGGGCTTCCTCCGGAAACGGTCCGGCGTCGTACTTCGCGACGACGTCTTCGGGGAGAGTCTCGTCGCCGGTCAGCGAGCGGAAGTCCCGCAGCGAGGTCCCGGTGCAGGCGGTGTCGACATTCGGTGCCCCCCGCCCTCGTTCCACATCACCGCGATGAACGGTGCGGAAGTCGATGCTGAAGCGCGTCAGTCCCGAAGTGTTCGGCACCGTGGAGTGCATCTGCTGGGCCGAGAACACCACCATCCCGGCGGGAGGTGGCAGATAGCGGGCGGACGGCTCCGCATCGAAGTCTTCCAGCGGCTTGGGTTGCTTGCGGGTGTCGGTGCCGATGTGTTGCGAGGCTGTCTTGCGTCCGACGGCGTTCCAGTCGTAGTAGTTGAAGTCCGCAGAGCCGTTCTTCACAGGGACATCAAAGCAGGCATGGTGAAACGCCATGCTGGCATTGCTGGGCAACTCGTGCAGGGGCAGCCACCAGTTGAGCTGCTGGAACGGTGCCGAGTACCAGGTGTCCCGATGGGCATGATGGGCATAGCCCACTCCCGACGTGAGATACCGGTCACTGGTGACGCCCCGCAGGCGCGGAACGTCGAGATAAGTACCCTGGGGATCGCAACCGGCTTCCAGCACCACACGCTTCATGATGTCGCGGGTGCGGGAGTGATGAATGAACCGGGGCTTGGCCGGACCAAAGCGCGCGACCCACTCCTCGACACTCATGTGGAATTGTGCCTCCCGAGGAGCATACGGAGCGAAGGCCTCGCTCAGCAGTTCCATGGCGAAGTCGACGAGTTCGAGAGTGGCCGGTGTCGGCACGCAGAGAAATATGTCACCCTCGTACAGGCAACCCCGGCGGGCATCGTCGTTCATTGTGCTGTTGAGATAGACGGCAGTCATCGCATTGTCCCGATGGGGTTGTTCACGGCTGCAGACCTTTCCACCTCCTGCCGGGACCGCCGAGACGTCATCGGCGCAGCCTGCTCAGCAGGGATGTTCACCGAATTTAGCCCATCCGCATCGAGTTGATGTGAATTCCGGTGGGCAGAGATGTGGTCAACGGCGACGTGGCGATCGGGGTATCGCAGGTAATGACGGTAACGGTCGACGCGAGGCAAGTGCCGGGCCCCACGCCATCCGCATGGTCGTACCATTCCGCACAGCCGGCACAACTGCGCCGGTGCGCTACGGGCCGAATGGCGCGCTACTCGAGGCTTTGGACGAAGTGCCCGTCGAACTCGACGCCGCCGCCCTTGGCGCACCTCATCCGCACAATTCGTGCACGATGCGGCCTTCAATGTCGGTCAGGCGGAAATCGCGGCCCGCGTAGCGGTAGGTCAATCGTTCGTGATCCAGCCCCAGGGCGTACATCAACGTGGCGTGCAAATCGTGCATGTGCACCTTGTTCGTGACGGCCTGGTGTCCGAACTCGTCGGTCGCTCCATAGGCCAGGCCCGCGCGCATCCCGCCACCGGCGAGAAAGTGGGTGAAGCCGTTGGGATTGTGGTCGCGGCCGTCGTTGCCCTGTGAGAAAGGATTGCGTCCGAACTCGCCTCCCCACCAGACGAGCGTATCGTCCAGCAGCCCACGGGCCTTGAGGTCGGCGAGCAGTCCGGCCACCGGTTTGTCGGTCGCCTTCGCATGGATGGCATGCTGCTCGATCTTTGAGTGCTGGTCCCAGCGCGGGTTCGAGGTGTTGTCCGCGTAGCTGATCTGGATGAAGCGCACGCCAGCCTCGGCCATGCGACGGGCGAGCAGGCACTGCCGGCCGAAGTCGTCGGTCTCCGGTTCCCCGATGCCGTATGACGCCATCGTCGCCTGGGTCTCTTCCGAGAGGTCCATCAATCCGGGGGCGTGCATCTGCATTCGCCAGGCAAGCTCGTATGAACTGACGACCGCGTTGAGTTCATCATCGCCGCGACCTTCAGGAAGCTGGGCGCGATTGAGCCGCTGCAACAACTGGAACTGCCGGCGCTGCTCGGCCTCCGGCAGCGAATTGTTGGTGATGTGCTGGATCTGGGCGTCAGTGGTCGGCTGCCCGGCCCGACCGATTGCGGTCCCCTGGTAGTGAGCCGGCAGGAAGGCGTTGGAATAGTTGCGTGGTCCGCCATTGCCGGATGACGGGCTGAGGGTGATGAAGCCCGGCAGGTTCTGGTTCTCGGTCCCCAGGCCATAGCTCACCCAGGCCCCCATCGACGGGCGCACAAGCGTCGTCGCTCCGGTGTGCAGAAACAGCGTGCTCGGGCCATGAGCCACGCCGTTGGTGTGCAGGCTGTGGACGAAACACAGATCGTCGACATGCTGTGCGATGTGTGGAAACAGGTCGCTCACCGCGTGTCCGCACTCGCCGTACTGGCGGAACTTCCACAACGGTTTCATCACGCGGTGCTTCTCGACGGTCCCTTTCTTCGCGAGCGTACGGGCATCCTTGAACTCCAGCTCTTCGCCGTCGTGCTTCTCGAGGAGCGGCTTGTGGTCGAAAGTATCGACGTGACTGGGCCCCCCCTGCATGAAGATGAAGATAATCCGCTTGGCGCGGGGCGTCGCCAGTGGTGACTGGGCCGAGAGCGGATGCTTCAGCCCTCCCCCGGCCGCCCGCGCCTGTTCGTCACACAGACCGGCGAGAGCCAGTGAACCGAATCCGCATGCGGCGGACTGCAGCAACTGCCGACGGGTCGTCTGATGTTCGCTGCAGGAATCATTGGTCATGGTCATTTGCTCTTCGCTGATGGCTCGTGGCTTCAACTCACCCTTGCACTGCTAGGCGAGACGGCAGTGGCACGCTCCCTTGTTCATTCTTCACCCTCCCTCCGGGAGGGTCGGACGCGAGGAACGAGCGGCCGGGGAGGGTGAATTCGGATCCACAATCGAAAAATTCACACCGTTCATATGCCCACGGGTCGCTGCCCGTGGGCATATGAATCTCACTTCGTCCCACTCGCCACTCGTCTCTCGCTGCTCGCCACTCCTCACTGCACATACCGAAAGTCGATGCTCGCGATGACTGCCTGGCACAGGCCGGTCCAATGCGCGAGTTGTGTGTCTGCGTTTACCTCTCTACCAGCGGTGAGGAACTCCTGCGAGAGTCTCCGTTCCTCGTCGGTGGGAAGTCGTCCGATCGCCAGAGCGTACAACCGGTCGAGCCGTGTATCGTCATTGATCTCTGGATCGGCCAGCAGACGTTCGGCGACACGCCGTGACTGGTCCATCACGAAGGGGCTGTTCATCAGAAATAGTGCCTGCGTCGACAGCGTGCTCACGTTGCGACGGCCGAGCGACTGGTTGGGATCAGGGAAGTCGAACACCGTGAACAGGTCCGGCAGCCGATTGCGGAACACAGGCAGGTACACCGCGCGCCTGCCGACATCGAACTCATAGCCATATTCGCTCGTCGTCTGGGGACGAACGGTGTTGCCCTCCACCGACAGATCGAGGTCGCCGCTGAGTGCGAGGATGGCATCGTAAATCGCCTCGGAATCCAGTCGCCGGCGGGGAAAGTGCGCGAGCAGACGGTTCTCGGGGTCGCTGTGATGGGCGGCGTCGCTCGCATCGCTGCTCAACTGATACACGCGGGTGAGCATGATCTCGCGGATCAGTCCCTTCACCGACCAGCCGGTGTCAACGAACCGCAGAGCCAGATGGTCCAGCAACTCGGGGTGTGAGGGCCGCTCACCGGTGAGTCCCACATTGTCTACGGTGCGGACCAGTCCGGTGCCGAACAGGTGATGCCAGATGCGATTGACGGCCACGCGCACCGTCAGCGGGTTGTCGCGGCTCCCGATCCATCGGGCCAGTTCGAGCCGGCCGCTCGATGATGCAGGAATCTCCGGTGCGTCACTCAGCAGCGCAACCTGCAGAAAGCCCCGAGGGACGGCAGGGCCGTGGTTCTTCGGGTTGCCGCGGATACAGATGTGGAAGTCCCCCCGCAGTTCGTCTGCCGCTTCCTGCACAACAATCGCGACTGGTGCCGGCGGCGGCGCGTTTTCTTTCAGCAACTTCACTTGAGCCTGCAGGCCCGCAAGTTCCTCCTCCAGCGAAGTCAGCCGGGCCAGTAGATCCGGCTCCGCGTCAGCTTTGGACGGCTCGTCAATCGGTGTGAGGGCAATGAGCTGCACGGCATCGGCGATGACGACTCCGGTGGTGCCCTCCGTTGAGAGCACGATCTCCGCGGAGTCTGCAAACTCATACGTGCCCAGCGAGACGAACTGCCCGTCCAGCGGCGGGGCCTTACGCTGATCGATGCGCTGTGATGCTTCACCCTCACGATGTTGAATGTGGAACAAAGCGTTCGGGCTGCGGTTCTCTCCGGGCGTCCAGGAGACGCGGACTTCATACAACCCGGAGCGTGCGACCGGAAATGTATACGTGATGGCCGCACCCTCACCGGTCGCGTGCCGATACCCCTCGCCGACAAACCCCTTTGTGTAGGAACTCGTCGTCCAGTTGCCGGTGATGGTGACCGCACCTTCGTCATCGAGCGTGACGATCGGGAGCCGGCTGCGGAGCTTGTCCCGCAACTTCGTCTGCTGCTTGATCGTCTGCTCCAGAGCGGCGGTCTGCTGCTGGTACTCGTCGAGGTGCTGCTGTGCTGCGTGGTCGAGCGGCAGCGGCCGGGTGACCCACTTCGAGACGTTGTCGTGGATGAGCGTGTGCGTGCTGCGGAAGATGCCGGCCAGTGCGTAGTAGTCGGCGGTCGGGATCGGGTCGAACTTGTGATCGTGGCAACGGGCACACCCGATCGTCATCCCCAGAAACGCCCGGCCCACCGTGTCGACCTGTTCGTCGATGACGTCCATTTCCAGCTGCAGCTTGTCCTGCTGTTCGTAGTTCGTGGGCCCCAGCGCAAGGAAGGCGGTCGCGATCAGTTGTTCTCGTTGCTGAAGAGTATCGTCCGCAGGCAGCAGGTCGCCGGCGAGCTGTTCGAGGATGAAACGGTCGAACGGTTTGTCATTGTTGAATGACGCGATGACATAGTCCCGATACCTCCACGCATCGCCAAAGAGCATCGACCGTCCGCCGCCAGTCGACTCGGAGTACCGGGCGACATCCAGCCAGTGGCGACCCCAGCGCTCCCCGAACTGCGGGGACTCCAGCAACCGATCGACCACCTTCACGAACGCCGCAGGGGTCGTGTCCGGGTCAGCGAGAAATGCGTCGATCTCTGCGGGAGTCGGCGGGAGTCCGATCAGGTCGAACGTCGCCCGGCGGATCAGCGTCCGCCGGTCGGCATCCTGTGCAGGGGACAGGCCCGCGACTTCCCAGCGGGCCGCGATGAACTGGTCGATCTCGCTGCGGCACCAGCCATCGTGCGCGGACGTCGGCACGTCGGGCATCTGCGGAGGGCGAAAGCACCAGAACTCGCGCCCCTCGTCGATGTCGATACCGGAAGAGGTTGCGGGCGGAGTCGCCGCGGGTTGCTCACGCGGGTCAGGAGCACCCATCTCCACCCAACTGACGAAGTCGGCGATGACGGGGTCGGGCAGCTTTCCCTTGGGGGGCATTTCATAGGATTCGTAACGCAGCGATTCGATCAGCAGGCTGCCGGCGGCGTCACCCGGTGTAAGTGCTGGGCCGCTGTCTCCGCCCTTCCTGAGTGCATCGCGCGAGTCAAGCGTCAGCCCGCCGCGAATCTTCTTGGCATTAGACGCATGACAGGAGTAACAATGCTCAACCAGCACAGGACGGATGCGGTCTTCGAAGAACGCGATGCCCTGGGGGTCCGGCTTGTCGTCCGCGATGGCTTCTGGCCATCCGGCGCCCCCGAGGCACAGGGCGGCGAAGAGCAACGCACCAGAACTCAGACCAGTCAGGCGGGGCACAGAGGTGTTCTCCGGGCAGGACGGTGAAGTGCGGGGAGGTCTTGAGCAGGGGAGGGACGAACCCAAGACAATGCACTTGCAATCGTATCCTACGGCAACGCCCGGTTCATCACAAGATTCGCCCTCGAATGCAGTTCGGTCGCATGCGGTCCCCGTTGTTACGAATTGAACGACTGCGTTACAATCGTAATCGATCCTGAGTCAGGCAAATCGGTATGAGCGACACAAAGAACCGGCCCCCGTGGTCTCCGCTGGAGGAACCGCCTGATGCGCCGGACGAGGTCTCACGAATTCCCGCCGATCATGGAGAGCATGCCACATTCCTGCCCGCCATTCTGCACAGCGTGACACGGGGGGTGTCCCGTCGGCCCGCCAGCGTGCTGTGGATTGTCGGACTGCTGGTGCTGATTTCACTGGGGGTCTCGGCGCGATTTCTGACATTCAAGACGAACCGCTCGGACCTGATTGATCACGACAGCACGTTTCATCAGCGCTGGCTCAAATATGCCGACGAGTTCGGCGAGGAGTCCGACATCGTCGTGGTCGTCGAGGCCGAGGACACTGACCTCATCAAAGAGGCGCTGGACGATCTGGGCGCGCGTTTATCTGAAGAGACGGAGTTGTTCCGGGATGTGTTCTACAAGTTCGATCCCGGTCCGCTTCGTGCCAAAGGACTGCAGTATCTTCCGCCCGAAGATCTCCAGATGTGCCTGGGTCAGCTCGACCAGTTTGCCGACGTGCTGGAAGGCCGGTGGGATCTGGCGGGGCTGGAGTCCTTGTGCCATTCGTTGCAGGTGCAGCTCACGGCCCCGGAGCCATCACCGGTCGCGGTGAAGCAGGCACTGCTGCTGACGACGAGCCTGCAGGAGTTCCTGGCCGAGCAGAGGTTTGTGTCGCCGTGGCCATCACCGATCCCGTCGGGCGCTGCACTTGATCCCGATGCGTTCTCGCCGGTGTATCAACTCAATGATCAGGGGACGATGGGTTTTCTGCTGGCAGTTCCCATCGAGTCCACCAGCGACTTCCAGGGGTCTTCCCGATCGATCGACCGATTGCGTGAGTTGATCGCCGAGGTCGATCACGACATTCCGGGGGTGACGATCGGGCTGACCGGGATCCCGGTGCTTGAAAGCGACGAGATGCGGCGTTCGCAGTCCGACATGGCGCTCGCGTCGCTCATCTCCTTCGTGGGTGTGGGGACCATTCTGCTGATCGGGTTCCGGGGTGCGCGTCATCCGGCCCTGGCACTCATCATGCTGGCTGTCGGGCTGTCGTGGTCGCTGGCCTATACCACACTGGCGGTCGGACATCTGAACATTCTGTCGGTGTCTTTCGCCGTCATTCTGATCGGACTGGGAATCGATTTTGCGATTCATTACCTGGCGCGTTATCTCGAACTGCGGCACGAAGGACTGGCGCTGCGCCCGGCACTGATGCGGACCTCATCAAGCGTCGGGACGGGGATCGTGACCGCCGCCGTCACGACGGCACTGGCCTTCTTCTGTGCGACGTTCACCAGCTTTCTGGGTGTTGCAGAGCTGGGGATCATTGCGGGCGGGGGCATTCTCATCTGTTGCATGACGGCGTTCGTCGTTCTGCCGGCACTGGTGGCGGTAGCCGATCGCCAGGTGGAACCCCGGAAGCTGCCCACCCCGTTTCAAGGGAATCTGCTGCGTCGGATGACGTCGCGCTGGCCCGGGACGGTGACCCTGGTGACACTGGGCATCATCGTCACCGCGTGCATGTATGCGTTCGACATTCGCGACGGACAGCTGGTCTCGCGCGTCGAGTACGATTCCAACCTGCTGCACCTCCAGGCGCAAGGGGTGGACTCGGTCGAAGTGCAGAAGCACGTCTTTCGCGAGGCGGGGGGCTCGCTGCTGTACGCCGTCTCACTGGCCGACAGTCCAGACGAAGTGCTCCGCCGACGCAAGGAGTTCGAACAACTCGAGTCGGTGGGGCGTGTCGAGGAACTCGCTTCGCATTTCCCGCCGTTTCCCGCAGATGAGACGCTGCCGAAGGTGGAGGAGATCCATCAGCGGCTCTTGCATGTCTCCGATCTGCCGCGTGAATTCCCCCAGCTCAACCCGCAAAACATCGGCGACTCGCTGGAGGCGGTGTTCATGGCGCTGAAAGAGATTGACACTCCGCAGGCGCAGAAGGCCAGCCAGCAGCTCGACGGGTTTCTGAATCTGCTGGAAGCGATGTCCCTCGACCAGCAGGTCGAATTGCTCGGCCGTTACCAGTACGCGTTGCTGTCGTCGCTCAAGCATCAGTTCGAGGCGTTGGCCGACATGTCCGATCCGGTACCTGTCAATGTGAGCGATCTGCCCCATGCGGTGCGTGAACGGTTCGTCAGCCGAAATAACGTGTGGCTGCTGCGGGTGTTTCCCGCCGACCAGGTCTGGGATGAGGAACCACTCGCCCGGTTTGTGAGTGACGTCCGCAGTGTCGACTCGGAAGTGACAGGTTCACCACTGCAGAACTACGAAGGGGCCCGACAGATTCGCGAAAGCTACCTGCATGCCGCCGTGTATGCGCTGCTGGCGATCTGGATAGTGCTGCTGGTGGATGCGGCGAAGCCGGGACCGTTGCTCATCGGGCTGATCACGCCGCTCGCGGTGATCGGTCTCGCGGTGCTGTTGATTCCTGCCCCCCAACGACCGCTGAATCCCCTGGAGATGCTGTGTCTGTATGCGGTGCTCGCGACGATTGCCACGGCCATCTTCGACTTTCGCAGTGTGTGCGATACGTTTCTGTCGATATTGCCTGCCCTGGGAGGCAGCGTACTGATGTGTGGCCTGCTGGGCCTGTTTCATGTGGCGCTCAATCCCGCCAACCTCATCGTGCTGCCGCTCATTCTGGGCATCGGTGTCGACGATGGCGTGCATGTCCTGCACGACTACCGGATGCAGACCCGGCGATATCGCACGTCAGCGAGTACGATCAATGCCATCATGCTGACGTCGCTGACGACCATGATCGGCTTTGGCAGCATGATCCTCGCCGACCATCGCGGTCTGGCCAGCCTGGGACTGGTGCTGGTGATCGGCGTGGGGAGCTGCCTGTTCGTCTCACTGGTCGGCCTGCCGGCCATCCTGACGCTCATGTCGCGCCAGCGACGCCATGCGAGCAAGCATGATTCTGCTGAGCCGGCTGCCAGTCAGGACGCCACCGCAACCGTCAAACTCCACCGCGAATCGGTCGCGTAGCGCGGTGTGTCGTTAGCCGCGAGGCATCGCCGAGCGCCATACGGGGCGAGCAGTCAGGATTGAGGAGTCAGCGACTCAACTATTCAGCCAATCAACGACTCAAGAGATGGGCCGGCCGGCCCCGAACAATGTCGAGAACGCAGCGCTCCGGGGGCATCGTGGGCCTGCCTGGGCTGTCGGCGGTGACGCGCATCGGGCCCCGGACAGCCATGATCGATCCGGGGAGGCCTGCGGACAGCCCAAACTCGCCGCCGAGCATCGCCCAGCTGCGAACAATGGAGCAAGGTGCGCTCTCTATCCAAAGGCAAACAGTTGCGCGCCCAAAGTGTCACACTCCGCTTGCACAGGGGACTGATCGCTCCCAACCACGATCCGTCGACGGCGCTCACGGTGCCTTGGTCAATCGCCGGCGCAGGAAGGTCAACGTCGGCAGGGTGTACTCGTCGAGCGGCGAGACGTCGCGGCAGTCGGAGATCCATTCGTCCGGTCCCCAGCAGAACTGCCAGGGAGACGAGCGGACGTCCACCTCCTGCACCTGAAGGTCCGCCAGCCCAAGGACGGCCAGCGTCGCTGTGGGCACCTCGTCACCACGGGCCGCCGACGTCACCAGTAACCCACATGCAACCGCAGCCAGTGTGCGCGCCATCGCACCCTCCCTGACACGCGTCCCGCCCCTCCTGCCGACGCCTGCTCACCACACAGTGATGACGCGGCGGGGATGCGCCAGACGCAAACTCCCCATACATCGCGCACTGTAGAACCGACCTCGGCGCTTGGTCAAGCAGAAGAGCATCCGGTTTGAGGCGGACCCGACGGACAACCGGCCATCAACAATCCGCAGGGGTCATTCGTTGATACTTCTGTTGGGATCGCCTTCCTCAACGCCGATGACAGCCTTCACGCCATCGCCAAACAGGTCATGAGTGGGCTGTTGCTCTCAGCGCTGTCCCTCAGCCGGCGCGGCGGCCCTGCACACTCGGAGCATGTCCGGGGAGCCAGATCGGCTCAACTCCCTTCGACTCGAACAGATGCGCCAGGTGCAGATGGCAGGTGAACAGCAGCACCTGCTGATTGTGTCCGGCGAACTCCAGTATCGTGTCGACTGCGGCTTCCGTGCGCACCTGGTCAAAGTTCACGAACACGTCGTCCAGCACCATCGGCAAGTCCACACCCTGCCGCGCGTAGCGGCGGATGATCGCCAGCCGCAGCGCGAGAAACAGCTGCTCCCGCGTGCCGGTGCTGAGCTGCTCGACCCGCAACGACCGCTGCTCGTCATCATCGATGCACAGGTGCCTTTCGCCGAGCGGACACCACACGTTGTGATACTTGCCCCGCGTCAGCCGGTCGAGAAACTCCGAGGCCAGCTGCAGCGTCTCTGACTGACCGTGCCGTTCGATGCGCTGACGGATCTGGTCGATCGCATCGCCCGACACCTGCAGGGCACACCATTGTTCGGTCATCTGCTGCAATTCGGCGGCGAGCTGCTCACGCTCGAACCTCAGACCGACGGCGGTCCGGTCATTGGCCAGCGCTTCGAGTTCCTGCCGCAGGCTCCCCAGCCGTTCGTGAGCCTGTTGCCGGTCCTGATCGATGTCGCGCAGCTCCTGTTCGATGGTCTCGATCGCCTGATGATTCTCGCCAGCCTGAAAAGCCCGCAGGTCTTCCTCGACGATCGCGAGCTGTGGTTCGGTGGCGGCGGCGACCCGCAGTTCCTCACCCACCTCACTAATCTGGCGCGTGAGTTCGGCGTGCCGGGCGAACGCGCGCGTCTTCGCCTCCAGTTCCTGACGCGAGGTCACCCCGGCCTGCAGGTACAGGTCCTGCTGCTGCGATTCGCGCTGCGCGAGGGGCTGATCCAGATCGAGGGCCCGCTTCCTGAGTTCACGGGACTCACGACGCAGCCGCGTGCGTTCTTCCGCCGACCGGTCGGCGCCACTTAACAAATCGACCCAGTGACCCAGCAGACGGTCCGACGAACGCTGCTGCATGCCGGGAGGCGCAGGCAGGCGGGCCGACAGACGCTCGATCCGCTGCTCGAACTCCTGCAACGTCCGACGTTCGACATCGAGTTCGCCCTGCAGTCGCTCCCACTGGCGGTTGGGGGCATCGTCGGCCGGGGTACGCATCAGCGGGAAGCGTTCGAAAGCTGCGTCGATCTTCAGCGTTTCGGTGATGCCCAATTCGCGGAGAACATCGCACCACTGACGGCGGCGGAGCCCGACATCGAGCTGATGCCGGCGAAGGGACTCGCGATACCCGCTGAGCCTACGCCGCTGCGACTGAATCTGCTGTTCCTCCTGCTGCAGCGCATCGAGTTCCGCCAACCGGGCCGCGACCTTGAGGACAACATCAGCTTCATCAACATCTCGGGAGGGCCCGGAGACCACCGTGAACGTCTCGCTGGAGCCGGTCGCCTTGCCCAGCAGTGTCGTCATCTCGCGCTGCACACGCTGCAACCGCTGGTCGACGTCCTGCTGACGCGACGTGAGTTCGGCAGGAGTCGACAGCCCGATCCCCTCAAAGTGTTGCTTCATGGTCCAGGTGACGCCGGCGACCGAGAGGCCAAACAGTGAATAGATCGCTCCGATCAATGACGCATGCCAGCCTCCGGCGACACGTCCATTCATCACACCCCAGATGCCGGCAAAGAACAGCACGATGCCCGCGAGCGTGAAGAACCACAGCACGAAGTAGAAGAACGGAGGGAGTTCCCGTCCGGCGGATCCCAGCGTCAGTTGATCGTCGAGTGCCTCGCTGCGCCAAGAGTCCCGCTTCCTGCTGACGCAGCCGGCCCAGTTCCTCGATCTGAGTCAGTCGTGCGCGTGTCGAGCGAATCGCCCGACTGATGGAGAGCCCGCCGAGCGGCTTGAGCTGTTCGTTGAAAGCCGCCTGCCGTTTCTGGGCCGATGAGACCAACTTGCGGTAACGTTTGACGGCCCGGGCCCGGCGACTCATCGCCGTCTGATACGCACGGGCGGCCTTGATCATCCGCAGCAATCCATCGTCGGACACCGCTGCGGCGCTGGCGGCCTGCGGCGACAGCCGAGGTGCATTCGATTTCACCGCGGCGTCGGTCTGCTGCCGCAGCTGGTCGGCCTGCCGTTGCTTGTCGGTGATCCGCTGCCCTCGCAGTCCCATCTCTTCCCGCTGACCGGCGAGGGCCTGAATGTCACACCGCAGTTCTTCGAGAGAGACGTCGGGAGTGAGACGATCGGCCTGTTCGCGCGCCTGCCGCGACTGGGCAAGTGCCTTCGCCTTCTGCTGCTGCAACTCCGAAAGTTCTCTTTCGATGCGCAACAGGCGATCGAGTCCATCGTGGGGAAAGCTCTTGAGGACGGGGAGGGCCTCGCGTTCGCCCCTGAGTTGCCGCTCGCGCTTCCAGGGTCCATGCACCCGCTGCAGGTACTGATGTCCGCGCAACTGCGAGCGCAGTCCGTGCTGCCGTCGCTGACAGTCGTCGAGGTGCGCACGGTGAGCCGGTCCTGCTCGTCCCGCAACTCCCGATGCCGCCGCGACGAGCCATTCATGCCGGCCAGTTGCCGGTCGAGGGCCTCGAGACGTCGCGCGAGCGTCACCAGTTCACCCGCCTTGCGATCGTCGCGGACGAGCTGAGTTCGCTGCTGGTCGAGTGCTTCCCGCGCCTGCAGAATGCGTTGACCTTCCGGCCCCAGGGAGATGCCAAAGATCTGCTGGGCGACGTCCTCACCATCGAGAGTGGCGAGTTCCTGCAGCTCGCTCAGACCGATCGCGAAGATGCGCTCGTAGAGCGACTCGGTGATGCCGCTGAGCATCGGGCTCAGCTTCTGCTGGCTCGGTGTTCCCCAGTCCAGTTTGTCCAGTCGCAGCCGTCCCCGGTTGCCCGACTGTGACTCGCGACGGAGGAGATGCTCCTGGCCATCCAGACGGATGCGCAGACCTCCCTGCCCGGCCAGTGTGCGGGGTTGTGGACCGGGAGTCTGCTCGGTCTGGGGAGGAAACCCGTACAGCACACCCCGAATGAACCGCATCAGCGTCGACTTGCCGGCTTCGTTCGGGCCATAGAAGACACTCACGCCGGCATCGCTCAGGGGCATGGTGATATCGTTCCATACCCCGAAGCGGTCGATGAGCAGTTCCGTGATCTTCATCGCATCATTCCTTGAGTACGTCGCGCTGGACGGTGTGCCCGCAGCGATGGGTCTCACTTGCCGGCCGTGTTCCTCACAAATCCAACCGTCGTCGGCCGGTCGTGCCGACGCAGGCGGGCCGCGTCAATCTCCGTCCCCATCCCTGAAGACGACAT
The DNA here is from genome assembly GCA_963707405.1 of uncultured Planctomycetaceae bacterium. GTDB lineage: Bacteria > Planctomycetota > Planctomycetia > Planctomycetales > Planctomycetaceae > CAVPPT01. The sequence goes on along the minus strand of CAVPPT010000001.1, from coordinate 371,133 downwards.
CATTGTCAGCAATTCCCGTCAGCCAGACGCGCCCGTGATTGCGCGCCTGCTCCAGCACGTTCGCCGTCTCGACACGCGCGGCGGCACTCTGCAGCGGCTGGACCCAGGACTCGGCGGGCCATGCCCCGTCCCGCCCACCGCGTCGCAATTGCTCCAGGCGTTCCGCCAGATCGGTCTGCACATACCGCATGAACTCGTCGAAAAGAGACTCGGACGTGTCGGCGGCGAGCACCGGCTGCCATGCCTGTCGCACTTCCATCTGATGTACGCGTCGCAATCCGCGCAGGCCGGTCAGTTCCTGGTCGATCAGCTCGCACAGTTCCTGCTGACTGCCGAGTTCGTCCATGGCATCGATCAGCGGGCCAGTCCCTTCGAGCGTCCAGCGGACGATCCAGACCTTCTCGCCATGCGCCGGTTCGCAACTCTGCAAGGCCTGCTGCATGCGTTGAGCCAGATCGTCCCAGCTGTCGCGGGCATCGAAGGGCATGGTGAATGGCTCCCACCGGATGATGGCGGTCGGCACCAGTTGGATGTCGGCTCGTCCGTGGGCGTCGACTTCAATCAGGGAGCACCCATGCGATCCACGGCCGCGGGCCTCGAGTGACTGCGGACTGCCGGGGTCGTGAGCAAGTCCGCGAGGCAATTCCAGTGTCAGCCGCGACTCACCACTCCCCAGTGCGAGATACTGCACCTGTGCCGCTGCGGGACGCTGCTTAAGCAGTGTATCGCTCATCCTTTGCTCGTGCTCGGAGTGCTCCGTTCGCAGTCGTTGCTGCCACTCATGATGCCGCCCCGCAGGCAACAGGCCGATGCGAAATGTGCCGCGATGTTCATCACGTTCGCTGGTGGCATCCCCCAACGGTTCAATGGTCGCGAGCACCTGACCGTCACGCAAGACGGACACTGGATCGGAAGACGTGCCAAAGAAGGTGGTCACGTTGGACGGCAGTCGAACGTTGTCGTGCCAGCGATCGGCGGCGTCAGTCTCACCCGGAATGAGGAAGACGTCGATGCCATGGGAGGCGAGTTGCTCGAACCCGTCCTCGAGAGCGGTTTGCGCCCGCAGACTGATGGCGGCGGTGTCGAAGCAGTTGCCGGTGAGCAACAGGAACTGGACATCGCGATCGACGCACGCATCGAACATCCGTTCGAGCGCGATGAGCGTCGCGTCTTCAGCGAGTCGCCGGACATCCGGATCGACCTCACCGATGCCCCACAGGGGCTGGTCGAGCCTCAGGTTGGTCGCATGCACAAAACGAAACGGTCGATGCGACATCGTGGAATCCTTTCCCGAAGGCCCGCGTCAGAAGAGAGTGGTCGCCCAGGCCCGAGCACGAGCGGCGCACGGCCACTCGTTGCAGTCTTCCCCCCGGCGACTATCCTAGAGTCAATGACAGTCGCGAACTGTAGCATGGCAGGGGGGTTTGGGAAAAGACCGGTCTTCAGAAGGAACTGCTTTGAAGGGACTGGTCATCGCGAAGGTGCCGAGCCACCGCTGAGTGCGTGTTGCAGACGAACATGTCATCCGATCCCGATGAGCGTCTCAGGCTCCAGTTGAGGGACAGGGAGGCAAGGGGACGGTGAGACAAGGAGATCCCCAATCAACATCGCCAAAAAGTTCTCCGTGTCCCCATGTCTCCTTGCCCTCGTGGAATCAGTTGAATCAATGGCGTTCCTCCGGGGAAACCCGCGAGCGCGACCTGCCTGCTGTTGAGCCGCGAGTCGCAGACAAGCGGGTATTGGAGAAGAGAAGTCAAAATCTTTCCTCTTCGTGGGAGACACTCGCCAAGCTCCAGCGTCATTATGTAGAGTACGGGTTTCTGGAGATTTGCGAAGCTTCTGTCGTCCGGGCAGACAGGCTGAAGCTTTATCAACTCCGGAACCACGGGGGAAACTGAACCACCCTCATCACCGTGATGGGCACGGCACGTCTCATGGATATGATCAATTCAAAATCAAGTCGTGCACGCTGGATGAGCGTCTGCCTGTGTGCCTGCGGAATTGTGCTCGCTGCGGGCCCGTCGTGGAGTCAGGAGACTTCCACTCCAGACCCGGCGGATCCCTTGTCGATGACCCCATCGGTACCTGAGCGGGTGATTTACGTCCCCTATTCCGATCTGGAAAACGTCTTCGAACGGCCCGATGGATCGGTCGTACTCCCCTACAAGCAGTATCAGGAACTGTGGCAGCGTGCCCACGGAGCCGAAGGGCGTACCGGCGAACCGCCGGTTGACGCGGTCATCTCGCGGGCAGATTACAAAGTTGTCATCGATGGCGAGATTGCGCGAATCCAGGCGGATTACCAGATTCGGGTGATTGGCAAACCTTGGGTCGAACTACCGCTGTCGTTTGGTGACGCCGCCGTTGGCAAGGTCAGCAGTCCTCAAGGTGACGTGCTGCTGCCGCGGGACCGGCGAGGGAACCAGTGTCCTGCTGCTCAAGCAGCCGGGTGATCAGCAGGTCAACCTCGAACTCACGACGCGGGTCATCACCTCTCCGGAAGGACGCGAGATCCGCTTCAACTGCCCACCCGCAGGGATCGCATCCTTCGAACTGAAAATCCCGGAACCCGACCAGACAGTAGAGATTCGACCGCGCCTGCTGCAGGCGCAGGCGGAAGGCCCCGAGGGGACGACTCTCGTGCAGGCGCATCTGGGAGTGACCGGTCAGATCACCGCCAGTTGGCACCCGCGCGTCAGTGCGGCTCCGCAGATGGACCTGCTCGCCAGCGTGACGAACCGTCAACGTGTGACACTCGACGAGGGCTTCCTGCACGCCGACGCCTGGCTGACGTTTGAGGTCCTGCGCGGTGAACTCGCCGAAGTCCGCATCGCCGTGCCGAAAGGACAGCGGATTCTCGACGTCTCGTCGTCGTCGTCCGATTGCGAGGCTGGCAGAGTGTTGAGGAGGACAACCGGCAGATCATCACCGCCCAGTTGCTGGTCCCCGAAGACAAGCAGGTGGAGATCGAAGTCCACACCGAACAGCCCCTCGAGGGGGGCCCGGTGTCGGTCGCCGGTCGCGAGGGAGACGAGACGGTCTGGGGCATCCACGCGCTCGATGTTGTGCGGGAGAGTGGCGAACTGGCGATCGCCCATGGAGCCGACCAGACGCTGCTCGTCGTCGACCAGCAGGGACTCGTTCGCACCGAACCGGAACTTCTCGACCAGCGACTGCGTGAAGGGACGGCTCTCGCGTACCGGTTCTACAATCCTGAGTTCACGCTGCGATTGTCCGCCGAACCACTGCAGCCCCGGCTCGTGGTCGATCAGCAAGTCCATCTCCTGATCGCCGATGACGAGCTGCAGATGGAGTCAGAATCTGCAATACATCATTCAGCGCGTGGGTGTGTTCTCACTGCGGCTGCGCTTGCCGGACGGACTGACGATTGAGAGTGTCGACAGTGACTCCCTGCAGGCGTACCGGGTCGATGAGGGGGTGCTGACGATCACCCTCGCGGAAAAGACCGCCGGGGACGTGTCGGTCAAGATCCGCGGGAACCAGAGCTGGTCGAGCAATGCCGAAGCGGCCGACCTGCCGGTGCTCGAACCTCTGGACGTCGAACGCGAGACGGCCGTCGTGCGTTTGTATGTCCCACCATCACTCGAAGCGGTGAGTAGCGCCAGTGACGTTTCCTCCGCCACTCCCGCCGCGGTCGCTGCCGGCGAAACCTGGCAAGAGACACCCCTCGCCGGTGTCTGGCAGTTCTCGAGGCGCCCGGTCCGTATCCCGGTGCGTACACTCAGTAAGCCAACGCGTCTGTCGGCCAGCGTCGGTACCGATGTGAACGTCGGCCCCCAGCGCACGCGCGTCACGACGCAGATTGACTACCTCGTCGAGAATGCCGGCGTCGATACGTTCCGGTTTGAAGTTCCTGAAGCGGCCATGGACACACTGGTGATTGAATCCATCGGTGATTCCCGCACGTCGCCGGCCATCCGCACACGCACGGCAGGTACGGCTGTTGAGGGATGGGTACCCTGGACCGTGGTCATGCAGCGTCCGGTGACGGGGCTGCAGCGGTTCCGGGTCACTTACGATGTGAGGCCCACGCTGGTGGCACCGCCGGTGGAGTCCGCGTCCGTAGTGAGCGAGAACGGCGAAACGGCAAGCCTGCCCACCGAGACGACGACGGATGACGGGGTCAAACCGACCCCAAGTCCCACGACCGGAGAAACGGCAAGCCCGACGGCGGACGACACGGCAAGTCCTCCGAACGGCGAAACGGCGAGCCCGGCAGCAGAAGAAGCGACAAGTCCCCCAACCGGCGAAACGACAAGTCCGCTGTCCTCTTCCGGGACTGCGACCAAGGATCCTGAGGAGGACGCTGGACCCTCCGGTGCGAGCGGTCCGTCCACAGCGTTGGCTCCGGAGAGTGTCTCGCTGTATCGAACTGTGATCGAAATCCTGCGTCCGCTGGGACTCGTAGCGACCGCAAACACCCAAGCCACCGCACTCGAGCAGATCACGGGCGAGATCCGTGTCGACAAGGACGCCTCGCTGACCATCACCTCCTACGCCCAGGGGGCGGACGTCGAGGCCATCGACGTCCGCGAACTGGTGCATCTGCCGACCTCGGGAGCCGGCGCGTACCGGTACTTCCGTCATCCTCCGGACGAGCAGATCGTCCTAGAGATTGTGCAGGCGCGCTATGAGGTGCAGGAGGTGATCCCCACCGTCGTCTCGCGTGGACTCGTGGAGATGATGCTCGACGAGGAGCCGACCGTCACATATCGCTGCCGCTACATGGTCCGCAGCACCGAACGCCAGCGGTTGCGGATCGAACTTCCCAGCGGCATGCAGTTACTTTCGATGACGATTGATGGCAACGAGGTGCGCCCCGAACCGGACCCCAGCGGAGGGAGCGGGGGCCTGTGGGACGCATACTTCCTCCGCGTGCGGCGGTCGGGCGAGAGTGACGAGCCGTTCGCTCTGGCCCTGCAGTTTCTGCGAAACGTCAAGCGATCGCCGTTTAAGGAGGAGGGTTACCTGCGCGGGCGCGTCGACATGCCACTGCCGCGCATTGTCTCCGGCGACACACTGGCACCGGTGCAGCAACTGCGCGTGGTCGCGTGGGTGCCCGACGAGTATGCCCTCGTGGGGGATCCCGGTGGCTTCGAACTGCAGGGGCGGACGTCGCTGCTCTCATCACTGCTGGGGGGACCGACCCGCGTGTTCACCAATGAGGATCTGGACGCGTGGATCGGTTGCGATTCGAGTGGTGTGCTCGACTTCCCGACGGCGGGACGTCATGCCTATCGCTACTCCAATCTCGGCGGAGCCAATGTCATCAAGCTGCTGTGGTGGGACCGCATCAAGGTGACTGTGCTGGTGAGTCTCGCGTTGGCACTCATCGCCTGGATGCTGCTCGGTACGAGTTGGGAAAACAAGCTCGGCATGCTGCTGCTGCTGGCCTTTGCCGGGACATTGTTCGGGCTCTGGAGCAGCATGCACGCCCTAGGACAGGGGCTCTCGGCGGCTCGGTTCGGCCTGGCATTTCTATTGGGATTGTGGCTGTTGCACAGCCTGCTGGGCAACAGTGCTGCGAGGTCTCCCTTGCCGAGTGCCTCACCGCAGCCCGTGACGAGCGGCACACCTCCGTTCGCGGCGGTCGTGCCTCCCCCCGGAGTCTTCGAGTCCTTTCACGAATCGTCAGAGGCGCGGGACGATCACTGAGTGCCCGTGACAGCGGATATGATCGATCGCCGGTTCGTCATTGTTACGACGTTGCTGACCGTCAGCCTGCTGACCCAGTCGGTGCCGGCTCAACCTCCGCCACCAGCGACAGGTTCGCCGGCAACTGCTGATGATTCGCAGGAATCGTCGTCTACTGCAAACGAGCCCGACGTGCGGCGGCTGTATGTTCCGGTGCGTGAGCTCGATACCATCCTGCCGCGGGAGCCCAAAGGCGTCCTACTCCCACGAGACGAGTTCAACAAACTGTATGAGCAGGCACGCGCCGGAGCCGAGGGGCGTCCCCGGCAGCCGGTCTCCGCAGGGATCACCTCCGCCGAGTTTGCGGCCCGGATCGATGGCCGGGTGCTCTCGATCGAGGGGACAGTCCGGTTTCTACAACTCGAACGGGGCTGGGCACTGATCAAGCTGCCGCTGGGGAATCTGCGTCTGGAGCAGGCCTTGCTCGATGGTGAACCGGCGTCGATCTCCCGCGATGAGAAGCATCCACACATTCTTGAAGTCATCTCCCCGGCCCAGGGATCACATGAACTGACGCTGCAACTCTCCACTCCGCTGGTCGCTGCCGGCAGCGACGTCCTGGCAACTGTGGAACTTCCCGAGGTGGCCGCCGGGACCTTTCGTATCACTGTTCCAGCCGGGCAGATTCTTTCGGCCAATGGACTGCGGACGGATCGCCCTGCCCCCGACGATCAACCGGCGACGTACATCCTGCCGATCGGGGCGTCACGAGAGTTGTCGCTGCGCATCTCGGACCGATCGGACGATACATCGTCCGATGGACTGATCTTTGCGCACGGCATCGGTGCTGCAGGTGCTGCCGGGTGAAGTCGGGCTGTCGAGTCAGACCGCCGTGCAGGTCTTCGGGCGTGCGGTCGATCGACTCGTGTTTACGTTGCCTCAATCGGTGTCGGTCACGGGCGTAGACTCGAGCGGACTCGAATCGTGGGAACTTTCCGATACAGGTCGGGGACGCCAGCAGCAGACGCAGGTGACACTCACCTACCGCCGGCCGTTCACCGGCGAGCGAAACATCACACTGCGGGGCGTCTTTCCCACCAGCGAGGATGAGTCGTGGGACGTGCCGAATATGCTGCTGACAGGATCCGATTCGCAGGTGACTGAGATCCGACTGCGGAGCGAACCGGGGGTCCGGCTGCAGGTGACCGACCAGGATGGCGTACGGCCATTGCCTAGCGACCCTCAGCAGCGCGGCGAGTTGCGATTCCTTGCACCACGACCCGACTTTCAATTGTCGCTGCTCACGGCAACCAAGTCGCAGCAGGTGCATTTCGCGATGACGAACCTGCTGAGTGTCCACGAGACTGGCCTCGAACTGACCACGACCCTCGACGTGCAGACGTACTTCGTGCCGCTGTTCGATGTGCGTATCACGCTGCCGGCCGAGTGGATGGTCAGCGGAGCCCGGGTCTCGGGAAGCCCTGTGCTGTGGGAGGTGGTGTCGGGTGAACCGGGCTGGCAGGAGGTGCGTGTGCCCCTTAACCCACCGTTGCTTCCCGGAGAGACGCGTCCGGTGGACCTCTCGTTCCGCACGGTTCCCGATGGCTGGCCTGTCACCGATGAGACACTCCGGCTGCCGCTCCCTGAGGTGCGTCTCCCGCAGGCAAGTGTCGTCGAAGCCGTGTTTGGAATCTCCGTCGACGATGGACTGGTCGTCGAACCGCAGGAGTTGACGGGACTCGACCCCGGCTCGACCGGCGGACATTGCCCCCCTGGCGCAAAGGCGTGGAAGCCGCCGGACATCAGTTCGCGCTGGGCTTCGTGCATCAGAACAGTGTGTACTCGGGACAGCTCGACATTCGCCGGCAGACAACCCGGCTCGCGGTGTCGACCATCACGCGCGTGCGGCTCGATGCAGAGGCACTGGTCGCCCACATCCGGGCCGAGGTGAGTGTCGCCGGCGGCGGGGTCCAGCAGTTGGAAGTGACGCTGCCCGAAGCGGTCGGTGACCGACTGCGGTTCAGCATCGCACCGGGACTCGTCGCTCATCGCCAGATTGCCGCGGGTGAGATTCCTCCTCAGCTCGAAGTTCCCGCCATTGTCGAACAGCAGGTGTCGCAAGTCCCCCCGGGGCGGCGGACGTGGACGCTGCGGCTCGATCGTCGCTTTCGCGGCGAGTGCTTGCTGTCCACCACCGTACGTCTACCGCGTCCGGAGGATGTGAACACCCTGGTGGTGCCGGAACTGCTGGTGGTCGGAGCCGATCGACAGAACGGCTGGATTGCTGTGGAAGCCACCGCCGGTCAACGTCTCGATGTCTCCGCCATTGGAGCGGACGGCCTGCCGCTCACACGCGTCGACCCGGTCGATCTGCCGCTGAGCGATGCCCTTGATGGGGAGTCGTCGGCCCGCGTGGTCGTGGGCTTAAGGGATCTGTCGGGCGGCGCTGTCGCCACAATTACCGAAGAGCGATTCGATCGCGGCGCGATTCCCTCGGCGATCGGCGATCGCCTGTCCATCGTCAGCCAGCTGTCTCCGGGAGGGAGCTGGCTGCACCGGGCGGAACTCTCACTCAGGGCGACCGGTGTGCAGGGCTTGCGCGTCGCCCTGCCAATCGGAGCAGAACTGTGGGCCACCCAGCTCGACGGCCGGCCGATCGAGGTCCGCCACAATGCCGACGGGTATCTGGTTCCGCTCCCCATTCAGGATCAGGCCGATCGCTCCCGCAGTCTGGTGCTGTTCTATGAGAGCCCGGCCGCGCCGCTGGGTGCCGAAGGGATACTGGATCAATCGCCGCCCCAGGTGGCGACGCTCGACGGAACCGGTGCCATCGTGCTGCTGGAGCTGCTTAAGTCGGAGTGGACGGTGCGCTATCCGGAGAACATCCTGGTGACGCGGAGCCTCGGCAGTTTTCAACCGACACGCGAACTGGACGATGGCAGTCTCTGGGCGTCCATCCGCCGGGCCGCCCGGATGCCCTCGCTGGAGGAGCTGACGGTGCGGCTGGGGATCATCGGGGGAGCCATGCTGACGGCGATACTGCTGGCACTGGGCTGGCGGAAGTATCGCTGGTGGTTCGTCCCGCTGTTGCTGGTCGCGGGCCTGGTGCTGCTGGTGATCGTGCCATTGTTTCTGCTGTCCAGTGGGCTTTCGCGACCCGTTCGCGAGGCGTCGTCTGACATGGCGGCCACTTCTGAGACAATGTGGGGTGAAACAGCCTCCAACGCCGAGTCGTTTCACGACTTCGCTGATGCCGCTGCCGCACCGGCGGAGATTCCACCACCAGCCGCGGAGCCCCGGGCAGCCCCCATGGCATGCCGGGTCCGGAAGGAGGGGGAATGGTCATCACGAACGGTGCCGATCAGGTCCTGCAGGCACCGCAGGTTTCACAAGACGCGATCACCCAGTTCGAGACACTCAACTCAAACATCGCCGGTCGTGAGTCGACAGCGTCCGGAGTGCAGGCGCAACCGGCGCGAGGACGCGGGGCGCTGCTGTCACTGGCGCTGGAGATGGAGACGCCGCCGGACAGCCGAACGCTGACGCTGCGGACCCTCTCGCCCCTCGTGGGGTCACCGGTGCCCGGCGTCGAATTGAGATACCTGTCGCAGACCTTCTGGCAGATTGGCGCGGCGGCGATCGCGCCGGGGGTCGCGCTGTTGTACTGGTGGCTGCGTCGAGCGTCGGATGGTGTGCGGACGATGCTGGTGCTGCTGAGCGTGTTCGTCCCGCTGGGGCTGCTGCCGGTCGTCTCCTCTGCGTGGTCGATGGTGACCGAAGGGGCGTTGTTCGGCGGCTTGGCGGGCCTGGGTCTGTGGGGGCTGCGTCGGGTGGTTACCCGACTCAATGCCTGGTGCGAACGATCGACTCCTCGCTGGTGGCCCGGCACCCGCACCACGGCCGGCGGTGTCTGTCTGGCCATGCTCGTGTTCGCCGGACAGCGCAGTCAGGCACAGGATCAGCCGACGGCAACGTCAGCACCGCAGAGGCCTGCTGTTCCGACGGTCATTATCCCCTATGGCGAGGGAGATCCACTGGCGGCCGACCGGGTGCTGCTGCCCTACGAGGACTATCGAAAGCTGTGGCGGGACGCGCATCCGGACGAAGTGCCCGAAGACCAGGTGCCCCGTGAGGCCACGATCGGAGAGGCCCTCTACAGCATCGATGTCACCGACCCCGCCGTGACCGATCGCGTGAATGTTGCGGCCCGGTACATCCTCCACAGCTTCCGCAGTGAGCCTGTCAGCATCCCGCTGCCGCTGGGACGTGTGGCTGCAACGTCAGCGACCCTTGATGGTGAGCCGGCGATTTTGCAGGCCGACGACGAGGGCACACTGCGGGCGGTGGTGAGCGGACCCGGAGTGCATGTGTTGGATGTGCGATTCGAGTTGCCGGCTCGTATGGGGAAGATGTCGGGCGAGTTCAGTCTGCCGCTCAGGCCCGTGGCCAGTGGGCGGCTCACACTCACGCTGCCTGCCGGTGCGGAGGAAGTCCGCATCGATCGGACCGGTGAGGGTCCGTCTCCCATCTTCCGCCGGCTCACGGGTGACGACACGCTCAAGGTGGAAGCACCAATCGACTCCGGAGGGACGCTCAATGTGCAATGGCAGCCGCACCAGGCACGCGGCGAACGGGCCTTCATCCGGGCGGAGTCCACCACACTCGTCACTGTCACCGACACGGAGTTGCTGCTCGTCGCGAACTTCGACCTCAACGTCAATCAGGGCACGCTGTCCGAGGTGACATTCACGTTTCCCGAAGAGCTGCGACTCCAGCAGATCAGCGGACCCGATGTGGGTGGCTGGCAGATCAATGGCAACGGCGAGGAGCGACAACTCAAACTGTTCTTCCGACGGGATGTAGACGAGTCCACACAGATCTCGGCGGAACTGTTTGTCGCTCTCCCGGACGATGATCCGCCGCTGTCCATCACAGTGCCCGACTTCGGACCGGTCGATGTCGTGCAGGAGGCGGGACAACTGATCGTCGCCGCTGATGAACAACTTGACGTCCGACCTGAAGCAGCCGAGGGACTCACGCAGATTGATGCCAGTCGCGTGCAACTTCCACAGGGAATGCAAGAGCAGCAGATGCCGCCCTTGCGACTGGCGTACAGGTTTCGCGCGCGACCTGTCGGGCTGAGCTTGCAGATGGAGCCCCGTGCCCAGCGGACGACCGCCGTCGCCGACACCGGCATCCGCGTACGACCTCACAAGTCGCTGATCGCCAGTCGGCTGCACTACGAAATTCGGGGTGAGCCCACCCGCACCCTGCGCGTGATGATCTCCGAAGACTGGCTGCTGACCGAAGTGGCCGGCGACACAGTGGTCGACTGGTTTGTCGAAGACGGAGAACTGGTACTCGATCTCGGATCGCCGCGATTGGGATCGATCGAGGTGTTCATTGAGGCGACCCTCGCGCGCGATCCGGCGGATGACGAAGCAGTACTCGAGTCGCCGCTGCCACTGGAAGTCGCCGCGCTCGACAGCCATCTGGCTGCCTGGCTGGACGCGACCTACGACGGCACGCCGGGTGAGCATGTCGGTTGGCGGAGCATCGATCCCCGGGAACTGCCCGCAGATCTGCCGGCTCTCGACCCGCAGCCGGTGCAGTTCGCCTTTCGCTCGACTAACCTGGAACCAGAACTGATCTTCATCGAGCTCGCGAGTTCGACTCCGCAACTCGAAGGGGACGCGGTGACGCTGATTGCCGTCAGTGATGTGTCTCTCGATTATGGACTGACGCTGCGGTGGCGCATTGAGCGAGCCGCGACCGATCGTCTCACCTTCACGACCTCCGACTGGCTGCAGGACCGACTGGAGCTGACCGGCGCGGGGATTCGCCAGGTGACGTCTGAAGCAGTGGAAGAGGGAGGCGTCCTCTGGACCGTCACTCTGCAGGAGCCGGTGCAGGGAGAGTATCTGCTCACGGGGGTCGCAACGCTGCCTCCTCCGGCCGACCGCCGCATTCACGCGCCGTTCATCCGCTTTGTCGCGCCGCGGGATGCCGGAGCGAGTGAGTTCGTGGACCTGGCAACACAGCAGTCATTCGCCGTGCTGGTGAACCTGTCGCAGGATCAACTGACGGCGGTCGACCCCAACCGTCACGAGGCAGTCCGCCCGGAATCGCTGCCGCTCAAGCTGCGCGGCAGTCTGGTGGCCCAGGCGATGGAAGTGATGCGACTGCCGGCTGTGCCTCCGCTGCCGGTCTGGCAGGCCCAGCATGTGACCGAACAGTCGGGAGCAGCCGCGACAATCACGGTCGCCACACTGACGAGCGTACTCGACAACGACGGCAGCTGGCGGATGCGGGCCGAGTACCGCGTGCGCAATCGGGGTCAGCAGTTTCTGGCGGTGCGCATCCCGGCGGGAGCGCGGGTGCTGTCGGTCGTTGTTCGCGATCAACCCTCGCAGGTTCGTCAAGGGAAGGTGGGAGAGGAGCCGGTTCTGCTGGTTCCGCTGCCCGCGACAAGTGTGGCCGACCTGTCGTTTCTCACAACCCTTGTGCTGGCGGGCGAGTTGCCCGTCCATCTCCCCCAACGTGCCGGTGTGCTGCCTGTCGATGTTGACATCCCGGCACCGGTCATCGTCTCGCCGCAGGAGTCGCGCGAGTATGGAGTGCCTGTCGTCCACACCGAATGGACCGTGTACGTGCCGGACGATCTGGAAGCCTCGCTCGTCGACGATGCCGGCCGCAGCAATGTTTCGCTGCTGCCGCAGGGAGTTTCAAGCCTCACCACGCGACTGCAGCAACTGCAGGAACTGGCGGACCTCAACCGTCTGGTCACCAGCAAGGAGAGCAGTTATGCAAGCAAGGTGCGGGCAGCCTCCAACTTGAAACAACTGGGAGCGGAACTCAAGGACTTCGATAGTGAACTGAGCCTGTCGGTGCAGCAGACCCAGTCGCTCGAAGGCGCGAAACAACTCCTCGACCAGCGGAAAGAGTTGCTGGACGAGGCCCAGCGCAATTCCCTCGAGTTCGATGTCCCGCAGCAGGACGGACAGAATGTCTGGAGCTTCGATGGGAACGGCGTCATCGACAACAGCAACGGTCGCAAGTACATCGTCGGCAACTCGGCGGTCATCGCACAGGACAACTCCGGGGAGGGAATCCATCTGGGTGCCGATGCGACGACGTTTCGTTTCAAGAAGTCCGAGACGCCAGCGCTCGATGACAAGATGTCGGGACTGCAGCCCGGCAAGGATGCACAGGTGCAGTCGCGGGCCCAGCTGAAGGGACAACTGGCCAACCAGGCGCAGCGGCTCAATGCCGCGGCTGAGGGGGAGGTTCCCTTTCGACAGGGCAGCTTCGAGTTCGGTGGACGTGGCTTCGGCGGTGGTGGCGGTCTCGGTGGCGGAGGCGGCTTTGGTGCGCCCGGAATGGGTGGGGAAGCTAATCCCGATGCGAACGACTACTTCTGGGCAGAGAGACGGATGGACCCGGAACAGCGCACGCAGCAGGCGGCAGGGTTCCCCACTCCGGCATCGACGGAGACGGGTGGTCTGTTTTTGACGCTGGACATGCCGACCGAGGGTCAGCCGCTCGCCTTCTCGAAGCTGGGCGGGTCTCCCCGGCTCACGCTGGCGGTGCGGTCGCGCGACACCTGGCGGGTCGGTCTGCGCTGGGCCTGGCTGCTGCTGTGGCTCGCTGTCGGACTGGCGTGGCTCTTTCTGCGATCGCGTCAGGGAGCGGCCCGAGCCACAGGCGCGCTGGTCCCCGTCGTACTGGTGGTGCTGGGGCTGTTCGGCGGATTGCTCCTGAGTGCCCCGGCGAACTGGCTCTCCGCAGCAGTGCTGGCCCTGGGTGTGCTGTGGTTGACGCTCCAGTCGGCATTCACCGACCATCGCCTCTGGGGCTGACGATCGGGCTGATTCGGATTACCGGCGTTGGGGAAAGCCCTCCGGAAACTGGTCCCGGATCGCGTCCAGTTCCTGTTGCAACTCCTTGACGATCTCCGGATGTTTGCCGGCAATGTTGTGCTGCTCGGCGGGGTCATCGTCGACATCGAACAGCATCACCTCGCTCGCCGGGTCGCCTGTGAGGAGACCAGGCATCTTGTCGGGTGAGTACTGCTCACACGGTGCGATGATGGTCACGCCATCGGGGGCGCGGGTCGACCCATTCGGGCCCTTGCCCTTGGTGAGGAACCTTCGCCGGCGGATTCAGAAGCATCTTGTACGGACCGCGACGCACGGCAACCAGGCGATCTCCCTGCATGCCGAACAACGTGCCGCTCCGGCAGTGGCATGCCCTGCTCCAGCAACGGCAACAGGTCGATGCCGTCCAGCGTGCGCCCCTCGGGAAGAGGCACACCCGCCAGCGCGAGCACCGTCGGCAGCACGTCAATGGTGCCGCACGGTGTGTCAATCACCTGATCGGGTGGAATGTGCCCGGTCCAGCGGACGATCGCCGGCACCCGCAGGCCGCCTTCCCAGGGAGTACTCTTCATGCCCCGCAGGCCCGCAGTGTTGCCGCCAAACCACGGTCCATTGTCGGAGGTAAACAGTACGAACGTCCGCTCGTTGAGGTTCAGTTCATCCAGTGTCTTGAGCACCTCTCCTATCCCCCAGTCGAGTTCGGCAATCACGTCGCCATACAGTCCGGTTCCCGACTTCTTGTAGAACGCCTCCGACGCAGCCAGTGGCTTGTGGGGCATGGCATGCGGCAGGTACAGGAAGAACGGCCGCTCACTGTTCCGCCGGATGAAGTCGACCGCCCGGGCCGTGTACCGCTGCGTCAGCGTCGCCTGAATGACCGGATACTCGAAGATCGTCTCGTTCTCCATCAGCTGCACGGGTCGCATGTCGTTCGAGTACAGAATACCGAAGTATTCATCGAACCCGTGCTTTCGCGGCTGAAACTCCGGCCGATGACCCAGATGCCACTTGCCGATGGCCGCCGTCGCATACCCGGCACTTTGAAATGCCTCGCCGAGGGTGACTTCTTCATCCGGAATGCCGACATCGTCGATACCGGAATCGGAGCCGGGTTCTTCCAGACACCGTGCCGCCAGGGATATCGTCCCGTGAGGATCGTGCCGCGCGACGGGGCGCAGTACGGGACCGGAACATAGAGCCGGGTGAGCCGGGCACCTTCCTCGGCCAGCTGGTTGAGATTCGGCGTTTTGAACTGCGGATGTCCGAAACACTCCAGATCGCCGTAGCCCAGGTCGTCGGCAAAGATGATGACGACATTGGGCCGCGTCTGTGCACCCTGTGCCGACGTGCCAAACGACATCGTGACCAGGAGCAACATGAGCGAAAGGGGCGAATGGACCAAGCGGGTGAGCGGCATCGGCGTCAACCTTCGGAGTACGGGATTCGGGGAACGAGGCAGCCCCATTGTGTTCAGGGAAATCGTGACGCCAGACGCCAACTCAGATCGGGGGGCAGACGGATCGCGATCTGCACACCGCTCTGGGTCATGCCGATCAGTTCGGTGTAATACAGCGAAAGGTAATGTTAACGGAGGGAAAGAGTTGCCCCTGCCGCAGCAGGTTCAGCGTCGAGATGCCCCGCGTGGCCGGCCTGTCGTGTCCCGACTGCGGATTGGCGAGCAGCGTGAGGGCGGGCGGTCCATGGTCGCCATCGGGGATCAGCTGCCCGGTGATCGCCTTTTTCGAGATCCACCTGGTCGGCATCAATGATCCAGCCGTCGAAGGTGGATGTCTCGAAGCAACCACCGGGGCTGCAGCTGAAACCGCCCCCGTTGCCCCTCGTACATCCAGCAGGCATCCACGAGTCGGCCTTCCTCGATGACCCGCTGGAGCCGGATGAAAACGGCTCGGTCGTCATCGGTTACGGATCGATTGAAGGCATTCTGAATCGGGACGTTCTTGAACTCGACCAGTTGGCGAAACTCAGTCGAATCCAGCCGGATGAGCACCGCTTCCTCCCACGGCAGGCCTTCCCAGCTGACGTAGAACGTCACGGGTTGATTGAAGGCCAGGTCGAAAGCTGAGGGCCGGTGATGAGTGCGGCGACATCTTTGCCGACTCGCTGGCGAGCTTCGACTCACCCGCTCCAAAGATCTGTCCGGTGGCGATAGAAAAGGTGCGTGTGCGGTCTTCGCGGTCTAACGGCGGCGACAATCGCTGTCACGCCCAGGGGTCCGGTAACAGTCAATCAGCCGCAGGAAGATGCCCTCAATCTCCTGCTCGACCTGCTTGCCGGGACGGCCGGAAGAGTTCCGGCAGTGGCATCGTTCAGCGGGGGGCACGACCGGTGCGAGCGTCACTGCTTCTGGTTCGACCACTGGTGGGGGAACGATGCGTGCCGGAGGAGGCGGGGCCGGGGGTGCCGCGACTGGACTGGGCGTGACTGACTGATCGGAAGACTTCCCACAACCCGGCAATACGGCAACACTGGTCAGCAGCCCGGCGACGAGGATGGCACCGGACAACGTCCTCAGCATCTGCTCACAATCAATCATCCGCATCTCGACTCATCCTCAACACACACGAACTGCAACCGACATCTTCATGATATGAAGAGATTCTGAAATTCTCCGTTAAGGACCCCACGGGACGTGCCGGATTTTTCTGCCCGATCGACTACTGCCCCTTCGATCCGTCTCTCTCTCCGGAACTGAACGCAACGATCGACGCTGCGACAGGTGTCATAAGCCCCGGCGCTGGGCGGAGGTGCCGCGCACTTCGGTGTCATCCTGGGGACGGGACTCGGAGAATTGGCCGCGAATATCGAGCCATCAACATGCATCCCTTACGCCGAGTTGCCGGGCTTCGCTCCTTCGACGGCACTTGGTCATCGCGGACAACTCGTGTGCGGAGAGTTGGGGAACGTTCCCGTTGTTGCCATGCAGGGGCGATGTCATATCTATGAAGGCCGGCCGGCCTCGCTCATCGGCCTGCCGGTACGGGTGATGCATCGGCTCGGAGTGAGGAGACTGATCGTCACCAACGCTGCCGGGGCGGTCAATCCGCAGTACCGCGTGGGAGATTTGATGGTCAGCGACGACCACATCAACCTGATGTTCGCCAACCCGCTCTCCGGTCCGCACGACGAGACCACCGGTACCGCGCTCCCCGACATGAGTCGGCCGTATGATCCGGGACTGATTGCAGTCGCACAGGCTGCCGCGGCACAGGAGGATTCCCTGCATACGCGGCGTTTATGTCGCCCTCACCGGACCCAACTACGAGTCGCGGGCCGAGTACCGGTTCATCCGGGCCATCGGCGGCGATGTCGTGGGGATGTCCACGGTGCCCGAGGTGCTGGTGGCTGTACAGCTCGGGCTGCGTGTTGTGGGACTCTCGGCAGTGACCAACATCTGCCTGCCCGATGCCTTGGGGGAGACCGATGGACAGGAGGTCGCCCGGCAGGCGTCGCAGACTGTCGATCGACTGCGGATCATCCTCAGGGCGATTGTGGAGGACTAGGACGAGGGGTGAAACTCGCTCACAGTTGTCGATGAATGCGTCTGGCCGACTACAATCGGGTCGTGCCGCTCGCGAACTCTCGCTTTGGAGAACATCATGTCAAGACTCCCCAGTGCCTTGGAACACCGTCGTGCCGATCATCCCATCGAGGAACTGCTGCTGCGGCGCTGGTCGCCGCGGGCCATGGCGGGCAAGCCTCTCAAGGCAGCAGACATCCACCGGCTGTTCGAGGCGGCCCGCTGGGCACCGTCAACCTACAACGAGCAGGAGTGGCGGTTCCTGTATGCGACGCGAAACACTGAGCATTGGCCGACATTTCTCGGCCTGCTGATGGAGGCGAACCAGGTCTGGTGCGAACGGGCGGGGATGCTGATCGTCGGCCTCTCGTGCCAGGTCTTCTCGCGCAACGGCAAACCCAATCCGGTCCACACGCTCGACTGCGGGATGGCCGTGCAGAACCTCTTGCTGCAGGGGACCGCCATGGGTCTGGTGTGTCATCCCATGGCGGGATTCGATCGGGGCAAGACCCGCGTGGCCCTCAGTGTGCCGGCGGACTTCGATGTCGAGGTGATGATCGCCGTCGGACATCCCGGCGACCCGGACGACCTGCCCGAGGGCCTGCGCGACATGGACCTCAGCCCCTCCGGGCCAAGCCGCTCGCCGAGATTGTCCGCGAAGGCCCGTTTGCGTTCTGAAGTGGATGAGTTGACGACGCGATGGTTCAGCCGCGACTCATAGAGGAGCGCCGCACTGCCGGAACGCCCACGGGCAGCACGGGGTGAGGACCCTGTCAGCAAAGTACCCCGGCTGTTTCAAGCAGCCGGGGTACTTTTGTGCGGATGATGCAAGTTCTGTGGTCGACCGCGTCAGGCGGCAGCGGGTTTCTTGTCCCGGCGGCGTCGGACACGGACAGCCATTCCCCCGGCACACATTCCCAGGAGGGCCAAAGAGGTCGGCTCGGGGATCGCCGCGGTGTTCTGATTGAACGTGAAGTTGTCATATGCGATGCCACCCGGGTCTGTATTGGTGATCGCGATTCCCCAGATCTGCTCGCCAGCATTCGCACGAAAACCAAAAAGCTGTCCGTCGCAGTCTGCGTGATTAGTCCCAGAGCCGCCCCACTATTGTCGAATAACTGCACCGTAAATGGGCCACCATTTGTGCCTACGACATCGAACCCGATCAAATCTGTGGCAAAACCAAGTTTCAGCGAAAGTGCTCCTTCGCCAACGGCAGTCGCCAGATCCCCGTAGATGACCTGGCTTAGGACGCCGCCGAATGGCAGGACGCCGATATTGTCCCCGAGGGTGGCGTTGGCTAACACGGTGAGAGGAGCCGTGGGACTGCCTGTAGGAGTCAAATCCGCCGAGAGTGCTGAGAGTCTGACCGGCGAAACGCTCTCCGTAAGTCGCACCCGTTTGTGAGATCAAACCAGGGACATTCCCAGAGGCGAGCGCTTCGAAATCATTGACAATCGAACCAATGACCGAGTTGTCAATGATGATCGCTGCCTGTGCCTGCCCCGCAGCGACGACCACCGCCACGCACGTCACACTCAGTTTCATTGCCCGCGTCATCTTGAATCTCTTGAGGGTTTTGAGAACCATTGTTGGCCCGTTCCCGCACGCTGGAATGCGGGGAACCCTTTGTTCAAGTGTCACCCTAACACGAGAAGGGGGGGCAATAGTCAAAACGGGAAGAATCGGAAAATTTTCCCAAAATCTCCATATCTCTCAATGACCTCTCTCATCGGTGCGTTAACACCGTAATCGTCGAGTCGAGAGCATGCTCGAACGGCAATACCGCCCGCGTCGAATTGGAGAGGCAAGGATGTGCAAGGAAACTGCGGGTATCGCATCGGGCCCGGGGGTGGCATAGACTGGAGGGTCGCCGTGGCAACCTCCCGTCATCACCACCATCGTTCCCGCGAGATTTCCCCCATGACGCTTCTCCCGACGCCGGCTGACCAAAGTCCCGGTGGCCCTGCTGTTGGTGTGTCTCTGCTGGTCCGGGTCCGCTCCCAAGGCACGCTCGGCCGATGACCCCCTGCCGCGGTTTCCGACGATCGACCTGCTCCCCAAGCAGGTGACCGGAGCCCTCGAATTCCTCGCCGAGCATCCCGAGGCCGATGGCCGCGGCATCACGGTGGCGATCTTCGATACCGGAGTCGATCCAGGTGCGCCGGGGCTGCAGGTGACGAGCGACGGCCGACCCAAGATCGTGGACATCGTCGATACGACCGGCAGCGGTGATGTCCCGATGACCGTCGAACAGAAAGCGAAAGAGGGGACGATGGACGGGTTGACAGGGCGGAAGCTCATGATCAACCCCGACTGGAAGAATCCGCAGGGAGAGTTCCGACTGGGGATCGTCCGGGCGTACGACCTGTTCCCTGAAGAGTTGATCGCACGACTGAATGCGGAGCGCCTCCGCGACTGGGACCGCCGGCAGGATGCCCGTGCCGCCGATCTGCGTCAGCACATCAAGACGTGGGATGCCGAACATCCCAAGCCCACGGCCATCAAGTTGCACGAACGGACCGAGTTGCAGAGTCGACTGGAGGTGCTGGACCAGGCCCGTCAGAACTTCGACGACCCGGGACCGATGTATGACTGCGTCACATTCTTCGATGGCGAGCAGTGGCGTGCCGTCGTCGATACCGATGAAGACGGCGACCTGGCGGACGAGACCGTACTGACGGACTTTCACATCGATCGGAAGTACGGCACGTTCAGCCCTGAGAGCCAGCTCAACTTTTCGGTCAACGTCTACGATGAAGGCCGCCTGCTCTCGATCGTCACGCTGACCGGCGACCATGGGACACATGTCGCGGGCATCGTCGGGGCGTGCTATCCCAATGAGCCGGAGCGGAACGGCATCGCCCCCGGTGTGCAGATTGTCTCGGTGAAGATCGGCGACACACGACTCGCCGGGATGGAGACCGGTCGCGGACTGGTGCGGGGTCTGCGCACTGTGCTCGATCGGCACTGCGACCTCATCAACATGAGCTATGGCGAGCCGGCGAGTCTGCCCAATGCCGGACGACTGAGCGAACTGTTCTCGGAGGTCGTTCGCGAGCATGGGGTGATCTTCATCGCGAGTGCCGGCAACGAGGGACCGGCCCTCTCGACCGTCGGAGCACCGGGAGGCACAACCGAGGCACTGATGGGCATCGGCGCTTATCTCACGCCGGAGATGATGTCGGCTGCGTATGCCATGCGCTCCCCTTACGAAGGCCTGCCGTACACCTGGACGTCTCGCGGGCCCGCGAGTGATGGAGCACTGGGCGTCAGCCTGTTTGCGCCGGGCGGTGCCGTCGCTCCGGTCCCTCGCTACAACCTGCAACCCAGCCTGTTGATGAACGGCACTTCGATGGCCTCGCCGAACGCCTGCGGCAACGTGGCGCTGTTACTCTCGGCACTCAAGGCAGCCGACAAGACCTGGACGCCCTCAGGAATCCGTCGTGCGCTGGAGAACTCGGCCCGATTGCTCCCGGGGATCGACACGCTCACACAGGGGCATGGGCTGGTGCAGATCGGCCGGGCCCATGACTGGATGACTGACGGCACGCTGTCAGTGGCCGAGCGTCTCGAGTACCGCATTGAAATCGGTGCCGAAAGAGAGCGTGGAATCTACCTGCGCGAGCCCGATCAGCAGAAGGAGCCACTGGTCACGCGCGTCAATATCAAGCCCCGCTTTCGCGAGCACGCGCCGAAGGACGAACTGGTGGATTTCGAGGTGCCGCTGACGTTGCAGGCATCCGCACTGTGGATCCATGTGGGAGATCACCTGCTGCTGAGTGCGGCCCTCAATTACTTCGAGGTCGAGGTCGATCCGCGCGGACTGCCTCCCGGCCTGCACGCGGCGGAGATCCGCATCTTCGAGGATGGCACCACTGACCGGGGGCCGCTGGTCCAAATCCCGGTGACCGTCATCCGGCCGCATGCCGATGGAGCAGCCAACTTTTCTCAGGAGTTGGCGCTGACACCCGGACAGGTGACACGGCACTTTCTTGTACCTCCGGACGGGGCCACGTGGATGGACGTGCATGTGACGTTGCACGAGGCCGATGGCGAACGCCGCTTCATCCTGCAGACTGTGCAGATGCGAGAGGGCTCCTCGTTCGAGGCTGGAGAGATGCTGGAGTTCGTCTCGCTCGAACCAGAAGGGGAGTCGACACACAGCACACCGGTTGTCCCCGGCCGGACCGTGGAAGTCTGTCTGGCACAGTACTGGTCGAGTCTGGGCAACTCGCGCGTCTCGCTGAACTTGGAGTTTCGCGGCCTTGAGCCGGACGATGACGAGATCATGCTCCCTTCCGACGGGTCACCTGCGACAGTCACGCTCACATCGCACATCCGCCGTGAACATCTGGCTCCCACAGGCTCGCTCAAGGTGCATCGCCAGGTGCTCGTGCCGGAGACAGCAAACATCGATGCGCTGACCTCTTCCCGTGACCGGCTGCCGGACGGGGGACCGACTCATCGCCTGGTGCTCACCTACAAGCTTACACAGCCGGAGGACGGTGAGACGACGATCCGTGTGCCGCGCTTCGATGGGCTGCTGTATGACTCGCCGCTAGAAGGACAGGAGTGGATGATCTTCGATGCGAACAACCGCCGTCTAAGGACGGATGACCTGTTCCCGGAAGGCTTCAGTCTCGACAAGGGGGAGTACACGGTGCGGCTGGAGATGCGCAGTGCTGATGCTGCCTGGCTGAAGACACTGCGCGGGACGGCGCTGGCCGTCGATCGCGAATTGTCCTCACCGATGAAACTGTCGATGTACGGGAATGCTGTGGAAGCGGCTCAGGGCCGGGGACGGTTCTCCCCCCCCGCTGGCTTGACCCGGGGGAGAGCGCCACCGTCTGGATGGCGACACCGGCAGACACCAAGTGGCCTGCAGGAGTGAATGCCGGGGATGTGCTGCTGGGTGAGGCGCAGTTTGTCAACAATCCTGAAGGAGGCCGAGGTGCAGACGTGCGGCCCGCAGGATTCCTGGTGAGCCTAACGGTTCCCGCCGCGCCACCTGCGGACGACGCGGCTCCCAAACCGGCAGAGAAGCAGCAACCGCTGGCTGAGCGACTGGCGAAAGCGCGACTGGACTTCGAGCTCAGTCAGCTCTCAATGCTGAAATGGCCCGCAGACCAGGAGTTGCTCGAGGCACTGCAGGCGGACATCCTGCGGGAGCATCCTGACGCCCGACGGCAGGTGCTCGTCGCCCGACTGAAAATGCTGGATGACGACGATCGCGAAGAATGGCTGCCCGAGATCATTGCCGCGACCGACGAGATCCTGGAGACGATCGACCAGTCGGCCCTGGCAGCGTGCCTGGCGTTCAATGTTGATTCGGACGATCCGGAGGCTCAACGGCGACGCACCGAGGACGAAGAGCTGAAGGCGACTCTGGTCGACGTGCTGTACCGCAAGGGGCGGGCGCTGGGGTACATGGAGCTGCCCGAAGTGGTGGAGAAACATCCCATCGCCGATCCCGAGGCCCACGACAAGAAGTTCGTGGAAGTGTTCCGCGACCTCGCCCGGTGGGTGGACACGACGGAGAAGGACTATGTGCTGCTGCATATCCGCCGCGATCGCCGGCAGGAGCGCGTACGGGACGGCCCTCAAGCAGCTCAACACGTTGTTGGATGAAACGTCACCCCCCCGGGAGATGCTGGACAAGAAACGTCGCGACCTGTACGAGAGCCTCGGCTGGGACGACTGGAGTGACTACGAACAGCAGTGGATGCGGATCCGCTTCCCGAAGTCGGACGTGCCGTTCTGAACCCGCACGCAGTCAACAACACAGCGGCGAGGTTCCACAACGGAGCCCCCTCCTTCTCATGGAGGGGGTGGGGGGAAGGAGTTGCTTACGTCTCGCTCACGGCTTACTCCGCACCTCTGCGAAATCAACACCCCCGTGAAACGACCGGAGATGCTCGATACCATCCGGCGTAACTTCGAATAGTCTCGCGCAGAGACACAGAGACACGGAGAAAGGAGCGAACTGCATGTCAATGGGTTTCCGGGCGTGAACATCAGACCACGGGCAGCGAGGCACGGGCCAGGTCTTCTTCGCCATGCGCGATCCATGGTCGCATGCACGTGACGTGACATCTCGAGCTTGGTCTCGACTCATCCCCACTCACACGCTCAATCACTCAAACTCTCCTACGGAAACATGGTCGCAATGTCGAACCTGACGCTGTAGAACTGTGGTCCACACAAATACGGAGACTGCTGATGCCGTTGCTGGGAGCGCACATGTCGATCGCCGGCGGCTACTACAAGGCCGTCGATGCCGCCGCGGCACTGGGCATGCGACTGTCCAGCTCTTCACCAAGAACAACAACCAGTGGCGGGCCAAGCCGCTGTCCGATGAGGACATGCGCCTGTTCCGCGAAGCGCTCGACCGGCACCGTCTGCAGACTGCCGTGTGCCCACGACAGCTATCTCATCAACCTCGCCAGTCCCGACGACGAGCTGTGGCAACAAGTCGATCGATGCATTCGTCGTCGAACTCAGCGGGCCGAGGCGCTGGGACTGAGCGGCGTCGTGATGCATCCCGGGGAGCTTCGTCGACAGCAGCGAGGAAGCCGGTCTGGACCGCATCGTCGTCGCGCTCGACGAGTCACTGCCAGCGAACGCCGGGATCCAGAACTCGAGCATCTGGCTGGAAACCACCGCCGGACAGGGAACCAATCTCGGGTACCGTTTCGAGCATCTGGCGTACATCATCGACGCGCGTGCAACGAGCCGGAGCGATGGGCGTCTGTCTCGATACCTGTCACATCTTCGCCGCCGGATATCCGCTGGGGACCGACGGGAGTACGAATCGACGATTCGACGACTTCGACGACGTGATCGGCATTGAACGCGTCCGGGCGCTTCACCTCAACGACAGCAAGAAGGAGCTCGGCAGCCGGGTCGATCGGCACGAGCACATCGGCGAGGGCGTCGTCGGGACTGGAGCCGTTCCGTTGTGTCCTCAACGACCCGCGATTCGGCAACTGCCGATGTACCTGGAGACGAAGAAGGAAGAGCGCGACGGCGAACAGATGGACGCAGTCAACCTGCGGACGCTCAGGGACTGATCACATCTCGCAAACGCGCGCGGCGCCGAGCATGCGCACGCCTGAGCCTATTCGTGGCGGAGGGCTTCGATCGGGTCGAGACGGGCCGCCGCACGCGCCGGATAGACGCCGAAGATCACTCCGATGGCGACGGACACGCCGAAGGCGAGCGGCAGGCTCCACATGGCGATCTGTGGCTGCATCTGTGAGAACATCTTGCCGAAATCGCTGACGCCGCCGGCCTGCTGCAGCAGGTAATCGTTGATGAACCCCTGCAGCTGACCGAAGGCGAGCGGGGTGAGCAGTCCCAGTCCGATGCCGATGAGTCCCCCAGCTCCCGAGAGCACGACGGTCTCGATGAGAAACTGCTGGATGATGTCGCGCCGGCGGGCCCCCAGAGCCCGGCGGATGCCGATCTCGCGGGTCCGCTCGGTGACGGTGGCCAGCATGATGTTCATGATGCCGATGCCGCCGACCAGCAGACTGATGGCGGCGATCGACCCCAGCACGATGTTGAAGATCATGCCGGATCTGATCGGCCTGTTTGCAGTAATTCGAGCGGGACGACGACGTCGAAATCGTTCGTTTTGCCATGCGACTCTGTCGAGTGTTTCACGCACAACTTCGGCGGTCGGAATGACATCATCGGGATTTCCGACCTTGAGGTGATCTGGTTGTAACGACCGACTCGGCACTGAAGCTGCCCGAGGCGAGGCGCATGAAGGTGTCGCTGGTCGTCGATGCGGGATTGCAGCGTGTCGAGCGGGATGTACACGTCCTTGTTGTAGTCCTGTCCGGACATGCTCCCGCCGATGGCTGCTGAGGCGGTCCGCTTCTGCCGTCACTCCGATGACCTTGTAGGCCCGACCGCTGATGTAGATGGACTGACCGACCGGATTGCCGATGGGGAATAGCCGCTCGGCGGTGTCGTACGCCAGGACCGCCACGTTGGCGATGTCGTTGAGGTCCTTGTCGCTGAGGAACCGGCCGCGGTCCATCTTGAGGTGGTTCATCGTCACATAGTCAGGCGTACAACCGACGATGCGGGAGTTGAGCGTGTTCTGCAGGTGCCGGACCTCCTGCATCGAGTTCGCGGACCGGGACGATCGCCGACGATGGTGGGGAGTGTCTCGGCGAGGATGCGATCGGTCGCGGCGGGTGAGGCCGTAACGCAGCACGCGGGACCTGACTGGCGGCCCCGGTGGACTCGCCATCCTCGGGAGGTTTGACACTGCGGACGATGATGTTGGTCGCCCCGAGTTCGAGCACCTGCTTTTGTGCCTGGGCGCTGGCCCCTTCGCCGATGGCCAGCATGGCGATCACGGAGAACACGCCGAACACGATGCCCAGCATCGTCAGCCCCGAGCGCAGCTTGTGCAGCAGCACACTCTTGAGAGCCAGTTGGATCGTGCGGGTGAGGTGTGAGAAAGGCACGGCAGTTCAGGAGTTTGAGGGTCAGTGGGAATCCGCAAGTTAGCCGCACTTCTGAAATGTGCGGCTCATCAAGAGTGCGAGAGTGTCGAAATCATCCGGGAAGACTCCCTCGCCGGCCACCAGGCCGTCCTTCATATAGATCTGCCGGCGAGTGCGGCGGGCGATGTCGGGTTCGTGGGTTACCATGATGATCGTGCGGCCCTCATCGTTGAGGTTCTGCAGGATCTGCAAGATTTCGTCGGTGGTTTTCGAGTCGAGGTTACCAGTCGGCTCGTCAGCCATGATGATGGCGGGGTCGTTGATCAGTGCCCGAGCGATGGCTACGCGCTGCTGCTGACCTCCTGACAGCTGATACGGTCGATGGTCGAGCCGGTCCCCCAGTCCCACCATGGTGGCGATGTCGATGACGTGATTGCGGTCCTTGCTCGAAATCGGCGGGTAACCCGGGCGGTACAGCAGGGGCACCTCGATGTTCTCCAGCACAGTGTACTGCGTCACCAGATTAAAGGACTGGAAGATAAAACCGATGCGGCGTGTTGCGAATCCCCGAGAGCTGGTCATCGTCGAGGTTGGCGACATCTTCGCCTCCCAGAATGTACTGGCCGCTGGTCGGACGATCGAGCGCCCCGAGCAGATTGAGCAACGTACTCTTGCCGCTGCCCGACGACCCCATGATGGCAATGAAGTCGCCCTCCGGGATATCCAGAGTGACGCCGCGCAAGGCCTTCACGACGACCGAACCCAGATCGTAGTACTTGTGCAGATCGATCAGGCGGGCAACGGCCGGCATCGGGAGTCCTCAGTTGGCGGGGGCCTTGGTGCCTGCCGCAGGTGCGGCTTCAGTCGAGGGCCGCGCCCCCGGTCCGCCACCACCTCCGGGTCGTCCGCCTCCAGGGCCGCCACCGGCTGCGCCGGGAGGACCACCACCCCCCTGCCCAGCTCGTTGTGAAAAGGAGGCCGAGAGTTCCGCAGCGCTCAAGGCTCCGTCACCATCCTTGTCGATCTCTGCCAGACGGCTCTGCATGCCGGCAGGAATCTCGTCACCCGACAGCTTGCCGTCGCCATTCGTGTCCATGCGCTCGATCATGGCCGCCGGATTTCCGCCCCCGCCGCCCGATCGCCCACCGGCACCGCCTCCCCCACCTGGTCCCCCGGCACCTCCGCCGGGTCCACCCGGAGGACCACTTTTCGGACCCGCTCCGTCAGGAATGCCTGGAATGTCGATGCGCTCATCATCCACGGGCGTGCCGTACTTCGATTCGAGCTCGGTGATCTCCTTGGCGAAGTGGGTGCGGGGGTTCATCACGACCAGCTCACCCTCGGCCACACCGTCGAGAATCTCGATGTTGGATTCGTTCGACATACCGATCTTGAGTTCACGCCGCTCGACCTCCCCATTCTTGACGACAAACGCGAAGTACTTGATCCCGGTCGCCACGACCGCCTGCATGGGAATCTGCAGCACGTCCTGCCGGCTGTCCACGAGAATCTCCAGTTGTGCCGTGAGCCCCGGCCGCAGCTTGCGGATCGTTTCCGGCTCATCAGTCAGGTGCACTTCTGTCGGGTATTCGCGCAGGTCGTAGTTGGGGAAGCTGCCGGATGCCGGCACTGAAGAGACCGAGGCCACCTTTCCCTTGAAGATTTCGCCGGCATAGGCATCCATGCGGATGCGGGCTGGCAAACCGGGGCGAATGTTGCCGATCAGCGACTCGTGGATGCGGCAATCGACCTTCATCTGGGTGATGTCGGGCAAATTGATGATCGCCTGCCGTTCGCGAACCTGGGCCCCTTCCTGGATATTGACCCCTTCGCTGCTGCTGCGACGGCTCGAATCGAGATTGGCATACACCACTTCGCCCGGTTGCGGAGCCCGCAGCGTGCAGGCTTCGATCTGCACCTTGAGCCGGGCAATCTTCTCCCGCTCTACCTCGGCCGTGAGTTGGCTGGCCTCATATTCCTTGGCGAACTGGGATTCGGCCGCATTGGCCTTGAGCTTGACGCGGGCCAGCTCGAGCTCAAACTCGACCGCGTTCGCCTCAAGCTCCGCGATCGTGCGCTTGGAAGTGTACAGGTCGAGAACCTTCAGTTCCTCCTCGGCACCGGCCAGCGCCAGTTCCTTCTGTTTTTCAGAAATGCGGGCTGCTTCGAGGTCGTTCTGGTTCTTGTACCCCTTCTTGACCAGGCGCTTGGTGAACTCGTGGTTCTCCTGGGACTGCACATACTCCTCGCGCCGAACTCGATCTTGGCCTTCACCTGGTTGAGCAACTGGCTGAGTTCGCCTTCCTGGTACTTTTCCAGATCCAGTTTGGCTAGCGCCAGTTTGAGTTTGGCCGCCGCGATATCGCTCTCATTCTGTGTCTTCTGAATCTCGAGGTTCTCGCGCGACTGCGACTCGGCAGCCTCCGCCTGGGTGACGGTGATCTGCTGTTGCTTCTCCTGCTCGCGAAGTGCGGCCGAATCCAGCTCGCAGACGATGTCCCCCTCTTTCACCAGCGTGCCTTCGGGCACGATGCTGATGATGGTCGTCATGCCCTCGACTTGGCTGGAGAGCGTGGCATTGCGGCGGCTGTCGACGTGCCCCTGTACCGAGAGGCTGATGAGGAAGGGCCCCTTGCGTGCCGGCTGCGTCACCAGATGGGCGTTAGGATCCTGCTTCTTGGAGGTCAGGTTGGTCAGCCATGCGGGGCGGGCCAAGCCAATCGCCGCCAGCAGACCAATCAGGAAGGTCAGCAGGACGAGCTTGCCCGTCCAGTTCCCAGACCGTCGCTTGTGGTGAGAGGTCGGCCTGTCTGTCGTCGGGGCACCAGTTTCGGTCATAGGGCTGCTGTGGTCCGTTGTACCCGGGGGGGCCAGGGAAGGAGGGATCGGTTCCGTAGATCTGCTCCCGGTAGAAGGGATCAGACCAAACGCCATCCGGACCAATCTCCATGATACCCATATCGCGGTAGATGTTAAGTCGGCTCTGCTCGTAATCTACCCAGATTCCGATGAGCCCATTCTGCGCAGTCAGTACATTCTGCAAGGCTTGTTGCAGGTTTTGACCTGCCAGACCAGCCGCGCCTCCCCGCTGCTGACCCGGAGCCGGAGGGGCATTGGCCTGTTCGACGGCATTGTCGAACTGGGCGGCGGCAATGCGGATGGCCTGTCGCTGCGTCTCGAGATTCTGTTTGAGGACTGCGAGACTTCTCCACGACGTCCGGATCTGCAGCTTGACCTGGTCCTCGAAGAGCATGTAGTCGCGTCGCGCCCGCTGATAGGCAATCAGCGTGGTTCGATAGGCGTTGCGTTCCCGAATCAGGTCCATCGGGGCATCGAAGCCGAGCCCCACACGCAAATCGCTGATGTCCCCCCGGAAGTCCAGAATATCCGTCCCGACCGGCGTGCGAATGTCTCCCGAAACCTCCACATCCAGTGTCGACCTCAGCGCATTGGCAGCGACTTCTTCCAGGCGACGGGCATCCATCACGAAGGCCCGCTGGTTCATCAGATCGACACGATTCTCCAGGCCGAGATTGACGGCATCCTCCATCGGAATGTCGAACGGCTGCACAGAGATCAACTCCGTCCGGATGCCGACCTGCACGACCTGTAAACTCTGAATCGCCTTCAGCAGGTCCTCCTGGTGAGACTTGATCTCCTCGACACTCAGTTTGACGTCGGCAAACGGCAGATCGGGGTTCTGAATCTTCTGCACAAGCGTGTCCATCTGCGTGCGCACATCTTCCAGCGTGGCGACTGCATCAGCAAACAGACGCTTGTCACGGGCGACGTCGTACTTCACCTGGGCCCGGGCTTCGTCCGTCGGCAGAGATTCGAGGCGCTCGGCCAGATTGGCATCCACCTGAGCCATATCCTCCCGCAGCAGTCCCAGCGCCGTATCGGCAGACCGTGTCAGCAGCTCTTCAAAGTGCTGCACGACAAAGGCCACGTCTTCGCGATCGGGTTCATCATCATCCAGAGTCCCCCAGACCGTAATGAAGTCCCGGATGTCCTGTTCCATGCCGGTCAGCGAGACATCGATGAACTGGAACGGCTTCAGCAGGGAATCATCGATCGTGATGATGAAGTCGGTGGGCAGTCCCAGTTGGATCTTGAAGGCATCGAGCCGGTCCTGCAGGCCCTGCTCCTGGCTCCGCAGCCGGTTGATCGAATTGGCCAGAGACGACTTGAGGTTCAGCACGTCCAGCGTGACGGTCTCCAGCGTCAGTCGCTGGACGAGCTCCCCGACCGTCGCCTGATACACCGGATCGTTGCTCAAGGTCAACATGATCTCCTGCTGTTCAGGAGACATGGGGCCGTACCAGATCAGTTCCCCTTTTTCGGCGTCGAATTCGATGTTGTCGCGCACGGATTCTGGAAACTCGAGTCCCGGCGGTAACGCGACGAGCGGCTCACGAATTGCTCCGGGACGCTGCGACGCCACGACCTGCAAAGCTTCCACCTGCTCACGCAGGCGGAAGATGTTGGACTCTGAGTTGCGAATCAACTGCACCTGTTCGAGCAGATTCAGATACGAAGTGACGATGTCAACAAAGAACTCCTGGCGAAACCGCGCCAGGTCACGGACCGCGTACAGCAGTAGCCGCTCACGCTGGGTGAGGGCTTCCAGGACAACCTTGCGTCCGGCCCCAAAGAGCAGGGGCTGCACGAGCGAGAACGACAGTACCGAAGCGGTCGACGTCGAGTTCTCGCCCGCGAACAGCCACAGGGTGTTGTTCGTCAGCTCCACAATCCACTGGCCGCCGGTGGGCAGCAACTGGCTGACACCGAAGTTGCTGTTCAGCGCGGCTGTATCGCGAGGGCCGCCATCGGGTTGCCAGTTGAACAGCGTGTCGGCACCCGGGACCCCTCGAAAGCCGAGGTAACGCACGCCAAACTGGAAGCGCTCAAACGTCACAGCGAGTGCCGCCAGAAACAACCGCTCGAGTTCGAACTGATAGTCGCGGTTATTAATCAACGAGATCTCGATGGCCTGTCCCAGAGTCATCCGCTGAATCTCGGGGAGCGGCTGCTGGTATTCACCGGTTTCCGGGTTGAACTGCGGTCGCATCTGGAAGTTTTCCAGCCAGTGCGGGTTCTCGACACTGAGCAACATGCCGAACTTGTGCCACGACTGGTATCCCAGCCAGCCATCCACCCAGTGCATGTACACATTGGCCGCCGGATCGTCGGGTGGAAGGGGTTCAAAGTCGGGATCATACGGGTCGAAGAAGCGGCTGCGGGGATCGGGTGTGATGTCGATCCTCGGGACAGCCCAGAGCGGATTGTCCAGGTTCTCGACGATGGCATCGTACGAATCTTCGTCGGCCTGCTTTCGCCAGAAGGCGCGCGAACATCCAATGGAAGAGATGGGCAGCCAGAAAATCAGCAACCACGTCAGCGCGTGCCGGGTGCTTCTGGACGCTGAGCGCCCGCTGGACACGTCTGCCGGGAGTGAGTGAGGAGCGTGTTTCATGATGCCCTCCGCGAGGCCGGCTCTGCAACCGGTTGGTTATCCGTCAGATGTCTTCCAATGCTCTCTTCCTCAAGATGCCGGCTGAGGGACAGGAGCAGATGATGGAGTTCGCGCTGCCGGGCTGTGGTCAGCACACGCAGCAGCTTCTCTGCTTCGTCGTTGCGTTCGACCTGCAGCATGCTGACCAGTTCGCGGCCTCGTTCGGTGAGCATCAGCACGCTGCAGCGGCGATCCACCTTCGAGCGGAAGCGAAATAGCAGTCCAGCCGTTCGCATGCGTTCCACCAGGGCACACACGTTGGATTCGGACAGCCCCAGTTGGGCAGCGATCTGTGTCTGTGCACAACCCTCGTCGGGAGAAGAGGCGATTGCCTCGAGGACGGCAAAGCGTGTTTCATTCAGTCCGCGGTCAGCACAGCGATTCGCGAGCCGTGCGCAACTCCTGTGCAAGACGAACGATCATCACCACCAGTTCCGATGGCGACGCCTCGATCCGCGGTACCTTATCGGTGCGCGGATTCCCCCCCGCAGAGTCCTGAATCATGATCTGGCGCAACCTCCCCGTTGTTGCCGCCCCGGGACCCGTCATTCCAATCGCCCGACGGAGCCTGACTCGGGGCAACAATTCGCCATTTCACTGTTTCGACTGCCAAGCGTCGTCGTCTGAAGAGTTTCTCCAGACAACCGTCCCCTTGCCGATCATTCGAGGCAGAATCGCTGCGAACCTGAATGATTCGCAAGCTGAATCATTCAGGGTGAGCAAGGAGTGGGGATCTCGCGAAAAGCACGTTTCGCCGCGACTCGCAGAGCAGCGCGTGCTCAGCGTCGCTGACCGTCGATGCCAGCGCGTGGGATCGACTCCTGCCTGCGGCGCAACCCTATCGACTCGGTGAGAGGCCCCGGTCGAGAGACTCGGCCGTCTGTCGCGACGAGGGCTTGTAGCCGAACAGCGACGGCTTGAAGGGGCTCGGAAGCCACGGAAGCTTCTCGTTGGCCTTCATGTCCGCCAGGCGGAACACGAATACCGTCTCCTTCGTCCCGGCCGGATCGAGCAGCCGGATGGCCGTCGGCAGGCAATACTCGGCATCAAGAATGACCTCCGCCCGCTGCCAGTTCTCGGCATCTGAGCGCAGCTTGGGCTTCACGACAATGTGGTACTGCGGACGGGTCCAGCCCCCTTTGCCTTCCTGGCGATTCTGTGCGCCGATGCTGCCATCGGGATCGTGCATATTGCCGAGATTGATCCCGTCATAGCGGCTCTTGATCTTATCGGCAGTCATTCCGAAGAGAAACGGCAGCGGCCCATCGGCGATGCTGTGTCCCTGCTGGTTAGGCGGGATATCGATGCTGTCAAACGACTTCGAGTTGACGTCGATCTGGATCACCTTGTCGCCGGTGCAGACCCAGATCTCTGGATCGGCCGCCTTGACATGATACGGGTCGTCCGCCTTGGGTCCGCCGAGCTTCATCGGGTTGAGACCATTGGCCGGGACCGCGCCGGGTTCGAAGTCGATGCGGCCCTTGTCCGGGGTTTCGTACCAGAAGTCGCCGACGGTGCGTGTCTCCACCAGAAACACGGAGTCGTACTCGTATCGCTGATGACTGCCGCGAAGTTTGGTGATCGAGCGCGGTCTTCTGTTCCCAGTCGGCCAGCACCCGTTCGAGTTCCTTCGACGTGACGATGACCGGCGCGTTCTCAGGCCGGGGAGCCCCCGCCTGGGCTGGCGGGACTTGTTGCATCCGCCCGGGAGCCGACCCCTGACCCGGCGCACCCGGGATGTTAAAGGGTGCCGTCACCGAGGACTGTGCGAAGAGTGGTGCGGCGAGCAAGGCCCAGCAACCTGCGGCGATCAGACACCGATGCATCTGGCGACGTTCCATCGTCACGCACTTCCTTCTCTGGCAGGAGTGAATGGTGTGTGGCACGGTGTGACAATGGGCCGGATGAACGCACGCCTGCGTGCGTCTGCACAGGAGGTTGCAATCACACTCCACCGGCATGTCGCGCGGACTCGCCGGTATGGCCCACATCGTGAAGGACGCGGATTCTAGCGGCAGACCGCGAATTCACCTAGAGCGGTTTGTCCTTCTGCATCAAGGACTTGGAGCTGCAAACACCGCCTGCGGCTTCGCCAGACGCGGCGAAACCGCAGGCGGGCATGTTCGCCTACTTGCCGGCGGCAAAGCGCTTCGCCACTTCGTCCCAGTTGATGACATTCCAGAAAGCGGTGATGTAGTCGGGACGCCGGTTCTGGTAGTGCAGGTAGTAAGCGTGTTCCCAGACGTCGAGCCCCAGGATCGGGGTGTGCCCTTCCGAGAGCGGCGTGTCCTGGTTAGCCGTGCTGTCCACATGCAGCTTGCCCTTATTGAGGCACAGCCAGGCCCACCCACTGCCAAACCGCGTCGAAGCCGCCTTCGCAAACTCCGTCTTCATGTTGTCGAAGCTGCCAAATGTGCTGTCGATGGCCTTACCCAGTTCGCCTCCGGGCAACCCACCCCCCTCCGGCTTCATGATCGTCCAGAACAGGCTGTGGTTGGCGTGTCCTCCGCCGTTGTTGCGGACCGCCGTCCGGATCGCCTCCGGCACCGAGGACAGTCCACGCATCAGATCGTCGATGGACTTGGCGGCCAGGTCGGCATGTCCCTCCAGAGCCGCATTTACGTTGTTGATGTAGGCTTGGTGGTGCTTGGTGTGATGGATTTCCATGGTCCGCGCATCGATGTGCGGTTCCAAAGCGTTGTAGGGATAGGGCAATTCGGGCAGTGTGTAAGCCATCTCGTCATCTCCTTCGCAAGGGGTGGTTCCTGGTGTGCCGGTCTCCGTCCGATCTCACCGCAAGTCCTTTGGGGTCATTCTAGCGCATCTCATGGGCGTCACAACCCCGGGGGCGGTTTTTCGGAGTGTCCAGTGACGTCGTCGTCGAAACTACCCGCTTCGGCTCTCGTCCGTCATCCCCGCGTGGGCGGGAGTCCAGACAACTTGCGAGAAATGCTGAATTCCCGCGTTCATCGGACTGACGGATGGACTGGTTTGCCCGTGAGGAGAGTCAGCGTAGAATCCAGCGGTTCACATCACCTCCCTGTTCGCTGGCCCTCGTGCATCCGACCCGGACTTGCCCATGAAACGACGATGCCTGACCGCACTGCCCGTCTTCAATGAGGAGTCGCACGTCGCTCGCGTCCTGCAGGAAGTCGGCCGGTTCGCCGACGACGTGCTGATCGTCGATGACGGTTCGACCGACCACACTCCCGAAATTCTGCGCGACCTGGATGGAGCAAAGGTCGTCGCGCATCCGGAGAACCGCGGCTATGGGGCCGCACTCGTTTCCGCCTTTGAGTACACGCTGGAGCACGGCTACGAAAGTCTGGTCACCATCGACTGCGACGGCCAGCATCAGCCCCGGCTCATTCCGGAACTGATCGCGGAGTTGTTTCCCTCGGACAGGCGACACGTCGACATCGTCTCGGGGAGTCGCTACCTGCAAATCTTCGCGGGGGACAGTACGCCGCCCGCAGACCGGCGCGGCATCAACGTGGCGATCACACAGCAACTCAATGAGCAACTCGGGTTGGAGATCACGGATGCCTTCTGCGGCTTCAAGGCGTACCGGGCCGATGCCCTGCGGAAGTTCGACATCACCGAGACTGGCTATGCGATGCCGTTGCAGTTGTGGGTACAGGCTGCCCGGCAGGCGATGACGATCGTTGAATTTCCGATTCCGCTGGTGTATCTGGAAGAGGAACGTTCTTTTGGCGGGTCGCTGGATGACGCCGACCGGCGAATGGCCTACTATCAGGAGGTCCTGCAGCGGGAGTTCTCGAAAGAATCGATCGGCTGTGGGCGGGGCGGCTGATCGAGCGTTGTCAACATTTTGAATTCGGGTGCCATTGGTACACAATCCGAATTCCAAGGCGCGACACAGCACTCGTCCAGCGTCAACCTTTGATCGTGGGAGAGAAGCCTGAAGCGCAAGCGAAGCCGTCGTTGAATTGCCCTTCGTTTGCGCGTCAGGCTTCCATTGGTAACAACAGGTCGATCGGTTTCCGATGGTGAACGCTGCAGACACGACATGTACCGTGCCCCCCTGGACCGTGCATCGTCTGCGGGTTCCGCGCACCGACCGCAGCGTGCTCGCTGTCCCCTCGCTGGACGCAGCGATGCCGGCGGCGAGCGACTCGCTTGAACGTCTGGCTCATGCCAACCTGAACATCCAGGGACGACCCCTGTCGGTGCTGCGCCGCTGGTCGCGGCAGGCATGTCTCGACGCCGCGCAGCGGTACACCGGCGAACTCGAAGGGACATCAGCAGCGCCGCCGCGCGTGGATGACGAGGTGATCGCGCGACCTCTGTTCGTGGCCGGTCATCAGCCCTCGCTGTTTCACCCCGGTGTCTGGGTGAAGAATTTCGCTATCGACGCGCTGGCCCGGCAGGCCGGAGGTGTCAGCCTGAACCTGGTCGTCGACAACGACACACTCTCGACGACGTCGATCCGCGTGCCGGTCGGCACCCGCGAGCGACCCGCCATCAAACACATTCCCTTTGACGCCCGCCGGCCCGTGGCTCCCTGGGAAGATGCCCTGGTCCAGGATGGGGAGCTGTTCGATTCTTTCGCCGAGCGGGTCGCGAATGCACTACACGGGTGGGGGATCGAGCCACTGCTGCAGGATATCTGGCCCGATGCTGTATCGCATCGGCACATGTCTCCGCGCCTGTGCGACTGTCTGACCGCCGCCAGACATCGACAGGAGCGACGCTGGGGTGTTTCAAACCTCGAACTTCCAATCAGCTGGCTGTGTCAGACCGAGCCATTTCTTTGGTTTGCCAGTCACCTGCTGGCACAGTTGCCCCGACTGCATCAGGTTCACAACGAAGTGCTGGCCGAGTACCGCTGTCTCAACCATGTCCGCAGCCGTAATCATCCGGTTCCCGAACTGGGGCGAATCGATGACTGGCTGGAGGCACCGTTGTGGGTCTGGACACGCGGCGAGACCCACCGGAGGCGGGTGTTCGCCCGACAGACCGGCCGGGAGGTACTCCTGTCCAATGGACACGAAGTCTTCGCGAATCTTCCCCTGACTGCGGAGGGCGAAGCCTGCTGCGCAGTCGAGGTGTTGCGGGAGCTTCCGGCGCGCGACATTCACCTGCGGACTCGCGCCCTGACGACGACACTGTTCTCGCGATTGTGTCTGGGTGATCTGTTCGTGCATGGCATCGGGGGAGCGAAGTACGACGAGATGACCGATCAGATCATGGCCCGGTTCTTTGGGCTCGCGCCCCCGCCGTTTGTCGCGATGTCGGCGACGCTGCACCTGCCGATGGCGAAACCCTGGGACGTCACTCCCGAGGATGAGCGCACGCTACTCGGGCGGTTGCGGGATCTGGAGTTCAACGCGGACAAAGCTCTGGACGACCCGCGTGCTCGTCCGTTGATCGAACGTAAGCATTCGTTGATCTCGGCACAGGAAACGAGCCGCACCAATGGGCTGACGCTGCGAGAACGCCGGCAGCGACGACCGCAGAATGAGCAGCGCTTCCGGGAGTTGCGCCAGGTCAATGAGCAACTTGCGTCACTGGCCAGTCCACAGCATGAGTTGGTGACGGCGGAACTCGAATCGGTGCGCGAGATGTTGACCGCGAATCAGGTTCTGCAGGGACGGGAGTACTCGTTCGCACTGTATCCCCCGGAGATGTTGCGAGAGTTTCTGGGTGAGGCGGTCCGCCTCGATTCGTGATCTGGTGGGTGACTGGGGTCTTCGCACATGCCCGCCCTGCTGCGCGATGCGGGCATGGCACCCGCTCTGACCCGAGGGGCGTTTCAGTGCCGTCTGGTGACGACGCGAGATCACCGACAACCTCTTGTCGCTTCGCGACACCGGATCGAGATCCGGGGCTACCCGCTGCGTGCTTGTCTGGTGGATCGCCAATTGTCGCAGTTCCCATCAACGCAAAGAGGCCATCCGCGCACGGATGGCCTCGATGGGAGTCGATCTCTTTGACGACGCGACTTCTCCCGGCACCTACTTTTCTTCGGCCTTGTACGGGGCAGGGAGCTTGCCGGCCTCGAGCAGTGAGCCATAGGTCTTGCCCGGCTCGAATTCCTTCTTGGCGACCTTGTCGAGCGCCTCGTTGATCTTGTCTTCTTCCTTGACGTTCTTAGCACCCAGTGCTTCGGCGAGGGCCTTGCCGAAGTCGCTGACCTGCTTCTTGTTCTTGCCCTCGTCGCCGTGACAGACAGCGCATTTCTTTTCGTTGGCTTCTTTGGCGACCTTTTCGAACTTCGCCGCGAAGGCCTTGTGGTACTGGGGTCGTGCATCAGCCTGATGCGGGGCCGCGATCAGGGCCACAACGGCCAGAATCCCCAGAATGCTCAGCACTCGCTTCATAGACTCTCCTCCAATTCGTTTGCGTGGTGAGGCCTCGACGGTGTTATCTCCCGGTGGGGCGGTCAGGTTTCCGCCGGACTCCCCCCCTGCCGTGCCGGGATCAATAGTTGTCCATGCACGTTCCCTACGCTGCACCGCCAGTGATGACCCACGATTAGAATCGCGCCCCGTCCCAGTGTCAACCGTGCGGATCCAGCGAATCTGCGTCCTCCCTCCCTGTGCCTCACTCCCTGCTAGTACAGCGCAGAGGCCAGCTTGCGTCGATAGTCGCTCGCGAGATCACCATCGACTCCCGGCAGATTCAGGATGTCCAGCAGTGCATCCTTCGCCCGGGATTTCAACTCGGGCGTGCCGGTGCTGACGGTCAGCACGCACAGATCCAGGGCCTCCTCCAGTTGCCCCTCGGCGGCCAACGCCTCGGCCAGTTCCAGCCGCAGCAGCGGATTGCCAGGCTGTTCGTCACTCCGCCGGCGCAGCTGCGACGCCTCCGGTGCGTTCGGCAGTCTGGGCCACTTCGAGCTGCGATTTGAGGCGCTCTGCCTCCGGCTCCAGAAAGCCACGGGCTTCCAGTTGTTCAATGAGACTGCGCGGCTCAGCGAATTCACCCCCAGAGATCAGCAACCGCGCCAGTCCCAGCTTCGCAGCAACCAGATCGGCGCGAGCTGCAGGGCCTCGCGAAAGGCCAGCTCGGCAGCCATGGGATCGTGGAAGGCCAGCGACTCGCCTTGCCGAACGAGTTTCTCCGCCGGCGTCGGCAGCAGGGCAGTGATCCATTCGCGCAGCGTCGCTTCCGGCAGCACGCCGACGAACTGATCGACCATTTGCTGGTCGCGGATGGCCACCACAAAGGGGATGCCCTGCACGCCGAACGAAGACGCCAGTGCCGGCTCACTGTCGGTGTCGACCTTGGCAAGCAGGAATGCACCGGCCGATTCCTCCGCCAGTTTCTCAAGCACAGGAGCCAGCTGCCGGCACGGTCCGCACCAGGGAGCCCAGAAGTCAACGACGACAGGGATGTGGGTCGATCGTTCGAGAACCTGCTCGGTGAAGTTCTGGGCGGTGGCTTCGATGATCCATGGGGAATCTGACATGCGCTGGGCGTCCCGCGGGGAATGCAGTGGTTCTGGGGAGTTGCTTGCAGACGTCAGTATGATGCAACCGCCTTGAGGACTTCAATTGAGCGGGACGACCGGAGGTTCCCGTTGTGAGGACCAGGAGGATCCGGGCGTCTGTGGGTCCTGTAGCGATCGGCGCGAAACTGCTCACTGGGATGACACGATTCGATCTCTCTGGCCTGCATCCTGCTTCCCGAGCCACGATGTTCGTGAGAGATTGGACGGGGTCTCGGCGTACGGCCATCGTCTTGCGCAGCGGCGGTGCCTATGATGCCTTGCAGTACATTGAGGAACGAGTCCGCCCGCCTGGTCAGGATTTCATGATTCACGTTGAAGAACTGTGTAAGGCGTTCGACGATCTGCGGCGGGGTTCGGTGATGGCCCTGGATCGTGTCTCCTTTGACGTGGCTCCGGGCGAAATCTTCGGACTGCTCGGCCCGAACGGAGCCGGCAAGACGACCTGTCTGCGGATCCTCAGCACGGTGCTCAAGCCGACCGGAGGCCGGGCCGTCATCGATGGCTTCGACGTCGTGGAGCAGCCCGAAGAAGTGCGGGCACATATCGGATTCATGTCGGGGAACACCGGCATCTACGACCGCATGACCGCCTGGGAAATGGTCGAGTACTACGGGCGTCTGTACGGGCTGGATGAAGTCACCCTGCAGGCGCGACTGGCGGAGATCTTCGACACGTTGCAGATGATGGACTTTCGCGACATGCTGGGCTCGAAGATGTCCACCGGCATGAAACAAAAGGTCTCGATCGCCCGCACCATTGTGCACGATCCGCAAGTGCTGATCTTCGACGAACCGACTTCGGGTCTCGACGTGCTGGTGGCCCGGGCCGTGCTCAAAACGATCGAGTCGCTCAAGGGACAGGGGAAGTCCATCATCTTCTCGACGCATATCATGCGTGAGGTCGAGAAGTTGTGCGACCGCGTCGCCATCATTCACAAAGGACTGATTCTCGAAACCGGTACCGTTCAGGAACTGGCCGAGAGGCACCGGCAACCGGATATGGAGGAGTTGTTCTTTGAATTGATCCAGCGTTACGAAGAGGAACTGCTGCATCAGGGCGTGGGCATCGCCGGAGAAGGACGATGAGCAGCGACATGGGTGGCGCGTGAACTGGAATAACGTAAAACTCGTCCTGTTCCGGGAGGTGCGTGATCAGCTCCGCGATCGTCGCACGCTGTTCATGATCCTCGTGCTCCCCTTGCTGTTGTATCCGGTGCTTGGGATCGGCATGGTGCAGATGACGCTGCTGTTCTCGGAACAGGAGCGGACGGTTGTGCTGCTGGGGGCCGACGAACTGCCCGATCCGCCGCTGATTGTGGATGGACGGTTCGTCCCGAGTTACTTCGAGCGTCCCGATGATGCCGACAAACTGCGGGTCATCACCGACGCCGCCTCCAGTCCCGCGAGCGACGCCGACCTCACTTCGCAGGAGCTAAGCGAGCGGCAGGAACTGATCGACGCGGCCCGGCTGCTGCAGGAGCAGATTGCCCGACTGCTGCCGATTGAGGATACGCTCACCGCTGCGTACGAACGTGCCGGGCAGTTGGACACGGACCGGACGGCCGCCCGCGAGAAGCACGACGCCGTGCAGGTGCGACAGATCGAAAGCAACCTGTCAGGAGTGCAGGCCGAGATTGCCCGCCTGGAGACGCAGGTCGGTGTGCTGAAGACCGAACTGGGGGATGCCCTGGCGACGACCGGCATCGAAGTGCTGATTCTCGTCCCGCAAGGGTTCAAGGAAGCGATCGTCAGGATCAACGAGATGCTGACGGACCGCAGCACCGGCTTCGGCGAGATTCCACCCCCTCCGCGGGTCCGGATCATCCGCAACAGTGCGAATGAAAAGTCGCTCATCGCCTATCAGCGGGTGAAGGAAGCGGTGAGCAACTGGGAAGAGGCATTGCTCGCCGATCGGCTGACGGCGGCTCAGCTTCCCGAATCGTTGCCCCGGCCGGTCAATGCGGATGCGATCGACGTCGCCCAGGAGAGTCAACTCTCGGCCAACATCTGGAGTAAGCTGTTTCCGGCGATGCTCGTGCTGATGGGGCTGACCGGTGCATTCTACCCGGCGATTGATCTCGGGGCGGGGGAGAAGGAACGCGGCACCATGGAAACGTTGCTCATCAGTCCGGCGACGCGCACCGAGATTGTAATCGGCAAGTTCCTGACGGTGCTGATCTTCAGTCTCGGAACGGCGATTCTGAACCTCGTGAGCATGGGTTTTACGGGGCAGCATATCCTGTCGATTGCCGGGGCCGGGCAGATGTCGAAGTTCGGCGGCGTGACATTTCCGCCGGTCTCATCGCTGTTGTGGATGGTGCTGCTGGCGATTCCGCTGGCGGCTTTGTTCAGTTCGCTGAGCCTGGGGCTGGCGATGTTCGCGCGCAGCAGCAAGGAGGGGCAGTACTACCTCACACCACTGCTGACCGTGACGATGGGGATCACCGTCTTCTGCCTCTCGCCCGCCATCGAGATCACGCCGTTCTACAGTGTATTTCCGGTGATGGGACCGGCCCTGCTGCTGAAGGCGCGACTGCTGGGCCCGCCCGCCAGTACCTCACTGTATTGGTATGCGATACCTGTACTCGTCACGAGCATCGGTTACAGCGTGCTGGGGCTGTGGTGGGCCGTTGAACAGTTCAAGCGAGAGGACATTCTGTTCCGGGAGGCGGAGCGGTTTGAACTCAAGCTGTGGATCAAACACCTGCTGCGGGACAAGGATCCGGTCCCCGGCTTTAGCGAGGCGGGCATCTGCTTTGCCGCAATCATGCTCTTGCAGTTCTTCGCCATGCGTGTGCTGGGGACGGCGATGGTGGGTGTCGAGGCGGACCAGCTTCCCCGGGTGATGATGCGGCTGTTGCTCATTCAGCAGGTGGCCATCATCGCGACGCCGGCACTGCTGATGGGAGTGCTGCTGACGACGAGCCTGCGCGACACGTTTCGCTTGCGCTGGCCCCGCTGGTCGATGCTCGCCGCTGCCGTGGTGCTCCCGTTCGTGCTGCATCCACTGACGATCGAACTCTCGATCGCGCTGCAGGACTTCTTCCCGAAGCTCCCCGAGAGTGCGCAGGCGGCACTGGCCCCGATGCTCGATCCCTCGCAACCGCTGTGGCTGGTGCTGCTGACGTTCGCCGTTGCTCCAGCAATCTGTGAGGAACTGGCGTTCCGGGGGTTCATCCTCAGCGGGTTCGCCAGTCATGGACGCATCACGCTGGCAATCGTCGTCTCGGCGGTCGCGTTCGGGGCGATGCACATGTTTCCGCAGCAGGCTTTTAATGCGGCACTGCTGGGGCTGGTGCTTGGATTGCTCGCCATCCGCTCGGGCAGTCTGCTGCCCGGGGTCATCTTCCACTTCTTCTACAACGGGATCGAGGTCGTCCGGAACCGGCTCTCGCCCGAATTCTGGTCCCATCCACTGGTCAACTGGGCGGTGCGAACCGAAACCGTGCATGGGGAGGCAGCGAACCGCTATACATGGCCGCTGCTGCTGGTGTGCGGCGTCGTGGCGGCCCTCGTGCTGACCTGGCTGGTGCAACAAGACGAGAAGTCCCGATTCATGCCGGTGGAGCTGACCTCTGAACATCGCTCCTTGCCGACACCTTCGCCCGGATAGCCATGCACGACTGTTCGCAGTCTGACCCCGTTGATCCGGCAGACGATGTGCTGGCGGGGCAGGCAGTGTACTCGGGCCGTGTCCTGCGCTTGTACGACT
Source organism: uncultured Planctomycetaceae bacterium (assembly GCA_963707405.1). Lineage (GTDB taxonomy): Bacteria > Planctomycetota > Planctomycetia > Planctomycetales > Planctomycetaceae > CAVPPT01. The sequence continues at coordinate 328,895 of CAVPPT010000001.1, read as the reverse complement.
GGCTGGTGCTGGGGATCTCGAATCGCTGGATCTGGCGATCCCCTACAAGTCGTCTGCTGGCGCACTACGATCATTACGTGACCGGCAATCACCTTGATGTCGGTGTGGGGACCGGGTACTTCCTCGATCGGTGCCGGTTCCCTGTACCACAGCCGCGCGTCGCCCTGATGGATCTCAACGAGAACTGTCTGAAACATGCGGCAATACGGATCGCCCGGTACTTACCGAAAACGTATCGCCGCAACATTCTGGAGCCCATTCCATTCGATGAGGAACCGTTCGACTCGATTGGACTTAATTATGTGCTGCACTGTCTGCCGGGAGAGATCACCGTGAAGGCCTGTCTGTTCGATCATTTGCAGGCGCTGCTCAATCCCGGTGGTGTGATCTTTGGCTCGACGCTGCTTGCCTCAGGCGTGCCGAGGTCCCGCATGGCCCGCAGGCTGATGGACGCGTACAATCAACGGGGCGTGTTCGCAAACGCCGGCGACTCGCGGGAGGCACTCGAAGACGCCTTGCGGAAGCGCTTCGAAGAGTGGCGACTGGAGACGATCGGCTGTGCGGCGCTGTTCCAGGCCAGGCGGAGATGAATTGTGTGGCTGGGCATTCTGTTCTACCTCGCCGGTACAGTGATGGGGCTGGTGGCCCTTGTGGGCGTTGTCATATTCTTACTGTCGATCGGCGGATGGGTCGGCGTCGATGGACTGGTATCGATGTCTGAAGGCCGGGCGGATCTCACCTGCTGGCACTGCGGAGAGCAGACGACGTCCGGTGCCCGGCACTGTCAGCATTGCGGAAAGGAATTGCAGTGATGTTCTTCGGTGTGATCGAGTTGATGATTGTGCTGTTGATCGGGAGCGCGATCGTGTTCGGCCTGTTCCGTGGACGCGGGAACCGGGGGGAGGGAGGCGGCTTCTCCTGGGGACATGCGACTCTGGCCTGTCCGCATTGTGGGCAGGAAACCCGCGCCATCCTCCCCTGTGCGAACACTGTGGTCGCGACCTCTGATGCGGTGTCATCGCTTGATTGTGGGATAGTAGCCTGAAGCGCCAGCGAAGCAATCTTTGAATCGGCCTTCGCTGGCGCTTCAGGCTTCAATTATCGACAACCCTGATTCCTGTCTCCGCCGTCACTACAATTCATGCCCTCCCTCACGGTCGAGAACTACCTGAAGGCGATCCTGCAGACCGGGATTCGCACGCAGAAGAAGTGGGTCGGCACCGGCCAACTTGCGTCGGCACTGGGCGTGTCTCCCGGAACCGTCACCAGCATGCTCAAGGCGCTGGCAGAGTCGGGGCTGGTCGACTACCGACCGTATCAGGGGGCGACGCTCACCGCGTCGGGTCAGACACTGGCGGTCCGCATGTTGCGGCGTCACCGGTTGATTGAACTGTTCCTCGTGGAAACCCTGCACCTGCACTGGGACGAGGTGCATGCCGAAGCCGAGAACATGGAGCATGCCGTCAGTGATGCGCTGATCGACCGCATCGATCACTTTCTGGGGCATCCGGAGTTCGACCCTCACGGGGACCCGATTCCCGCCGCCGATGGCACCATGCCGGGCCACGATGACGCCAGCATGCTGCTCACGGAATGCGGAGACGGCATGAACTTCGCGGTGGTGCGGGTGCTCAAGCAGCGGCCCGAATTTCTGCGCTACCTGGCGGACGAGGGGTTGCAGATCGGTGCCCAGGGAACCGTCCGCGAGAACAACGCCCAGGCCGGCCTGATTACGATCGAGGTGACCGGACGGGAAATCGTTCTGGGCTATGCGGCCGCCGAGGCCTTGCTCGTGCACGAGGCTCCACCCACCCAGGCGTAGTCATGAAGCGGCTCTCGCCCATACCAGCTCGACGCGCCAGCCAGTGCGCCATCGCTGGTCGAACGGGGCGCACTGGCTGGCGCTGCGTGCTGGTATTCCAAGTCAGCGGAGACTTGCCTCTAACTCGACTGCTACTCAGCTTTCGGCGGGTGTGCTACGATCATCCGTAGCGCTGCATCTGCGAGTCACTGTGCCTTCATTCACAACAGGATGGGAGTCTGACTGATGTCCGCCAACCCCTTCGGAGCGGAAGCCACCCTCACTACGGCGAACGGCCCACTCAACTACTTTCGGCTGAAGCGGCTGATGGACGAGGGGATCGGCGACGTCGGTACGCTGCCCTACTCCATTCGCGTGCTGCTGGAATCGTGCCTGCGGAACCTCGACGGGTTTATCGTCAGCGAAGACGACGTCCGCAATCTGGCCGAATGGGACGCGGGCCGCGTCAAGACGGTCGAGATCCCCTTCAAACCCGGTCGTGTGGTGCTGCAGGACTTCACCGGAGTGCCCGCCGTCGTCGATCTCGCGGCCCTCAGGGATGCCATGCAACGGATGGGGGGGATCCCCGACGCATCAATCCACTGGTTCCCTGCGACCTCGTCATCGATCACAGTGTACAAGTGGATCAGTTCGCAACCCCGCTGGCACTGCAGTTCAACGTCGACAAGGAGTTCGAGCGCAACCAGGAGCGCTACCAGTTCCTCAAATGGGGTCAACAGGCGTTCTCGAACTTCCGCGTCGTCCCGCCGGCCACCGGCATCGTCCATCAGGTGAACCTGGAATACCTGGCTACGAGCGTGCTGACCAGCAATGGCGTTGCCTATCCCGATTCGCTGGTTGGCACAGATTCGCACACGACGATGATTAACGGCCTGGGGGTCGCCGGCTGGGGCGTGGGGGGCATCGAGGCTGAGGCGGTGATGCTTGGGCAGCCGATCTACATGCTGATGCCCGAGGTGGTCGGCTTCAAACTCACCGGTCAACTTCCCGAAGGGGCCACGGCGACCGACCTGGTCCTGACCGTCACGCAGATGCTGCGCAGGCATGGCGTTGTCGACAAGTTTGTGGAGTTTTACGGCCCGGGGCTGGATGCAATGTCGCTGCCCGATCGCGCGACGATCGCCAACATGGCCCCCGAGTACGGGGCCACCATGGGCTTTTTCCCGGTCGATGCCGAGACGCTGCGCTACCTGCAGCGCACGGGACGTTCGCCGCAGGTCATCGATCTGGTCGAACGCTACTACAAGGAACAGGGGCTGTTCCGCACTGCCGACTCGCCCGAGCCGCGCTTCAGCTCCCGGCTGTCGCTCGACATGACTGCGATCGAGCCTTCGATGGCCGGACCCAAACGGCCGCAGGACCGCATCCTCCTCTCGGGGATGAAGGCCCAGTGGGAGCAGGATTTGGCGACGACATTTGGCAAGGCGACTTCGGCACATGATTCGACGCCTGCTTCGATGACCGATGAAGGGGGCCTGCCGAGTGGCCGGAATGCGGTGGCGGTCTTGGCTCCCGACTCCGGTCTGAACGGTGTCGAGGTCACCTATGACGGTGAGACCTTTCGCCTGCGGGACGGGGCCGTCGTGATTGCCGCCATCACGAGCTGCACCAACACGAGCAATCCGTCGGTGATGGTGGCGGCCGGGTTGGTCGCACGCAACGCGCAGCCTCCGGGGGCTGACGCGCCAGCCGTGGGTCAAAACGTCGCTGGCACCAGGCAGTCGCGTGGTGACGGACTATCTGGAGCAGGCCGGTCTCGATGTACCGCTCAATGAACTGGGGTTCAATCTAGTGGGGTACGGCTGCACAACGTGCATCGGCAACAGCGGCCCTTTGCCCGACCCGATCGCACGGGCCGTCCAGGAGAATGACCTCGTTGTCTGTTCCGTACTCTCGGGCAATCGCAATTTCGAGGGGCGGATCAATCAGCACGTGAAGGCCAACTACCTGGCCAGTCCGCCACTGGTCGTTGCGTATGCACTCGCGGGTACGACCGACATCGACCTGACGAGTGATGCTCTTGGTATCGATGCGGATGGCGCGGAAGTCTTCCTCCGAGACTTGTGGCCGAGTCAGCAGGAGATCGCCGACACGATCGCGGCGGCGATGTCGCCGGAGCTGTTTCTCAAGGAGTATGGACGGGCGACCGAAGGACCTCCGGAGTGGCGTGAGATCGATGCCCCGGCAGGAGAGCTGTTCGAGTGGGAGGAGTCGAGTACCTACATCCAGGCCCCCCCCTTCTTCGTGGACATGCCGGTCGATCCCGCGCCGATCCAGAGCATTTCCGGAGCACGCTGTCTGGTGAGCGTGGGCGATTCGACCACGACCGACCACATCAGCCCGGCAGGTTCGATCAAGGCCGACTCGCCCGCAGGGAGGTTCCTGCAGGAGCGTGGTGTCGCTCCGGTCGACTTCAACAGCTATGGTTCGCGGCGCGGCAACGACCGCGTGATGACGCGGGGTACGTTCGCGAACATCCGCCTGCGCAATCTGCTCGCACCGGGGACTGAGGGTGGCGTCACACACCTACAGCCTTCCGGTGAGCCGATGTCCATCTATGAGGCGTCCCTCAAATATAAGGCGGCCGGCACACCGCTCGTGGCGCTGGCCGGCAAGGAGTACGGTACCGGGTCGTCACGCGACTGGGCTGCCAAGGGAACGTTTCTGCTGGGAATTCGCGCCGTCATCGCCGAGAGTTATCGAGCGCATCCACCGCAGTAACCTGATCGGTATGGGTGTGCTGCCCCTGCAGTTCCGCCCGGGAGAAAGTCGTGAGGCACTGGAGCTCGACGGTAGGGAGACATTCGATATCGCACTCAGTGATGACCTCAAGCCGGGTCAGGCGGTCGAAGTGACGGCCCGCAAGCAGAGCGGCGATGAGGTGCACTTCGTCACGACGTGCCGCATCGACACTCCGGTGGAAGTCGAGTACTACCGCAACGGCGGCATCCTGCACACGGTGCTGCGGCAGCTGCTGAAGTCGTAGGTGTGAACGGAGTCTGACGTGCAGGCGATCACTCGCTGATCATGGCATGACTAACACGGGCGTTGGCAATGCCCCAGTCTCCACGCTGTCGCGGGGGGTAAACTGGCACAGGCCGGGCTCGACCATCATCCATTGTCTGAAGGCGACTCGATGAGTAACTCTTCCCAATGTCGGGCCTTGTACATACCCGGCCTATCGTATGACGGGATGCGCCATGCGCGGTACGATTCCATCCCCACCGAACACGATCCCCCTTCCCCATGACGGACTCTTCACCCTCGCCTTCGTGCATTCAAAAGCTGATTGCCATGAAGGCAGGTTTGCGCCGCTGAGCACCGCGGTAGTACATCCTGCGGATGTGTATTCACTCCGAGGAGCGGTGGCATCCGCCCAGGCAGGTCTGATCGAGCCTCTCCTCGTGGGGCCGCGCGACAAGATCGAAGCGCTGGCCGCGCAGGAATGCATCGATATTTCTCCGTATACCATCGTCTCCACGCAGCATAGTCACGCGGCCGCTACCATGGCCGTCCAGCTGGTGCACGAAAGAAACGTAGAAGCACTCATGAAAGGCAAGCTGCATACGGATGAGCTGATGCAGGCGGTGGTGGACAAGGACAAGGGACTGCGTACGGGGCGGCGGATGAGTCATGTGTTCATCATGGATATTCCCCGTTACCACAAGCCCCTGTTCCTCACGGATGCAGCGATCAACATCCAGCCACGCTTGATGGACAAGAGAGACATCGTTCAGAACGCGATTGACCTGTTTCGCATCCTGGGGTTCGGGACGCCCAAAGTCGCGATCCTCTCTGCGGTCGAGACCGTCAACGAGAACATCCCCTCGACGCTGGATGCGACGGCATTATGCAAGATGGCTGAACGCGGACAGATCACTGGGGGCATTCTGGATGGGCCGCTGGCGTTCGACAATGCCGTGTCCCGGGACGCGGCGATCATCAAGGGCATTCACTCCGACGTCGCCGGCGACGCGGACATTCTCGTTGTGCCCGACATCGAATCTGGCAACATGCTCTACAAACAGTCGCGATTTCTGACGGGCTCTGATGGGGCCGGCATCGTGATGGGAGCGCGAGTGCCCATCATTCTTACCAGCCGCGCCGGAGACAGCGCCGCGCAAATGGGCTCCAGCGCACTGGCACTGGTGTATGCCCGCAACCGCGAGGCCCTCGCCGCCACATCTCAACCGGGATGAACACGGGCGTGAAGTCCGCAGCCGCACGGGTGCCACTGCGACGCATGACGGCACTGAATAACAGTATCGATGGGCGCTACAGGACTCGAACCTGTGACCTCTTCCGTGTGCACGCCGATTGCGATGTTCGTTCGCATAACGGAACCGCTGTGCAACAATTAGCTTACAGGATTTTCAAATCGTTTTAACCCTGCGCATTCCTGCTCAATGCTGGATTGCTGGGCGGCACTTTTCGCGGACATCTGGACAGCGCGGACAGTTGTCCTGGTTCAGCGGGAATTGGAATGTGGAGCGGTCGGGGTTAGTGAGTGACAGTGGCGACATCCTGCCCAAGGGTCGCGGCGTCGTGCCGCGAAGGTTTTTCGCGGTCGTGCTGATCCCGAAGTGGAGGAAGCTGGGCGATCGATTGACCGCCCAGGCTTCGGTCTCAGCCCCTGGGTCGTGCTCGGGTCGCTCCTCAGCGTTGCCCTATCCTCCGCCCAGGTCGAAGTCGATTGTCCCGTGACGGCGATCCATCAGGCAACCTCCCGCACTCGCGCCTGCTGCGGGCGAGTTGACGGCGGTGGCGGGCCTCCTCCAGTTTGCGGTCCCGCTCGGCGAAGATCACCTGTTCCAGGCCGTTGAGCTTGTCGGCCGGGGTGATGTAACCGATGGCCGAGTGCAGGCGGACGTGGTTGTAATGCTCGACGTAACGCCTGACCCGGCGTCGGGCTTCTTCCAGCGAAGCCGGACACGTCGGGCGAATGCACTCGCGTTTGAGGCTGCCATGCCAGCGTTCGAGCTTGCCGTTGGACTGCGGATAGTAGGGACTGGTCCGCACGTGGGTGATGCCGGTCAGGCGGATGAACTCTTTGAAGTCGCGGGCGATGAACTGCGGGCCGTTGTCGCTGATGATCCGCGGCTTCGCGTCCGGATATTTCTCCAAGGCCCGCTGCACGATGATCTCGACGTCCTCTTCGGTCATCGATCTCACGCAGTTCCCAGTGCACGATGGACCGGCTGTAACCGTCGAGCACGCTGGTCAGGTAGTAGAACGTCCCCGCGACGTTGATGTACGACATGTCGACGTGCCAGTGCTCGTGGGGCGTGAGCGGCTGCACGAAGCCCGTCCCCTTCTTCGAAGGTGCGGCCCACTGCCGGTCCAGCCGACCGGCGGCTTTGAGCACCCGGTAGACGCTGGCCGGGCTGACGGCAACCACGTCGTCGTCGAGCATCATGAACGTCAGCCTGCGGTAGCCCTCCAGCGGATGGCGGTCGTGGAAGTCGACGATGGCCGCTTTCTCCCAGTCTTCGAGCCAGTGGTCGCGGGGGATCTGGCCGTTGTGTTCATTCACTTTCCCGTAGCGCTCTTTCCAGGTGTGAAACTTGCTCGTCCCCAGCCCCAGCCAGGCGAGCAGGGTCTTGGCGGGCAACTCGGCGCGGTCCGTCCAGTAGCGGACGTAATCCACGACCTGGTCGCGCGTGTCATGGGGAACCCAGCGTCCGTTCAGAGTTCCCCACTTGGCTTTTTTTGCCTTGACGTTCTCCTCCATCAGTTCGGCGATGACTTCGTTCTTGTTGGCCAGCTTGGCCTGGAGCTGCTCGATGCGGCGGTCCTTGGCCTGCTCGACGCGGCCATTGCGACCGTTCTCGACGGATCGCTCGAAGGCCTTGTCGGCTTGGGCCAGGACAGTGTTGACCCAGGCATGAATCTGACTCGGCTGCAGGCCAAACTCTTCGGCAAGGGCCGAAACCGCTTCCTTTCCAGCAAGATGCCTGCGAACGATCTGGGCCTTCTGCTCGGGGGTGAAACGACGACGGGTACGACTCATGGAATCTCTCCAGTCAGGTTGTACTAACCCAACCAGAACCCGATTCCATTTTCAACTGAGGCAGGACACAGTGACGAGAAACAATGTGGACATAACGGACAGTAGGTTTTCGCCGGAATGATTCGCTGTTGTTGACAATCGCACCTTAGCCTTCAGCACCGCCCCAAACTCCGTCGCCTCCTGCTCATTCTCTGGACGTCCCACACGCCGGAAGGTATCTCATTGGGCTGTCTGTTTTGGGGTCCACCACATGAATGAGAGATCCCCAAACATCGCAGCCGTCATTTCGGCACATCGAATCAGGGACAACCTCAACGGTGACGCGTTCACCGATATGGTCAGAGATTATGGGTCATTTCCTTGAGTTGTTTGGTCGCGATCCCGATGGGGCGGTCCAGCGGAATGCCGGCGCAGGCGAGCAAGGTGGTGAGCAGGTCTCCTTGATTTCCCTTGGTGTCGGGCAGGAAGCGTCCCGTGTTGATCGAACCGCCTCCCTTGCCCGCGAGGATGAAGGGCAGATTCTCCCGGGTGTGCTTGTTGCCGTCCTCGAGGCCGGAGCCCCACATCATGATGCAGTTGTCGAGCAACGTGCCGTCGCCTTCGCGCAGGCTGTGCATCTTCTTCACCATGTAGGCGAACTGGGCGATGTTGAACGCGGTGATCTTGGCGACTTTCTCGACCTTCTCCGGTTGATTGCCGGTGATGGGTTGTGGAGTGATGCTGGTCGTTGAACCCGAGTTCCGGATAAGAAACGCCGTTCGGTGTCGAGCCGATGTAGGTGCTGACGCGGGTCGTGTCGGTCTGGAATGCCAGCACGTTGAGGTCGCACATCACCTGCATGTACTCGCTGCGTTTGTCTCCCTCGGGAATCTTGATCTCGATGGGTGGGGAATCCGAGTCGTAGCGTTTGCTGGAGCGGACGCCCGCCTTCTCCAGGGCGGCTTCTTTTTGGCGGATACTCGATGGCGGCGATGCGTCGTTCCACCGAGCGAACGCTGTCCAGGTATTCATCCAGTTTGTGCTGGTCGGTTGTGGGCAACGTTCGCCGAAGATCCCTGGCACCGCCGAGGACGAGATCCAACATGCTTCGATCCAGCGCATCCGCCTGCGACGGTTCACCGCCGCTGCCGCCTTGCGTCTCGCTTGTTGAACAGGCGATTGAGCACGTTGCGTGGATTGGTCTCGGCAGGGACCGCCTGGGTGGGCGAGCGAAAGCTGCAGTGCGAATAATACGCCTCGTTGAGCCCTTCCTGGTTTTCCTTCCACGTCTGCGGCATCGTGGCCAGTTCCAGAGACGGCAACGTGGTGAAGGCTCCCACGTAGTTGGCGGCAATCTGATCCGCGGAAATCGCGATGTTGATCTCATTCCGCTTGTCTGGGTCCGGCAACGTCGCCGTGAGCCAGGTCGACAGCTCGAGCGCGTGGGGTGCGCCATTGAAGGGAGCGATCGGAACTCCCGAGATGCCCTTCATCATCAGACACTGGTCGAGCACGGGCCGCAGCGATTCCAAGGCCGGCGGTGGCGACGACAGAAAACTCTCCGCATCGGTCGGCCAGAATTGATCCATGATCACGCCATGGGGCATGTACATGAATCCCAGGCGAACCGGTGGTTTGTACTGCCTTGCCCTCGACGGTTTCTGCCCAACCCATGGTATCCAAAAGCGGCAGGGCAAGTGAGGCTCCCACTCCCTTCAGGCAGGTGCGACGATCAATCAGCGACGTTCTTGCTCATTGGGGGTCCACCTCTTCTCGGATTCGACGATGCGTAAAGGGATAACTGGTGACGACCGCACTGACGAGCGTCTGCATGCGATACCCGTCACTGGCGATATCTTTCATCAAGTCATCCACCACGATTTCGTCATAGCCTTCCAGATTGTCGGCACAGGGCATAGGCTAATAGTTTCTCGACCAGGTTGCGAGACAGCTTGTCGACTCGGCCGGCGATGATGGCTTTCAATTCTCTGGGACCTGAAAAGCGCTCTCCGCCCGGAAGTTCGCCCGCAGCATCGATCGCCTCACCGTTATCGTCCTGCTCACGCCATCGCCCGATGGCATCGAAGTTCTCCAGGCCAAATCCGATCGGGTCGAGCATCTTGATGGCAATTGGCGCAGACGGGATTCGTGCGATGCAGTTCGGTGCGCTCACGCAGGGTCAAGTTCGCGACCGTCTGCTGGTCCTGCTTGTCCAGGGCCGGAACGTCCGGCGGGGCAGGCGGGCACATGTTCGCCGAGCACTTGTTCGAGCACCCACACGCCGCGTTTGACCGGGCTCGTGCGGTTGGGGAATGAGGTCGTCGCGAGAATGCCTGGCATTCCCAGAATCCCCCCGCGATTGTCATCCGTCAGCTGCACCTTGCGCATCTCTGGTCCGGTGACCGTTTCTTCCAGGCCGTAGATCGTGGCCAGCGTCTCGTTGAGAAACGTGTAATCGCTGTCGACGAAAGTGGCGACACTGCGGTTTTCACGCACGATGCTCTCGAAGAAGAGACGGGCTTCGTCGTACATCGCAGCGCGCATCTCGCGCGGTCATTTGCGGAAACTTGGCAGTGTCGAAGACCTTGTCTTCCAGATCGCCAAGCCCCAGCCACTGCGCACCAAAGCCATCAAACAGAGCGCGGGAACGAGGATCCATCGAGCAGGCGCTTTACCTGCGCCTTCAGAATCGCCGGCTCATGGAGTTTTCCGTCATCAGCCAGCGCCATCAGCTCGTCGTCGGGCATGGTCGCCCACAACAGATAGGACAAACGTGACGCGAGTTGATAGTCATCGAGGGGAACGATCTCGACGTCCGGATCGACCTCTCCGGCCGGAGTGATGAAGAGGAACTGGGGAGAAACGAGGATCGCCTTGAGCATCAAGCGCAGAGCCTGCGGATAGTGCGAGTCGTTCTGTCTGCGCCAGGTCAAACACCTCCAGCAGGACATCCAGTTCCGCCTCGGACGGAGGTCGACGATAGGCCTTCTTGCGCAAGTGACCGGGCGACTGCTTCGCGCGCCGCTCGCAGCGTCAGCGCCGGGTGCGGGCGGTTCACCAAACAGTCGCTTTTGCATTTCGGTGGGCGGGGCATCATCCGACGGGAGAATCTGGTCCAAGACCTTATCGGCGATCGTGAGATACTGCTCGAGCTGGAGGGGTGAAAGCGAATTGAGATACCCTTCGCCGCTGACTTCATCCGGCAACTCATCGGCAATCGCCGGCTCGACGCCAAAGAGATCATGCAGGGTGTTGCCGTACTCCGTCTTGGTCAGTCGTCGGATGACAAAGGGTCCGGGATCCTTCTGGCTGAGAAACTTGATCCTGCGCCAGCCAGTCGACGAACATCTGCCGCTCCGCATCGGTCGGCTGATTGTTCGCATAGTCCGGCGGCATGTCATGCGCCTTCACCCTCGCGATCGCCTTCTTCCACTGCTGGCTGAACGCACGCGTGACCAGGACTCTTGAGCGCCGGTGAAAAGTTGACGCCCGCCTCCGTCGGTCGCTTGTTCGAGTGACACTCCAGGCAGTAGGTCTTGATGAACGGAGTGACTCGATCACGAAAGAACTTCTCGGTGTCGGCCTTCTGCGCTGCGAATTCCCTGTCATCCACTGTTTGAGCTGGGCAATTGACGGGCCATGAGCACAGACTCCCCCAGACTGACAGGGCCATCACACCACTGCGCAAAGGTGCACAGGGAATTGTCACGTGTGAATTCACTCTGAAGCTCATTTTGGCAGGCACTCGCTGTCGTTAACTCCTCAACCAGTGATTGCAATCCGACAGGACAGCACATTTTGTCGGGGCTGAGAGGTCCGCCTGGCAATGTGGAGTAAGGGAATGATCAAAGGCGGGTCAAACCATCGATGGTTCATTGAATCGCAGGGGCATTCTGTGGTTTGGCAGGGCGTGGTACATACTCGATCGACTCGGGCCCAAACGCAGTCAGATCAGGAGTCGCTGTGCGGACGCCACCGACAGGCACGTCGAGCTTTGCGCTCCAGACGATTCCATTCAGGATCAGTCGCCGCAGGTCTTCGTCACGCCAGTTCTTGTAAAAGTGCGGCATGACTATTCCGAAACCGCGTCCGCCGTCGGATCGTTCGACGCACCAGGCGACTGTTTCGCGCTGGGGTGATTCGGGGGGCAACATGGATGTGGCCAGCGCCGTCACGTTCGGTGCGAGTTCGTTGCCGTCGGATCCGAAGTAGTTGTTGATATACGGCTCGTCGTGGATTGTGAATTCCTTCCAACCACGCGATACGGGATGCATCGGCGCGGCGGGGGTGATGGTGGCTGCCGGGAAGATCTTCGCCGTAGACTGGTGGTGCGGGCAAGTGCTGTTGGCAAAGTAGCCGCCGAGCCACCCCAGCAAGGGGTGTGCGCCATCAGCCTGCACGTCATCGCCCAGCAGACCCGTGGCGTAGTGCACGCAGACGATCCCCGCACTTCGCTGTATCATTGCGTCGAGATCGGCGAGGTTCTGCTGCGGATCAGGTAGCCGGTTCGGCGGAAACGTGTCGCCAATGAACACGATGGTCGACGCGGCATCACGCAGTGACTTACTGGGCCAGCCTTCCACCACGTCTGCCTTCACTCCAGGCACATTCGTCAGGTGCTCGAGGCAGTGCTTCATCAACCGACCACCCGCAGCCACTTCGTGTGATCCAGGCGGATGATTGCTGGGACCGACCACAATCAACACAAATGCCGAGTCATCAGCTCGCAATTCCGAGACTAATGTGACCATGGACAGAACGGTGAAGAGAAGAGTCGCGAGCGGTTTCATGGCGGGACCCTCTACCGGGGGCTGCATTCCTTGATGGCACAGCCATCGGTGACATGCCCCGGGGACGGTACCAGCTTTCAAGTTATTGTTGGGGTTGTCAATAGCTGCGCCCCGCAAGGCTGCCAGCGCTTAGCGGCAGTGGACTTAAGCGGCGGGCGCGTCCCCAGGGCCGGGGGACGATACCCCAACGAGCTGTGGGGACCGATGAAGTTGTCCTCCTCAGACTACCGCTTGGTCAGGATTTTCACTTCCAGTACTGAATCAAAAGCCTCAGCCGCGGCAGGCGCCTGCCCTGCTGCGTTGTCGAGACGTACTGAGGCGGAGGCACGCCCTTCGCGGACCGTCCCTGTTGCAGGCATGATGGGGCCGTTGTCGGATTCGCTGTTTTTGAGGGTGGTCCGATGGCCTCAGTGTGCGCTCTGAAAGCGAAGGTCGTCCTCAGCCGGCTGCGGGAACAATTGCTCGACGAGCTGCAACTGACGGATGCGAAGTTTCTGGAGCACCTGCCGGCTGTCGCTGCGGATCGCTGAGCCTCCGCGGTGCGATCCACCCAGGCCACACATCCAGACCTTCGCGAGGCGCGCCGACGGTGTGGCAGGCGCCGTGCGCAAGGTCGACCTCCCGGTGCTGGCTCGTATCAGCGTGTCGCAAATCCGAACAGACGCGCCGCTGTCCCCCCGAAAATCATCTGCCGCTGCTCGCCTGACAGATGCGCAAGAAGTTCGCCGACCTGCTCGCGGTAGTCCAAGTAGGATTGCGGTGTGGCGTCCGCATGAAATCCCCCGCCGCAGATCATGCGCTCTGCTCCCCAGGCCTCGGTCAACTGACGGATCACCGGCCGGATATCGCGATGCGGATAGCTGGTTAGCACCGGTACAGCGGCAATCTTCATCACCGTGTTGGGCAGGCGAGACCAGCCGACGACGACGGCGTGCTCGGCGGGGGTTCCCTGAAACGGGCGGCCCAGATGGTCAATGATGACGGTCGTGTCGGCGAACTCCCGGATCAGCGGCTCGAACCCGGGGGCATACCGCGGTTCGAAATGGAGTTGGACCGCCAGACCCAGATCGGCAGCCGTCTTCCAGAGTCCACGCAGTTCCTGAGTGCCAAAGGGGGGGAGGCGCTCCGGGGCATACGCATGAATCCGGGCGGCGACGATTTGTTCCGGAAGTTCGCGAACAATCGCGGTCAGTTGTTCCCGCGAGCCGGGGGAATCGGCGAAGAACAGGCAGGTTCCCTTCAGTCGCTCGCCGCCGACTTCGAGGCAGTGGTGGAGATAGCGGTGGTCGTCCTGGTACGGCTCGGGATGCACGACGATGGCGTAGTCGACGCCTCCCCCGTCCATACAGGTGAGCAGATGCTCGGGCGTGGCCGCCGCCTCGGGCTGGTAAGGTCCCCGGGGGTGATAGGGAAAGCGCGTGTCCTGTCCTCCGGCGAAACAGTGCAGGTGTGTGTCGACCACCGGCACGCGCTGCGGAGGCCCTGATGATGACTGTGGCTGCATGTCGGCGCAGGCTTTCGTGGCAAGAACAGGGGCGATGCGGCTCCCCAGGAGAACCCCGGCGGATTGGACCAGAAAGCGGCGTCGGCCGGATTCAATGGAGGGGGGCGTGCAGTCGGGAAGCCCGGCCATGGGTCGCTCCTCAATGTCGCAACATCGAATCCTCGGGATCACCATGAGGTGCGCGCGGTCAGCACCGCCGACATCAGACGTTAATGATCAGGGTCGTTCCCAGACGGCCGGCAAGTTGCCGGACTCCTCCCCGTAGGTCTGCGAGACGAGGAAGCCGCTGGCCTGCGAGGCGTAAAAGATCCGACCGTTGGAAACCACAGCTCCCAGGCACTCCCGGGAGTCGATGGCCGGACCGGTCGACACCAATTTGCCGTCCTGCGAAAGGTCGATCATATCCATGTTGGCCCCGAGCACGTACGGTTCGGAGAGTGTGAAGCGACAGCAGGCGTAGTTGTGACCGACAGTGCCGACCACCTTGCCGGTTTCGCGATCGAAGACATTACCCCGACCTCTGAGAGCGTTCGAGAAGATAAACCTCTCACCGACCGTCACCACGTTGAGGGCCGAGGTCACCGGATCGGATTGCCAGATCAGTGAGCCATCGTCGGCGTCGAGACACCACACAAAGCGGTCGTCGGTGCCTTCCCGGGCTCGATTGTAGCCGCCGATGTAGATGCGTCCATCGCGGGCACTCAAGGTGCACTTGGCCGTCACGTAGTAGTCCGTCGTCAGCCACAGGACTTCGCCGGTCCGGGGATCCAGACAGGCCGTCAGACCGTTGTTCTCGGGTGGCAGACCACGCCGCTCGCGGGCACTGGCCAGATAGCCGAAAAAGGTCGAGTAGTAGAGCTTGCCGTCGAGGAGACAGATTCCGCAGTCGTTTCCGCCGCGACCGTAGTCCGAGAAGTCCTTCTGCCAGACAAGTTCGCCCGTGTTCAGATCCCAGGCCCAGAGTGTCGGGCGATGGTCCCGGGGGTAATAAGGGTTGTCGTTCGAATAGATCCAGCTCATCACCTCCCGCTGATCGGGTGTGGGAACCGGATCCTCCTTGAAGGTGAACGGCTTCTCGGTCCCTTGGGCGGCGTACTCTCCGGAACCAGACGCATAGATCGCCACGCTCCCGTGCACAACGGGCGGAAACTGCCGGCTCCAACTGGGCGACCCGGTGAACGGGGCCTCCCATAACAGGGCACCGGTTTCGGCATCGAGGCAGCGCATGCGGGACTGCCGAATCCCCGCCTGGGGAATCAGCAGTTTGCCAGCGATGTACAATGGCGACGTAAACGACAGGTACACGTCGGGCCAGTACCGTCGCCACAGCAAACGGCCTGTATCCTGCTCGCACGCGAGGATCTGCCCCTCGGCCGTGTGGACGTACAGGCGTCCGCCGCCACACACGGGGAGATGCTTGATCGTCCCCTCCAGCCTTCGTGCCCAGCGCATGCGGAGCGGAGGCGCGAGCCCCTGATCGTTCGCATTCGTGCCGCTGAAGTCGCCATAGTTCGTGTACCAGTCGAACTTCGGATCGGCGAGGGGACCCGAGAGCGGACTGCGGATCTTCCAGACCTCCAGATCTTCGTCAGGGAGCGACGCGCTCCCCCCTGAACCGAAGACGTACAGATATCCGTCCTCACTGGGGACGTAGACCAGGCCGTCCGCGACCGCCAACGGAGCCGAGATCGGTGCGCCGAACGCTGTGGGCAACGAGACCGCCTCGCCACCAGCCAGCGGAACGATCATCAGCCGTCCCGCGAGATCTCCGTACACGGCATGATCCCGGGTCAGCAGCGGAGGACTGATGGCCGCTGCCTCCGATAGCACCTCCGGTGCTGCCTCGCCGCGCGTGTGCCGCACCAATCCCAGTCGGTGCTCGGGACGAACGCGGTACACATGACCACCCTGGATGCTCACCGGTGAGAAACTCAGCAGTCCCGGCAGATGGATGGCCGTCTCGGTACCGGCAAGGAAATCGGTCTCGATGCCGTCCGGTGTCAGCCGCAGGATCTCGACACGGCCGGCATTGTCGCGTCGATGCCACTGGACATAGACGTTCCCGTCGGCATCGGCACTCTGGCCGAAGGTGGCCGGGAATTCGGAGCCGGCGTACTGAGGGATCTCCGCCACGGCGCAAAATCGGAACCGCGCCGCCATCGTCGAGAAAGACAGTCCGACCACCGGCCGGCATCACCACCGTCCTGTTAACCAGACAGATATCGCGCGAGCAGACGAAGTGATCTTCCCAGGTCACACGGTCCTGTCGATGGGCGCGCCAGTCGGCACCACTCCAGCGATTCCCTTCAAACCCGATCACTTCCCGGACGAAGTCCCATGTCCAGACGACCCCCCCGGCCTCTTCCAGTGCGTACACCCGCGCTCCCAGCGTGGCCAGGTACACGCGACCGTTTCCGACAGCCGCTGCCGAGAAGATTGGCTCCCCGCAGTCAATCTCTGCGACGACCTGGCCATTCTGCCGATCCAGCACGTAGTGGTAGCCGGCCATCGTGCCGACGTGGAGATACGGCCCGGCGACGGCCGGTGCCGCAACGTTGTTGCAGTTTCCGGTGCCACCGCGCGTCGCGAACGTCCAGCTCACTTGATGCGTCAGGGCATCGATGGCGTGCACCACCCCGGAACCGTCGATCACGAAGACCTGGCCGTCGGCGACAACCGGTGCGCTGAGCAGGGCATCCGAGCAGGGGACGGCAGCCACCAGTCCCATCGGGAGCGTCAGCGTCTCAGTCGCGGCATTTCCGGACCGGATCGCATCCCCCTGTAGTTGCGGCCAGTCGGCGGCGTCCGAGATTGCGGTCCCACAGGACAGCAGACTCCAGACGACGATCCCGCGTAGCGAATCAGGAGCGATCGACTCGATGAAGCGAATCACGGATCACCTCCCGTGTGTTGGAGCGGGCTTCGCAGGACGTCATGTCGCACGTCCAGCGGGACCGTTTCCGAGTATTTCTCGCCCGCGCGACATCCTGCACTGTACTCGTGATGATCCACGCCTGCCACTGCGGAGATGGCGCAGGCAGGGCCTCTCAATAAGTGCCGGTGGGCCTGGGATCGCCGCAGATCTCCGCAAGAATGCCCTCAAAGTCCACCACCTCCTCAACCAATTCGCCATCAACTATCGAAAGGCCCTGCCTCGACACGAACGGCGCGGTACACTCGACGTTCCCCCACCTCGCCACGGAAACCGCCAGCGCATGCAGATCGAACTCCGCTACGGCACGGCGACGAAGACCCTCACACTGCCGGACGATGCCCGCGCGACCGTGTTGCGCAAGCCCGCCATGCCCCGCTTCGCCGATCCACAGGCCGCGGTGAACCGCGCGATCCGCTCCCCGATCGGCAGTCCGCCGCTGGAAGAGTTGCTCCGCTCGGCCCACAGCGCCTGTATCGCCGTGTGTGACCTCACGCGTCCGGTTCCCAATGGCCTGTTTCTGCGGCCGCTGATCGAGAGGATGCTCTCGGCGGGACTGGCCCTCGATGGCATCACAATCTTGGTGGCCACCGGGCTGCACCGCCCCTGTGACGCCGACGAGTTGCGCGAGCTGATCGGAGATCCCTGGGTGCTCGAACGAGTCCCCGTCGTCAATCACGACGCGCGGAACGATTTCGAGCATGTCGATCTCGGGAAGACCTCGACACGGGGAACGGTCGTCCGGCTGGACCGTCGCTTCGCCTGCGCCGACGTGCGGATCGCCACCGGCCTGGTGGAACCACACTTCATGGCCGGGTATTCGGGAGGCCGCAAGGTGATTGCCCCGGGGCTGGCGCATGCCGAGACGATCACGACGTTTCACAGTGCGCGGTTCATGGCGGACCCGGCGGCCACGAGCTGCAACCTGGTGGGAAATCCGCTGCACGAGGAGCAGCTTGAGATTGTCGGCCTGCTCGGCGGCGCGCTGGCCGTCAACACCGTAATCGACGAGGAGCGGAACCTGTCGTACATCAACTTCGGCGAGGTTGTGGCAAGTCATCAAGCGGCGGTCGACTACGTGAGACGCTACTGCGAACTGCCCGTAGCACGGCGGTTTCACACCGTGGTGACGAGTGCGGCCGGCTATCCTCTCGACAAGACCTACTATCAGACGGTCAAAGGGATGGTGTGCGCCATGAACATTCTGGAGCCCGGGGGAGATCTGATCATCGCCTCGGCCTGCTCGGAAGGGCTCGGGTCGGCGGAGTTCGCTGCGGCCCAGGAGCGGCTGGTCCAGTTGGGGCCGGATGCGTTTCTGGACAGCATCCGGCACAAGCCGCATGCCGCCATCGACGAATGGCAGACACAGATGCAGTCCAAACCGATGAAGGTGGGCCACATTCACCTCGTCACCGAGGGACTTTCTTCGCAGGAATGCAGCCTCACCGGAGTGAATGTCACCAGAATCCCTCGAGCAGGCGGTTGCGGACAGCCTGGCGCACAGTCCTGACCGCGAAGTGGCGGTGATCCCGGAAGGGCCCTACGTGGTCCCGTTTTTCCGAGTGGGGGAGCAACCGATCGTGCCGGCGTGCCGGTAGAACAAACCACCTGCCGGAAGCTGAAGGACCGCAGCGTCGAGCTGGTGACGCCGCACCGCCGGAATCGCACTCGGCCCAAGCTCCAGGACGGGCGCACCCTGCGGCAGTGCAAGATCGAGCATCTGATCGGGCGGCTGAAAGTGTTCCGCCGGCTGCGGGTGCACTACGAGTCCCTGCCGGAGATGTTTACCGGCTTTGTGCAACTGGGCTGCCTGCTGAGCCTGCTCCACGACTTCACCTGACTCGCATCACATGCGGTGCTCAGCAATTCAGGCGTAGTGGGACATGCCGGAAGCTCGATGAAGCCGAGCTCATGCTGCGTGACGGGTCAATGGCAATCACACGTGACAACCTCAGCTGCTGAGAACTTCACTTAGAAGTGGATCGCCTCGTTTGCTCATACGACGAGCCTGAGGCCGTCAGCGATTCTGTTCCGGTATGGTGTGAAGACTGTGGCACGCGGTTCGGGGCGGGTCAATTCATCGCCACCGTCTGAGCGCTGATCGGTTTGCCACATGTTGTGGCAGGTGGTTACGATTCGGACAGTCAGAAGTTCCCGCCTGCTCCTGCTGTACGCTCACAATGGAGAGGATGTGACCATGCCCCACGAGTTTTCCCTGCAGGTTAATGGCGAACAACGTTTGACGACGACCGACGAAGAGCGACCGCTCCTCGATGTTCTTCGAGAGGATTTCCACCTCACTGGGACAAAGTACGGCTGCGGTGAAGGTGAATGCGGTGCATGCACGGTCCTGGTTGACGGGAAGCCGCGACGCTCCTGTATCACTTCGGTCCGTGACGTCGACGGAGCGGCAATACAGACGATCGAGGGACTCTCGAAGGGTGATGCCCTGCATCCGGTGCAGCAGGCGTTTCTCGACAAGCAGGCGATGCAGTGCGGATATTGTGTGCCGGGACACATCATGACGGCTGTGGCATTCGTACGTGACCATCCGGGTGCATCGCGCGAAGACATTGTCGCGGCGATGAGCGAGCACCTTTGTCGCTGCTGCAACTATCCCAACATTCTGGTCGCCGTCGAGCAGGCGGTTCGCAAGTCGTAGCCGAGTCGTCAGCCAGTACTCTGCCGGGGAGAATCGTCATGTCGGAGTCGCCTTTTGAAGATCTGACGGCCGAAGTGGAAAGATACGAACTTTCCGAACCGACGCAGTTCGACTTCGCTGTCGGACGTCGGGGATTTGTCCAGACTCTTGGTGCCGGGTTGATCCTCGTTGTGTCGGCAAAGAAGTCCATCAGCCAGCGTCATGCACAACGCGACGAGCCACTGTCCGAGCGATTCCACCTGGGTGACGATGGCGTCATTACCGTGTTCACCAGCAAGGTGGAAGCAGGTCAGGGAAGCCGCACGCAGATCACCCAGGCGGCCGCCGAGGAGTTTCGACTGCCCGTCGATCGCATTCGCCTCGTGATGGCGGACACTCAACAGTGTCCTGATGATGGCGGAACAGCCGGAAGTCGGACCACGCCATCGACCGTTCCCCGGGTCCGAAGCGCGGCGGCCGCAGCCCTCGAAGTGCTGGCCAACTATGCCGCTGAACAGCTGGGCGTCGGCCGATCACGGCTGGTGATCGAGGAGGGAGTCTTCCGGGCTGATCCAGGGCGACGAATCACACTCGCCGAACTGGCGAGAGATCCTCAACTTCGCAGCAGGTTCGACTCTCCCCGACAGCTCGATGGAATCGAGGTGACTTCGGTTGATCGTTGGCATGTTCTCGGAACATTCGTGAACAAGGTGGGTGGACGTGATGTCGTGACCGGTGCTGCGCAGTACCCATCCGACACCATTCGGCCGCAGATGCTCTATGGTCGAGTGCTTCGACCTGTATCTTACGGGGCATCTCTGAAAACGATCGACTTGTCGGTCGTCCGTGACATGAAGGATGTTACCGTTGTGCGGGATGGTGACTTCGTCGCGTGTGCAGCGCCAACATCCTTCGAGGCCGCGACGGCCATCGACGCCCTGGCCGGCTCAGCAGACTGGGAGCGTCCATCGCATCCATCCAGCAAGGAGCTGGTTGCACATCTCAGGCGCACAAGTCGTGAGTCCCGCAGCAGCCGACGAAACTGGGGCAATTCCGAATCGTGGCCTGATGATGCGGACCAGTCGATCTCGGCGGAATACGTCGTGGCCTACATCCAGCATGCACCGATGGAGCCGCGCACTGCCGTGGCCGAGTGGGCCGACGGCAACCTCACCGTCTGGACGGGCACACAACAACCGTCTCGAGTGCATGGCGAACTCTGCCAGGCCTTTCGTCTGGCTGATGATCTGGTGCGTGTGATTGTACCCGACATGGGCGGAGGGTTCGGCGGCAAACATACCGGCGAGGTGGCTGTCGAGGCGGCGCGCCTCGCCAAGGGGGCCGGACATCCGGTTCATGTTCGCTGGACTCGCGAGGAAGAGCTGACCTGGGCCTACTTCCGTCCGGCGGGAGTTATCGACGTGCGCGCCGGGGTTGACTCGTCGGGACGTCTGCTGGGATGGGACTTCACCAATTGCAACTCCGGTGGGTCAGCGATCGAGACCCCCTATCGGGTGCCCCACGGTCGGACACGATTCCTGGAGGCCGACTCACCACTTCGACAAGGTTCCTACCGGGCGCTGGCTTCAACAGCGAACACCTTCGCCCGGGAATCTGCCATGGACGAACTGGCAGCACTCGTCGCGGCCGATCCACTCACATTTCGACTGGAGCATCTGGACGAGGGGCGTCTGAAAGATGTCTTGCGAGCGGCAAGCGAACGCTTCGACTGGTCCGGTCGACGTACTGCCCGCCAGCCAAACAGAGGTATCGGGCTGGCCTGCGGGACCGAGAAGGGTTCCTACGTCGCGGCATGTGCCGAGGTCGAAGTGATTGACGGCAACCTTCACGTCCGGCACATCTGCCAGGCCTATGAGTGCGGTGCGATTCAGAATCCCGGTAACCTGCGCTCGCAGGTCGAAGGTTGCCTGATTATGGGACTGGGAGGTGCACTCTACGAAAACATCGAGTTTGAAGACGGCCGAATCCTGAACCCTCAGTTTTCCAGCTACCGGGTTCCCCGGATGCAGGATGTTCCCGACCTCGACATTGTGCTGGTCGACCGCCGGGATCTTCCGTCAGTCGGTGCCGGCGAGACCCCCATCATTGCCGTGGCACCCGCGATTGCCAATGCGATCTACGACGCCTGCGGCGTTCGCAGCCGATCCCTCCCGCTGCAACTGTCCTAACCGCGCTGTCCGCGGGAGTCCCGCTCCGCATGAGTCCCGGGAAGCATTGCGAAATATCTGCCTCGCAGCACAACCGCTACGGTGCTTCATCCGAGGACATTCCAACGGATGTCACTCGCCGAGGCAGTACAGCGTCTCCCGGCGTTGGGTTCCCGATCCGCTGGCGACGCGCGTATAGATGCGACTGTCACAGATCGCTGGTGTGGCAAACGCTTCGCTCTCCAGCTGGTTCTGCGCCAACTGCTGATACTTCTGCGGGCTTGCCTTGAACACCCATGACGTGCCGGCCTCGTTCGTTGCGTAAACCGTGTCACCCACCAGCAAGGGCGACGCAGAGATCGGTCCGGCGAGGCGCTGCTTCCACATTTCGCGACCATCGCTCGCGCGCCAGCAGAAAGCAATGCCCTGATCGTTGACTGCGTAGACATGGCCGTCGTGCACGAGCATCGACTGTTCGTAACACTTCTGGTTGTTCTTCCAGACGACCTTCCGCGACCCGTCAGCCTTGACGGCGATGGTCTGAGCATCAGGGTAACCTCCGCTGGCGAAGACGACGTCCCCGTCCCAGATCATCGTTCCGCAGGTGGCCATGGTCGTGCCAGGTGTGGCCCAGATCCCCTTGCCTGTGCGCGGGTCGTACGACGCTACCTGTTCGCAACCGCTGATGAGCAACTGCGGACGTCGACCGATCTGTGCCACAATCGGCGACGAGAAGCTCAACATGCGGGGGCGGTCGGTCTTCCACACACGCCTACCGGTCTCCCGATCGTAGGCCACAAGGTATCCCCCCTTCTCAGAGTCAGCGGCAATGATAACCAGTGAATCGTACAACACCGGCGAGGCTGCATAGCCGTACTCGTACACCTTGGGATCGAACGGTCCCACCTCCTGCTTCCAGACCTCCTCGCCGTCGAGGTTGAGGGCCGCCAGCGTCAGCCGGGCGTGGTGGTGAAACGTCACGAACGCTCGCTCGCCATCGCAGGCGACAGTGCAGGTGGCGTGCGTATTCTTGGGATGAGTTTTGGGGAATCCTCCCTGGCTGATATCGGTCTGCCAGCGCTGTTCGCCGGACTCACGACTGAAAGCCACCACGGACTGAATCTGGTGTTGCTCGTCGGCTGTGGCCAGAAAGATGAAGTCACCGATCACGGTGGGAGACGAATGCCCCCGACCGGGGACCGGAGTCTTCCAGATCACGTTCTCCGTCGCACTCCAAGAAACTGGCGGAGATTGATCGGGCTGGGCGACACCGTTCCGGTTCGGACCCCGCCAGTACGGCCAGTCTGAGGAACCCGCCGTCTGTGCCTGCAGAAGACCCGATTGGCCCAGCAAGACGAGGACGGCCATCAATCCCATCCGGGGGAATCGAGGCATGAACGTTCATTCCTTCGGTCGTGATGGAGTGAATGCGAGCGGAGCTTCGCGCGAATTGCTAAGCTAGGAGATCGCCTCAACCCGGGCAAGCCTCACCAGCGAGCGTGCATGAGGAGGGTGCGTGCGCGGATTTCGGCGTTGTTTGGTTTTCAGGCGTGTTCCCAGCAGGTTTTCTATTGGTGGCTGTGCATCAACGCGCACAGGCCGGCCTGACGGTTGACGCGGCGGACGCGCCAGCGGGCACCGGTTTGTTTGAGCCGGCGACCGATCATGTTCTTGCAGGCCCATTCCACCTGGCGCTGCCGATGCTTTGGCCCTCCGCCAGCCGCTGGGCGTAGTGCACGTGATCCTGGTGGTTGGCGAGATAGTTCCGCAAGTCCTGCAGTAACTTGCCTAAATCAGAGACCTGTTGCCATGCATGAAAGATGTCCAGCACGCCCTCGGCATCCCCACAGATGCGAGCGTTGTTCTTCGTCGAACCGTTCGCGGTGCGCCGCTCAACCCAAATCCACTTCGCTCCATCCGCCAGCACGGTGATCGCCGAGGCATCCCATTAATACCGCCCCCGATGACGGCGGTTCACTCCGCAGGAGCACGTCCGGGTCGGTGCCCCGTGTTCGGCAAGCTCGCCGACAGGCTCGACTGTTCGACCTCGCAGGCCTGTTCCTGCAGAGTCGTCTCAATCATTTTGCGAGTGAACTCGCGCCCCTGATCGATGGCCATTCGCTCACGGACGTTGAGGACCGTCCCATCCGCCGCCACATGACGCGTCTTGTTGAGTTCCCGCCAGTTGAGAACAGCCTGCTCGGCCAGCAACCGTGCCTCCAGCGTCGATCCATCCCAGTTCATCCCTGCCATCGACGTGACTCCAGACTGGTGAGGTGCCACATAAAGCCGCCAGCATAACCTCACTCACCTATTCGCGCAACCAGCCACAAGTGCACCCCATGAGGTGAGTACAGCACGGCTGGAGGACGGTTGCAAGCGAGCGGTTCAAGTCGCGTTCCAATCTTGAAAGCCGGAACGTGATCGAGACCGCAGCACATGTGACAGCCATTTCACAGAAAGTTCGCGGAATCACGAAATAACCTGGCACCGCCGCGCATCCTACTTGGCAACGGAAAATTAGAACTCTCGGTGAACCTTCCGACGCTGTTGTGCGTCTCAATTAGCAACCGGCTGGCGATGGCCAGCATCAAACGCTCAAACGCAGCTTTGGAGTTTCCCTTCAATGTCTTTCTTACGGTCAAGTTTCATAAGCGAACGCCTGGGTACCGGGCGCTATTCCTATCCGGGTTGCCACCTGGATCAAAGGAATCATGCGCTCCCCGCCCAGAATCTGCGATTGTGACACCTTGGCCGTATTCGGAGACCACCTCCAAAGCCCGGTGTCACCACGACATCGGGCTTTCTTCGTTCTGGACGCTCACTTTGATGTAACGCGACCCACTGAGGTTTGCGTCCCGTCATCACTCGGCGATCGGAACGAAAAAATTGGCTGCGATGTCCTCCCGATCATGGGTCGGTAGCTGAGACGGTTCAAGCGGCGGCTGAAGACCAGCAGACGAGGATTCGAGCGCCTCCTGACCCACTGCGCAGATTCTGCGCACACAACATGGCCCGTTCGATTTCTGGTGAGGTTGCCGGCTTCTTACAGACGCAAAAGGGGCAAGCCGGCGAGGTTGGGTTCGAATCCCACACGAGTCAATGACAAATCGCGGGATGTAGGGGAGCGGCACCCCACGTGCCTTGGGAAGCAAGGCCCGGCCGCCGACGATGAGGGCGGAAGAAGGCCCGGGCCGCGGTAGACGAATACAGTGGTTCGAGTCCCACCTGAGCCATTGATATCACGTCCTCGCGGAGCAGTCCGGAGTGCTCGCCACCCTGTCACGGTGGAGATCGTGGGTTCAAATCCCATCGAGGACGCTTATCGACAAGTTGACGCGGAACGCAATCTGGCAAGGCGGCGAAGCTCAAACCAGCAAGGCGCGGCCGCCGACTGATGAAGGAGGAAGCAGCCGGGGCCGCGGTAGTTGAATCCTGTGGGTTCGACTCCCACCTCGGTCACTGCGTTGTTGGGGACTACCGCCCTGCGCTCACTTGCCGTCTGGGTAAGTGTGCTCGGTTGCTTCCAACGGCGACGACACCTGCGTGACATGCAGGAGACGATGGTTCAACTCCATCCGGGATCACTCGACTGGTCTGCAGGTGTTTCGGCAGCACACGTCCGTGGTAAGGACGAAGACCGGGTTCAATTCCCGGGCAGACCTCTCGCAACAAAGGAGATGGGCGGCTCGTCCAATGGGAAGATGCCTGGTTTGCACCCAGGAGATCGGGGTTCGAATCCCCGGCCGGTCCACTGACACAACACGGGCTCATGGTCCAACGGGAAGACACCGCTATGGCATGGCGGAAGTCCGGGTTCGACTCCCGGTGAGTCCACTGGAAGAGTTGCTCAGTTGATTAGCAGCGCCCTCCTTTGCTGATCAACTCATCCACTGAGCTTCGGAAGGTAGCCGGATAAGGCTTGCCGGGCCGGTTTGCTAAACCGGATTCCTCGTCGAGGAAATGCGAGTTCGAATCTCGCACCTTCCGCTGGCAAGTGAGGTGACTACCGCCCTGCGCTCGGCTGACGTTGGTCAGCCGTGCTCGGTTGCTGGGTTCGAATCCCTTGCCTTCCGCTTGAATGACTGACCTGACATGGCCTGATGGTGAAACGGGCATCACACCCGGCTTCTAACCGCGGCCCAAGAGAGAACACTGCGGGTTCGAATCCTGGTCGGGCCACTGAGAGACAACATGAAACAACGGAAGGGCCACCCGATTGGCGACGGGAACCGGTTGGAAGCCGGTCAAGTGTTTCGGTTCAGATCGCTGAATGTTGACTGAGAATCACTCTTGTAGAGAACCCTCGATCGACGTTCCGCGTCCTGAGTGAAAATGCCTTGCGGGTTCGACTCCCGCTCCTTCCGCTGTGGCCGGATCCGGTGTTGGTGACCGGAAGCAGACTGTGAATCTGCCCGACAGGGGTTCAATTCCCCTCGGCCACCCTTTGGTGTGTTTTTCAACTGGGAGAGGTCCCGTGGTGACTGCTGTTCTCAATCGACCGACTCTGGTCCTGAACCGGAACTGGCAACCGGTGGGTGTCGCCACCGTCGCCAAGTCACTGGTGAAGGTCTGGAACGAGACGGCGCGGATCGTCGACCCCGACGACTATTGCCAGTACTCGTGGTCCGACTGGGCCCAGCTGAGCCCGGCGGACGACGAACTGGTCATCCGGACTCGAGCCAATCGACTCCGGGTCCCAGAAGTCATCGTGCTGACGTCCTACGATCGACTCCCACCGAACGCCGTGACATTCAGCCGACGGAACATCTTCAAGCGTGACCGGTTCACCTGCCAGTACTGCGGCAAGCAGCCAGGCAGCGAGGAATTGACGATCGACCACGTCCTGCCACGTGCTCAGGGTGGAACCTCCACCTGGGAGAACTGCGTGCTGGCGTGCATCGAGTGTAACGCCAAGAAGGCGGATCGGACCCCGGATCGGCGCGGATGCCACTGCGCCGCGAGCCAGTGCGGCCGGTCTGGAAGCCGCTGTATGGCTCGCACGGAATGCGGATCAACAGCTGGTTCAGGTTCGTCAGCGAGGCGTACTGGACAGTTCAGCTGGAAGAGTGAGTCCTGCTGCTCATGAGGCATCCCATGAGCAGCGTTTACACGAGCGTGCTCCTGGGAGAGCAGTCAGCCTCCAAAACTGACGCATGGGGTTCGAATCCTCTCGCTCGTGCTGGACTCGAATGCCCTGCGAGTGTGGAGGATGCATGACGGTCTTCGAAGCCGTCGGGCGAGGTTCGATTCCTCGGCGGGGTACTTCGCAGTGGGTAGTGGGTGGCAGATAGTTGGCAGGACTTAAGGCTGCTATCCACTAACCGCGACCGGGTCGGTGTGCTGTTCATCGACGGACGGTACATCGATACGCTGGCTCCGGGTCTGTACGCCTTCTGGAAGGGACAGTCTGAGGCCAAGGTCGTGGAGATTGACCTGCGGGAGACGATGGTCGACGTCGGTGGCCGCCGGGGGCGGTTTGTCGTGAAAGCTTTCCCTGTGAATCAAGTTGCTTGATCAATCGAGAGTCCCCCGGCGAGCAAGGCCCGAGAGGGCACATCATGACGGCCGACAAGGTGACGCTGCGGCTCAACGCCGTGGTCACCTACAAGATCGTTGACGCGCGCAAGGCGGTCAGCCAGACGGACGACGTCCGACAGGCGCTGTACCGCGAAACGCAGCTTGTGCTGCGGAGCGTGATCGGTGCCCGCGAACTCGATGCCTTCCTGACAGACAAGGATGCCGTGGCGAAGGAGATCGAGGACAACGTCCGCCGCCGGGCTGGTGAATTGGGTCTGGAGATCGCTTCGGTCGGAATCCGGGATGTGATTCTGCCGGGTGATATGAAGGATCTGATTAACAAGGTCACGGAAGCCCGTAAGGCCGCCGAGGCTAACCTGATCTAACGTCGTGAGGAAACGGCTGCCATGCGATCGCAGGCCAACACGGCCAAGCTGCTGGCGGACAACCCGGTCCTGATGCGGCTGCGGGAACTGGAAGTCCTGGAAAAGATCGCTTCTGCCGGTAAGCTCAAGATCGTCCTGGGCGAGAAGGGCCTGGCCGACAAGGTGGTTAACCTGCTGTAGCTGTCACCGACGGTGCCCATCGACACCCCTGGTTCGAATGATCGGACCAGGGGTGTCTTGTGTTTCGAAGCTTGAGACCCGAGGAGTCTCGCAGGCCGGATACCAGACTGGTCGGCAGCTCACGTCGGTCTATGATGGTTCGGAGAAATGTGTCGAAATCGCGGAAGGAGAGATCATCGTGAGAAAGCGAATGTTTTACCTGCTCGGAATCGGCTGCCTGGCTGTCTTGGGGGCATTAGCCTGGAGCGTCACCGCTCGGGCCGGCTATGAATCTGCTCCATACAAGGTCATTGAATCCGACGGGAATATCGAAATCCGCGATTATCCTGATCTGGTGCTGGCGTCGACGGAAGCGAAGTTTGAGGCTCGGGGAAACGACGGGAGTTTTATGCGGTTGTTTCGCTACATCAGCGGGAACAACGAATCGGACCAGAAGATCGAGATGACCACGCCGGTTTTCATGGAACTGGGCGGTCCGGAATCGAAGGGCCAAATGGGCTTCGTAATGCCTCAGGAGGTCGCCGCAGCAGGGGCTCCGGCACCGAAAGCCTCGGATGTCACCATTCGAAGGAGAGAAGGGGGTCGGTTTGCCGTGATTCGGTTCTCAGGCGTCATGGATGCCGAGAAGGTCGAAGCACAGGAGGCGAAACTCCGCGAGTGGCTGAAGACGCGAGATGTACAAAGCGAAGTTACCTCCGAGCGGGCGGGATACGATCCGCCGTTCACGCCAGGGCCCCTAAGGCGAAACGAAGTGCTCATTCGACTCACTTCGGCCCCGGCACCCACCGAGTGATTTATTTCTCTCGAACGCACAGTGCTGTCTGGAGAGGCGATCAGCCCGCTTCTCTGAAGATGCCTTTCGACGCCCCTGGTTCGAGTTTTCGAATCAGGGGCGTTTTCGTGTGTGACTCGAACTGTGGCAATCGCGTTGCCAGGTGGGGATTCAAACGGTGCTGTCGTCGGGCGTCAGAAAACGCAGCGAACCGCCATCTTCGAGATGAAATCTGCAATTCCGCATTTTCTGGAGATTGCCAGTTACTCCTGCCGGTCTAAAACGGTTCACCAGTGAACGATTTGGACGCTTCTTGTGAGGCGTTCGAGGTAGGAAACACGACAGCAACAATTGGAGCGGCACATGTTGATGCGACAAAAAGTTATCGGATTGGTGGCGGTCGCGCTGTTGGCAGGCTCAGGACGCTTGCCAGCGGAAGCATCGCACGGGAAGGACATTGTAACGACGGCTGTTGAGGCCGGCTCGTTCAAGACCTTGGCGGCGGCCCTCACGGCGGCCGATCTGGTGGAGACACTGCAGGGGAAGGGGCCGTTCACGGTGTTCGCGCCGACCGATGAGGCGTTCGCGAAGTTGCCCGAAGGTACGGTGGCGAACCTGCTCAAGCCGGAGAACAAAGGACAGCTGATCGCGGTTCTCACCTATCACGTCGTGCCGGGCAAGGTAATGGCAAGAGACGTCGTGAAATTGAGTGCCGCAGCGACCGTGAACGGCCAGCGGGTCGATGTGAAGCTTGGGGACAACGGTGTGACAATCGATCAGGCCCATGTAGTCAAAGCTGACATTGACTGTTCCAACGGTGTGATCCATGTCATCGATCACGTCTTGCTCCCGTCCTCCTCCAACATTCCTGCAACGGCCGCCAATGCAGGTACGTTCAAGACGTTGCTGGCCGCGGCTGAAGCGGCGGGGCTCGTGGAAGCACTCTCCGGTGAAGGACCGCTGACAGTCTTCGCCCCGACGGATGCAGCCTTCGCCAAATTGCCCGCGGGTACGGTCCCAAATCTGCTCAAGCCGGAGAACAAGCAGCTGTTGGCCGACATCTTGAAATTCCATGTTGTGTCGGGTCGCGTGTTCTCTGGAGACCTCATCGCACAAAAGTCGGCCAAGTCGCTGCAAGGGGGGACGCTGAACCTGTCTCTCAGCGACGCTGGAGCACAGATTGAGGGGGCGAATCTTCTCGCCACCGATCTCGATGCATCGAACGGCGTGATTCACGTCATCGATGCGGTACTTATGCCAGCGACCCCGGCCAAAAAAGCCGCAGCTGTGAAAACACATCCCCAGGCGCAGACCACCAGTTACATCTGTCCTCAGACTGGCCGTGTTGTCATAGTTCGCAGCCATTGATCGATTACAGGCGCGCGGCGTCTGATCGACGACATTCTGCCCGACCTGTTCAACGCCCGCATCGCCTGAGAGCGAGCGGGCGTTGAGCACTTTCATTGCAGGAGGGGTTGAGCCGATGAATCACATTGCGATTTTTGGAGCCAGCGGAACAATCGGGAGCAGCCTGGCAAGACGTTTGGTTGCCAGGGGTGACCGCGTGCTGCTCGTCGGTCGCGACCAATCGAAGCTGGCCGCCCTCGGTCAGGAAGTGCAGCAGCCCTGGGTGGTCGCCGACGCCAACAATTCACAGGCGCTGGAGTCGTGTTTGCGGAGCGCTGAGGATGCTCAGGGGCCGCTGGACTCCCTGGTCAACTGCATCGGCTCGGTGCTCCTCAAGCCAGCTCATGCGACCAGCGACGAGGAGTTCCGGGAAGTCATCAACGCCAACCTGTTCACGTCGTTCGCGGTTGTGCGAGCGGGCGCGAGGCCGCTGCGCAGTCGCGGCGGGTGCATCGTGCTGTTTGCTTCCGCGGCTGCGGAAATTGGGATCGCCAATCACGAGGCGATTGCGGCTGCCAAGGGGGGCGTTGTGGGACTTGCCCGGTCGGCGGCGGCGACGTATGCGCCCAGAATGTCCGAGTCAATGTCGTCAGTCCGGGCCTGGTGCGAACGGAGCTGACTCGTCGCATCTGGGAGAATCCCACCGCCGCGACGGCGTCAACTCAAATGCACGCTCTGGGACGCCTCGGCGAGCCGGATCAGGTGGCGTCGCTTGCCGCTTGGCTGTTGCAGCCAGAGAACGACTGGATCACCGGGCAGGTGATCGGGGTTGACGGAGGCCTAGCCCATGTCCTGGCGCGCAGGTGACCTGTCGTTCGACACCGCTGCAACACCTGTGAACCCATGCGACAGACTGCTGCGGAGCTTCTGAATGGTCGTTACCGAGAGCCACTGCCGAAACGTCAGGCTGACATCGACTCTGCGACCGACGTCAGTCCCGAGCACATCAGCCGGCGTCTGTGATTTGCAGTTATGCATTCCCGGCCGCTGCGGTTCTGCGTGAACGATATGACTGTTTTCAGCACGGCATCGCTGGTACGCGTCGTGACGCTCGGGATCAGTCGAGACGTCACCATCAAGCCGGCTTTGGCAACGAGCGATTGTCGCGACTGAACTCAAACGACAACCCATCTACGATCGGAGAGTTGCCATGACACGGCTGCAGAAGTCGAAGGCGGGATTTATCCTGGCCGCCGGTGCTTCATTCCTGTTTTCTGTCTCGCTCTGGTTTACCGGCAGCAAGGAGCAGGGGATGTTCGTGGGCCTGTGGGTGCCTTCCATCCTCAGCTTCGGAACGCTGATGCTCGGGAGGGGTTCCCATGAGTGACACGACCATCTTCATCTTCGGATGCTGCGTCATGGGCGTCGTGCTGGCAGCAACTTTCGTTTCGGCCATCGCCGGGAGCGACTCCAAGTCATTGGAAACCGCAGAATCTGATCGCAAGACAAAGGGGAAGTCGGTTCGTCATGTGGTGTGAGCCAGGTTGAGGAAACTGGGCTATAATCCATGTCGCTCGAGTCTGCAGCAGACAGCGGGGGCGAAGATTGAGATTGATTTTCGATGGGAAGCGTGGATGTCAGGTGAGATCTTGTTGACCGGTGCCACCGGCTACGTGGGCGGGCGATTGCTGCCGCCCTTACAGCAGTCGGGGCACCATGTTCGTTGCTTGACCCGGCGACCTGACGCTCTGAAAGATCGTGCAGGGGCGACGACGACAATCGTTCGCGGAGTTGTGCTTGATCAGTCGTCACTGACGGCCGTGTCCGTCGACACCCAACCCTGGACTACCAATCCCCGCTGAACTTCGAGCAGGCCGCATAACCTAAACCCAGCGCCCACCAAACGTGGGTAAGTCCAAACCAAGGCATCCCCACAAGAGCGCCAAAAGAAATTGAGGCAGTGAGAGATGCAGGTTAGCAAGGCGACACAACGTTCGGTGAACGAAGGGGTACGGTGGGGCCAGATGAAGCGACGATTGATGTGTGCACGAACTCCCACCACGGTCCATCAAGGAACACAAAGATGCGCGGGGGATTCTCTTGCGAGCACTTCGCCGCCCGTTCTGCGTGAGGACTTGTGGGAAGTCCCTGTTATCTATCGAATGTCAAACACGAAGCGGCCGTCCTCTTCGACATCGACATTGACACTAGAGATGCGTGCCCCTTCGGCCACCTTGGAGAGGAATTCCGTCGACAACTCGGGAAGCATCGTGCCTGTCAGAATCCGGTCGACGTTGCGGGCACCGCTCTGAACTTCGGTGCAGCGGCTCACAATGTGATCGATCACTTTCTGCGTGTAGCGGAAGTCGGCCCCATAGTTCTCGCGGATGCGCGTCGCGATCCTCCCCAGCTGCAGTGTGGCAATCTGTCCCATGATCTCATCCGACAGCGGGAAGTAAGGGACGACCGTCACCCGCCCGAGAAATGCCGGCTTGAAGGTTTTTAGCAGCTCCGGATGCAGCGCCTCGGTCAGGCCTTCGGGTGAGGGCATCGTCTCCGGATCGGCACACAGCGCCATCAGCGTATCGGTGCCTGCGTTCGAGGTCATGATGATCAGCGAATTCTCGAAGTCGATATTCCGTCCCTCGCCATCGCGCAAGATGCCTTTATCGAACACCTGATAGAAGACGTCCTGTACCCCGGAGTGCGCTTTCTCCATCTCGTCGAGCAGCACCACACTGTACGGTCTCCGCCGCACAGCCTCCGTCAGTACGCCGCCTTCACCATAGCCGACATATCCGGGAGGGGAGCCCATCAGCATCGAGACTTTGTGTTCCTCCTTGAACTCGGACATGTTGATGGTGGTCATGTTCTGGGCACCGCCGTAGAGCAACTCGGCCAGAGTGATGGCGGTTTCGGTCTTGCCGACACCGCTGGGGCCAACGAGGAAGAACACGCCGATTGGCTTGCGGGGGTCGGTAAGATTCGCCCGAGATGTGCGAACACGCTGGGCGATCGCTTCCAGGGCATGCGACTGTCCGACGACGCGCTGCTCCATCTTCTCCCGCAACCGGAGTACGGTATTGATTTCGTCGGAGACCATGCGCCCTGCCGGAATGCCGGTCCAGCTGGCGACCACCTCTGCGACGGCCTGCGCATCCACACAGGGTTGCATCAGTGGCGACTCTCCCTGCAGTACGAGCAGCTTCGCACCCGCCTCCTGCAGTTCACGACGCAGTCGCTGGCGGTCGGCCTCAGTCAGCGGAGGTTCCTGTAGGGGAGCAGCGGCAGGGGATGCCTCCACCGGCGGCGCGGCGACATGTCCTCCGATCTTTGACGGCGCCGCCGCCGCGCGGGTCTGACTTCCTGAGGCCTCCGCCGGCGTCCCGGAGGGTGCACCAACAGCAGGGCTGCCGTTTGTGCCTGCCAGTTTCTTCCGGATGTCGCGAATGCCGCGCGACGAGTTCGCGTTCCTGCTCCCAGCGGGCATTCAGTTCCGCCAGTCGCACGACACTCGCCGCCTGTTGCTCCTGCAGTTCCATGATCCGCTCGTCGTGACTGGCTCCCGAGGCTTGTTCGCGGCCGAGAACACCGATGGTCACGCCTAGGTGATCGATGGTGCGTTGCGTGTCCTCAATTGCCGAGGGAGTGGCTGAGTGACCGATCGCAACGCGGGCACAGGCGGTATCCAGCAGGCTGACGGACTTGTCCGGAAGCTGACGTCCGGAGATGTATCGACTGGACAATCGCACGGATGCCTGGACCGCTTCATCAAGAATCTCGACTCCATGGTGCGACTCGAGCGTGCATACCAGTCCCCGCATCATGATCGTGCAACTCTCTTCGCTGGGTTCCTCGACTTTCACCACCTGGAACCTGCGGGCCAATGCCGCGTCGCGTTCAAAGTACTTCTTGTACTCAGCCCAGGTCGTTGCGGCGATTGTCCGCAGCTCGCCGCGCGCCAGTGCCGGCTTAAGCAGGTTGGCGGCGTCGCCCTGTCCAGCCTGACCGCCGGCACCAATCATCGTGTGGGCTTCGTCAATAAACAGGATGATTGGCGCCGGACTTTTGGCGACTTCCTCGATGACGCCCTTGAGACGGTTCTCAAACTCGCCCTTGATGCCCGCTCCCGCCTGCAACAGTCCCAGATCCAGAGTACGGATCGACACCTTTTGCAGCATCGGGGGGACGTCGCCGGCAGCGACTCTCAAAGCAAATCCCTCGACAACGGCCGTCTTCCCCACACCGGCTTCGCCCGTGAGAATCGGGTTGTTCTGGCGACGGCGGGTGAGGATATCAATGACCTGCCGAATCTCGGCATCGCGGCCCAGGACGGGGTCGATCTTGCCGGCCTTGGCGTGCGCCGTCAGGTCGATGGTGAACTGATCCAGACAAGGGGTCTTGGAGGGTCGACCTGAAGGGTGGCCCGGTTCAGCGGATCGAGCGGTGGCGGCGACTCCTGAGGTCGCGACTTCATCCGTCCCTGATTCCACCGTGTTCTCCATCAGGTCCAGCAGGTCGTTCTGCAGCGATTCCGGCTTGATCTTATGCAGCTCACTGGACAAGTCCCACGCGAGACGGGAGAGATCATCGCTTCGAACCAGTGCCAACAGGAGATGTCCGGACCTGGTGCGCTGGGCCCCAAAGTCGATCGACCCGAGCAGCCAGGCCTCGCGGGCCCAATCGACCGTCTGCGGCGAGAGCATGGGAGGTTTGGCATTGCCAGTCTTGAGTCGGTCGATGCTGCGAGTGATGTCCGCCGACAATCGCGATGTGTCGACGCCGCAATACCGGAAGATCGCCGCCATGTCGGTGTTCGGCAGCTCAATGAGCTTGGCCAGCCAGTGCTCGACCTCGACGTTGTAATTGGTACGTGACAGGCACAGTCCGGCCGCCGCTTCGAGTGTGTTGCGGCACGTGTCGTTGAGCTTGGTAATCAGTGACTTGAGATTGACGGACGCCATGGAAGTTCTCCGACAACGACCTGGGAACGCCGACAGTCAGAATCCCAAGGACCTGAATGTCGACTGCGTGTGAACTACGCTACCCGAAACGACAGTGGACGTCTGCGCTCGCGAGTGGAGCGGACGGGAGATTGGTCACTCATGGCCCGCCAATTTCCAGTCGACTGAGTACCGATGGGATGCTGAAGTCGGCGAGCAGCGGCTCATCGAGCAACCGCTGGGCAATTCCGCGACAGACATCTTCCAGCATCCGGCGCTGTGGTAAAACGTCTTCCAGTGCTCCCAGCAATGGGTAGGGCTTGGGGCCCGGAACACCCGACGCAATCCGGACGATGCCCAGGTGGGGATCGCTGGGCCAGCGCGCCTGCTCAGCGAATTCGGGTGTCTGGACATCCAGAAACAACAGGTGCGCCCCGTGAATCTGGTTCAGTCGTCTCCCCAGTTCCTCACTCGAGAGTGCCTTGTCAGCTTGGGCATTGGGGTCGTCCCAGGTCTCACTCGTGGCCAGAACAAATGACCTTCGATCCGGCCCCGTTCGCACTTCCTTCCCGTGGTAGTAGATGATCAGCACGCTGTTACCGACCTCTTCGCCTCGGCCGGACGCGGGCTGGATCCCGAATCGAAGGCTCATGAGCGCGGCGTCGATCTTGCGGCTGGTGGCATCGGCCCCTGTCATTACGATCGTGCGCAGTGCCGTGTTACCGGGAGTCGCGTTGGTGCGCCGCTGCAGGGCGGCAAGCGCCCGCTGTTCCAATTCCTGCTTATAGAGTGTCATACTTCCGGGGTCGTCCTGAACAGCCGCACCGATGATCAGCAGATACATCTGTTGCAACTGGCCGGGTCGACGGCAGTTTACCGAAAAGCGTCGCGATGACATCGACGACTTGTCGCCGGCACTATCCAGTAGGTCCACCTCGACGACATTGTCCTGTTCACGGTTGAAGAACAGATTGACTTCAAACGGGCAACGATGAGGATCACCCTCGAGTGAGTTGACTTCGACGGCCCGCTGCATGAACCCGTTCACCCAGAACTGGGCGGCTCGCCTCGAGTCAAAGTCTGTGGAGACCTCAATCGACCCGGAAAGTGCGGCCACCGAAGCGTCCAGGGCGTCGGGGAACTGAATGATCTCATCGGATCGGACCGGGCGGAGTC
Source organism: uncultured Planctomycetaceae bacterium (assembly GCA_963707405.1). Classification (GTDB taxonomy): domain Bacteria; phylum Planctomycetota; class Planctomycetia; order Planctomycetales; family Planctomycetaceae; genus CAVPPT01. The sequence continues at coordinate 292,725 of CAVPPT010000001.1, read as the reverse complement.
CTCCCAACTGATCGACGTGCACCAGCAGCGGACGTGGAACATAGCTGACGGTGTGCCGGATCACGTCACTCGCACCTCCCGAGTTCACGGCAGTCAGTGCAAACAGATTCTGACCCTCGATGAGTGTAACCGGCAGTTCATAGCGATCAGATTCTCCCTCTGTGGAGACAAGTGATGGCTTGGACGGGACGGCGCTGCGGTTGTGAGTCACCCGAATGTCGCGAACCTCTGATGGGGACGTGATGGTGAACTCCAGCGTTGTCAGCGCCGTCTGCGCAGTGGCGGATGCCCTGTGCACGACGATCTGCGGTCGAGGCAACGGAGGTACGGTCACAATGACGTGATGTGTGCCTGGTTGCAGGGTGCGACCCTCAGAGTTGCTCGCCACGAACTCCAGGTGATTGAGGCCTTCAATGTCCAGCGGAATCGGGTCGAGTGTCATCGTCCACTGGTTGCCCGCCGCGCGACTGACCCGCCCCCGGACCTGTTGCCAGTTGCCGTTGACGGAGACCTCCGTCCCCTCTGCGTTCATCGGAAGTTCCGTGGGCGACTCGATTGTTAATATAACGCCGGCAAGTTCGTGGTGGTCGATGGTTGCGGGCGCGGCCACTGCGAGAATTCGTGGAGGACGCAGGTAGCTCACAGTCTGTTCCCAGGGAGTCCGCACTCGCTGCCACGCATTCGACACTTGCAACTTCAATTCGTGCCTGCCGGGAGGAATGGTGACGGTTCCCTGAAGTGTGCCGTTCTCAATCTGCAGTGACGATTCGGCAGCCGGCTCGCCATCGATCAACATAGCGACTTCAAAGGGATGCTCACTGGCAGCGGCCATGATCTGCGCCTGAATCCGGACCGCAGATTCGTGCAGCAGGTCATACAGACACAGAGTCGTTGGATCGTCTTTCACCAGCGGCGGCGAGATCTGGGGGGCTTCGTCACGCACAACGGGTTCAACTCGCACGTTGATGATCGCGGGTAGTTCGGGACGGTACGTGATCTCGATTTGTCGTTCCGCGCGTCCTTGAGTTGCTGACTCAGCGATCATCGTCAACGTGGTCAAGCCCGGAGCGAGGGTCACGGTCTTGTCGACGCTGAACGGGAGGTTCTTCTCACGCGGTGTGCTGGCTCCGGCAACCTCTACCTCCATGTCGCGCAGACGGAGCAGGACTCGACTCAGTTCGTCGTCACAGCGTACGACTCCGTGCACCGTGACCTGTGCCGAATCGACGGTAATACCAGCATCCCCTGGCCCCAGTGCCACTTTCGCACCAGCAGATTCGATCTCCGATAACGTGATCATGGGGATTACCGGTTCGCGACTGGGTGCATAGTGGACTTCGAGCGTCTGCTGGACCGTTTCGAGCCCCTCCAGTCCATACGTGGCTCCGACGTTTTCCGCAATCACCGTCACACGGTTAAACCCCGGCGCCAGTGTCAGGTCCCGAGTGATGGACTGCGGTTCTTGCAACACCTGCTCCCAGCGTGGAGTGACGGTCTGCCACTCAGCATCTCCGTGCAGTACGACAACGCGTGCCGGAGTTCCGGACGCCGGAGTCACTTTCAGAATTAGAGGTAGATCGGCTTGCATGGCACGTGCCGGAAGAGTTTCGACGCGCAACTGTGGTGGCGGCGGCTGAAACGTCAGCACCAGTTGTTCATCGAATGTGCGCTGTTCCAGCTCCCCGGTGGTCAGCTGGACCGTCAGCTGATGTCGCCCCCGCGACCAGGGGATGTTACTCAGGTCGAAGGTCCACTGGGCATCGCCGGCCGACACAGCGTCCACGCCGAGGGTTTGGCCGTTTGCCGTCGTGACATGACCGGCGACCTTCCGGACAAGCCTCAGGGGAAACTTGCCGGACATCATCAGGATGGCGGACAGACGTCCATCGCGGACGCGCACTTCCTCAGACAGGTCCGCGTCAATGACTTTCCCCTCGGCATTGGTGATGAGGAGCGAGAGCCGCGGCGGAGCAAGTGCCTGGGGTGCCGGCAGCGATCCGAACGTGATGAGATGCCTGAGGAGTTCTGGTGTATAGAATGCATCGCGGTACTCGGCGACATCCGCGAACTGTGTGAGCTGCTCGGGACTTGGAGAGTTGAAATGCCATCCGAGGTGCCGCTCCGCTTCCGGTCCGCTGGCATCAAATGGTCCCAGGGGGCTCCAGCCGATCCACGACCATCCTTCACCGGCTCGACTGCTACCCGGGGACGGAGGAAGAAGATAGATCGAGAACAATGGTTTGCGGTCATCAATCGCCTGTCCCAGAACGACGTCAAGGGCTCGCGGTCCATCTGTGGTATTCACTCCGAGCGTGAGCGCCTCACCCGGGTGCTGGAGATGCGCGATCTCGTAGACACGCCACGCCGACTGAAGTGGAAGCGCCTCGCCATTGCGGACGACGGAAGTGATCTCGCTGCCTGCGGTGATGCCGCCGACCGAGTTATCGGCAAGGATCTTGCCCTCCACATTCACCAGTTCCAGCAGCGTGTTCCTGTCGCGAATGAGGCCGTGCTGCCCCAGTTCCTCCGCCAGATCCGACAGCTGCCACACGCGAACCGTGTGATCGTGAGAGACCGTCGCGGCAAACCGGCCATCCGACGTGACCGAGATGCCACCGATGACCGCCGTATGTCCTGTCAGTCGTCGAATCCATTCACCATTAACGAGGTTGTAGATCCGCAATTCCGGCTCAAAGCGCCGGTGAATGGCGACAATCAGCAGCGGAATCGGGACAGACTCGCTCGCGGGGCAGACGGCCGCGGCGGTCAGCTCCGTGGCGGAATCTCCCTTGTTGCCGGCGACAACGATCTTCTGTGTCTGGCCTGCGGGTGATGTCACCGTCATTGCGAGGTCGGTCGTCTCGGTGTCTGCAACGTCCGGCGTGACTCTCCATCCATTGTCATTGTCATCAGGCGTCCAGGCAGGACTCAGGGGCACAGCAGCGCCAGTGGAGAGGTCGAAGACAAGTTCGTCACTGCTGTTCTGCCGCTTCAATCGAAGACCAATGTGATCTTCACTGTTCATCCAGGTCACGTGGTCGAAAGATGTTCCGGCTGCATGCAGGCGCTGCGGATGTGCATCTGGTTTGTCCAGTTCAGCTACGCGGTAAACGACGATCTCGCCTGTCCCGTAGTGGGCCAACGCGAGGTGCTGCCCTTGAGGGCAAACGGCCATCTGTGCGGCATACAACCCATCCCAGAGTGGCTTCTGACTAGCGATGCTCTTGCCATCCGCACTCAGAACGACCAGCCGTGTCTGCTTTGTCTGCTGATCGCCCCCGACGATGACCGGCTGTCCGGTACCAGTCATTGAGGCCGCAGCGATCGCCAATTCTCCGTCAGGCAAAGTCATCAGCGGCCGCGAATCCTGACCTCGCACCAGAGATCGGAGCGATCCGGTCGGTCGTGTCCAGGCCTCGATGTCGACGCGGCCCGTCTGCGAATTGCCTCCAGCCGTCAGTATCCGCTCCCCCCATCCGGTGTTGAGGAAATACCACGCTTTGTCGCTGGCCCCTTTCATCGTCATTCGGCCGCTGCCGACATCCCAGATTCTCATGCCGAACTCCGCGCTACCCCAGGTGATCGCGACACGAACATCAACGGCAGAGTTCCCGGTGCGCCAAGCCGACAGTTTGGGCAGAAACGCCGGGGTGATCTGCGGGAAGTGTTTCCATGTCGCCTCTCCATTGGCCGCTGGTTCTGGATACGAGCCCGCCTTCCGCAGCAATGAACTCTCGCGAACGTCCCAGGCGAAAAGCTCTGCGGAGAGTTCCCCTTCGTGCCGTGTGGAAGCGATCGAGAGCAGCACCGGCGGCTGATCTTTCGACTGCGGAACGAACGTCAGTGATACGACCGCCCCACGATGTCCCCGGAAAGTGCGCGCCTGGCGCGTCTGCGTATCAAAGACGTAAATGACCCCTTCGTCGAGCCACATCTCCTCGGACATCGACGCACCGGGAAAGACGGTGCCATGTTCCCGTTGCCCGGCGATGCCCCGCTTGGCGCTGCGACCTCCGACGGCCAGCCATCGGCCATCCTGCGAAATGGCTAGCGCCGACAGGGCCCCATCCAATCCCCCGCCAATGGGAACACGGTATGTGGCTGCGGCGTCGTGCTCGAACCGATCACCGACCAGCCGCCAGACATTGACGACCTTGTCCCATCCCGCCGCGTACAGAACTTGTCCATTGGGACTGAAGGCAAGGGCCGAGACCGCATTGACGGGGCCTCCCGCCTCAATCCGCAACAGCGGTGCATCGCCGCCCGGAGTCTCGGCACGAATTGAGGCTTTTGAAAGCGTCAGAGCGACAGTGACCCCCAGCAACAGCTGCCGGGTCCAGCAAAACAAAGACGTCAACTGGCGGTCCGGCATCGCACCACCCAGTGTCGCATCATTTGATGTGTGGCGAGAGAGCGGGAACATCAACGGCGCAGCTTTCTCTAAAACCTACCGGCCTTCCGGATTGATGACAACTCGAAATCCACAGTCGTCCCACCGCTTGCTTGGCGATGACGACGGTGGAAAACTGCCTGTCGCGGGCTCAAAAAAGGGTTTCGCATCGTCGAACGTCATCCGCCGGGAGTTGAGACCGCAACCCACCTGACACACGCTCACATCCAGTTCCGTGTCCGGGATCGGGAAGGGGGCTGCGTTCAGCATTGGCCAGATCGACGATGTCCACTCGAACCCTCCCACGCCCATGTCCTTGATCCCGTGCACCGACTCGTCCATCGGGGACACGCCGACGGACCGAGGTCCGTGCACCACTTCCTCCAACGGGACCCTGTCGGTCCTCGCAAGCCGAAACGGTCCCCGTTCAAACTCCGGCAACTTCACTTTCTCGAAGTAACCTGCCGCAATCCACCATTGTCTCACCGAGGGAAGATTGCCCTCCTCTCCTCCCAGCCATCGGGCGAACTCATACGCCTCGTTGGCCGTCATGCCGAAAGCGGGGAACTTCGGTTCGGAGAGACGATCATCGCCGATCACGCCCTTCCGGTTTCCTGAATTCTGCCGTTCGTTCTCGAAAATCTCATAAAGGTTGTTCCAAACCTTTGTTTCTGACAGGTAGAAGGGGAGGTAATGACCGACAGTTGAGCGCGTGTCGACCAAGCGAAAGCGGATCGTCTCGTCGCCGACGCTGATGTCCAGGTTCTCACTGAACACTTGCCCTTCGATGTCCCTCAAGTCACCAGAGGGTTCAATACTCCGCGAGGTGTGCGGAAGCCAGGCCGGGGGCGAAGTGATTCTGAGTTTCACAGGCCATTCGGAAGTCAGGTTCCCCGCGGTGGCCACAATCGTCAGGTGACCATCAAATGCCGGTGCGTTGAGGTCTGCGGAGACCTGTCCCTCGACGAAGCCGGCCTCGGCCTTTTCAGGAATGCTGATGTCAACACCGGTGGGCAGATCGCTGATCTGCAAGCGGGCGGTCCCCATGCCGGGGGGACCATCGATGTTGAGACTGAGGGGCAAGGACTGGCCGGCAATCAGTTCCAGGGACTCGCGCCCGGTGACACTCAGCACCGTCATTGGCTTGGTAAACCACGAACGCGCGACGAATGCGACTCCGCCCGCCACCAGCAACGTCAGGATGACGATCAATGGGGTGTATGCCGACGATCGCGCATACGGTGCCGTGTCCTGCCAGTTCGTGCTACTCCCCTGCCCTGCGGAGAGCGCGTTGGCAATCACGTTCGGTGAGAGGGTGCTGGCGTCATGATCCGTATCGAATTGTGGTGCATAGGCGGCCATGAACCGCCGGCGGACATCCCGAATCGATGCTGGACGCTCATCGGGATCCTTCCGTAGGCATTCCAGCACGACGCTCTCAATCTCCGGGTCGAAGAACAGGTCGGGGGCCGCAGTACTCAGTCCGGGAGGAGGATCATTCAGGATCGAGGTGATCACCATGGCGATCGCGCCGTGTGAACCTCCGTTCATCGGAAAGGGCACCCGGCCTGTCAGCATCTGGTAGATCAACACGCCGAAGGTATAGACGTCGGTCGCAGAAGTGGTCTCCAGACATCCAATCTGTTCGGGAGACATGTACTCGGGTGTACCGGCCCCCGCCATCGTCTTGTTGGCCAGCGAATCGGTGGCATCGATCTTCGAGGCGATGCCAAAGTCGAGGAGTACAAATCGCTGGAGAGGGGTTCCGTGATCGTCCACACTGCCGGTGTCCACCAGCATGATGTTCTTGGGCTTGAGATCGCGGTGCACGAGGTTGTGCTTGTGCGCATGACTCAGGGCGATCCCGACCTCGGTCACGAACTTGATCATCAAGGCGCGCGGCAGCCGGCCGCCATGCTGCGCTGCCAGTTGATCAAGGCGCTCCCCGACGAGCAGGTCCATCACGATATACGGCCGCCCCTCCTCGACGCCGTAGTCGTAGACTTTGACGATGTTGTCCTGGTGCAGCTGCCCGAGGAGCTGTGCCTCCCGGGTGAAGGTGCGTTCGGAGGCGACCGCCATGCCGAGCTTCACCGCAACCCGACGATTGGGGATCTTCTGGTCAGCAGCCTCGTACACTTCACCGAAGCCACCCGTGTCGAGCCGCCGGACAAGACGAAACCGCCCGGCCACAACGCGGCCCTGCAGATCCGGGAGTTCTTCGTCGGTGTCAGCAGCAGACGTCATGTGGCGAGGGCCAGTGAGCGAACGTCAGATTGTCTGGGCCATGTCCACGCCAGAAAACATCGTGGAGTCCCCTGTGTAGATTCTACAGTACCAGGTCGGCGGCCTCATCTCTGTCGGCGACAAACCGTCCCTGCAGACGCGGTCGGCGGATGCGCACTCGCGATCCGTTGCCGAAGGTGGACAACGTACACGGGTACATTAGCGGCTGATGACGAGAGGCTGACCCGTATAAATGGCATCCCGTTTACGCGAAGCCCCAGTGGTGATGCCCACCCACAGACGGGAGGGATCCTGGTTCGGCGGAATCGTGAATTCGAAGATTCTGTCACCAAACACATCAGAGAAGTCGCTTGTGATCGGGATCGACAAAGGATGAAACTCGTGTTTCAGGTCTTCGGTCCCCAGCTCCACATGGATGCCTTCAATGACGTCCCGATCCTTCTGTGGTGCCGCCGCATCCTCAGGAAACAGGGAGATCTGGAGCCTGTTGCTGGCGGGGGCCCTGGCGATCAAGCGGATCGCCGCGTCCTTCAGGGGAAGCGGACGGGACGTCGCGAGGTCATACGCTTTCAGGGCTTCCGACAGCGTGACGCGGTCATCCGGCGGTGTGGGGACCATCTTCCACCATGCGCTCACCCGGGCCGCCCTGAGTTCGGGCCAGCCAGTCAGTTCAAATTCCCACAGAGGCTCAGGGGACCCGGCGACCACACTCTGCCGGAACTTTGCAGGTTTGACGCTTGATCCGTCCGGAATGATCTCGAAGAGCACCTCGGCCGGCCGGCCTACGCAGCGCAGCGTATCCTCATGCGAGAGCAACAGCTTCAATCGCAACCGTTCGGAATTGACATCGAATGGTGCCGTGTTCGCCAGGAACGTCGGGTCTCCCGGAGCCGGCGCACCGGCATTCGACCCATTGACACGTTGCCGGGGGACCAGAGGAACACGCCGAAAGCCGCGCGTCTCATAATCCAGCTTGAGGCTGAGTTGTTCTCCCCCATCAATATCGAACGCCAGTGGTGTGAAGTTGCCAAAACGCAGCTCGTAGGAGCCTGGCTTGAGCCCCTCGACCGGCTGGCCCAGATCGCTCGCCAGGCTGAGACGTTCAAATGGTGACGTCACGGAATACTGCCGCGGCTGGATGGCATCGCCTATTGCGCTCACGAGTTGCTGGGCGTTGTTGGTGTTGGTGAACTCGCAGCCCAGTTTCTTCTGCAAAGTCTGGAGCGGCGCCGGATTCTGGAGCCCGAATCCGACGAGAAATACGTTGACGCCTCCACGTGCGATCGCGCTGAACGTCTTCGATTTTGTTGATGCCATTGTCTTCTCCATCGGTGATGGCCACGACCGTGCCGCCGGACTTTGGGAGCGTCCCGATTGAATCGGCGATCGCCCCGACGAGCGGTGTAATGCCCCACGGACCCAGGTCGTCGAGCCACTTCAATATGAGTGCACGATTTCTCTTCATCTGATCGACCGGGACCAGCACCTCGAAATCTTCAACTGCTTTGAGGTCGGAGGGGATCGACTGCGGACCGTACTTCTGCAACCACGGCGTATTCACCTCCCGTTGGTTCGGAGCAGCTGCTCGATAGTTGACCCGGTGGCCGAAGGCGACAAAGCCGACTTGTTCGAGGGCATTCATGCGCTGGATGATTTGCCTGAGCTTGTCCCGGGCCAGCGTGAATTTTGATGGTCGGCCTCCCTGGTTGCCGTCAATGTCCTGATCCATGCTGAGCGAGCAATCCAGCACGAACACGACGGGACGCTGATCGCGCCCCTCCACGACGAGGGCACCGGTCTCCCCGGCAGGCTCGATGAGTGCAATCCGACCTGGGGCCCGGCACGGTTCGACGGTCAACTCAGTGGTTGATGCCCAATGGTGGCCGCGGAACAGCGCCACTGGACGAATGCCGAACGGATCGCAGTCTTCCTCGTCGCCAGACGGGCGGCGAATCTCAAACGTCTGCGAGTCCCCCGTGGTCGGCACTCCGCGGCCATTGGCCTTGATTTCCACCGCCTTCGCGCACTCGGGAAGCAGCCACAACGCCACCTGTCCTGCGGGGATGTCTCCCTGGGATTGCTTCACCTGCACCGCACACGCCTGCTGTCCGCCAACATATCCAAAACGAACATTCTCCGGACCCGCCAGGTCCACCGCCAGCGCCGCCGGCACACGCTGATCCAGCAGCGCGCGGCGCTGGTCGATCTGTTGTTCAGCACCCAGTCGGGAATGCTCACTGAGAGCCATGGCTCGATCCAGTGATTCTTTCACGACCCGTGCAAACCAAAAGTCGTTTTGTTCGCCCGGTGCCGACCAGAAGCCTTCGAGGTGCCGGTCCGCATGACACAGGAGAGTCTCGATCAGCTCGTAGTTGCGAAGCAGTTGTGAGGGGTTGAGTCCCGGGTCGAGTTGAGAGATGTCCGAAGCATACAGAACACGCGTGGCGCGATCGGCGGCCACCAGCAGCTGTCGGCGGGATTCGAAGTCAACATCACGATTCACGAGTTCATCAACACGACGACGAAGACTCACCCATCCGTTGCGAATTCGTTGTCCCAGAGCGACCAGCCTCCGCTGTTGATCGTCGATGCTGGAAGCGGCCTTTCGCCAGTCGTCGGCGAGCGACTGCCAGTCGTCGGTTCCCGACAGGGACATCACCTGTACGATCCAGAAGCCGTGCCAGAGGCCATCGTCGTGAGCTCTGGTGAGTTTGTCACTGTCGGTCGTGGACGACGGTCCGGCTTCACTGAGAGACGCCGAAATGGTCTTCGCCGCCATTTTCTGTTCGTAGTCCCGCAGCTTCTCGTTGAGTCGCGCGGAACATCAGCCGATAACCCGGGGGCCCGGAGGATGTCGACGATCCGCTGACGGTGCAAAGGCTGAGGGGGGTCGGGATTCTGACGGACCTGTTCCGCTGCGTCATTCTGCAATCTGGTGCGGATGTCGGTTGCCATGCGATCAATACTCGCGGACAGCACGCGTAGCCCTTTGGCAGCCCGGTCCGGGTCGTCGCCTTCTGCAGGAACATCCAGACGGTTCTGCAGCTGACGAGTCAGCACGAACAGCTCCAGGACTTCCACCTCGAGCTGTTGTCCATCGTCGTTGATCGACCCGGAAATTGTCTGCAGTTCGCTGTCAGGGGCCAACGTGTTGTTCGTAAGCAGCGCGTCGCTGCTGAGAGCGAGTTGCAGTAACTGTTGACGTTGATCGCGATCACCGTCTCGCCACGCAGCCCAAGCGGCCAGTGCAGGGAGCTCCAGTGACACGCTGTCCCAGACACGACGGGCCTGTTCGACGTCCGCCGCCCGCTGTAGCGCCGCACGATAATCAACGGCCACACCGTCCAGTTCGCGTGCGATGAGATCGCCGGAAACGTCCCGCAGGAACAGACGATCCTCGATCGACCGTCGGCGTTCATCGGTCTTTCGAAGTGTGTCGCGAATCCAGGGAAGTGTGCCGACCGGAACGGCGTTCACCTCTTCGGCCAGGCGACCATTCTCGATCACACGAGTGACGAGATCCTCGGAGAGCGGCTCCGAGACAGGAAACTTCACCTGAAAGTCGTGCAGATTCCTTTCGAGAACCTCTTCGGGCAGCAGGTATGGCTGAGACGCGACCGGCACCGGCACTCCGGGAGTGGCGGCGATCACTCCCCAGAATCGACCAAGATTGCGCAGCAGCAGTGGATCATTGGTGATGGACGCAAGCGGACTGTCGTCGATCTGCCGGAGTCGCTCGATGCGATCCTCCGCCCGGCGGAGCAAGTCGGCGGCGAGCGCAGGTTGACCGGCACGCAGGGCCTCTTCACTCCGCCGCAGCAGGTGGTCGACTTCGCGGACCCTCAGCGGATCCAGCCGGGCTGCCGCCTGATGCCGGTCGAGATGTTCGACCTTCTCTCCGATACGTTCCAGTTCTCCCCAGCCGCTTCCCGATTCTGCAAAGCGACGTTCGTCGAGTGGTTCCTGAGTCGCACGAATGAGTGTGAAGTCGCGTTCGCCCAACTCATCGAGTGGCGGCAGCAGTACAGGTTGCTGGGCCTGCTCATCGCGATTGTTGAGAACCCAGTTGGCGCTGTTTGCCAGCACATATCGATAGAGTTCAGTGACCCGAACCTTGTCGTCGCCATCGGTGTCTGCCTGTCCGGCCAGGCCTTGTGCGACGTAGTGGCCGAAGACCGACTGTCCCGCTCCCAACGACGTCGTTGTCCAGCTCTGCTCGCCTGGTGCATTGGCACAGATGACAGCCAGTCCGGGAATCTGTTGGACTCTCTCGCGCCATTGGGACCAATCAGGTGGCGTCAGCTGTCCCAGTCGCCAGTCGATAGGGGCGCGTCCAATGTCGAGGACTAGCAGCTTATGCCGCTGTGGCTCCATCGTCCTGAAATTTTCAAGCAGCCCTTCAAGTCGAAGAAACGTCTCCGGTGCATCGGCAGTGGCATTCTGGGGCAACAGGAAGACTCCCTGATCATCACAGCCCCCGATCAGATTGGCATAGACGATCAGCGTGTCGGCCTTGGGAACCGTTCCGAGCTTGTCGAGTGTATCGAGCTCATGAAATCCAACCTCGGCTCGCGTGCGCTGGCGCATGCGCCAGTCCCTTCCATGAGGTCACATCTTCGCCGGCAAACGCGTTGAAGGGTAACCCCTCCTGCTTGTACTGGGGCACCGCCAGGACGACGATCTGGGTTGTGACTCGTCCGAGAAACTGAACCATCCAGAGGATGATCGCCAGACACAGACATACACCCGCTGCCGCCAGGCCGCGATTCAGCCACCCTCTCCAACGTCGTCGCCCGCCCGACTGCGGTGCCTGTGAGTGACGCCAACTGTGCTGCACAGACGCCGATCGACCAGAGCCGCCACTGGTGCGCCAACCTTCTGATTGCTTGCTCATCCCGTCTCTCTCTCTGCCGGAATTCGGAATACGCGAGCTCCTGACGACGTTCTGCGAATCCGCTCAGCCGGCCGAGCGCTCTCCGAAGATCTTCCACAACAGGTAGGCATCTGCCGCTGCCATTACCAGAGCTGCCATGAAGAGAACCCACGCCCACCCGCGGGCCCACGCATCCCGCCTGAGCAGCTGCCGGCTCCAGGCGACTTCGTTTTGTTCACTCTGCAGCTTTAGCAGGATCCCTTTCAGAAACCCCTGATGAGTTGTTCCTTGCCCGGTTGCTGCAAAATAACAGCCCGAAAGACGCACCGGCTCTGAAGTTGGACTGCGAAACTCAAAGGCCCGCTTGACCTGGTACTCAAGCCTGTGGCGTCGATCGCTCAAGTCGCACAGGAACTGGTACATCTTGCGATTCCCCGGATTCTGGAGATCCTGAGCAAACGCAGTATATGCCCAGCCTCGAAACCATTGCAGACCGCGCTCAATCGCCCAGCGGACGTTGTCAGCATCGATCGGCAACCCCGCAGGGAACCGCGAGCCGGCGCGTGTATCCCGGAAACGTGGGTCAATTCGGCCGCACCGTTCCAGGAATTCGCCGAATCCCTGCAGGACTTCGACTTCAGAAAACACGAGGACGACCGGCATCTGCAGTTCCAGCGCATGTGTGACCGTCTCCAGATCCAGCGCCACAGCCGGGCATAACTTCGTCAACTCGTGCTGGTTGGCACTCCACGAGATCGGGGCAGCCTGAACCATCCCGTTGGCCGCACAGTACGGATCCCGATCGCGTGTCAGCAGGAAGCAGAAGTATTGCATCCGTCGTTTGGCCAGCGATTCTTCATGGTGGTCCAGCTTTCGCGCCGCCGCTGGGGCGACCGGTTGCGACAGGATGGGAGCCTGGGAATGTCGCCCTGGCATGATCGTCTGATCCGCAAGGACGGCATGCGCCGAACGCAGTGTCGCCCCGCCCCCTGTTGACGCGGCAGGGGCGGGCGTCGACCGCAGGGTTCCCCCAGCGGCTGCCTGTCGTGCCTGTTGCAGGTCCTCGCGCCGCAGGGTTCCGGCAAACTCGCTAGTGGCAGCCGGGGACGGCGCACGCCGAAGCAGCGCCGACATCCCGGTGCCGCAGGGCCCAGGTCATTGCTCCGACACCCGTGCAGGAGATGAAGACGGCGTCATCATTGGCGAAGAACCGCAAAACAGCGGACCGCTCTTCCAGTGGCGGGGCAATGACTTTCCAGTTGAGCCGCGACCCCTGAATCACGGATCGCTCCTGTTCGGGTGTCAGTCCGTTGATGATGAATGCCGGCAACCAGCGCAGGTCGAGCCCCTCGCGCTGCAATCCTGCCATGCCAGCCATCCAGTCGCGGTCGATGTCCTCGAACTCCGGCTCGTCGTGAATCCGCAGCAGTCCGATCAGATAGATCACCAACCGGATGAACAGATACACCAGCAGGAACATGATGCCCCACCAGAACCGCCGCAGGAAGTAGTACGGCAGGTTCCACTCCTCCGGATCACTGATGCGATCGCTGAAATATGCCAGCAGCAGCGTCACGACGGTGACTATCGTGTAGTGGATGACCAGATAGAGCGTGCTGGATTTGATGGCCGATCGCGGCACAACGCCGAACAGCCAGCGAATCCAGCCATAAACCCTGTAAAAGAATGAACTCATCGGTGAGGATGTCTCTGGTGGACTGAATGCTCAGCAGTGTCCTGTCCAAGGGTGGTCGCGCTATTGGCCGACGGTCGCGGTCTTGGCATCTCCCGCGTTGATGGTGACCGACGATGACCCAGCATCGTTGTAGGCCTTCCAGTCGAACGTATAGGTTCCCGGCGCCAGGTCGTCCAACTGGCGGGATTCATTGAGTTTCAGTTTGATCGGCCCGGCAGATGTCGGCCCCTTGATCTCCACGTTCAGCGGACCCCGTGTCGCCACAATCGTGATGGAGCCTGTTGTCGGTGCCGGAGGAGGCGTCGACTCCGGCGGTTTCACCGAAACAGCAGGCGGGTAGAACTCGATCGTCTGCTTTGTCATCGGGTTGATCATCTTCAGCCGGTTGGTCGCCGTGATCAGGACAGGATAGGCTCCCGCAGTCTGGGGCAGCTGTTTCGGTTCAAACACGAAGCTTTGTACGCGCTCCCGTTGAAACCCGTCAAATGGATCAATCGACGTCATCAGTTGTGGCTCGTCGTCACCCAGTTGTCCATCCCGGTTGACATCGATCCCGACGCGCATGTCCGCCAGTCCGGCCTCGGCGTCGGAGGCCTCGAACCGCACAGATAGGGGCTGGTCCGTACGGTGACGAACGTTTTCCGTGGGTGCGATCGGTCGCAGCGACGTTTCGGATGATCCGACGGCAATGCGGGCGATCGATGGGGCCGACCGGTCGATCGCAAAGTGGATCCGGTCTTCATTCTGCAGTTCCTCGTTCCGGTACAGGCGGGCGATCAACTCATAGCGTCCGGGGGACATTTGGGACAGCCGGAGTTGGTTGGAATAGTCTTCGACACTCGTTGTGAACTTCCAGGTACTCCCCGTGAGGCCGACATGCGTCGTCTGCAGGCTCGAGGCGCGCAGGGTCCATGTCTGAAGATTGCTTTCTGCGGCCGGACTGCTCACCAAGCGAACGGAACACTCCAGACGCCATCGCTGCTGCTGCTCGCTGAGAGGGAAGTCCAATGGCGGCGAGTAGAATCTGAATGTGGATCGGCCGATCGGGGATTTCTGCGTCAGGCTTGCGCTCGAACAGCTCATCGTCCGCCGGTGCCACGATGCGCACAGCCGACTCGCTGCCAGTTTCCGGAACGCTCCGGACTTCTCCGTTCATCATTCGCCATCGCCAGGCATAGGGCCACCCCCCAACGGACAGCCAGAATTCTCCGAAGCGATTCCAGCGCACCCACTTGGCCAATGTGGTGCCATTCAGTGCCACGCCTCCATTGAGATTCAGCTCTCCGAGCTGCTTCTCAACGTTGGCGACCGACTGCAGGATCGGTGAAAGCTCCGCTGTCACCGCAACCTCTTCGGGTTTGGGAATCAGCCAGTCCTGGCTTGTATCCTGGGGTCGAGTCGTTGGCGTAATCGGCACCTTCAGCATGTTGTCGACGACTTGGGGAGTCGGTCGCCTGATGAAGGTCTCCGGCGACCAGAGCTCAGGCAGCACGAAGTATTCCAGCACCTGATCAGACTTGCCGTCGGCGATGAATCGAAATAGCAGACCGGCCGTGGCATCGAGGTCGACACTCGCGGAAGGTGTGGCTGGTGGCGTCGCTGCACCGCCAGCGGGAGAGACCGGAGGGAGCGGGATGCGCTTCTGCCCGTCAACGATGACCGGAATACTGACAGATGTTTTCGGTATCAGCACTCTTTCTGACGCTGCAACCGGCAGCGCGACGCATTCAAACTCGATAGTCCGCGCGGAGTCCGTGGCCGGGATGACCAGTTCCGCGAGTAGGTCGACCGACGCCGCCGGGGGGAGCGAAATGCGTGTTCCGGGACGATCAGACGTCAACGTCGGACTCTGGTGGATGGGCTTCCTGGATTCCGCTGCCAGGAACTCGACACGCCAACGGGAGGGGTCGACCGGCGGCGCGACTTCGACCGTTCGCAAATCAAACGGGAACTCGGTGTCGTCCACGATGCCGACGGTCATCGACAGGGACTGATGCTGATTCTCCGCCAGGGTCAGTTCGTATTCAACGCTCCCATCAGTGGATCGGGGGGCATCAGGGAATTCAACGGGCTTCCCTCCTCGGACAATGGTCACTCCGTCAGCAAAGACCATGACTCCCACATCAGCCTGCAGTCCGTTCCAGCGAATCCGTAACTGCCCATGTCGATTGGCGTCGCACTCAACACGGGCGATGTCATCGAGTCGCGGCTCGGCTGGTGCCCTGAGCAATGCAGCGATCGACTGACCACGTTGCGTCAGCGAAGTCCATGCCGGATGACCCTGATGAGAAGGCCACCAGGCCAGGTACATCGTGATGAGCTGACGGAAGGCGGCCTGGCGGCTGTTTCGAATCACTTCGTCCGGATCGATCATCGTCGAGACTGAATCCCAACCATGCAGTCCCCGCACAAGTCGCTCCTGATCATGCGGATTCCCTGAGATGGTCACACGCTGACCCAATTCGCACCATTCACGATTGAGTTGGCGACCCAGTTCGGCCCTTCGCAGAACCAGTTGGGGAATCCGGGCACTGCGCCTCTTCGATCAGTGACGTCCACCCTTCCCAAAGTTCATTCAGGTCCCGGGGAGGCACGCCGGCCAAATGCAATGCCGAGATACTCCAAAACGCCCGCCACAGTCCGTCCGGCGCAGCACCGGTTTCGCCCACAGGACTCGACGTCAACGGCCGATCGACCGGGAACTCCAGCATCTGCGAAAACTGAGTACGATCGGCGGCGGGCAGATCGGGATTACGCAGCAGGGTCCGAACCTGCCACCAGTCGTCCAGGGACAGACCACGCAACCGTTTGAGGGATGTCTGCCTCGACTCCCTCGTGCGGTCGAACGTGTTCCTGCGGTCTCTCAGGTTTTGGCGCACCGCAGCGATCTGCGGAAGAAGGCCTTCTGAGGTAGTGCCGCTTGGCGACGTCACGGAATCCCACAGATCCCGTACCACAAACAGTTCCTGCAACAGCTCGAGGAGTTCCCGCTCGCAGCCCGTCTGTGTGGTATCTCCAGACACCGGCCACAAATTGAGGGCCTTCGCCATGACCTGTGACGACTGCTCCGGCGTATCGCGGGCCAGCACTCGCCCCAGTTCGCGCCACGCAGCGGATCGTAGCGCCGCGATCTGTCCAGCTCTCCCTGCTCAGCGACGACTCCCATGAGATCGGGAAGGCGTGCCGTGATTTCCTGCTCCAGCGAAACCAGGTCGCCAAGCTCCCTCGACATCGCCTGAACCCGGTCCACTGCATCATCCGCACGGACCAACCACACTCGGGCCAGCGCCTCGGTGGCTGCCCCCCGCGCAGACCGGCGCTCGCTGGCCAGGAGCGATCGTCCCGCCTCAGTCATTGTCGGTTCGATCAGACGTATGACATCCGGTTGCAGGGAGGCGTTGGCGGCAACGTCGTACCAGCGAGATGTGATCTGCAATAGTCGGCGCCAGTCCCCCTCCCGATCGACGTCTGCGGCAGCAGCACTTGAGAACTCGGCGGCTGCGATCAGTTCAGCGGGCCACTCTGCCTGGGGCCAGAGGCGGCTGCGGTCGAGCTGCGACAATGCTCCCGCGATCATCTGAAGCTGCTGGATGTTCCGGGCGGAGACTGATTCGTCGACCAAAAAGCGTGCAAACTGCCATCGCTCGTCCGCACTTGCCAGCAGTGAACCAGCGGCCGCAGGTGCCACTGCGGAGGGTGATCCACTTCCGGGTGCAGCATCGCCCATGGGTGCCGCCGACTGTTGCGCCAGTTCCGCCACCAGTGCGCGAAACTCCTCGGGCTTCCGGAGTGTTGGTTTGGCAACCCTGCTCCACAGTCCCAGTGTCAAGTGCCAGTTCGCATCCTCCGGAACGACGGCAGCCGGACGACGCTCGCGGTCGATCTCCGCGAACAAACGTTTGACGACTCGCAACGAACTCTCCTCGGCAGAGTCGTATCCGGCACGATGCTGTTCATCAGCCATCAGCAACTGCGCGTCGAGCAGCCGCAATTGATGCGGAGCACTGGCGACGACATCAGCGACCCTTTGTGCGAGCGCCGCACGTCGCCGCCAAGCTTCTATCAGGGTGAGTTCGGGTTCCGGTGGGACTGCACGTTGCGCTTTGGGAGGAGGCGAGGAGGAGGTGTTCGGCTCCGCCTGCGTGTCACCGGCGGGAGAAGGGGATGGTGTGCCCGCTTTCGCAACCGATGCCGGTTCTCCCGCTATCCTGTCCGCAGCCGCTGATGCCTCGTGCTTCTTCTCTGCGGTCTCCGTGTCCTCGAGAGTTGCAGGCGTGCGGACTGCCATGACGTCGAAACGCGAATCATCCCCCCAGACGGAAACAGTCTGCGAAGTGGCGCGGTGCTCGCGAGACCAGTCGTCAACCGTCTGCCTGAGGTACTCAAACAGTTCGTCGCTGGTGATCACGCCGTCCTTCTTCCTGTCCGCCAGAAATCCGTCGCATCCCCCCTCCTCAATCGCAGTTCGCAGGACATTGCCAAGAGACGGAATGCGTCTCGTTGCCGGAACCGTCCGTCCAGCTGAATTCGCCCGGTGAACTCGCGCAGACGACTGTGATGCGAGGACTGCCCGATGTGCTACGGTTGCCGGGTTGTCCGCTCGATGAATCCTGCACCTGAACCAGCGCCGCCAGTTCACGCTCCAGTTCCTCGGCGACATCCCAATCGAGGACTCCCAGACGAGGGTGAGGATCGAGGCGAGTCAGGTCAAGGAATACCAGCACACGTTTTGCCGGTGTCTGGGACAGCGAGGCGAGCAGGTCTGCAACCGGCACGCGGCCCTCATCACCATCACGCAACAGGCTTTCGGGTTCGGCGTGAATCGCCAGGATCTGCACGGTCCCGTGATTCTCGGGTGCGACATAACCGAGCGCACTGCAGTAGACGAACAGCGTCTCGTCCCGGGCCTCGTTGAGCTGGTCGCGCAACTGTCCGAGCAACGTGGACGCCGTCAGATTGTCATCGAACGGCCGCACCTCACGAAACCGGTCGGGGAACTGTTCATGCAGGAGCTGGAAGTGCTCCTGGAGACTGACAACGTCGTTGCGCCCTCCGGCATTGGGAGGCAGATGGTCGTAGGCACCGATACCGATCCCGACGAAACGGACCGGAGGAACGGACCTCATGTTCAGCAGGACAACGATGACACCCAGGATTCCCAGCATGAGGGCCAGAATCCCGGCGACCTTCAACTTTCGTCGAGTCTGGGCTGCACCGGGGCGAGCGTGTCTGTCGGCTGGACGCCAACCCCGCGCCGCTGGTGTCCGGCCCGCAGTAGAAGGCGATCGCTGTTCGTCTCCTGTCGTCATACGCAGTGACCGACCACTCAAGAAACGACATAAGGGTACTGACATTCAAAGCATACGGCATCGGCCGGCGAATTGCGATCGGCTTTGGATCCGCACTCCGTCGTCTCGATCGAGGCGGAGAAGAGTCACATGGACACCATCTCATCGAGATTGCGCGAATCTTTGGCCTGAATCCACTCCACTGCCGTCACTGAATCAACTCATCAGCCACCGATGAGGCAGGTGAAGCATCCCATCACGATCGTGCCTCCGTGGAGTGTCAGGTCACCGACGCGCACCGCCGGCATGCCTCCAATCAACACGGTCATCGATCCCATGGCAATCATGTCGGGTGGGCCGACGCAGATACACAGATCGGTGACTCGGGCGGCGGGGAGGGCACCGATCAGGACATTCGGTTGTCCCATGGTGACAGGTCCCCCTACATGAGGCACGGGCACCAGTGCCGGAGTGACCATCGGACAAACATGCATATCGGTGATTCGAGCAGCCGGCATCATGGTGTCTTACTCCCCTTGTCCCAGTGGTCCTTCCCGCTGGCAACATCCAGTGCCAGTTGAAGAAAGTCGCGTTGCTTCTCGACAGCCCTTTCTGGTTGCTCAGCCACCGCTGCCAGAATGACGGATCCGGCGATCATCTTGCCGGCCACGTCGTCCGGGGGAGGCACCTGTGCAGGCCCGTCGGCTGGTGCCATGTTTCCATGACACCAAAACGGACAGGTCGCAGCCCAACTGGCTGCCGTCTGGAACTCACCCTGCTGGGCCAATGCCATCGCGGACCTGCGGTTCTCATCAGATGGTTCGCGTACCCATTCCTCGGCCGCCTGCAACATCTTGTCGTCGGCTTCGGGCAATGCACCGCGAAGTACCATGCGGATGCAACGAGTGGCCCACCAGACTCCCAGTCGTTTAGGCAGGGCATAGGCGAGAAAGGTCATCACGTCGTTGTGCGATTCCTGATTGTCCTCCGCCAATCGTTTCGCGAACATTTCGGGCAACTCACCGTCATCAGGAGCGAGGGGGAGCGTCTCGTGCAGTCCAAATCGCTCGCAGATCTCAGGGGCCTTCTCGGCCACAAAGCCGCGCTCGGGGCCGAGGCGGTCGGCCGCGATCATCGTGGCAACGCCCGTACCTGTATCGCCGGTCGAGGGACGGGATGTGTCCTGGGGCGCTCCTGCTCCTCCGGCAAGGTGGACATGGGGAGGCGCAGCCGCCTTAGACACGGGCCCTTCAACGGATGCCTTGGTGGTTGCGCCTGTGTTTTGCAGCGAGATCTGAAAGGCGGTGTTGCCGCACTGAATCCGGTCGCCGTCGTGCAGCTCCTTGACGCGGATCGCCTTGCCGTTGACGAGAGTGCCATTGGTGCTGTTGAGATCCTCAACTGCGCACGATGTCTCATCGCAACGGATACAGAAGTGCTGACTCGACATCAGCGGATCGTCAGGGACCCGGAAGTCGGCAGGGTGCACACGGCCCACGACGAGGTGCTGCCCGGGGTCGACGAACAACGACATCACTGGTGCCGACCCCTCTGTGATTCTCAGGATTGCGTTCATGCGATCTCAGTTGTCAGTGGGGAGGAATCAGGACGTCGCCAATCATCGACTCTGAACGCTCGCGTCGCGTCGCCCTCAGTTAATCATCAGGATGCCGCCCTTGACGGTCGTCATGGCGCTGCCTTGCAGCGTTGCCATCACACCCCCCTTCACCTCCGTCATGATGGTCCCGTTGACCTTGACCATCATGCCTTCAATCTGGACGCCCATCTGGTCAATCTTGATGCTGCTCTGCCCAACCTTAAGCAGAATGGACTGCATTGCAGTCTTCTCACTCTTGCCGAGGTTGATCTTCGTCGTCTCGTTACCCAGCTTGAGGGTCACTTCGCGGTTGCCCATACCGATCTCAAGGGTATCGTTCCCCTGTTTGATCTCGACCTTGCGATCCTTCTGGATCGTCATCTCCTGACTGCCTTGCCCCGACCCAACACCTACCTCCAGGGTCTGATCATTGTAGATCGCGATCTCCTGATTGCCCTTGTCGGTCTTGTCGAAGCCGACTTTCCGTGTTTCGTTGTTCTCGATGACGCAGTTGAAGTCGCGCTCGGCATGGACGTAGATCTCTTCCTCATCCTTCTTGTCCTCGAACCGCAGTTCGTTGAAGTTCTCCTCGGAGCCGTCCTTTGTACTGCGTGTCTTGATGCCGCTGCGTGACTGGTTGTCCGGCAGGGTATACGGCGGCATGTTCTCCGCATTGTAGACACTGCCGACGATGATCGGTTGATCGGGATCCCCTTCCAGAAACGCGACGAGGACTTCATGGCCGATGCGAGGCCAGAAGTGCCCGCCCCACTGCTTGCCGGCTGACAATTGCGCGACCCGCAACCAGCAGGAGGACTTTTCGTCTTTCTTCCCCTCGCGGTCCCAGGGAAACTGCACTTTGACGCGGCCGTACTTGTCGGTGTGAATCTCTTCGCCGGACGGTCCCACGACGAGAGCCGACTGCAGGCCATGGATGACCGGTTTGGGGGTCGATCGGTTCGGTCGGAACTGCACGTCCTTTACAACACAACCGAACGAGTTGCGATACGGATCGTCGCTGGTCTCCTCGGAGAGGTAATTGGGAGATTGAATGGCTGAATGATTGACCGAGGTGATCAGGTACTTGCCTTGCCGCGACTCGGGCGGAGAACTCTCGTCGGACAGCTCAAACTCGAAGGTCCCGCCGCTGACGAAGCCCCGGCACATACCACTTCCGTAGAACAAGCTACGTTCGACCTCGCCATCTTCCATGCGGCGATCGACGAGCGTCGTCCCCTCCTTCTCGACGTCTCCCAGCCGCTCATCCGGCTTGTTGAACCGCTGCTGATACCAGCCCGGGAATGCGTACATTTCGAGTTTGTCGTTCCCGCCGACCGGGATCTTCGTCGGGCGACTGACCTCCAGGGTCTTCGAGGGCATCTGAAAGTGATAGTCGCGACAGGAGATCTTCCCGCTCTGCAGCGCCTCATCGGCGCCGCCAGGCGTCGATGACATCTTCCTCATGCTCACCTTGACCTGCTTCGGGTTCGAAGCGGACTTTTCCCTGATGTTCGCAGGGCTCGTGGGCATCCGGGGCGTCGGCCAGCACCAGTGTGTGTTTGTCCTTCGTGTGTTTGTAGAAGTAGTAGATCCCCTCTTCTTCGAGGACGCGGGAGACGAAGTTAAAGTTCGTCTCGCGATACTGGATGAGGTAATCGATCTTCGTGTAGTTCTCCTGCAGCTTGTTCTCGAAGGCAACGAAGGGAAACAGTCCCTGCCACTCGCCGAACAGTTTCTCGACAACGTCGGGAACGCTCATCTCCTGGAACACGCGGCAGTCAGACGCCTGGCTGAACAGTGAGAACCAGGGCACCAGTTGCGCCTGGAAGTAGGCGAAGCTTTCGTCGCGACCTATCACACTGAAGCGACTGCAGACTCCGTGGAAGTACCGGTCTTTCGGTGTGCCCTTTCCCTCAGTCGCACCGGGCGGATACATGTCCATGTGGATCGACATCGGCTTGCCGAGCAGTTGATCGGCTTTGACACTCGATTCCTTGGGGAGTTCGCACAGCAGGTCCACCTCGTAGCTGAAGGATGATGAGAGGGCTTCCGATCCGCGGAGCGCACCGATGAGCAGCACATCCGCCCCGAGCGGCGTATCGATAGAAAGGAATCGTTTGGTCTGTACGGCGGTGCTCATGAGAGTCTTTTCTAACGGTTGGATTGCGGCTTCATCACTGTCTGAACGAGAGACCTTGCGTTCGCAGGTATCACGTCACTGTACGATGGCTCCAGGTGTTCCGGCCGGAAAGACGGCATCCACATGGACCTCGATTTGCCCTTTCCACTTCTCTCGAAACCGGTTGATCTGTCTCGTGCACGCAGGACAGGGTTCGTGTTCACTGAGAATCCGCAGTACACCCTTCTTGCCGGGATGGGCGGCGAGAATCTCTTTCGGCGTTCTCGAGCAGCTTGACTTCGCTGTCGAAGTGCCGGTCGCCGACATGATGTCCCCGATCTGCGCGGCATACTCGAAGGTTTGTTGTAGGTTCCGGCTCCCGGTGCGGTCGGCGACTCAATCGCCCCCGCCACTGGCCGCTGCCCGCTAAGTGCGACGCCCCGGTCGATCGGCGGTTGCCCTTCCAGTTCCAAACGTGACACGGCGATGTTTCTTGCAGCATTCCGACGTGCCAGCGTCCGGCGATAGTTGGCGATCCAGTTCCATGCCTGCTGATACCACTGCGGATCTATTGCTTTCCCTGCTGTCAGTTGTCGGGCGGGGCCGATGGGGAGATCGCCGGGCGGCAACGCCTTCTGCCCGCCGCCCCCGCCTCCGCCGCCATCACCACCGCCAGGGGGCAGACGCCTGGGTGGGCCGATATGAGGTCGCTGCCGAACGCGCATTCCTCTCGTGATTCCGGCAGTGGCTCCGCCGATCGCCTCGACCGGCCGCAGCATGTACTGCTGATGTTCGATTGCGGCACCGACACGTCGCGCGACCCGATCGTTAAACCGCTTGAGCGCCGCGGGGCCGTAGTACGGACCATCGACATAGAGATACGCCAGATCGTCAGTACCCGTAAGGATCTCAGCAACGACGGAATCCCGACGGTACATGCTGAGAAGTGTCGGTGGTAGCGCCGAGGTAACCACGGCCCCTGGAATGTACTGTGGATTCTTCGCATAGTACGAAATCTGGCCGACAAACCCAGAGAACAATTCGCCCCAAGCCTCTCGGACGCATGGATCATTCAGTCGCAGCGTGTCATGGATGCCATCCAGAGAGGCGCGACAGCGACGTTGGCGTGGTGCAGGGGTCGGCGGCGAAGTGGCGTTCCGTGGTGCCTCAACGTCCTTAACCTTTGGCTGGAAGTCGTGACGGTGGTCCTTCTTCTGGATGATCGCCTTTAATTCGTTCTGAAAGGACGTCGACAGCCGCTTGAATGCCTGCGTGAACCTTGCCGAAACCTTGCTCTCAATAAACGCCCAGTGCAATGCCTCGGCATCCAGGCCCTGGAACGCCTGCACGAGAATCTTCCGACGCTGGGCCAGAAACTCGCGCTGGTCCTTGACCTTCTCATCAGACAGGCCCTTCTCGGACGGCACCGGCGCTTCGAGGAGCTCGACGACGTGTCGTTCCCACTCGCTGTAGGACATCTTCGACCAGTTCAGGCCGGCCTTCTGCTTGATGAGTTCGTCGTGCATCGCAGTCATACCCATTGTGCGGCACCGGCTTCTCTCGGATGGGGAAGTCGGCAACTCACCCGATTATCGCCCGGCGGCGTCGAGAGTTTCCTCGTTTCCGGGCATTGCATCCAGTCTGGAGCGAATTGTTGTCGGGCTCGTGCTCTTGATTTATCCCGACAGCCAACGTCCACGCGGAAGGTTTCAATGGTCTCCTGAACCTGATTGGTGTTGAGAATTTCTCAGATTCCGGCGATTTGGTGGCGAATCTCCGGCAACACAACGGCAGCGAGGAGAGATAATCGTTGGCAGTGGCGATGGCATGACACTTTCAATGTGGAACCCAGCATGACGAACAGCTACGACGAACTCCCCTATACAAATAACGCGTTCGCAGCGACCCACCCGGTGCGACTGGCCACGGTGGCGACTCTGCACGGCCTGACGCCCCCGGATCCCCGGCAGTGCCGTGTGCTCGAACTGGGCTGCGGACGCGGCGGCAACCTGCTGCCGATGGCCGAGACACTGCCCGAAAGCCGGTTTGTCGGGATCGACCTGTCGACGCGGCACATCGACGAGGCGCGCGCGAGTGCCAGGGAGTTGGGATTCGTCAACATCGAGTTTCATGCGATGAACATCCTCGAACTCGAGACTCAACTGGGAGAGTTTGACTACATCATCGCGCATGGAGTGTATTCCTGGGTGCCCGAAGAAGTGCAGCAGAAGATTCTCGAACTGTGCCAGTCGTTGCTGACCCCGCACGGAATCGCCTACATCAGCTACAACACGCTGCCGGGCTGGCACTACCGGGGTGTCGTCCGGGACATGCTGGGTTATCACGTGTCTCGTGAAGCGCCCGCAAGTGTGCAGGTGGAGCAGGCGCGCAGCTTTCTCGAGTTCGTCTCGAAAGCGATTGCCGACCGTGATGGCGTCCGCTCACGGATGTTGCGCGGAGAGTGCGAGAGTCTCGCAGAGGTGCCGGCCTCGTACCTGTACCACGAGCATCTCGAGTCGCATAATCGAGCCTGTTACTTCCATGAGTTCGCTGCACAGCTCGAGCCGTTCAGTTTGCAGTATGTCGGCGAAGCCCAGGCCGAGGCCATCCGCACCGGTTTTCCTCCAGGAGCGACTGAGGCGATCCGGCGGATGCGGCCGCAGGACCGCATCTGGTTTGAGCAGCATCTGGACTTTCTCACGCACGGCACCTTCCGCCGGTCCCTGCTCGCCCGGAGCGGTGTCCCGGTCTCGGAATCCATGGTGCCGGAGGCGATTGCGAATTGCTGGCTGACGAGTGACGCACAGCCGGTGGACGATTCCCTGAGTCTGCCCGTCGCGAAGCCGATCGTGTTCCGGACGAAGCGGAACGTTGAGATCACCACAGAGCACCCACAGGTACAGGCGGCCATCTGTGAGCTGAATCTCCGTGCCCCGCGGCCGGTTCCCTTTGATGAGTTGGCCGCGGCGGTCGCCGTTCGGCTCGGCGGCGCCGGGAGTGAGCCATTCACATCAGAACTCAAACAGACATTGCTGGCCTGCTATCTTCAGGCAATGGTCGAGGTGCGGATCGTTCCGCCGCAGATCTGTCTGGAAGTCACGCCGAGACCGCGGGCGAGTGGCTGTGCCCTGTTGCAGGCCCGGAGCGATTCCGGGGCCCCCAACCGGGCGCATCAGACCGTTGACCTCGACCCGATGTTCCGCTTCGTGCTGAGTCAACTGAACGGGTCGCGATCGCGCGACGACATTCGGGATGCCCTGATCGAGGAGATTCGCAGCGGCCACATGACCATTGAGAACTCCGAGGGCGAGTCCTTGGCCGAGCCGGGCGACCAGGAGCACTGGGGGCGAGTTGTGGACACCTGCCTGGAGAGACTGGCGAGCCTGTGGTTCCTGGTCGGGTGATCCGACGGGAGTGGGCGACACAACGGGGACGGCTTATCAGCAGCTCGTCGCTGCGAAAGCACCCCGGCAACTGGAAGGAGCCGGGGTGCAAGGTCGTCGAAACTAGGTACCCACGGGACACCGCCCGTGGGCTTTGGTTCTCACCATATTGCCACGCAGCAGAGAGATCAACGGTAGACGGGCGTCCGCTGAAGGCGGCTCGACGAGCGTCCGAACAGCCAGTTGAACATCACCCGCAGTTCGCCGTCGAACTGCTCGTCCGGTTTGCCATAGACAGGGGCTGTGTAGCCGACCTGAATGTTCGCGTTCTGGGCAAGTTCCAGGTTCAATCCGAACACCAGGTTGACAATCGACACCTCGGAGGTGTTCGTCGGGGTTCCCGACTGAAACACGACATAGTCGGTATTTCCGAGGGACTGGTTGTAATGGACCTCAAACACCGGCGCCACGCCAGTCAGGAAGCCGCCTCCCGAACGGTTATGAAACAGCCAGTAACCGATGCTCGCGTCGAGGAACATGTAGGTCTGGTCCTGCAGCACACCCAACTGAATGGGTTGCCCGAACGGATCCATAACAGGCTGCTCGAAGATGCCGTTGCCGGTCGTGTCGAAATCGAACTGCAGAATCCCGGACGCGAAGAACCGATCGTTGGGGGCATAGACCCCGCCCAGAAAGGGGAGCAGATGCACAGACTCGTTCTCGAACCTCAGGACGGTCGCTCCCGGATTCACCGGGTCGCTGGACAATTTCGTGACGGTGAGATCGTCGGCGGTCGGCAGTGCGACCCCCAGTCCGGTCGAAATCAGGTAGTCGCGACCCTCCCACAAGGAGGCCTTCAGATACATTGTGAGGTTGCCCAACTCCCCCGTGCTGGTGTCACCGATCACCGATCCGAATGGACCGCTGGAGCCATTACCATCGATGACCTGCGAGTCTGCACCCAGCGTTTTCGCCATCGGGACGCGGAGTTCGAAGGACATCAGATTGTCGAGGAAGGTCTTTTCAAATCCGGGAGTGAGACGGTGTACGTCGACGTCGCCCGGGAAAATCGGGACGTTGCTGAAGTAGCTGTAGTTCAGAAACACGCGGTCGCGGGGGATCGGTGAGGTGTTCTCTGCGAGTTTGACACGACCGACCGCGGCAGCCGCTCCGCCTGCTCCGGCATCAGGCAGAAAGAAGGCATAGGGAAAGTCACCCGCGGACCCGATACCGGCAAACCCGCCCGATCCGAAAAAGTCGCCGAACATTGCCGGGACGTCCCGGCTGGCCATCAGCGAACCTCCCTGCACACCGCTGCCAAAGTTTGCCGCCGGGGCGGATGCCTGAGGCATTCCAGACGGGCTGGAGGAAATCCCGCCGGCGGTCGAGGGGGTCGAATCCATCGACGAAGTGCCGGGTTGCATCATCGATGTGGGGGGCAGACATCCGATGCAGGCATCGCCGGGTGTCCAGTGGCCGGCCGCATCGACGGAGACCTGCTCCGAGGGAATCAGAAAGGGATCATAGAAAGCCTCGCCACGCTCCTGGAGTGCGGTGGCCTGGACCTTCGCCGCCGGCTCAGCCGATGTTGCCAGCTGGAGCCCTCCCGCGAGAGAGGATGCAAATGTCAGTGCGGCCAAGCCATTATGAACCAGTGCCCTCATGGGATCCTCCTTGACTCCACGATTCCGAAGCGCACGTGGTGCAGCTTCGTACGATTAGACTGAGTGTTACCCCTGACATCGGATACCGATCATTCCGGTCACGACGGAAGTCGCCATTTCAACGCCTGAGAGACCTGTGTTGTGCGCAAATTGCCGTTCGTTCCCATTGGGAGGTTTAGGCAGACGCGACAGGCGGCGAGCGCTTCGCGACGGGGGCTCCGAGTGATGGATACGGCATGGACCGAGGGCATTGCTCGAATGTCAGGTCAAGCGAGGTATCGTACGACGGAAGTTCGGCTTACAATCAGGAAGAAGCTTGAGCCGTAACCGATGTCTGTGGCTCAGGTTCACACGGTGAGCCCAGCAAGGAGTAAGGGGATGGATGCTCAACAAATGTTTCGAGCCGGTGATCTGACCGGTGCCTTGGAGGCTCAGCAGGCGCTGGTGAAGAACCGGCCAGCTGACGCCGGAGCGAGAACGTTCTTCTTTGAACTCCTGGCGTTCGCTGGCCAACTCGAACGGGCCGCGAAACAGCTCACCGCGCTCGGAGCGCAGGACATTGAGCGCGACATTGCGGCTCAGACGTATGCGACACTCCTGAAGGCCGAAGCACACCGCCGGCGCGTATTCGAGGAGGGGATCGATCCGAAGTTTTTTCTCGATGTTCCTGACGACGTGCAGCAACACCTGATTGCCCTGAGCCAGCTGAGGGGGGGGATGACGGCCGACGCCGCGACGATCATCGCGGCCGCCGAGGACATGCGCCCCGAGATCACCGGTCAGATGAACGGCGCGCCAATCGAAGGTCTGCGGGATGCCGACGACCTGCTCGCTCCGGTCATGGAAATGTACTTCGGTCCCGAGTACTACTGGGTTCCCTGGTCTCAGATTTCCAACCTTGAAATCGCCGACGCCGAGACACCGCGGGATCTGATCTGGCAGGCGTGTCAACTGGTCTTGTCGGATGGTTCCATCCGCAGAGGGCATCTGCCGGGACTGTATCCGGGCTCCCATGAGAGCGACAACGACCAGATCAGGCTCGGTCAGATCACGGACTGGTCACCAGTAGCAGTGGAGGACATCGTGCGTGGCTTGGGGCGCAAGGTGCTGCTGGCCGGTGAGTTCGACATCACATTGCTGGACCTGCGGCTGCTGGCCATCTCATCGAACCTTGGTTCCAAAGCCACGGATTCCGCTGCCTCTGAAACCTGAACCCGCAACAATCGTTGCTTGCAATTGCCTGTCGCGTATTCAGGAAGTTGATCTGTGCCCGTCCCATCAGACCGACCGCTGTTGCCCTCACTCATTGATCGCCTGTTTGACGATGAGCCCGACGTGTCCAGCGAGCCCTTGTGGCGGCAGTCCTACACGGTCCGGCAACTGAAGGAAGATGTGAGACGCGATCTGGAGGCACTGCTGAACACGCGGCACACGCGGCGCGATTTACTGGAACAGGGCGGTGAACTGGTCAAGTCGACACTGACGTACGGCGTGCAGGACGTGACCTCGATAGGGCTGGAGGCGAAGACCGAGCATGGCCGGCTGAAGGCAGTCGTTGAGGATGCGATTCGCCGTTTTGAGCCACGGCTCACGAATCTTCGCGTCACGGTGAGTCCAGTGGAGTCCGGAATCGAGAGAACACTTCACATCACGGTCGATGCGGTGCTGCATGTGGAACCGATCGCCGAGCGGGTGCTGTTTGATTCGGTGGTGCACGCATCGAACGGCACCTGGGAAGTGAAGTATCCCCAATGATTGTCGCGGGTCGGTGTTAATCGTTGAGAGTTGAGAGTCAATGCCCAATCACCTGGAGCACTACTACGAACTCGAGCTGGAGGCCGTCCGGCGGCTGGCCGCAGAGTTCGCCCGTGGTCGACCGAAAATCGCCGGACGCCTCGAAATCGATCCGGATGTCGGCGAGTCCGACGATCCGCATGTCGAGCGGCTGCTCGAGGCGTTCGCATTCCTCACAGCGCGCATCCGCCACAAGCTGGACGATGAACTGCCCGAGATCACCGATGCGCTGCTGAACGTCCTTTACCCGCACTACCTGGCACCCGTGCCGTCCATGGCCGTTGTGCAGTTCCAGCTCGATCCTCATCAGGGGCAGATTGCCGGCGGCCTTGAGGTTCCCCGAGGCACGAAATTGTACTCCCGGGAGGTGCGCGGGCTGCCGTGCCGCTTTCGGACGACGAGTCCCGCGACCTTGTGGCCCATCGAATTGAGTGATGTTTCGTTTCAACGGGCCCCGTTCGGTGAGACGATTCGCCTGCCCAGCCACATCCGCGAACCCGAGGCCCTGCTGCGTCTGGAGCTGCGGTGCCTGGGAGGCCTGAAATTCCCGCAGGTTCAGATGGACGAGTTGCGGTTGTTCCTCAGCGGCGACAACCGAACGGTTCACCAGTTGCACGAATTGTTGCTCAAGGATGTCCGGCAAGTGGTGGCAGGAACTCCCGCAAGTCCCCGCGAGTCCCTTGTACTGACGGCGAGCTGTCTGAAACCTGTCGGCTTCAGTCCCGACGATTCGATGCTGCCCTACGGTTCGCAGTCCTTCAGTGGATACCGATTGCTCACGGAATACTTCGGCTTCCCGGAGAAGTTTCAGTTCGTCGACATTACAGGACTCTCCGCGGCAAGGACTCGGGCAATGGGCGATCGGCTGGAGATCTTATTTCTCCTGGATGAGGCGGACGCTTCGCTCGAATCCCGCGTTGACCGCAAGTCAATTCGTCTGGGATGTGCGCCGATTGTCAATTTGTTCGAGCAGCGCACGGATCCGATTCGCATCTCTCATACCAAATCGGAATACCGCGTGATTCCCGATGTCCGCCATGCGGCGAGAATGGAGGTCTACTCCATCACCGATGTCGAGAGCGTGGATGTCCGTACGAATCGCGCCGTTCAGTACAGTCCGTTCTTTTCGTACCAGCATGGCGATGAACGCCGGACATCGGATGCGTTCTGGCACATGCGGCGCGCCCAGTCGCTGCGGGCGGGGGACGCCGGGACGGACGTGCATCTTTCCCTGGTCGACCTGGACTTCAACCCGAAGTCGCCCGCGTGCGAGGAACTGCTGGTAAGCACGCTGTGCACAAACCGGGATCTGGCAGGCGAGCTGAGACAGTCCGGAGGCCAGTCCTGGGACTTCCAGGTTGAGGGGAAGCTCCCTGTCCGCCGCATAGAACCGATCGTTATGCCGACTGCTCCCCGGCGACTGCCACTTTCGGAGAACTACTGGCGGCTGGTCTCGCACCTCTCCCTCAATCATCTGTCCATCACCGACGGAGCCTCCGGTGCCGATGCCCTGCGAGAGATTCTCAGGCTCTACGACTATTCAGACTCTCCGGTCACTCAGCAGCAGATTTCCGGAGTACTCTCGGTGTCGAGCAGGCGACGGACGGCCCGTGTGACGGATGGATTCCACTCGGGATTCGCCCGCGGCATCGAGATCACCGTCGAACTCGATCCCGAACGGTTCGCAGGTCGGGGACTGTATCTGTTCTCGAGCGTACTCGACCGGTTCCTGCCACTGTATGCCTCGATCAATTCGTTTACGTGTCTGGTGACACGCCTGAAGGGACAACGAGAGCCGTACAAGATCTGGCCCATTCGCATCGGGGAGCGTACGCTGCTATGAGCGAACCGACCCCCGACCGACCGTCCCCGCCGGAGTCATCGCGAGACGACGCCAAGCCGCCAACAGCAGCGCCTCGGGCCAATGTGCAGGCACGGCCCGATAGGTCGCTCGACGAGCTCCTGCAGCATGAGCCATATCGTTTTGAGTTCTTTCAGGCCGTCCGCCTGATGCACCGTTTGTTCCCCCAGCGACGTGGCGTCGGTCACGAGGCCGCACCCGGGGATGAGGTGGTTCGCTTCCGGACGTTGCCCCGTTTGGAGTTTCCCCCCAGTCAACTGGTGGAGATTCGCGAGTCGCTGTCTCCCGACGGCCCACAGGAGATGACGATCGCCATCTTTGGAATGATGGGGCTTAATGGCGGCTTGCCGCATCACTACACGGAATGGATCAATGCCCGTGGCCGGCGCGACACAACGCTGCGGGACTTTCTCGACCTGTTCAATCACCGTCTCATCTCGCTGTTTTACCGTGCCTGGGAGAAGTATCACTTTCAGATCCCGGCGGAACAGGCGCTGCTGCAGTTGCGGGAAGAATCCAATTCCCAGAAGCGCCGTGCCCTGGTCCGCGACGAACGTCCCCGGAGGGATCACCTCTCGCAGGCATTGCTCGACCTCGCCGGACTGGGCAGCTTCGGACTGCGGTACGATGTCCTCCAACGCCGCGAACTGAAGCTGAGAACCAGCCTCGCGGATGACGCACTGAGGTTCTTCAGTGGGCTGCTCGCTCAACGACATCCCTCCGCAGCAGCGCTCGAATCGCTGCTGACGGGCTACTTTCGCATGCCAATCCGCATCCAGCAGCTATCGGGACAGTGGCTGATGCTGGACGATGCTGACCTCACGAGATTCTCCGAACCCGCGACCTGTCAGTTGGGCATCTCCGCGGTGGCTGGCAAACGGGTCTGGGATGTGCAGTCCAAGTTTCGCGTCTCCATGGGCCCTCTCACGTTCGAGCAATACTGCGATCTTCTCCCGATCGGGTCGGCGTATCGTCCCACTGCAGACTGGGCCCGACTCTTCTCCGGCATGGAACTTGACTTCGACCTCGAACTCGTCCTGACGGCCGAGGAAGTTCCGTCAACCGTGCTTGAGAGACCGGGCAATGGCATCGGACCCCGGCTGGGCTGGACAACCTGGCTGTCTACCCGCAGCCGCACCAGCGACGAGCGTGTGGTGCTCCGCGTCGACCGGACATAATCATCGGCGCGTCGCGACGCAACCTCATCTCGCTCTGCGATGGGTTGGCTGTCCGTCTCGCCAGTGGGAAGCAGCCATGAAATTCCCGGGCGAACATCTGCTGATTGCGATGCCGCAGATTGCGAGGTAGGTTTAATGGAGGTCGCAGGTCTCAAGGCGCGCGAGCGACTCGGCGCTCCAGGCATTCGGTGAGGGTCCGCCATGGCTGACGCTTCTGAACGATTACCCCCCGCCCGGCCCAATGCTGAGGCATCGTCACCGCCTCCGGGGGGCGGCACAATGCAGGACCTGCTCGATCAAGTTCTGTTTCAGACGGCGATGAATTCGCTGCAGGCTCCCCCTGGAGACGCAGGTCTCCGGAAGGTTCTGGCGAACGTGGCTGAGCTTCACCACGGCCAGCTCCTCGAGTTGGATCCGGTCGTGGTCGATCTCGTCCATGCCACACTCGCCAGCCAGTTTCCCCTGTTTGGCTCGCAGCAGCGCAACTGGAGGGCCGTCTCCGAGAAGATCGCACGCGTCCTGTGGGACGACCCAACTGCACGAGAGCGACTTCAAAAACTCTGGAACGAGTTGAGCGTGCCGAAATGACCGCTGCGGAATCGCTTGACTCATTGATCGATGAGTGCCAGGGACTCGTGAAGTCCATCGCACTGAAGATCCATCGCGGCCTGCCCCGGCAGGTCAATCTGGACGATATGATCAGCGACGGGCAGGTGGCCCTGGCAGAGGCCGCACGCGAGTATGATCCTTCTCGGGGTGCCAGGTTTTCGACGTACGCCTACTATCGGATCCGGGGTGCGATCTACGACGGTCTGGCTCGCAGCGGCTGGTGGACCAGGCGAAGTCGCGAGTCGCGCTGCGAGGAGCTGGCAGGAGACGCCGTTGCCGAATCGAATGCGACTCCGCAGGACGATGCCCACTGGCTGTCGTCGGTGACCGGGTCGGTGGCCACGGTGTTCCTGCTGTCCCAGACCGGCAGCGAGGACCACTCGGCATGGGGTGAGATTGAGGACCGAAGTTCACCGCCCCCCGAGACCAGCGTGGAGGACGCCGAAGCGCACGAAATCCTGCGGGGATTGGTGGACCGGCTGCCCGAGGACATGGCCAAATTGATCCGGGGGGTTTACTTCGACGGGCGGACATTGCATGATGTGGGGGTTGACATGAAGATCAGCAAAGGTTGGGCGAGTCGCCTGCATGCGCGGGCCTTGGAACGGCTTGCTCAATCACTCAGATGTGTTGGCGCGGAGTCCTGAAGGAGACGAGTGTCGCAGGAGGCGTTTTCCGTTTGGTTGCGACCACTGTTCGTCTCATCAGTACGGTCGATGGATGAAGCGCCTCAGCACGGTGATGCGAAATCCGGACAAGGCGACCATGTAGGATCAGAAAGCGGCGCATATGCGTTCGTCGGATCTGCTGGATTTCGAGCGGTTAGAGTCACCAATCTCGGCTGAGATGCCATCCGGAGAGAACCTTCGGAACAGCCCGCTGCGTGACTCACTGATCGCCGCCCGCAAGTCGCGCCGGGCGTTCATCGAATCGGAGACCGACGAGGAGACCGACTGGCCCAGCGTGATTGCGCTGGCAGAGTCGATCCTCAACGAGCATTCCAAGGACCTGGAAGTTGCCTGCTGGCTCACCGAGGCACTGCTGCACACACATGGTGCAAGCGGACTGCGGGACGGGCTGCATACAATTGAGATCTTCATGCAGCACTTCTGGGAATCCGTCCATCCCCAGATCGAGTCGGAGGAAGACATCGAGGTGCGCGCGGCACGGCTCAGGATTCTGACCGACGTCAACTCGGGACCGCGCATTCCCTACGTCGTCAAGTTGCGTGTGGCGGTTGCCGATTCTGAGGATGGCGAACTCATCAACCTGGAGGTGGCCGACCCCATGGGTCTGGCCCCCCGGCGCGAAGGAGAAGAGGACGACGCGTGGGAACAGCGCCGGATGGCTGCCCAGCAGTGCGCGGAGCAGTCGCGGTCCGCCATCGCCAGGACGTCGGACGAGTTCTACATCACCCTCAACGATGATCTCATCGAGTGCACCGACTTCATCGATCGGATCGACGCGATCGCCACCGAGAGGATGGGTTTCGAGGCCCCCAGCTGGGTGAAACTGCGCGAGTCAATCGATGAAGTTCATACGTTCGTGCGGCGGATTCTCGGCGATCGACACGTCAGTGAGACCCCCAAAACGTCTGAGGCCGTGTCCCAGAATGGCAGCCCCCGGTCCACGGGTCCCGGAGGCGGCGGCCCCATCCAGTCGCGGGCCGAAGCCATCGAACGTCTCAAGGAGTGTGCCAGCTACTTAAGACGCAACGACC
Source organism: uncultured Planctomycetaceae bacterium (assembly GCA_963707405.1). Taxonomy (GTDB): domain Bacteria; phylum Planctomycetota; class Planctomycetia; order Planctomycetales; family Planctomycetaceae; genus CAVPPT01. Next base: position 258,306 of record CAVPPT010000001.1, on the reverse strand, counting down.
CGCACAGCATGGTGGCCTCGCTGGTAGACCGTGCCGTCCACTGGGCCGAGATGCCCCTGTCCAAAGTGCTCAAGGATCTGATTCGCGACAATGCGGCCTGGGAAAACATCCGGGAAACACTGGGGATTCCGGACCAGGGCGAAGGGGAAGAGAGCTGACCTGCGCCGCGGATGCAGGCGATCGTCATTCTGAAGAAACTCTGAAAGGACCAACCGATGCCGAAGAAAGAAAGTCTGCAGCACAAGCTTGATCGCGTTCGTCGTCCGCGCGTCCAGATCACCTACGACGTGGAGATCGGCGATGCGATGGAGGTCAAGGAACTCCCCTTTACCATGGCGGTCCTGGGGGACTTCAGCGGCAAGCCCGACAAGCCGCTGCCTAAGCTGGCCGATCGCAAACTGACGGAGATCGACAGGGACAACTTCAACAAGGTACTCGCCGCCATCGCCCCGCGGCTCGCTATGCGGGTTGAGGACCGGCTGAGTGGCGAAGAGGGGAAGGAACTAGGTGTCGAGTTGCGCTTCAAGGATATGGACGATTTCTCACCTGAGAACGTCGCCAAGCAGATCGAACCGCTGCGGCAACTGCTCGAGACGCGCAGCCAGTTGAAGGATCTGCTCGCCAAGGTGGACGGCAACGACAAACTGGAGGATCTGCTCAACGAAGTGCTCACTAATACAGACCTGCAGAACAAGCTGAAGGGCGAGCTCGGCTCTTCGGAAGCGGCGCCCACTGAAGAGTAGGCCCCGGTTCATCGCGACAACGTTCACCCTCAAACTCAACACCGCATCCTAGGGAGTGCCGCACAATGGCCAAGAAACAAGCCGCCCAGGCGGGAGCCGAAACCGTCCATGCCGAGGGCAGTCTGCTCGATCAGATCATCGACCAGGGTGTCCGCCCGCAAGATGACTCCGAACGGCGTCAGGCCCTCAATCAGATCCAGACGTATATTCAGGGTCTCGTTGACGGCCGGTCGGTCTCCAAGGATGCCGTGAAAACACTGCAGATCTGGATCTCAGAGATCGACAAGAAGCTGACGGACCAGCTCAATTACGTCATGCACCACGAGGACTTCCAGAAGCTGGAAGCGAGCTGGCGGGGACTGCACTATCTGATCCATCAGAGCGAAACGGGAGAGACCCTCAAGATCCGCATGCTGAATGTCAGTAAGCAGGATCTGCTCAAGGACATGGAGCGCGCCTCGGAGTTCGATCAGAGTGCCCTGTTCAAGAAAATCTATACTGAAGAGTACGACCAGTTCGGCGGTCAACCGATCGGTGCCATCATCGGCGACTACGAGTTCGGCCGGCATCCGCAGGATGTCGAGCTGCTCTCCCGCCTCTCCGAGGTCGCGGCCGCAGCTCACGCGCCTTTCCTGTCAGCAGCATCAGCGCAACTCTTCGGACTCGAGAGCTTCTCTGACATCGGCAAGCCGCGCGATCTGACGAAGATCTTCGACTCGGCCGAATACGTGAAGTGGAAATCCTTCCGCGAGTCGGAGGATTCCCGCTTTGTCGGACTGGCGCTGCCGCACATCCTCATGCGACTGCCTTACGGACCGGACACACGCCCGGTCGAGGCCTTCAATTTCGAGGAGGATGTGGACGGTCGCGACCATAAGAAGTACCTGTGGGGCAATGCCGCTTATGCGTGGGGGGCCCGGCTGACCGAGTCGTTCTCGAAGTGCGGCTGGCTCGCCACCATTCGCGGGGTCGAAGGGGGCGGACTGGTGCAGGGTCTGCCCGTGCATACCTTCAGCACCGACGACGGCGACATCGCGATGAAGTGCCCGACGGAGGTGGCCATCTCCGAACGGCGCGAGTACGAACTGGCCAATCTGGGCTTCGCGACGCTGGTCCACTGCAAGAACACGGACTATGCCGCCTTCTTCTCGGCCCAGTCGTGTCAGAAGCCGAAGAAGTACGACACGAACGAGGCCAACGCCAACGCGCGACTCTCGACGATGCTGCAGTATATTCTGTGCACGTCGCGGTTCGCCCACTACCTGAAGGCGATGGCCCGCGACAAGATCGGCTCCTTCATGGAGCGCGATGAGTGCGAGAAGTGGCTGAATCGCTGGATCAATCAGTACACGCTGGGCAATCCGGAATCGGCTGGTCCGGAGATGAAGGCCAAGCACCCATTGCGTGAGGCCCGTATCGAGGTGCGCGACGTGCCCGGCAAGCCCGGCTGCTATGAGGCGGTCGCGTACCTGCGTCCGCACTTCCAGCTCGATGAATTGACGATGTCGATGCGACTCGTGGCCGAACTTCCCCAGGGCAAGGGCTGATCGCGCCTGTCAATTTGATGGAACCGAAAGCCCGCCGGCCACGCCCGGCGGGCCTCTTCCGAAAGATTTTCCAGAATCGCAGGAAACTTTTCACGGCAGATAACGACAATCGTCCTGTTCAAGGCCTGGCGGGACACACAACTAAAGCCAGCCAACAGACTCTTCACCCTGTTCACAAGGAGACGCGACCATGGCTGCCGTTGACTATTTTCTGAAGATCGAGGGAATCGACGGGGAATCCCACGACGACAAGCACAAGAACGAGATCGACGTCCTGTCCTGGTCCTGGGGTGAGACCCAGTCTGGTACTCACGGCGGCGGCGGCGGCGGTGGTGCCGGCAAAGTCTCGATGCAAGACTTTCACTTCACCATGGGTGCGAGCAAGGCGTCACCCAAGCTGTTTCTGGCCTGTGCGACCGGCCAACACATCCCCAAGGCGAAGTTGACCTGCCGCAAGGCCGGCGGCAAGCAGGAGGAGTTTCTTACGATCAGCTTCTCCGACCTGCTGATCAGTTCGTACCAGACCGGTGGTTCGCAGGGAGATGTGGTCCCCACCGAGCAAGTCTCCTTCAACTACTCGAAGATCGAGTGGGAATACAAGCCGCAGGAGAAGGGTGGCACGCTCGGGTCGGCAGTGAAGGCCGGCTACGACGTCAAGGCCAACAAGAAGCTCTGACATTCAGGACAGTTCAGGAAGTGGATCTCAACGGTCGGCGGTTCTCGAGGGGACCGCCGGCCGTTTCCTGTGACTGTGCACAATTGTCGTCACCGTCCACAGCCCGGGACAGTTTGACACGGCGATGAACTGGCACAGGCTCCATTTTCGGACAGGACCTCCTCGTGGGGAGATCGGTTATCGGCCGAAAAAGTTGCCTGTCCCCCTACCCGTGCTCGTGCTGGGGGCACAGGGACAACTGGCAGCCGTCCAGTCCGCCGGCAGTCTATCGCCGGCGGTGTGGCCACGAGGGAGTTCGCTTGTCAATGCATTTTCAAGACTTGTTGTTCGAACCTGATTGCGGAAATCTCCAGAGCCTGCCATCGAAGGGAATCACATGTCCGAACCATTCGTCTGGAAAAACGATCTCACTCTCACCTGGCGCACGTTCGACCACAAGTACCTGAGCAAGCTTCTGAATCTCAATGGCTTCTCGAACATGGGTGTAGCGCTGGCCGATCTGGGTGTCGGAACCGGCACCGCCTACGGCTGGAACGCGGACCAGGTGGGTTACGCGGCCAGTCTCACGAAAATCGCGGCGATGTACGCGGCGTATCAGCTGCAGGCCAGTTTGCAGAAGATCCCCGGTGCCGGTTTGAAGTCGCTGAGACAACTCGAAGACGAACTGAAGAAGGACTGGCGGACGGAGATCAACAAGCACCTGCCGGCCCGGGGTGCCCGGAACGACTTTCCGCAGCTCGAACTGATCTTCGCTCCGAAGAACGCCGGGTTCGCCTTCAGCAAGACGTTCGACAAGAACCTGAAGGACATGATCGGTCCTTCGAAGAACTATGCCGCCCAGTACTGCATCCGGGCCATCGGGTTCGACTACCTGGCCGCGTCGCTGGTCTATGGAGGCTTCTACTCGCTGGCCAACTCACGGGGGATGTGGCTCTCGGGAGACTATAACCAGAATACGAAAATCGACGGTGTCCCGGTGCCCGGCGTGACGACGATCAAGGAGCCGTCACAGCGGTTTCAGGTCGCCACTGCCGAAGCCGTCACGCTGTTTATGGTCAACCTCGGCCGCGATCAACTCGTCAGCGCGACGGCATCTCAGGAGATGAAGGCCATGATGTGGGATTCCTACGCCAAACGACAAATCGGCAGGCCTGGAAGCGGTAACACCGTGGTCGGAAAGATCGGGATTCAGCCGAACAACGTGACGTACCATGACTGTGCCATCGTCGAGCGGCACTGCATGCGTTACACAATGACGACACTGTTCATGCCGACTAATTTCGAGTTCAAGCTGTTCACAGAGCTGGACCAGATTGCCGATGAGCTGTTCGACCGGTCAAAAAAGGCCTGCGAAAGCGTGACCACGCTGATCAAGGCATTTCTGTAGGCCCGGGGTTCACAGCGCCGGTCGCAGGGACCGTCGGCCGTTTTGCGTGACCTGACGGCTGGATGCTGATGGGATTGCTTCACTTGCAGGGAAACTGACTGTCTAGGCAGACAAGGAATCTCCGATGAGCGACAATGACCTGTGGGAACACGCCTATGACGATGACAACCTGAGCCCGACGGCCAATGGCCAGTCTCGGACCAACAACCATGCACTCGTCGTCTTCGCGTGGGACGGCAAGACAGCCAAGCTCATGCTCAAGGTGAAACAGGCACCGGGCATCAAGGAGTCTGCCACCATCGGAATCTCCCGCAAAGGGCGTACATATACCTTCCACATGTCGCTGGGAGACGAGGAGTACGACGAGGATCTGCTACCGGATCCCATCCGCCAATACTGTGCCCAGGTCACCGGAGCCGGTCAGGGTCGGAATCTTTTCGATGTTGCCTTGCCTCCGATGAACCGTGTACTGGATGGCTATCGCGTCCGTCCCTACTCGCAGTATCTGGGTAAGTTCTATATGGAGGCCGCCACGCGTCGCGACAAGCCGTTACCCAAGAAACTGTACTTGGAACTCGGGAAGTGGTACCTCGCGTGGAAGGGAGTGCCACTCTACCTGTAGGTGGTGCGACAACGCGCTCTTGATGCCCTGCTCCACAGGCGAAGTGGCCGATGCAGGCCGTTTCTGCGGAAGACTCAGCGCCGCAGTTTGGTCGTCGAAAACCAGCGTGTCCCTCCCATAAGAGAATCGTCCCATGTCCGGCGATCCCCAGTCAGCCAGCACTGAACCAGTGATCCGTGCGTTCGCGATCTCCGTTCAGAAGAACCATCAGAACACCGCTAAGTATAAGAGTGACGCCACCGGAGCCTTCCTGCCAGGCGCAGCAGCGGTTCGGCACCGCCTATCGTTGCGGGTACAAGACATTCGACAACATTGGCGAAGCCGCCACGGTTCGCCGCCGGTTTCTCAAGGCCGTTGAGGATCACTGTCCAGGGAACACGAATCTGTTCGCGTATTTCGGGCATGGCACCAAGAACGGGATCAGCAGTGCCGAGTGCTTTCGGGACACCGTGGACGACCTGTTGCGAGTTCTCAAGCCCAGGCTCAGTTTTCCGTGTGCGATCGTGCTGTATGCGTGCAGTGCCGGAGCCGCAGGAGGATATACGGGGCTCCTGCGACACAAGCTCGGGGAATCAGCCTGGGTCTATGGGCATACGACGGCGGGACATGCCTTCGTCAATCCCGATGTCAGCGAAGAGTCGACCGAACGCTCGCCGACGTACCGGCTGATGTATCCCAGCGGCCACGACCTGCGACGGGAATGGTACCAGGGACTGGAATACTCGGATCTGTGGCTGCGCTTTCCATTGATGGATGACGACCAGATTGAGTCGGAGTTGTATGCACGCCGGCTGCTGGGTACCTGGGAGGTGCGCTTCGATGGCGGCTCACTATGGCAGTATGAATTCGAAATGCCGACAGCCAAATGGATCATCGAACCGGGTCGGCCGCACTTTCCCACTCCGCGCGGCACAGTCGTGGCCAAGAAGGGCGGTAAGGTCGGTGACAAGGGAACCTGGTATGTGACCAACGCGGCGGTGATGAAGTGGGACTCGGGCAAGTCGGAGACCTGGCCTCTCCCGCTGCGAGTGTCGGGCCACCGTGGTGAGAGCGAAGGCTATCCATTGACGGCCAAACGAATTGCCCCGACCAAGAAACCAGGCGTTCTCCAACGGTGACGATCAGCCGCACGGCCCAAATGTCACATTGCTCTCACGCTCCGACAGGAGGACATGTATGAGCCCACTACCGATCGACGCCGCCGTTTGTCAGTCAGGGAACTGAGGCGACTGTTGGGCTGCGGCGCTCGAGTCGTGGTTGCGGGTTGTTGTCGCAAGTTCCGGCGCAAAGCGGGGCGAGTGGACCGACATTGGTGACCTGAGCGGGACCTCGTGGAACCGGCGTATCCGCACCAAGACTCAGCTCCTGTCCGATTTCAGCGAACACACAGCTGCCGATGGATCCCTGAATGCGGGATCAATGGCGCCCTACAAGGCCATCGGACTCGATTTCGGAATGGACGTCGCTTTCATGGATCCGTCAAGACTCACGTACGATTACCTCACAATCCGCCTCAAGAACTTCGGACACTTGTGTACGACCTATTTCTCCAGTGTGATGCGGCACGCAGTCGTGGTGTACGGCGTATCGACGACCGACGGTATCGCGGTGATGGATCCCAATCCCGATGTGAAGTTCACTCACCGCAAGCTCAGTTTCTTCAAGACACCGGAACGTCTCAAGGAGTGGATCACCATCGGCTTCCCGATCAAGTCCTGAACGATGCGATTCCCCGCAGCGGCATTCGCAACTGGATGGCGGAATGCGGCGAATCGTCATGTCGCGGATCTCAACACACCTTGGCCCGTTTGACTCGACCAACCTGACCCTTCCACTCAGGAATATCCTGCCTGCAGCCATAGCGACTGCTTCAGTCAAACAGCGCTGGCAAGCCTTACCACTTGAAACAGTTGTCGCAGGGATTCAGTAAATCCTGCAACTTTTCTGGGGTCTTGTGGAAAACCATGCCCTGAATGGTCGTGCCACCTGACGATGTCCTCTCCTGAGAATCCCCATTACTACGGTGGGGGACACCAAAAAGGAGTTCGCCAGGAGGGTAGGCCCGTGTCACAGTTTCACGAGATTCGAAGTTCTGCCGGTTCCCGTGGACGAGGCTCATCGACAGCCTCCGGGCGTATCGGCTGTGCAGTGCTGGCCGCGTGCGGCGTGCTGCTCACCTGTCTGCCTGCCGGGGCGGCTGAACCCGTCTTTCCGGCACCTCAACTGGATACCGTCTGGAATGCCCTCTCGGGTAAACCGGTCTGGGACATGATCAAGTTCAAGCGGACGGACAAGCTTCTGCGTCCTCCGTTCTCCGAGAGCGCCGCGGAGAGCCCAAAGGGACTTGCCGCCAAGATTCGTGCCGAGGAACTCGACGTTCCCAAACGCATCGAAGCGGTCAAATACCTTGGCACGATCGACTGCGTCGCTTATCCCGAAGCGCAGGAGATGCTGATCGATGTTCTGCACAACGACAAGTGGGAGCCGGTTCGCCTCGCCGCCGCTGAGTCGCTGCAGGTCATGCTCTCCAACTGTGGCGGGTGTTGCCAGTCGAAAGAAGTGCAGTGCCGCAGAGAAGGCACGCCAGAAGCCCCGGCCCCGCATCGAGCAGGAAGCCCGGTACGACACCTGTGGGGGTTGCTGCAACAAGACCGTGCTAAATGCCCTCGCGAAGACGGCGTATCATCGCCTCGACAATGGCTGCTGCTTTGAGCCTTCACTGCGAGTTCGCGAAGCGGCCGTGAATGCCATCAATGTGTGTGGCATCCCCTGCCGCGACTGGTGGTGGGGCTATACGGAGGAATGCGAGACCGACGAAGAACCCACGACGGACGACACGACTGAGGATCCAAAGAAGGAAGAAGAACCAAAGGGCGAAGAGACCCCGATGCAGCCTGGTGAGGAGACTCCGGAGAAGAAGGACGAGGGGACAACGCCTGTCAACAGCGAAGGGCCAGGGTTCGACCGTGCCAGTGACGGCTACTTGAGTCCCGTTCCGCGACTGGCTCCTCAGCTGGTCCCGCTCACAACGACGTCTGCGGCCTCTCATTCGAGCGCTGCACACTTCAGCGAACTGACAGCACTCAGCGGTTACTGCCCTGTCGGCCTGAAGGCCAAGCAGTTCTACAAGGCTGTACCGGAGTACTCATCCGTCTACAACAATCGCCTCTACACCTTCTGGTCGGAAGCGGCCAAGAAAGAGTTTGACCGGATTCCTGAAGCCTACGCCATGACTTATGCCGGCTTCGACCCGGTCGAGTTGGCCCGTACCGGTCAACAAGTGGAAGGCAAGTACCTGCGGGTATATGCCGACCGGTTCTTCCTGTTCGCCTCCAAGGAGAACTGGGACGAGTTCAAGAGCAATCCGGCCAGCTACTACTCCCAGGAGCAGGTGGAACTCGTGAACGGGACCGCATCGTCAGAACAGTGATCCGCAATCGCGCGTCACAGAGATGTGCCCCGGCGACTCTGCTACCTGCGAAAGTTGGGCTTCGGATTCAGACCAAAAGGGAGTCGGCACATGTCTTCGCGACACCAATCACTACTGACCATGGGAGCGACCCTGGTCTGCCTGACGACGCTGACTGCGACTCCGATGACACTCGGTGCATCGCCGGAAAATGACTGCTTCTACGACGCGTTGCTGCTGCCGGATGCCTGCACTCCAGGCATACTGCAGGCAACAACCGGCTGTGACAGCAACGGTTGTCTGCCGCTGATCCCCTATGGGCATTCGGAAGGCATGGGATCGTCAGCCGGCTCGCCCTTGACTCAGTCCGCCCCTTCAACGGGCATCGGACAGGGTCCCTCGGCCGGGTTCCAGCCCGGAGGACTTCAGGGCGGAGCCTTGATGGCCAGCAGCAGCGTGGCGGCTCAGAGTAATGTCGGATACATCGACCTCGCCGTGCCCGTCACGATGTTTCGGCTGCGTTACGACGCGGCATCCGGCAATGAGTTCCCGGATCGTGCCGATTCTTTTATGCGAAGTGTGGCTGTGCCGGTGGTCCTGGTCCTGGTAACCCTAACATTCCTTCAGCCAACGATGCACTCAACTACCAGGATCTGCGAGCGACATTCGAGTACGCATTCAGCAACAGGTTTTCTGCATTCATCGAGATGCCGTTCCGGTTCATCGATCCCGAATTGAACAACCCTGGAGTTCTGGGTGCCGGTGCCATTCCCACGGGCAGCACAGGCGGACTGGGTGACATCGAGGCGGGATTCAAGTATGCACTGATCGCGACTCCTGATGAATACTTCACCTTCCAGTTCCGGGTCTATTCGCCCACCGGAAATGCCCGGCGCGGACTGGGAACCGACCATGTAAGCCTCGAACCCGCGCTGCTGTATCTCAATCAACTCAACGACATCTGGACGTTGGAAGGGGAGTTCCGGGGCTGGATTCCCGTTGGCGGCACGGAATACGCCGGCGAGGTGCTGCGCTATGGCATGGGACTGGGTTGCAACATCTACGAGAATCAGAACGTCCGCATTGCACCGGTGGTCGAGGTAGTTGGCTGGTCGGTGCTCGATGGACTCGTGACTGATCTCGATCCTGCTGCCTTGGCCGGAGGTTCGGTTCGCGACGCAGAAACGACGATCGTCAATGGCAAGTTCGGTGTGCGGATTGGGTTCGGCCCCCCGGCAACGATCGGCCGACGCAACCAGGTGTATGTCGGCTATGGCCGGGCGTTCACCGGAGCGCGGTGGTACGAAGACGTCTTCCGCCTGGAATACCGCATGCTGTTCTAGGGGCGGTTGGCGGATCGCATCGGCGATGCGGGACTATCCTGCAGAGAAAGTCTTAAACGTCCCGGCGCTCTGAAAGTACAGCAGCACCACGAGTAGTAGGGCCAGCAGTCCGCAGATTGTCGCGGCGACCAGCAGCCGTGACTTTCCGGACAGCGGAGCGACGTGTCCGACGAGCGGTTCAGCGGGCCGCTCGGGCAGCGAAGATTCACGAATCCGCTGTTCCAGTTGCTTAGCCCAGACGGTACGGGCCGCCTTCACATCCTCTCCTCCTCCTGGGAGGTCGCGCTTGAGGTGCTGCTTGAAGGCGTCGCGGATGTCCCCCTCAAATCCCAAGACGAGTGCGAGATACCAGGTCTCCACAACGTCGGGGCTGGCGTGCCGCGCCTTCTGCTCGCCATCGACATAAAACTTCCAGGCCCGGTCGCGCGTGCCGTAGTACTCTGTCTCCAGCACGATATCCTTCCACTCGGGAATCACCTGGGTCACGACCTCGTCCGTCCAGTAGACGATCGCCTCCTTGGCTAGTTCAAAGTCGTCTCTGCGTACGGGCGAACTGGGGGCAGCCGCGGTCTTCGCGGCTTCATCGATCTCGCTGCGGATCGCGTTGCGTTCCGTCATGAGATCCACACGCTCACCGGACTCAATGCGACTGACCAGACCCAGCACCTGCTGAATGACGGGATCAACGAGACCGGAAAACTCGGGAGACATCGGGACGATGACCGTGCTGTTGTAGAGGAAGAGTACTCGATTCAGGCTGGGGCGGGCATGGCGAACAGAGAAAAGGCGAGTCCGATCAGTTTACCGTCCGTGCCACTGCGAACCTGCACGGTCTGCTGACCATCAATGGCGCCTTCGACTTGCCGTTCGTTAAAGCGAATGCCCAGATTGAGTGTGTGCTCGACAGCCTTCCAGGCTTCCGATGAGCGATCGACGCGCCAGTAGGTCCAGCCATTCTGAGGGAAGTCGCGCGGGGCGTCAGCTACAGGAACAAGGTGGGCCCCCGCCCGGGCAAACTTGTAGATGGTATCCACCTCTTCGCTGCTCCCCACCTTCATGTCCAGTTGCCGCATCAGCAGCTGATCCACTTGGCTGAAGGAAAGCTTCGAGCGCACGCCGATGTAAAACGACCATGCGGCCCCCAGCCATTCGCGCTCCAGACGCACCTGCATCTGCTGACCGGCTCCTGTGAAATCACGCTTGACGTACGTACGACGCTGATCCTCGCTGATATCGAGCGCCTGCTGGATAGCACGGAAGCAGTTCGCGAGGTCATCGTGATCGTACGGAGGCAGCAGCGGCATTCGTCGTTCCGGGCGGAAGATCGCCAGCAAACCGACGACGCGCGACAACTCGGCATAGGCGACTGCGGGGTGCACGCCGCGGAGCACCACCAGTTGCGAGAGATATCCCAGACTCGTGTTGATCGCGTGCAGCTTGACGATCCGCTCCAGGTCCTCGCGATGACCGCTCTCGAAGGCGACACCGCGATCGATCATCTGCCGGGCCAGTCGATCGGCGGTCCCGCTGAGCTGATCGAAGATGCGGGTAATGATTTGCTGATGCAGGTAAGGCCATGCATCACAGGCCAGCAGCGGTGGAATGTAATCGGTGTCGACCTCGGGAGGTGCTTCGGCCGTGGTGCCCAGCCTCAGCCGCATCAGAGGCAAGGAATCGTAACCGGCAATCTGTTGATCCCCCAGGATTAACTGGACATTCGGCCAGCGAATATCGATGTGCTGGGCGTTGCCGGCCTGGTTTTCGTCCTCCATCTCGATTGATTCGACGCGCCAGCGTTTCTCGACACTGACGTTGACGTCGGAGTTTCCACGCCCGAGCCGCAGCCGCGGCAGACCCAGATGAACCATGGCACGCTGATCTTCCCGCGAGAACGCCTCACGGGCGATCTCCAGCGGATCGAGGATGGCATCTTCCGGGAAGCGCAGATGGGTACCGTCCAGCAGGCGGATGTGGACAGCACTCAGCGACACGCGCCAGTTGGTCAAGGCATCTCGGTCGATCTCGATCAGCCTCAGCCCGTAGGGATACCCGACGTTCCAGTTCTCGGAGAGTTGAATGGATTCTCCGGTTCGCCGCTCCGCCGTCTGAAAATGCTGGGGACTGAGAAACAGCCCTTCTCCCCAGTGAATGGCATGTGTAACCATTGCGCGGTTCTGTTGTATCAATCCGGAGTCGATGTCACGTTATTCGCGAAGGCCTAAATCCAAACGGCGGCGACTTGGCCGAGTGACCTGCATCCGCATGCACGTTGCACATTAGCAGAACGCCGACGGCCTCCCAAGGATAATCAAGGAACGAGCCAGGTGCTGATGACCATTTGATGATACTGAGTCTGGTGAAGAGAAGATCGATTTTGAAGGCATAGTCGCGGAGAATTGCGGCTATTGGGATGCCTGGCCCACCGAGGAAGATGAGGGTGGTCGCTCACTCCGCGCTCATCTGTTGGGGAGTTGGTGCCACTACGGATGCAACAGAACATACAGAAGGCCCGATTCCCGATATTCCAATGACCGCGCAGGGCCTCGTGAGCACCCCGCGTGGCAGGATGATGCTGGCATTGGTCAACCCGATGGTTTGGGTGTTGTCATGAATGGCTCCAGCCGCAGGAACTGACGCATGATAAGGCCAGTCAAAGTGTGAGAACCCCACGGTCGCAATTCTCAGCCAGCGGACTTCCAGACGCCCGCGACCATTCTCGCTCGTGGTGAATGTAGGGCGGGTCTCATGCGCCAGCCGCACTCGGTACCGGAGAAATCGTCGTCGGGATCACGACGTCTTGCCCAGCGTCGCTGTGCAGGTTCGGCTGGTTATCATTGAGATCACACTCGAATCCGAGTAAGAGTGGCCGAACAAACAGGCTTGGCTTTAGAGTTCGCGTAGGTGTGGAAAGGAACACGAACTGCGAGGCCAAGCGATGAAAGGCAGTATCGAATTGACGGAGCGGGAATGCAAACGGTTACTCAAGATCTGTCGATCGGGTGAGGACGTGCGGGTGATTCAGCGGGCGCATGGGTTGCTGCTGCTGGGGGAGGTGCGGGCGTGGGAAAAGGGCCCTCGCAAGAGTGCCGAGTCGATCCGTCATGGGCTGCATCGACTCGGCTTTGTGTGGCGCAGGCCGCGACTGGTGGTGGGGCCGACCAACCCGGACTATGACGCGAAACTGCAGCGGATCCAGCGGTTGCTCAAGGCGATTCCGGCCGACGAAGTGACCGACTTTCAGGACGAGGTGATCGTGCATCTGAATCCGAAGGCAGCAGGCCGAAATTCCCACGCCGGGAAACAACTGCAAGTGCCATGTGTCCGGTTCGCCGGTGTGGAACACTCGCTCGCTCTCGGTCAGCCAGCCTGCGGCACGGCGAAATGCAGACTTGTTCCTAACCCACCTGGATGACCTCCGCCGCTGGCCGCGCAGATGGAAGCGCATTCATGTCATCTGTGACGAATGGCGGCTGTGGCTGGCGCAGGATCAACGTCTCGCAGAGAACACCGTCAACCGACGATGCAGCATCGCGAAGCAGTTCTTCTGCGCGGCCCTGCGGAAGCGGTTGATATCAGAAAGCCCCTTAGGGTACATGAAGCGGATCGGGGTGAAGCCGGTGCGGGATCGGGATCACTTCATCACACGGGAAGTCGCGGATCGCGTTCTGGACGCCTGTCCTGATGCCCAATGGCGTCCGTTGTTCGCCCTGTCGCGGTACGGAGGCCTGCGCTGCCCCAGCGAACTCATGGCCCTCCGATGGGCGGATGTGCACTGGGAACGCTGTAGGATGACTATCGGGGCCATCAAAACAGAACATCACTCAGGCGGTGGTGTGCGGGTGATCCCCATCTACTCCGAATTGCGGCCCCATCTCGAAGCCGTCCGGGATCAAGCGGCACCTGGCGACGAATACGTGATCACTCGATATCGCGGTGACTCGTCTCTGACTCTGCGAACACAACTGATCCGCATAATCGAGAAGGCCGGCCTGGGGGAATGGCCGAAGCTGTGGCAGAACCTGCGGGCGACGCGGCAGACGGAACTGGCCCAACGGCTCCCGTCTTACGTGGTTTGCGAGTGGACGGGCAACTCTCAGGCGGTGGCCCAACGGCACTACCTACAGGTCACCGATGAGCACTTCGATGCGGCGCAGAAAACGGCGCAGCAGATGCATGCGGACTGCGGCGAGGAATCGCACGAAACGGAGATGCCCGAAGAAATACGACGTTCTGCGGACTCATGCGATAGCGTACGAAAGCACAAATGGGCGTTACAGGACTCGAACAATCATCACTTTCCCCGGGAAATATGCCGCTTGGCAAGGAACCTGGCACACATTCCGGCACAGTTCAGGACGATTCGGGTCAGAATCCACCCGGTCTGGCAATGGTCGTCAACGCGTGGCCGTCACTCCCTGAAGCGGCCCGAAAGGAGATCCTTCAAGTAGTCCGGCGTGAAGCGAACGCCGAGGCAGTGGACTGACGGAGCCTGCCATGCAGCCGATCTCCTAAGGTACTCCACAGCGCCGAACACCAACACGGATGTGCGACAGGAGCGAATGCACATCGAAGAGATTCGCGCGTCGCTGCCCGACATGCACGAGGATCGGAAGGGGACAGTGTCATTTGGTATTTCAATGGCTGGAGCCACTCAAACGCGCGAGGTTGACCCGCTGACCGTGACACAGCGGCTTCAGCACGAACGTCGCTGGGCAGGCCAAGCCGAGGCTGAGCGTGACGAGATGATGCGGCTGGCGAAGGACCGGTTCAACACGAAAGCAGAGCGTCAGGCCTGGGTGTACGGAGAGCTGGACCGCATGTACCCGCCAATCGTCCCACCAAAGACGACAATGTCGTGCTTAGCGTGCTAACTATTACAACAATGTCGCCCGACAGCGGACAGATTCAGGGGCTCGGTGACCTGCCTGATGACTGGCCCAAACTTCCGGCGAACGCTTCACTGGCTGCTAAGATCGCATGGGTGCAGGCGAACAGGCTGCGGATCGTTCGGGAGATAATGGGGGCTGCCACACGTGTTCGCCTCGACCGTGCCTTGTCACCTGCGCCTTCATGGGCAGCATTGGGGTGGCTTGAGACGTCCATCAGATCGTATGCGAAGTTCGTGGACGTGGCAGCCAAGGCTACGAGCGTGGACGATCGGGAGGCTGCTGTCATGAAGCGTGAGAGAGTGGCGCTCGATGAGGTGCGGCGGCTGCTGGCCGAGATGCGAGAGGCAGCGAAGGCGCAGGCAGCGAAGGCGCAGAGCGACCAGAGCGACCGGGACGGATGAGGCGACAATGTCGCTGGCCTCGGTTCCCGATCCGACCGGAAAACGGACCAGACCCCCCGGCCGGTCTGTGGGTCCCATCTGCTATCTCCACCCAACCTGAGTGCACCACTTGAGTGTCAAGATAGGCAATGAGCGACGCTGTGGACTGCATGGTTGCCAGGGAACGCACGACGGGCCAGTCGGGCTGCGATGCAAGTGCCACTAAGGTTGCCCGGCGAAGACCCCGAGACTAGAAGGTCACATTGAAAGAGCTGTCCGACGCAATTGGTTGTACGCCGCACCCGCGTGAACGAAACTCGCCTCAAAGAGATTTGAATTTGCCTGCGGATTACTTCACACATGACCTCTCGACGCAATAGCGGTCTGGTAAGGCTGAGCTGTTGACAACCCAAGCACTGACTTGAAAGCTGGTGCCGTCCGTGTGGGCGGATCACTCTGCTGAACGTCCTACGGCAGGTTCAGTTTCTTCAGCTCAGGAAACATGGCGATGGCTTCGTACTCAGTTTCCATACCCCGGTCACCAACGGAGTGAGACCATTCGCGTAGACGCGTTTTCATCGACTCGAGGAGCTTCGCATGCACTGCTGACAGCGCCAGGTTATTGAGTTCCTCCGGGTCTTTGCTCAAGTCGTAGAGCTCGAATTCGGGACACTTCTTCACGCCACGACCTTTATGAGGAGTTACCTCGTGGTTGAGATTGTGGATCAGCTTGTAACGCGGCTGGACGACGGCGCGGATTGGGTACGGCTCTTCGATGTCTTGAACTCCCAGACCGGTGAAACTGAGGAAAACGTCTTCACGAAGTGGCTTGTCGGCATCTGTGAAAAGCGGAAGCAGACTCTTTCCGTCCATCGGCATCGCAGAACTCGAACTGGCCGCATTGTTCGCACCAATGATTTCCAGCAGTGTCGGCATGACGTCGGTAAAGTCCACCAACTGTTCGCAGACGCTGCCGGGAGCTACGTGCCCAGGCCATCTGATGATCATCGGGACGTTGACACCCGCTTCGTAAAGCGTGTACTTCGATCGATCCGTGTTCGAGCCGTTATCACTGACGTAGATGACCAACGTGTCGTTTTCCTTTCCTGCTTCCTCCAAAATGGTGAGAAATCGGCCGAACTGGGCATCGCACGTCCAGTTATTGGCGGCGTAGCCTTCCAGCCCGTTTTCGATCCTTGTCAGGCTTGGGGCGTGCGGCAGCGACGCGGCCACAAACAACAGAAACGGTTGATCGCTCTGAGTCATGAATCTCATTGCGGCTTCATAATTCATGACACGGTGTTTGCCGGCCGCTTTTTCATTGCCCTCCGCACCAGGGATGACCTGATCGGTGTGGTCGATTTCTGCGTCCCAGGCAAATGTGTTGGATGGACGCGTGGGGCGATCATGGACTCCCGGCTTGCCAACCAGCGCACAGCGGTAACCCCGCTGCCGCATGATGGACGGCATACAGGGAACGTCCTTCTTCAAGCCCGAGTGATTCGGGTGAGCACCGTTGCGAATCGGGTACATTCCGGTGTACAGAGCCGATCGCGATGGCGTGCAAATGGACGTTGTGCTGTAGGCTCTGGTGAATCGCATCCCCTGTTGAGCGAAGCGATCGATGTTCGGCGTGTGCTCGGGATTGCCACCGTAACATCCGACCGACGCCAGAAACTGATCATCCGCGACCCAAATCATGACGTTCGGCTTACTCTGATCAACTGAAGTCCGGGGTTCGGACGCCGTCGCGAACCCAGCTCTCACGGACCACCCGAAAATCAACACGATCAACATTGCTGGCGAAACCATAATGGAATTGCGCGTCACGCTGGCTTCTGCAATGCGATGAACAGACAGCAGGTTGTTTGGCGGTAATTTCGAGGTGAAGGCTGAATTCACGGATGAGAGTCCCTGTAGACGTTTGCGTTGACGGGCATCCGGAATCGAATCATGCGATTCGAGACAACTGTCCGGAATCAGAATTCCTTCTCATTGACGTGAGGCAAGTTTCGTCTGTTCCACTCAACCAAGCAAGGAGACAAGCATGTGTTGTCTGAAGAAGGAATCGTCTTGCTGGCCCATCCCGCCAAGTCTCGACGCATGACACAACGGCGCGAAGACTGACAAGCTGGATTGCCAGTTGTTCGCCAACCGCCTGCGAATCAATCAAATTCCGTTTGCCTACATCCCTCCGAAGTCGTTCCAGCAGTTGCGTGACATTACTCGGTATCCAGCCCGTCTCGGCGGCGGCCAGGTTCAAGCCAAGGTGCGTTTGCGGCCTTCGCCTAAGTCGCAGCGGTGTGTTCGTCGAAGGGACATCACTGTACTGAGCCCGACACGCTGGGCCGCTGGGGGCAGATCGAGCGGGAGCGTGACGAGATGATGCGGCTGGCGCGGAAGCAGGGGATGTCCAAGTTCCAGGCCCAGGCGTGGGTCTACACCGAACTGGACCGGCTCTACGCGTCCCTGGGGACGGGGGACACCGAACCCCAAAAAGCGACATTGTCGCCTTCAAGTGCAGAGACTGGGGGACCCGGGCAAGCGGCCGGTCGCGGCTCCCACCCGACAATGTCGGGTGTGGATGGCCAGATCCAGGGGCTCGGTGACCTCCCCAAGGGCTGGCCCGACCTGCCGGCGAGCGCTTCCCTCAGTTCCGGCTGGGGCGGCACACCAGGACCGGCCCGCCAACAGCGTGAGCAGGCCAGCCGCCAGCAGAGCCCACAGAATTTACTGTAAGTGCGTTCAGTGTGTTCATGCGTACATTTTGTCGAATTTCGGCCCGAAACGCACCAGAGGCGTTTCTGTGCGACGTGGGAGTGCCTATACAGACTTTGATGTCCGCTGCGGGGAGCCTCAGGTGCCGGGGTTCCGCGCTGGCGCCCACCGACTGATTGGAAAAGTCCAAGCCCAGGAATGGGTGTATTCCGAACTGGACCGGCTGTACCCCCCCACTGGCGACATTGTCGCCTGAAGAAGCGGACCCCGAGTTCCCAGAAGCGACAATGTCGCCTGAAGCGGACCCAAAGACGACATTGTCGCCTGACACCGGCCAGATTCAGGGGCTGTCGGACCTGCCCAAGTCATGGCCACAGCTCCCGACGAACGCTTCCCTCAGCACGGAGATCGCCTGGGTTCAGGCGAACCGGACTGCATGGTCGCGAGAGAACGCACTGCGGGAGCAGGTCAGTCACTTCCTGCACGCGCGACGTTTTTGACTGTGACACCCGCCGCTCGAAATCGGGACATATCCCGTTCTGGGGGTCCAGCTGAACAAGTCCCGCAGATAGGCTCACGGTTCGACAGCGCTCGCTTTGCACGTGGCGACGAGGCTGAACAGGACCGCCCCGCGTCGCTGGCGACGAAGAGCCAATGTTTCCGTCCAAGGGCAGGAATCTTCACCGTCCGCTCGTAGATGTTGTTGTCGATGGACAGTTCACCCGATCGGCCCGGCGATTGCGGAACACGAACAGATGGCCCGAGCGCGGATCCTGCTCCAGCACGTGCTCCACCATCCCGGCCAGACCGTCGAAGCTCCGCCGCATGTCGGCCGGCTCCAGGCACAGAAAGATCTTCACCGCTCCGGGGACACTCAGCATCGCTCCGGCTCCAGCGCGGCCAGCACGTCGCGGAGCGTCTGGATCGCTGTGCCCTCCGGCACGCGCAGCACGGTGCCGCTGGACAACACAACTTCCAGGCACGCATCGGCCGCCGCCACGCTCACCGGCACCAACGGCGGTAGCCCGTCACGCCGCTCGTCCTCGCTGTTCTCGCTGTTGATGAAAATTCTCGTATGCGAGGCGGGCGGCCATTGCTCGTAGACGGGAGCCGACACCTCGACGTAATCGAACTGCACGTCGGCCGATTGTGAGAGCGACGTGTTGTGCAGTCTGAATGTATTCGGACGGATTCGTCATCTTTGGCGTCACCCAATTCCACGGTCTTGCGCACCGGATTGCGCGGGTAAATCTCGCTCAGTGGGATATCCCACTGATAGAACTCGGGTTCCCCGGGAGGCGCATCGATCACGAGGTCACGGTCGCTGATTCTGAAGGAGGCCTTCGAGTTGTTGTGCCCCTGCCAGCCGAACTCCAGAGCGACACTGGGAACAAGATCGGGTTCGGCGGAAACTCGCGACGCACGGATGCGAACTCGAAGTGTTCCCTCGTCGGGCAACCGATTCCCGAGCTCGACGACCAGCCGCTGCCCAGCCGGGAGCACGGTGATGTAGTCGGATTGCTCAGGCACTTCGGGACGAGTCTTCGTGGGTGCCCACGCGTTGACCGCCCGGCGGAAAGTTCCAGGTGGCCGGCACGTCTGGCCAGTTTCTGTGTTCTTGTAGTGAGCGCCTCGCCGCCCGACTGCTGCCCCGACCACCTCTCTGCTTGCCGCGAGTCCGGTGATTCCTGCGCTCTGGTTCTCGGACTGTTCGTTCGTCATATCGAAGCTTGCGGAAACTGTGCTCGCCGACGCCCGTTCCGCCGAAATGCCCCAGTACAACACTTCGGGACGCTCACCACGCACCGTGGCTCGATTCAGTGCGTTGCGATTCAGTTCGAGGTAGTCGGCGTACTGGCTGGCTGACATCTGCAGCATTTCGGAGCTGTTCTCGAAACCGTCTTCCGACACGGGGTCGGGCGGCAGGTCTTTCGCGAAGTCCAACTCAAGTCCAAGCAAATCCTGCAGCGCGTAGTTGTACTCGTAGCGCGTCATCCGCCGAAACGACGAGTGCCCCTGCTCGGTCACGGCGCACCTGCGAAGCGATCTGAATCTCAGAGGAGAGCCACGTCGATGATCCTGCTGCGATCGTCGTCGGTCAATTCGGGACCATCCTCGGGAGGCATCTCGCCGTTGCTGACGGCCGCAGAGACCTCCAGCCACCAACTCACGTCCTCTCCGTGGAGAAGATCGGGGTCCAACGTGTCGACCGAAACTCGCCTTCGGCAGTCTCGGATCCGTGACACTCGTAGCAGGCTTTCCTCAGCGTCGGTGCGATCTCTGCCCGAAACCCTTCCAGATCCGCCTTGGGGGCATCGTTCGCAGCAGGATGCGAATTCGCCGAAAGATACCTCGATCGAGTCGCCCCCGCCGCTTTGATCTGTTCCAGTGTCGATTCTTCCGCCCGCGACCAAGACACGAGCAGAAGCAGGCTGACGATGCAGAGAATGCGAGGCATTTTCATGGTGATTCGGTCGTTTCGAGATTCATCGGTCGATCGCTACTGGTCCCCACTCAGGCATCTCGATCTCCGACTCTTGATTCAGGTGACTGGGCGTGTTGATTTCACAGGTACTTCCTCGAACTCTGGGTGCTATTCCCTTACATCATCTGCAGCTTCCATCGCCGCGCGGAGTTCCTTCTCCGCTTCGTCCGACCAGTAGCCGCAGTCCAGTCGAATGAAGACCGATGTGTAAGGCAACGTCAGGTCGGTCTTCAGCAGCAAGACATGAAACTTCTGGCCAGCTTCGTCGAGTTGCTCAATGATCTTTTCGTGCGGTAGCGGCGTCACCTCCTGACTTTCAAGTACTTTCTGAAGGCCGGTGCGGTAGTCGGTAATTCCCTGGGCGAACTTTTCTGGAACATGTGGCAGTTCGGCATCCACGAACACCGTTCCACGGACATGCTTTGCCCCTTCAACAGCGGCAAGCACCTTGTTCACGACGTCCAGATGTTTCTCACCGGTGTAGAGGGTCCTGATCCCCGGAGCCGTTTGGGATGGATAGGCGGAGTCTGCCACGACAATCCAATTGCGATGCCCCAACAGCGGCAACTGCTTCTCGAGATCTTTCTGCCACGCGGGTGTCTGGCTGTAGGCGGATGTGACCAGCGGGCCGACGACAGCCAGGGCGCGCAGCAAGGTTCTCATTGAGCGGTCTCCGAACTGGCCAATAAGATGAAGTCAGCAGCAACTCAGGCCACAGGCTCCCAGAGGAGCATGTGTTGCATGGTCCTCATTGGGCGACCTTCTTGTTCCGTTTCGTCCGCTTCACGCCTGCGGCGTCTGAGCCTTTGATGTTTGTGGCCTTGAGCAGCGCTTCCTTCTGCGCCCATGGAATGCTGCGATCGAAGAGCACTGGATACGACTCGTATCCGTGACCGGTTACCACCTCGGCTTGGAGAGCGGCAAGCTCGGTGTCGTAATGCCTCTGCATGAGGGCCAGCTGATTCGCATATTCGGGATTGCCGGCCACATTCTGCATTTCGATGCGGTCGCTTCGCAGATGAAACAGTTCGTCCGTCGGCTTCATGCCGTCGCCGCCGTAATACCAGTAGATGTACTTCCACTCGGGCGTGACGACGGCCATCGACTGTGCGGACTGGCAATGCCCCAGAAGTTGAAGAGCGGGCAGAACCTCGCGGACCTGGCCGGTGGGGTTCGTCAGCAAAGGGAACAGACTTTTCCCGTCGATGCCCTCGGGCACCGGTACGCCGGACAGTGCGAAGATCGTGGCGGCCATGTCCACGTTGGCAGTGACGGCTTCGCAGACGTTGCCCGCATGTTCCTTCGGCAGACGCGGATCGTAGATGATGCAGCGGCGACTTCGAGCCTTCCTCATACGGAATGACCTTGTCGCCGAAGCCGTGCGAGCCGGCAGTTGTAGCCGTTGTCGGAGGTGAAGATGATGACCGTGCTGTCGGCCAGCCCCTCGCGCTCGAGTCCTTCGCGAATCATGCCCACGGCCGCGTCGACGCCGGTGATAAGCGCGTAGTAGATCGCGCACGGTCTTGTCATAATCGTTGACCCATTCGCGATAGCCAGTGGCCGCGCGGCTGGTGTGGACCTGCGGTGAGAGGTGCCTGCCGTTCTCGACGCCATAGTTCGGACGGTCGCGTGAAGATCTTCGCCGTCGTAGAGCTTCAGGTCGATCGGGTCGGGCGTGAAGGGCAGGTGCGGCGCCTTGAAACTGATGCTCATGCAGAACGGCTTGCCGCTGGCCTTCGCCGCCTTGAGGAAGTCCAGCGCCCATGCACCGTAGGCCCGCGAGCAGTGCGGATACTGCGCCGGCGTATTTCGCGATGCCCTCATTCTTCGCCGTCTCGTAAACAGTCTGGCCCGGTCCGCCGGCCCATGACGTCGAACTGCGGCGCGAAGGCCTCGAACTTCTCGCCCTGAAGCACAAAGCCGATTTTGCCGGCGAAGCCCGTAAAGTAGCCCGCCTGCCGCAAGCGGACCGGATAGGATTCGTCAAAGAAGCGGCGTTCCAGATCGCCGTGATCGAAATTGCAGCCGTGGCGATACTCGTAAAGACCCGTCAGTCACGCAGCAGCGGCTGGCCATGCAGATGGATGTCGTGTTGTAGTGGTTCGCGAAGCGCACGCCGTCGCTCGCCAGCTGGTCGAGATGGGGCGTGATGATGTCCGTGTTCCCGTAGCATCCGACCGCCCCAATCGTCTGGTCGTCGGAGAGGAGGAAGATGATGTTCGGCCGATCCGCCGCCGAGGTCCGAGGTGAACCGGGTACTAGTAAGGATGTGAGCAACACACAGGCAGCGCGAATCAGGACGGTGGAGTATTGCATCATCGTCTCCAAAAGGACGGCGGTTGATGGGTGGGATTGATTAGGGGACTCAACAGCGTGCACTATTCGTCATCGTTGTTCTTGCGGTTCCTCCTGGACTTTGCCGAATCAGCAGCTTCAGGAATCCACGTGAGCTTGGGCCACAGTGGTGCGCCGTCGTTCTGCTGGGCGGTGCCGGGCGTACTGCGGCCTTCGCGGACGATTCGGGTGGCTTGAGACTTGAGCCGCTCCACTACGTCCGGATGCTGGTCACACAGATTGGTCGTCTCGCGCCAATCGTTCTTCATGTCATAGAGCTCAAACGGAGGCTCGCCGGGCCGGGGCTCGATGAACGCGGGCTTGAGACTGCCACCGGAGCCGCGGAACAGGTTCAGCTTCCATTGACCGTCGCGAATGGCGAAGTAGCCAGCGCTGGAGTGATGGATGAGCGGCCCCCGCAAGGGACGCGCGTAGTCGTCGCTCTGCAGGACGGACAGCAGACTGTAACTGTCCTCCCCGGCACTGAGTGGCAGTGTTGCGCCGACGATGTCTGCACAGGTCGCGAGAAGGTCCACCTGGCAGACCGCTTCGTCGCAGGTTCGTCCAGCCTTGATCACCGCCGGCCACCGCATCACGAACGGCACACGATGGCCGCCTTCGTAGATGTCTCGCTTGCCGCCCCTGAGTTCGCCATTGCTGGAGTGCTGATACTCGGCCCGTCGCTCGTCATAGCCGTTCTCCGGACCGTTATCACTGCTGAAAAACACCAGCGTGTCGTGCGCCAGTCCCTGCTCGTCGAGTGCTGCCAGCACCTGACCGACGCGGTGGTCCGTTTCGAGCATGAAATCGCCATACGCGTCCACCTGGCTCGTGCCCACGAATTCCGGTGCGGCACAATGAGGCAGGTGCGGTGAATTCAGTGCGAGGTAGATGAAGAACGGCCGGCCCGCCTTGGCCGACTCGACATGGCGGGCGATGTAGTCCACCGTCTTTTCAGTGCAGACCTGGAGACAGAGATCGTCACGGAATGACGGTGCAATCTCGATATCACCCGGACTCTGCTGCCGGGCATCGTAGGGCGGCATGAAACGAAATGTGTTGTGTTCCTGCACCTGCTTCTTGTGTGTCCAGAGCGAGGGTGCTTCAGTGACGCGGGTGTTCTCGATGAACGTCAGCACTCCGTAATTCATCGAAGCGGGAATGCCGAAAAACTCGTCGAAGCCGTGCTCGTTCGGCCCATCTGTGATGGGCTGCGACCAGTCGCGGTGGCCCGGTGTCCCTGGAAACTCCATCTGGAGATGCCACTTGCCGAACATCGCGGTCTGGTAGCCGTGCTCCTTTAGCAACGATGCGACCGTCATGCGGTCCTGCGCGATCAGACAATCCCCCTCCGCATGCAGCACCCCACGTTTGAGCGACGTCCGCCAGGTGTAACGACCCGTCAGCAGAGCATAGCGCGACGGCGTGCACACCGTGTCGGCACAATGACCGTCGGTGAAGGTCAATCCTTCGTGCGCAAGCCGGTCGAGGTTGGGTGTCTGGAACTTGGAATCGGGATTGAGTGCGCTCATATCGCCATAACCCTGGTCGTCCGTGTAGATGACGACGATGTTGGGTTTCGTTGTCGTCACCTCAGCCGCACTAACTGCAGCCTGCAGAAGCAACAGCAGGAAGGTATGGAATACAGCGGATTTCATGGGAGTGGGCTGCTCCAGAATCGTCAATGGACTTCAATCGCTACGACTTCGGCAAAGTAGGCACCTCCCGCATGGCCTGTCTCATCGTAGAGCCATGTCCGGAGTTCGGTCTTTCCGGCGGGGAGATTCAGCTCGAAGATGACGCCCTGAGTTCCTTGCTCGACAGCGGATTCCTGTTCCTGACCGGCGATCTGGATTCTGGCGCGGACGGCCTGAACCGCCTTCCCGGAGGCAATGGGCCACTGACGAAGCGTCAGTCGATAGCGCCCCCCTTGCCTAACATTGACGTTCCAGGGGCCGGTGACGCGCGGCAGCGTGGCGATTTCCCCAAAGCTCCAGGGCGGATTCCCGCGCTCCAGATACCAGTCCTGACTGCACAGTGTTGTGGGGTTCTCGCCGGGATTTCCCAGGTCGATGGAGACCGGCGTCATGCGGGGCGCTACGGATTCCCACCACGGCTCGTAACAGTGGCGCAGTCGTTTCACGACGTCGGGATGAGCGGTGGATACATCGACTCGTTGAGCAGGATCCGTGCGAATGTCGAACAGTTCCTTTCCATCGATCAGGCGCCAGCGCTGCGTCAAGACAGCGGACCATTCCCACGGCTTGGGAGCACTCTCAAAGTAAGGCCCGCCCTGAAACTGTACGATGAGGTGGTCGCGGTGAGGAGGCGCCTCAGCATCGTTCAACGAGGCAGCAAATGACCGGCCATCCAGCTGATGCGTTCGGGGAACCTGAATGCCACAGAGCTCCACCAGAGTGGGAAGGATATCTATGTGTGCGGCGAGATGTCCCACGTCCCGCCCTCCCGTAACTCCACCCGCCGGCCAGTAAATGTAGAATGGAACCCGGTGACCGCCGTCATACACGGACGACTTCTTGCCCCGCATCCCGGCGTTGAATCCCTGCACCGCTTCGCTGTTCAAGGGATCCCGCCCGAAAACTGCACCATTCGCGGTGCCGTTATCGGTCATGAAGATCAGAATGGTGTTCTCAGCCAGTCCCCACGCGTCCAGACGCTCGCGAAGCAGACCGAGATTGTGATCGAAATTGGCAATCATTCCGTAGAACTCCGGTCCGCTCCTCCAATTTGCCTGCCCGGCATAGGGCGCTTTCCACTCGTCGCCCACTTTGTATGGACCATGTGGAGCATTGGTTGCCAGGTAGAGGAAGAACGGCTGAGCCTGGTTTGACTTGACGAACTGTGTCGCCTCTTTGAACCAGACATCAGTGCAATAGCCCTCGAACCTTTCGAACTCACCGTTTCGCTCGTAAGTGTCGTCGAAGTAGTCATTGCCCCAATAGTCAGAGGCTTGGCCGACGCCGCCGCAGCGATGCCAGACGACGTGTTGGAATCCACGATCCTGCGGTCGATGCGGGGCATTGTCTCCGAGGTGCCATTTGCCGATCATCCCCGTGACATAGCCGTTGTCTGCAAAGACATTCGCGATGGTGCGTTCGTCCGTATGCATCAGCGTCCGCCCGCAGCTTGTCCGATATGCGCCGGTGCGCTCCGGATACCGGCCGGTCATCAGGGCGGCTCTGGTCGGAGTGCAGAACGGGCTGACATGGAAGTCGGTCAGTCGCACCGATTCCGCATGCATTCGATCCAGATTCGGCGTTCGTAGAATCGGATTCCCATGGCACCCCAGATCGCCATAGCCCTGGTCGTCGGTCATCACCAGGATCACATTCGGACGGTATCGTGTGAGGTTCTCAGCGTGCCCTGACGGCACCACTGTCAATGCGATCGCAAGTGCGAGAATCGACGGAAGCACTCGCGTTGGCATCTCAGTGTTCCCTGATTCGTGGTTGCATGCTCATGAATGCGGGTCGTTGTGTCCGAAGTGGGTCACTGTGTGTCACTGCTGATCGTCAGCATGGCCTGGGCGTAGCGCTGTCCCATCAACAACTGACTGGCCGCATCGAAGTGCGTACCGTTATCCCAGGTCATCGTGCCCTCGGCGGAAACGAATCCGAAGTTTGGGCCGCTATTGCCGACGGCACGCAGGGCCGCGCGGACGGCATCTCGCTGGCCGTTATCGAAGACTTCTCCTACAACGACAGTCAGGTCGGCTACGCCAATGTCCTCACGGATGCGTGTGACGAATTGCAGCAAGCGCTGTTGGTAGACTTCGGCGTCAGATTTCGAGTCGGACTCGCCTTGATGCCACAAGGTGACGCGGTGTCCAGCCTGGGTCAATTCGTTGGTGGCGAGGCGAATGGTTTCCAGGAATTTCCGGTAGCACGGTCCCTGGGACTCGGGCTGCCCCTTGTATCCGGGATTCCAATCCTCCCGGAGGCTTGTTCCGCCCTGGGAGCCCTTGATAAAGGCGAATTGCCGTCCTGGCTGAGCTGTGGTCATGGCCAGGGCGAATCCCAGCTCGGGCCCAAATGTTACCGACGGTAAACCACCGCTGTATCGCGGAGGGATGCTGTAACCGGGTTCCAGAGCCTTCCAGCCATCACTCGTGTGCGGCGGCCGGCGATAATAGACCACAACATTCTCGAACGGCCGACGCTGCAATTCGGTGAGATCGTCGGCGCTGCAGCGCCCATCAATATTGGACTGTCCGGCGAACAGATAAACGTCGTACTCTGCTCCCATTACATCGCCACTGCAAACCATCACCAGGGCGAAGAGCAGGAGCCAGAGGGGCTTGTGCATGGGCGTTCTGCTCCTTCGGGTTGGAGATCGGAGTGGAAGGTGTTCAGCAAGGGGTGTGACGCCATTCGAAAATGGCAGGCATCGAGTTCACAATCCGCCTTCGGGTTGAAACTTGATGGGTGAACCGGGGACCGGAGCCAGTTCGACTCGCAAGCCGGCTTCACCTCGCCTGGTGCGGTCGATCGCGAAAGTCAGGATCCTTCGGCCCTCGGAAAGATCGATTGGGTCAAGCAGATCGGCAACTTCGTGCCCGTCGATCCAGAGCTGCAGACCATCGAGCGAGTTGATGTCCAGTTTCACGGCACCTGCGATCTGCACATTCACATACCCCCGGACAAGCACTCGCTCTCCAATCGCGAGTTCGCTGCCGGGCAGTTCGCCGTCGACTTTGCTGTATGCCGCCATCCATGGTGCGTCGTCCTTTGGGAGATCGCCGTCAGCTGGGGCCGCGATCGCTCGCCATTTGCGAATGACGGGACTCTCATCGTTTGCATACTCGCCTGGCTTTCCCAGCACCGAGATGAACTTGGCCGAGATCGAGAAATTCGCCACGACTTTCCAGTTGATCCGCCAATCCGGCGGGCATCAGCGACTTCGCAGGAATCTCGTCTTCAATATCTTCCATCGCGAGTCCGCACTTCCCTTCCGAGCTGGGCCGAGTCACGGACGACAACTTCCGTTTCATTCCGGAACGTGACGATTCCCGTCTGCACTTTGCCGCTGGCCAGCAGAAACGTCCGCGCCTCATAGTGTTCCGCAATCGCTGCATTCGGCTGCAGAATGGACTGCACGAGATACTTCGTCTTTGCGGCGGCTCCAACGGCCACCAGATTCGGACCAATCGCCGGGCCGACCGAACCGATAGCATGGCAGCGCGTGCAGGCGACAGTCGTGCGACGGTAGATCAACTCGCCTTGTGCTGCGTCTCCAAGTCTCTCGACATCCGCAGTGACGCATCGAGATCCTCTGTCAGAAGTTCGGCAGCTGAGCGAACGGGTTGTTGACGACGGCGGAACATCTCGGCGAGTCCGTCGGGAAGCAGGCCCGTGTCGCGATGAAACGTACTGACGCTGGCCAGAACCGCGGGGTGAAGCTTGACGCCTTCCAGCGCTTCGCTCAGCAGTCTGCCGCCTTTCGATGCTGGAGAAGCGCCTGGACCAGGGACACAGGATCGGCTCCGTGTGGATCTTCGGTCAGCAATCCGGCTGCTGCTTCGACGCCGAGCTTCAAATTGGCATGAGCAGGTCCACCGCCGCGGCGTAGCGTGTCTCCAGATCACCCGTCGCGGAAAGCTCCGCGAGTGATTCGTCGTAGCTGCGGCTGGCTGCATTCTGGCGAGTGCCACCGCCGCCGCATGCTTGACGCGCAGCACTGCGGGAATCGCCCTGCAGTGCAGCGATCTCATCGGGACCGGCGACGCGCCATGCCCCCAGGTTGTTGGCAGCGAGAACCGCGATCGATTCATTCTCATGGTTCGACCAGGATTGCTCAGCCGGCCAACACTACGTCTAGCGACCTCGGCGAATCCGAGGCTTTGCCATTTGCTGCAGCGTCTCGAGCATGGCGATGGTGGCCGCCGGTGATCGGAGCCCCTTGCCTCTGGACAGGCAATCACAATCATCCGCACTTCGGTATCGTACCAACCTTGAGCAACTGATCCTGAATGGCCGGCGATGTCCTTGTCTGCTGGGCGATGTCTATTGCAGAAACTTCGCCAGGCGTCTTTCCAGACCGATCCCGGCCCCCTGTTCGGCATATTCACGATGAGTCGGTTTTGCAAACTGCAATTCTCCGGCATCCATCGCCGGACGCCAGTATGGTTCGAGCGCCTTCATCGTCTGAGGCAGTGCTTGATCGAGCACGGCGTCGCCCGGATGATCCAGGGAATGCAGAGCTGCGACGAACGCTTCCGCACGAGGGATGTAGCCGGCGGAAAGCACCGCTTCCATCCGCGTGCGTGGGAATGAGATCGGCGGACGCTCTGGCGATCATGCCGATCGGATCGGACAGCTGGTCGTGCCAGTAGCGAATCATCCGCGCTCCGGCACTGCGGGCATGGCCATCGTTGGCGGCCAGCACGCGTTTCAGGATGCTTCTCGCTCACTCGCTCGACATTCTGGCAAGCCCACATCGCTTCGACGAGATGATGATCGTAGTCCGGCGTATCAGGATCCGAGCGACTCGACCCAGGCTTCCAGCGCGGCAAGCACCTGGTCCGGATCCCGTTCGCTCAACTCCTTCCGGGCCTGATGACGAGTCCAGGCTTCCGGGCTCCTGAGATGATCAATCAGCTGCGTCGATCGAAATGCCCACGAGCTGTCGGCTTCTCGACGAGCGGGCGATCCTTGTGGGTGATCCGCCAGATGCGGCCATGCTCGTGATCGCGGCGCGGATCGCGGAAATCGTGCTGAGCGTGATTGATGATCGAGTTGTACCAGTCGGCCACATAGACCGCTCCGTCCGGACCGATCTTCACATCGACGGGACGAAAGTTCGGATGTTTTGAACGTGATCAGCGGCTCGAGCACATTCGCACTGAAGCCGGCACCGTCTTCGATGAACTCATAGCGCACAACGGTGCGGCTCTTGAAGCGTCCGGTCAGCAGATTGGCCGCGAATGTCATCTCCGACGTGCGTGCCGGTCGCCAGATCGCCACCGCATTGTTTCTCGGTGCTGATCAGCGGTTTGACTCGAATCGCTTCGCCGCTGTTCCCGGTGGCCGGCGAGAGATACATGATGCGGGGGTTGTTCACCATGAACGACTGGCCCCAGCGATCGAAGACGTGTCCCCAGGGATTGCCGCCCGTTCCACGGCAGAACATTCGCAGTTCCTGCGTGCGCGGATTGAACTGATAGACTCCGCCGTTGAAATTTCGCACGACGCCGTACTGCGTTTCGACCTGAGCGTGCAGGAAGATGCCTTCCTGGAAGTAGAGCCAGCCGCCAGGACCACGACGCCAGGCGCTGATGGAATGGTGACTGTCCTCGATGCCGAAACCGGTCAGCACCAGTTCCTTCACATCGGCGACGTCGTCGCCGTCGGTGTCTTTGAGAAAGAACACATCGGGCGACTGCGCGACATAACAACCGCCATTGGCCAGTTCGATGCCGGTCGGCAGATACAGCCCTCCGCGAAAACAGTCGACTTGTCGGCCACGCCGTCATCATCGGTGTCTTCGAGGATGATGATCTTGTCGTTGGCAACTTCGCCCGGCTTGAGCTGAGGGTAAGCCCAGGAACAAGCGACCCACAGCCGTCCTTTTGAATCCCAGTGCATGTGGACGGGATTGGCCAACATCGGATCCGCGGCGAACAGATTGACCTGGTAACCCGGCAAGCAGGTCAAAGTTTTCCAACTCCGAAGCCGGATCGTGATTGTTCATCAACTCCAGATCGGCATCCTTGAGGTTGGCGATCTTGATGCCGCTCACGTCCTGGGCAAGCGCCATGCACACCTGAATCCATAGCAGCAAAGCCATTGCCAAGGCGAAAGGGTTCACTTGCATTCGGTGTTCGGTCGAATTGGAGTTTGGAGAATGGACGGAACAAGCCGCCACTGGCGGGTCTTCAATTCCATGCGGGAGTGCAAGGCTGCTTCGCGCGCTTCGGTGAGGCGGTTGAATGCGATCAATTCGTCCGGCAAAGCCTGGCCGCTCGGCGACGCGCGTCGCTCGCCGACGATGTGAACCTGATTGAGCGCCTTCCAGCTGTAGGTGAACTGCAGATTCTTGTCATTCACCGCTTCTCGAAGCGCTTCGGCAGCCTTGTGGGCCGGGGATGAATCAATAGCGACACCCTTCGTCCAGGTCTCGTCACTGGCGGTGACGACAGTTTCTCCGTCAACCCTCAGCGCGTAAGTCCCGGGCTGCAGATTTACAACAGTCAGTGTGTCGCGTTGATCGCTGAGTTGAACCGGCAACGTCTGATCGGGACCGAGGGGGGGCGGCGGCGTCGGACCGCTGACTTCCCGGGCGGCAAATCGCAGTCCGGCACCGTCGGCGACCAACTGGGCTATTTCTACGCCGCGGGCTTCTCCGCTACAGGTCTTCGCATCAATCCACAACCGCCAGGGCTGTTGACCTGCGGACCGTTCCTGAGTGACAAGGTGGCTGTACAGAATCTGGCTGATCGCCCAATAGCCATAGGAATTGAGATGGATGCCGTTCGTCGTGAGCTGCGGCCCCTGAGGCTCTTCCATCAGGTATTTCGACGGATGATAGAGATCCACAAACGGGATTCCCGCAGCGTCAGCCACTTCGTTCATCACTCGCGTGTACGACTCCAGTTCACGGGTGCGCTTTTCCCGATCGGGAGTCAGTTGGCCGAGTTCTTCGTACGCAATCGGAGACACCAGAATCAGGCGGACTTTGGTTTTCCCGTTGTATGTTTTCTCGGTGTGAGACTTGATGAATGCCCTGAGGTCGTTTCTGAAGTCATCGAGCCCACGCTCGCCAGCGAATGACTCGCCCATGCCGAAGCACGCGATCATCACGTCAGTCTGATGACCGGTGAGCGTCGCTTCTTCCGTCGGGAAACCCGTAGGCCGATCCCGGAACCTGAGCATGTCCCCTCCCCAACCGAGATTGCGAATCGAGACAGGGTTGACCTGCGAGTGCTGCAGGAGCAGCGTTTCCAGGTAGCCGTGCATGCGCAGCTGGTCGGCAAAGGTGTTGCCGACGATTGCAATCCGGTCGCCGGGCTGAATGGGCGAGTCCGCCTGCGCGGTCCGACCTCCGAGAACTAGGAGAAGTCCAATGGCACAGATCCGCAATGGGACGCTTCTGCTGATCGTTCCAGCTATTTGTCGGCTCGCTTGATCTGCCATGTGGTGATCACTTCATCAGACTCGGGCAGCGGCTTGTCCACACCCCAGCACACACTGTTCACAAGCATGCGGCAAAAGGATTCCTCAGCGAAATCGCGTGGATGACCCAGCGATGTACCGAACACCTTGCCGCCCCATTCGTTTTCCCAGGCCCAGGCGACGATGTCGGCCTCACTCTGGTTGACCATGATCGGACCAAAGGGTTTCTTCAGCAGACGCGGCTTTCCTTCCCCTGTACCCGTCAGCAGCGGAATGCAGCCCCCCTCCAGCCGAGTCAGATACAGCGTGCCCTCGGATTGCCACGTCCCCTTGGTCACATGGGTCATGATCGGATGAGAGGCGTGTGTGCCGACGACACTTACCTCAGTGACCCCCGCCTGGTGAACAATGTAGGGGGTGCCCAGTACACGCCTGCCAAAGCCATCATTCCATTCAAACCTGGGATGGTCTGCCTGATACTTGAAGGAGTGACTCGCTGTACGAAGCCCAATGACCGGTTTGCCGGACTGGATGTAATCTTCGATCGGCTGCCACTCGTCGTCCGGCAATTTCAGGAATCGCATGAAGAAGATCGCCACATCCGCATCAGCGAGCACTGCGATGCCTGGCAGGACGTTCTCCGATTTTTTTTCCGGGTCTCCGTCTCCCATCACAACGGTCGTCCGAAAGCCGAATCGCTCCAGCTCCTGCGCGAGCACCGGCATCGTGAGCTCTGGCGAGTAGTGGAGCGTGCCCACCACGAGGACCACATGTGGCTTCTCGTTGTCCGCCGTCGTCGCGCTGCCGGTGACGACAACGATGGCCAGGCTCGCAAGTGCGATCACAGTTTTCATGGACACTGAAATCCCGGCGTCGAAGGATGACTAAACCTTAGCGATCAGGAACAGGAGGAGCGAAGCGTTGCATTGGGAATGACTTTCCGACACGGCTTGGCTCCCTCCTTCGCACGGCCTCAATTCCTCTTCCTGATAGCTGGCGAGTCGGGATCCATGCGTCTGAGAAGTGCCTCGTCCGGGCCGCCGCCGAACTGCTTCCAGTAGAGTTCCTTCAGCGGGTTCATCTTCGGGCCGACGACGTCCTCGTTCACGAGCAGCGGCTGCACGTCATTCCACCATTGGTCGTAGGCGGCGCGCAGCTTCGCGACCACCTCGGGATGCTCGGCGATGACGTTCGTCGTTTCGCCGGGGTCGGCCTTGAGGTCGTAGAGTTCCTCGTTGTTCACCAGCGTGAAGCGCGAATTCTGGATCGCGCACTTTTGCATACTTCGACTCCGCCGCCTTCCCCTTGCCCAGCGGCCGACGTGATGCACGAGCGTGCGGTCGGGCCATTCGGCCTTCGGGATTCTTGAGCAGCGGCAACAGGCTGCGGCCTTCGACCTGCTGCTTCACTTCGTCGGACAGCTTCGCGCCGGTGATCTCGGCGAGCGTCGGGAAACAGATCGAGGTGCGCGCTCAGCGCAGTCGCACTCCGCGCCGGCGGGGATGCCGCCGGCGGGCCAGCGGAAGAAGCACGGCGCGCGGGTGCCGCCCTGATACGGCGTGCCCTTGCTGCCCCTCATGCCGGCGTTGAAGATCTTCGCGCCCGCCGTGCCGCCGTTGTCGGTGGCCAGATAGATGACCAGCGTGTTGTCCGCGATGCCCCATTCATCGAGTTTTCCGAGCAGCGTGCCGAAGTTGGTGTCGATGTTCTCGATCATGCCGAAGAACTTCGCGGTGTCCTCGTTGACGCCGGGTTTGCCGAGATACTGCTGGTAGTATTCCTCCGGCAGGACGTGCGGGCCGTGCGCGGCGTTGAGCGGGATGTAGGCGAAGAACGGCTGCTTCGCCTCGCGCTGGGCATTCATCCACTTGATGGCCTGGGCGAAAAACAGGTCGGTGCAATAGCCCGTGGTCTTCTCCCACTTGCCGTTGTGCCAGAGCGCCGGGTTGATGTTGGTGTTGCCGGGCGCATCGCCGCAGGAGCCGGGATAGGTCTGCCCGATGCCGCCGCCGCCGTGGATATAGACTTCGTCAAAGCCGCGGCTCTCCGGGCGATACGCTTCCTCGTCGCCGAGATGCCACTTGCCGAAAATGCCCGTGGTGTAGCCGACGGTCTTGAGCATCTGCGGCAGCGTGAAGGTCGTCAGGCTCATCCGCTCGCGTTCGAGAATCGTGTGCGTGACGCCGTTCTTGAACTCATGCCGCCCGCTCATCAGCGCCGCGCGGCAGGGCGAGCAGGTCGGGCTGACGTGGAACTGCGTGAACAGCAGGCTCTCCTTCTTGAACGCATCCACCGACGGCGTGCGCATGATGGGATTGCCGAGGCAGGCGTAGTCGCCGTAGCCGACGTCGTCGGGCATCACGAGGATGATGTTCGGCGGCGCCGCACTCGCCGGTGCAGTTGAGCAGTGAACCATGATCGTCAGCACCACGACGGCGAGTGCGGTGCAAACGGGGGAGAGCCTGTGGTGGAGTTTCATGGAGCTGCCTGGTTGATTACGAAGGAGTTCGTGAACGTTTTGCCGGGCTTCGACGTTTGAGGGAGTCAACTGGCTGTGAGCGAATATCAGTCACCCCAAAACATGGTCTGCCAATTCACTCTGACAAGTCGAACTCAAAATGATTGTCCTCCCCCGCAACGACGTCGACCTTGAGTTTGGGATTGGCCGAATCGCGATAGGCCTGTGCCCACGGACCGCGAGGGGGGCTTTTCTCCATGCCCATCTGGTCCACGGGGACTACTTCACCGGGGGGCCAGCCTTCGGTTACTGTCACAAAATGGGAACCGACCAAGGCACCGTCGCTCGAGAATTGCCCTTCGGCATCGGTCTGGACCAGGGCCATGCGACCGCCAGGTACGCCCTGTGGAAAAAAGATCAAATTGGCGTACTGCACGGGCTTGCCCGCGTAAGTGATGACGCCGGAGATCGGCGCGGTCAGGGGTCCAGGATCCGAACATCCGACGAGAACGAGGCTGAAGACCACAACAATCGTCAGGGATCGATTCATGACGGCGATGCCTCAGTCAAAAAAGTGTTGTCGAAACGGGCAGAGTGACCACACGACGGACATGCCCGAAGGGTAGTCGCCGTGCAGTTTCCAGGCATACCTCGCCAGCCTGAATCTCGCACGAGTGCAAGTCTCAACCTGAGAAACATCCGTCACAGCATGAAGGGGCCTCCCTCATGCTGTGACGCGATACTTGAACTGTCAGAACTCACCAACGACCTCACCCCCTTGAATCGTCGCCAGATTGCGATAGGTTCCCAAGTCGATGTTTTGCGAGATGAACCGGACGGATCCGTCGCACAGAGTGAATTGAGCACCACCCACATGCTGGCTGGCGAATCCCTGCTGATTCTGCCAATTATTCCAACAAGCATTCCAACCCTGTACGAGCGGCTGTCCGATCCCCGCAGCGCACTCCGCAGGACGATTAATGGGAAACGCAGCCGTCGCCAGAACTCCATTGAACCAGGCCCAGGCGGCCAGGGCATTCTGGTTGAACGAAATTTCGCCCAGGGCAATCGAGTTGCTCGTTCCGTCCGTGATGTCTCGAATCCGCGTGGGGATACCGTCGCCGTCGTTGCCGCGACCCATAAAACCTGTGGGGCACCGGAAGGGATACTGGCTCAGTTGTGCTCCAGTCAGGGTCGCGTAGGCGCCACAGAACCGGCTTTTGCCCCAACTCCCTGATGTGGATTGGATACTGCCATCGGCCCAGTTGGCACCCGTGCATGCGTGGTAGTTGGTGATCCCCAAGCTCAGATCGCGCACTGCGGCGCCTGTAAAGTTGATGACTCTTACCCCCTTGGCAACACCACCAACGGCAGGGGATGAATCCGAGGGACACTGCAGGAACGACAATCCGCGCCCCATTAACCAGGCGTTGCTCCCCTGCGCCGGGTTCGCCACACCACCAGCGCCTATTCGCGGATCCATCTGAATCCCATTAGCGCCACTTGTCCAGCTGTAGTTGTTGTCCCATTGATTGTAAAGAGTGGACTGTTCAAGCTGGGGCAGCACATTCATGATCCAGCTTACTTGTGTCAGCGGATTGGTCGTGGCGGCATTGATCCGGTACTGGATCGGGAACGTGTTGTGGACGTCTAGGTAGTTGTGCAGGGCCAGCCCCAGTTGCTTCAGGTTGTTCTTGCACTGGGTGCGCCGGGCGGCTTCCCGTGCCTGCTGCACGGCCGGCAAGAGCAGGGCAATCAGGATCGCAATGATGGCAATCACCACGAGCAGTTCGATCAGCGTAAACCCGGACTTGCGCGACGAAACAGGTTGGGATGAGCGTGGCATGCGACACTCCTGACAATGAGGATGGACCCGACACGATGAGCGTCAAACACTTCGAACAAGCGGCCGATTCGAAATCTGTAGTGCGTCAACCGGCGTGAAGGACTTGTTCACTTGGTGATTGTCGCTGGAATCGGCCAGTCGTCGAGGATAGAATGCGACATGCGAGTAACGATTTGCGACATGTGGTCGGTGGCACCACCGGCCTGCCAGAACGATGAAATTCAAGGTCCGCCCGAAGATCGCGCTGTGCATCGAGACGTCCCGTTCCTACGGACGCGATTTGTTGCGCGGGGTGGCGCTGTTTGCTCGAACACACACCCACTGGTCCCTGCTCCACCAGGAGATGTCCCTTGATGCGGCACTCCATCCCTGGGTTCAGGAGGCTGACGTTAGCGGCGTGATCGCGCGTGTCGACGTCCACAATGTCGCTGCACTCAGAGGCCTGAGGGTGCCGATTGTGGACGTTTGCTGTCGGCGCGACTTCTCCGGAATTCCGCGAGTTGAGACCGACAATCGCGCCGTCTCAAAACTGGCGTTCGATCACCTCTGGGGCCAGGGCTTTCGCCGCTTCGCGTTCTGTGGATATCAGTTCGCTCATTACTCGGTCGAGCGACTGCAGTTCTTTCGCGAACTGGCCGCCGCTGCCGACTGTCCCATCTCCACCTATGAAACACTGAGCCGGCCCACCGATTCGCTCTCGAGCATCGAAGAATCGGGTTTGGTTGACGTCGAATCGATGTCCAGTTGGTTACGGTCGCTCACAGCGCCGACAGGCCTGTTTGTCTGCAACGACATTCGCGGACAGCAGGTGTTGAATGCCTGCCAAACAATGGAAGTCGCCATACCGGACGACCTGGGTGTGATCGGCGTGGACGATGATGACGCGATCTGCCCGCTGACCGATCCGCCGCTCTCAAGTGTGCGCCCCAATGCCGAACAGGCGGGATACCGGGCCGCCGAAGTCTTGAACCAGATGCTGAACGGACAGGCACCGGACAGGTCCATCGAGTACGTCCCACCACGGCACGTGGTGCAGCGATTGTCGACGCAGGTCAATGCGGTCGAGGACCGCGAGCTCGCGCGGGTCTGCCGGTTCATCCGCGAACATGCGTGTGAAGGCATCAATGTCAACTACGTGACCAGGTTCACCTCACTCTCTCGCCGGCAACTGGAACGGCGATTCCACTCGGAACTTGCCCGGACGCCTCACGAACAGATCACGCTCGTGCAGATTGCCAGAGTGAAGCAACTCCTACAAGAAACGCCGATGACACTGGAACAGATCGCGCCGCTGGCCGGTTACTGCCACAAGGAGAGCCTCAGTGCGGTCTTCAAGCGTGAAACGGGCGAAACCCCGGGGCAGTATCGCGAACGGTGTGCCTCACAGTGAACGCGCGAAGAGCGACTGAGGTGGACCCCAAAAGCTGGACAGCCCCATAAGGCAATAACCACGGCCCAGTGAACTGCGACGTCTTCGGAGGTGCAACCTCGGTTGCCACAAGATAAGGTGGCGGCGTTAGCCTGCCATGTAGTCCGAAAGGCCGGTCGGCGCACCGGGGCAGACGGTCTATCTCGCTGACGTGATCCTCAATTCGTTTGTCTGGGCAGGCAAGCCGGCGGATCGAGTTACCCGGAATGGGCACCTACTCACCCGGCAACTCACCCACAATGTAGACTAACGGACACAAATCGAGTTGGTCTGAAGTGGTTCACGCTGAGCGGATGCATCACTTGCTGACTGCTTGCTTCGTACGCCAAGAACCGAGGAAACTGTCGTGACTTTCATGTCATTGCTCAAACAGCCGAGTGCCTACCTCCCGCTGTTGATGTCCCTCACGGCCTTCTTGCTGATCATTGCTGTGCTCTCAACAGTTGGTATCACGCACCAACAGGACGAGGGGGCTCCCGCTCGGATCTTTCAACTCTTGATCCTGCTGCAGATGCCTGCCATCACGTACTTCTCGTTGAAACGGCAAACTCAGAGCCCTCGGCCTGCACTCATTGTCCTAACGCTACAAGTCGGTGCGGCGATCTTGGCTGTCGTGATTGTTGTGTGGCTTGAAAGCAGTATGGCGGTCTAAAAAGGCCCGACCGGACTGCAGTGGTTGATCGACTGTGCCGCCAGTGGTGCGACCATCGAACGTCCGGAATTCGCCCGTCTACAGCTGATCCACAAGATCAAAAGAAGTGGCTGGTGACGACCTCTCCGTGGCGGTTCAACGGTCCGCTAAAGCCGTCCTTCAAACAACGCTTGCTCAATCTCCAGAATGATGGAATCGCCCACTTCATGGCGTTATTCTGGTCTGCATCGGCTGACACCGTTATTGCCGAACACTTGATCATCGAGTAGCGGAGACATCTCGTGCCTCGTATGAGCAATGGCATTGGTACATGGTTTTGTACCGCGCATTTCGATCCTGGCTGGGGATGGGACGACGCAGTGGAATGTGCCATGTTCGTCTACTTGCCCATCTGGCCACTTCGGGTCGTACATTTGCGGCTGATGCCCGGCGGTTCCTTCCAGCCCGACGTGTATGAGGCGATCCCACTCCGCTGGTCTGACCAGCTTGTGCGCCACGTCATGCTCCGGCGCTGGTTTGCCGGAGCCATCTTGGCAGCCTTGCTCGTCCTGTTGATGCTCGCCCTGATTACACTCTGGCCTCCGGCCGGTAACGCAGCCAAGGAATGGGCTGTCACGAAGCCAATTCTGACTCCACTCGCCCCCTGCCTGATGGTCGTGGGCATCTTAGGTCTGTGGTCGCTCCGGCGCCACACCAGACGGGAGTGTGACATCCGGTGTTTGCTGGGGCCGCACGAATTGGGAGCAAGTGATCCCGCGAACTGGTTGGACGACGATCGGTCCAAGATGAAATCCGCCGAAGCGTTGTTCGGTATGGCGACCTATGCGGCGGCAGTGCCCAAGCTACTTGAGAAAGGAGCACGTTCGGGAGCGATGTGGGCAGCACGGCTAACAGTGGCCAGAGAGGACGAGACGATCGGCCAGGAGCTAACGAACGTAGTGTTACGACATCCCGACACACAAGAGGCACTTGCGTGTTTCCGGCATGATGCCACTTGCTGGCCAGCGGCCATGGGTGTTGAAGCTCTTCTGGAGTATCAAAGTCTGAGGACTGCTGCCGAACCACAACCGTTGTTCGACCTTGGCTTGTTGGCAGAACTAACGGCGAAACAAACAACCGAAAAACCAGATCAGGTCGTGGCAGCGGTGGCAGCACTATTCACCTTGATCGGCCTCGGCGTTGGCGCGTGGCTGGGGAGCGCTGTGAGCGCCCAGATCGCCTGCCTTGGCGCCGTCGGGGGCGCCGTTGTCGGAGCCGCCGTCGGCGTGTTCCTAGGCCTCCTTTTCACCAACAGGTAATAGTCCCCATGATTCAGTAGGTCTTTGCAGACTGTGCAGATCAGGAATCACAATCTGCTTTTCGTGCTCGACGCTACCCTACAACGGGTCTCTGGACGCTCTCCGTTCGGCGCGTCGGGGTCCACGATCGGAGTCGGAAGCGTGCGCCAGCCAACGTGCTCCGGACACATCGACCGAGTTCATTCTCGGGGCTTCGACAAACGGCATGGAAGTGTCGGACCGCGGCTTTGAATTCACTTGATTTCGATGTCGATTCGGGGAGCGCCCGTTCGGCCTGATATCGAAGGCGGTTTCAGCCACAAAGCGGGACGAGTTTTCCAGCATAAGCACATTGGGCTTGTTTTTCGAAGCAGAACGATCTGCGCGACAACGTAGCGGAGCTGACCCACGACAAAAGAGTTGCAGTGGCAACTTGTGCACGACTGGACTGGCACCATTCCGAACGAAAACTGTGGGGTTCTGGAGTGGACGACCGGCGGCGAACCACTAACGTGGCCGCCATCAAACGACTCATGACACGGGAGAATTGACATGGCCACCATCCAAAGAACACGATTTGCCTGTGGTACGACCGCGATGCGGAGGACGCGGCGCGGTTCTATGCCCAGGCGTTTCCCGATTCCTCCGTGGACGCCGTGCACTTCGCACCAGGAGACTTTCCATCGGGGAAGAAAGTGGACGTGTTGACCGTGGAGTTCACCGTCATGGGCATTCCGTGCCTCGGGCTCAACGGCGGACCTTCAGTCAAGCACAACTGGGCCTTCTCGTTTCAGGTCGCCACCGCCGACCAGGCCGAAACCGATCGCTACTGGAATGCCATTGTCGGCAACGGCGGAGAAGAGAGCGCCTGTGGCTGGTGCCAGGACAAATGGGGTGTATCTTGGCAAATCACGCCGATCGTTCTGAATAAAGCGATCACGGATCCCGATCGCGCTGTCGCCAAGCGCGCGTTCGAAGCGATGATGACGATGAAGAAAATCGATATCGCCGGCATCGAGGCGGCACGACGTGGTTGATGTTTCCGACGCGGTGAGGGTTGCAAAACCAGAGTTGGCCTCGCGGGCCCAGGAGAGTGAATCATGACCGACGTATCATTTCCGAAGATCGTTTCCCGTGATGAATGGCAACGGTCCCGCGCTGTGCTGCTGGTACGCGAAAAATCGCACACACGTGACCTGCCCCCCGGGACGGTACCAGCTTTCAAGTTCGTGTGGGGGTTGTCAACGTCTCAGCCGCACCAGGCCGCTGGAGCGTAGCGGAAGTGGACTGGTGCGGCGGCGCGCCTCCGGGGCGGAGGGACGATACCCCAGGGAACTGTGAGGACGGATGATGTGGTACTCCGCGCGCCAACGCTCCGTCAGCGCCGTGGCCTCCAGAAGCGTGTCAAAGATCTCCCCGTTGAGCAGTTCGTCTCTCAGCTTCCCGTTGAACGATGCGATGTCGCCGTTCTCCCAGGGACTCCCCGGCTCGATGAACAGAGTTGGCACGCCCACCCGCTCCAGCCAGCGGGTCACCTTGTGGGCGGTGCCGTCGAAGAAGGGGACCGGATTCGTGCAGCCGCTCACGGCCCACGAGCACGGGCACATTGACGTCTCGTACATCAACGTCGAGGGGACGTTCGACTACCTGACCAGCGTGTCGCTCCGCGCAAAACAGTTGTCAAAGCGTTTCGGGTAGCGCGTCAACTCCGACCGCAGCCGGCGAATCTGATCGGCATCCATGCCTGCTCCTCCCTGACTAAAATGGAACCGCCGAAAACTCGCCAATCTGACCGATTCACTCAATAGCAACCTTGCGCCGTAGTACTAGGGTATGTCAGCACTCAGATTGATATTGCCCGAATCGAGGTGGACTGCTTCAATGCTCCGCGCGATGTGCACAGCCGATCTTCCGACGCGTGAATCGGTAACCGCGATTTCATGAGGTGTAACTGACATGGTCTATCGATTTGCGCCCCTCGCGACGGGTGTGCTCGTCGTCACCGCAGTTGTCCTGATGACGAACCGTTGCTGGGCGGTCTGGTATCAGCTTGGTCCGTCGAAAAACGAGTGGGGGTTGAAGTACGAGGGGGAAGTGGACGCCGCCAATGGCGACAAGCTGAACGTCCACTTCACAATTGCTGAGCAAGGGAGACTCAAGCCCATTCATTCGGTCGTCGTGATGGCTTTCAGCAATCCGAATCAGAGTGGCACACAACTCGTGAAGACGCCCATCAGTATGAAGCCAACCAAAGACGGCACACTCACCGGGCAAGGGGAGATCGGGAAAGAATTTGCCAACCGCGCCGTGATCCGGATCTTCACCCTGACGGTTGACGGCCGGTCGCAAATGGCGGGTCCAACGGCCGGGGCGAGATACTACGACATTCCGCTAAAGAAGTTCCTGAAGAAAGCCCCGTTGGCAGCTTCGTCCCAATCACGATCATCCATCGCGCCACCGCCGGCATCGAAAGTCGCGAAGTAAAGTTGGGCGCATTGCGCGGCTACGAGATGACGCATTGAGCGGCCGACATATTCTTCAATGCGAGTGCGTTGCACGTCCAACGGCCCTGGGGACTGATTGGCAACTCAGGGTGCTCCGGGCCGACACGCCGACGGCAACCTCTGGCAATGTGACTGAAGTGATTTACGACCTGGGCGAAATTGACATCGGTGAAGCCCACCGGAACGCCTTTGCGAAATGTCGAGTCTGGTCCGCCATCCTGCCGACCGATAAGCTGAGTGAGAAC
Organism: uncultured Planctomycetaceae bacterium; assembly: GCA_963707405.1. GTDB lineage: Bacteria > Planctomycetota > Planctomycetia > Planctomycetales > Planctomycetaceae > CAVPPT01. Next base: position 216,231 of record CAVPPT010000001.1, on the reverse strand, counting down.
ATTCGAGGGATTCGCTCCCTGAAAAGCGTGCCGAGTCTCCGCAGTTTTGGCAGTGAAGATGTCTCAAACATTCGATGCCATCGTGATCGGCGCCGGTCACAACGGACTCACGTGCGCTTGTTATCTGGCCAGGGCCGGGTTGAAGGTCCTGGCGCTTGATCAGTACCACACGGTGGGCGGCATGGCAACCACCGAAGAAATAACTTTGCCGGGCTTCAAGTCGGACTTGCACGCCTTTGGGTATCAGTTCGCCAACCTCTCCCCCGTTCCGCAGGAGCTAAACCTGTCAGCATACGGCTTCGACCTGATCTGGCCGGAAATCAATTATTCTCACGTCTTCCCGGACGGGGGCATCATCTCCATGCACCGTTCGACTGGACGACACCGTTCGGAGCATCGGGCGTTACTCGAAGATGGATGGGGCGACCTGGCAGCGGTTGGCGAGAACAATTTCTCGAGCAGAAAGACCAAATCGCGGAGTGGATTAACTCGCCACCCGCCCCCCTCGACTGCCGCGATCGTGCAGCTGGCTCAGATGCCCCACGGCATGGACGAATACCGATTCGAACTCCAGAGCCTAAGGTCGTGGGCGACCGAGCAATTCGAGGCGGAAGAAACGCGTTTGTTCGTGGGCGCATTCGCCTGCCACGCTGGTATCGGACCAGACGACGTGGGCGGTGCCCATGTGGCGTGGCTCTTCGCGAGCCTTATCCAAGCCCTGGGCAACCGAGTTGTCAAGGGGGGCATGCACAACCTCCCCCTCGCCCTCGCTGCATACTTGCGTTCAAATGGGGGGCGAGATCCGCACCGGTTCCCGCGTCGACAAGATCGTGGTGAAGAACAATCGAGCCGTGGCAGTTCGGCTCGCGGACGGCGAGGAAATCGGTGTCAGCCAGGTTGTTGCTGCGAATACCGATCCTCGCCAGGCAATTGTCGATTTTCTTGGCGAGGAACACGTCGGCTCGGACCTCATCCAGAGGATGCAGCGGTACGAGTGGGGCGACGCGTATTTCGTCATTTACCTCGCCCTCGATGGTCCGCTCATTTACCGAGCTGGCGCCGATGCAGACCGATCCGCTTACGTGCATCCGACGCCGCCGACCATGGACTACCTGTCCCGCATCTACACCGAATGTCGTGGTGGGATGTTGCCAGCAGCGCCGTTGGTGCTGATGTGTAACGATTCTGCCATCGATCCGAATCGATCTCCGGCAAACAAGGCGGTGATGAAGGTGATCGCGCTCAACGTCCCCTACGATATCAAGGGCGATTCGGCCGGGAGAGATCCGAGGGCGAACGTGGGACGAGGTGAAGGAGGCGTATGCCGATCGCCTCATCGACCTGATCACGGAGTCGTACGTTCCGGACCTGCGGGACCGGATTCTGAAACGAGTCGTTCATTCGCCGGTGGACATGGAGCGTGCGATCCCCAGCGCGGTGCGGGGCACCGTCAGCCACGGTGCATCCTTGCCTTATCAGTCCGGTTCGCAACGTCCGCTGCCGGAACTCGGGCAGTATCGAACACCCGTACCGAACGTCTACCTGTGCGGGTCCGGGAGCCACCCTGGCGGCGGCATTTCGATGGCTCCCGGCCGAAACGCGGCCCACGTCATCCTCGGCGATCTGAAAGGAAGGTAGCCAGTGCCACTTCTGGGACACCGTTTGCACGGACAGGGACCTGAGAATGTCATCCTCTTCAACGACTGGATGGGCGAGTGCACAAGCTGGACGCCGGCTCTGCCTTACCTCGACGCAAAACGATTTACCCATGCGCTGGCCGATCTTCGTGGCTATGGCCGATCCATCCACCTCCAGGGCGAGTACACCGAAACGGAAGCCGTGACTGACACGCGCACACTCACGGACCACCTTGGATGGGATCGTATTCACCTAGTCGGCTTCTCCATGTTCGGCATGGTCGTCGAGCGATTGGCGATCGATCTACCCGAACGAATCAAGAGCGTGGTGGCGATTAAGGCCGTCTCCGCGGCCGGGTTCAAGATGGCGGAAGAACTTCGACAGCTTGCAATCCAGTCGATTACAAACGACCTACACTTTCTGATTTCTCATCGTCTCACACGGCGATGCGCAGCAGGCGTTTGACGGTCTCGCGGATTTTCTCGCGGGAGCGGCCGGCCACGCAGAGCGTGCGAAAATTCCTCCGCCAAGCACGCTCCCTGCAACGCCTTGCGGCGATCCGCGTGAGACGGGCGACGCGCCGCATCGTCCCACGGCGAGTCGTCGCGATCCGTCAGTTCCTTAGCGGACTTGTGCCAACTCCACAACTCCACCAGCGTGTGCAGCCACAGGTTCAGATGCCAGCACGCCACGTTCGACCACACGTTCCGCACCTGCTGCTGGCCGCTGCCCCAGACTTCCTTCACGTCGTGAAACACCTGCTCGATCGCCGACCGGTCTGCGAACGCCTCGATGATCTCGGGCACGCTGGCGTTCACGTCGGTGCAGTAGAAGAACTGCGGGCCGCTGTGCTCCTGCACGATCACCACCCGGATCGCGCCGCCGAACGTCCGATGCGTCGCCACGAACGTCTTCACGCGCTTGACCACGACCTGGCCGTAGACCGTGCACGGCACGTCGATCCAGCCCTGACGATGCGCCGCCCGTTTCCGCAACGAGAGGCGGTTGACACCGTACTTGCGTTTGCGTCCGCGGCGTTTGATCTTCTCCATTGGCGGCAGATCGAACAGTGCCGAGTCCTTCCGCAGCCGGCCGACCAGCGTCACCCCCAGGTCCAGCACCGGCCGCACGAACGGCCGCTTGGCATAGGCGCCGTCGGTCACCACCCACAGCTCTTTTCTCCCCAGAAATTGCAGCGTTTCGGCCGCCAGCAGCACCAGGTCGGCCGCCTGCTCGAGCTTGGTCTGGAACGTCCAGCCGTACTTGGCGGGGATCTTCGCCAGATCGCACCGCCGCACGTACAGCCACGACCAGATCGGCAGGCCGATCGTCCCCCACGCCGGATGCCGCACGATGACCGCCAGCGTGACCCAGATGTGGCCGTAGCAGAACGGATGCCCGGCCGGTCCGGGAGTCGGATCGTGATGAATGCCGGCCCCCTGGACTTTCGGTCCGTACCGCTTGGTGGGCGAATCGTCGATGGCCAGCAGCACGCGCGGCGTGTCTGCGAGAATCTGATCGAGGACCAGCACCAGCACGCGGCGGCCGAGTTCGTGCCAGCGGAGGCCGACGCTCTGCAGGAAGTAATAGTAGTCCTGGTAGTCGTCCGAGAGTCCGGCGGCGCGAATCCAGGCGGCGACGACGCGTCGCCCCTGGCCGAACAGGAGTCCCAACATGAGCGGCGGCGAGCCGCCAGCGGGCGCGGCCGTGGAGTCCGGCGGCGATCCAGTCCAGGGCAATCGTTTAGTTCGGGTAGCCCAGTTTGCGGAAGAGTCGTAAGGGTTTCCGCGCGAAACTGCGTAGGGTAGCGGCGATGTTGTCGGTTTTCTGGTTGCGGAGCCAGTTGAGACCAGAGTTGCACAGTGCCGCCAGGTTTTGTGGCGCGTGACCGCCAGTGATCGTGCTGCGGTCCTCACCGAACGTCTCGTCGCGAACCCAGTGCAGTCCGTTCTCGATCGCGCCCCAGTGTTGGCGGGCGATGGCCAGCAACTGCTCCGGACCGGCCCGCTCCGCTGTCAGGGAGGTCACGCAGTAGACGAGCTCGGTCGTCTTCTCGCCGTGTCGGGTCCGCTCACGATCAATGCGGCAGACCTGGCCTACGCCGGGCCAGTTCAAGTGATCATTCAGCCGAGAAGTCGCCGTGAGTGTTCGCCGTTCGATGCGACCATGGCCCTTCTCAACCGTACTGTGGGCCTGATGTAGCTCCTCACGCTGACGCTGTTCGTAGGGGGGGAAAGCCGCCTTGGTCGGCGGCCAGTTCCAGCGCGATTTCCCGCAGTAAACCGGGTTGATTCTCCTTGACCGGGAAGAAGTAGTCGCCCCCCGAATCCACAATCTGCTGACACAGATCGCGCTGACAGAACATGGCATCACCGACAATCACTTTCCCTTCAAGAACCATTGTCTTGAGCAACTCCAGAGCGGCCTTATGCTCATTCGTCTTCTCATCCACCCGGCACTGGCTGAGCACATATCCGGTATGGTGATCGACAGCCGCCAGCAGATGCACGGCCTTCGCATACGGCCTGAGCGTCCCGCACAACGTCTTGCCGTCGATGCTGACCGCAGCCAGGTCAACTTCGGTCAGTTCCAGTTCCAGTTCCAGTGCCTCGCCGATCCACTCGCTGAGGACGGTCTGGAACTCGTCGGGGTCGAGCGCCATGAGCAGATCGCGGAAGCAATCTTTTTTCGGGGGCCGCCGCGTGTATCCCATCCAATGCCAGACGTCTACCGGCAAATCGTGGAGCCACTCGACGAGGGCCTGGTAGCCCCGATTGCCGCACAGCAAACCAGTTACGACGGCCGTCAGCATGGCGGCCAGAGAATGGCGACGTCCCTGACGCCCACGTGGATCAGAGACTTGCGACCACTTGGCCAGCAAGCTCTCCCCGCAGGCGGATGACATAAGTCGACCTCCGTGAGAACAGCGGAACCTCCTCAAACTTCGCTCATCCTACGCACCAGACCCGGATTGGAAAAGACGATAGCCCTGCGTTGTGCGCAGGGGATGTTCCATCTCCAGGCACATGGCGGTACGATGAAGAGCAGCAATCTGCCAGGGGGCACCAGGTCCTTGATCTGAATCTTTTCGAATGACCACTCAAGACGCCAGCGACGACCCGACGACCGTACGAAACTCGGATGCACAACCCGTTGTCCAGAATCACAACTTTGATTCGGCCACGCATACTCTGATCGGCGATCTGCAGACGAGCACCATCAACAACGTCGTGACCGCATCTGAGGGGGATGAGGTTTCGTCCGGTCCGGAGTTGCAGCCGGGAATGTTGCTTGGAAAGTATGAACTTCGCCGGAAGCTCGGTGCCGGTGGGATGGGAGCGGTGTTTCTGGCCTTTGACCCGATGATTGAACGCGAGGTCGCCGTGAAGGTGTTGCCTCCGGAGATTGCTTCACGCCCACAGGCGCTGAGTCGTTTTCTGACCGAGGCCAAAGCCACGGGTAAACTTAACCATCCGCATGTTGTCACGATCTACGACATCGGAGCACAAGGAAACCTGAATTACATCGTCATGGAGGTGCTGCGCGGCGGCAGCGTGCTCGATCTCGTGCAGAGTTCCTCCGCGCTGCCGTGGTGGGAAGCCTGCTCGATTGTCGCCGATGCTGCCGACGGACTTGCAGCCGCGCATGCCGCCGGCCTCGTGCATCGTGACATCAAGCCGGAGAATCTGATGCTGACTGAGAATCGGATCGTCAAGATCGTCGATTTCGGTCTCGCCAAGCTGCTCGATGCGGCACACGACACGCGAACGGCTGTCACCAAAGCAGGCCAGGTCATGGGCACACCGCAATTCATGAGTCCGGAGCAATTCAGCGGTACGGCCATTGATAATCGCAGCGACATCTACAGTCTCGGAGGGACGCTCTTTCAGTTGCTCACGGGACGTTTTCCGTTCGACAACTGTCCGACGATCGTGCAGCTTATGTATGCGCATCTGGAGCATCCCGTTCCTGATCCGACCGAGTTTGCTCCCAGTATTCCGGACGGATGCCGGGCTGTCATCAGTCGGGCGATGGCAAAAACGCCAGACGCCCGGTACCAGGACGCGGCTGAGATGGCGCATGATCTGCGATTGCTGGTTGCCGGACATGTCGGAGCGTCAGTAGACGCTGGTCAAGAGACGAACGTCGAAACGTGGCGTACGCTGCAGTCGGTCTGCATTGTCGAACCATCCCGGATGCAGGCCCTGATGCTGCGAGACGCTTTGAAGAAATCGGGCGTGTCGTCCATCGAGGTACACGGCCTGGGGACGAAGGTGACGAGTGAATCGTCGCCAGTGACCGACGTCGTTGTGACTTCCATGCATGTTCCCGATATGAGCGGCATCGAGCTGATCAAAAAGCTGCGCGACGATCACCGTTTTGACGAATCAATGCTGATCCTGAATTCGAGTGACTCAACGATTGACGATCTGACTGAGGCTGGGAAGACCGGCACCCTGGCACTCGTTTCCAAGAAGACAAAGCCGGACGATCTTCTGCGTGCCGTGCATGCGTGCACGTTTTTCAACGTGCCAACGGCACCGTTTGACACGACGATCGATCCGATGCGACTCCGGGTGCTGGTCGTGTCAGACTCGGGCCGGATTCCAGAGCGAATCATCGAGTTGATTCGTACGCTGGGCCTGCTGGACGTCGAAATGTCAACTCCCCCGAACCGCAGCGCAGCAAACGCAGCAAACGGACCCAAGGGCCATTTCCATTTGGCGATTCTGCTTCGCGCTGCCGGCGATACCGCAGCCGACGCGAAACTCTATACAGGTCTACTGAGGAGTGTGTCGGGGTTTCCGACGGTGCAGGTCACGGCGACGACGGCCGTGCAGATCGACAGTGATCGAGCAATACTGCGCAGTATCGAGTGGAGGATTCACGGCGATGACGCATTGCCTGCTGGACGAGACGCGATTGAAGCGATTGCTTCAGATCACAACGTAACCGACGTAGAGAGTTCACGTTAGCGGCTTGCCTCTTAACTCCAGCTCTGCGCAACGTCCGGTTGCGACAGTTGTTTCCGAAATTCCATCGTGCTGCCGATTCATTCGCACGCCGGGCAGAGCGAGTAAGGTTGGTGATTGCTTCCGGACATGCGCACGCCGCATAATCGAGGGCTTACTGGTTCGATGGCTCCGATCAGAGACTCTCGTCTGCCATGTCCACCATGGAATCGAAGAACCCGACTCCTTCCGCCCGTGGTCGGTAACAAGGACTCGACGCAGTTCGTAGGATTCCGCCTCGCCGAGCAAGAGTACGCATTCCGAATCGAGAAGATCCAGGAGATCGTCATCCCCAGGCAGGTCACCTGTACACCTCAGGTTCCCAGCTACGTCGAAGGTGTGAGCAATCTGCGCGGGACGATTATCCCCATCATCAACCTTCGGTGTCTGTTCGGTCTGGAATCGCGTCCTGCGAATGAAGACACGCGGACGATCGTCGTCAATGTGGGGGAGCGCACGATGGGCTGCACGGTGGATGCCGTCACCCAGGTGATCCGTATTCCCCCGGATCGCATCCAGCCGGCTCCGGATGTGATCGCCACCGATCGCACGGCTTACATTGCCGGCTTCGCCAAGCTGGACGATCGCATTCTGGTGATCCTCAACATTGACGAACTCCTCAACCCGGACAAACTCGATGAGGTTCGGGAGGCGGCCCTGAACCAGGCCCCATTGCCGCAACTCTAATTCACGCGTCGCATTGCACCCGGAGACGACTTCCATGGCCAAGGCCGCTTCGACCCGCCGCCCACGAGGCACACAACCGCGTGAGCGTGCAAATGCGCCCAACGATCGATCGTATCCGAAATCGCATTCCGTCCTGTTCGAGCAAATGATTGAGAACACCACGGTTAAGCTGATCTCAGCCGACCGTGATCTCAAGATCGTTTACATGAATCCGGCATCGGTGAAGCAACTGAAGAGCTTGCAGCATCTGCTGCCCTGTCCGGTCGAGCAGATGATCGGAAAGCCGATTGACATCTTTCACAAGGAACCGGAGCGTCAACGCCAATTCCTGTCGAATCTGGACAACCTGCCGCACTCTGCAGAGATTCAATTGGGAAGCGAACTCCTCGCCTTGAACGTCATCGCCATACGGGACGCGGGGGGAGAGTACGTCGGGCCGATGGTCACTTGGGAAGTCATCACCGAGAACCACCGTCTGCGAGAGGACAGGGCTGGACAGATTGCTGCCATCAACAAGTCTCAAGCCGTGATCGAGTTCGAGATGGACGGCACGATTACCACAGCCAACGACAACTTCCTGAGCACAATGGGCTACCGACTGGAAGAGGTCCAGGGCCGACATCACAGCATGTTTGTCGACGCGGACGTACGGGCAAGCACCGCGTACCAGGAGTTCTGGGCTCAACTGAATCGGGGCGAGTACATGACAGGTGAGTACCGCCGCGTGGGAAAGAACGGCAAAGACGTCTGGATTCAGGGTTCGTACAATCCGATTCTCGACCTGGACGGCAAGCCCTTCAAGGTGGTCAAGTATGCCATCGACGTCACCGACCGGGTGGAACTGCAGCAGGCTGCCGCCGAGCAGCATGAGAAGACTCAGGAACTGATTTCGCAAGTCGTCGAAAGTGCGAGCCAGTTTGCCGAAGGATCGAAGGTGATTGCCGACAGCAGTGCCAGCCTGAGTGACACTGCGCAGACTCAGGCAGCGACAGTAGAGGAAATGACGGCCTCCGTCGACGAATTGACGGGCGCGATTCAAGTGATTTCCAAGAGCACGGTGGAATCCAAGGAACAGGCCGACGAAACCGCGAGGATGGCCAAAGATGGCGGCGTGCTGGTCAGCGAAGCAGTTAACGCGATGCGGTTGATCGAGAAGTCGAGCGAGCAGATTAACGACATCATTCAGGTGATCGGCGAGATCGCCAGTCAGACGAACCTGCTCGCGCTGAACGCCGCGATCGAGGCCGCTCGGGCCGGCGAACATGGTCTGGGATTTGCAGTGGTCGCCGACGAAGTGCGCAAGCTCGCGGAACGGTCCAGCGAAGCTGCCAAGGAGATTACGCAGTTGATCAAGGAATCGTCGCGTCGAGTCTCTGAGGGTGCACAGTTGTCGGAGAAGGTCGGTCATTCCCTGTCGGCGATCGTGTCAGCTGCCGACCGGACGGCGGAAGGGATCACCCACATCGCTGAACAGACTGAAACGCAATCTGTCAGCGCCAGCGAGACCCACACGGCGATCAAATCCGTCTCCGACACGACCGAATCGAACGCCGCCAGTGCCGAGGAACTGGCCGCCAGCGCCGAGGAACTCGGTGCGCAAGCGGCGACGCTGCAGGAGCTAGTGGCACGGTTCAATGCCTAAGGCCGGCAGGAATCCTGCACGACCAGCTGGATGGTTTCGTCAACCAGGCACAGAGGAACAGCCACCTCAACCACCGTTCCGTAGGAAGCGAAAGGCACGCACGTGGATCCCGTCGAACTCAACCAGGAGGAGTTCGCTCAATTCCAGGCGTTCATCTATCAAGCGAGCGGCATTCGAGTTCCGGAAGGCAAACGGTCGCTCTTGAGCAATCGCATTCGTCGCCGGGTCAAGGCAGGCCAGTTCAATGACTTTCAATCGTATCTGAAGCATCTGACTTCCCGCAGCGGACGCGGCGAAATCGAGAGTTTTCTGGACGTAGTCACCACCAACGAGACGTACTTCTTTCGCACCGATAAGCACTTCGACTGGTTTCGCCTGGAGTTCGTACCGGATCTGATCCGGCAGGCGAATCAAGGACTGCGGCCCCGGTCGCTACGCGTGTGGTCAGCCGCCTGCAGCACGGGCGAGGAACCGTATACCCTGGCGATCTGTCTGGCCGAGAACCAACTTCGCCTGAAGAACTGGGATCTCAAGATTGTGGGCACCGACATCAGCAAAGAGGCGATTCAGCAGGCCGAACAAGGGATTTACAAGGAACGGGCTGTCGAAGGGGTCGACGGCAAGCGGCGTCGACGATATTTCACGCAACTTCCGGGACAGTCACTGTGGCATGTGAGGCCCGTGCTGCGAGAGATCGTCGAGTTCCGGCGACACAACCTGATCGAGCCGCTGGAGCTTGAACCGTTTGACTGCGTCTTCATCCGCAATGTCCTGATCTATTTCGATCGAGAGTCAAAACAGAGGGTCATTGACAATCTGGTCTCCAGTATGGCTGGCAAGGCGTATCTGGTCGTCGGCCCGTCAGAAGGGATCTTCGACATGCTAGGAAACCTAAAGAAGCATTCCACGTTTCTATTCCAAAAGTCCTGATAGCGAAGCCGGACCATACATTCGGTCGGGTACCACTTTGTGATCTCGTGAGTCCGTACTCGAACACTCTTTCGTCCGAACTCATTCATTGCGACAACTCCATTGGCAGTCGATCCTCAACATCCTGATGAGCCCCGATCGGGCGGTTCCTCATCACCTGACGAGATGACCGATTACCTCCAGATCTACCTCGACGAGAGCGAAGATGAGCTGGAAGCGATCGTCGCATCACTGCTCACGCTCGAGGATGATCCACGCAACTCAGAGGCACTCAACGTCGCGTTTCGGCTCCTGCACACGCTGAAGGGGTCAGCGGGAATGATGGGGTTCGAAGGTGTCAGTGAGCTGGCCCACGAGCTCGAAAACCGGTTTGAGGGCTTTCGTACTGGCGAACGCCTGCTCGATAAAGCGACCATGGATGTTCTGCTGGAGTGCGTCGACTTCTTCCGGGCCTTCAATGCCGGCCTGCGCCGGGGCGAGCAACCGGAAGGTGACGGCCGTCATCTGATTGACCGCATGACGGAACTCGATCAGGAATTCGCCGCGTCACATACTTCGAATGAAGACACGAGGCTCCTTGCTCCCCAACCGGCGGATCGCTCGGTGGAGTCGCTCGTACTGGAGGGGGCCTACCGTGTCAGAGTTCAGTTCAGGGCCGGATTGCAGCTGGCGGACCTGAAGGCGCGGCTGATTGTCGCGCGTTTATCGCAAATCGGCGAGATCGTCGCTACCGATCCTCCCATTGACGAGATCCGAAGCGTTGAGGAATTGCCGAGATTCGCGGTGATCGTCCTGTGCAATCACAATCCGGAGGAAGTGCGTGAGATCGCCGACGTTGACGGGGTCGAGTCTGTCGACATTGAAGGGAGTTCACTGCTCGAGGCAGCCCAGCGCCACGCCGGCACCCAGGCGGATAGACCATCGGCTGTAGACCGACTCTCCCCGGCGACGGACAATGCCGAATCGGCTGCGGATGCTCCGCGTCCCTCAGACCAACTGAACGTCAACGAAGAGAGAGCATTGCAGGAGAACGAGCAGCGAATCTCGGACGTCGATCGGCCGGAAGCGGTCTCCGATGCAGGAGAACTGGCCGAGGCATCAGCGTCTCAACCGGATGAAGCAGAATCCCAGCTCGACAACCTGAGCCGCGCCACCGAGGCCAATCGTCCCGCGGGTGAGGCAGGTCGTCAGAGGATCACGGAGACAGTCCGTGTGGACATCGACCGGCTGGACCGTCTGATGAACCTCACCGGTGAACTGGTCGTCACGCGAGCGAGGTTCACACAGATCGCGAACGAGATGCGCTCCGTATTTCGCAGCCGGAGCGTCTCCAACCGGGCGAAGGATCTCAGCGAACGCCTGAAGATTCGACTCAAGAGAATCAAGGAACTGAGTGCCTCGTCTGGTGCCGACTCCGCCGGCTGGGGGCCTGTCCTCAAGGAGCTGGAGGATGACCTGTCCAGTCTGGAAGAACAGTCCGCAATCTGGGAAGAAGGCCGACGACAGTTCGCGCGTATCGTGGAATCGGTCGATCTGCTCACGCGAGTCTCCAGCAACCTGCAGCACGGCGTCCTGGAGACGCGCATGGTTCAGGTTGCTCCGCTGTTCAACCGATTCCGACGGGTCATTCGCGACCTGTCGCAGGAACGAAACAAGCGAGTACAGCTGGTCATCCATGGCGAAAAGACCGAGCTTGATAAGCGGATGATCGATGAACTCGGCGATCCGCTGATCCATCTGGTACGCAACTGCATCGACCATGGGCTGGAACCGCCGGATGAGCGCATCCGGATGAGAAAACCGGAACTGGGCACAATTCATCTCGAAGCGTCCCACAGTGGCAACAACGTCTTTATCCGAGTGCGGGACGACGGGGCAGGAATCAATGTCGAACGCATTCGCCGCCGACTGCTCGAGCGCGGCCTCGTCACGGCGTCCGCTTTGCGGGAGCTCAGCGAGCAACAGGTCCTCGATTTCATCTGGCATCCCGGTTTCAGCACTGCCGAGAAGGTGACCGACATTTCCGGTCGCGGTGTGGGTCTGGATGTGGTCCGCAATCGCATCCTCGACTTGAATGGTGCGATCGAGGTGGACTCACGCCCCGGACAGGGGACAACGTTCACGCTTCGCCTGCCGTTGACGCTCGCCATTATCCGCAGTTTGCTGGTCCGATTTCGCGACGGAGTGTTTTCCATCCCCATCGACGACGTTCGCGAGATCGTCTCTGTACCTGCGGAAGCAGTCCACTCCGTCCACAGCTACCGAACAATCGACGTCCGCGGCAGCTTCATCCCTCTGGTCGGAATGAATGACGTCTTTGAGTGGAACATGTCACCACAGGTCTCATCGCCGGCAGAGACCGAGAGGTTGTCACCGTCGACGGTGAATGTGGTCATTCTGCGTAGCGGAGACAACTCGATCGGACTGTGCGTGGACGAGTTACTCGGCGGATCTGACGTGGTGATCAAATCGCTGGCCGACAATTTCAGGAATATTCGAGGTCTGTCCGGTGCCAGCGTGATGGGTGACGGTGCCGTCTGTCTGATGCTCGACGCCAATGCACTGACAGAACTTGCTGGCGAACATGCGCGGTCTCGGAAGTCGGCCGGTACAATGAGCCGGTGACGCCAGAGCGGCGGAATCCGACATACGTGAACCTCAGCATGAACGATTATCATCTGGATGGACGGCAACTTCGGAGACTCGAAAGAGCATTTCACGCCGGTGCAGAGGAGGCGTCAATGGCGATGGCAAAATGGCTGGGGGTGCCGTCACTGATCGTGGTCGAATCGCTTGATCAAGCACCGCTGCAGAGCGCAGGCGATCTGCTGGGCGACTCGGAGGCAACGCTCTGCACCTGTTCGATGCAACTCGGTGGTTCCTTGAGCGGCCAGCTTGTGTTTGCCTTCGCGGACGGCTGCGGGCTCTCTCTGGCCGATCTGCTGCTCGATCTACCGCTCGGCACTTCGGTGGCATGGGGTGAGGTCGAGGAATCCGCTGCGCTCGAATCGGCCAACATCATCGGCTGCGCCTATCTCAATTCGTTCGCCAGAACACTCTCAGCAGATGTACCGGCGATCCGCGAACTCATCCCCTCCCCCCCGGCGCTCCAGCGGGATTTCGCGGGGAGTCTGCTTCAGTCACTGCTTGTGGATCAGGTCATGGAGGCCAACACCGTGTTTCTAGCACGATCCCGGTTCGAGATCCGCGGCCAACCGCTGAACTGGACGCTGCTGCTGATTCCCGACACGACATCGCTGGCCCTGTTGTGCGAGGCCTTGTCCGATGACTGAGTCTCGCGTCCAACGACTCCGCGCACGATGGAGTGAGACCGTCGCCGATCAGGGCCCCTCCGGTGAGGCGTCTGGGATAGTCACGGTGCGCATGGGTGAAATCGCTCTGGCAACGGGGGGCGAGACGATCCGGACACTGCTGGGGTCCTGTATCGGCATCGCCCTTCACGATTCGCGCAGCAAGATCGGCGGACTGGCCCACGTAGTTCTTCCCAGTTCGAGAGGTCACAGCGGACCACCAGGCAAGTTCGTTGACACAGCGATTCCGGAGTTGATTCGCCTCTTAGACGAATGTGGGGGGGAATGGCGGAATCTGACAGCGAAGATTGCCGGTGGTGCGCGGATGTTCGCCACGTCAGCGAATGTCGCAATCGGCGAGCACAATCTGGCCGCTATTGAGCGTGAACTCGCAGACCGCCGCATCCCGATCCTGAGCCGGCATTGCGGCGGGAAACAAGGCAGGCGGATGAACTTCACCCCGTGTAATGGTCGCGTCAGCATCGAGATTGTTGGCAGCGACTCTGTTGAGATTTGATGAGGTCGACACCATGCCGAACCGATTGATGATCGTTGATGACGCACTCATCATGCGCATGAAGATCCGGGAAATCGCTGCACGCGCGGGCTGGACCGTCGTTGCCGAGGCCGACAACGGGGAAGACGCCGTTGCGAAGTTCAACGAACACCAGCCCGACCTCACGACGCTGGACATGGTCATGCCCAGGATGGACGGACTGGCGGCACTCAAGGCAATTCGTGAACAGCACGCAGCGGCCAGAATAGTCATGGTCAGTGCGGTCAACCAGAAGGAAAAGCTGAGGGAATGCATTGTGAGTGGAGCCTTGGACTTCATTGTGAAGCCGTTTGACCCTAACCATCTCTGCAGCTTCTTCGTAAAGTACCTCCATAAGGAAGCCGAGGCGTGAACAAGAGTCGTCTGCGAGTTGTTGTCGTCGATGATTCCGCCCTGTTCCGGGCGTTGATCCGGGATGCGCTCCGCGAAATCCCGGGCGTATCAGTCGTCGGCAATGCAGCGGACGGCAACCTCGCCCTTGAAAAGATCGCGGCACTAAACCCCGACGTTGTCACGCTGGACGTCGAGATGCCGGGCAAGGACGGCATTCAAGTGCTGCGTGAGATAAAGGCCCGTCAACACTTGGCCCGGGTGATCATGGTCAGCCGCCACACCGCCGTTGGAGCGCAGGTCACGACCGATGCGCTGATGGAGGGTGCGTTCGATTTCGTCTTGAAACCTTCAGGCAGCAGTGCCGACGAGAACCGACGTGACCTTCGAGACGCGCTCGGCAGCATCCTGGCCGCGGTTTGGGAGTCGTACATCGATTCCGTCGACGTCCCTGTCGCTGAGAATGCGATCGAACTGACCGGCACGGTCAGCGAATCGGCACGCTGCGATCTTGTCCTGATCGGCTCATCCACGGGCGGTCCAGACGCCTTGCGTCGGATTTTGCCGGCCCTGCCGGCGAGCTTTCATTCCCCCGTGCTGGTTGTTCAGCATATGCCTCCGAAGTACACCGCCAGCATGGCGGGACGGCTCAATGAGATCTGCGCGCTCAAGGTTGCTGAAGCCGTCGACGGTGAGCCGATTCGATCCGGTACAATTCTGATCGCACCCGGTGGACGTCAGATGGGGATTGCCAACGTCAACGGCGGACTGGCCGTCCGATTGACTGATGATCCCCCGGAAAAGAGTTGCCGCCCAGCGGTGGACTACCTGTTTCGGTCGGCCTTTGAGACGGCATCGCACAAGAAACTGCTCGGCGTCATCCTGACCGGCATGGGCAGCGACGGCACCGATGGCTGCGCTCTTCTCAAGGACTGCGGCGGCCGCATTCTCGCCCAACATGCCCAAGGGTGTGTCGTTTACGGAATGCCGAAGTCGGTGATCGACCGCGGCTTGGCGGACCGCGTGATCCCGTTGGATCGAATCGCTGCCGCACTCCGCCGTGAAGCAGGATGACCGCGATCAGCAAATCGGACAAGGAGTCGACGTTCAATCGGAATCAATATCTGATCTCTTTCCTGACCCTCAAAAAAACGACCCTGCTTCTGAAACAGAGAGAGGCTGCACTGTTCGGTACACGAGCAGAATCAGTTTCGTGAGTGTACCTTCGTCAAGAACTTGCACCAAGGCAGTTTGACCTGATCTGGACCCTGCAGTGAACAGGTCCGGAATGCACCTTCGAGATGATGACATCGGCTCCGTGCAGGCAACTCCGAAGTGCGCGAGAAGGGCGTGTCTGCAGTCATTTTCGCAGAACAATTCAGCGCGTCGGTCCGACATCCATTTGGCATCATCCGCCATAGCGGAGCGCCATGAGTGATATGCGGTTGCTCCCATTCACACCGTCGGCGTCGCAATGCCCATGTCGGATCCCCGGGATGCAACCTGAGTCCCGCTCTCGATCTTGACGTGGAACTCCGTCAAAACCGCAAACTGTACACTGAGAGCGGTTTGCACCTTCGCGGATTTGCTTGGCAAACCGCCATTTCGCGAGGGCAATTCTTGCAATTCCACTCCAGTGTTCAGTAGTTCAAGGGGTTTTGACTGAGGTTCGTGGACCTTTGGTTTGTCGGCGTTCAAAGTACAATGACCAACGGCCTGGGCGGAGGACAGAGCTCTGCGGAGGTGCAACTCGAGCGCCGTCCCAGGGGTTGGTGTGAAGACCGGGTTGGAAGCATTCCGGCCCGGTCGTTTTGTCTGTACTCCCTTCACATCAACACAAATGCGGAAAACCTGTCTGGCACGACGCCAGACCTCTTCCGGCAGGATGCTCTTCAGACTGCGACGGTCTCCTTCCACACCGTTCCATTTCTCAGCAGCGCGTACATCACACGAACTAGTGTAATGTCGCCTAAATGCGGGAACTTATCGGCGTGTGCTGGTGTCTGATTCTCCGAACATGGAGGATCAGTCGATGCGCGTGGCAAAGGTCATCACGTTGACGGACGAACAGCGGGGATCGCTGACCAAATGGTCGCGGGGACGCAGCACTCCCGCGCGGCTGGTGCTGCGCCAGAATCGTCCTGGCCGCCGCGGACGGTCGCCAGAACAAAGACATTGCCGCGGACCTGGGTTGCGCTCGACGCACCGTCGGCACGTGGCGCAATCGATTTGCCGAACACGGACTGGCCGGCATTGAACAGGACGCTCCGCGCGGCGGCCGAACCCCGGCCGTGCGGTCGGACAAAGAAGCGGAGATCATTCGCAAGACGACGCAAGAGACGCCCCCCAGCGCCACCCAATGGTCGACACGGTCGATGGCCCAGGCGGTCGGTGTGAGCAAGGACACTGTGCAGCGGGTGTGGCGGGACAACGGCCTCAAGCCGCATCGCATCAAGAACTTCAAGGTCTCGAACGACCCGCAGTTCGCGGAAAAGCTCGTGGATGTGGTGGGACTGTACCTCGATCCACCGGAGCATGCACTGGTGCTCTCGTGCGATGAGAAAAGTCAGATTCAGGCACTCGACCGCACTCAGAAAAGCCTGCCGCTGTTCCCGGGCCGGCTGAAGACGCTCACGCACGACTACAAACGCAACGGCACGACGACCTTGTTCGCCGCCATTGAACTGGCGGAGGGCAAGATCATCGCCGAATGCATGCCCAGGCACCGGCATCAGGAGTGGATCAAGTTTCTCAAGACGATTGACGCGCAGACGCCGCCGGACCTCGATCTGCACCTGGTCGTCGACAACTACGCGACGCACAAGCATCCGAAGGTGCAGAGCTGGCTGAAGCGGCACAAACGATTTCACATCCACTTCATTCCGACGAGCAGTTCGTGGCTGAACGTGATCGAGCGCTGGTTCCGGGACCTGACGCACAACCGCATCCGCAATGGAGTGTTCCGCAGCGTACCTGAGTTGATCCAGGCGATTCAGGATTACATCGCTCATCACAATCAGAATCCGATAACCTTCGTGTGGACGAAAAAGGCGGAGGACATCCTCGCGAAAGTCACCCGCGCCGATGCGGCGCTGAATAAGCTCCCATCTGCGTGAGACACTACACTAGGTAGTGGGCCGTGGCGACCAGGGCAATCTTCGTCCGCTGCGGATCGCCGCGCTGAACTCGGTCGAAGTAAGCTTGCACGGTAGGAGAGGAACGCTTCGCTTGCCACGCGGCTTCGGCGACGAGTTGGCGGACAACGGATGGACCCTCGTGAGAAATGTGGCCCATGCGGTTCTTGTCCCCCGACTGGTCCTGTCGCGGCACAAGGCCGAAGTATTGGCCGACCGCTTTGGCATTGGGGAAACGGTGAGGATCATCCAGATAGGCGACCACGGCCTCGGCGGTCCGTAAGCCGACACCCGGAATGCTCTTGAGCTGGAAGACAGCCGCTGATTCCTGGGCTCGACGCAGCAGTTCCTGTTCAATCCGCCGGCGCTGCCGATTCAACGTTTCGATTTCTTCCACGAGCAGATCCCGGCGCAACTGCTGCGAGGGCGTCGGCAGCGTCAATGTGCCCAGCCACGCCATTCCCCGCTTCGTCCAGAGCCCCGGGTGCTGTGGCGCAGGCAGTCCAGCGGACCGCAACAGCGCTCGCACTGTGTTCTTCGCGCGAGTTCACTTGGCAATCACCTGACTGCGGCAATTGATCAACTCCCGCCAGGCTCGGACATCCAGTGTCGGCACATGGACGGTCGGAACCTCACCGAGGTACAGCAATTTGGCGAGCCGCTCGGCATCGTTCCGGTCGTTCTTGTCCTTTGACCGGAAGATGAGCCGCAACTGCCCAGGATGAGCCACCACGACACGTGCCGCCATCGGTCGCAGCAGGTCGTAGTAATGCCCGTACCCGCAGCTCGCCTCGTAACAGACCTCGAACCGATCAGACAAACCATCCAGCCGCTGCAGCATCTGCTGAATGGTCCGCACGCGAGTTCGATCCACGATCTGGCCAGTCGCGGTCAACACGCAGATCGAGATGTGCTTGCTGTGAATGTCGAGTCCGACGTAGAGCATGGGAGTCTCCTCTGGTCAGGAACCGCGAAACGTGTCGCACCTTCCATCCACGTTACCGGTCTGACAGAGACTTCCTACATAGCTTCACACCGACGCAGGTTCAAGCGAGCCCAACCTCGCGTCGGTTGCATCAGCCTGCGCGACTACAGTCTTCGCCTGAGTCGCAGCGGTGTGTTCGTCGAGGGGACATCTCTGCACTCAGCCCGACACGCTGGGCCGGTGGGCTGGGCAGATCGAATTCGAGCGTAATGAGATGATGCGGCTGGCCCGGAAGCAGGGGGTGAACAAGGTCGAGGCCCAGTTGTGGGCGTACGGCGAGCTGGATCGGCTCTATCCTCTGGCGGGGTCGCCTGAACAATCGGACACCGGGGTCCGGATAGCGACATTGTCGCGTCAAGAGGGGGAAGCTGGCGACTCTGGGATCAAGGCGACAATGTCGCCTCCCCAACCAAAAGCGACAATGTCGCCTGACAGCGGCCAGATTCAGGGGCTGTCGGACCTGCCCAAGTCATGGCCACAGCTCCCGACGAACGCTTCCCTGAGCGCGGAGATCGCTTGGGTGCAGGCGAACCGGCTGCATGGTTGCGAGGGGACGCACCGCGGGAGCAGGTCAGTCACTTCCCGCACGCGCGACGTTCTTGACTGTGACACCCGCCGCTCGAAATCGGGACATGGCCCATTTTCGGGGGCTGGCTGGCGGCTCTGACGAAGGGACGTTGTCCGGTTACAACGTCCGGATCCGCGGTCTCGACTCCGGATCGTGGAAGAGTGGACTTCCGACGCCACGGTCCTGCACCTGGATGTCCGGCGACAGGTTCAGCAGGTCCATGATCTGCGTCATCCACACCCGTGTGACGTGCCTCAGCCGGGCCAGCTCCGCGTGGTCGGCTACCTCGCCGTCCCACAGCATCTGCTCGAACCGAGTCGCCAGTGACCGTTGCGCTATTTGATCAGCGCGGGGTTGATACAATGATGCTGCCGGACGACGGTCCGGGTTCTCGATTCACGGCTCCGGCCGTCGGCGATTCTCACCTTCAGCGACGGCGGCCGGGCCGGTTTGAAGAGGTGATTCTGATGGAAGCCTTGACACCCGAGATTATCGAACAGGCACCCAGTGAACTTGCCTTGCCGCATTTCATGGCCGCTGATTTGATCCAGTTGCCTGCGGGCATGCACGATGAGATTCACACAATGCCCCGAGAAGGTATGCCATGGCTGTGGCGCGAGCGGAAGAAACAGGTGAAGTTCCTTGCCGAAATATCACGACGACTATCGGACTGGCTGAATGCGAATGGGCATGTGTTTGCCAGTGTCAATCAATCCCTCGCCACGGCTGAGGTCATTCGGACAATGAGTTGGGAGCCCGGCAAGGGGCTGGTTCCCGCAGGCCATGTAAGCTGGCACCATCTTGCCCTCGCCTTTGGCAACCGGGCCATCGGGGAATTGTCAGAGTCGCTACAAGAAGGGTCGGAATGTCGCCGATTGTGTGCGACTTGGAGGGCTTGGACGGAGTGGCATGGAGATCTCGCCCTTGCGAACGATGAGCACAAAAAAGGGCTGTGGCGAGAGTTGGACACCATAGACGAGTTTCGGGATTATACCTACCGCCAGATTGGGCGGCGGTTTGCCCATTCACCAGAGCAGTCGCAAGCTTACGAGGCTCTCTTTCCCGTTTCGTCGATGGCTTGGCGGGATGCCGAAATGTTCATGCCGCGTCTTCAACAGGAGTTCATGCGGGCCTGGGCGATGTGGTTCCCGCCGGAGAGGACGTTCAAGACATTTGGTGAGTTGACAGCGGAAGAACGGGAAAGGGGAATGGAGAAGTCGCTGTTCAGAGTGCCGAAGGACGATCGTTCGCCAGAGGAACGTAGCTTAGCCGTCGCAGAATATCTGGCGGAACACCGCGACCGAGACAAGAAGGTCACGTTGGAAGAGTTGGCCGACGCACTTGGCTGTTCGCCGCAAGCGGCCATGAGAACGGCTGCCTGGAGAATCCTACAACACGGAATGGGAAGAGCGGTACGGAAAATGTCGAACCCGCAGCGGTAAGGGCCGACGGCCTATCGTCGACGCTCATCTGACCGACGAGAAGGTACGGCGTCTCGCCGAGGAACAAGCGATTGACGACCGTGACAAGGTGGGCCGGTTCGATCGCATCTGAAGTTTCATTCCACCCGCTCATTCCAGGCGGTGTGGAATACCCGAGAAAAATCCTGAAATCCGTTTGAGCCCGGAAATCCCGGGCTCTTCTCGTTTCTTGCCCCCATTCTTGCGGCATGGGGTGTGGAACGCGGGTGTGCTTTTGCAGGGTCGAGCGATTTGGCCCGACGCAAGCAAACCCGTGGAGAAGCGAGCGATGGCTGTGATTGCGAAATTCCTGACGCCCCGAGAGATGGCGGTCCGCCTCGGGGTGAGCATCCATCTGGTCCGTTCGACGCTCGAAGAACTTGCCGACGTGCCGCCGTGTGGATTCGCCGACTCCACACCCGTGTATGACGAGGCCGCCTTCGCGAGGCTCAAGTACGAGCTGAACCTCCTGCAAGCCAAGGAGGGCGAGCGCGATGACTAAGATTCTCCTCGATCCCGCCGACTTTGCCGGCGTCATTGATGCGGCCGTGGAGGCGATGGCCCAACGGCTCGAATCCACCCGGCCTACCGATGCGGCCGGTCAGATCCTCCTGACGAAACACCAGGCGGCTGAGACCCTGGGGGTCTCGGAGGCGACCGTCGATAGGTGGCGGGCTGAAGCCGGGCTTCCCTTCGTCAAGATCGACGGCAAGGTGCTCTTCCGCCCGTCTGGCCTGGAAGCGTGGGCAGCCGCGAGAGAAGAGGCAGGGCGATGAGGGGGCAACACGAAGGACAACGCCCCGGGTCCAAGGTGACGCAGAGCACGGGTTCCCCGTGTGGAGTCGTCACATCACTGGAGGAAGACCGGACGCCGGACATGTTCGGGCAGCCGAGAGGAAGTCTCAAACATCGCGGTCGGCAAAGGCGCCGCAACGGACTCGTTGACGAGTCTCCTTGCGATGACGAGGAGGCAATCCCGGAAGCCCCCGTTGAGCAGTCTCAGAAGACGATCGAACTGACCGAGTGGAGAGATTCAATCATGGAAAGTCGCAGTGACAGCCTCGACACACCTGGAATCTACCTCGACCGTTCTCCGACCGGAGCGGGGAAGTCGACCGCGGACGCAGCGGCCATCGCCACGGTGGTCGGAAACGGCAACAAAGCGCTGTCGGTTCAACCGACTCACGCGAACTGCCAGGAAGTGGAGTTCGACCTGCGGGAAATGGGGCTCGATGCGGTCAAGTATCCGGCACGTCTCGACGAGGACAGCGAAGTGCCATGCCCGCGATGCAACGGCGGAGGCTGCGATGCCTGCAGCGCGGGAATGCTCCACCTCCATCGGAACTGCTGGAACGAAGACGCGGCTGCGGTTGAAGCGATGGGCCTGGATGTCGTCTCGACTCTCTGCATGAAATGCCAGCATTCGAAACGATGTAAGGCGGGCGGCTATCTCGGTGGGGTCATCCAAGCGAACGAGGCCGACGTCGCAATTGCCACCCATCAGCGGGCTGCTGTTCAAGGGATTCGCGACCTCTCCGCTGGCAGAGATTACATCAGCATCGAAGAGGATGCCGTTGGATTGATTCGGCCGACTCGCGCGGTGACGCTCGAGGATCTCTCACTCACAATCGGCCTGCTGAACAGGGTGCACACCGATCCACAGTGGCTGAACTGGTTCGGGAAAGGAAATACCGACCAGATTCGCGAACTGCGGGGTGTTCACCACACATTCCTGCTACGCCTCTTACTGCACGCTGAGGCGCTCTGCCACCGACTGGAACACGCCGAGACCGGAGCCACACCGCTGATCCTGCCGCCGCCGGTTGAGATTCCGGAGGGCCTGCGGTTCACGCTGTTCATTCTCATGCGAGCGATCCGGGTGAAGTTCTCAGAGCCACCGTGGTCCGTCCTGTTGGACTACATGGACGGCAGTCTGCACTCGCTGTCGGCTGTGGTCAGTGAGCGACCTGCGAAGGGTGGTGGGACGTTCCACCTGAGGTCACTGGTCGCAGTCCGACACAATGCCCCTCGCGACACGTCCGTCTGCTGGTTCAACGATGCCACAGCCGAGCCGGACCGCATCGCAGCGCTTCTCGATCGTCCCGTCAAAGATGTCACGCCGGACGGTCGGGTCGCGCATCACCACCCGCCTGTGCAAGTCTGTCGGGATATCACCCGGAAGACCGCTGAGAAGATCGTCAGGGGCTTGGTGCGGGCACTGATGGCACGACACCCAGATCGGCGGAACGTTGGCATCATCTGCCACAGGACACACGTCGACGCCATCCGGAAGATCAGCGAGCCGTTCAAGTCGAGAATTGTTCGGGTGGTGTACTTCGGTGAGGGACCGGACCGGGGGAGCAACGACTGGTATCGGACCTGCGACCTGATTCTCATCGTTGGCACTCCGCGTGTCGGGGACGACGCCATTCGGCAACACCTGGTTCAGTGTGGAGAGCACGACGCGGCGGCAGAATCGCCAGAATGGACCAAAGTGCGCTGGAGGGCGCAGAACGCAAACGGCCAGCCGGTCACGATCCAGACGTCGGGGTACCGGCATCCACGCTGGAGAAAGGCTTACAGAGAGCTTGTGGAGGCCGCCATTGCCCAGGCAATTGGACGCGGGCGAGGGATCCTCTCGGACGGAATCCGGACTGTGGCGGTCACCTGTGACCCCTGCGGACTGACCAGAATTGCCCCCAGCGAGTGGGGGACCAATCTCATCTCGGACAGCGCCGCTGACCTCCTCCAGTGGATGGTGGACGAGGCGAGAGTTCGGACACTTTCTCTTATAGATATTACTAAGAGTTTCTGTCCGAACTTCGACCACACCGACCGCTGGTATCGGAGGCAGTTGACGGAGCTCGTCGCGCACAACCTCCTGGCTCGGACCGGCCCAAAGGGGGGGCCGGGAGTCCGCTGGTCGCTCAGCGGAGATTGGCTGGATGATCCTGCCGAGCAGACCGCAGAGAATCCTTCCGAACCAATGATCGCAGTGGAGGTGACTCAATGATCTGTCGAAGGACCGCACGAACGCCAGCACGGCGAGGGCACTTTCCGGTGCGGTCGATGCCGCTGGGGGATGTCCACCTCGCCAGCGGGAGGAGAGCTCGCCGTTCGACCTCACGGGCAGGCGGGCGCGGTGCGCGAGGCATTATATCAACCTGAAAAGGAGGACGTAACATGGAAGAGTCGAAAGCTCAGTTGACAGATCGCTGGAGACGAGAGAACCGGGAAGAGGAAGTTGCCCAGTTCCGGAAGCAAGTCCGCGACGATTATCGTGCACAGGAAATGAGCAGGAAAGAAGCCCACGAACGTGCCTGGTCCGAAGCAGCTCGAAAGTTCCCGCCACTGCCACTACCGAAACCGACCTCTGAACCTATTGCAGCCCTCGTCCACCGCAAACCGCTCGTGGATCCCACTCTGTCACCGCTGGATCAACCGATCGCGCTGTTTGGCGGGAAATCAATCCGGCAAATGACAGAAGAGCGGCGGAGGAAGTGGGCGGTTGCGCCGATCATTGAATCCGAATTGCCTTGGTCAGATCTGCCTGAGGGATCGGATTTCGACGATGTCGATGGTCTGGATCGGAATTGGGCAGTGAAGAACTTCCTGCTTGTCGTCAAGAGAATCGACGACGACGAGAAGCGCTTTGAGATCGACTGGAGTAAGGCCTTGACACCTCCGCCAACCGCATGGAGCGTGGAGAGACTTCGCAGAATGCTCGCGCGATCCCAGTGATTTCGAATGGCAGTTGCAGGACCATGCGGATACGAAGTATCCAGGTGACGCCGATGGAAACACTTGACACTGCGCCCGCATCCAGTACGGTCGCGACATGAGTACGAGTAAACGATCCGACGAGCCGTTGTCCATCCAGCTACGCCGACTGATTGATGAGTCCGGCATGAGCCGTTATCGGCTTGCGCAGCTGAGCGGCGTCGACGAAGGGCTGTTGGGCAAGTTCGTTCGCGGTGAACGGGCCGGTCTGAGACTGGACACGATCGACGCCATCGGCCGAGTCCTTCGGCTAAGGTTGGTGGCCGAGACGAAACTCGAGAAGAAAGGCAGGTAGGACGATGGCATCCCTCTCAAAGGACGGCAGCGGCTGGCGAATTCTGTTCGTCTGCCCGACCACAAGGAAGCGTCCAACGATCCGATTGGGCGAGTGCTCGAAGAAGAACGCACAGACGACGCTGAACATGGTAGAGACCTTGGTCGAGGCCAAGAGTCTGGGACAACCGATGAAGCAGCAAACGGCGGCATGGCTCGAATCAATTACCCGGACGCCGCTGCGGGAGCGGCTTGCCAAGGTCGGTCTCTGTGAAGCCACCACAGCCACGCTGTTGGGCGATTTTCTCGATGAACTCAGCGACCAGCGCGTCCGGCGCGGCGACGTGAAGAAATGTACGGTCGTGTCTTGGGGGCACACGCGACGGAACCTCGTTGAGTTCTTCGGCGCGGATCGAATGATTGACTCGATTACCCCGGCGGACGCTGATGAGTGGGCAGCGTGGTTGGCAGGTCACAAGCAATTGGCGGAAAACACTGTCCGCAAGAGATCAGCAAATGCGAAGATGTTCTTCCGAGTAGCCGTGCGTCGAAAGCAAATCGCAACGAACCCCTTCGAAGGTTTGGTCGGATCAGTGACTCCGTCGCGCGGCCGGCAGTACTTCATCCCCAGGGAGACCGTCACCGCACTTCTCGACCAGTGTCGCGGTCCCGAGTTCCGGCTCCTCCTGCTCTTCGCACGCTACATGGGCTGCCGCGTTCCATCGGAGATCGTGCCGCTAACGTGGGGTGATGTCGATTGGGAGAACCGTCGAGTTGTGATCACTTCACCCAAAACGGAGAGGCATCCCGGAGGCGACAAGCGAGTCTGCCCGATATTCCCCGAGGTTCTTCCTGCCCTGCAGGATGCTTTTGACACGGCACCGGAAGGGGAAGTCTACGTCTTCCCATCAGTCCGGTCAGGCAAGAAGAACCTGCGGACGTGGCTCAAACGAGCGATCGTGAAAGCTGGCTTCACTCCTTGGCCGCGTCTGTGGCAGAACTTCAGGGCGACTCGATCGACTGAGCTGGCGGACCTGTTCCCATCGCATGTGGCTGCAGCCTGGCTTGGGCACACCGAGAAGATCGCTGACGGGCATTACCGTCAGGTGACCACCGACCATTTCCGCCGCGCCACGACGGAACCGACAGAGCCGGCAGCACAGCCAGAGATTCTGGCACAGAATCCGGCACACTCACCGCACGTCAAGCCTCATCAGGACTATTCAAAGAACGACATGACCCCGGTGTTTCAGGGGTCTGACGTACGCCGTGATACATTGATGAGCGTACAAGTGGGCGTTACAGGACTCGAACCTGTGACCTCTTCCGTGTGAAGGAAGCGCGCTAGCCAACTGCGCCAAACGCCCATGGTCTGGCCTGTTTTTACCGGGCAGGCACCACACTCGCAAGCCTGTCGTGGCTCGCACGCGCGTCGGTTCCGGCGGATCTGCAACTGGCAGACCGGGGCAACTTTGATCAGGCGAACTGATGAGTCCGCGCTGCGGTGGATGAGGCGGCGTCCTGGGGACAACGTCGCGCAGCTCCCGCCACTCGACAAGCCGTTCAGGAGCGGCGACGTTGAGAAGGCGACCGTGCTCCGACGCCGAATCGAAGTCGGTCGCCGTCAGCTCAGCGGTCAGTCGGATTCATCGAGCAGCGAGGGCGTCACCAGGAAGAGCGTGAGTGTATCACCACCTGTCTGGAGGGGAGCGAACAGGAGGTCGATGTGCGGAATCTTCGTCAGGATGGGTGAGGCAGGAGCCCGCATCGATTGGAGAGCAAAGACCATCGTCTGACCAATCTCCATGTCCAGCTGCGTATTGAGGCGTCGGGTGTTGAGGCCCGGGATTGTGTAGCCGGCGAGTGTGATCGCCTGATTGAAGTCACGCTCACTCACCTCCGGCGCGACGTCGATGCGCACACGTCCGGCTCCCAGAACATGGCAGACCGCTTCCATCCGCGTGCCGAACTCGCGCCATTGGACGCGGACATCCCCCGACTCAGCGTCCCCCGGGAGGACGATGGGAAACTCACCACCGCTCATGAGCGTGGCCGGTCGGCCGAAGGTGGTGACGATGGACGGATGAGCGAATTCCTTGATGAGTTCCCGCGAGCGGAGCTCGTCCAGCAGGGCCTTCGCAGCGCCGGCGCTCATCAACTGGGGCTGCTCGATGAAGCGGGCGTCCAGGGTGTGTGCCTCCCGATCGTCCGCACCCTGCCATGTGATGTCGAGGTCGATCAGTCGTTGGAGATCCCCTTCGACGATGCGGCACTCCAAGGCAATCTGCTGATGCTCGCCCGTCAGCTTCTCCAGTTGACGAATCTCACGCTGCAGGTCGTCGCGTTGCGTCCGCAACAGCTTGAGCCGGTTGGACGCTGCGGCCTGTTGTTCGTCCGCCTTCTGCTTGAGTTGGGCAGCAGCATCGTTGAAACCGGCCGCTTCGAGATGCTCGATTGCTTTACGCAGATGTTCGAGCGGTGAGAGTTCTCGTCCTCGGTCGGTGTTGTGTGGACGCGCAGTCACCTCGACAGCGGCGGGCAACGGGGACGGAGGAGCGAGCGGAACGACCGGCCGTTCCTCGGCATCAGCGAGTCCGACGACACAGATGCTCAACATCACAGACAAACTCAGCCGGCATCTTGCCATCACAGTTCTCCTTCCCTGGGACCATTCGATCGCGCAGTCGGACGCTACCAGAGAGACTTTCGCCGGATCAATGGCGAGTTTGTGAGCAGGAGCCCCCAAGCCCACGGACTGCGTCCCGAGGGTACCGAAACGTCGATCGCAGACTGCACTGCCGGGCGAGACAGCAGCGGCGCGCTGGAGACGTTAAGTGTGTTCACCCAATAGGTTGCAGCACGCATTGCATCTCTCGTCGCTCCGCACTACTGGACAACACGGGGCCGAGACCCTTATAGTGGATTCAACTTAATCGTTTGGTTGTGTCGCTTGTCAGCGTCACGACTCCTGCCCGAGTGGACGGCAGCCCTCATGCCGTCATCTGCCCGCCTACACGTTCCCGCCTTGTGTCCCGCCCTTTTCGATCGGGTTCTTGAGAAGCTGCATGTTCGTGCGTCAGCACATCCTGCGAGACTGTCGCTGCCTTGTCCGACTGGCATTGGTCGTGATCGTCTGCGCGCTGGGCGGCACGAGCGGCGTGCAGGCGCAGGGGCCCGGACAGCACATCGACTTCGCCCGTCAGATACAGCCGCTGCTCAAGACGTACTGCATCGACTGTCACTCGGGCGATGAACCCGAAGCCGGGCTCGATCTGATGGAATTCGACTCCCCAGATTCGGTGCGTCAGCAGCGGGAGAAATGGGAGAAGGTGTTCGACCTCGTACGCATTGAGGCGATGCCCCCGGTGGATGTCGAGCAGCCCACTGCCGAAGATCGCCAGCAGTTGATCGACTGGCTCGATCATACGCTGTTCTATGTCGACTGTGAAAACGATCCCGACCCTGGCCGTGTGACGGTCCGGCGGCTCAATCGCGTGGAGTACAACAACACCATCCGCGACCTCATCGGCATCGACTTTCAGCCGGCCGATGACTTCCCTTCGGATGATGTCGGTTATGGCTTCGACAACATCGGCGATGTGCTGTCGATCTCTCCTTTGCACATGGAGAAGTACCTCGACGCGGCCGAGCAGATCGCCCAGAAGGCAATTCTCACTCCCGAGCAGTACGGCCTGCATGCCTCGGCGGGACCTGACCAGTTCCGTCGCAAGGGGGCTGTCGAAGACGGTCCCGAAGGTTCGGTCGTCTTTGTGTCGAGCGGGACGGCCTGGACCGATTTCACTGCCAGTCTGCCCGGTGAGTATACGCTTAAGATTGAGGCCGGTGCCGACCAGGCAGGCGACGAGCCGGCGAAGATGGAAGTGCGTGTCGGTGAGAAGGCCTCCAAGGTGTTCGAGATCGACGGACATCGCAAACCCAAAGAGTACGCCTGGAAGCAGGCGCTGCCCGCCGGGCGGGTTGAGGTTCGCGTCACCTTCCTCAACGACTTTTACGACCCCAAGGCGAAAGAGGGCGGCGACCGCAATCTGTACGTCCGCAGCATTGAACTCTCCGGACCCGATGAGGTGCGGCCTGAGGACTTGCCCGCGACGCAGCGGCAGCTCATCGTGCGGATTCCCAGGTCCTCCAAAGACGTGACTGCCGCCGCCAACGGCAACCTTGTGCGGCTGATGACTCGCGCCTTCCGCCGGCCTGTCTCCAGTGCCGAGGCGAACAACTACTCGCGCTTCGTGCGCATGGCGACCGAACGGGGCGACTCGTTCGAGCGGGGGATGCAGATCGCACTCGCCGCAGTGCTCGTCTCGCCGGAGTTCCTGTTTCGGATCGAGCACGATGTCCAGCCGGACTCTCCGGAGGCCCATGAACTCAATCAGTACGAGATCGCCTCGCGGTTGAGCTACTTCCTCTGGAGCAGCATGCCGGACGAAGAACTGCTCAAGCTGGCGAAGGCCAAGCAGCTGACCAACGATCGTGTGTTGCAACAGCAGGTGGACCGCATGCTGGCGGACCGGCGTTCGCAGGCACTCATCGAGAACTTCACCGGACAGTGGCTCGGGCTGCGCAACCTGAAATCCGCCGACGTCATGCCCGACACCGACAAGTTCCCCGAGTTCACCGACGAATTGCGCGACGACATCGGCCGCGAGACGTATGCGTTTGTCAATCACATTGTCCGCGAGGACCGCAGCATCCTCGAACTGCTCGATGGCCGCTACACGTTCCTCAACGAGCGACTGGCGAAGCTGTACGGCATCGAGGGGGTCAAGGGAGACGAACTCCGCCGAGTGGAACTGACCGACGGACGGCGGGCCGGGTTGCTGACGCAGGCGAGCATTCTCACGCTCACGTCCTACCCGGGCGCACTTCACCGGTGAAGCGCGGAGAATGGGTGCTCTCGAACATACTGGCAGATGAACCCCCGCCTCCTCCTCCGCTGGTTCCGGGACTGGACGTCACACAGCAGGCGAACCCCGATTTGCCGCTCCGCAAGCAACTGGAGATCCATCGCGCCGATCCGGGGTGTGCCTCGTGTCATCGGGTCATGGATGAGATCGGATTCGGACTGGAGAATTTCGACCCGATCGGCCGGTGGCGTGAGACCGAGAATGGCCATCCGATCGATTCTGTCGGTCGGTTGCCCTCGGGGGAGTCGTTCAGCGGCCCGATTGAACTGATCGGCATCCTCCGGGAGCGGCGGGACGAATTCGGGCGATGCCTGGCAGAAAAGCTCCTGACATACGCACTCGGTCGCGGATTGGAGTATTATGACCGCTGTGCGGTCGACCGGATTGTGAGCGAACTGAAGCACCAGGAGTATCGATTTTCGACTCTCGTGAAGGCGATTGTAACCAGCCGTCCGTTTCTGATGCGGCGAGGCGAGACACCTGAGGAGACCTGATCATGCAGAGCATTCCCCGTCGCACATTTCTCAGTGGGGTTGGTGCCTCGCTGGCTCTCCCGCTGCTCGAAGGGATGGCTCCGTCCACACTCTTTGCCGGAGGTGCGCAGGCGGGAAGCAGCGAACTCCCCCGGCGGATGGCGTTCGTCTTCTTCCCGAACGGGGCCATCATGCCCGACTGGACGCCGGAGAAGACCGGCCCGGACTATGAACTCTCGAAGACGCTCCAACCGCTCGCCGACGTTCAGGACGATCTGCTCGTGTTGAGCGGCCTGACCCATGACAAGGCCCGCGCCAACGGCGACGGGGCGGGCGACCATGCTCGTTGCTCAGCGGCGTTTCTCACCGGTGCCCAGCCGAAAAAGACGTCGGGGGCCGACATCTATCTGGGACAGTCGGTCGATCAGCTCGCGGCCGAGAAGATCGGCGGCAGCACGCGATTGCCGTCGCTCGAACTGGGCATTGAAGGAGGACGTCAGGCCGGCAAGTGCGACTCGGGCTACAGTTGTGCTTACTCTCCAACATCTCCTGGAAGTCCCCGACGACGCCGATGGCCAAGGAGATCGATCCCAAGGCGGTGTTCGAGAGGCTGTTTGGCGGCTCTTATCAGAACAAGAAGGCCCAGGCATCTCGCGACTTCTATCGCAAGAGCATTCTCGACTTCGTCGCCGACGATGCCCGCCGGCTCCACAAGCAGCTCGGACAGACCGATCGTCGCAAGATCGACGAGTACTTCCAGAGTGTGCGCGAGATCGAAGCAGCGGATCAGCAAGTCCGCACTCCCGGCGAAGATCGACATGCCGGATGATGCCATCGAGATCCCGGCAGGCGTTCCGCCGCGAGACTGCCGAGCACATCAAGCTGATGTACGACCTGATGGCGCTCGCCTTCCAGACCGACTCGACCCGCGTCTCGACGTTCATGCTGGCCAACGCCGGCAGCAATCGTACGTACCCCGATCTCGGCGTGACGGAAGGGCACCACGAACTCTCCCATCATCGCAATGACCAGGCCAAGATGGAGAAGATTCAGCGGGTTGACCAGTTCCTCGTCGAGCAGTTCGCCGGCTTCCTCAAGCGGCTGAAGTCCATTCCCGAAGGCGAAGGCACGCTGCTCGATAAGTGCATGATTGTGTACGGCAGCGGCATCAGCGACGGCAACCGCCACGATCACGACGACCTGCCGGTGTTGCTCGCCGGACGCGGCGGCGGGACGATCACCCCCGGCCGGCATGTCCGTGTAGATCGCAACATGCCGATGAACAACCTGTACCTCTCGCTGCTGGATCGCGTCGGAGCGCAGGTGGAAACGTTCGGCGATGCGAAAGCCCGATTGACCGTACTCGACAGCTGAGTGATGAGCGTCTCCCTCAGATGCGCAGCAGTTGTTCCCGCGATGTGAGTCGCGGGGCCGCAGCGCACACCAAGTCGATAATCGCCTGCACGTCGGTCAGGTCGAACATCTCGACGGCGGAATGCGAGTACCGCCGGGCGAGGGCGATCACCATCGCGGCGATGTCTCCGCTCGCCTGCTGTGCCGACGACGCATCGGTGATGCCGGCCGTATCGACGATCAATTGATGCGGGATGTTGTTCGCGTGAGCCGTGTCACGCAGCAGTTGCCGCAGCGGTCCATGCGTCGAGAGGCCCCGCACTTCACGCACCTTCAAGAGCGCCCCTGAGCCAATGTCCCAGGGCAGTTCGTCGGTCTTGAGGTCGGGCGTTCCTCCGGAAGGAACGGTGTCGATCACCAGCAAAACATCCGGCAGTACGCGCTTAGCGGCGACCTCCGCCCCCCGCAGGCCGACTTCCTCCTCGACCGTAATCACGAACACCGTCTCCGCGGGGGGGCGCTGCTCCTGCAGACGGCGGGCGATCTCGAGCACGGCGACCAGGCCGGCCCGGTTGTCCGGACATTTGCCGAAGCAGCGCGTAGGATGCCGGGTACGCATCAACTCGCCGATGTACACGGCCGGCGTGCCGACCTCGATGCCCCACGACCGGGCCTCGTCGGCGGACGTCGCCCCGACATCGATGTACATCTCACTCAGTGGCGGAACCTGACGCGCTTCAGCAGCAGACAGGATGTGTCCCGGCTTCACGCCGATCAGCCCCTCGCTCGAGACGTTGTGTCCCAGCACGCGGACGCGTTGACCGGGAAGCACCATATCCGTTGGATGCCCCAGCTTGGTGAACCGCAGGAAACCCCTGGGGGTGATCGACGTGACGATAAAGCCGATCTCGTCAGCATGTGCGGTGATCATCACCCGTGGAGCGGCGGGATCAGTACCGCCCAGTGTCCCGTAAACATTGCCGCGGACATCGACTTCGATGCGATCGCAGGTCAGGGCCAGTTCGTCCCGGGCGGCGGAGAGGACCGGTTCCTCAAAGCCGGTCGGGCCATCGAGGGCCGTGTACCGGGCGATCTGTTCGAAGAGGTCATTCACCACGAGTTGCCGCCGAGACTGCTGTTTCTTAGAGGGTGACGGGGTCCAGTTCGACGACGCGTCCGTCCCGCCAGACGACGTGCTGCACCCCGGACGGTCGATGGGCCTGGACCGCCACCTGCACGGGCTCGCTCATCGCTCGATCAATCGGAGTGCCTTCGCGAAACGCCTTCGAGACTCTGTTTTCGATCTCACTACACTCGATTTCTGTGGTCATTGAACACGTCTCTCCATCTCTGACCAACTCGCCGGGTCGTCAATTGTGGTCATGCCACTCGAGGTTCCAAGCGCGATCAACGGCATCTCGTCCCAGCCTGAATTATCGTACACACGCCAGGTCGTGACCAGTGGAATGCAGAGATCAACGAAGTTCGGGCCTGAACGTCTCAATGGCAACTTTCATCGGAGGCGTTTCCTGCATGATGCACTTTGTGTCCGGCCATCGGATCTGCCCGTCAGGGGCTACGACAGTCGCCCCAGCCCAGGGGCAGCGTCCCGTGGGTACGAGAATCTGGTGTTCTTCACAGCCCCGACAGGGGCGGACATGCAGCGCGCTCTCGGGCAGGGTCAACATTACACGGCGGGCATCACGGTGCAGCGGGAAAAGTCGACTGTGCGAGCAGAAACGCCAGGAGGTCGTTGAGGTCGGCCTGCTTCAGCGTTTCGACAAGGTTCTCGGGCATCAGCGAGAGTGTCGAGGGCTGACGGGTCTCGATGTGCTCCACCGGCACGCGCAGCTCCTCACCCTTGGTGTCGGCGAGCACCAGCACATCTGCGTCCTCGCTGCGCAACAGTCCGGTGATGACCCGACCGTCATCCAGCAACACAGTGGTGGTGCGGAAGGCGGCATCGACATTGCGATTGGGGTCGAGCAGATCCTCGAGCAGACGATCGACACCCCGGATTCCGATGCCATCCAGCTGAGGACCGATCCGCTTCCCTTCGCCGGCAATCTGATGGCACGCAGCGCAGTGCTTGGCAAACAGTGCCTTGCCACGATCGGCAGAGGCCAACGTGAGTTCGACGTTCCCCCGCCGCTCGCGGATCACGGTCGTCAAGCGTTCGTTCTCCGGCGGCAGCCCGGCGGTGAGCTCGGCGACGCGGTCTTGCCAGTGATCGACGTTGACCGCGGCCAGTTTCTGCTGGATGGTCGGGACACTCAGCAGGTGCGCGGATGCCGTACCGCTGCTCACCAGTTCCAGCAGCCGCTCGGCCCCGTCGCGGGACCCACTCAGGGCTTCGGCCAGTTGTTGCTGCCGAGCCTCGGTCGCCGCCTGCAGACAGCGTTTCATCAAAGCCGACGTTTCTCCGGCATCGCGATCTGCGAACTGTTCAGCGATCGCCGAGCGCAAAGACGAATCGAGTGTGGTTTCACCCATCAGCGAGAGCAGCGCCTCCAGTTGCGGTTCGGGGCGGAGCGCCAGTTGTGCCTTCCAGAGGTCGATCCGGTCCGACAGCGCGATCGATTCGTCGGTCGCCAGACGCGCGAGTTCGCCATCCAGGGCGTCGATGTGAAAGTCCTCGATCAGTTGCCGGGCCATCGGTGCCGGGAGGTCCGCTGCGGGATTGAGTGACTCCAGGGAAAACTCACCGGCGGCGATCCAGGCATAGGCCGGGGCACTCAGTCCGTCGACAATCTCCAGCAACACCTCCTGCCCCGCGCGTTGGGGAAACTCCCAAGTCACACGGATCGCGTTGTCCTGCCGGGGGACCGCTGCCTCCGCCAGCACATCTTCTGTGTGTGCATCTCGCAGCAGCACCCGATTGGCACCGATGGGCGGAGCGGTCGGGAATCCGTCGTGACCGGACAGCCAGAATGTTACCTTCGCGGGCAGTGCAAAAGGATCGGACCGCAACACCCCGACGCCCTGTTCGCCGTCGGGACGTCCGCCGAAGAAGTGACCTTCCCCTTGTCCCTCCCTCGGCTGAGAGCGGACCGGCCATGCCAGCTGAGGCCCGCTGACTCCGACAGCCGGCAGTGCTGTCCAGCGCCGCTGCTGTGAAGGAACACGCGCCAGCAGCTCGCGGGCGACGCTCGTCGCCCACTCGCGGAGTTGACCGGCGGCCTCTTGCTGTTGCGGGGGGATACCGAGCCGCAGCGCTTCGATCAGCCGGAACTGCCGCACCCAGTCGTCTCCCGACTGCTCCCGCAGAAAGCGGGCGGCCGCCTCGATCGTGTCCGGCGACCCGTGACGACCGATGTGTGTCACTGCTGCCGCCAGTTCCTCAGCCGGGATGTTGGCTGCCTGAAGGTACGTCGACAGGAAGCGAGCGGAGGCATCACTCGGCACTCCCAGACAGACCGATGCCAGTTCGTGGAGGGCATATGGTGAAGGCTCCATCGCCGCGAGTTCATCAAATGCCGCGGAGAGCAGCAGTCGGTTCCGCAGGGCGATGCGTAAGGTGTGCCGCAAGTGAGTGTCGCGCGAGTCCGGCGGCGGCAGGACGCCGAGCAGCGCGGAGACATGCGCGTCCCCGGGATGCTGGCCGAAGGCCGCGGCTGCGGACCGGCGCACGAAGGGATCGTCATCCCGCAGCAGGGACTGCATGAGAGCGATCGTCTCGAGCGTCCAGTCGGACTGCTCTCCCAGAGCCCGCGCGAGATGCGTACGCACGAGCCGCGACTCATCACCGGCCAGTCGAGCGACATCTTCGGGATCGGGGGTCCGCAGGCGACTCAGCATCCATAGGGCCCCGACACGCTGCTCCGGCGACGAGCGTCCTCTCAGCAAAGCCAACAATGATTCAATGGCCGATGCTCCGAAGCGATCGTGAAGTTCGTTCGTCGCCAGCGTACGGACGATGAGGTTGCGATCTCCCAGACGTTCAACGAGTTGCTCCAGCGTCGCTTGTGTGAGCTGCGGCATCTCCGGGTGTGTCGCATCCTCAGCTGCAGTGCCGGGTGATCGTTTCCCGTCCGGAAGCCCCCGCCAGACGATCCGCCAGATGCGGCCATGTGTGCGGTCGCGGAGCGGGTGATCGAGCGGGACCTCATAGTGACCGATGATCGAGTTGTAGAAGTCGGCGATGTACAGCGCACCGTCGGGACCGAGTTGCACGTCGACCGGGCGGAACCAGCCGTCGTCGCAGGTGATGAAGTCGGGTTGACTCTCCACCATCGGCGACGAGTCGTACCACCGGAGCCGATCACGGTGCACGCGCCCCGTCACCGGATTGCAGATGAACAGATGCCCCTGGTACTCCTGCGGAAACTGCGGGGCCTCGTAAACCGCGACGCCGCAAATGCCCGTCGACCCATGGTTGTGGTCGATCATGTCGGGTCCGAAGCCGAGCCCGTCATGAGGTTTGCCGAAGCTGGAGTAGAAGGCCCCTTGAATCAGGCAGGTCACCGGCATCGAATGACAGTCGGCGGTGAAGATGTTCCCCAGTGCATCAAACGCGAGACCGAACGGGTTCACCTGTCCCCACGTGTAGTGCTCGATGCGCGAGCCATCCTCCCGGAAGCGAAACGTGTTGCCCGACTCCAGTGTAATCTCGTGCCGGTCGCTGCCCCGGACGATGGACGTATTGCGGAAACCGTGGCACGCATAAACCCAGCCGTCGATCCAACGCGTCAGCGAGTTGACCATGCCGTGCGTGTCGACATTGCCGAAGGATCCGAACAGCACTTGGCCTGCCGGGGCAACCGGTGTGTCCCCCGCTGCCGTCTGCTGAAAATGAGTCACCCACAGTTTCGGGATGCTGTAGAAGATCATCCCGCCGGGAACGGGTGTCTGTCCAATCGGGATGTTGAGACCCTCGACCACATGCCGGATCGAGGCAGCGTTGCCGTCGCGACCGATGTCAGAGAGCACACTCAGGCGATCGCGCGGCGGTCCTTCCCCTGCAGGACCGAACCGCTCGTCACGCGGCTCCACTCCTTCGCCGGCCACCGGATACGGGTACTCAACCGAATGTGTCACCCACAACCGGCCAGCGGCATCGAAATTGAGGTTCATCGGCTGTCCGATGTCCGGCTCACTGGCGACGAGCTGAATCTCGAATCCGGGGGGAAGATGAAACAGCTTGCGCTGTTCAGCAGGCGGAAGCGGGTCGGTTTCGACAACCAGTGGGGGTTGTCCAACAGCCGGGCTGCCTGCCGCCAACAGCAGCAGAATCGTGGTGATTTCGCGGCACCATTGATAATTGTGGCGACATCGGCCCTCCGCCTGCGGACCCCCGGGGGAGTGAATGGTCTGAACTCTCACGTGAGCTTCCCTGTGTCGCCAGGATGTTCGACTTGTGTATTTTGTCGGGGACGTGCATCATAGGAAGCGTGTGAGCCAATTCACACCGGTTCGCGGGACGGTCGGCTATCATGTCCGAACTCGACCGCGTAACGAGACAGTCTTTGCGCGTCCTTCCGCATCACCAGGAACAGGAGCCTTTCATGTCGCATCAGGACCACTTCCAGCCGAACGAAAACGCTGAACAACCCGCCATGGAACTGATCGGTGGTGATGCGACGGACGCGGCACCTGCCGGCGGATCGCCGCTCTCGCATCTGGTGCGGGGGACGATTTATGGAACCGTGATTCTGGGTGCGACCGCCCTGCTCGCCGTGATCGCCGTTCCGGAACTGGCAAGGTACGCATCTTTCCTGCCGGGCAGCAGCAACGGAGCCAGTTGCAGCATGAGTGGCAGCAGCTGCACGGCCTTGGATGTCGCCGCCCTGCATTGCGAGAACTACCGTCCGGATGATGAGGACGAGCAATCAGTTGCCCTGACAGAAGAGTCGTGCAGCGGCTGTCCGCTGTCGCGCTCGGCCCTGATGACCGGCGTGCCGGCCTGCTGCAGCCAGACGGAATCGGTCTCCGCGACAGCGACTTGCACGGAAGGTTCAGGCTGTGCCGACGGTAAGACATGCTGCCAGGACACGCTCGCCAAGGCGACACCTGAAGAGGACGCCCTGGTGAAAGTGGAAGGCGACGAGACGCTCGTTGAGACCCCGGCTGCGGAAGCCACCGAGGAAAATTGACGCACCGTCTGACGGGCAGAGGTCGGCACATCCGACCTCCCGCACGCCGGATCATCAAACGCCGCGTCCCTTCGCTGATGAGGGACCGCGGCGTTTGTCGCTGGTGCTTGTTCCCGTGTCACGCGTCGACACACGGCCGATTGCGACTCACGTCGTGTAGTCCGAGTTGATGTGCACATACTCCTGGGTCAGGTCGCACGTCCAGAAGCGGATCGACTCCTTCCCCAGTGAGAACGTCAGTTCCAGGTGTACCTCGCCGGTCGCCATCGCCTCCGAGACGGCGGCTGCGTCGTAGGCCGTGGGCCGGCCGTGCTCATAAACGCTCAGCCCGTTGATGGAGAGCGAACAGTCCTGCTCCTCGAATGGAACACCTGCATAACCGGCGGCGGAGACGATGCGGCCCCAGTTCGGGTCATTCCCGGTGATGGCCGTCTTGACGAGGGCGCTGTCGCAGACCGCCTTGGCAATCAGGCGAGCCTCTTCACGCGACCGGCAGCCTGTCACGTCCAGCGTGACGAAGTGCTCGGCCCCCTCGGCGTCTCGGATGATCATCTGCGCGAGTTCGGTGCAGACCTCGCTGACGGCAGCCTGCAACGCCGGGCGTTCGAGAGTGGCTCCGGCAGCACCGTTGGCCAACAGCAGCACCGTGTCGCTGGTGCTCGTGTGACCTTCGACCGAGATGCAGTTGAAACTCTCGTTGGCCGCTGCCGTGAGCATCTCGTGGACCGTCTGCGGATCGAGGACCGCGTCGGTCATCACGACGGCGAGCATGGTCGCCATGTTGGGACCGATCATCGCCGCCCCCTTGGCGACACCGGTGATGGTGACGGTGCGCCCATCGACGTGGACCTGACGCGAGGCGATCTTAGGCACGGTGTCGGTCGTCATGATGGCGCGGGCGGCACGTTCCAGTGCTGCCGATGACGACTCGATGTTCGCCACCACCTCGGGGAACCCTCTCTCCAGCTTCTCCCGAGGCAGGAAGTGGCCGATGACTCCGGTCGAGCAGACCAGCACGCTCTCCGGCGAAGTTTCGAGTCGAGCGGCGATCTGCTGCGTCATCCAGCGGGCATCCTCCAGACCCCGCTCGCCGGTACAGGCGTTGGAGTTGCCGGAGTTGATGACGACGGCCCGGACGGCAGCACCGGGGACGCGCCGTCTCGACACCTGCACCGGAGCTCCGACGACGCGATTTTGGGTGAAGACCCCCGCCGCGGCACAGGGCCGCTCGGAGACGAACAGGGCCAGATCAAGTTTGGCGGGATCGGCCTTGATGCCACAGGCATGCCCGGCGAAGTAAAAGCCCTGGGGGATGGGAGTTGGTGCTTGCATAGGGTGCGGGTTGACCTTCGTGTTCGACCGGGAGAGCAGACACGAGTATAATCGGATTGTGCTGTGACACGCATTCCGCGTAGACAGTTCGCGCTGGTCCGGGATGTTGATGAGGCACGACTCATGTCGAGCGCGACCCCGAGTATCGCTGAACGACCGGCTCTCTGCCCGAATTGCTGTACGGGCAACCCGGCAGAGGGGCACTTCTGCACACGCTGCGGGGCCCCGCTGTCGTCCTTGGCGACGATTGACCCTCTGTGGAGCGTTTGGGCCGAAGGATTCATGGTGCGCAAGGCGGTCCACAGGCCGCGCAGCTGGATGACACTGGCCGGTATCTGGCTGCTGTTTGGCCCGCAAGTGGCGGTCGTCGTCCTGCCGTGGGTGAGCTGGCTGATCGGAGATGCGTCGGCCGTCCGCTTCTGGTACGGGAATCTGGCGATGTCCGCCCGGGAGAAACTGCTGCTGCTCGTGATGTTCGACGTGCCGTTGATCCTGCTGTTCGGGGCGATTCTCTATTTCACGACCCGCAACTTCTTCTGCGATCGAGAGAATGACACGGCCAGTGCGTCCCAAGTCTGAGAATCGGGAGCGAATGCGGGCGTGCTGGGTGGTTGAACATCGCCGGGACCGATATCCTCTCGGAGCAGGTGACTGGCGCGCCAGTCGGCGTGTGTGGTGCTGGCCCTTGTTCACTAACTACTCGCAATTCGAATACCCAAGGGCCGCCGCCCGTGGGCTTTGATCCCTGACCTCGGACTTCTCGCACCGCCGATGACCATCTCGGCGATTGACTACTTCCGGACCCGCAAGTCGGACCGCAAGAAGGAAACGCGATATCTGAACGTGATCAACAAGGACAGCTGCACGTCCTGCAATTCCTGCGCAACCGTCTGCCCGGTCGACTGCATCTACGAAGTCGTCAGCCCGATTCCTTCGCAGAGCTATCACCAGATCGACACCAGTCGCTGCATTGGTTGTCAGATGTGCTATCGATCTCCCAATGACAGCAGTGAGTTTTACCAACTCACGATCTGTCCGTGGAACGCGATCGACATGCTGCACAACCCGAATGTCAAACCGGATGAAACGTCCGTCCTGCAGCCCTATTACGCGGATCGACGGACCTGACCTGGCCCAAGCTGGAAGAATACGCCTATCAGCTGTTTCTGGAGGGGCAGGCCTTCTTCCCCGCCGGCCGCGACGACCTCAACGGCGTCATGAGCTGGTTCACCCGCCCCGACTGGCTGTATACGGAGGAGGGGGACACGGTGGCGCTGGCCGAAGTCGATGAGCAGGATCTCCGACAAGGTCCAGTACACGGCGACCGACGAAGGCCGCCGCAGTTACCTCGACTGACATCTTCGCCGGCTGGAAACGCGTCTGGATGGACTGATCGGCCCGGTGAGTGTGCACGACATGCCGCAGGGAGACGAAGTCGCGACGCCCCCCGCAGTCATTGGCCCGCAGCTTTGCAGTGGCGTGGCACGGCATCCGGGAAGCCTGGCGCTCGGATCGCAACCTGCGGATTCACAGCCTCGTGAGCGTCGCTGTTGCTCTGTCGTCGTGGTGGGTCGGACTGACAGCGATCGAGTGGGCGGTCATCCTGTTGACCTGCGGACTGGTCTGGACGGCGGAACTGCTCAACACGGCGATCGAGGCCGTCACCGATCTGGCATCTCCCGATGAGCACGAACTGGCCCGTCAGG
Organism: uncultured Planctomycetaceae bacterium; assembly: GCA_963707405.1. GTDB lineage: Bacteria > Planctomycetota > Planctomycetia > Planctomycetales > Planctomycetaceae > CAVPPT01. The sequence continues at coordinate 176,044 of CAVPPT010000001.1, read as the reverse complement.
CCAAGGACATCGCGTCAGGGGCGGTGCTGGTCGCGGCGATCGTGGCCATCGCGGTCGGGCTACTGATTCTGGGATTCCGCAACCTGGGAACGATTGGCACCGCGCTGACTGGTTCAGGCCAGCTGCGAGCCGAGTCGCTGGGAGACGATCTCGCTGCGGGCACTGAACTCCTCGATCACTGAGCACGGGGATCAGGTCGCCGGTGGGGAGTTCCTGAGGAAGATCAACCCAGCTGTGACAGCCCGCGAAGTGGGGCGAGTCGGGAATCTCGACGACCGCCGGCGGCTGAAAGGCGCGGACCGTCAGCACGTAGAGTCCCGGCTGGCGGTAGTGGAAGCGCGCATCGACGGTGTCGGCAGAGAGGATGTGCAGTCCGGCCAGTCGGGGGAGCAGACGCTCGCTGTCGAGGTAGTGGATGCCATCGACATCGGCATACAGCGGGAGTCTGACGAATCCATCACGCGGTGCGGATTCCTGCACCGACGAGAGCAACGGATGGGCGTCCTCGACCAGCTCGTCGGCAGCCTGATGAAAACGCGTGGCGAACAGCCAGAACCCCGGATGCTCGACGACGAACCCGCCGGGGCCTTCCGCGATGCCACCCTTGCGGATGAGGATCGTCTGCCGTCCGTCCGCGAGTGCCGCGCAGACGACAGCCCACTCTTTCAACGCACAACGACTGCCACTCAGCATTGCATCCCTGTCGCGACAGGTCCGGTGATCCTCACCGATGATAGCCGAGCGAGACCATTACGTCATAGAGTTCGTCAAAGGTGATGAACCGCCGGCGGTGTCGCATCTTGTACTGATCGACCGCCTCGGCCAGTTCGTTGACCTGTTCGCGCTCCGAGTTGTAGCTCGGCAGGAACTGGCGTCGCTCGATACCCCGCGGGTTGTCGCCAGGGACGGCACGACGGTCAACGAACTCAGTCTGTTGTTCAACTGCGACTTGCATTAGATTACTCCGGCAGAGTGGTTCTTCAGGAGACCCTAGCCCCGCAAACGGGTCTGGCAAGCCGTTTCCGCGAAATCGGTGTGCGGGACTGTGTCTTCTGGGAAGGGGGACCCGGTTGTGACGAACGCAGGGGGCCGCGGCGTGACATGCGGGCGGCACTGACGCCTTCACAGTATCGTTGATTGCTTCCACCGGAAGAGACCTTGTCCGGTGGTCACGTCGCCAAATGGCCACACGGGGGAGACCGCACGACTGATGGCGAACAAGACCGCAATTCTGGGCAGTGGTGCGATGGCCACCGCCTGTTCGATGCTGCTGGCCGATCATCCCGATCAATCGGTGGCGATCTGGGCCCGTAACCCGTCGGTGGCTGCCGAGATGCAGTCCGCTCGCGAGAACCGCCGTCTGTTGCCCGGCGTGACCCTGCCCGAACGAGTACTCGTCACAGCCGACATCGAAGAAGCCGTCGACGGGGCCGAGTATCTGGTGGTGGCCATTCCCACCAAGTTTCTCCGCGACACGCTGACAGGCTTGGCCCCGTCACTCAACCAGAACCGGCCGGTCATCAGCGTCGTCAAGGGAATGGAGAACGAGACCCTGCTGAGGCCCAGTCAGATCATCGAAGAGACCCTGGGAAGCCGGGCCGTCGTCGCGCTCTGTGGACCCAGTCATGCCGAGGAGATCGCCCGCCGGCTGCCTGCTTCTGTGGTCGCGGCGTCGGGGGATGTCACCCTGGCCCGGCAGGTGCAGGCGATGTTTTCGACGGACCGCTTCCGCGTCTATACGAATACGGACCTCATTGGCGTCGAACTGGCCGGGGCGCTGAAGAATGTGATCGCCATCGCCGCCGGTGTCTGTGACGGGCTGGGATACGGCGACAATGCGAAGTCGGCCCTGATGACGCGGGGCATCGTCGAGATGATCCGGTTTGGTACTCGGTTGGGGGCAGAGCCGTCCACATTCAATGGACTCGCGGGGATCGGCGACCTCATCACCACCTGCTGCAGCCAGTATGGCCGCAATCGGCTGGTGGGGGAACGACTGGGACGTGGTGAGTCGCTCGACGCCATTCTGTCGAGCATGGACGCGGTTGCCGAAGGGGTGAACACGACCCGCAGCATTCACGACGTGACCGAGCAACGGGGGATTGAGATGCCGATTGCCCGGGAGGTGTACGGTGTGCTGTTTGAAGGCAAGTCACCGGTCGAGGCCACCGACAGCCTGATGCTCCGTCCCCCGCGCGAGGAGTAGCCATCCTCGTACGGCGACATCAAAGCCCACGGGCTGCGTCCCGAGGGTACTCGGAGAGCTGTGTCGGGTGCATGCAGCGCAAGCAGCTTCCACTACGGCCGAGTCGTGTGTAGCGGGTAGCCCCGGATCTCGATCCGGGGTCGCGAAGCGACAGGAGGTTGTGGGTGATCTCACGTTGTCACCAAGCGGCGCGGGAACGTGCCGCGGCCGGACGTCCTCCCACAACCTCTTGCGGCTGCGCCGCACCGCTTCAAGAAGCGCTGCTACCCACTGTGTAGACAAGATGGAAGGACCAGCGATTCGAGTGACAGGACATCGAGCCGGCGAACGGTCACGCGCGGGTGCCACTGGCTTCGCCAGTGCGTCAGCTCGAGTGCAATGTTGTGACGTTGCAGTGGCACACACCTCTTCGATGGTGGTGTGAAAGCATCAGAGCGGACGCTCACGCTTGCGAGATCTGACAACAATCAGCCCCGCACTGGCAAACACCCCCATCATGGCGACGGCCGAGGGCTCGGGTACCGCCTTCGTGAACGACAGGTCCGACACACCCAGCCGCTGCCCTCCGGGATCGAGGTCGGCATCGTCGGTCGAGAAGTACTTGATGCGCACCGATGTGATCTGGGTCGCCCCGAAATGGAAGTCGATGTTGCCAATCGTCTCATCGAAGTTGGCCCCAGAACCATTGCCTTCAAAGCCGTGCATGTAGGTCTCATTGTCCAGAATGTTGGTCGATCCGAGCGTGTAGAACGACGCATTGTCCCGGGCATTCAATGAGCCGTTGTAAAACACCTCCACGGCGTCGTCCCACGACCCCGAATCGACATCCAGCAGGCTGAAGTTCAGATTGCTGATTGCCACGCTGAAGAGCAACGTGAGTTCGAGATAATCCGCCGGGTCGTTGTTCTGATTGTCAAACGTGGCTTCCAGGAAGCCAAAGTGGCCTCCCTGCTGCCCCGACTCAAAGGTGAAGTAGTCCGAGTTGTCATAGAGCCCCAGATCAAACGTCCCGCCGTCGCTGTCGGAAAACACCACCCGGTTGATCGTGACGTTGATGCCGCTCCCGGTGTTCAGCACCGTACCGTCGCCAATGCTCTGCTCGTCGGTGAAGAAGTTCTCCCAGACGAGATCCGCTCGGCCCATGCCGGCCGACAGCGACAGCAGCATGAGGGCAGAACAGACAAGACGGAGTCGGCTGACGAACGGATGCACGGGAATGCAATACAGCGGAGGTGAAGTTAATGCTCGGCCCTCCGTGCGCTTGTCGTCTGAAATCGTCAGCGCGCGACTGCAGCGCCGACAGGAAAGGTCTCCCGACTGGCGAACGTCGTCATGTCGCGGGGAGTGTCCCGATCGCAGCGGTCGCGCAGCTCCGCCGGGCCAGTCACCGAATCCAGCCGCCGCCGAGGACCCGGTCGCCGTCGTACAACACCACGGCCTGTCCGGGGGCGACACCGAACTGCGGCTCGTCGAACGTCACGCGCAGCCGGCCGTCGTCGATCAACTCGATCCCACACGCCGCAGGAGGATGCTGGTAACGAATCTGCGCCTCGCAGCGAAAGCGATCGGCGGGAGTTTCGATGAGCCAGTTGAGTCGATCGGCTTCGAGCAGATGGCGGCCGAGATCCTCTTTCGTGCCGATGACGACGCGCCTCGTGTCCGGGTCGATGCGAACCACGAACCGCGGCTCGCCGAAGGTGACTCCCAGTCGTCGGCGCTGGCCGATCGTGAAGTGCTGATAGCCGTCGTGGTGGCCCACGACGTTGCCTGCTGTATCGACCAGTTCGCCGGCCGTCTCCTGTGGGCCCCGGTGGCGGTCGAGAAACCCGGTGTAATTGTTGTCGGGGATGAAGCAGATTTCCTGGCTGTCGGGCTTGTCGGCAGTGCGAAGTCCGGCGGCCCGCGCCAGTTCGCGAATCTCCGCCTTGGTGTGACCTCCGACGGGATAGAGGATGTGTGGCAGCAGGTCACGCTGCACTCCGAACAGGACGTACGACTGGTCCTTTGTGCGGTCGTGACCGCGCAGGAGGGCGTAGTCGGTGGAGGTTTGGGACACCGAACTCCCCTCCCTCGCAGGGAGGGGCTGGGGGAGGGTTGTGTCATCCGCCGCCTTCACCCCTCTCCCAAACTCTCCCCTCAAGGGGAGAGGAGTCGGTACCCACGCGCTGTTGCTCGTGGGCTTTGAGGCCCGTAGGCTTTGCAGACTGACTCTTGACTCCTGACTCCTGACCTCTTGGACTTGCGCGTAATGGCCGCTGGCGATGAAATCGGCACCGACCTGCCGGGCGAAGTCCCACAGCTTGCCGAACTTCAGCCAGTTGTTGCACATCACACAGGGATTGGGCGTGCGACCGGCGAGATACTCATCGGCGAAGTAGTCCTTGATGAGTCCGAACGCGTCCTGGAAGTTCAGGGCATGGAACGGGATGTCGAGCGCGTCGGCCACCCGGCGGGCGTCGGCGGCATCCGCAGCACTGCAGCAGCCCTGCTTGTGAGTCGCTCGGGTGACGATCGGCAGACCGGACGACGCATCGACACTGCAGGTGGTCTCCTCAGTGGCTCCGGAGCGCATGAATAGCCCGATCACCTCGTGCCCCTGCTGCTGCAGCAGGTACGCCGAGGCGGAGCTGTCCACACCGCCACTCATTGCCAGAACCACACGGGCCATAACGCTGTCGATCATCCTTTCGTCGGTGCCAGTCTACGGACACCCACACCGTCCGCCAAGTTCTATGCGTTCGGGCCCGTCTTGCGGTGGGAGACTCTGCGGAGCTAATCTGCGCTCAGTGACGCGAAACCTCCCCCCCTCGTTGATGAGATTCCCCAGGCAGGAGACCACCATGCCACGTGTGACAACTGTATTGGCCGGACTGACGTTGTTTGGACTGGGATACCTGGCAGGTACCGACCAAGGTTGGTCGAGCGGACTGGTGCAGGCCCAGCCTCCGGCGGCGGGTGCCGATGAAAACCTGTCGCGAAACTCGGTGGACAAGCTCCACGAGACGTTCATCACGCTGCAGCAGTCGGCCGATGCCCTGCAGTCGGAGGGGCGCTACCAGGCGATCACCGAGGGGCTCAACGGATTTCTGATTCTCTCGGGGGGCGGCGATGCGATGGCCGACCTCGAATCGGGCGACGGGGTCGATCCCGAAACGTTCGCGGCCTTGTACGCCGGGCAGGCCATTCCCGAGGTCCAGGACCATTTGACGACCGACGCCAACGGGCACGTTTTGTACAAGGGAGAGGTCGTCCGGATGTACTCCGTGTCCCGGTTGAAGGAGTTGTACAAGCGACGTATGAAGTTTGCCGACACGAGCTTGTGAATCGGACCTTCCGTCTGGCGCGGCGTCACATTCGCGAGAGACCTTACGTCGTCGCCGGGACGGACCGGAAATCGTGCTTTCGACTTGAAATGCAACGAATTCTCTTGGGGTGTGTCCGAGACACTTTATAAAATGAGGATCCCGGTTTGTGTCCGCAACTGCGCGGGGCCCAATCGGTCTCAACAATGAGTGACGCGCCGGGCCGTGGTTCCACGGGCGGGCTTGTCATTCGATCAGATTTCGAAATCTCCGGCTCATCTTCATGAGCCATTGCGGTCTCTGGGAGTAACGGCATGATGTTCACTGCGAAGGCTGCCACTCGCTGGTCCATGGCGGTTCTGATCCTGGGACTTGGCACGCACATCGCGCGGGCCGGGTCGTCCGCCACCATCCAGGCATTCGATGCTCCGGATGGGGAGACCTACGTCGCCATTGCTCTCAAGGCCGCGGGGCCGCTGCCGCAGGCGCAACCGCCGCAGCGCCTCGTGATTCTGATGGACACCTCGGCGAGCCAAGTCGGACAGCATCGCGAACATGGTCTGCAGGTACTGGACTCGTTGCTGAGCAGCCTGCCGGCGAACCTGCCGGTCAGTCTGTTCGCGGTCGACATCCAGGCCATCCCGCTCACCAAGCCCAACGTCACACCGCAGGTCGTTCGGGAGACGGCACTGCCGAAGTTGCGGCAGCGGTTTCCGGCCGGCTCGACCGATATGCGACTGGCGCTGACGAGTGCACTCGGACCGCTCGAAGGCTCACAGACCGCGGCGGTGATCTACATCGGTGACGGCATGAGCACGGCGAATCTCATCCAGCAGGCCGACATGCAGAGCCTGATGCAAGAGTTCTGTGACCGCAAGGTTGCCGTGAGCAGTTATGCCGTGGGACCCCGAACCGATCTTCAGTTGCTGGGCATACTGGCTCATCACAGCGGGGGACGGGTGCTGACCGACGAGGGAATGGATCAGCGCACGGGTGCACGCCAGATTGGCCAGGAACTCGCCAGCATCGCCGTCCAGCCGGTCTTCTATCCCACGCAAATGGCAGTAACGCCCGCTCTGAAGAATCTGATTCCGCAACAGCCTCTGCCGGTGCGTGCTGATCGCGAAACCATCTATCTGAGCAAAGGAGCGCTGCCGGCCCAGATGACGATTACGTTGACGGCCGACAACCAGAAGATGCCCTTCGCATCCAAAGGAGAAGCGCTCACTGAAGGCAATACGTTCCTGTACGGGTTCTACCGACAGGCCGTGCAGAATGAGGGGCTGAACCCCCTGGCCGGGATGGAACTGTACCGCGAGGCCCAGCAGGGCTTTGAGGACGAGATTGCCCGGCTCGAAGCCGCCGGTGAACAGGCAGTTGTGGCCCGCGACTTCGCCACGGCTGAGCAGCTGGGGCTGACGATCAAGAACTTCGATCCCAACAACGTGCGGGCCGAGGTGCTGATTGGTGCCGCCGGTGACCTGAAGGTGCGGACGATCGCCCAGGCCGAGCCCCTGGAAGTGCCTCCCGCCGGTGCTGACGAAACCCAGGCACCTCCGTTTCCTGATACTCCCGTTCCCGGCGATGAGCCGACGCCTCCCGCCAGTGCGGTGCCCGCAGTTCCGGGCCAGACCACTCCCCCGGCGAGCGAGGTTCCTCCGGCACCCGTCGTTCCCGACAGCCGCCTGCTGCAACCCAATGGAAACAATGAACTGCAGTCGCGTGAGCAGCCACTCGACCAGAGTCTGATCGACGCCGAAAAGGACCGACAGCAGATTGCCGGCGAACGTCTGGCACTCGAAGTGAGCCAGGTGATCAACTCTGCCGGCCAGCGGCTGGGGTCTGATCCGCTGGGGGCTCGCAACGATTTGCAAAGTGCGATGCAGGCCGTCAAGTCGGCACCGGACATCGACGCGGATGTGCGGGCGCAGTTGCTGCGTCGGGTGAACAGTGCCATCATCGATGCCACCAGTCGCACGGCAGCCTTGGAACAGCGCAACATCCGCGCAGCAGCAGCGCATTGCCGAACAGGAAGCACAGGCACGTTTGATTGAAGCGGCCTCGCTCGAAGAGACGCGTCTCGCCCAGTTGACCGAACGCGTCCGCGCTCTGCTCTGGGAAGGTTTCTCCGGAAATCCGGAAGGCTTCGAAGAGGCCGAAGCTGTGGCCCGACAGATTGTAAGCATGCGACCGGGTAGTGCCATCGGTGCACAGACGGTGATGGTCTCGGAAGCTGCCGGTCAGCTCGACAAGATCTTCCGTCTGCGTTCACTGCGAAACGATCGCTTCCTGGCCGTGTTGTACCAGGTGGAACTCTCGCACGTCCCGTTCCCCGACGAGCCTCCGGTGCGTTATCCGCCGGCACCTGTCTGGCGTGCTCTGACGGAACGCCGCGCCAAGTGGGCGTCAGTCGATTTGCATCAGAACAGCCCCAACGAAGAACGGATCTACCGCGCACTCGAAGACGAAACGAGTTTCGAGTTTGTGGATACGCCCCTGGCCGATGCCATCGCCTACATCAGCCAGTTGCACAACATCACAATTCTGATGGACGACGTGGCCCTGACCGATGTGGGCGTCGCGACCGACGAACCCATTAACCTGGTACTCACCGGTGTCCGGCTGCGAAGTGGGATGAAGATCATGCTCGAAGGCCTGGGACTGACCTGGGTCGTGGAGGACGAAGTCATGAAGATCACGACGATCGAGGCCGCCGAAGAGAAACTGCAGACCCGCGTCTATCCCGTTGGTGACCTGGTGATTTCGCCCGCTGTCATGAAGAGCAACGTCGGTTCCGGCGGCGGACTCGGATCGGTCGGCGGCGGCGGTCTGGGTGGCGGCGGTGGAATCGGTGGTGGCGGCGGTGGAATCGGTGGTGGCGGCGGCGGTGGATTCGGCGGCGGCGGCGGTGGTGGCGGCGGCGGATTCTTCAGCGTTGCTGAACCTGCGTCCTCACAGAGTGCCGATGCACCCGACCAGCGCGTCGACGTTCTGAAAAAAAAACTGCTGAACCACAATTGACTGGGGGATTCAGCCAGTCTGGAGAAGCGACCAGCAGCAAACTTCATCAGCAGACGCAGCGGATTCTGGCCCAGGGGCCGGTGTCCGCTGTTCTGTTTTCCGCCCCCACCGCTCCTGTCTCGGCCTCATCTTCCTCCACGGACGCCCCGGCCGCAGCACCTCCCAGGCCGGGCGATGGTCCGCCCGAACGCATCTGGATGGAGTACTTCGCCCAAAACCGTCCTGCCGAGCAGCAGGTGCGGACGACCATTCAGGAACTGCACGACGCCGGCGAACACGAGCATGTGATTCACGCAATCCAGTCGGCACTCATCGCAGGACAGTCGCAACCCTGGATGTACGAAGTCCTCGCCCTGTCGATGGAGATCGCAGGCCGACCCGCCGAAGATGTGCAGCGCGTGGTGATGTCTCTCACCGATTTCGGCACCGCCGACTTCACCAGCATGATGTACTCGGCGGCGTATCTCACCCGGTTTGGTCGCGATGAGGCAGCGGTGCGGCTGTATCGGCAGGCATCCCGCATTGCTCCGGAGCGCCCGAACCGTATATCCTCGCGCTGCGCCTGTCGCGCAAGTCGAAGAACGCCGACGATCTCCAGTGGGCAGCGAGCGGTGTGCTGCAGTACGGATGGACGAAGGACTCCGAGCAGGTCCAGCGCGACGCCGAGAACGCACTGCTCGAACGGGCCCGCGAACTCCAGCGGGCCGGCACGCCGGACGAAGCATCCCGCATCACCCAGGCGATGCAGCAGGCAAAACAACGGGACCTCGCCATCCGGCTGACGTGGAGCGGTGCAGGCGATCTGGACCTGTCGGTCGAGGAACCGCCCGGCAGTGTCTGTTCGTTCGAGATGCCCGACTCCCCCGGCGGCGGCGTGCACCTGCACGACGGCTATGGTCCCGAAGCCGATAATTGCTTCGAGCAGTACGTCTGTCCACAGGGGCTCTCGGGCGAGTACCGTATCCGCGTGAAACGGGCGTGGGGTCAGATCGTCAGCAACCGGGCACAGCTCACGGTGATTCAGCATCAGGGAACACCCCATGAGCAGACGTCGACCCAGACCGTGGTGCTCGACGGTGGCGAAGCCGTCGTCCGCGTCAAACTGGATGAGGGCCGGCGCAAGGAGCCGCGCACCGTGGAGACGTCGCAGATCGATGCCCGCCTGGACGACATCGCCTCGCGGGCACAGAGGCGCCTCCCACAGGGACTTTCTCCCGAGGCCCAGGCAGCCCGCGACCGCTTTGTGGAATCGCGGATGCGGACGACGCTCGCCGAGCAGCAGCAGAGACCGGGCGGAGCACTCACCGGAGCAGTCGGCTATCAGCCGATCATCCAGCTGATCCCCGACGGTGCGCAACTGCGTGCCGGGGTCGTTGTCTCACCCGATCGTCGCTATGTGCGGATCGGAGTAAGTCCGACATTCAGCAACCTCACCGATGTGTTCACGTTCAGCTTCATCAACGGAGCGAACATCAGTGCGGGCGGAGCCGTCGGTGGCGTGGGAAACTGAGGCACGGGCAACGCGACTGACCTCGAGTGGTGACGCCAGCAAAAAGTTGGGCGCGATCGGAAGATGTCCGTTTCGTCATCAGCTACTGCCGACGAGCAACTGCAGGTGCGGATGAAAGAGGCCGGGACAAGGCGAAGGGGAATGTGCACAATCCTACGTCTACGTCCGTGAAGCGAGTTCACCACACAAGCCATCTGCAATACAATCAACCGCGAGGGGGGAGACGAACTGCCATAATCGCTCCCACGCGGAACGTGCTGCTGGAGTCCAGTGAAGCTCGTCGCGAAGTCCGTTTCTGTCAATGTATGATGAAGCTCTCCGTTCTGGCTGTTGATCCGTCACAGGAAACTGTTTGGGAGGTGGAGGAGGTGCAAATGTTGAACGCCGCCCGGGAGAACTTGCGCGAGATCCGCGACAACGACGAGACGCCTGTCACAAAATCAGCATTCTGAAGCGAACGTGTCCCCATGAAACGCGACAACATCCTCGTTCCCATCGACTTTTCCGAGGCATCGGTCAACGCCATTGGCGAAGCTGTCGATCTGGCGGGCGATCCGGCGAAGGTGCATCTCCTGCACGTCCTGCCGCCGCTGGAGAGCATCTCGCCCGGCGTTGTCTGGGGCGATGTGTCGAATCTCAACCGCGAGACATCGGTCACCGCGTATGCCCAGACATTCCTCAAGGAGCACGGTTTCACGGGGATGAAGTTCGACGTCCATATGGGACAACCCGGTCCCGAAATCGCCCGCACCGCCAAGGAGATCGGGGCCGACCTAGTGGTGGTCTCCTCTCACGGGTATCACGGCATGAAACGCTTCCTGCTGGGGTCGGTGGCCGAGGCGGTCATCCGTCATGTCGAGTGTCCCGTCCTCGTGCTGCGGCGAACCGATGCCGAGTAGCGCTCCCTCAAAGAAGAGAACCGGAGTTGACTCTTGAATCGCCGGGTGCCATGCCCGCATGGCGCGAGCAGGGCGGGCATGACTCTTTCGACGAGGCAAGGCGGCAGCGACAGGAGGAGGGATGTTTTCAAAGGACTGTTAGCGCTTCAGCCGTCGCTGCCGCGATCAGGCAGTGACGCGACACTCGTAGCCCTCGCAGAGGAACATGCCCGATGGATGTTTCGGTCGTCTCGGTCAAGGGGGACGAGGAGTCCCTGCAGATCCTCTGGAGCGACGGCGTCACGCACCGACTGACATGGCGGCTGTTGCGAGAGCGCTGCCCCTGTGCCGTCTGCCGGGACAAGCAGACAAAGCGTCCACCGAGCGTGGCCTCAGCCTCCGCCGCGACTTCATTCGACGGGGGAGGGCTGCTCCCGATTCTCACTCCCCAGGAGGCCCGTCCCTTACGCGTGCAGTCGATGAGACCCGCCGGCAACTACGCCTATGGGATCGACTTCACCGATGGTCACACATCGGGGATCTACTCGCTGGAATTGCTGCGCGAACTGGGTGAGGAAGCGGCGACTACCGAGTAGCGACGAAGGCCGTCGCTTGCGGTTTCGCCGCACGCCAACTACTCGGCACCTTCGCCAGACGTAAACCGGATCTCCGGCTCGTCAGTCCCGACAGTGGGGGTCGCGAATGACACCGTGCTGGGCAGCGTTCCCTGATAGATGGCCGCATTGCCCGTCGTCGACCGCGAAACCTCGCGCTTCAGGCTGCCTTCCTGAAAGGGACCCACGCCGACAACGTACCAGTTGTTGTCGTCGGAGTGCGCCAGCGACGTACCGCCGATCCCCAGAACGCCATGCGAATGGGCGTCATAGGCGACCAGGCCGATTTTGGCCATGCCGGTCTGGTTGCTGCGCGTGAGGAATCGGACTTCAGGCAGCGTGATCATGCCGGGCAAGGCAATCTCGGGAATACCGATGAACGACTCCGCGTTGTCGGTCCCGACGGCCCCGGAACGTAATTCCACAATGATGTCCGCCTCCTCAGGCTTGTCGACGAGATGACCGCCGGCGGCGAGCACCCGGTGCCGCACCGAACCGATCAGATACGCCTTGTCCACGCAGTCCACATACTTCTCATCCAGCAGGACGGCGTATCCCTGAAACGGGCTGAAGTTCACTTTGTCGAGTGCCTGGTCGACAGCCCCCGAAACGAGCATCTGCTCCTTCGCAGTACGGGCGGTATTGGTCGACTTGGTCGTTGTGCACCCCGCGGCGAATGTCGCGAGGCCCATGATCATCAGAGTAGCATAGCGCATGGTGATCGGCTCTGGGCGTGAAAACCGGACGGAGTGTTGTTGCATCAACAATTGAGCGTGAAGTCAAAGTCTGAAGTCCGAGCGAAGCCCCTCAGGAATTGGCATTCGCTGGCGCGCCAGGCTTCAACGACGCCGCGGCAACCGCCGGAAAGGGATTGTGAATCGAAGGGAGTGCCATGAGAGGAGTGGGTGATTTAGTGAAGTTCGATGCAAGGGTCAATGAGGCCTTCGCGGAGCAGAGTCGTTTCGGCTCCTCACGATGCCCTCACGCTCAGCTTCGCGCAGATTCCGCCGTGCTGCGGTTCTGGATGTGATCAAGGCACGACCTGAACCGGCAGGACCTGCCGTTCGTAGTCGACGCCACCTCGCTCGTAGTCGAAGCTGCCAGCGTCGCCCCCATCGACCAGTAGTCTCACGCAGTGGCGCAGAGCACGCGGAGAGACGCAGGATGGCATACACACATGTCACCTCTGCGCGGGCATGAGCTGCGACGTACTGGTATCACCACGCCCGTCGCTGCGCTCTGGGCGTGCCCCCCGAACACAGTCGGGCTGCTGTCCCGCCACTCCTGTTGCACAGGTTGCACAGAAGGATCGGCGCGAACCTCCCGCATCCCCCGGGCATCCGTTAAGATAGGCGTTTGCGAATGACTCCATCCCTGCTGCAAGACGACCGGCCGTGAGCCCCAGTCTGACCTGCGTCCCTCAGGCGACATCCTCACTCAATCAACCATCGGAAGGAACCAGCGATGCCACGCAAACAGGCCCATGAGTTCGACCAGCAGGTGCTCGACCTGTACGACGACTTCGCCCACGGGCGGCTGACGCGTCGCGACTACATCAAGGGCCTCAGTGCGTTTGCGGTCGGCGGACTGACGGTGGAAGCACTGCTGTCGAGTCTGAGTCCCAACTATGCCTGGGCCGAGCAGGTCAAACGCGACGATCCCCGCATTCACACCGAGACGATCACCTACCCGTCACCCCAGGGATCGGGCGAGATGAAAGGCCTGCTGGCCCGCCCGGCCCAGGGAGACAAGTTCCCGGCGGTGCTGGTGATCCATGAGAATCGCGGTCTGAATCCGTACATCGAAGATGTCGCCCGCCGGCTCGCCGTCGACGGGTTTCTGGCCCTCGCTCCCGATGCCCTCACACCGCTGGGCGGCTACCCCGGCAACGACGACGACGGGCGGGCGATGCAGGCCAAGCTCGACGGCGAGAAGATGACGCAGGACTTCATCGCGGCGGCCAAATGGCTCGATGCCAATCCTCTCTCAACGGGCAAACTCGGTGTCGTGGGCTTCTGCTTCGGCGGTGGCCTGGTAAATCAACTGGCCGTCCGCATTCCGGAGACGATCGACGCCGCCGTGCCATTTTACGGTATTCAACCCGACCTCGCCGACGTGCCGAAGATCACGGCCCCGCTGTTGATTCACAACGCCAGCCTCGACCAGCGGATTCTCGCCGGGGCCGCCCCGTTTGCAGCGGCACTCAAGGCCCACAACAAGACGTTCGAGGCATTTGTGTATGAGGGGGTCAACCACGGGTTCCACAACGACACCACGCCCCGATACGACGAGACCGCGGCCAGACTGGCCTGGCAGCGGACAATCGCTTTTTTCAAGAAGTATCTGACGTGATCCAGAACGGTCGCGATTTATCCGGATGAATAAGAGTACGTCGGCTTCGTCACGTTTCCCGCATTAGAAGGACGCCGACCGTATCCTCAAATGACAGTCGCACGCTCCAACAAAGCCAAGGGACCGCAATTCACTCGGTTCCTGAAACCAATCATTGAGACCCTACGCGAGTTAGGCGGCTCTGGTACTTCGTCTGAAGTTACCGACAAAGTAATCGAACGACTGAACATCCCGGACAAAGAACAGTCCGTCTTGTTGAAGAGTGGGCAATCACGAGTTTACAACCAGGTCCACTGGGCACGGATGTACTTGGTGCATGGAGGACTTGTGGATTCGTCCAAGCGTGGCGTATGGACGCTAACGGAAGCGGGCAACAAAACTAACTTGGAAGCCTTCGACTCGGCCGCTTTCTACAAAGCGGTCCATAAACGACACGCCACGACAAAAGTCAGGACGCCAGAGTCCGACTCATTGCAAGACGCTGGGATTGCGGACGAGCAACTGAACGAGGGTGAAAGAGATAACAGACCTGATTTGCTGGAAGTCCTCAAGAGTCTGCCGCCTTCCGGCTTTGAGCGATTGTGCCAACGATTGCTTCGTGAGCATGGTTTTGAGCAAGTGATAGTAACCGGCAAGAGCGGTGACGGTGGAATCGACGGAATTGGTATTCTTCAGGTCAACAAATTCGTCAGCTTTACCGTGCTCTTTCAATGCAAGCGATACCAAGGTGCTGTGACACCAAGCCAGGTTCGTGACTTTCGGGGTGCAATGGAGGGGCGAGCGGATAAGGGAATCATCATGACCACGGGGGTCTTCACTGCTGAGGCAAAAAAGGAGGCACGGCGTGATGGTGCGAAGCCAATAGAACTGGTAAACGGAGATAACCTTGTTGAGCTATTTGAATCGCTCGAACTTGGTGTAACTCCACGAATCACCTACGATGTGGACGAGGCGTTCTTTGACGAGTACCGAGCGTAGCGTCTCAGGAATCAAGAAGGCCGAGCCAGCGTTGCGGCATGGTGGCTGGGGTCAGATTGTCGAGGACCGACGCCGAATGTTGTCCACAGGTGATCGGCAATCTGGGCCCAGCGCCACCCAGCCACTTTCCCCCAACGGTGACCCGATGAGCGACTTCGCCACGATGAGATTGCCGGCACATCCCACCGTTGTGGCCCCCGACGGATCGGATGTTCGCGTGCTTCTCGGATTGCCTGCCGGCGGCATGGCGCACTTCGAGCTCGCGGCCGGCACAGCGGCCAGGGCGGTGACGCATCGCACCGTCGACGAGATCTGGTTTGTACTGGCCGGTCGCGGCAAGATGTGGCGCAAGCAGGGGCACCGAGAAGAGATTGTGGCGTTGGAACCGGGCGTCTGCCTGAGTGTTCCACTCGGCACTCATTTCCAGTTTCGGGCCTCTGCCGCCGAGTCGGTTTCGGTCGTGGCCATCACCATGCCCCCCTGGCCGGGCGAGAGCGAAGCCGACTTCGTCGCCGGGCCCTGGGAGCCGACGGCAGTCCGACCCACTGACCCCCGGGGGATGCGGGTTGACCGTCGCTCGTTCCCACGCACTGCTGAACCAGCCAGCAGTGGCACCCGCGCGGGAAAGGATTCGGCGGACGTCGATCCGTTTCAATGACAAGCCGGGTCGTCATGCGGAGCATGACCTACGTGACTCAACACAGGGTTAACGGCGTTGAGTGGCACCCCGGCGAAATGTCGAACGACCGATCACACTTGCGATCGGCGCTCATGGCGGGCGAGGATGTCATAGGATTCTCCACCTTGCCCGAAAGGAACTCCATGCGAACATGGATGCTGACAATCGCGTCTAGCTTCGGGATGTACCTATGCCCGCTGGTCGGCACATACGGCGATGAACCGTCCGATCCGGCACCCTCAGATGTTCCCGCCGACGCTCAACAGCAGACGGGTGTTCTCATCGCCCACGACCTGCGGAGCATTGAGGGCTGGACGGTCCACGTCGACCGCAGTCTGCTGGGGGACGAC
This sequence comes from uncultured Planctomycetaceae bacterium, assembly GCA_963707405.1. Classification (GTDB taxonomy): domain Bacteria; phylum Planctomycetota; class Planctomycetia; order Planctomycetales; family Planctomycetaceae; genus CAVPPT01. The sequence goes on along the minus strand of CAVPPT010000001.1, from coordinate 160,154 downwards.
GCCGGACCTCTGGGGCCGCTGGTTCTCCGGGTCCTCACTGATCAGCTGTTCGTGATCTCATTGCGCTTGCCCGAGAATCGGCTTGAGAGTCTCCGGGCGGTGCCGATCTGGTTGGACCGCGCGCATCCCTTAACGAGTCTGCAGTATCATCCCAGTGCCGAGTGGCTGCGGGAGCATGGGTACGATCCGGCCATGGCCCGGAGCGTGCACATTCCCCGTGCCCAACGACTGGTCGATCATATTCAGCGTCAAGATCAGCCCTGGTGCGTGCTGCATGAACTGGCTCATGCCTATCACGATCGTGTCCTCGGCGGGGAACATGTCGGCATTCGCAAGTCCTGGCAGTCTCTGGTCGAGAGTGGACGCGGCGAGTCGGTTTTGCATCTGAGTGGCCAGCCCAGGCGTCACTACGCACTCACCAACCACAAAGAGTTCTTTGCAGAAATGTCTGAGTCCTTTCTCGGCACGAACGACTTCTATCCCTTTGTGCGCGGCGAGCTGCGCGAGTTCGACCCGGAGATCTACGCACTCATGCAATCCGTGTGGATGGAGCCACGCCCCGTGGCCTCGGTTGCAGATTGACAGCCACTCAGGACGGCGGGTGGTTCAGATTGCATCGCAATCTGGGGCGGCGCAGCCGCGAAGAGGTGACGGAGTGGATGTCTATCAACCAGAATTGGAAATGACGTCAGAACAACGGATTCTCACACTGCTGGACAAGCCAGCAGTGGCATCCGTGGCGTGCTATACTCCACGTCACACAAAGAACCCGACGTGGTCGCACAGACGTCCGGTGATACAAGTGAGGTATTGATGAGCTTCCGATTCCTTATTGTCCTCCTGTTCACTGCAGCCCCGGCATTGGGGGAGAGCGACCCCATTCGGGTCGCGGTCTTCCAGGGGGCAGGGACAGGGCCGAGTTCCGCAAAACTGATCGCAGCCCTGGAATCGCGGCCGGACGGGAGATTAGAAGTCATCCGGATCACGGCGGAGGAGATTCAAGACGGACATCTGGAGGATGTCGACGTGCTGGTTCACCCGGGCGGAAGCGGCAGCAAACAGGGTAACGCCCTCGGCGAACAAGGACGCGCGGCCGTGCGGGAGTTCATAAGTGGAGGCGGAGGTTACCTGGGCATTTGTGCGGGCGCGTATCTCGCCACGAATGATTACCCCTGGTCACTCAACCTGATCGACGCAAGAGTCGTCGATCGCAAACACTGGGCCCGCGGAAATGGCACGGTCATGCTGCGGCTTTCTGCGGAGGGTTCCGCGTTCTTCCAGGACGCTGACGGCGATCTGGAGGTCTACTATGCGCAAGGGCCGCTGCTGGCCCGGCGCGAGTGGGATGACCATGAAGTCCCCGATTACGAAAGCCTGGCGATCTTCGCCACGGGAATTGCGAAGAACGGCGCTCCACAAGGAATCATGGAGGGAACCTCAGCCGCCATTCGCTGCGAGTTCGGAAGTGGTCGTGTGTTCTGCTTCAGCCCCCATCCGGAACTGACGGAGGGTCAGCATCATCTGATCAGGTTGGCCGTCGAATGGCTGACTGCACGACAGCCGCACAGCGAGGCCCCCTGACGCATCACCATGCGATGCACGCCGAGCCACGCAACAGTTGAGGGCCAATCTGAACTGTCCGACAAAATGGCCCTGTCCCAGCCCCGATGAAACAAGCACGCAAGAAGAACATATACCCCCCGCACATCATTGCAGCCTACTGGTCTGGACTGATGCGTGATTGTCCCAAGTGCAGTCGATCGTTCATTTCAGATGGCGACCAGGGCCAGTGTGCCTGCTACGGCTATGTATTCCTGGCCTCAAGTGTATACGGGTTGCCCGTCAACCTGAGTGAAGCAGACTTGAATGAACTGACTCGAATCAGCGAGGCCCATGAGCGCGAACAAGGGTCCCAATCACTGTTATCGGACCTCAGCCACCACGCTGCACGTTACTCGACAAACCAGCTCCCACGCCGGTCAAGGATTTGCCGGGCCATCCAACGAGCTTCCCCTTCGGTGAGATTGTCGAGGACGCACACGTCGACATTGCCATCCGAGACGAACGCCAGCGCGAATGGAGTCTGCGTCGAAACCTCTCCGGTGGCATCCGTCAACGAGTGAGGTTGCTCGCGCCGCGAACGCTGGCGGAGCTCCAGGCGATCAAGCCCAGGAACCTCCCACGCTTTCGAATGATCGTAAACAGGCCAGCTCATCTGCCGGACGATCCGGTTCTCCTCGAAACGCCATCGCGTCCGGCGAAACGGTTCCAGCAGGACCGCCAGCAGGGCCAGAAACATTATCAGCCCGATCACCTCGAACGGAATCAGAAACACGAACAGGCCCCACCATTCCCAGCCCTGGGGAACCACGTTGTTACCGGGCATCAGCCCCCACAGCACGAGGACGAATACCGATACAATCCCGTTCCAGAAGGCATTGATGAACAACAGCCCCGCGAGCATGACGATGTGCAGCCGGCCTTGCTGCCAGAACCCGAATGCGTCGATGTCATCCAGAAACGACCAGCTGCCGTCAGTCGGTGGGTCCTCGCGCGTGTTATCGAAGGTGAGAACTTCGCTGTCAGCCATCGCGTCTCGGGAGAGGGATGCTTTGCGGGCCAACATGCTGCCGGAGGACATCGGCGTCCGAGCAGCAGGAGTCTCCGCCTCGACCTCTGTCCCCAGGAAACGGTTGAGCCGGTCGATGAGCCAGGCACGCTCGCGGTCCGGCAACCGGAAGGCGAAACGCACCGGCTTGCCCAGCGTCACCATCTCGATGCCGTACAGGTATTCGTCGTTTTCGGTATGTGAGCTGCGACACTCGCGGAAGCCGCGGATTTCCGGGCGCGGGACAACTCGAGACGAAAGCCTGATGAGTGCCGTCCGCAGAAACAGTGCCTCGTCCGACCGCAGCAGCAACGTCTCTTTGCCGAACATCATCCACACGAGCAGTCCGGCAACCGCCAGCCACGATGCCCAGAACGGCACCGCAAACAGGAACATGCCGAACTGCGGATCTCTGATGACGAGCACCAGCAGTACCACACAGCCAACGGTCCAGGCCATCAGCCACAACAGCAGAAAGACGTGTGGCCCGCCTCCACGCTTCTTGTGAATGGCGAGGGTGTCGGGCTGCTCGTGGTAGTCCACCGTCAGCTGTTCGGGACGGGACGGAGCCGGCAGCGGAACTGGTTCGAGTTCCGCCTCCCACATCTCACTTCCTTCGGACGAGATCTCCGCCTCGGACATCCGCGGGTCCCTATTGTCGAGTCAGTTCTGCACACCCCGACCGATCTTGTTCATGTCACCTTTGCGTTGGCCGGCGCTGTCGTCACGCCGGCAGCTCAAACCCCGGGCGGCGGGGGCGGGACAGCAGCGCGTTCGCAGCGGGATCATCGACGAAGCGTTCGGCCTCTGGATCCCGGCGCAGGGGCCGGGAAAGTTCGCGGGCGATGTTCGCCAGATGGCAGATGGTCGCCGTCCTGTGCCCTCCCTCGATCGGTGCGTGCGTTACTTGTCGACTGCGGATGCACTCCAGCCAGTTTTCGATGTGTGGGCGGGCCACATGACCGCTGCCCGCCCAGCGCCCTTGCTCAGCGGCATCGGGAGGCGCGAGCAGGTCGGCGGGATCAGCCTGGTACTTGTTGCGGCTGATGTTGAGGCGGCCGCGCTCGCCATGCACGACGACGTCCTTCACCGCGGGGTCGAACTTCAGCAGCGTGCCATCTGCATAGCGCATCGAGATCGGGCAGAAGCGCATTGCATCCTGTTTCTTGTCGCGCAGCGTTCCCAGAGGTGGGGTCTTTTCGTGCCAGCGGTCGTCAAGCAATGCCAGTTCGAGCGGATCGTCCGGCAGCGGTTCGGGCCAAATCTCGACGGGGCCGGTGTCGTCCTTCCCCAGCGCGTACTGCACCATGTCGACACTGTGGCCGCCCCAGTTGGTCATGAGGTGCCCCGAGTAGCTGCGGAACAGATCCCAGCCCCGCCAGGTGAGATACCCGCGCTTGTACTCGTCCTTCACCCAAAGGTCGCGGTTGTGAGGACGCAATTCCGTCGGACCACAGAACAGATCCCAGTCGAGACCGTCGGGGATCGGGTGAGCCGGCAAGTCGGGCGTGGGCAGCGGTCCCGGATAGTTGGGCACCTGCACTAGCGAGATGCGTCCCAATCCGCCGTCGCGCACGAACTCGCAGGCCACGCGGTTGACCTGCATCGAGCGCTGCTGGCTCCCCACCTGCACGACGCGCTCGTAACGTGAGGCAGCCTCGCAGATCGCGCGGCCTTCGAAAATGGTGAGCGTGAGCGGCTTTTCGATGTACACATCGAGCCCCGCCTGTAATGCCAGCACCGCGGCCAGGGCGTGATGATGATCAGGTGTCGAGATCATCACGGCGTCGAGCCGCTCTTCGGCGAGCATCCGGCGATAGTCCTGGTGCAGCGTGCAGCCGTGGGCGTCGGTGTCGCGAAACGTGGCGAGGGTCTCGACGAACTCGAACTCCCCCTGTGGCTCGCGGGTCTCGTGCATCCGCTGCAGCGAGCAGTCGCACAGGGCGACGACCTGTCCCCCTTGGGGCATGTTGCCGATGAGGTACTTCCCCCGAACGCCGGTCCCGATGACGCCGATCTGAATCCGGTCGTTGGCCCCCACACGACCGGGGCCTCCCAGCACATGTGCGGGAACGTACCACGGTGCGGCGAACGCAGCCGTCGCCGCGACAGATTGCCGGAGGAGTTGACGCCGATTGAGTGAGCCAGATGCAATCATGTTGGAGACCCTGAAGAGAAGGTTTTAGGTTTGGCTGGATTGGCGAGCCTCCGGTTGGATCCATGTCGCCAACAACTCTCCTCCCTGGCCTACGTGTTTAGCGTGTCCTGCAGGTTTTGTTGTGATGCTTCCGAAAGTCCTTCGTGTGTTTGTTCCGTCATCCCCGCGCAGGCGGGGATCCAGTCATCTCAATTCCAGTTCTGGATTCCCGCTTTCGCGGGAATGACGATACGCGCGGATACGCTAAACATGTGCCAATGGGAGAGGAGTTCAGGAATGGGGGACTCACGTCCCCCGCTCGCCACCACTACAGTCCGAGATGGTCGCGGGCGTAGTCGAGACTGGTGCGGACGTTGCTGTCTTCCAAGGCCACTTGTTTCTCGGGCAGGAGGAGTGAGGGGTACTGCAGGCTGTCGGTCGATCCCTCACGCACGGCCCGCAGCGTCCGCGCTAAGTCGCGGCCGGGGACATCCGGGAACGTCGCCCAGAATTCCTCGCTCAGGCAGGGGACCTTCAGCGGATCGCGGGTGATGAGTTCCAGCGTGAAGCGGACGTCGGGCCGCTTCTCCCTGAGCAGGTCCACCATCGCGGGCAGATCAAGGAACCCGGCCCCCAGTGGAATATCGGCCAGCAGGAAGCCCTCGTCATACAGCTGCACCGCCTGGTCCTTCAGATGCACCGAGTGGGCCCAGGGTGCGAATGCGGCGACCGTCTCCAGCGGATCCTCCAGCAGGGCCACGCTGTTGCCCGTATCGACGCACGCCCCGACATACTCGCTGCTGATGTGCTCCAGCAGGGCGACGCGTGCGTCGTTGCGCTGATCCTTGTGGTTCTCGATCGCGAGGGGCAACTGGAGCTTCTCGGCGACCGGGGCCGCCATCTCCAGGGCCATCTGCCCTTTCGCTTCGTACTCCCGGAACTTCTCCAGCGAGTCGAAGAACTCATACGCGCCGGCCGGGGATGATCGTGGTCCGCACGGCCCGCGCACCAACCGCCTGTGCCGTCTGCATCTCCGCCTCGAAGCGGTCGATGTCGACCCGATCAGCAGGGACACGGATGATCGCCTCGATGTAGAGCCCCGATCCTTCGGCGTCGCGCCTCAGGCCATTCGCCGCGTCCTTCTCCAGCACGCCCAGCGAAATCTGCATGCCCCCCGCCCCCACCTGACGGCAATGGGCCAGAAACTGTGACGGAGCGAACAGGTCATCTCGGGGGGCGACTTCGCGGCGCTGGTTCCGCCGCAGTCCGCAACAATAGAGGACGAGTCCCATCTTCGAGGGACGCGGCGACGGATCGGCGAAAATGCGGGGTGATGCTGACAGGACGAGGGCCGATGCCGTCATCGTCCGCAGCGCCTCTCGACGAGTGATCATCGCGGTTTCCTTCGTCGGTGGTTGGCAGAATGGCAGGTCGTGCAGCGGGATCATTCGCCGGAGGACTCGTCGCTGAGTATATCGATGTCGAGTCGTCAGCCGCGAGGCATCGCCGGGTGGAGGAGTGTTGAGTTCGACCCGAGAGCACTCGTCGCGCGTGCCGCTTCCGGTACGAGTCCGCTAGAATGCGGTCCATGAAGAAACGGCGACTCATCCCCAAGCTGCAGCTCAAGCAGCGCGTGTTCGGTAAGGTGGAACGGCAGGTGCTCGTGACCACCGTCCGCTTCGACGAAGTCATCGAGGTCGGCAATCCGGTTTCGCAGGCCCGCATCTATGAGTCGCAGGCTGTCGACGAACTGGTCTTTCTGGACCTCGACGCCACGCCGCAGGGACGGGAGACGATGGCCGACGTCGTCCGCAGCGCCGCCGAACAGGTCTTCATGCCGTTCACCGTCGGCGGGGGAGTACGCGGCCTCGACGACTTCCGACGTCTGCTGTCTCATGGAGCCGACAAGGTCAGCATCAACACGGCGGCGATCGAGAATCCGGAGCTGATCGCGCGGGCCTCGGATGCCTTCGGTGCCCAGTGCGTGGTGGTGTCGATCGACTACCGGGAGACGGAAGCCGGCGGAGCACGAGTGTGGACGCATTGCGGCACGCGGTTGACCGAACTGGATCCAGTCGAATGGGCGATCGAGGCTCAGCGACGCGGCGCGGGGGAGATCCTGCTGACATCCATCGACCACGATGGCATGCAGCAGGGGCTCGACCTGGAAATGACGCGGCGTGTCTGCGAGGCGGTCTCCATTCCCGTCATCACCGCCGGTGGGTGTGGGCTGGCCAGTCACTTCATCGACGGGTTTCAGGCCGGGGCCGACGGAGTCTCGGCAGGTACGTTCTTCTGCTTCAAGGACCAGAACCCGATGCAGACCCGGGCGCAAATTCGCAATGCGGGGATCCCGATCCGCACGCTGACATAGTGCTGCTGCAAACGACAGCACCCCGGCTGCTATCAGCAGCCGGGGTGCTGTCCCGCGACCACGCGCGTCGTCGAGGAACTTGCACTCCGACAGATTGAGGTTGACCCCGTTCGCAAAAATGCATACTCAGCGCTTCCCGGCATGGCTCTGAGGACCATGTGCGGGGTCCCTGCGCCGTGTCTGGAACGAATGGGCGCGGGGTTTGTCGATGTCGGAACAGTCCAGGGAGGGGCACATGTCAAAGTCTGCCGCAAAGGACGCGCGCCAATTGCAGTCGGCACGCACTGTGCTCGAACACATCGCGGGGAAGATGAATGCCCGCATCGGTGTCCGGCTGTGGGACGGTTCAATCATCCCGCTGGGAGAGCATGTGGAACCGGGGCTGTTCGTCTCGATCAGTGGGCCGGGCGTGTTCGGCTCCCTGATGCGCCGGCCGACCCCCGACAACCTGATGCGGCACTATGCCCGCGGGCAGATCGACTTCCACGGAGCCGACATTCACACGTTTCTCAAGACGGTCCGCACTCGCAACTCCCGGAAGCGCGGCCGCTCTCTGAGCAAGTCACTTATCGTGCGTTCACTCCTCCCGTTTCTGTTCACACCGGCCGAGAATTCGCATCTCGACCACTGCTTCGAGGGAGACGAATGGGGCCGCAAGCGCAAACAGGGAGACAACAAGCACTACATCCAGTTTCACTACGACCTGAGCAACGAGTTTTACGAGCTGTTTCTCGATCCGGAGATGGTCTACTCGTGTGCCTACTTCACCGACTGGAACAACACGCTCGAACAGGCCCAGCAGGACAAGCTCGACATGATCTGCCGCAAGCTGCGGCTCCAGCCGGGTGAGCGGTTTTTAGACATCGGCTGCGGCTGGGGGGCACTCGTCTGCCATGCGGCACGAAACTACGGAGTTGAGGCGCATGGCATCACACTATCACAGCGGCAACTGGACTATGCACAGGCGAAGGTCAACCGCCTGGGTCTGCAGGACCAGGTGACGCTGGAGATTCGGGACTACGCCGACCTCCGTGGGAAGTTCGACAAGATTTCCAGCATCGGCATGGTAGAGCATGTGGGCATCGACAACATGCCGAAGTACATGAGCACCGTCGCGGCGCTGCTGCCCGATCGCGGGATGTTTCTCAATCATGGTCTCACCCGTCGGGCGAAGAAGAGTGCCCGCAAGTTCCGGCGAAAGACGTCAGCCCGGCAGTTGCTCGCGAAGTACATCTTTCCGGGGGGGGAACTGGATCATCTCGGGCACATGATCGAGTGCATGGAAGCGTACGGCTTTGAGGTGCACGACGTCGAAGGCTGGCGCGATCACTATGCACTCACCTGCAAGCTCTGGAGCCAACGGCTGCAGGAGCGGAGCGAGGAGGCGATCCGGCATGTCGGCGAGGAGCGGTACCGCATCTGGATCTTGTATCTCGCGGCAGTCAGCATGGCGATTGAGGATGGAGGCGCGTGCATCTTCCAGACAGTGGCGACCCGCAACGCATCCAAAGGAGTGACGACGATGCCCCCCACACGGGAGCACCTCTACGCACCGCGTGCGGAAATCGCTGACTCACTCCGGGCCGCGTGAAACGCGCGACACCCTGCTAGAAACGGTGGCTTCCGCCTGCACGAGTGGCGTGGTCACCAAGGCCGAACGTTAAACGTAACCCGGCGGCGGCCGAGAACCATTGATTTCAAGACGCGCCCGATCCACCGCTCGGGTTCACCGCTTTGTTCGGCCCGGTCGTACTTACGACAGTACCATCAAAATAATCGCTACACCATTATTGACAGCATGAGCCATGATGGGTGCGAGTAACGATCCCGACTTGTGAAACATCCAGGCAAGAATGGCACCGTAAATGAAGATGCAAGGAACATTGTACGGGTCGGAAAAATGGACAATCGCAAACAAAAACGAACTCACCACCAGCCCGATCCCTACATAACCAACTCCCTGGAATTTCCCGAAAACGTAACCTCGAAAGAAGATCTCTTCCGCGACCGGGGCACCAATTCCACCGAATACCAAGAACACGGACTTGGTCGCCATCGGCATTGCGATTGAAGCATCCCAAGGACTCGGCGGAGAGTGTGCGAGCAGTGACTTGAGAACCAACTCGTAGGCGAAACCGATGGCGAGCAACAGCAGACCTCCGCACACGCCGGTGAGGAGGGCACACAGGCGATGCCCTGCAAACAAGGCCGTAAGACCCATGTTCCTAGACGCTTCGATTCTCCACAATCCGATTCCTGCAAACGCGAGCTGCATGCCGCCGAGCATCATTGCAAGATTCTGAGGATCAGTCAGCAACTCGCTCATGGTGCTGACCACACCGGACCGACCGCCACGCATCCCTTGAAAAGTGTACCCCAGTGTCCGCATCTGAGACACGAGTTGTACTGACGGTGGTTGCGCACGGAAAGCACGATACTCCGAACGAATCCAGAGTTCCTGGTCGCGACGCTCGGTCTGGAAGGACACCACATACGGTTGCGTCATTGCCCATGCGCAGTGCAACGTCATCATTCGGGGCCTCGCCGATTCGGTATGTCATTTCATTAAAGGACCTGACTCGCGAAGCAATGAAGGGCGACGCGATCAAGGTACCGACGGCGACTGCGGCGATCAGTGCGGCATAGACGCCGAACACGAGCCTCCAAATTGAAGGAATTGGTGAATTCGCGAGGTGAGTTGGTTGTCGAATCGTATTGATTGGGGTCTCTGTAAGTGGGAAACAGAGTGGTGCATTCTTCAGAAAGAGAACTAGAACAAGACAGCAACGTTCCCGATCTGGTTGAGGCCGAACTTGTGATTCTCTCAACGATCCACATTGAGAATACGACTGGCGAATGTGGACGTCAATCTCAAGGAAGGCTGAGGAATGCGTCGAATCCGCTGCGTGAATTGACGGAGCAATTCGTGCGCGGCACACTCGTGGGATGAAGTTGCTTGAGCAATACAAGAGAGCCTGCAACGTCAGCAGTGGCACCCGCGAGCCGACAAATTGATGACGCGAAACGGGCCTGAACTCAGCCACCAAGGCCACAAACCTGTCGATCTCGATGGAACGGCATTGCCGATTCATCGCGCAGCGTCGATGATGGAGACGGTCCCCAACTCCCTTCTGCGCTGCTCATGTCGCGGTCTGCGATACTTCTGGTCTGGTGCATGGCGGCGGTTCCACCGGTCTGTGGACAGGTGGAACCGCTGGATCGCTACTATCTGGGGCTGCGCGACAGGCATCTCTTTCCGGTCGCTGAAGCCGACATCCTGCGGCGGTTGGGGGACGAACAGCTGCCCCCGGCCTACCGTGCGGAGCTGAGTATCGAGCTGTCGCGCACGTATGCCGCCCATGCCTCGCACAGTCGCGGGGCCGAGCGCGATGAATTGTGGCGGCGAGCCGCGGCGGTTCTCGACGAACTGCTCGAGCGTGATCGCGACAGCGCGGAGCGTGTGCTGTTGTTGGCACAGCGAGGGCAGGTGCCCGCCGACCTGGGGATGCAGCTGCGCTGGCGGGTGGACCTGTTTCCACTCAACGATGCGATCCGCGCGCGGGCGATCGCCGTCCTGGAAGATGCGCGCTCAAGACTGGCCGAAGCTCATCGAGAACTCGAGCAGGCTCTCTCAGAGGTCACGCGTCGGCCGATCGGGCAGCGCAGCAGCGAAGCCGGACTGCTGCCGCATCAACTCAAGTCACTGGCCCGCAGCACCGAGTTCCAATTGGCGCTGACACAACTCGACCTGGCGAAGGTCCTTCCCAGCGGACCCGACCGCACCGACATGCTCGCTCAGGCGGCAAAGCGGTTCAACGATTTGACCACAATCGCCCGCCCCGACGAGATCGCCTGGAACAGCCGCATCGCCCTGATCGAGATCGTCCGCCTGCAGCAACAGCCCGATCTGATCCCCCCGCGCGTGACCTCCGTGCTTTCCGCCGAGCCACCACCGGCCATTCGCGATCGGGCCGTCGCCGAACTCGTGAGGGGCCAACTCGAGCAACGGGAACCGGCGACCGCACTCGCCACACTGCAGCAACATCAACAGACCTATGGGTCGCGCAGCGACGAGCTCAATGCGTTGCTGGTGGAAGCCCTGTTGCTGGCGCGAAGCATCGCGCGCGAACACGGCGATGAGGAGCTCGCCGCCGATCTGATGCAACAGGCAGAGTCAACCCTGCCGCGACTAGCGGGGGGCTGGGCGGTCCGCGGACGGCTATTGATCACGCGTGCGCGAGAGGAGGACAAGTTCGGGCCCGAACTGGCCGACGCCCTCGACCGCGCAAAATGGGCCAAACAGAACGGTGACCTGACGTCCGCCATCGAATGGCAGCATCGCGCCCTCGTATTGGCCCGTATCCAGAACCGGCCGGACCTCGAAGCCGAGTTCGCCATGACCGCCGCCGGGGCCCTGGTTGAGGCCGGCCGCTTCGACGAAGCCGTCACCCTGCTGGAGCCGCTGAGTAGGTCGGCGGACATCGATACCCGGGCTGCTCAGGCCGATCTGCTGCGGGCTTATGCGCTGGGACGTCTGTACGAACAGCAGCCAACCACCGCGCGCCGTGACGCCTATCGGGCCGCACTCGAAGATCACTGTGTGCGCTTCGCACAACAGTCAACATTGCTCGAAGCCACCTGGATGCTGGCCCTGCTGGAGGAACACGCCCAGGAATGGACGCGGGCCTTGTCACTTTACGGTGAGATTCCGGCCACTCATGCACGGGGACCCGCCGCGCAGGCGCGGGTCGCCGACCTCTATGACCGCATCCTCAATTCGCTGCACAGCCAAGGACAACCGGTCGGCGACTGGCAGGCCCGGGCCATTGACCAGTTGCAGGCCTACGTCCGCGATTTTCCTCCAGCGCCTGCGCGAGTGTCGATCGAACAAAGCCGCATTGCTCTGAAACTGGCGCGGTGGCTGCTCGATCAAAGTCCGCCGGACTTCGCAGCGGCGGGAACGCTGCTGGACCGTGTGCTGGACACCAGCCGCATCGTCGAGCGCGAAACGAAGCGCGACAATGCGCCACCCGATCCCGTCTGGAACGAGTTATCGACCTCGGCCTCACAACTGCGAGTGGTGACGCTGGCGGGAGAAGGTCATCTGGAGCAGGCCCGGCAAGCGCTCGCTGAACTGGCCCAGACCGCTCCCGTGCAGATGCTCGATGTGCTCCACGGTTTGACGGAAGTCTCCGGCTCGATCGGCGTCCAGCATCGGCAGGCCCTGGCCCGCATGCAGCTCGAACTCTCGCAACATCTCGACGCTCGGCGGGACCAGCTCGATGTCGCCCTGCAGGGCAAACTGGATGAATGTCTGGCCGAGGCACGGGCAGCCACCGGAGACATCAAGGGGGCTGCTGTCATCTACGAAAAGCTGTTGTGGCAGCAGCCCGATGACCGCCGCATGCTCACAGCGCTGGCCCGGCTGTATGACCGGTGCACCACCGCTGAGTGCCGCCGCAGTGCTCTGGAAGTCTGGACGCGATTGGAAAAGTTCTCCGCGCGGGACTCCGGATTGGATCGAAGCGCGCTATGAGATGGCGAAGCTGTCCCATCTGCTGGGGGATGACGCGACCGCCCGCAAGATGATCGGACTCACCCAGGTGCTGTATCCGGACCTGGGCACGCCTGCGCTCAAGGCGAAGTACCATGAACTCGCGGCCGAGTTGACGCCCGTCCCCCGGCGACCGTAGTGCTGCGTCAACACGTGGAAGTCGGGTCGGCCGCCGCGAGTTGGTTCCATTGAAGCCTGAAGCGCCAGCGAAGGATCTCGCGAGCCGACCTTCGCTGGCGCTTCAGGCTTCATTCCCACAACCAGGTGTGGCTTCACTCTGTGATGTTCATGGGACGACGATCGTCGATTCGGGGAAGATACGGTGAATTCGCCGGCGATGTTGAATGGGAAGCTCCCGGTCCCCCCATCCCCTTGTCTCCTTTTAGTCCGACTGCCTTTCATCAAATCACCCAAACGGTCGTCGGTTCAAAACGTAGGGTGCCACTGGCTCCGCCAATGCCGCGTTGCGAGCGCGATCACGTGATGTTGCACTGGCAAAGCCAGTGGCACACAATCGCCCTTCCAGACCCAGCGGCACATCGCATCCGCCAGAAGGCGCGACCATGACGACGCGGCGAGAACTGATGCAGCTGGGCAGCGGCGGTCTGTTGGCAGCACTGTGCGGGCCGACTTCAGGACATAGCGAACAGGCCGGCACACCGACGTCACGCCGCGACCTCACAATTACAGATCTCAAGATCACGCCCATTGCCCTGCCCGATCCGCCGATCCTCGCGGCCTCCGGTGCTCATGGGCCCTACTTCCTGCGGAACATCGTCGAGATCACGACAGCGGACGGGATCATCGGGATCGGGGAGACCAAGGGAGGGGAAGATCGCACTCGCGATCTCACCAGATTCCGCGATCGGATCATTGGGCAGAGTGCCTTCGCCTACTGGCAGTGGCGCACGCCGGACGAGGACGACTGGGATTCGGGGGCGTATGCGGGCATCGAACTGGCCTGTCTGGATGCGATCGGACAGGCCACTGGACTCAGTCTCTCGCAACTACTGGGAGGTCCCGTGCGCGACGAAGTCGAGTTCGCGGCCTACCTGTTCTGGCGCTTCGCAGCCGACCATCCGGCGGTACTCAGCGACCCCCGGCTGAAGGATGACCGCGGCCTGGGGGACAAGGCCCTCGATCAGTGGGGTGAAGTCCGCACTCCCGAAGCCATGGCGGAGATGGCCTGGCAGTGGCATCAGCGGTACGGGTTCACGGCGATGAAGCTCAAGGCGGGCGTGCTGGAACCGGAGGTCGAACTCCAGACGCTGGAGGCGATCAACGAACGCTTCGACGGCAAGGCCCCGCTGCGCATCGATCCCAACGGCCGCTGGAGGATGAAGACCGCGATACGTCTGGGGGAGCAGATGCGCCAGCTGCCACTGGAGTATTACGAGGATCCGGTGTCGGGGCAGGAGGACATGGCTCGGGTCCGCCGGGAGACCGGGCACGTGATGAGCACGAATTCCTGCGTGACGCGGTTCGACCACATCCCGGAAGCGGTCGTCACCAAACCGATCGACGTCGTGTTGTGCGATCATCACTCGTGGGGGGGCATCCCGGCGTGTCAAGCCCTGGGGCTGATGGCCGACGTGCTTGGCTGGAAGCTGAGCCAGCACTCGAACAATCATGCGGGGATCACCATGGCCGCCATGGTGCATGTCGGGGCGCTGGTTCCGCAGCTCACGTATGCCAGCGACACGCACTACCCCTGGCTGCCCGAGGGGGCCGACATCATCGAGGGACGGAACCTGATGTTTCACAACGGGCGGATGCCGGTGCCGACCATGCCGGGCGTCGGAGTTGCGCTCGATCGCGACAAGCTGGCGCGGGCCCACGAGACGTACCAGCGGTGCGGCATGCGGGAGCGGGACGATGAAGGGACGATGCGGCGGTTTGTCCCCGGTTGGGAGCGGACGCTATTCTAGGGCTGTGTCAGACCTTCGGTCTCAGAGTTGTGTGCCAATGGGTCTGCCAGTGTAACATCAGGAGATCACACTCGTTGTGACGCCCTGGCGGAGCCAGTGGCACCCGCTATTCCAGGGCGGCGTTGCCAGAAAACAGTTCAGCACCCCGGCTGCTTGAAGCAGCCGGGGTGCTTGTTCAAATGTGAACTGTCCAAGACTCCCGCACGTTAATCTGCGGGTCATTGAAGAAGGAAACGAGGTAACCCCCAGTGTCCTCCCGTCGCAGCGTGCTGATCGTCGAAGACGAAGAAATCATCCGGACCACGCTCGGTGAGTTCCTGGCGGGGCAACACTACCATGTGACGCAGGCGGGGACGGTCGAGCTGGCCCTCCGACTGGCCCGGCAGCAGGACTTTCAGGTCGCCATCTGCGACGTCCAACTTCCGGATGGCGACGGCCTCGTCCTCTTGCGGAGGTTGCAACAGATCAACCCCGCCACCTGCGGATTGATCATCACTGCCTATGCCACCGTAGAGAACGCGGTCGAGGCGTTCAAGGCAGGGGCGGTCGACTATCTCGTTAAGCCGGTCATCTTCGACGATCTGGACAACAAGCTTCGGAGGCTGTTCGAATATCGCGAACTGCTGGCCGAGAACCAGATGCTGCGGCGGGAACTGGATCGCCTCGATCGCCTCGAGCCGATTGTCGGATCGAGCAAGCCGGTTGCCGATCTGCAGATAGCGATCGCCAAAGTTGCCCTCACGAACTCCAACGTGCTGCTCGTGGGGGAAACCGGGACCGGGAAAGAACTGGTCGCGCGGACCATTCACTCGACCGGTCCCCGTCATGCCGAGAAGTTTCTGGCCGTCAACTGTGCCACCCGGCCGGATGAGGTGCTGGAGAGCCAGTTGTTCGGCAGCCGGTCGATCGTGGGAGGGCAAACGACCGAACAGCCCGGTCTGCTGAAGTCCGCCGGCTCGGGAACCGTCTATCTCGATGAGGTCGCCCATCTGCCGTTGGGAACGCAGACCAAACTGCTGCGGGCCATCGAGTACCAGGAAAGCATGGCGTCGGGCGGTTCTGAAACCTATCCCGTCACGGTGCGCATCGTCGCGGCGACCACGCACGACCTTATCCGGCTCGTGGGAGAAGGAACGTTTCAGGAGGATCTGTTCTATCGGCTCGATGGAGTGAAGCTGCGGATCCCTCCGCTGCGTGAACGTCTCGACGATATTCCCGAACTCGTGGAAGCGTTCATTGCCAAGCACTCGCTGACAATGGGCAAGCGCATCAGCGGGGCCTCGAGCGAGACCATCCGCCTGTTGATGCAGGCCCAGTGGAAAGGGAACGTGCGTCAACTCGACAACGCCATCGAACGGTCCGTGATGATGTGCGAGGGCACACAGCTCGACCCCGACGACCTGCCGCCCGATCTGCTCGGCCTGGGTCAGCCCCTGCCGGACACCGACGACCTCCGCTCGGCACTGCGTCACTACGAGCGGCTGCACATCACGCGGGTGCTGCGGCAATGGCCCGACAAGCGCGAGGCGGCCCGCAGACTGAAGTTGGGCCTCTCGAGCCTGTACCGCAAGATCGAAGAGCTGGGCATCGAGACGTGACGCTGTGAGTTTCGAGCGCAGCGAGGAGAGGGGGTAGCCCCGGATCTCGATCCGGGGTCGCGAAGCAACAGGAGGTTGTGGGGGATGTCGCATTCGCGCCAGATGGTGTGCAGCCGGAGACCCTCCCCGGACCCCTCCCTGCGAGGAAGGGAGGTGATGGACTGCGCGGGGATGTCCCTCGGCCGAACGTCATCCCGCAACCACTTGCGGTTGCGCCGCACCGCTTCAATGAACAGTGCTACCCACTGTCAGGAAACCACTCTGCAGCGGCAGCAACCAAGGTGGGCCGCAGAACCGTTGTCATCATGATGACACCTTTCGCGAATCTGGAACAGTCGACGGCGCAACGGGTCGGCGGTCTGCGATGAGATTCCATTCCCAAGCGTCAGCGATCGCAAGGTGTTACATCGATTCTCCGGAATACGGGCCATTTCCCGGCATCTTCTTTGCCATCTAATTCCGGCAGAAACTGCCGGTCGGCACTCCTCAACACGAGACCGTCAGTACCCGCCGAGGCCCACCGGACGCTCCCCAGAGATGCCCGCCGATGACCCCGTGGTCTGACAAGCTCAGTGGATGTCGATCGTCAAGTGAGAGGAACGACCAACCCCTACAGTGAGGTACGACCCATGAAGACTCTTTTGGCGATTTGCGTAGCGGCAGCCGGTATTGGTCTCGTCGGAACAATGTCACAGGCGCAGGCCGGCCACTGCTATGGCGGCGGCTATGGTGGTGGATACTACGGCGGCGGGTATGGTGGACCCGGCTATGGGGCCTATCCCGTCTACTATCGGAGCAACGCGGGATACTACGGCGGATATCCCTACGGTGGTTCGGTGTACGGTCCGGGCCGCATCTACGCGCCCTATGGCTACGGCGGCGGCTACTCTCCGTATGGTGGCTACTCGCGGTATGGATATGGTGGCTATGGCGGCGGCATTGGCATCCAGACCCGCGGGTTTGGCCTGTACATCCGCTGATGTCCATACCATTCGGACCGGCGATGAATTCCCCACGGCCCCGCTCACGTGAGCGGGGCCGATGTCTTGCGCGGGCTCACTCAGCTGATGCCAGCGTAGGTGTTACGCATGCAGCGAGAGTCGTTCCCGTGAAGACATTCCGTCGTTCCCGCGAAAGCGGGCATCCTGCATGGACGTAGGTGTTGTCTGGATCCCCGCCTGCGCGGGGATGACGATGCACAGAATTCCCCCTCAGTGCGTCCGCCAGAACGCAGGCAGCAGCAAGACGAGGACGGCGTAGAGTTCGAGTCGGCCCAGCAACATCAGCATCGTGAGCAGCAGCTTGCTGACGGCGGTGAAGTTCGCGTAGTTGGAACTCGGCCCGACCACGCCCAGGCCCGGTCCCACATTGTTGAGGTTCGCAGCGACAGCGGTCGCGCAGTCGAACAGCTTCTCGCCGGTAGTCGACGTCCCCCCCTTGGCCCACTGATGGTCGGGCTCGATCGCCACCAGCGCCAGCCAGCTGCCGATGAAAATGAATGTCACCAGTCCCGCATATACGAGCATGTCGCGGCGGATGCTCTCGTCGATGCTGGCATTCCCCAGCCTCAGCGTTCTGACGACCTTGGGGCGGAACGCGCGCTCGATCTCCATCCAGAGTACCTTGACGATGAGCAGCATGCGGATGACCTTGATCCCGCCGCCCGTCGATCCGGCACAACCGCCGACGAACATCAGTACCAGCAGAATGGCCTTGGACAACTCGGTCCAGCGGGCGAAGTCCTCCGTTCCGAAACCGGTCGTCGTCATCACCGAGATCACCGAGAACGCCGAGTGTCGCAGCGATGCCGCCAGATGACCATAGACACCGTGCATCCACAACTGCAGGCCGATCACCAGCGACGCCCCGCTCAGCAGCAGCAGATACAGGCGATACTCAGGATCGCTGAGCAGCAGCCCGAGCCGTTCTCGCGCACTGGAGTTCGGCTCACCAGCGGCCCCGCGCAGCAGCATGTAGTACAAGGAGAAGTTCGTCCCGGCGAGCACCATGAACAGGGCGATGGTCCCCTCGATGAGCGAGCTGTGAAAGTGACCCACGCTCGCGTTGTAGGTACTGAAGCCCCCGGTGGCCATGGTGCCAAAACTGTGGCACAGCGCGTCATAGAATGAGAGACCCTCGAGCATCAGCAGGCATGTGAGCAGAATGCTGAGTGCGACATAGATGGCCCACATGATGATGGCGGTTTCGCGCACGCGCGGGCGGACCGATTCGCTGATCGGACCAGGCACTTCCCTGCGCATCAGTGCCTTGCCCGCCGCCCCCAGCTGTCCCAGGATCGCCACGAACAGCACGATGATCCCCATCCCGCCCAGCCAGTGGGTGAAGGACCGCCAGAACAGCACGCAGCGCGGCACGAGGACCGGATCTTCGAGTTGAGTGAGGACGCTGGCACCGGTCGTCGTGAACCCGGAGACCGACTCGAACAGGGCATCGGCCAGATGCATCCGCACCTCGGGAGTCCGCGAGACTCCCGCCAGCAGATACGGGAGCGCCCCAGCACGCCGGCGAGCATCCAGCCCAGACCGACGATGGCGAGAGCCTCCTTGCGGAGCATGGAGCCGACCGCCTTTCGCCCCTGCAGATACAGGCCCGTGCCCACCAGCAGGCTGCAGACGATGGCACCGACCAGCCCCCAGAAGCCGCGCGACTCGAACACCTGTGTCTGACCGCAGATCGGAAACGCCCACGGGAGGCTGAACACCATCGATGCTCCCATGAGCATCCCCAGCATTCCCAGCATGCGACTCAATAGCGGCCAGTTCATATCGGCCGCATCTTACAGAACCGGCAAGGGGGTCGCGAAGCAGGACGCATGTGCCCACCGGCAAGGAGCGTGGTGCATCAGAGTCGAGTGGGGCTGTCTCTACCCGCCGGCACATCGCCCGCTCGTCGCCAATGGCCCCCAGCGGCTGGAAATTTGCGGCATAGTCCGTTCTATTGGGGGCGTTGGCCGCCACAGGTCATTCACCAGCAAACGTCTTACTGGAGGACTGTGACCAATGAAGTCGAGCATCTGCTGCGGACTCGTGTGCCTGGGCGCGCTGGCCCATCAGCCCCGGGCCGTCCTGGCCCAGACCGCGGCGAACTGGACGCCCATCGCTGTCGAGGGGCTCGCGGAATGGAGTGATCCCGGGCCCTGGTGGTCGGCACAAGACGGAGTCATCGTCGCCGAATCCGCTGGTGGCGACACGCTGCCCAAGTGGCATTATCTGATCTGGGACGGTTCCCTCGAACGAGACTTCGAGTTGCGGTTGGAGTATCGCATCCTTACCGAAAAACCCCAGGACGCCGGCGTATGCTTCTGCGTCGATCGCGCGGTACCCATCAAGGAGCAGGGGAACCTGGCCTGCTATCAGGCCGAACTTGATACCGCCAACCTCTACAGCAAGGAGGCGCTGGATTCGCGACGGAAAGTTGTTCGGCAACATTCATGATGGGAAGCGTGGCCGGATGTTCAAACGGGGAAATCGCGTCACGATAGACGCGGCCGGGGCAGAGACGACCGTGGCATTATCTCCTCCGTTCCGCCCGGCCAAGGTATTTCGTGGGCCTCCGTCATGGAATGACTGTCTGATCCGTGTGGACGGGAATCGGATACAGCTTTTCCTGAATGGACAGCCGGCCAATGAACTCGTCGATGGCGATGTTGAACAGAGATCGACCGGTGACGCCATCGCGCTGCAATTCCGGCCCAACGATTCCTATCGGTTCGAGGTCCGGAATCTGGGATATCGGGCCATCAACCCGTGATGGCTGGCGACAGAGGACCGGGCCGCGCACCCCTCACTGCGGTCGACGACGGCGGCCGAAGCGCGAAAGCGCGGCGACCGAAACTGCTGCGACAGGCTCGTCGTTCAGAAACCGCAGCAGGTCGTCCTGCAGCCGTTCCGCAGACGCATATCGCCGTCCGCGATCGACGTCAGACGCCATCATCACGATCGCATCGAGTGCGGGAGGGATCCGGGGATTGATCGTCGCCGGACTCACAGCAATGCCGGCTTCGATGGCCCGGCGAATCTCGGCTCGCGTGTCGCCTGCAAACGCAGGCCGCAGCGTCAGCAGTTCGTATAGTGTGACCCCCAGTGCGTAGATGTCGCTCTGCTCATCCGCCTGGCCGACCAGTTGCTCGGGAGCCATGTACCGCAGGGTGCCGGACAGACTGTGGCCGCCTCCAGGGTGACCTTCCGCAGGAGTGGCGTCATCATCCGAGGCGACGATCTGCGCGAGTCCGAAGTCCGTGATGCGGACGACCCCCTTCGCATCGAGCAGTACATTGGCCGGCTTGATATCGCGGTGCAGCAGCCGCTCGCCATGCGCATAACGCAGGGCCGCGGCGATCTGTGCACCAATCTTCGCGAACCCGCGCCATCGAGTCGCGCCGCAGACGTCGCTGCGGCCTGATCGGAGAAGCCTCCGTCGCCGCCTCTTCTCCGACCGCACCTGGTGACGTGCGCTCGACCTGCGGCACTGCACGCGGATGGACGGACAGAACTTCATCGGCACACACCACTCCCTCGGACGCCCGCAGCCGTTCGATAATCCAGTCCAGTCCGACCCCCGAGATGAATGGCATCACGTAGTAACAGAATCCATCGCACTCGCCGAAGGAGTAGACCGGCACCACATGGGCGTGCAGCAGGCGCGAGGCGATGCGGGCTTCCTGCTCGAACCGGGCCCGCCACTCGGGATCCTGACTGAGGCGGGCCGGCAGCAGCTTGACCGCTACACGCCGCGAGAGTGACTCCTGGACCGCTTCGAAGACCACGCCCATTCCTCCGCGTCCCACTTCGCGGACGATGCGGAAGTCGCCCAGGCGATCGATGGTGCTCACCGTCGGAAACGCGGCCGGCGCAGGAGCAGACCGTCGCTGTACTTTCCAGGCCTCCATGGCGGCGACCAGCGGCAGCAGCTCCCGCAGTTCGTCGGCCAGTGCAGGATGACGAGTCGCGTAGTCCTCCACCGTGACGGATTCTCCCTGCCGCAGGCGATGAACGTACTCGCTGGCCAGCAGTTCGCGCAGATCGCGACCCTGGGCACTGCCGGGGGCATGGGCCTGTGGCAGTCCACAGGGGGTCGCGGACACGTCGTCATCCGCATGGCCCGAGGGGACGTGATGATCCGGCACGTTCATTCGGCGAAGAATCCCGGCAGTTTCTCCAAAACCGCACGCAATCGTGTGATGGCCCGAATGTAACGAATACTGGCCGCCTGCTCCGTCAGTTCGAGTACCTCGGCAGTTTCTGCGTTGGTCAGTTCCTCGAAGTGTCGCAGCGCCAGCACCTCGCGATCCAGATCGCTCATTGACGCGAGCACCACATCGATCTGCTCCGAGAGTTCAGCCCGCAGCACCGCCTGGCTGGGGGAAGTGAGGTGCCCGAGTAGATGCACCGACAACGAATGCGATGTCGTCGCCGAGCCCCAGCCTCCAAAAATTGAGCGGTCGCGGCTGGCATCCCGCAGTTGCGACTTGAGGTGCCGGCGGTGGACATCGATCACCGTCTGGCTGACGACCATCCGCAACCAGACGAAGAACGTGCGGGGGTTGTCGGCAACGATGTGGCGGATCCGCTGGGCTGCATTGAGGTACGCCTCCTGCAGGATGTCGTCGGCATCGACCCGGCCGTGCAGTCGGCGGTCGAGTCGAAAGCTGACGATTCGCCACAGGCGCTCGCGGTAAAATGAGAATAGCGTGGCGAGCGCGACCTCATCCCCCCGCAACACGCGGTCAACCTGTTCGGTCAGGGGATCGGGAGTGGATGACACGAGCCAGATTCCGATCAATTGATCGTTGTGCATACCCACCGGTGGCCACCCGTGGGCTGGAAGTTGTCATTACAGTGGGCCGGCATGGCGTTTTGAGAACCATCGGAATCCTCATGATTCCATAACGATGCCCTGTTGATGCTTCTGCCTCTTGTACGTTTATAGACATGGCGGCGCGAGTCGTCGCCCCGCCCTGTAGCGAAAAGCGAACACCTCTCATTCTAGGCAGGAGAACATCATGTCCGTCCACTCACGTCGAACAATTCGCTCACTTCTGCGAACAGGCGCTGGTCTGTTCGTCGCGATGCTGGCAGCACTTGTGTCGCCAGCTCAAGTCCATGCTCAAGCCACCGGCGGCTGCCCGGGCGGGGGGGCCGGCGGAGGTGCCGGAGGAGGAGCGGCAGCGGCCGCTGCTCCGCGGGCGGGAGCGGGGGGAACGACTGCCGGGGCATTCGGAGTGCAGGCCGCCGCCATGCAGCAGTTCGCTTCTCAGATGCTCGTGCAAGGTCAGATGCAGGCCATGGCCCGACAGCAGCAACAGCAGGCCCAGCGCCAACAGGCACTGGCCCGTTACCGGGAGAGCCAGCGGCAGCAACGAGTGAACCAGACCGCTAATGCCGTATCGCTCACATCGATGACGGTCTCCAATACCACCGATGATCGCTGGACTCATCTGCATGAGCGGGCCGCCGAGCGCCGCAGGTTGCTCGACGAACGCATCCAGCAACAGCAGGTCTCCCTGTCGGAACGACGGGCGCGGGCCGAGTGATCTGTTTGCTTGATGACTGGCTGATTGGCTAGCCGCGAGGCATCGCCGAACGCCATAACACCCCGCTTTGGCGAACCGGAAGCGTGAGCCTCCGGATTCGTACAAGACCGATCGACATTCAAATCGGGGGACTCACGTCCCCCGCTCGCCTGTCACTGCCGAGGTCGCTCACTTCAAGTCGTCACCGGTAGCGGTTTGTTCGCAAGACGCCCGCCACTCGTCAAGGGCGGCGGACATCCGCGCGACAACCTCGGGATGCTCGCGGGCGATGTTGCGGGTCTCACCCGGATCGTCGAGCAGATCGTACAGCGCCACATCCAGCTCCTCACTGTTGGGTGACGGATCCCGCTTCGCAGCCCGCCGACCTGTCGAGGGAAGTTGCAACAGCTTGTACCGATTGTCCGACAGGGCCCGCTGTCCGACGAAGTCGAAACCGATCGGACGGGGCCGCTCCGTCAGCGTTCCCTCGAACAGACCCAGCAGACTGACCCCGTCGATCGGACGCTCGTCCGGGTAGTCGATCCCCAGGACCTCCAGAATCGTCGGCAGGTAGTCGCTCGTCACGGCCGGAAAATCGGTGACGGAACCGGGCTGTATCCGCGCGGGCCATTCGGCCAGCCCCGGCACTCGAATGCCCCCTTCATACAAGTCTCGCTTGCGGCCTCGAAAGGGACCGGCCCGGCCGGGAGCGTTTCCCGCCTGACCCTCCGGGCCGTTGTCGGCACAAAACGTCAGCATCGTGTTCTGGTCCACACCCAGGTCGCGGAGCACCTTCCGCAGACGGCCCACCTGTTCATCCAGCGCGGTGATGCAGCCGTAATAATTTCGCTCATACGAACCGTACTGCTCATACAACGCGGCGTGTTTCGGACCGGCGACCACCGGCAGATGCGGCGCATGAAACCAGATGACGGCGAAGAAGGGATGCCCGTCTCGCACCGCCTGTTCGATGAACGGCACCGCCCGGTCCATGATGATCCGCGAGTCATCTCCATCGAGATGCTCTGAGACGATCTCGCCGCGTTCGTTCCAGTAGTGCGTGCCATAGGGGACGGCTGTCGATCGGTCGGCGATGAAGTCCCAGCCTCGTCCGGCGGCGTTGGCACGCGGCTGCAGCATGGGATCGTACGTCGGCACTTTCGACTCGGTGCTGAAGCAGACATCAAAGCCGTTCTCCTGCGGGGGCGAATAGTGTTCGGCCCCGCGCGGTCCGCCGCGATTCGCATCCTTGATCGTTTTCGTGAGCGTGCCGAGGTGCCACTTGCCGAAGTGCCCGGTGGCATAGTTGTGCTGACGGAGGAGTTCGGCGAGCGTGTGTTCACCCGGCAGCATGTGACCGTCGTTGGCACCAAGAATCCCGTACCGCTGGGGGTGCCGGCCCGTCAGCACCGAGCCGCGTGTGGGACTGCAGACGGCCGAGGCGGCATAGAAGCGGTTGAACTTCAGGCCGGCACGGGCCATCTCATCCAGGTGCGGTGTCTGGATGATGGTGTTCCCGTTGAAGCCCACGTCTGCCCAGCCGAGGTCATCGGCCATCATGAGGATCATTCCGGGCGGCATGTCCTGGGCGGCATGGGCAGTTGACGCACCGATGATGCAGAGAACCAGACACAACATCAGCGGCGAGGCATCGCCGAGCGCCAGCCTTCGTAGTCGAAGCTGCCAGCTTCGACACGATGAGTTCTCCGAACTGCAAGTGGGCTGTAACACTCGGGCTTTCGCACCCGCACACTGCTGGACAAGCCAGCAGTGGCACCCGACGCTAGTCGCTCGTGGGGGAGCAGGAATCACAATCGCGAACATGGGCATCTCCCGAACAAATGGATATGTAGCGATGCTGATCGAACCGTGTGCGAATCGCAAGTGGTGTCGCCTTGAGATACGATGAATGGGGGAGACGGTCGTTGATGACAAGCAGGTGGAATGATGTCGCGCAGTGCCTGCAGTGAACTGGTGCCACCGTTCGCGCCTGGACGCGGGGTGAATGTCATGATCGGAAATCATGTGTGCATCGTCGCCAAATCTTCACACTCGACAATGCCTCGCGCACTTCACACAGGCCCACTCACAGCGTCTCTGCGACTCTGCGTGAGCACGTCGATCCCAATCACCTCTCCGGTAAAACTTCGACGAACGGTGTGTCACTGCAGCACGACGATCGTTCTGCTGGTGGCTGCCCTCTCGTACATGCGCGTGTGCAGTGCAGACACTGCCATCGAAGGGTCGCTGCACACGGTGTCTCAGCTTCGGGAACCCGTCGCCGGTGTGCTGCTCGATGAGGGGCGGACCCTGTGCGTGGCCAATCGGCGCAGCGGCACGGTGTCGCTGCTCGACCTCACGACCGGGCAGGTGCTGCAGGAACTGCGGGTGGGGGAACTGCTCTCCGATCTCGTGCTGCATCTCGACGGCGTGCATCTGCTGGTGACCGACGAGCAGGCCCATCAGGTCGTCATGCTGCGACGGGATCCCTCAGGAACATTGGCACTCGTGCAGGCATACCCGGTCGCCCGGTACCCGGTCAGCGCGACATTCAGCGACGATGGTCGGACGTGTCATGTCGCGTCACTGTGGTCTCGGCGCATCAGCCTGTTTGCTGTGCAGGCGGAGACGGGTTCACCTGAGAGTCTGCGATTGGTCCCCCAGCAGGTCATCAGACTCCCGTTCGCTCCCCGCAAGCAGCTGGTGCTGCCGGAAGGGAATAGGCTGCTGGCGGCGGGGGCCTTCGGAGGCGAACTGGCTCTCATCGACGCGCATACGGGAGAGCTCGCAACGGTGCGGGACCTGCCGGCCCACAACATTCGCGGCATGACGCTTTCGGCGGATGGTGAGCAGGTGCTGCTGGCCCATCAGATTGTGGACTCGCTGGCTCCCACAACGCGGGGAGAGGTCTGGCAGGGACTGCTGATGCGGAACGTAGTCCGCAAGATTCCCCTCAAAACAGTGCTCGATCCCCTGGGCGATCTGGACAGGCATAGCCGGACGCATCTGCTGGGAGAAACCGGCCGGGGGGCGGGAGACCCGGCGGGCCTCGTGGCGTTGCCGGACGGTCGGCTGCTGGTGGCGCTGGCCGGCGTCGGAGAGCTGGGGTTTGTGGAGGCGGACGGTCGGATGTCGACGCGGCTCGCTGTCGGTTCGCGTCCGCTGGTCGTGATTGCGAGTGATAACGGAACGACACTCAGTACCCAGGGGGCACAGCCCAAAGCCCAGGGGCAGCGCCCCTGGGTAAGATTGTCTACGTCTTCAACTCCTTCTCCGACTCGATCACGCCAATTGATGTCGCCGCCCGCCGGACGCTGGCACCGATCGCGCTGGGGCCGATGCCAACCCTCACCTCACGCGATCGTGGCGAGCGGCTGTTCTTCGATGCCCACCAGTCACTCGACGGCTGGCTCTCGTGTCACAGTTGTCACCCAGATGGACACTCGATCGGCCGGCTGGCAGACACGTTCAGCGATGGCAGCTTCGGCACTCCCAAACGTGTCCTGTCGCTGTTGGGGACACGCGACAACAATCCCTGGGGCTGGACCGGCAAGTTCCGCGAGCTGTACGAACAGGTGAGTTCGTCGTTCAGCTCCAGCATGCAGGGACCGGGCGTGTCGATTTCCGAGGCGATTGATGTCGTGACCTTTCTGCACACACTCCAGCCCCCGCCCCCGGTCGACGAGGGCACCTGGGACGATGAGCAGTTGAGGCAGATCGCGGCCGGCCGCCGATTGTTTGGCGACCTGGGTTGCGGGACGTGTCATGTTCCACCGCAGACGTATACCATCGACCAGGTGTTCGATGTCGGATTCGAGGACGAGAAACACCTGACGAAGTTCAACCCGCCGTCACTGCGGGGCGTTTCGCAAGGAAAAGCCTACTTTCACGACCGGCGGTCAGCGACACTCGAAGCGGTCTTCAGCGAGTTTGGTCATCAACTGCCGCGGGACCTGTCGGACGCAGAACTGCAGCAACTTACCGCGTTTCTGAGGAGTCTGTGAGTTTTGAACAACATCGGCGCAGCCATGCACTCGTTAGAGGGTGTGACTCCCATTCACGACCCGTCCGCGCAGTACCGTGCGGCGACCGGATCATGCGCAGCTGTTCGCCCTGCACGATCATGCCATCGTCGAGCTGAAGGGGAAGGACCGGCAGGCGTTCTTCCACAACTTCTGCACCAACGACATCAAGCGACTGCAACCGGGCACTGGCTGCGAGGCGTTCATTACCAGTATCAAGGGCCGCGTCCTCAGCTTTGTCCGAGTGTTTGTCGGAGCGGACGCCTTGTGGATTGATTGCGACAGCGGCACGGCAGACGATCTTGTCGCCCATCTGGACAAGTACCTCATCTCCGAAGACGTGCAAATCCGGTCACTCGCCGATGAGGTCTGCGTGCTGTACCTCTGCGGACCGGATGCGGTGACACGGCTGCACGACCATGCGGCCAGTGCCCCTCTCGAACGATCGGACTGGCCGCTGTTCACGTTGTTCGATACCACGATCGGCGGTGCGCCAGTGATGCTGGTGCGCTGTGACCTCACACAGCCGACGGGATGCCTGCTGCTCGTGAAGCGCGAGCACAAGGGACAGGTGTGGGAAGCGATCGTTCAGATAGGGGTCCAGGCGGCGAGTGCGGACGTGTTCGAGGCCCTGCGGATCGAAGCCGGTACTCCGCGCTCGGTGGTCGACATCGGCGAGCCGAACATCGCCCAGGAGGCGGGGCGGACGTCGCAGGCCATCAGCTTCACCAAGGGATGTTATCTCGGGCAGGAGCCGATCGCCCGGCTCGATGCCCTCGGTCATGTGAACCAGGAACTGCGGAGCATTCGCTTCCGCGCAGGGCCGACTCCCGCAGCCGGCACCCGCGTGCACAAGTCGGATGGTGCGGAAGTCGGGACGATCACATCGTCGGCAGTTTCGTATGAAGGCGAGCCGCATCCGGTCGCACTGGCCCTGCTCCGCACGAGTGTCACCGCGCCAGGCAGTATGGTGAGTGTCGATGCTGGCGCAGGAGCCATGCTGCAGGGAACGGTGTTCTGGCATCTTCTCGACGGGACATCGCCATGACCGCGCCACGACTGGCATCCCCTTACCTTACGGCGGACATTCCCGGAATCGGTGGTCTGCTTAAACAGCAGCCCGACGACTTCATCGTCGAGGAGATTTCGGACTATCATCCGTGTGGCTCGGGGGAGCATCTCTTCCTGTGGATTGAGAAGCGCGATGTCTCTGCCGAGCAACTCTCCCGGCATCTCGCGCGGGCGCTGGGGATTCAAACGAACGACATCGGTGTCGCGGGGCTGAAGGATCGCCGGGCCATCTCGCGGCAGTATGTCTCGGTACCGGCTTCGTGTGAGCAACGATTGCCGCAGGTCGAGACCAACGGCATCACGGTCTTGCGCAGTGCGCGAACATCGGAACAAGCTGAAGACCGGGCATCTGAAGGGGAATCGCTTCGAGGTCGTTGTGCGCAATGTCCCGCGCGACGCCCTGCAGCGGGCCCAGCGCATGGCGCAGGCGCTCCAGCGAGGTTTCCCGAATCTGTATGGGGATCAGCGGTTCGGGGTGGGGGACGAGACGCTGCGGCTCGGCGTGGACCTGCTCACCGGAGCGCGGACAGCCGCCGACATCCCCCGCAAGCGGCGTCGGTTTCTGCTGAGGCTGTCACTCTCCTCGGTGCAGTCGGCCCTGTTCAACGAAGTGCTGATCCGCCGAATGGAGGATGACCTGCTGCATCAGGTGATGCAAGGTGATGTCATGCAGGTGATCGCCTCGCGCGGGGTCTTCGTGGTGGAGGACGTCGCCCTCGAACAGCCCCGCTTTGATACCGGTGAGACGGCGGTTACCGGGCCGATGTTCGGGCCGGAGATGAAGTGTCCAACCGGAGTGGTCAGCGACCGGGAGGCGAGCGTGCTCGCGGCACATCAGCTGACAATGCAGCAGATTGCCCAGTGGCGTCGGTTGATGCCCGGCACCCGGCGGCCGTTGGTGGTGCGCTGGCTGCACTTCGATCTGCAACCGGTCGATGACGGCCTGCGGTTCGTGTTTGAGCTGCCCCGGGGGACCTACGCCACGACTTTGCTGCGTGAGTTCCAGAAGGCCGACCTGGACGACGCGTTTTGAAATTCACCCTCCCCGTGGGGAGCGTCAAGGAAGAACGAGCGGGGGACGTCAGTCCCCCGATGTGAAGCGGTCCGGCTCACACCTGCGTCGGCACGTCGTAAGGTGGCCGGGGCTTGCGGGTCAGCAGGGCGTCAGCCTCGGGATCATTCACGAACCGCTCCTTGTCCGGATCGAAGTGCAGTGTGCGTTCGGTCCGGTAGGCGATGTTCGAGAGGTGACACAGAGCTGCCGACATGTGCCCTTCGAGGATCTCGGCACTCAGGTCTTCGCGGTTGCGGCTGCGACAGGCGGCGAGCCAGTTGCGGAAGTGGTCGGTGTTCATGATGGGGCTGTCGGCCTCGAACGCCGAGGGGCCCTCTTCCCGCTTGGGACCCAGAAACGTGTAGTAGCTCGAGTAGTCGGGGAAGATCATGTATCCCTCGCTCCCCAGAAAAATCGTCCCCACCGGGAAGTCCTTCTGCACAAAGGGGTACTTGTCGCGGAAGCCGGCCTCGGCGTTGGTGTACCAGTCGCGGACCTCAAACTCAGCGAAGGTGCCGTCGTCCCACTTCATCGATGACGTCTGCACGCCGGGCGTTTCCGTGCTGCTGTTGTGGACCTTGTCCTGCATGTAGTCGGTGCCCATCGACTGCACCAGCACGGGGTGCGAGTCGCGCTGCAGGCCCCAGCGGATGATATCGAACTGATGCACCCCCTGGTTGCCGATCTCCCCGTTGCCGAAGTCCCAGATCCAGTGCCAGCGGCGCTGCTGGAAGTTGCTGAACTCATGCACCGGCGCCGGACCGCACCACTGGTCCCAGTCGAGCCCAGCCGGTACCGGACGGGCCGCATGCTGTCCGAGATCGCCGCGAATCTTGTACGCGATGCCCCGCGCCAGGTAGACATCGCCGATGATCCCCGCGTGCAGCTTCTGGATCCCTTCGACGATATTCTTGCTCGACCGGCACTGTGTGCCGTGCTGGACGATGCGGTCGTACTTGCGAGCCGCCTCGACCATCTTGCGGCCTTCGAAGATGTTGTGCGAGCCGGGCTTCTCGACATACACATCCTTGCCGGCTTGACACGCCCAGATGGCGCACAGCGAATGCCAGTGATTGGGTGTGGCGAAGGTGACGGCGTCGATGGAGTCGTCGTCGAACATCCGGCGCATGTCGTCAAAACCTGCGACGCTGTGCCCTGTGCGCTTGCCGTACACCTCGACAGCGGCATTCCGTTTGCTTTCGTCGCAGTCACACACAGCAGCAAACTCGATGTTCTGCCCGGTCTCGGCTTCAAGCTCCACCAGCGAGTCGGCATGAGCCTGTGAGCGTCCTCCCATACCGACAACGCCGATGCGCAGGCGCTCGTTGACGTTCTGGGCGCGGAGGATGGCGGGTGCGGCAAAGGTGGCGGCAGCGGCACCGATGGAAGCGGTGGACTTGAGGAACTCGCGGCGGATGATCGGAGGCATGGCGGACTCTCTCGCAAAGGAAGACAGGGCGGGGAGTGTGAAGGCGTGTTGTCTGGTGTCTATCGTCGCTGATGATGGCCCCGAGATCAAACCATCCGGGCGCAATACGAAAGCACCAAGCCCGCCGACGGCGTCGGCGGATCCCACTGTGTGAACCAGTGATGGGGTCTCATGTCAGTGTGACCGCTCGCCAGAACGAGACGACGCCATCCCGTACGATGCGCCACATGAATGCCATTGCACCTTCCGCGGGCTCGGAAAAGATCGCGGCCAGAAACAGTGCCAGCGCCAAGCCCTGCAGGAAAGCTCCTCCCATCGACATGAGAACGAACCACGCGACATAGAATAACTCGCCACTCCAGCTCGTCACGTTGGAGTTGAAGGCATGGAATAGGAGAGAGACAAAGGCAGGCATCACAAACTCGCGAAACGCGAGAATGCCCAACCCCACCAATGCAAACCGGGTTCTTGCTGGATGGTCCTGTCGATGGGCCCGACAATAGTTGACGCAAAGAACCAGCACGAGGATGTAGGGCAGTTGGGCGAACAACATCCTGACGTAATTCGACCACATGGCGGCATCTCGATGAGACGGGAGCCTCCCATGATAGCTCCCATGGTCCGCACAATTCGACCCCCGATTGCAAAACCCACCCCCCCGGTTACGATAGGTGTGTGGACGAATGTGACCGCTCTTCTCCCAGGCCGGCTCTCGGCCTGTGGATTGCCAAGGACTCGCTGACATGACCGACCAGACCCACGCGTCTGACGTCACCTATTCACTGCCTCCGCTGGGAGAGAATCACTCGACGGACCGGCAGGGCACCACGCCCGGCAGCTTTGCCTGGCCGCCAGAGCCGGCGGCACCGCACAGTTTGAGGAAATGATCGAGCCGCACCGGTTGCCGGTCAGCCATGAGGTCGTCTTGTTCAATGTCCACCGGGAGAGTTTCCCACTAGTGAACGAAACATCACTCGCTCACGCGGGCGTGGCCCTGTTCTTCGCCGTCGTACCTGTTACGCTCAAGCGGTTCCGCACCGCAGCGTGCTTCCATCGAATTGTGACTTGAGAATCGGACTGGCTCACCATGATTACCGTCGGCATGAACTATCACGTCATCGAAGGCAGGCAGCAAGACTTCGAACAGAAGTTTGCCGCGGTGATTGATGCATTGGAGGCTGCCGAGGGACACACGAGCTCGACGCTCTGGAAGGATGTCGCCGACCAGGCATCCTACCTGATTACCAGCGAGTGGTCCGACGAGCAGGCGTTTCAGGATTTCATCCGCAGCGATGCCTTTCGCAACGTCACGAGCTGGGGCAAGGAACAAATCCTCTCCGGACGGCCGCAGCACAAGATTTACAAACACTGAGATGCCGATGCCTTGGTGGTCCGTCAGTCGACTGGAGTCGGCAGCCCCCAAGAAACGACCGCCCCCTTCAGCGGCAGAGAACTGCGCCCGTTGGCAACTCACCCGGTGACCGCTACGATGGCGTTGCGTTATCGCTGACGCCATTTCGACTCGCGACTCTTCGCCGCAAGGCTGCCTGCCATGACTCAGAACGGACACACCCATTCCTGGACGCTGCCCCCGCTGGGACAGAATCCCTCCACCGATGCTCAGGGCACGACCCCCGGTAGCTTCGCGCAGTCCCCCGTCATCAAACCGGGAGTCGAGGGACGCCTGACGTTTGCCTCCCCCGACACGCCCGGCATGCCGCAGCCCAGTGACAAGACCGCGTGGGACTTCCTGCCGGAAGGGTGGGAGACCGCCGAACTGGGTGAGACCACCGCCACGACGATCGCGCCGCGTCCTCCGGCTGGCCACCGCTTCGAGAACTTTCAGCAGGCGGACGGAACCTGGCGCTATGTGTCCTGCCCCGAGGGCTTCATCCCCATCACACAGCTTGAGCACGCACGTCTGGGCAACATCACCCCCCAGATGCAACGTGTCGCCCAGCGCGAACCGCACCTCACTCCCGAACAGGTGCGTGATGAAGTCGCTGCCGGACGCATGGTCATCCCCGCCAACACCGTGCATCTGGGGTATCAGCTCGATCCGATGGCGATCGGCCGGGCCTCGAAGACGAAGGTCAACGCCAACATGGGGGCCTCGCCCGTCTCTTCCGACACCGACGAAGAGGTTGACAAGCTGCAGTGGGCCGAGCGCTGGGGAGCCGACACCGTCATGGACCTCTCCACCGGCGGCAACCTCGATGAGTGCCGCGAGGCCATCATCCAGAACAGCACCGTCCCGATCGGCACGGTGCCGATCTACTCGATGATCATCGGCCGCAAACTGAGCGACCTCGATGCGGATGTCATCCTGTCGTCGCTCGCCCACCAGGCGGCCCAGGGAGTCGACTACTTCACGATCCATGCGGGCGTGCTCAGGGAGCATCTCCCGCTGGTGAAGCAGCGCTTCATCGGCATTGTGAGTCGCGGCGGTTCGTTGCTCGCCAAGTGGATGCTCGACCACAACGCAGCAGAACCCGATGTACACGTTCTGGGAAGACATCTGCGACATCATGCGGTCGTACGACGTCACCTTCTCGATCGGCGATGGTCTGCGACCCGGCGGACTGGCCGACGCCACCGACGACGCCCAACTGGCCGAGTTGTGCACCCTCGGCGAGCTCACCGAGCGCGCCTGGCGCAAAGGGGTGCAGGTGATGGTCGAAGGTCCGGGACATGTGCCGTTCGATCAGATCGAATACAACATGAAGCTGCAGCGGCAGCTGTGCCACGGGGCACCGTTCTACGTCCTCGGCCCGCTGGTGACCGACATCTTCCCGGGATACGACCACATCACCAGCTGTATCGGGGCGACCAGCCGCCGGGTATCACGGGGCGAGCATGCTGTGCTACGTCACCCCCAAGGAGCACTTCGGACTGCCGAAGAAGGACGACGTCAAGCAGGGCTGCATCGCCTACAAAATCGCCGCCCATGCCGCCGACGTCGCGCTGGGCATTCCCGGTTCGCGCGATCGCGACGACGAGTTGACAAAGGCCCGGGCCGCCCTCAACTGGGAGAAACACTTCGAGCTGTCGTTCGATCCCGACACCGCGCGAGCGTTTCACGATGAAGACCTCGATGTCGACACCGACTTCTGCGCGATGTGCGGTCACGACTGGTGCAGCGTGCGGATCTCGAAAGAGATCGTCGAGTTCGCCAGCGGCAAGGAGGATTCGTATCAGTGGGACCGGGCGAAGGTGACCGAGGCCCTCACACCCGAGCAGCAGCAGATCCTCGAGCAGCGGGGTGTTCTCTCGCCGGACGAGATCCATCGCCTCGCCGCCAAGACCCGCCAGGCGGTGCATGCCGATGAAGGCAAGGCGTCGTGTCACAGCGACTATGTCGACGACGAAACGGCCCAGACGCTTCAGGCCGTGGACGTCGTCGAGCTGGAGACGCCGTAGCGCCCACGATCGAGAGACGCGGCGATGCAGACCCGGCGATGCCATCGCCGCGCTTTGTGTACTGCTTGTTGAATCACTCATCAAAGCCCGCCGACGGCGTCGACGGGACCCGCTTGCGAACCAACCGCTTCCGTGATGTAATTCCTGTGAACCTGACGTGAAGACGCCGCGTATTCAAACTCAGCGGTTCCTTCCCAGGTTTGCCGGAGGGGGTCGCCATGGGTCTGAGTGTCACATGCCCCGGATGTAAGACCGTCCACAAGGTCAAGGACTCCGCGCGGGAAGAAGGTGCGCTGCCCTACCGAGGGCTGCGGCCATGTGCTCACCATTCCGCAGGCCCCAGCTCCCCAGGCACCGGCCGTCATCCCCGCCGAAAGACCTCCGACAGAAGAGGGTCAGGGCGACACCTTTCGCCTCGCGATCACGCAAGCGGATACGGTCCCCGCACCTGCGCGGCACCGGGCACAAGAGCAGTCGTCCCCGTCTGCACCAGGGGTTGGACGGGCGAAGAACCAGGTGCTGATGTCCGATGGCCGCATCAGGGCGATGTCATTGAAGGAGATTCGCGAGGCACTCCGGCAGGGGACAATCACGCGGTTCTCACTGATGAAACCGACCGATGACAATGATGGCTCGGCTCGTCGGCGCAAGTCAGATGAGAGCGGTTGGACACCGATCGGCTACAGCGTCTTTATCGATACCCAGGATGAGCCCGCCTATGTGACCAAGGCCGCTCGCGCAGGCATGGCGCATCGCAACACAGTCGCCACCATCACCGGCATCATGGTGTTCACGCTGGTGGCGATTGGGATCGGCGTGGGGCTGTATCTGGTGAAGGTGGATTTGAATGTCGAGATGGTCGCTGTGGTCTCGGCAGCTACGGTCTTTGGTACGGTGACTTCCCAGCTTTGGCAAGCTGGATTCGCTTTCATCAATGGCGCCTTCATCGGCGTCGCGCTGGCAGGCATGACCTTCGGCATGGTCAGGTGGCTGCCCGAGGCGAGCTTGTTCCTGATGAAGGCCATCGTTTTCGTGCTGGGACTGCTGCTTGCGCACCTTCGCCAAGGGCTTGGGAGCCTTGGGGGCGATCGCGTTCGACTACAGTTACCGCGCCCTGCATCACGATCCGGAGGACACCGGCCCAGCTCGCGAAAAGAAGGTCCGTCCCCCCTACGACGGCTACCCCTGGATGTTCTGGAAGTCGTCGGAACAAAGGCGACTGCTCAAACAATCGCTCAGTGCTCGAGAGTGAGTACGTCGACAGGTCTCGGCGATGTCATCACCGGGCAGGGCACTCTCAATGTGACCATCAGCGCATCGAACATGGCTCGTCGACGGCGGACATGGATGCCTCTTGCGCAACGCGTCTGGTTTTACCCCCGCACGCCGGGTCCCTGCTCCTCACCGACGACCCCCGGCCCCCCGGCACAGCGACGCCCCACAGGCCCTCGCAAGTATGCGGCATGACTGCGGCTTGCCTCTGCGCCGCCAGTGCCCGACGATACCCGCCGACAGGTGGGGCGATCCCTACCGCGGGTATTATTCTGAGAGCCCGGCAGCGCTTGAGAGCAGGACGGATGGAATACCTCGAAGTGCTGATAGTTCTGGCGATGGTCCTCGTCAACGGCGTGTTCGCCGCGTACGAGATCGCGCTGGCCTCGATCTCGGTGTCGCGGCTGCAGCTTCTGGTTTCTGAGCGGCGCGACGGTGCGGTGGCGGCATCGCCATGAAGGAGGGGATCGAACGGAGTCTGGCTGTCGTGCAGCTGGGCATCACACTCGTGGGACTGATCGCCGGCGCCACTGGTGGTGCGAGTGCCTCCGACGACATCGCCCCTCTGCTGAGAGGTCTGGGCATGGGACAGGGGACAGCCAACGTGCTGGCCATCGGGCTGATCGTGGTGCCGCTCACTGCGGTGACGATCGTGGTCGGCGAACTCATGCCCAAACTGTTCGCCCTGCGGCACGAAGAATGGGTCTGCCTGAGGCTCTCACCGCTGATGAAGTTTTTCGCCCTCAGCGTCTGGCCGGTTGTGTGGCTGCTCGAGTTCTCGGCCTCGGGCGCAATGGATTTGCTGGAGAAGTTGTGGCGTCCCCGCCCGCATGGCGATGCCCGGTCCGAAGCGGCTGAGTTGCAGGAACTGCGGGCCATCGCCAGCATGGCACGAACATCGCGGCTGATCGGCGCACAGGGAGGAGAACATCATTCTGGGAGCGGCGCGGCTCGCCAGCCGGCCCCTCAGGGAGATTGCCCTGCCGGCCGAGCATATCCGCATGCTGCATCTGAATGATTCGCTGATGGACAGTCTGGTGGCAGCACACCTCGACCTGCACACCCGATTCCCTGTCTGCGAACAGAAGGGCGATCCCCAGTCCATCGTGGGCTATGTCACCTTCAAGGACATCGTCACAACGTTGAAGCTCAATCCGCAGGAGCCCTCGATCCGGGGCATCCTCCGCGAGGTTCCCGGTTTCCAGGAAGAGACACCCATCTCGACGGCCCTGGAGCGATTGCTCCGCGAGCACTCCCACATTGCGCTGGTCCGCGATTTGGCGGGGCGCGTTACCGGGCTGATTACGCTTGAAGACATCGTCGAGGAACTCGTGGGGGACATTCAGGACGAGCACGATCTGTTGCCGGTGCACGTCATCCGCGCGGGCAATGGCTGGCTCATCGGTGGTGGTGCAACGCTGACCCGCATTCGGAATCTCACCGGCGTTGAGCTCACCCCGTCCTCCGGAAGCCACAATCTCAGCGCGTGGATCATCGAGCGGCTGGGAACGATTCCTTCTGGCAGCGAGATGGTCCGCGAAGGTGACTTGAGGGTACTCGTGCGGAAGGTTCGCCGGCAGCGCGTACTCGAAGCCGGGCTGATCCGTGAACCGATGCGCACGTCGGGGACGGAGGCACCCCATCGCACATCAGATCCTGAGCGATGAATCTCCGCTTCGCCCCGAAGGTCAACCTTGGCGAATACAAGCGGCCGCTGGTCGAGGATCATGGCAATGCGCACTGGGCCTGCGTTCGGGAGAACGGCCTGAGGGTCGCGGGTTCCTATCTTATCCGTGGCAGGGGAAAAAGCGTCCTTTGGATATGGGGACCAGTGCACTATACTCTCCGGCTCGAGGGGGCCCGATCGGGGACCCCATCAAGGTCGTGTGATTAGGAAGCCGTGGGGAGCGGACGCGGGTCCATGGGCCATCCAGCATCTTGGTGATGTCCTGCGGGAGGGTGTTCATCTTGAAGAGTGGGCCGATCGTCCCGGACAGAGGACCTGACAGCGGGGAGATGAGCCAGACTTGGGGGCACTCGCCCAGAGCCGGTGGCAACTCCCTGCTGACGCGACGAAACGACTGACGCGACGAATCATCATTCAGGGATTGACACTCTATGGCCCAACAGACCATCCACGAAAAGCTGACGGAACTGGCCGGCAACCTCTGGTGGAGCTGGCAGCCCGGAAGTCACGCAGATTTTTCGCGAGATCGATCCGTCCGCTGTGGTCGGAACTGGCTCATAACCCGGTGCTGTTGCTGCGAGGAGTATCCGCCGGACAAGCTGGAGGCGCGGGCCCGCGAAGTGGTGCTGCATTCGCGCATTAACTGGGCGTACCGCCGCTGGCAGGAATACATGGAGTCGCCGGAGACCTGGGGGCCACGTGCATGCCGGAGTCTGGGACATCGGCCGGTCGCGTATTTCTCGGCCGAGTTCGGTGTGCACGAGTCGCTGCCGAGTTACTCCGGCGGCCTGGGCGTGCTGGCCGGCGATCATCTCAAGAGTGCCTCCGACCTGGGCATTCCGCTGGTCGCGGTCGGCCTGTTCTATCACGAAGGCTACTTCTCGCAGTACATCGACGAGAAAGGCTGGCAGCAGGAAGTCGTACACCGCAGGTGCGAATCCGGCGACGCTGCCGCTGCGCGACGCGGCTGCCGAGCGGACGAGCCGGTGGTGATCTCGGTCGACACGCGGCACGGGGAGATTTTCGCCCAGGTCTGGCAGCTCGACGTCGGCCGCGTGCCCGCTGTTCCTGCTCGACACCAACATCGATCGCAACAGCGAACGAAGACCGCAAGCTGACGGCCCGCCTGTACGGCGGCGACCAGCGGACGCGCATCCGCCAGGAACTGCTGCTGGGCGTCGGCGGCGTCCGCGCGCTGACGGCGCTGGGAATTGAGCCGCAGCGTGATCCACATGAACGAAGGCCACTCGGCATTCGCACCGCTGGAGATCATCCGCAGCGGATGAGGAACGACGGACTGTCGTTCGACGATGCCCTGCGCGAAACGGCGGCGATGGCGTGTTCACGACGCACACGCCGGTCCCGGCCGGACACGACCGCTTCGATGCGGGCTGATCGACGAGCACCTCGGTCCGCTGGGGGACGAGCTGGGACTGGATCACGAGGGGCTGATGGGGCTCGGGCGGGTCGATCCGCAGAACCCGCACGAGACGTTCTGCATGACGGTGCTGGCCTTCAAGACTGTCGCCGCGGGCCAATGCGGTCTCCAGTCTGCACGGCGTGCGTCAGTCGGCGAATGTGGGCCGCGTCTGTGGCCGTGGCGCAGCGAAGAAAGTCCCGATCGGCCACATCACCAACGGCGTGCACGTGCCGACCTGGCTGGCGGCGCAAATGCGCGTGCTGTACGACCGCGTGTCTGCCGGACGCTGGTACCTGCGGACCGGCGAAGCCGGATGTCTGGGCCAGCAGTTCGAACGCTCACGCCCGGCGAACTGTGGGAGACGCATCAGTCGCTGAAGAACCGGCTGATCGTGTACTTCGCCCGCAGCCGAGCTGACGCGAGAGGCGCGAACGCGTGATGAGCCGGACGGCCAGGTGCTCGAACATGCTGAACGTCTCTCGATCCGCGGCGCTGACGATCGGATTCGCCCGACGGTTCGCTCCCTACAAACGGGCCGACCTGATCCTGCGCGGATCTGGACCTGCTGCGCACAATCGATCAACGATCCAGACCGCCCGGTGCAGTTCGTCTTCGCCGGCAAGGCGCATCCGGCGACGACCACGGCAAGCGGATCCTGCAGGAGATCTCTCGCCTGTCGCGGGACGCGCGGTTTCAAGGGACAGTCTCTGTTTCTGGAAGACTACGACATCAACCTCGGACGGCATCTGGTGCAGGGCGTCGATGTCTGGCTGAACAACCCGCGCCGTCCGCTGGAAGCATCCGGAACCAGCGGGCAGAAGGTCGTGCTCAACGGCGGGCTGAACCTGTTCGATTCTCGACGGCTGGTGGGCCGAAGCCTACGACGGCAAGAACGGTTTTGCGATCGGCACCGGCCGCACGCACGTCAATCAGGACATCCAGGACGAACGCGACGCCAAAGACCTGTACTGACGTGCTGCGCGAAGAGGTCATTCCGCTGTACTACGATCGCGACCAGGACGACCTGCCGCAGGACTGGATCGCCGCATGAAACGCGCGATCCGCACGCTCGGCTGGCGGTTCAACGCCGACCGCATGGTGATGGACTACGTCCGCCAGTCGTACATCCCCGCCGCCGGCAGTCTGTCGTGTGCGATGGCGATCATCCCCTGAATGCTCGATACCGACTGCGGGACAGCACCACGGCTGCTTGAAGGAGCCGGGGTGCGCGCATACGCATTCCAGGTGGCCGATTCCGGCTCGTTGCGGATCAATGGCGGGTCATCAATTGATCCGGGACCGGGACCGGTGAACAATGGGAGGATGTCCCGACTTATCCCACCTCCGGTCTTGAACGTGTCCTTCCTCTGGAACGGCTGCGTGGGACTGGTGCTGGCTCTGGGACTGTGCCTGTCGGTCGTGGCTGGCTCCGAGCGGCCGTCGAGCAAGCGTTCCTCCACCACCCGGGAGCGAACATACGACGGACTCACGCTGGAAGAATGGCGCGAGCGGATTCAGACATTGCGGTTCGACGATCCCGCCGCGGGCGACGCCGTCCCCGGACTGATCGAGTTACTACAGGACGCCCGGGTGCCGTGGTTCACGCGCCGGCAGGCGGCGTTGACGCTGGGTCGCATCGGACAGCCGGCGATAGGTGCTCTGCCGCTGTTTATCAAGCTTCTAAGTGAGCCGACTGACGGGGAGGAGTCACCCGCGCAGTGGGTCGCGAAGGCGTGTGCGCGATGGGTCCGGTGGCCGCTGAGACGGTGCCGGCGCTAATCGAGGTGCTGGAGGATCCCCGGCGCTCTCACTTCGATCGCCTGACGACGATCGAGGTGCTGGCCCGTATCGGTGGTACACACGCAGACGCGATCCCGGCCCTGATTCGCACGGCACAGGTCGACCCCGACAGCGATCGGGAAACCGCCGAGTTGCGTGAAGCCGCCGTCGAGAGTCTGTCACTCGTCGGAGCACCGGCGGCACCTGCCGTGCCGATGCTGCTCAGGGTAACCCAGGAATCGGAAGGGCGACTACGAAAGAAGGCGGTCGCGAGTCTGCAGGCGATCGGACCGGCGGCAGGCATCGCCGCCCAGACCTTGGCGGAGCTGCTCGTCTTCGACGAATTGATTGAGGTCCGCGAGGCCGCGGCTGTGGCGCTGGCAAAGATCGGACCTGATGGCGAGGCGACCCTGGTGCATCTGCTGGGGGACAGGGATGCCGGCGTTCGCTCACAGACCGCGGTCGCACTGGGCCGGGTCCCCGCGGCGAGCGAGAATGTTATCGCTGCGCGAAAACGGCTCTGCAGGACACCGAGGCCGCAGCTCGGATCGCGGCGGCGGAGTCGCTGTGGCGACTGACGTCCGACGCCGGACACCTGTTGCCCGTCATTGTCGAGGCGCTGACGCTGGAAGATCGGCAACTGCGGATCCGGGCTTACCGACTGCTGCTGGCGCTGGGTGAACAGGCGAGGCCGGCCTATCCCCGGCTGCAGCAGTTGGCCAGTGACCCGCGTCCGCATGTGCATGACACGGCCCGCAAGGTGCTGGAGCAGCTGGGAGCTGGTGACGATTGAGAACCTGTTCGCTTACGTATTGAGCAGGTTGCGGATCATCATGATGGCGGCGGGACCGACCAGCACCACGAAGATGCCCGGGAAGATGAACAGCACCAGCGGGAAGATCATCTTCACCGCCGTCTGCTGTGCCTTCTCTTCCGCCATCTGCGAACGTTTGACCCGCATACTGTCGGACTGCACGCGCAGTGCCTGGGCGATGCTGGAGCCGAAGCGGTCCGCCTGAATGAGGATGGCGGCGAGCGCCTTCACGTCATCGACACCGGTGCGGATCCCGAGATCGTGCAGCACTTCGCGACGGGGACGTCCCATCTGCAACTGCATGTTGCAGATCTGCAGTTCGTGACACAGATCCGGAGCCGACTCTTCCAGTTCGTCGGACACGCGGCGCATGGCGGCATCGAGGCCCAGACCCGCTTCGACGCAGACCACCAGCAGGTCGAGGGCGTCCGGCAGCGATAGAAAGAGACGCTCGGTCCGGGACCTGACCATGATCCACAGGATCACTCCCGGCAGATAGAAGCCGATCCCCGCTCCAATGACGAGCGAGGTGAGCCCCGACTGGTTGAGTCCGTATTTGACGGCCCCCAGACCTCCGCCGGCCATCAGACCCAGCACCAGTCCGGTGGTCTTGATGGCGAGATAGAACGTGGGCGCGTTGGGAGCACTGAAACCGGCATTGGCCAGCTTCACTTTGAGTTCACTCTGTTCAAGATCGGTCTTGGGCTGCAGTGCCTTCGAAAGTGTGGGAGCCGCCTTCTTGAGCATGCCCGCCATCCCCTGTTCGACGGCCAGGTTGCCTCCCTGCAGGCGCTTGCGGGGATCCTTCAGTTCGTCGAGACGTTCCGAGGTGCGCGACCGTTTGCGGCTGAAGGCGGCCGTCACTGCGAGCACAGCGCCAGTGATACACGCGAAGATCAGATACGGAAGGTACTGGGGAATGTCCATGGTTGATTCGCTATCGCAGGTGCTGAGTGGTAGTGCGGCTCATGTCGGAATCCGCACGTCACAAGGTGTTGCTGATTGGCTGAGTGGCCCGAGACGTTCTTGTCATCAGATCTTCAAATCTTGATGGCGACGATCTTCTTGATGCAGATGGCCCCGAGGATCTGCAGGAAGGCAGCTCCGGCGATCATCTTGCGGCCCAGGGGATCGGTGAACAGCAGCATCACATAGTCGGGATTCAGATAGTACACGGCGAAGAACAGGGCGATCGGCAGCCCCATCAGCACGACACC
The DNA here is from genome assembly GCA_963707405.1 of uncultured Planctomycetaceae bacterium. Classification (GTDB taxonomy): domain Bacteria; phylum Planctomycetota; class Planctomycetia; order Planctomycetales; family Planctomycetaceae; genus CAVPPT01. The sequence continues at coordinate 118,238 of CAVPPT010000001.1, read as the reverse complement.
GCTGATCCGACCTTCGCCGGTCAGAGCCTGCACCTGTCCCAAGATCTGGAAGCGTTCCCGGACAATGTGGCCGATCTTGTCGAGAATTTCCGCCAGGTCGCCGCCCGCCTGACGCTGAATGGCGACCGCCGTCGCGAAGAACTTGAAGTCCAGGTTCGGCATCCGCCGGTACATGTTCTTCAGTGCCTGATCGATCGGAATCCCCAGGTTCTGTTCTTCGTAGGCCTGATTGAACTCCTGCGAGATGGGGTCCGGCATTTCTGTCACCACCACATGCATGCCCGAGGCGAGTGAGTGCCCCGACCGCAAGGCGCGGGCGATCAGTTCCAGGGCATCGGGAAGCTGGGTAGCGAACTTCTTGAAGCGTCGCTTGCGCCGCCACAGCAGCCACAGCATGGGGAGCGTGCCAAATGCCAGCCCCACGACCGGATACAGCGGGATCGGCGCGCGTCCGATCATGGCGACCACAACGCCGACGCCCACGCAGCCCAGCGATACGAGGAGAAAGGCGTCGGGCTTGATGGGCGAATCGGCCTGGACGAACAGCAGTTTGAGGTTGCTGAACTTCTCCATCAGCCCCCCTATCACGCCGTTCAAGCCCTGCACGCCTTCACGCATCAACGCTTCCTTGGTGACCTGATTGGCAGCGACGGCGCTTCTCTTGCCGGTGAGCACCTGCAGACGGTCCTCAACGCTGCTGGATCCAAACTCCTTCATGACCGAGTACAGGCCGATCAGCAGGGCGGTCATGCCGACAAAGGCCGTCACTGAAATCACTACAGGGTCCATTGTACTTCGCTCGCTGTATGGGTCCGGAGGGATCGGGAATTCAGCCGATGCACATCGGTCTGATCAATGGCCTAGTGTTCTCGCAGCAAACAGGTTGGCGGGGAGCCGGACACCCGCCGACTCCAGCCGATCCATGAACGCCGGCCGTACGCCGGTCGACTCAAAGGTACCGAAGGCCCGCCCGTTCTCATCGATGCCCTCTTGCACGAACAGGAAAATGTCCTGCATGATCACCGTGTCCTGCTCCATGTTGAGCACCTCGGTGATGTGCGTGACCTTACGCGGCCCCCCCTGCAGACGGTTCGCCTGGATGATCATGTCCACCGCCGAGCAGAACTGGTGACGAATCGCCTTGAGCGGAAGTTCGACCCCCCCCATCGTGACCATCGTTTCAATACGGGAGACGGCATCGCGCGGGTTGTTGGCGTGCACCGTGGTCAGCGAGCCCTCGTGACCCGTGTTCATCGCCTGCAACATGTCGAGCGTCTCGGGACCGCGGCACTCGCCGATGATGATCCGGTCGGGTCGCATACGCAGGGCGTTCCTCACCAGGTCAGTCGCACCGATGCGGCCCTTCCCCTCGATGTTCGCCGGGCGTGTCTCCAGACGCAGCACGTGCTCCTGCTGCAACTGAAGTTCGGCAGCGTCTTCGATGGTGATGATCCGCTGGTCGTTCTGAATGAAACTCGACAACGTGTTGAGCAGCGTCGTCTTGCCGGAACCGGTACCGCCCGAAATGATGATGTTGAGCCGGGCTTTCATCGCTCCTTCCATCAGCATCACCATCTCCGGGGTGAAGGCTCCGAAGTTCAGCAGCCCTTCGAGTGTCAGCGGATTGGAGCCGAATTTACGAATCGTCAGCGTCGGCCCATCCAGCGCCAGCGGCGGAATGATCGCGTTGAGACGCGACCCGTCCGGCAGACGGGCGTCCACCATCGGCGAGGTTTCGTCGATGCGCCGACCGACGCGCGAAACGATGCGGTCGAGAATCTGCAGCAGGTGGTCGTTGTCACGGAAGGTGACGTCCGACTTCTTGATGCGCCCCTCCTTTTCGACGAACACCTGCTTGGGGCCGTTAATCATGATGTCGGCGACCCCCTCCTCCTTCATGAGGATCTCGAGCGGGCCGAACCCGAACGTCTCATCCAGCACTTCCTCGATCAGCCGTTCGCGCTCCGAACGGTTGAGCAGGGGGTTCTCGGTGTCGCACAGATGTTCGACGACGAGGCGGATCTCTCGCCGGAGTGTGTCCCCCTCCAGTTCCCCCAGCCGCGACATGTCGAGCTTGTCGACGAGCTTGCCGTGAATGTGACGCTTAAGTTGTTCAAACTCGTCTCCCGAGGCCTGCCCGGGATTCGTGCGGGAAAGTGTATTGAGACCGGCCATGAACGATGAACTCCGTGACGTGACTGGTGAGAGGAGAAACGCCGCAGACCGACCCATCCCGGAATCTGCGTCATGGAAACCTAGCTCACGTCTGATGGACAGGAGGCTCGCAAACTTTCCCCATGTTGAAAAATCGCGACAGATGACCTCCGCGCCGATCCATTGATCCGTTGCTCCCGCTGTCGCCTGCACAATCGGTCTAACTGCCGCAGAGATCATGGCTTCCAGTGCCTCTTGCCCGGACCAGGCACCGGGACTATCATCCCGCCCTCCTCCCGTGTGCCGCTTCCCGGCACCCCCATCTTGTGCGATCTCCATCACGTTCCCCCCATGCGACAGCCGCTGACCGTCGCGGACCTGCGCCAGTGCTCGGCCCGCAACATCCTCATCATCAAGCCCAGTGCGTTGGGGGACGTCGTTCAGTCGCTCCCCGTATTGGGTCCGCTCCGCGCACACTTCCCGGACGCTCGAATCACCTGGGTCATTCGGGACGACCTGCGGGAACTGGTCGACGGACATCCTCTGCTCGATACATGCCTCCTCTACAAACGGACCGGAGGGTTGCGCGAGTGCGGAACGCTGCTGCGGACGCTGCGGCGAGAGCACTTCGATCTGGTGATCGACCTGCAGGGCCTACTCCGCTCGGCTGTGATGACTGCAGTCACACGGGCACCGTTATGTGTGGGACTGGAGAACTCCCGCGAGGGGTCTCATCACACACACAACCTCGTGCTGCCTCAGACCGATCGACTCGCACCAGCACACGCCCGCTACTGGCAAGTGGCGGAGGCGCTCGGTCGCGGCGGCGATCCACAGCTGGCCCGCCTGCCGATCTCCGCCGCAGCACAAGAGTGGGCGCGAGACATCACTGCAGACCGCGCTCATCCGCTGCTGGCCGTGCATGCCGGGGCGATGTGGGAGACGAAACGCTGGCCGGTGAAAAGCTTCGCCGTCGTCGCCGCTCGGGCGGCACGCGATCTTGGGGCATCCCTGCTCCTGGTCGGCGGGAAGAGTGAACAGGCGACATCAAGTCACATGCTGTCGCTACTGAGAGATCTCTCGCCGCAGTCCGACGTGCGCGATCTCACCGGACGGACGGGCATCGGTCAGTTGGCGGCCGTCCTGGAGCGCGCGGACCTGCTGCTCACGGGAGACTCCGGACCGATGCATCTCGCGGCTGCCGTCGGCACTCCGGTGGTGGGGTTGTTCACATCGACCGATCCAGTGATCTCCGGACCGCGTGAGGTGATGCACACGCTGCTCAGCACGCCAAGTCCCTGTGGCGGCTGCTATCACCGGCGCTGCCCTCTGACCGGTTCAGACTTCCAGCGCTGCCAGCGCGAGCTATCGGTTTGTGACGTATGGCCGGCCGTCGCCTCGGCAATTGGCGAATTGCGATCCCCGGCCTAAACGGGACGAGCGCGTCATTGCTGCCGCGTGACGACCCGCGCCTTCAGCAGGCCTCGCGCACTATGATGCCTCCTGACGAGAGGCACCCCGCGATTCGGCCAGGACCGTTCCCATCGCCCGCGACAAACCCCAGCACCAGACTACGCTGTTCGAACCCGAGCCCGTTCCCACCTCGTGGGAGGCGGCGGCGGATGCCGATCGCCTCGTGGCCGACGTCGTCCTCAACCGTCCGCTCGACACCATCTTTCACTACATCGTGCCGGACCAGCTGCGCGGTCTCGTGCAACCCGGGCAACGAGTGCGAGTACCGTTTGGTCGCGGTGACACGCCGACGGTCGGGTACTGCATCGGGCTGAGTGCGGGAGTGTCCACCAGTCGCCGGCTGAAGTCGATCGCCGAACTGCTCGATCGCGAGCCGCTCATCTCAGAGTCGATGCTCGAACTCACGCGCTGGATCGCCCAGCGCTATCTCTGCTCGTGGGGACAGGTGCTCGAAGGTGTGGTGCCCGCCGGAGTGAAGAAACTGGCCGGGACCCGACTGATCACGATGTACGAGCCGCAACCGGATGTGTGCGACCGTCTCGAATCGCTCAAGCTGTCGAAGAAGCAGCGGACGGTTCTCGACATTCTCTGCCAGGCGGGACGACCTCTGCCTGTCGATGAGCTGACCCTCGCCGCCGACTGCGGCACGTCCCCCATCGACGGACTGCGCAAGAAGGAACTGTTGCGTGCCTTCAAGCAGCGCACTGAACCGTTCTCGACCGAGCACATGCCCGCCGACAAACAGGCGGACCTCGTCCTCAATCCTGATCAGAAGCAGGTACTCCACCAGATTCTTGCCGCGATTCGAGCAGCTGAGCATGTCACGTTTCTGCTGCACGGCGTGACCGGCAGCGGCAAGACCGAGGTGTACATCCAGGCGATTCGCGAGGTGGTGAGCTATGGACGGCAGGCGATCGTGCTGGTGCCGGAGATCAGCCTCACGCCGCAGACCATTCGCCGCTTCCGCAGCCGCTTCCGTTCGGTCGCGGTCCTGCACAGTCACCTGAGTGATGCTGAACGTCATGCACAGTGGCAGCGGATCGCCTCGGGTCAGGTGGAGGTTGTGGTCGGTGCACGGAGTGCGATCTTCGCCCCCACGCCGCATCTGGGGCTGATCGTCATCGATGAAGAACACGAGACCACTTTCAAGCAGCACAGCACGCCTAGGTACCATGCGCGGGAGGTCGCCCGCGAACGGGCCCGCCGCGAACAGGTGCCGCTCATCCTGGGGTCGGCGACACCGACGCTCGAATCGCTGCAGCGGACACAGACCGGACAGGACGTGCTGCTCTCCCTGCCGCGCCGTGTGAACGATCGCCCCCTGCCGCCCGTGGTTGTCGTGGATGTCCGGAACGATCCGCAGATCGCGCGCCGGCACGCCATCGGACGCGCCCTGGAGCACGCCCTGCGCACGGCGCTGAAGGCCGACGGTCAGGTCATCCTGTTCCTCAATCTGCGGGGACACTCGCCGGCCATCTGGTGCTGGAAGTGCGGCGGCGGCGTGAAGTGCCCGAACTGCGACATCACCCTCACCTGGCACCGCGACTCCAACCGCGTCCTCTGCCATTCGTGCGAGTACGAGGCCCCCACCCCCGAACGCTGTCCGCAGTGCGCAGAGCCGGGACTGCGCTATCTGGGCACCGGTACGCAACGGCTGGAGCGCGAGGTGCAGGCAAAGTTTCCCGACAGCAAGGTCCTCCGCATGGACAGCGATTCCATGAAGCGACCGGGCAGCCACGACGAGGCCCTCGAACGCTTTCGCAAGGGCGAGGTCGACATCCTGCTCGGCACCCAGATGATCGCCAAGGGGCTCGACTTCCCCAACGTCACGCTGGTGGGGGTGGTGGATGCCGACACACTGCTGCATCAACCCGATCTGCGGGCGACAGAGCGGACGTTTCAGCTGATCGCCCAGGTGGCGGGACGCACGGGCCGGGGCGAGAAAGGAGGCCGCGTGCTCGTGCAGACGACCGCTCCCGATGAGCCCTCCATCCGCAGAGCCGCCGAGCATGACTGGCTGGGCTTTGCAAAGCTGGAACTGGCGCATCGCCGGGCTTTGCACTATCCCCCGTACTCGCATCTGGCGCGAGTGATTCTCAGAGGTGAGCAGTACGAAGCGGTGCAGTCAGCCGCACGGATGGTGGCCGAGGTGCTGCGTGCGCAGATTCGAGCGCAGGAGTTGCCGGTGCGACTGCTGGGGCCTGCACCGGCCCCCATCGCCCGCGTGCGGGGTCAGCACCGCTTTCACATGCAGCTCTCGGCCGACGAGGTGGAGAGACTCCACACCCTGTGGCACTCGACTCCCGCCGTCCACGACCTTCCCGGTGGTGTGGAACTGACGATCGACGTCGACCCGCTCGACATGCGCGAGGATACGCGCTGAAGGCAGCGCACGTTCGCGGTCGGCACGATGCTCTTGGCGGGCTTGCTTGTTCGTGCAGATAACGTTAGTGTCGACAGTGTCCTCTCGAACGCCGCCTCTGGACAGCCTCTCTCTGCGGCGAAGTCTCCTTAAGTTCTGAGGAGGCGCCATGCATCCATGGCGCGACTGGCTGCTCCGTTTTGTGCTCACCATGTCAGCGGCTGCGCTGGTGATGGCGGGCGGCTGGTTCTGGCTCTTCCACGGAACGACCCCACCAGGCGCCGCAGCGACCTATTTACTCGCCCTGCCGCTCGTGGTGAACCCTGCGGAACTCGACTTGGGCGAGGTCTGGGAAGATTCCCACTTCGAGTGGACGTTTTGCGCCCGACAACTCCACAATGTGCAGCGTAACCATTGCCGAGGTGCGCGCTTCGTGCGACTGCACGCGCGTCGCCCCGCAGCAGTTCGCCGTCCCTGCGGGGCAGGACCAGGTGATCTCCATGACGATCGACCTCACGGCCGATGAATGGGAACCCGGTAGCGAGACGTTGCCCTTCGTGCTGACGCTGGAGCCGCGGCTGGGTGAGGGACCGATCGTCCCGATCACATGGCAGCTTCACGGCACGCTGCGGCGTAATCCGATCTCGGTCTCCCGCGTGTTCGTGGATCTGGATGATCGTGCGAATGTGAGCGACCCTCGGCAAGGTGACAGCGTGCAGATCGAACTGGCAGAGGCACTGGTCGGCGCGACGCTGCAAGTGGAATGCATTCCAGCCGATGTCGGAGAGGCCCTGCTGGAGCCCCTTGATGAAGGCCGATACCGACTGACGACATTCCCCGCGGTCTCGCTGGGACCGGGCGGCTTCGAATATCGGGTTTTGATTCGATCGTTCGGGGAAGCGGAAGTTGCGGGGCCGTTGCGAACGATCTGCGTGAGCGGGACGATTGCCGGCGACCTGCGGGTGAAACCCGGGCGCGTGATCCTCGGAGCCCGTGCGCAGGGAGCGACGATGACGGAGCAGATCCAAATATCGTCGGCAGCGGGTCGGGAGATTCACGTCACCGTGAAAAACATCGAAGGTGCCGGAACGACCGTTAATCGGATCGAGGGGACATCCGCGGCGGAGGGTGTGGACGTATCAAGCGTGAATGGGAATTCGAAGAGCAAGGCACTATTCGAGGTGCGGCAGGAGTACCTGGATGGGGGTCCGGGTCGCGGTCGGGTGAAGTTTGACGTGCGCTATGCCAATGGCGACGAGGAGTCCGTCGAAACGCTCGTGGTGCCGATCACGTGGCACGGCCTGGCGGCTGGAGGCACCATCGAAAAGAAAGCAGACGAATGACAAACATTCAGTAGGGAGGCAAACGTTCGGAGATGGCTTTGGAGTTTACGCACGTGACGATCTGGCAGCGTTGCCCGTTCGATTTATGTGCTACACAGACGGGCAAGGAGACCGAAATGAAGAGCTTTCGAAAGGGCAGATTTCTGTTGGGAGCGCTGCTCGCATGCGCAATGTCGGCTACTTGGTTGTCTGCGTCATGTTTGAATGACGAGTGCACGACGATCGTGTTCTACGGCCCATCCGGGAACGACTGGTGCAAGGAGTACGAGTACGGCCAGGCGCAGTACCTGCGATCGACGGCTCCAGATACGGGCATCAGGACGTTGCAATTGGACCCCAACGAAGTTCCGCTGACGGTCGGATTCTATGATCGGCCTGCATGTGCGAACTGTGATTGCACCGGTTACTACGCGCTCAAGAGATGTCATGCCGCAACGGGGTCTTCCGTGGCAGGGACGGAAGATTTGTATGCGTGCGATACTGGAACATGAACGGTTCGCCCACATCCTTGAGGAGCAATTCATCGATGTTCGTCCAACTGCAGCCGCACGCCGCCAATCGGCGTGCGGCCTTCATGAGTATTCGACGGCAGACCTTTGTGGGGATGATCGGGTGCTGAACCTTTTCGTCTGTTTTCAAGCTGGACTTGCCGCGCCTCCCTCAATCGCCGACATCTGGAAGGTCTGGCGAGCGCAAGAGGCTGGGATACATAGCGTCGAAGTGGAGTGGTCCCAAGCATTGATCCTGTCCGCCCGACTCCTCTCAGAATCGACGTCGTCCCGCGAAACGACCGATTCTTCCTTTCAGGAAGGCGATGTGGTGACACCCGAGTTTCCGTGCAGGCTGACGATTGCCGGTGACCGGGTGAGGAGTGAGGGGAGCATACCCTCATTTGCGCGAAACGACCGCGGCGATCTGGATCGCAGCATCCGTGCGTTCGATGGAAGGACGGAGCAATCACTGACGGCCATCGCCGAGCGCACTTCAGGTTCCAGTATCGGCGGGATCAAGGAGGTGACCGCTACACGAGAGTGGAGTTCTCTCCAGTCCTATCCAATTCTCTTTGCAATACGACCCACACGCATCGAGCGATTTGCGGACCCTAAGAACTGGTGGATCGAACACAAGCAGGTCGATGTCGACGGGTGGCCTTGCATCGAGTTGCGCTCCCGACTGCCGGGAGGCGACCCCGCACTCCAAATGACCGTCGCAGTCCTGGTCGATTACGCTTCTCCGCATGTCATCCGCCGTTTTCTCGAAGTCATTCGCGACGCTGCAGTGACTCAACTCGATCTGCACTACGACCCCCAGGGGGATCCTCCCTGGTTACCCACCCACTGGGAGTACAGTACATTTTTCAGGGATGGTGAACTTCGTCAGGGAGGTACCGGGCGGCTCGTGAGCGTGTCGTTGAATCTTGAAGTTCCCGATGAGACATTTCACATTCAATTTCCTGCCGGCGCGGTGGTGCAGGACGGTCGCCGCGGTGGCAATCGGTTCATCGTGGCGGCGGACGGAAACATGGTCCCCTTCGTCTCCGGAAGTCCCAGGCAGTCCGGATGGAACAGGTATCTGCTGCTGTTGGCCTTGGGGATCGGCCTGGCAGGTGCCGTCTGGTGGTGGAAACGCCGATCACTCGCCTGAGGAGCCTGCTCGATGGATGACTTCCTGCACAGGCCGTACGCGCCACGACAGCGACCGGCAGCGACCGCACCTGCCAGATGCCACGACGATGCCTTCACCCTCATCGAAATGCTGGTGAGCATCGGCGTGATCGCCATCCTGATGGCGCTGATCCTCCCGGCCGTGCAGTACGCCCGCGAGGCGGCCCGCCGCACGCAGTGCCGGAACAACCTCAAGCAGATCGGTCTGGCGGTCCACCTGCATCACGATGCGCAGGGGCACTACCCCACCGATGGCTGGGGACATTCGTGGGTGGGGGACGCGGACCGGGGGTATGGCCGGCACCAGCCGGGGGGCTGGATCTTCAATCTGCTCCCCTATGTCGAGCAGGATGCCCTGCGGAAGCTGGCCACCGGCGCAGATGATGCCGACAAGCGGGCCTCGACCACCCGGATGATCGCACACCCGGTAGGGTTGTTGCATTGTCCGTCGCGGCGCAGCCCGCAGCCCTACCCGTATACTTCGGTCGTCGTGCTGCGCAACGCCGAGAGTGTCGAGTGCAGCAAATCGGACTATGCCATCAACGCCGGTGATCTCCAGATCGACTCCGGGGGCGGGCCGCTGAGCACATCGGACGACGATCTGGGGGCGTATGTCTGGCCGGATACGAAGGAGTTCACCGGCATCTCGTTTGTGCGGACAACGCTCCGCGATCGCGACGTGCACGATGGGACGAGCCAGACGTTGCTGGCGGGGGAGAAGTACCTCAATCAGGACTCGTACCTGACGGGCGAATCGCAGGGGGACGACCAGACAATGTTGATCGGCGACGATGCCGACATCCGCCGCTGGACGGTGACGTCGCCTTATCCCGACAGTCTGCGGATCGAGCGCAAAGAGGAGTTCGGCAGCGCCCACACGGGCGGGTGTCAGTTCGCGCTGTGCGACGGCAGTGTCCGCACCATCAGCTACCAGGTCGACTTCCAGGTCTTTCAGCACCTGGGGAATCGCCGCGATGGAACGGCCCTCGATGGTTCATCATTCTGAGGTCGCGGGCCGCGGGCATCCTGACGTCAGCCGGGCGGAGGCCGGTACGCTGCTGGCGATTTGTGCCCTCGCGCTGACGCTGAACCTGTATCACAACACGTTTCCGCTGGGCTATCACATCGATGAGCCGAAGAAGGTCGGTTTCATCAGCAGAGGAGCACAGGATTTCCATCACCCGCTGCTGATGCTGCAACTGGTGCGCGGGGCTAATCTCGTTCTGCAATCCGAAGATCCGCAGGCGATCGTCGAGCTCGGGCGAACCATTACCGGCATCGTGGGGGCACTGACGATCCTGCCGACCTGGTGGCTGGGACGACGCATTGGAGGACCGGCAACCGGGCTGCTGAGCGCCGCAGCGGTCGCGACCTCGCCGATTCTGGTCATTCACGCCCACTACCTGAAGGAAGACACGCTACTGACGCTGTGGGTGATGTGTACGCTGGTTTCACTGGTGCGGTATGCCGAGCATCCTCAACCGGCGAGGGGCATTCTACTGGGGCTGTGCCTGGGACTGGCCTGGTCGACACATTACAAGTCGGCGTTGCTGCTCGTACTGTTGGGGGTTCCGCCGCTGCTGCGCGGGACGCATCTGCGGAGGTACATCGGCCATCTGCCGGGAGTCATCGGCATCGGCGCGTGTGTGTTCCTAATGGTGAACTCACCGCTGGCCGACGCGCCCCGGACCTTCTGGGAGGGGATGTCTTACGAAGCCAAACATGCCGTCGTCGGGCACCGTCTGCGAGTGTATCCCCTTCCGTACTGGTTCAGCTTTCATCTGCGGTACAGCCTGTTGCCCGGGATGACGCCCCCCATCGCCGTGCTGGGGCTGGCGGGGCTGCTCGTCAGTCTGCGTTCGGTGGCGTTCGATCGACTGGATCCGCCGGCTGCTGGTCGTCGCGGTGTTGCTGTTCTACTTCGCGGTGGAGATTTCACCCACCAAGCCGGCCCCCGACTTTGCCCGCTATGTCATTCCTGTGGTTCCGGGTCTTGTCATCCTCGCCGGTGTCATGCTGACGTCGCTGTGGACCACCTGGCGTCTTCCCTGGCAGCGATCGCTCATCACCGGGATCGGATTGGGCACCCTGCTGCTGCCGACCGTCGATACCCTGCTGCTGGACTTTCATCTCACCCGCGACACGCGTGCAGCGGCGGCCGATTGGATTGTCGCGCTCAAGCCGCGAGGCGATCTACGAACGCTATTCGTGCCAGTACCCGGAGCGCTTCGTGACGTCGGTGGCCGTGCTCGATTTGCCCAATGACGTCGAGCAACGTCCACTGCTGGTGACGACCAGCTTCATGTATGACATGTGCGACCGTGGGGGAGCGATGACCGCGCAACAGCCGTTGATCTACCTGTACTACTATGCTTACCGCGACCTGTTTGGCGAGTCCATCCGTACGTCGAGTTCCGACCGGCGCACCGCAGCTTCGCGTTCTCGAACCCGACAGTGCGTATCGTCGACCCCCGGCGGGATACCGGCATCTTCAGCAACGTCCAAAGCGAACACTCCGCGCCACGTTGAAGGCGCTCACACGACGCCCACTTGCGATCGTCCAGAAATCCCGGGCGATGCGTGTCCGGGATGGCAGCGGGCCGCGACGCTTGTGCGGAATGTGCCGTGTTGGCAAACGCGGCAGGATCGGAGCATCCGTTGGCTGCGGTCTTATTGGGCAAGATGGGCTGAGGTTTCCGGGAAATCCTTGCCAGTCGGCATGGTGACCGATACGATGGAGTCACGGGGGCAGATGCCGTTTGAGGGCATCGGCCCTTCCCGCCTGCCGAGCCGTCCTCGACGGTTCAGCCTCGAACCCGCAGCAAGAGGACCGGATCGGCTACCTCCTGTTCCGATGGACGGGCGGACCGGCGTGGTTGTTACCCCAGTTCGAGACCTCACGGCTTCGAGCCGCGCTCACTCAGTACTCACTACCCACTGGCAACGTTCCTCCTCAGCTTCTTCAATGGCCTGTCGGCTTCGTGGATTGTGTGCGTGGTGCCGGTGCTTGGTGGGTCGTCCCTCCAACAGGATGACTGTGCGAACCATGCAGAAGTCACTCGTCCTGCTGTTTGCCCTCTCTGGTCGTTTCGCCGTCGCGGCAGAACCTGAACCGACTGCAACCGAGCCGGTCAGCTACTACACGCAGGTGCGACCGGTGCTTCAGGCGCAGTGCCAGGGATGTCATCAGCCGGCCAAGTCGAGCGGCGCGTATGTGATGACCGACTTCGCCCGCCTCGTCTCCGGGGGCGAGAGCGGTGACGCAGCCGTCGTGCCCGGCACGCCGGACGAGAGCTACCTCATCAGCCTCATCACCCCCGTGGACGGTTCAGCCGAGATGCCCAAGGGGAAACCGCCGCTGTCTACGGACGAGATCGAGCTGGTTCGCCAGTGGATCGCGCAAGGAGCCGTGGACGACACGCCGGCCAATGCCGTGCAGCGGTACGACACCGAACATCCGCCCGTCTATTCGCGTCCGCCGGTCATCACCTCACTGGACGTCTCCCCCGACGGAACGTTGCTGGCCGTGGCCGGTTTTCACGAAGTGCTGCTGCATCACACCGATGGCAGCGGACTGGCGGCCCGACTGATTGGACTCTCGGAGCGCATCGAATCCGTGGCCTTTTCGCCCGATGGGACGCGGCTGGCCGTCGCCGGCGGTCTCCCCGAGCGTATGGGCGAAGTGCAGATCTGGGATGTCGCCCAACGCGAGCTGATCCACTCCATTCCGCTGACGTACGATACCGTGTACGGAGTGAGCTGGTCGCCGGACAGCACGCTGATTGCCGTCGGCTGTGCCGACAACATCGTGCGTGGATTCAAGGTCGAGACTGCCGAGCAGGTGTTCTTCAACGGGGCGCATGACGACTGGGCCCTCGAGACGGTGTTTTCGGCGGACGGTTCGCACATCGTCTCGGTCGGCCGAGACATGACGACCAAACTGTACGAAGTGCAGACGCAGCGCTTTATCGACAACGTCACGTCGATTACGCCCGGTGCATTGAAGGGAGGACTGGCGGCGATCGCCCGACATCCGTCGCGCGACGAAGTGCTGGTGGGGGGCTCGGACGGCACGCCGCGCATCTACCGCATGCACCGGCTGACGAAGCGCGTGATCGGCGACGACGCGAACCTCATCCGCACGTTCCCCCCGATGCGCGGACGCATCTATGCCGTCGACTTCGCCCCCGATGGAAAACGCATCGCCTGTGCCAGCAGCCTCGACGGCAAAGGACAGGTCTTCACTTACTCCAGCGATTACGACGGGACACTCTCAGACGACCTGAAGAAGGTGCTCGAAAAGCTCCCCGGTTCGTGGTCGGTGGAGGAACGTAAACAGGTGGAGGAGTTCACAACGTCGCAGGTGGCACTGCTGTCTCAGGCGGAGATTCCTGCGGCTGTGTACGCTCTGTGCTTCACACCCGATGGTAACACGTTGATCGCTGGCGGCAGTGACGGGACGATCCGATTCATCAACCCGGTTGATGGGGCCGAGATTCGGGAACTTGCGCCGATCGACGTGCAACCGGATGCTCCCCGTGCCACCGCGACAATGGCCGAAGTCTCCTCGATTGATCACAGCGATTCGCTGGCTGAGAACGAATCGCTGCCGGAAGGTCGGACGCTCACTGCCCTTGAAGTGGAACCCGACGTGGTGCGGTTGCAGGGACCATGGGACTACACGCAATTGCTGGTGAGCGGCGTGCTGGACAGTGGCGATCGGGTCGATCTGACGCGAATGTCGACGTTCACGCTCTCGGACGGCGTGGGACAGGTGACTCCCAGCGGACAGGTGCAGCCCACGCAGGAAGGACTGGGCGCACTCGTCGTGCAGATGGGGGACAACGTGCTCGGCGTGCCTGTCGTTGCCGAGGGGACTGGTGATGATCGCCCCGTGAGTTTTGTGCGCGACGTGATGCCTGTCATCTCGCGCCTGGGCTGCAACGCCGGGACGTGTCACGGATCGAAAGACGGGAAGAAAGGATTCAAGCTGTCGCTGCGGGGATACGACCCGATGTATGACGTGCGCGCGTTGACCGACGATCTGAAGGCCCGGCGGATCAACCTGGCGTCGCCGGACGACAGCTTGATGCTGCTGAAGGCGACGGGGGCGGTGCCGCACGTGGGCGGGCAACTGACACCGCCCGGCGAGCCGTACTACGAGATCCTCCGCCGCTGGATCGCCGAGGGAGCGAGGCTCGATCTCGATGCGCCGCGGGTGGCAGGCATCGCCATGGAGCCGGTAAATCCGGTGGTGCAGCAGATCGGGGCACGTCAGCAGATGCGGGTCGTCGCAACCTACACCGACGGTTCGCCGCCGCGACGTGACCGCGGAGGCGTTCATCGACAGCGGCAACACCGAAGTGGCCGGCCGTCAACACAGGCGGGCGTCGTCACTACGCTGCGGCGTGGCGAGGCCCCGGTGCTGGCCCGTTTCGAAGGAGCCTATGCCGCGACGACGATCACGGTGATGGGCGATCGCACCGGCTTCGTCTGGGAGCAGCCGGAGACCTGGAACCGCATCGACGAACTGGTGGCGGACAAGTGGCAGCGGATGAAGATCCTGCCCTCCGGGCTGTGCAGCGACGACGAGTTTCTGCGGCGGGTGACACTCGATCTGACCGGTCTGCCTCCGACGGCGGACGAAGTGCGGGCGTTTCTGGCCGACGCGCGGCGAGACGCGCGTCAAGCGGGACGAAGTGATCGACCGGCTGATCGGCACGCGATGCGTACGTCGACCTACTGGACGAACAAGTGGGCCGACTTGCTGCAGGTGAACCGCAAGTTCCTGGGCGATGGAAGGGGCCCAAGCCTTCCGCAGCTGGATTCGCACGCAGGTCGAGGCAGAACGTGCCCTACGACGAGTTCTGCCGCGAGATTCTGACGGCCAGCGGCTCGAACAAGGAGAACCCGGCGGCGTCGTACTACAAGATTCTGCGCGAGCCCGACGCCACTGATGGAGAACACCACGCACCTGTTCCTGGGCGTGCGGTTCAACTGCAACAAGTGCCACGACCATCCGTTCGAGCGCTGGACGCAGGACCAGTACTACGAGACGGCTGCCTACTTCGCCCGCGTGGGGCTGAAGAAGGACCCGATGCCGGCGGAGACGCGAACGATCGGCGGGACGGCCGTCGAAGGGGCCAAGCCGCTGTACGAGATCGTCTTCGACAAGGGCGAAGGCGAAGTCACGCACGAGCGGACCGGCGGCGATCACGCCTCCCGAGTTCCCGTTCGAGGCCGAATTCGACGCAGCCGACGATGCGACCCGCCGGCGAGCAACTGGCCGCTTGGATCACGTCGGCCGACAACCGATACTTCGCCAAGAGCTACGTCAACCGCGTGTGGGGTTATCTGCTGGGCGTCGGGACTCATCGAGCCGCTCGACGACATTCGAGCCGGCAACCCGCCGACGCAATCCCGAACTGCTGGACTACCTGACGCAGAGAGTTCATCGAAGCGGGCTTCAACGTCCGCGAGCTGATGCGGGTGATCTGCAGAGCCGCACGTATCAGCTGTCGGTCGCGACGAATCGTGGAACGAGGACGACACGATCAACTACTCGCATGCCATGGCGCGGCGGCTGCCGGCCGAGGTGCTTGTACGACGCCGTTTATACGCGTCACCGGTGCCGAAGATGCAGATTCCCGGCGTTCCGGAAGGGACACGGGCTGCGGCGCTGCCCGATGCCGGCACCGAACTGCCGGACGGCTTCCTGGCCAACCTGGGTCGACCGGCGCGCGAAAGTGCCTGCGAATGCGAACGCTCGTCGGACCTGCAGCTCGGTCCGGTGATGGCCCTGATGAACGGGCCGACCGTCTCTCAGGCGATCTCACAGGATCAGAACGGCCTCGCGCGCCTGGTGGCCGAGCAACCTGACGACCGTCAGCTCATTGATGAACTGTTTGTGCGGATTCTCAATCGCCCGGCACATCCGCAGGAAGTCGAGGCGACGATCGAGTCGCGCGAAGAACTTGATGAAGAACACCAGGCCCTGGTCGCGGAACTACAGCAGTATCGCGAGCAGATTGCCCCCGTGATCGCAGCCCAAGACGCGAAGCGACAGTCGACAATCGAGGCGGCTCAGGCCGAACTCGAACGCTACAAGGCCGAGATCGCCCCCGCCGAGGTGGAGAAGGACCGACTCCAGCAGGAGCAGATCGCCAAGTTCGACGCTGAGTTGAAGACGTACGACAAGCAACAGTCGGCGGCTGCGCTCGACAAGTTCGAGGCCGAGTATCAGCAGACGATCACCTGGGTTCCGCTGGATCCGGCTAAAGTCACAACGACAAGCCCGTTGACAATCGCGAGGCAGCCCGACCTCTCGGTGCTGGTGACCGGCGAGAGCATTGGTCGGGCCGAGCATACCTTTGTCGCGAACAGCACTCTCAAACGGATCACGGGCCTGAAGATCGAAGCGCTGACCGAGAGCTCGTACAAGGCCCTCGGACCGGGTCTGGGATCAACTTCCAACTTCGTGCTCACGGAACTGACTGCCACCTGGTCGCCGCCAGCCAAGGGTGCCAAACCGCAGAAGATCGCCTTCGCCGATGCCCAGGCCACGTTCTCGCAGGAGAACTACGATGTGAAGACCGCCTTCGACGGCAAGCTCGACCGCACCAACAATGGCTGGGCGATTCATCCCGAGACCGGCAAGGATCAGACCGCCGTCTTCTCCTTCAAGGAACCGCTGGTGCGCGATGCGGCGACCCGGCTGACGATCAAACTCGATCACCGCTACCAGAATGACAAGCACGTGCTGGGGCACTTCCGCATCTCGGTGACCGATGCCGACAACCCCCTGCAGTTCGGCGTCCCACGAGAGATCGACAGCATCCTGCACATCGCTAAACGAGCACGAACGAAGGAGCAGGCCCAGTCGCTCATGACCTGGTTCCAGCAGACGCATGCCGAACGCCGTCAGAAAGAACTGGCACTGGCCAAGGCAAGCCAGCCGCGCGATGTAGATGCGGGCATCATCGAACGAGAGGCGAAAGTCGCGGAGGTCAGTCAGCCGCTGCCCGACGATCCGGGACTCGCGCGGCTCGAGCGGGCCGTCGTCCTCAGCCAAGCGCAGCTTCAGCAGTCCCGGCTGACGATGGCCCAGGATCTGGCCTGGGCGCTGATCAACAGCTCGGCGTTCCTGTTTAACCACTGATTTCGATATACTCAACTCCTCTACGCTCACCACGGAGATCTCCCATGATGATTCGCGTACCCGGACAACCCGGCAAAGACCTGTGTGATTCGCATCTGGGAGTGACGCGGCGGGACGTGCTCCGCGTGGGAGGGTCCGGCGTGCTCGGGCTCAGCCTGGGATCGATGCTCAAGCTGCAGGCTGCCCAGGCCAAGGAAGCGCATGGTGCCGCCTGGGGCAAGGCGAAGAGCGTCATCCTCTGCTATCTGCAGGGAGGCCCGAGCCATCTGGACCTGTGGGATCCCAAGGAGAATGTCCCGGACAACGTCAAATCGGTCTTCTCACCGATTGCCACCAAACTGCCCGGCGTGCAGTTTACCGAACTGCTTCCGCAACTTGCGCAGGTCATCGACAAAGCGACGCTCATCCGTTCGATGAGCTATACGCCCAACGGGTTGTTCAACCATACGGCGGCGATCTACCAGATGATGACGGGCTACACGACCGACAAGGTCAGCCCGTCGGGTCAGCTCGAGCCCCCCAGTCCGAAGGACTTCCCGAACTTCGGGTCGAACATCATTCGCCTCAAGCCGCCGCAGGAAGCGATGCTCCCCTTCGTGATGCTGCCGCGTCCGCTGCAGGAGAGTAACGTCGTGGGCAAAGGCGGGACCGCCGGTTTCCTGGGCAAGGCCTACGATCCGTACTACCTGTATCCACCGGGCGACGACATGGACATGACGAAGATGGACCGCCTCAACGTCTCTGATCTGGAGATGCGGGCCGATGTCTATGGCCAGCGCATGCAGCGGCGCGCGAAACTGCGCGACGTCATCAACGCCGGCATGCCCGAAGTCGATCGGGCCGTGAAGGACTACAAATTGGACACGTACTACGAACAGGCCCTGTCGCTGATCTCATCGGGCCGCGCGCGGGATGCCTTCGCCATCGAGCAGGAGTCGCGCGAAGTGCGTGACCGCTACGGCCGCAATACGTTTGGGCAGTCGTTGCTCTTGGCCCGGCGGCTGGTCGAGGCGGGCACGCGGGTTGTCGAGTGTGTGTGGCCCAAGGTCGCCAACAGCGACAATCACTCGTGGGATGTGCATGTGGGGCTGTCCACCCGTATGAAGACGCAGTCCGCTCCGATGCTCGATCAGGGGCTCTCGGCACTCATCGAGGACCTCGACCAGCGCGGATTGCTCGACGAGACCCTCGTGGTGGCGATCGGAGAATTCGGACGCAGCCCGCAGCGCGGGGTCTCGACCTCCGGCAACGGCAATTCCGATGACGGTCGCGATCACTGGCCGTACTGCTACACGGCAGTCATGGCTGGTGCGGGCATCAAGCGCGGTTATGTGCACGGTAAGAGCGATCAAACCGCCAGTGCCCCGCTGGAGGACCCGGTGCATCCGATGCAGATTCTGGCGACGATCTACGAAAGCGTCGGGATTGCTCCCGAAACGATCGTCTACAATCACCTCAATCAGCCTCGGGAACTGGTGAAGGCGGAAGCGGTCACAGGCCTCTACGCCTAGGACGTCCCGGTCAAGCGAGTTCCCAGCCCGAGCGGTACTGGCCGTGAATCACATCGTGCCAGCCGTCCATGTTGGTGATGGCCATCTGTTCGCATTCCATTCGATGCGTTTCTGCAAGCGCAGTGCGGCGACGCCCAGCAGCGTAATCTCCGTCAGCGTCGCGCCGTACTCGAACCGTGAACTCGCGGGTGGTCCCCCTTTGATTGCATCGATCCAGTCGCGGTGATGGCCCTGGCTGCGGGGGATCGTCGGCTCCGGCAGTTGGAACTGGGCCGCTCGCGACTCGGGCAGAAGCTGAGCCGCCCCGCCGGCACCGCCGCAGAGGAGCATCCCTTTGTCTCCCACAAACAGCACGCCGCGCGGTGGCAGGTTCTGGCCCGGCGGGAGTGCGTCGGGCCGCGCAGGCCGGAGGCCGCCGCTGTACCAGGTGATGCGTACGTCGGGCTGGTGGTCATCGGCCTGGAAGTCGAAGTACCCGATCTCACCATAGGGGGCGATCTGGTCATTCATCTGGCCCGCGGGCAGCATTTCGACCGATGCAGGGGCGTGCAGGTTCAGCGCCCAGACCGCCGAATCGAGATCGTGACAGCCGAAGTCCCCCATCGCGCCGCAACCGTAGTCCCAGAAATCGCGCCAGCTCACCGGGGCGTACACGGAGTGAAAGTCGACATGGTCTCGCGGTCCGAGCCACAGGTCCCAGTTGAGGCCCTGCGGCACCGGCATCGCATTCTCCGGTCGGCCTTCGATCCCGGGATTCCAGCGTGTGGCGGGTACCCAGGCATGCACTTCCTGCACGGTCCCGATCGCACCTGCCTGAATCCATTCGACCGTCTCACGAATTGAGTCGGTGGAATGCCCCTGGTTACCCGTTTGCGTCGCGAGCTTCGTTTCTCGGGCGACATTCGCCACCAGCCGGGCTTCGGCGACGTTGTGCGTCAGCGGTTTTTCGCAGTAGCAGTGCTTGCCGCTGCGCAAGGCGGCGATGCTGACGGTTGCATGCAGATGGTCGGGTGTCGCACACAACACGGCGTCCAGATTCTTCTGCGTGTCGAGCAGCTCCCGGAAGTCTTCGAATCTGCGCACGAGAACTTTGGGGACTTGTCCGCGTAGTGGGCCTCGATCTCCTGGGTGGCCGGCCCGCGACCGGCGACGCCTTTGTAATAGAAGGGGCTGAGGTACCAGTGTTTGGCGGGATCGACGACGGCAGTGATCCGCACATCGTCGAGCTTCATCAGTTCGCGGGCGTTTTGCAGGCCGCGTCCACCGGCACCCACCAGTGCCACGTTGACGGTCTCGCTGGGAGGAGTCTGCCCCGGACCTCCCAAGACCCGCCGGGGGACAATGTGCACGGAGCCGATGGCAGCCAGCGCAGCCGCCGAGAGAAAGCCGCGTCGCGAGGTATTGGCATCTGACGACTCCGATTTGTCTCGTACCATCGCTATCTCCCGTCTTGAAGGGTCGCTGCAGCGAGACGCCCACATGGGCGCGGATGCACCTCAAGATACCAACGGGGAGAACACCACGGCCAGCCGACGGCACTCAGGATGAATTCGATGGGGGAGCATCAGGCCGAAGTCACACGGCATGCCTGCCCCGCAGAGGCGGGGCGGCATTAACAAGTGCTCCCAGCCTGCGAGCGTCTGCCCGTGGGCTGGGAGCTTTGGTACTGACAAGCGTTGGCGCCACGATCAGAATTCGCCGATCACATTGCCATCGCTCTTGTGAATGAGGTATTCATAGATGCTGTCGACTGCGCTCGCATTGGTGACACCGGTCATCTTGAAGTCCAGGTTTTCTGAGAGGAACCGAACCGAACCGTCAAACAGCCCGACCTGCACGCCTCCCGCATGCTGGCTGCTGAGGGCCTGCTGCCTGGAAAACGAAGGCCCTCCCGTCCCCCGGAAAATGATCTGCGTGGGATTGACCGGGGCGCGTCCCGTGAACAACGCGTCATCGATGACGTCATCGTGCCAGGCAGTCGCAGCACCGGCCCAAACGGCCCCATGCATCACCACGTTGTTGACGGTGACCGCGCCTCCCCGATGCAGATGGTGTTGGAGGAGCCATCGGTGATGTCCCGAAAGTTGGTCCGGCTATTGGGTCCGAAACCTCCCGTAGTCTGCAAGGCGCCGCCAACAAACTGATGCGCCCGGTAGTGGTGCGCAGCGACATAGTTCGACGTGGCGAGGGGAGTGCGAGGACCGGCGGTCGTGCCGTCGATGTACCAGTCCGATCCAACGTTCGTCAGGCCGAAGGGGAAATGGCTTTCAGTCGGCGGAGCGGTGTTGAGTATACTGCCGGTATCCGACGGGCAACGGTAGATGGGCAGCGGTGTCTGCAGTAACTTGACGAGCACGGGATCGGCCACCACCAGCCCCATGACCGGCTGGACGCCGACTGTCTGATTGTACATGGGTGCCTGGTCGATGTAGGGGAGGATGAACGCACTCCAGGTCCAGCCCGCGGTCCGGGCGGCGTTGTTGTTCGGTGTGTTTGGAGGGAATGGAGGACCGGCAGTGCCAGGCGTGTACGGCAGGACCGAGCCCGGCGGGAACGTGTTGTACACGTCGTGATAGTTGTGCAAAGCCAGCGCCAGGTTCTTGAGGTTGTTCTTGCATTGGGTGCGGCGGGCCGCCTCCCGGGCCTGCTGGACGGCAGGGAGCAGCAGGGCAATCAGAATCGCGATGATGGCAATGACCACCAGCAGCTCGATCAGTGTAAAGCCTCGACTTCGACTGCGTGACTGTGAGCGTGTAACCACTGAGATGACTCCTTGAGAAAGGGGTTCAGTAAGACCAATTGCCCGTTAACAATTCAAGCTTCCGGCGAAACGATGAATCCGTGGTCGGAGGACGAGGTCAGAAGTCGATCTGGATTTCCTCCATGCCCTTAAAGACGAGGACCTCCTGGCTGGAGTTGCGGCACGGAAAGCCCTTGTTCGGGTCGGATTGACCATCCTCGCTCTGGGAGTCCAGCCCCACCGTGACCCTGTGGCTGCCGACGATCGCACCGTCGTAATCGCCGTAGGTCGACAGGCGGAACCGACCCTGTTCATCAGTAATGGCCAGGGCGGGACGCCCGGGACGTCCCTCAGCGCGTCCTTCCTCTGCGATTGGCGTAAAGTTGACCCCGGCGTTGGCCACAGGTTTCCCCTCACAGGTGACGACGCCGCTGACCGGGACGACGTCATACTGTTCGCCACCCCCGCCGCCGCCGCAACCCGCGTTGCTGAGGAGTAACATCAGTCCGGCCATGGACAGCAAGATCCCGTATCTCCGCTTCATACGCATAGTACTCCCGAGTGACTTGAAGAATTGAGACTGATAAACCGATGCCGATATCGCGTCAGCGTCTGATGATGGCGACCCAGTCCTGATCGGCGTCCGACGGAGGCTGCCCCAGGTTCACCTTCTTGCCGCCGCTGACTTTGGCGACTGACCCCGCAGCAGGCTTGCCCCCACTGCGCGGATTGAACCACGAGACCGAGAAGTCGCCGGTCGCGCCTGTCAGATCGAGATCGGCTGTGCCGCCTGTCGGTAGATAAACGACGTAGAGTTCCCCTGCCTTAGCCAGAGCGTATCTGTCGTTCGTGAATTCCGGATTTCCGACCAGGGCATCGGCGTTCGTCATCTCCCAGAACGGTATCTTGTTGTCCGTGAAGAAGCCAAGAGCAATCCCGCAGAAGTCCCAGGTCTTGTCACGGCTGCGGAAGTCCTGGCAGACCAGATCGTTCTGTGGCAGTTGGTACCCGAAGTAGAGTTCCACGCCGGCACCACCGGCCATCAGGTTGCCCCACAGCGTGTTGCGGCGAATGTCGTTGAGATCATAACCGACGTCATCACCGTTGGCCGCCTTGCCCTTGAAGCCTTCGTACCCCGGATCGGGCGGGGCTCCCCTGTCGGCCGGTCCCTGTTCGTCGTTGGCCACAACCCAGGGTTTGCCAGCTTCCGCCGACGCTTTGACCCATCTCACAGTTCGTTCGTGGACCTGATCCCAGCCGTTCTGCAGCGAGGCACCGGTCAGCACCGATTCGTCACCCAGCAGCAGCGGATAAACCCGCTCCTGCCAGTTGGGAAACGTATGGACAACGATGTTGTGATCGTACGGATCGGTGTCGTGGATGTACTGTGACATGGCTCGCTGTTGTTCGGCGGTCTGCGTGTTTTCTTCGCCGAGATTCCAGTTCAGGGCCAGTTCGTGACCGAAGCGCGCGATCAGTTCGCGGAGGTAGAGCTTCCGCTCGGGGCCGAGGTCGCCACCGTCGAGCGCCGCCGGAACCTTGCGGTTCTCTGCATCGTCATGCCCGGCGAGGTTGTCGTCGTTTTCCTGCTCCTGCAGTTTGAAATGCAGGTACAGGCCTTTCGCCTGGGCATGGTCGAAGACAATCTGCCACTGGTCGAGCTTCGAGCAGTCGTAGTGGAACTTGTCGTCGTGCGCGACGAACGGCCAGACGTTCTGCCCGTCACCGCCGCCGTTGTACGGCATGAACGAAAAGACGTTGCACCCCTTGCCGGAGAGGTAGTTGAGAGCCCCGATCAGTCCCTTCCCCTTGTCGCCTTTCCAGGTCGGGTCGCCCCCCTTCCAATCGCGGACATGCGGCTGCCAGTTCTTGAGAGGAACCTTCATCGTCTCGGTGCCATCGAAGTCCTCATAGGCGAGGAGCGTTTCGGGAGAGTCGGGACCGGCCTTCAGGAAATACTCACCAGAGTCCGCGAACTGCAGATGGTGCTTGCCGACGTACTTCAGCCGTCCCTGACCCCGGAAGTCGCGGCCCTGCTTGTCACTGGGGCCAACCTGGAACGTGCCGGTCACTCCGTCAGCGGAGGTCACCGGCTCACCGGCCGCTCCTGGATCGAGGGCGACACCATCCCCTTTGACAAACGAGACCCGATACGTCCACTCGCCGGGCTTGTCGGGAGAGAGATGTGCCCGCCACTGGTTGCCCTCGCTCGCCGAGGTCTCGCCCGCGTTGCCATCGGCGGCGAAGTACCCCGGCACCTGGTAGCTGGGAGTGCCGGACTCGTGTGTGAAGTCAACAGTCATCCGGTAGTCGACGAAGGGATTGGGGGCGTTGTCAGTCTCGCGGGCGGTAGGTCCGTCAACACTCAGCGTGACCTTGTGCCACGCCTTGAGGTCGCCGGTGACTCGGGCAGGTTCCGCAGCATTCGCGGCGAGAGTCGAACCGAACAGGATGAGGGACGGCAGTAGCAGCGAGCAGGATCGGGTCATCATCGGGAGTCCATTCAGGGGTCTGTCAAAGTGCGGACGAGGGAAGACGGCGTTGTGGACCAGTCGTTTGGCAACTGGCAGCAAAGCCTTTGAACGACACTTCCCCTTCTGTGAGAGACGAGGGATGCAGTCAGGTCGAAAGCGACAGATTGTGCAGCAGCGGGTGGAATTGAGAAGAGCCGCCACATGAGACGAATCGGAAGAATTCATCCTCAACGCAGCCGCTCCTTCCTCATTGTCGCGAGTGCACCGTGCAGAGCAATGGACACTTGCGCAGAAGTGTTGCACAATTGCGCAAGTCCCGGAGCAACAGGGAATGGCAAGACCACGGCGGATCGGACTCGTCTTCGAGCACAGCATGTCGTATCCGCGCGGCGTGCTGCGTGGCATCAAGAAGTTTGCCGACACAAAGCCGGGCTGGATTCTGGTCATCCTCGAGTCGAATGGCCTCACCGCGCAGGCCCTGGAAACGGCCCACCCGGACGGGCTCATTGCCAATGCGTTTGACAGAAAACTGGTGGAACTGCTCGTGGCCCAGCATCGGCCGGTTGTCAACGTCAGCCCGGTGCTGCCCGACGTCCCCTTTCCCAGCGTGATGGTCGATCATCACGCCGTGGGGCGAATGGCGTGCGAGCATCTCATCGATCGCGGACTGAGACACTTCGGCATCGTCGGACACGCCCGGCACCTGTATGCGATCGAACGTGAGGCGGGGTTTCGTGAGGCACTGCACGGGATCGAGTCGTCGTGCGAGGCGTTCTACGAGCGACCGGCGACTTCCTTTCGCAATCGTGCGCGACTGCTGGCGCTGAGCAGCCGGTTTCAGGAATGGCTCAGCCGCCTGCCCAAGCCCGTGGGAGTGTTTGCATGCCACGATGTGTGGGGCCTGCAAGTGGTGGAAGCCTGTCGCCTCGCGCAGTTGAAGGTGCCGGAGGAGGTCGCGGTGATCGGCGTGGACAACGACGATCTGCTGTGCGGCCTTGCGCGACCGCCCCTCTCCAGCATCAGTGTCCCAGCGGAGCAGATTGGCTTTGAGTCGGCCGCAACGCTGGAACGGTTGTTGCAACGGCGCAAAGCTCGCAAATCCCGGCTGCTGATTCCCCCGCCGGGCGTCGTGGCGCGACAGTCTTCCGACGTCTTGACCGGAGCGGACAGCGACCTGCACGCCGCCATCCGCTTCATTCGCAACAATGCCCACGAGCCGCTGAGAGTCTCAGACGTGTTGCGCGTCGTGCCGGTCTCACGCCGGACGCTCGAGCAGCGGTTCCAGCAGTTCCTGCGGCGCGGCATCGGTGAGGAGATTCGCAGGGTGCACCTGGCACGGGCGAAGACGCTGCTCGCGACGAGCATCCTGTCGATGACCGAGATCGCGAGGCGGTCGGGGTATGGAAGTGTCCACTATCTCTCGCGAACATTCCGCAAGGAAACCGGGCTGACACCAACCCAGTTCCGCGCGACATTCCATGGCACACCGCTGCCATGACCTGGTGCTTTGTCACGCCATGGATTTCGAGTTGTGTGCCACTGGCTTTGCCAGTGCCCCATCAATAGAGCAACCTCGTTGTGAGACACTGGCGGAGCCAGTGGCACCCGAATTCAAACTGCTGACAAGGCACTGGTGGGATACACCGATAGCCGCGCGGCATCGACAGCCCTATGTGTCGATCGACGTTCGGCGTACCCCCCTCCCAGGGAGTGGCTTCTTGGGGGGTGTCGGCAAGCCGCAAGTGGGGCAGAGTGGATACAAGCACGCCGCGCAAGCAAGTGCGCCGTGTAAATCCGCTCACTGCTGGGCAAGCCAGCAGTGGCACCCTCAGCCGCTCGTGACACCCTCGCTGGCACTGCGTGCTGGGATAAAGGGCATCGCGAGCGATTTCCCCCACACCTGGACGGCCAAGAGTATTGCAACGCTGCGCGTGGAGAAGAGGGAGAGATCAGCGCTCCGTCAGTCTGACCCCACACCCAGAGGCACCGGCGACCTGGAGGCCGGCTCCTGTTCGGCTTCGACCTCGATGTCGCCGACTTCGTCAACAGCGAAGGCCGGCGGTGCGACATCCCGGTCGCTGTCGGCCGCGCCATGTGTCAGCACCGCGTACATCACTCCAACGGTGAATGCGAGCGCGGCGGATGTCATGAACATCGTGCTGAACCCGTACGCGTCGATCACCCACCCCAGCAGCGGTGCGGACAGAAACACGCCGAGATCCATGAAGCCCATCGTGATGGTGGTGCCGCTCCCCCGATACTCGACCGGAAATGCTCCCGCCCCGAGCGAAATCACACAGGGAAACAGCAGGGCATGTCCGAATCCGCAGGCCATCGACGGCAGCAGCAGTCCCCATTCGGAAGAGACCGGGACCAGCAGCAGATGACCGATGCAATGCCCCGAGAGCCCCATCAGAATCATCCGGTGCCGGCCGATCGTGTAGCTCCATTGCCGCGTCAACATGCGGATGATGAAGGCACTGACGGCATATCCGGTGAAAAAAGTGCGGACGCCGGGGAGTCCCAGTACGGTGACATGGCGTGTGAGAAATACGGTCGTCACCACAAAGCCGACTCCCATCATCATCGCGACCAGCAGTACCGGCCCCGGAAAGTAGCGGAAGAGCAGATGATGGGCGGCGTGTGTCTGGGCGGGTCGGATATGCACGTCGTCCCGCGTCAGAAACAGGATCACTCCGAGGTAGGCGATGCCGAGAGCCGCCGTTGTGCCGAACAAAGTTTCAAACACCCGGGGACCGGCCGGAATCATCTGCAGAAACAAATCGCCCAGTTGAGAGCCGAGGATCATCCCCACGAACCCGCTCGACCCCAGACTGCCGATGACTTCTGTCCTTCGCCGCGCCGGCACCAGCGACTGGATGTGCGAGATCGACGTCGCCAGCATGCTCGCCAGTCCAACGGAGAACGCCATCCGCGCCGCATAGATTTGCCAGTCCAGTTGATGAGCGAAGGTCAGCATCAGACAGCCCGCAATGAACAGCAGCGAGCTGCCGATCCACATCCGCCGGACGCCATGACCGTCGAGATCACGCCCCAGCGACCAGCGGACGATGAGCGACCCGACGATGCCGGCACTGACGATGCGGCCCGTCGTCGCTTCCGTGCCTCCGAGAAACTTCACGAACTCGGCGAAGCGAAAGGTCAGCGCATTGGCCGTCACCAGAAGCACGTTGGCGGCGTAGGCCAGCCAGAACGTGCGCGTATAGACGGCTTGAGGTTTTTCCCCGGCGATGACCGGAGGTTGCAGGGTCGTCATAGCCCGAAGGCAGATCTGGAGGGCAATGTCCGTCAGACACTTGGCTGCCAGACATCTCGGTTCAGTTGGAGTCTTTCACCCCTGTTGGAGGCGCGGTGCTTACTGTCGCCCCTGTTTCGGGCCTGCATGCGATCATGTCACCAGCTTGCGGTACGACGCGCGACCGGCTTCCGCAGGGGATTCTCCGGGTATGATAGCAGACACGTCACTGAAGGAAAGGTGCGCTTCTTTCTGAGGAATCTGCGAATTCCCGCTTAACGGAGGACTTCTTCACCGAACCTCAACTCCAGCGTCTGTTCTTCATCCAGAATGCGGGACTTCACCGTGATGGTGTCCTTCACGAACGCCTGAGCCCCGGGGACGCGAATCAGAATCTGGGCGACGCCGTCCGCAATCCGGAGCCTCCGCCGGTTGCCCACCCGCGTCAACTGGCCGGATTCTTCATCCGCGACCCAGGCCCCCGCAGGGATGAGCTGCACATAGGAATCGGACCCGGTCACCTTGCCCGACAGATCGGTAATCGAATAACTGCTGCGGTCGTCGGGCATCCGCACCTGAATCACAATGTGATACGACTGTCCCGGTCTGGGTGATGCGCCGGCCTCGGGCTTTTCCCCGAACCGCTGAGGAATCGGGATCGTCCAGGCCGAGAAGCTTCCGACGCGAACCGCGTTGCTCGGCTCCAGAAAGCGGAATCCTCCCGCCCCCACACCGCTGCCGGCATTCTCACCCTGCGTGTCGGCGGCGGTCACGTCCTGGAGAAACTTGTGTTCCAGCAGGTTCAGGGCCCGCTCGGACTCCTGCGTCAGCATCTGCTGCGGATTCGACTCCTGTTCCTCCCCGCCGATCACCGGCAACTGCACATCGCGGAGATCATCGAACGGCTGCACCGGTCGATCATCCGCCTGCACCACCGTCGTCACCAAGTTTGTATTGGACTGATACCAGCGCGGCACGTGAATCAGCAGCAGCAAGTGAACCAGTAGGGACAGGGCATATGCGAGTGCCGTCCGGCTGATCAGCCATCGCATCCACCGCTCACGCCAGGGGAGTTCTGGCGCGACAGGGTCGTCGATGTGAATCGTCGGAGGCACCACGTCCGGCGGACTCTCGAGCGAAGCAGCATCCGATTTCGTACGTCGACGCTGCAACCATGCCGGGGCAACCGGGACGCCTCCTTCGGTAGACGCTGCCGTCGCCGAAACCAACACCTTCCCCGCAGTTGTTGACGCTGCCGGTGAACTGGAAGGTGTATCCGCCATGAGTCACGGTCTGAAAGAACCGGCAGCCACGCGGCCCGTGCCGCCTGGGGGAATCATAACACACCCGGGGCGTGTGGCGAGACGACCTGTGGGCGAGGCCCACGGATGGCAATCCGTTGATAACGGGACAGGATGATCTACTTGCGACCGGCGGACGACACATCATCGTCGGGCTGAAACCCGAGGATCGCATACTCGAACCGGGCCCGGCCGATCGAGTCCTCACGCATCCGTTCTGTGACACGCGGCAGCGCCTCGATGGCCGCTTCCCGCTGATCGGCCCGGGCATCGCCGTAACTCAGCAGGATGACCACCAGGCTCTTCGATTGGGGCAGCGACTTGTAGATCTCATACAGCCGGGTCTCGAACTCCTGAGTATCGGCGGCCCGAAACCCCCGCTCGACATCTCCCGCCTTGAAGGTGACCCAGCCACTGCCGTCGATGTGCAGCTCCCACAGGTCGATCCGCTTGCGGAGTTCGTCGTACGAGAGCAGGTGCCGGATCATCCGGCTCGACTTCTCGAGCGAGAGTTCCCGGAACCGCTGTTGCAGTTTCTCCTGCTGACGGGGATCGACATTCGCCGGAGTGAGGGCCTGACTGACCAGTTCCGGCGGAACGGCAAACAGTTGCGACGTCAGTTCTCCCAGCACCCGCTGCTGCGCGAGGGCGCGGTCCAGATCGTCCTGCAACTGGTTCGTCTGTGTCTGCAGATGGGCTGCCTGTGCTTCAGCCAGCGACAATTGCTGGCGGGCTGCGGAGACTTGTGCTTCCGCCTGTTCCCGGCCTGTTGCAGCCGGGTGAGATCCGCCGCGGCCTGATCGTAGTCCCTGGCGATCCGCTGGGCCTCCCCGACAGTTTTCGCTTCGCGTTCCTGCACATCCATGTACTGCGCAAAGATCACGATGAGCAGCAGGTCCAGCAGCGGCGTCAACTGCAGCGTGAGACGGCGGCGACCCCTCATGAGTCTGGCTCTCCCTCACTGGCCGCCTGCAGCGAGAGTTCGCGCTTGGCACGGGCGATCGTCTCGCGGACGTGACGACGATTCTCGGACAGCCTCTCAAAGCCGGTCTCCAGTACGCTGTTGACGAACATCAGGATCACTGCCGCGATCAACCCGGCAAACGTCGACCAGATCGCATCGCCGAACCGCCCCACGATGGAGCTGACCGAGACGACCTGTCCGGCGGCGGCATCGGTCTGCAGTGCCGCCCCGATCGCCAGAATGGTCCCGAGCACTCCCGCCAGCGGATAGGCCTCGATCATCGTGCGGGCGATGTTGTAGACGGTTTCGAAAAACATCGAGTTGAGATACCGCCGCTTCTCATCCAGCAGCCGCATCCGCTCCAGCAGGGCCGTCCGGTCGGCCCGGCGCGAGGGGTCATCCAGTACGTCGTTGACATCTGACAGGAACGCGTCGATCTGGTCCGACAGATGGGCGGTCGAATCGAGCAGGCTCTGGTTCCTGAGCCGCCGGGTGAAGTCGAACAGCGATGAGGCGATGACCCGCAGGTCACGCCGGGCCCACAGCCACAGTACGAAAAACACAAACAGATGGACCGCCAACGCAGCGACGATCACCAGTGTCGAGATGGCCGACAACTGATTGAGGACACTGCCGGGATTGGGAAACCAGACGGGCACGCGGGGAGCTCTTCGAAACGTTCGTCAAGGGTAAATACACAACGTCACTGGCAGTGTAGGGCAGAACGCGGTCCGCGGGAAACTGCTGTCCGCGCGGATCAACGGACCTTGGGTCCATCGTTCCGCGGATTGAAGTCGTTGACTAGCTGCCTGGGAATCTTGACGCCGTTCTTCCAGTTGACCGTGATGAACAGCGAATTCTTCTTGCCGGGGTGACCGTAGTTGAGATTCCGCCGGTGGGCGAGGAAGTGTCCCAACTCGTGCGCGAGTGTCGTCATGAACGCATCATGCGAATCTCTGTCGTCGCAAACGATGTCTTTGGTGGCGATCACATACGTTCCGAGCACATCCTTGTAGCGGTCGTTCCCCATCCCCTTCCACTTGCCAACAAGAAAGACATTCGTATCGGCCCCGGAGTCTCGATGATGCCCCACTTCCTTGCTCCACTCTTCGGTTGTCTCGTAAACAGACGAACCACCGGTATACGTGTCGACCGGCGGCTCCTTCGTGGGAAGGGGCGTAAACAAGATATTCGCCTGTGCACCGAAGATGCGGTTGAGATCCTCGATCCAGCGCGGCACGTGTGCAGGGTTCCACGACTGGGAGAGTCGCGTATATTCCTTGCCGTTCTTGACCTTGAGGAAATGAAACCTCGGCTTGATGTCGAGCCGGGGAACAACGTCAATTAACAGCGTGTCCTGGATGTTGCGGCCTGACATCAACGGGATCTCAGTGGGGCCCTGGACCTTTCCGGCCACGGCCAGCAGGCGCGCCGACTTCTGAGGAGCGCGGGCGAGGGCCTCAGAAACTGACAGAGACTTGATTCCGGCAACTGTCAACTTCTCGATTGTGCGATCGAGCGGCTTGATTTCCCTGATCTCCACCTTCTTCTTGGGATCGCTGGCCCAGGTCAGGCCCTTCCCGTCGACGAGGTACACATAATTTGTCCCTTTGTGGGGTACCATCATCCACGTGGCTGCGTTCTGGCTATGCGTCGCGTCTTCGTCCACGCCGGCATCCTGCCACACCTCTTTGAAGTGCCTCGCCATGCGATCAACCCGTCCTGCACTCGGACCTATGGAAACTCAAGGTGCACCGGAGATTGCCAGTGCCGCTGCCTTGTCGCCGGTGCGGTGCGCTGGACTGCAACGGCAACGATTGACCTCATTCCTTACAGCACACAAGCAGCACCCTCAGTAGTCTTCGCCGTTCAGACTTCCGAGGACCGATGCCTGCCAGTGGGCGAGGGCCGCCTGCATCTGTTTGACGCGGGCCGGCTCCTGCGCGGCGACGTCGTGTTCCTCCGACCGGTCACTCGCGAGGTTGTACAACTCATAGGTGACCTTGCCGTTGTGCGCGTTGGGAATGCGGTGCAGTTTCCAGTCCCCGTCGATCCAGGTCGCATGCCCGCGGAGGTCGTCGGCAGCAAATGTCGTCTCCATCAGTGAAGCGGCGGTCCGCTCGGGAAATGCGCTCGCCGGCCGTTCCCCGCGCTGCTCCTTCTGGAAGTCGGCCATCAGCGTCGCGGACGGAGTGCTGATCCCTTTCGGATCATACACCCAGAAGCCCAGGGGTCGTTCGCGCCGCGTCATCTGCCCATCGATCAACGGCACCAGACTGATGCCATCCAGCGGAGGTTGATGATCGACTTTTGCACCGGCCAACTCGACCAGCGTTGGATAGATGTCACTGGTGAATGCCGGGAAGTCGGTGACGCGGGGTTGCGGAATGCGCGCGGGCCATTCGATGATCGCCGGCACACCGGTGCCCCCCTCCCACAGGCTTCCCTTGGCATCACGGAGCCCGCCGGACGAACCGGGGCTCTTCCCCTGCTGTCCGTTATCGCTCGTGTACCACAGCAGGGTGTTGTCGGCGATGCCCAGGCTGCGCAGCTCATTACGCAACGATCCCATGGCGCGGTCGATGCCGGTGATCTCGGCATAGTAGTTCTGTTCGGCTTTCGTCGCATTCGGATACAGGGCCTTCAGCTCGTCGACTCCTTCGTGCGGCGTGTGCGGGTTGCCGAACCAGATGACGGCGAGAAAGGGATGATCGTTCCGGGCCTGTGCGCGGATGAAGTCCAGTGCCAGATCGACCGTCACTTGCGAGCTCTCACCCTGCGTCTCGATGACGGTGCCGTTGTGCGAGAGGAGGGGGCTGTTCTCATAGAAGTTGGGGCTGCTGGCCCATTCATCGAAGCCGCTGCCTGCCGGGTTGACCGGATCCTCCGGACGGACCGACCCCAGATGCCATTTGCCGAAGTGCCCCGTCGCATAGCCGGCGGGCTTCAAGGCTTCGGCGATGGTGACTTCCTCGGGCCGGAGGGTGTGCCCCCACGAGAAGCAGGCGAAGCGGTTGGGGTTGCGGCCGGTCATCACGCTGCCGCGCGTCGGAGAGCAGACGGGATGCGCCGCATAGAAGCGGTCGAACCTCAGTCCGCTCGCAGCCATTTCGTCGAGCACGGGAGTTTGCAACGCCGGATGACCGTAGTAGCCGACGTCTCCGTATCCCTGGTCGTCGGCCATGCACAGGATGAAGTTTGGCCGCTCCGCCTGCGCGAAGCCCGACGCACCGAGCAACACCAGACAGGCGGAAAGACGAATGAGCGGGATCATGAGGGCACCTCCACTGACGAATATTGCTAAACACAGCCGAGCATAAACGATCGTCCTGCGAAGTTCGATGATCTTCTCACACGCGCGTCGTCACCCAGAGGCCGCTGTGGAACCGCCAGGCCGCCAGCACGCCCCGCACAAGCATGTCCGCACACATGCCGATCCACGCTCCGAACAATCCGCCGTCTAACACCACTCCGCAGATCCAGGCGAGCGGCAGGCGGACGACGAACGTGCTGAACATCGTCATCAGCATGGGGTACCGCGTGTCACCCGCCCCCCGCAGCCCGGCTACATAAATGATCGAGGCAATCAGCGGGATCTGAAACAGCGCCATCAGCCGGATCGCGGGGACTCCCACCTCCCAGACACCGGGACTGTTGTTCATCAGTCGCAGCAGAGGACCGGCCCCCAGCAGAAATCCTGCGGTGATGAACAGGCCCAGCAAACCGCACTGCCGGACCGCCTCTTGACCCGCGTGTTTCGCGCGCTCCGGATCACCGGCACCCAGCGACTGCCCGATGAGTGTCGCCGCTGCCGCCCCCCACGCGACCGCCGGAAGATAAGTGATCGCCTCCAGCCGGATGCCGACCATGTGCGTCGCCAGCTCGGTCTCTCCCAGCTCGCTGATGATGCGCAGGAACACGAAGTGCCCGCCCCACATGACGATGCCATCGATCCCCGCAGGGATACCAATGGCCAGCACACGGCGGGATGTCTCGCCCCGCATACGCAGTTCCGAGCTGTGGAGCTTCAGACCACTGACACCTCGTGCCAACACGCCGACGATGAGCAGCCCACCGATCATCCGGGCGATCACGGTCCCCACCACAATTCCGTCCACTCCCCAGGGAGTGATGGGTCCCCAGCCATAGACGAGTGAGCACGAGACGATGATGTTGAGAATGCTCACCGTGCCGAGCATCAGCATCGGCAGGCGCATGTTGCCGCATCCCCGCAGGGCCGCTGACCCGATGTAGCCGATGCTCATGAACACCAGACCGATGGCATCGAGCCGCAGATAGCGGACGGCCATGTCACGCGTCGCGCCCGTCAGACCCAGCAGTCCCGCCAGCAGTGGCGCGGCGAGAAATAAGGCGACCATCACGCCGAGTCCCATCACAATCGACATGGTGAGCGACCGGTTGGCGACACGATTGGCGAGATCGACGTCCTGCGCCCCCCGGGCCCGGGCCACCATTGCCGTTGTGCCGGCCGCGATCAGTGTGAACGCCAGCGATGCCAGCCAGCCGACATACGCCGCCAGTCCGACCGACGTCGTCGCCGACTGACTGACCCCCTCGGGGAGGTGTCCGGCGAGAAACAGGTCGGTCGTGCCGACGCAGAAGCTGAGGAACTGCTCTCCCAGCACCGGGAGTGCCAACATCCACACGACAGGCCGCAGGTTTCCGGTGAGGAGCCATTCGCGGTCGACTGCGGCGAGACGGCTCACGCGAGGCGCACGGGCGGTCTTGTCCGAGCGTGTGTCGCTGGTGGTCATATCGCCGCCTCGAGGAGTGGTTCCACACACACTCGCCGAATCGAGCGGTCGAGGGAAGGGTGCCAGCCGCGAATTATGAACAATCCACGGGCGATCTACCAATCACCCCCAGGAACCGGTCACACCGTTGAAAAACATCAATCCGCATGCCACTGCCGTCTGGCCTCGTTGGAAGAGACATGCCCGCCCTGCTGCGCGATGCGGGCATGGCACCCAGCACTGGCAGAACACTAGTGCTTTGTCACCCCGTGGATTTCGGCTTGTGTGGCACTGGCAAAGCCAGTGCCACATCAACGGATCACGCTCGTTGTGACACACTGGCGGAGCCAGTGGCACCCGTATTCAAACCGTTGACAAAGCACTAGGCCGTCGGATGACAATCTGGTGTCGGTGTCTCCGTCCGCAGGGCAGGCACCAGCGATTCCACCAGGGCGAACCCGCCGAACAGGACCGTGCTGAAGAGCAGATCGCCCGCCACAGTGTGATGGAAGAACGGCACCGCCATCACGAAGCACTGCTGCAGCCCCGCCAAGGTGCGAGGATACCAGTCACCCGCCAGCCATACGCCGAGATTCGTCACCACAAAGAACACCGCCGAGGCTGCGAGTGACCCCGCCCCCACGTACAGCGGCTGGCGACGATGCGTGCTGAGTCGCCCGCCGATGAGGACACTCAGCGCCAGCGCCACATACACAAACGGCATCGTCGCATGAAAGCCTAGTAGCGTGTCGCTCAGCAGCATGGCGAGCAGCGGCAGACCGATCGCCCAGCGGCGGTCCTTCAGTGTCGCTCCGGCGAACAGGGCCATCGCCCCGACCGGCGTGAAGTTGATCGGATGGTCAAACAGCCGAAAGAGGGCGGCACTGAAGATCAGGCCCGCAATCAACCAGAAGCGTGGATCGGTGAAGGACTTCATGAATGCTTTCCCTGAAATGTGGAGCCCCAGCTGATGCGGAGGCTCGTGACTCGATTGATAGCACAAATGTGCGCGAACGGGAAACGGCTGACGGTTCCGGTCAATCCGGCCATGGTCCCTCTGTTGTGAGGGGTGTCTTGTCCTTCGGACATATTGCTGCTCCGGACTTACGCTGGAGTTGGTCCAGCGGCGGCGACGGATACCACCGCTGACACGTCGGGCAGTACAGGGCCGGCATCAATGTGCGGCCGCCAGTCGCAGGATGGATCGCCGGGGCCTCGTCAACGGCAGCCGCGATGACAGGCTGCTTCGTCTTGAGATCGACATACACCATCTGCCCGGCACGGTCGTCGGCAACTGTCGGTTCGCGCTGGCATCCGCATATGAATACACACATCAGGAGTACAGACGACGACAGGCCGCTGAGGACCGTACTGCTGGACAAGCCAGCAGTGGCACCCGGCGCAAAGCCCGTGGGCAGCGTCCCACGGGTAACGCCCCTCCCTGCCAGGGAGGGGTTCGGGGAGGGTCTTCGCCGGCAGCCAACGCATCCCCCCTCACCCGGCTTGCTCCGCTCGCCACCCTCTCCCCCGCGGGGGAGAGGGGTTGGGCGAGGATCCCAGCTCGGGGAGAAGTGCTCTGGGGAGCTATTCACGATCATACAGCTCGTCCTGCCGCGCCGGGTCGCCCAGTGTTCCGGGGCTGACATAGCCCAGCCGATGCTCCTCCATCAGGCGCGCCTGTTCGGGCATGATGAAGTTGCTGCCCGGCACATCAATGCGAAACTGCCGTCCGAATGTCTCGACATGCCCATCCAGAAACGCGACGTTCGCCGAGTCGTGATGCCGGAAGTGGACGTTGGGAAAGTTGCGACTGGGAGGATCCAGAATCCAGTTCTCCTCGAAGCTGAAGGACACCGGGGCAAACGATGTGAGCCGCACCTGTGCGCTGTCGGCAAACACGATGGTCTGCGTCGGCTGTGTGATGTCGCGCAACTTGCGTGTCGCCGGCTCGCGCGAGTCCTGCGGGGCATACGTGGGGGGCGGATAGTCGATGCCCGACTCCCGTGACAGATAGACCGCGTTGTAGGCATATCCCGAGGCCGGTCGCCCAAACCGCACGGTATCCATCTGTCCGGGTCCGAAGTCGGGACACTGGAACGCGGCGTAGTTCGTTTCCATGAAGGCAGAGAGCGGACCCTGTGCGAAGTCGAGCTGCACGGCCGGCACCGGCTCGTCGTAGTTGATGGTGCCGAACCAGAACTTGGCCGTCCCCTGCGGGCCGGAGAACGATGTCAGGTAGTTGAGTCGGTTGCGATCCTCGATGACGTAAGGCGGCAGCGACTCCGCGTACACGTCCATGTAGTTGTGCAGGGCGAGCGTGAGCTGTTTAAGGTGATTGCGGCACTGTGTGCGGCGGGCGGCCTCGCGTGCCTGCTGTACCGCAGGCAGCAGCAGAGCGATGAGGACTGCGATGATGGCAATCACCACCAGCAGTTCGATGAGCGTAAAGCCGTGCGCCCGGCGGCCGGTGACGTGCAATCGGCGCATGACAATCCTCGCTGTCGGAGCCTGGGACGAATGTTCCGAGACGAGACCTGCGAGGAAGCGATGCCGCACACGCCAATCGGGATCGTCAGCCCGGGGGCACACGACCCGCGGCTGCGCGACCAAGGCGACATGCAGACACCTTTCCTCGAAGGCACTGTCTCACTCAATTCGGGTTCAGGCAGGTCTTCTGGCTTCCGGATGTCGCGACGGGCCGCGCCTTCCCGGGGTAGTGATTCCCAGTGGCATGTGCGGCAGTCTGTCCGGTTACAGCGGCGGGACCGCAACGGAATTGCACCGATTTCCCTATTCTCCCTCGGGATTGCTCCGTCGGGCACCTGAAACCTGCCTGCATGCTACCTGCGACAGCTCTGCTGTCAACAGCCCGCCGACTCAACTGGCCGGACGAACAATGACCATTTGCGACTCGCGCTTGTCGCTGGTTGACCCGAGGGCCTATGATGGTTAATGCATTCAGCACGCGGAGGTTTCTCCCGACAACCGGTGTTCGCCTCCGCAGCCCGCTCGTGCCGTCAGCGTTGAGCATGCACTGCGGATATGGAACAGTGTTCCGCGGCCTTCGACTGACTTCGATGGCACGTGTATGACCCGATGATGGCGGGGCCCACTCCCTTGATGGAGCCGTAACTTGCTGCAACACGACTTTGAGAACAGTGTCGGACACTGGATCTGTACCACGTCCCATGCCTTGCGACGCACGCTGGAAGCACGACTGGTACAGGAAGGCATGACCCTGCGGCAGTGGGAAGTCCTGGCGTGGCTCGCCTGCGAAGGGGATCTCTCGCAGACAGAGATGGCGGATCGGCTGGGGATTGAACCCCCGACGCTCGCCGGCGTGCTGCATCGCATGGAGCGGGACGGCTGGCTGGAACGCACCTCGTGCTGCGATGACCGTCGCAAAAACCGCATCCATCCGACAGAACGTGCCGAGGGAGTCTGGAACGGTTTGATGGAGATCTGCCACCAGATCCGTCAGCAGGCCACTGCGGGTTTGTCGGCTGACGATCTGGCCCGGCTGAAGGCGACCTGTGAGAAGATCCGGCAGAACCTCTCGGACATTGGGGCCCCCATCGAGGGGGACACGCAGATCCTCGCGAATCACTCGGGCGACACAGTCGTACCCCGATCTGCGGCACCGGCTGCAGCCTCGCGCTCCTGAGATTGTGCGGGATCGAGCAGCCGCACGCCCTGTTCGTGAATCTCATAGCGCAGTCCCACCGTCGCCACCAGTGCGCCGAGCAAGTCGCCCACAGTCGTCTCGGACTGACTCAGCGTGACGGGTGTATCGAAGCGCGAGACGGTTGCCGAGTCCAGCGCTGCGGTGGAGATCGGTACGCCGGCCATTTCCTCCAGCAGTCGCAGCAGATCGCGAAACGGCACTGGCTGAGTCTGCTCGAAGCGGGCGATCGGCTGCCTCAGGACGGCAGCGACGTCGATGGGTGGTTCGTCGGTGCTGATCGGCACAGCGATGGGCAAGTCCTCGGGATTGGCGGCCGCGTCGATGATGTCCCGCATGCTCCCTGTCGATGTCGCCGGCGGTAACGTTGGTTCGACGTCCTCACCTTGCGGGTTGACAGAAATGGGAGCCTCCGGGGTCGGTGCCGGAGTCACTGGTCCATCGGGCAGGTTGGCTGACGGCTCAACCGACGGCGACGCCGGTTGGATTTCGACTGCGGCTGCCTGGGGCGGCTGAACCACCTCAGCGTCGACGACACCTGCGGGACTTCCCGTCTCCCGCTCTGCTAAAGCGGGCGACTCATCCACGACGTCCACCGTCGCTGTCTCGTCGGGAGTTGCCGGCGGGCGCTCGATCCGGGGCCAGATCAGCAGACCCATCAGGATCGCGGTCATCAGCGAAGCAACGATCCATGCAATCGCTGTCGGGGTGAGAAGATGTCTGACATCCGGCAGTTGTAAGCGACGGCGGGATACCGACGGCCGTTCGTGCCCAGGAGCGATCACTTCCCCGCGCATGGTGCCGGGTCCCTCGCGGACCAGTCGCAGCGGGCGACCACACTCGGGGCAGTCGATCGTCCGCCCGAGCATGTGCCGCTCCTTCATCCGCAGTGAAGTGGCACAGTGCGGGCAGGGAAACTCATAGATTTGCATGGCAAGAAGCACCCGGGCAACTCACACCCGGTTCTGGATTCCCGCCTTCGCGGGAATGACGGACGGTTGGCCTGAGCATACTACTGCTCCAGCGCGTAGACCGCGAGGCCCTTCTGCTCGGCAAACTTGCGCGTGAGCAACGTCATCGTCTGCCCCGGCTCGTCGATCGAGAGCACCAGTTCCTTCCCGGGTTCCTTGTATTGCCGGATGATCTCCGCCAACGCCGACCGGGCCGGGACCCGGCCGAGATTGAATGTCTGTGCCATGTTCTTGGTGAAGCCGGCATCTTTCAGGGCATCGCCATCGATCTCGATTGGGACACCGATCTCGCGGCCAATGTAGTCAATCGCTTCCGCGAGAGGAGTGCGAGAGAACTCGGCTTCGACGGGCAACTGCAGCCGTTCGACCACCGACTGAGGCTTCGTCGTTGACGTGGCTGCCATCGTCTGGGGTGTGATCGAGAAGTCGGTCCGCGTGGCTTCATCCCAGGTGAGAATCGTCCCGAGCGCGAGATTGGGGGCCGCCTTCGGAGGCAGTGCCGTCACAAACCGGACGGTGCGCTCCTCCGGCATGCTGAGCGTCGCCCGTCGAACCACTTCCATCATGGCCGGAAAGCGTCCGATGATCTGTCGAAATCCCGATCGCTGAGGATTCATCCGACTCACCGCCTGCACCAGTTTGCGGGGGATCGCCTGGGCCTCCTCGCGCACCTGGCCCTCCAGCGCGAGCGGTGACGAAGTGGTGGATCCGCGGACAAGCAATTCGGAATGAAAGCTCTCGCCGACATGCACGCTCCAGCCCACCGTCTCGCCGTGCCGTCCCAGCCAGTCGGTGACCATCATCAGCAGCGGTTGCGTGGAGGTCGGCACCAGATGTTCGAGATGCCGCTGCAGGTCGGACGGCTCGCAGATGATTGTCAGTAATCGATCCCGATCGGTTCGGGACAGGATGTCGAGGATCCCGTCGCTGGTGTCGGTATTCGAACGGTCCGCGAAGTCAGCCAGATCCTCCACCATGTCCCGTGGTGCAATGGCGAACGTGCGTTGATCGCGGATCATCACCGCCCGATCGTCGTGGAGATACACCTTGGGTTGGGCGAACTCGTCGAGCGGCTCTCCTCCGAACTCCTCGAGCAGGTCGGAGAGTTTCTCTTCCGCGACCAGATGCACGACGCTCGCAACCTGTGGCGCGGTCCCGCGCGATCCCAGAATCCAGACGATCAGAATCTCGTCGATCTGTGACGGTTCGCGGCCCGTCAGCGACTTGAGCCCGGCCGCGATCCAGGCCACGAAGTCCTCAGTGAGACTGGCGCGGAGTTCGGCCATCGGCTGGCTGTCGCTCCAGAGTTGTGCCGGGCGGAAGTTGATGATCAGACGGGCACCGGAGGGAATCATCGTCAGGTCAATCGGCCCACCAGTCGTGGGACGGACCTGTGCGATCCAGTCGGCATCGTCTCGCAATCGCTGTGCGGCGGTCGGTCCGTCAGGTGCGGAGGCATTGGAAGCAGCAGCACGCGGACTCGGTCGGGAGATCGTCTTCAGGTACGGGGCGATCGCCAGATATCCGCCGGCGAGTGCTCCCAGAAACAGGAGCCCGAGGACCGTATTCTGCATGGCACGACGGCGACCGCGACTACGAAGTTCTTTCAGTCGATCGACACCGCTGGGGGCATCGACCTGGAGGGGCGGGATCACTCCGGGAGGTGGGGCGTCACTTCGTGGTGGATGATGCGTGGGCCCGGATTCGGCGGTTTGAGGAACGCGCCCGGACACGCGTTGTCTGTTGCCCGGCGCCGGTGGTGCCAGGTCGGCGAGCGGCATGTCGGTAATATCGTCCCCTGCCTCCCGGAGCATAAAGCGGTGCTCGCAGGCGGGGCATTTCGCCTTGCGTCCCAGCAGACTGCGATCCTTCAGCACCAGGTACTTGCCACACTGGGGACAGGCGATGCGCAAGTCAGCCATATTCGGGAGGTCTGCGGGAGCTCTGGTGAGTGCATCTGAACGGCAGATGCTGCCGTTTCACCATCATAGCGCAGTGGTTTCTTCAATGTCATCTCCAGCGGGTGGAATGCTGCCGGCGGGGAGCGGCGGTGGCCATAAACCGCTGGACTGCGCAACTTTTCAGGCACCGCAGCACGGCAGCGCATCAACTGTGGTGCCGCGGCACACCGGAATCGGTCGCTGGTCTGGCTTGACCAGTGAAAGTCGATGTGAGAGAACCCGCGCCCCTCCTCAACTCTCAATACCGACAAGAGACAAAAGTCCAGCGACAAAGGACTCTCTATTCGGAACACGCTCAACAACTACCAATCTCCGCTAGTCGTTCGATCTTCGGCGTTCGGATTTCACTTCTATTCCCACTCCCCTTTCGTCGCGTCTCTCTCAGGAACAAGTCATGTCGCGGGTCCAGACGAGTGTATCGCTCTTCGTCGGTGGATGGACGCTCTGCCTCATCGCCGGGTGTGGATCCCTCATGACGGCACGGACGATCCAGACGTTTGCCGACAGCCTCGCCGCCAGCGATCTCGCTGCCATGAAGGCGGCCGCGTCCCCCACGTTCGACGGAACGGCACTGCGCGCGCCGGAAGCGGTTGACGACTTTCGCATCCTCAACCTTCCGAAAGGGCGTGTGTCTGTTGTGGAGATCGAGGAAGTCTCCCCGACCGAGCGACTCGTGAAGGCCGAGGTCGGCGAGCAGAAGAAGAAGCTGACGTACAAACTCACTCGCGATCCGTCATCCCGCCGCTGGGTGGTCGACGACATCGTCATGGAACAAAAGAAACAGGGACTCGATGAGCCGATTCAAAAATCGGTGGTCGAGACGATGGACCTGCTGCTGAGCGTGCGTGAGTTCCTCGACAAGTGGCGTACAGGCGGTCGCGACGACGTCCTGTCCGTAACCACGCCCGAGTTCGGCGACATGCTGGCCGGAGTCTCCCCGACGCATCTCCAGCAGTTGACGTCGCATCTCGTTGGCAGCGCCAGCGACAAGACGAAGTACAAGCCGGAAGCCTGGCTCGATGGAGATCAGGCCGGCGTCCTCGTGCCGATGTCCCATGGCAAACTGCTCGTGGAGTTGCGGCGGCACGACGGTCAGTGGCGTGTGAACGATCTCGCCCTTGAAGCACGGGAAGAGCAGCAACAGGTGCGTTCGGCCCGCAAAGCGGCAGACATCCTCCGCACGACTGCCGAGTTCATGACGGCCTACGAACAGGGTGACCTGCCGGAACTGGAACACACTGCCTCGACCCCCTTCCACCGCAGCAGCCTGTCGGTGGCCGACCTCGCATCGGTGCGGTTGCCTGTCGCCAATCTGCTCGCGGCTCCGTACAAGCTGCGTCCGCACGACGACCGGGCCGAACTGGTGCTCGAAGCAGGCGGGACAGTCTACATGCTCAGCTTTGTTCCAGAAGGAACCGACGTCTCCACGCCGGGGCGCGTGTTCCGCATCGATGAACTTACCATCTACGATGACGACGCCGGGCAAGTGAAGCGACTGTCGGCCCTGTTCACTGCCCACGCCATGACGGAGATCTTCGCTCAGGCCCTCGCGGCGCGCGACCTGGTGCATCTGCAGCAGGCCTCGACGACCGACTTCAATCAGCGGGTGTGGGACCTCGTCGATGACGAATTGTTGTCCCTGTTGCCGCTCGATGAAATTGAACCGGCGATGCCTCATGTAGTCGCGACCATCTTCCAGGGAGCGATCACCGAAGTCACGGTCACCCAGGGTTCGCGGGCACTGACCTATGTCCTCCGCGAGAGTCGCGGCCGCATGGCGGTCGACGACGTGCTGTTGCCTGTCGTCAATCGCCCCAATTCGCTGAAACAGAATCTGCGGACCATCATCCCGGTCATCGCCCTCGCGCGGAGCGTGCAGAACCGTGATCTGGCCTCGGCCCGACGTCTCTCCTCACCCGAGCTGAACCATCTGGTGTGGGGACCGATGAACAATACGATGTCCGA
This sequence comes from uncultured Planctomycetaceae bacterium, assembly GCA_963707405.1. Classification (GTDB taxonomy): domain Bacteria; phylum Planctomycetota; class Planctomycetia; order Planctomycetales; family Planctomycetaceae; genus CAVPPT01. Next base: position 75,505 of record CAVPPT010000001.1, on the reverse strand, counting down.
CCTGGGCTGCGATGTGCACGGGCTGCTCTCGACACCAATCAACACGCTGACGATGACGGAAGATCGTGCCGACCTGACGCTCGGGACCGATCACTTTGGTGCGCGTATCCAGCTGGAACGCCGCGATCAGCGGTTTCTGGTGGACGATGTGCAGCTGATCGCCGGCCCCGACAAATCGAGTCACGTAGACCTCAAGCGGGTCACGCGGCTGAACCTCGCCGCCGGCACCCCCTGAGCTGGCGCGTCTCATTGCCCACGGGCGGCGTCCCGTTGGTGTCCAACCTCCAGGCTGACCAAAACAGGCCCAAGCCTGTACTCCAAAACCCGCACTGCGGGGCAAGCCAATGGCCCGCCCGCCAGTCTCAATCGAGTCGCGCGTCCAAATGTCCGGCTAACCCGCAAGCGAGCTCCGGAACGCACATCACTTCAGAAGTCCAAACCCCCAGACTTCCTTACTCTGTGCGCTGTTGAGCTTTGCGGACCAGGGCGACCCAATCGCCGGTGGTTGAGGGAGTCGCTCCGAGTGCGACGGCGGCACCCCCTGCCACCTGTCTCACTGAGCCGGTCTGCAGGTCCCCCCCTGCTCCGGATCGTACCAGTGCACATGAAACGTACCGGGCGGTAGCTTCAGTGTGAGTGCATTGCCCTCAGGCACAAACACAGCATACACCCAGCCCTCCATCGCGAAGCAGAAGGCGTCTTCGTCTGAAGTGAGATGGTCGGCCGGCTGCATCTGCCTGAACGGCAGATGCTCGTGAAAGAACGTGAGTGCATGGCGCGTGAGGTCCCACATCCGGTCGCGGCTGCGCCAGTCCTCGCAGTTCACATCGTTGTGAGCAAAGCGATATCCGAACAGCCACTCGCAGCCGGCTCCGCCCGCCAGCAGGTTCCCCCACAGATGCTGGTGGACGACCTCGCGATGCTCGGGATCGTCGGCATCGGGCTTGACGCCGGTATCGGCCGGGCCGATCTCATCCAGACAGACGAACCACTTGTGTCCGCTGCGGGCCGAGCGATCGCGCCATGTGAGCGTCTGCCGATGCGTGTCGTTGGTCTGCAGTGAGGGGCCGTCCAATGGGGCGAACCCCAGAAGCGGCGTAAACACCTCGTCAATCTTGCTGGGGAAGGTGTGGACGACAATGGGATGATCGTACGGATCCACTGCCTTGATGTACTCACAGAACGCCTTCTGTTGCTGGGTGGTGTTGGTGTTTTCCTCGCCGAGGTTGAAGACAACCGCCGGATGATGACCGAACCGCGCGATCAGTTCGCGGTAGTACAAGCGCCGCTCGGTGCCCAGGTTGCCGTCGTTGAGCAGCTGGTCGTTCTCCTGCTCCTGCGTGACGACATGCAGTGCGAGCCCCAGTTGCGTCATGTGAGAGAAGACGACTTCCCACTGGTCGAGTTTGCTGATGTCGAAGCGATCGTGAACCTCGTGGCTGATCCAGGGCCACACATCCTTCCCGTCGCCGGCGACATTCATCGTCAGGAAGTAGACGGAGTTCATCCCTTTGGACGCAAGATAGTTGAGCGCCCCGATGAGCCCCCTGCCCCGTCCGCCCGTCCACAGCGGATCGCCCTCGTGCCAATCCTGCACATGCGGGTCATAGCGATGCAGTCCTTCACCCAGCGTCAGCGCACTCTTCCCGGTGGCGTAACGGTAGGTCCCGTCGAAGTCGGCATAGGCGAGCAGATTCTCGGGGCTGTCGGCTCCGCCTTTGAGAAACCACTGCTGAGTGCCGGAGAATCGCAGATAGTGCTCGCCGACGTAATCCAGCCGCCCCTGACCGCGAAAGTCCCGCCCCGATTTGTCACTGGGAGCAATGACGAACTCCCCCTCGGCACCATTGAAGGAGACAGGCGAGCCGGCTTCAGGGGACAGCGAGGCAGCGATGTCCCGCCCCTGTCGGAAGGACGCCCGATACTGCCAGCGACCGGTTGCATCCGGAGAGAACCGCACCTGCCAGACGGTACCGGCGTCGGCTCCCGTCTCACCAGCGCTGCCGTCGGCGGCAAAGAACCCCGGGACGACGAACGACCTCGCCGTATCGACGTGGGTCATCACCACATTGAGTCGATAGTCGCGAAACGGATTCGGGTCGGCGGTCTCGCTGTTTGGGGGCCCCTCAAAAGAGAGCGTTACCCGGTGCCATTGCTGCAGGTCGCCGCTCACATTCCCCGCAGGTTCGGCAGACCAGACAGTTGCCGAAAGTCCGCAGGTCCAGACAAGAATCGACACGAAACAGGGCAGGGAGCGGGTCATGACGGGACTCTAGCCGAGATGTTCGGGTTGCCGGGCTGGTTGTGTCCGCAGCCGGGCGTGTGCTAAACAGATGCACATATTACCGGTGCTGCCGCCGCTGTCCCACCGATTCGGCGGATAATGCGTGCCGTGGTGTGTGTCCCCCGAGTCTGACGACGTCCCCCGTGTCCTATTCGCGAATTGGTGCCCTCAAGTCGGTCGAGGAGTTCCGGGCCTGTGTCGAGACACTCGGGCTGGAGCTGCCGATCGACGACCGTCCGCTGTCGGCCGTCGAGGGCTCGCCGCTGGCAGAGCCGCTCACGATTGGCGATGTCACGGTCGGCAACCGCTGGTGCGTGCATCCGATGGAAGGCTGGGACGGCACACCGGACGGGCAGCCCAGCGAGCACACGCTCCGTCGCTGGCAGCACTTTGGTGAGTCGGGCTGCAAACTGATCTGGGGAGGCGAAGCGTTCGCCGTCACGCCTGACGGACGGGCGAACCCGAACCAGCTCTCATTACCGACCAGAGAACGTCGAGGCGACTGCGAGCTCGCGCGAGACGCTTGGAGAGGCACATCGCGGAACGGTTCGGTACGCAACGCGGACTGACGATCTGCTGGTCGGATTGCAGCTCACGCACTCCGGTCGCTTCTGCCGGCCAAACCGCAAGGACACGCCTGGAGCCGCGGATTGCCTACCATCACCCGCTGCTCGACCGGACGCTTCGGCATCGATGCGCGGATGACGATCGCGTGCTGCTGGACGACGACGACATCGCACGGCTGATCGACGCCTATGTCGTCGCAGCCAAGATGGCGTGCACGTCGGGCTTCCAGTTCGTCGACGTGAAAGCGTGCCACGGTTACCTGGTGCACGAGTTCCTGTCCGCCTTTGATCGGCCCGGTCCCTACGGCGGCGACATCGATGGGCCGCACGCGCTTTCTGCGCGAGACGATCGACGCCATCCGCAGCGAGTGCCGCAGACTGATGATCGGCGTGCGGTTGTCCGTCTTCGACCGGCCGCCGTATCGCCCGGATCCCGCGCTCACCCAGGCGGCAAGCTTGGACCGGGCGTCCCTGAGATCTTGCTCGGGTTCGAATATCCTGGCTTCGGTTGCTCGCGAGACAATCCGCTCATCATCGATCTCACCGAGCCGATTCGCCTCATTCGGTTGCTGTCCGAAGAGCACGGCGTCGCGACTGTTCAACCTCACTCGCGGTTCTCCCTACTACAACCCGCACATTCAGCGACCGGCGTTCTATCCGCCGTCCGATGGCTATCAGCCTCCCGAAGACCCGCTGGTTGGCTGCGTGCGACAGATCCGGCGCGTCGCGGGATCTGAAGCAGGCAGCTGCCCGAGGTCCCGATGGTCGGCACGGCCTACACCTACTTCCAGGAGTATCTGCCGCACGTTGCGCAGGCCGTGGTGCGAGCCGGCTGGGTGGACTGCGTCGGCATCGGCCGGCTCGTTCTCAGCGACTGGGATCTGCCGACCAACGTGCTCGCCGGGGAGGACTACCGCGCAGTCGAAGAAGATCTGCCGTACATTCAGCGACTGCACGACCGCTCCTCGCAACGGGATCATCTCGGGATGCTTCCCGCTGGACGAGTTCTACAAGTCGTCCCCCGAGGCCGAGGAACTCAAGCAGGTCAAAGCGGATGCCCGCAATGCCTGACCTTCCGGGTTCCATGGGCCGAGCATCAATCAGTATGTCGGCACGGGCGATCGAGGCGTCGCGGCTGGCCTAGGGTTGTAAACAGGCCTGTCGTTGTCGGTCGATTTCAGACGTTGGTGTAGGTATCTCTCATCGATGACCTGCAGTGCCAGTGCTGCCTTCTGCGCAGCATCGGTTCCCGGGGCTTCAACGGTAATTGTTCGCAGCATGGCCGCGGCCTCTTCCAGTGCCGCATGCGCCTCCGATTCTAGCTCCCGCAACTCCGTCTCCAGTTGCTGTGTTTCCTGCAGCAAGTCTGCCTCAGACATTCGCTCGGCCTTTTGCCGTACCAACTCGAGATAGCGGTTCTGTGCCTGCGACAACGGATTGGACTCAGACGTATACACAATTTGGACTCGCGGAACTTTGCGACTGCCAGAAGTTGAACGATCGGCAATAGACGGAGCAGCATCGGCATACTCATGCACTGTCGGTTGCTAAGATCGCAACTGTGGGATCGCGACGAACCCCAGTCCCAGGACTCCGAGCAAGGTGAACAGAGTTCGGCGTGTCATCGCATGGCCTCCGTGAATATGGACAGGGAACGCGGCGTATCGTCTCGTGGGTGGTGTGAGCCTGTCAAGATGAGCTGAATAACGGCACGGCGGCGATGACTCCCGACACTCTGGATGTGTGCACAACGAATGTGGGCAACCGACCTCCCTGTCCTCTGGTGTGCGCGGGCCCCTATACTTCGCCCTTTGCCCTCAACCGGCGGAGTTTTGCTTGAAGTACCTGAAACATTGGCCGGTCCGCTACTGGAACTCGTTCTCCTTTGTCGGACTGGTGTTCGCCACGCTGTTCTTCTCGGCATCGGTGACTCCCTCTCTGCTGCCTCGGCACTTCGTCGTGCAGGGACTGCTGTCGGGATTCTGCGCTCGCCATCGGGTATGCGGTCGGCATCGCCGGGCTGGCGCTGTACGACTTCCTCGAACTGCCGCAGCCTTCGAAAGACAGGCAGCGAATCGCCAAGTGGGTGACCGCGGTCGCGGTGATTGCGGTGTTCCTCCTGTGTCTACGGAATATGGCGTTCTGGCAGAACTCGATTCGCCAGTTGATGGAGATGCCTGCTTTGGAGAGTGCCTACCCGACACGAACCGCGCTGATCGCCCTCGCGTTCGGGGCGGTACTCATTTCCCTTACGCGCTGGATCATCACCGCCGGCGCGTTCGTCGCGAGGACGCTGAACCGCTTCGTCCCCCGGCGGATCTCCCTGGTGCTCAGCACCATCATTATCGGATTCACATTGATGTTCCTGGTCAACGGCGTGCTGCGCGAAAGCTACTTGATGCCGCCGACCAGTTCTTTCTGTACGCCGATGAGCTGATTGACGAAGGGGTTGAACAGCCTGTCGACCCGCTGGTGTGCGGGAGTCCCGACTCCGCCATCGCCTGGGATTCGATCGGACGTCGCGGCAAGAACTTTCTGGTTGACGGTCCCACGCAGGCCAATCTGTCGGATTTTCTGGGCCGTGAGTGTCAGACGCCCATCCGCGTGTATGTCGGCATGCGGTCTGCCGAAACCAAGAAGCAACAGGCGGAGCTGGCGCTCGAGGAACTCAAACGTGTCGGCGGCTTCGATCGCTCCGTCCTCATCGTCGCAACCCCCACAGGCACAGGCTGGCTCGACCCCAGTGCCGTCAACACGGTGGAGTATCTGCACGGCGGGGACACGGCCATCGTCAGCATGCAGTATTCGTACCTGCCCAGCTGGATGACGATTATCGTGGACCCCGAGCGGTCGATCGTCTCTGCGCGGGCACTGTTCGATGAGATCTACGGCTACTGGACAACGTTGCCTAAGGACAGCCGCCCCAAGCTGTATCTGCATGGATTGAGTCTGGGGTCGCTCGGCTCCGAGTCGTGCGCGAATCTGTTCACCCTCTTCGAGGATCCGATCCAGGGTGCCCTCTGGAGCGGCCCGCCATTCCCGAGTGCCCAGTGGGCCACGATCGTCGAGTCACGCGACCCCAAGTCTCCCCTGTGGCTGCCCCGGATCGACGACGGGGCTGTCGTGCGCTTCACGGCTCAGCGAAATGCGCGAGACCGGCCGACCGTGGAGTTCGATGCGCTGGGTCTACATTCAGTACGCCAGCGACCCGATGGTCTTCTTCTCGGAGAACCTGTGGTATCACAGGCCCCAATGGCTGATCGGCGACCGTGGTCCCGACGTCTCCCCCTCCCTGAGATGGTATCCCCTGGTGACGTTTCTGCAGATCGGGTTCGACTTGCCGATGGCCACCAGCATCCCGCTGGGTTACGGCCACAACTATTCGCCGTCGAGTTACATCGATGCCTGGATCGCCGTCACCACACCACTGGACTGGACTGCAGACGACACGCGCCGGCTGAAAGCCCACTTCGCCACACCGGATCCGTAACCTTCCCATCACTCGGGGAGGGGCCAGTTCAGATGCCGGTGCAGGAAGTCGAATGTCCCCTGCCCGTTTATGGTGTGCGGGCCGTTGAAGAACTCGATCTCGGTCCTCTCGCCAATCCCCAGTTGGTCGTAGTGCCTGCGGACTTTCGCATACTCCCACGCCACCCATTCGTCGGGAGCGACGCCGTCGTCGTGGCCGCGCTCGACCATGAAGGGCCGGGGCGTCATCAGGCTCGCCAGCTCCGCATAGCCGGCCACATGTCCCATGTTCCACTCGAACATCTCGTACTCCTTGGTGTAGACGTACGAGTAGCGATCTTCGCTGGAGACGTTCTTGCGAATCCATTCGTTGAAGTCCGCCGAGCAGATGGACAGGCAGTATTGGGGAGTGAGGAGCAACGAGCCGGGAGCGTCGTTCTCTTGCGCCTCCTCCCTGCTCCTCGCTCACCAGCAGCGGCGGGACACGGACCGCCGTCTTGCCACCATATGACAGGCCATAGAACGCAATGCGGTCGGCATCCACCCAGGGAAGCGCCCTGAGCCAGCGGAGCGTCTGCCGGTGCTGCTCGATGATGTAACTGAACAACGACCGGCCCAGGGGGTTGCTCTTGCGCTGGAGGACGCGGAAGTCATCTTCGCCGCGATAGGGATTCTGCGGGGCATAGACGATGAACCCTCGCTGGACGAGCTGAGTGCTGAAGCCCTTGTAGGCACGCCAGGGCGCGACGTCTCGTCGGTGGTGATGGTGTCCAGCGGCGTCCCTTCCAGGCCATGCTGACAGACGACAACCGGCCGTCGCTCACCGTCCTTGACGTCGCGGGGTAACAACAGAATGCCTCCGGAGATGACGTCGTCGAAGCCCGGGGCCTGCGTCCCCCGGGTACTCGTCGGATACACATCCAATACCACCTCATACCCCACGTGCGTCGGCTCGTCGATCACTTTCCGCGTGCGCGGGTTGAGTGGGGCCGTCGCCTCTGGCAGCCGGCCGATCAGCTCATCGTGGATGTATTGCCTGTACCAGTCTGTAGTCTCGACCCACCTTTCAACGGACGAGCGGTCCGCCTCAGCCCAGAACCTCGCACGCTCCTTGTCACTGCGGTGCAGCAGCCGTTGCGTGTGGCGGACCAACTCCTCCACCTGCCGTCGCTGGCGCAATGCATTATGGGCGGCAACGGCATCAGCATCCCAGGGATGGTCGGTCGGCTCCCCTGCGGGAGCCAGTGTGTCGATGCCCAGCGTGGACAGGAACGCAGTGAGTGCGGCGTCACTGCCGGGGTCGCCGCGACCGGCCGTTGTCTCGACCAGTTGGATCGAGTCTGCGGCATCGAGCTGTTCATAGTGTTCCCCAGCGCGCTCGAACTCCCTGCGGACAGCGGCGATGTCGGGACCAGCGATCCGTCCGGGAGCGGCGATATTCGCACGTCCCGTCACTGCCCGCGGAGGCCCGTTCACTACCGGGGCCGCAGCGGCCTCGATGATGAGAGCCCGCGGTGCAATCAGACTGGCAATGTCGGCATCTCCGAACGTCGACAACAGGCTCCAGACATTGCGGTAGATCGGCTCCTGCCAGAGGCCCTCCCGCTCGCTGAAGTAGCCCGAGACCAGACAGGACTGGAAACGTTGATCGATGGCCGCCGTGTACATCGCAATCAATGCCCCTTCACCAATGCCGGCGACAGTCAGGGGGACAGGTGGCGGTCCTTCGGGGACTCCGGTGAAGTTGCTATTGTGAAAGACGGCATAGTCGTCCAGCACACTCACGCCAGCGCGGACCTTCTGCACTTCATAGCCGATGATGTGCCGGCCCAGTTCAAACGACAACCGGTAGATGAACTCGCGATGCGGCAGATTGGTGTCGCGGATGTCGGGATGTCCGGAGAACGTCTCCTGCCGATTGATCGGGGCCATCACCAGCACCGCACAGCCGCTGGCCGCCAGTCGTCGCACAAGTTGCTGCCGGGGGAGCAGCAGGTTGTCCAGACCGATGAGGGCCTCCGGTGTCTCCTGCGGATCGGGGATCAACACAACCTGCGCCTTGATCGGGCCGTTCGGTATGACGACGTATCCCTCGCCGGTGACGCCTTCGAGAACCTCCCATTGCAGCCGCATAACGAACACGTCCTGATGGCTGTTATCTGCCAACGCTGTCTCGATGTCGTCATCCATCCAGTGAATCGACGACCGCGGCTCGTTGACCAGCGGGTCGACGGCACCAATAATCGTCATCAGCCTTTCGCGATTTTTGGCGACGCTCTGCTCGTAGGACTCGCGGCTTGAGTAGTCGCGATTCCAATGCTCCTGACGGTGTTTGGGAGAGTCGGCCAGCGCGCTCGGCGAAGGCGTTGATCCCCCGGACCATCACGACGTCGAGCGGCTGCTCCATCTGGAGAGGCTGCGTGCCGGCGAGCGTGTCCGGCCAATGGTCCTCCGCTGCCGCGTGAGGGATCAGCAGGGCGAGAACAGCGAGGATCGTGAGGCTGCGAACCGTCATGACCTGGATCCTTTCCGATCACGGTCGCTCAAATCGGGGGACTCACGTCCCCCGCTCGCCGTGGCAATCAAAACAAATCGCGTTCATGGGCGATCAGGTCGTCCCACGTCTCCCGCCGGCGGATGAGGCGGTGCGTCGACCCGTCGACCAGCACCTCTGCCCCCCGGCCGCGCGCATTGTAGTTGCTGCTCATCACCGTGCCGTAAGCCCCGGCACTGAACGTACACAACAAGTCCCCCCGCGCGACGGCGGGCAGGTTGCGGCCTTTCGCGAAGTAGTCGCCCGATTCGCAGATGGGGCCGACGACATCCGCCGGTTCGCAGCCGGGCAGATCGGCCTCGAAGTCGCGGGGCAGCGGACTGGGTGACTTGACCGGCCAGACGGCATGGAACGAGTCGTACATGGCGGGGCGGACGAGGTCGTTCATCGCCCCATCCTGAATGATGAACCGCTTGCCCCCCTCGCGCTTGACGTAGATCACCCGGCTGATGAGGACCCCCGCATTGCCGACGATGCAGCGTCCCGGCTCGAGTGCCAGTCGACAGCCGGCCTCCTGCACCGGACCGACGATCGCCTGCGCGAACTCATCGTAAGAGGGGGTCTCGCCCCCCCGGTATTCGAGACCGAAGCCTCCCCCCAGATCGATCCAGTTCGTCTCGTGCCCCTGCTGGCGCAGAGCCTGCACCACGTCGAGGGCCTTGCGGGCCGCGTGCTCGTAGGGCTGGGTGGTGTTGATGGGGGACCCGAGGTGCATGTGGATGCCCCGCAGCTGCAGATGTGGATCGGCCAGCACCTTGTCGGCGAGATGCCCGAACCGTTCGATGTCCATGCCGAACTTGTTCCCCTTCTTTCCGGTCGTCGTCTTGGCATGCGTCTTGGCGTCGATGTCGGGGTTCAGACGCAGGGCGACCGGTGCCACACGGCCCATCTCCCCCGCGATCCGGCTGATGGCGTCGAGTTCCGGCTCGCTCTCGACGGTGAACAGCAGGATGTCCGCGGTGAGGGCAAAGCGGATTTCTTCATCGGTCTTGCCGACGCCGGCGAAGCAGACCTTTGACGTGTCACCCCCCGCCTGCTGCACGCGGTACAGCTCCCCCCCTGAGACGACGTCGAAGCTGCAGCCCGCGTCCCCCAGCAGCTTCAACAGGCTGAGGTTGCCGTTGGCCTTCACCGAGTAGCAGATGACCGGATCGACGGCGGCGAACGCCTCGCGAACACTGCGAAACTCGTGCAGCAGCTTGGCCCTGGAGTACACCCACAACGGAGTGCCGTACTGGTCCGCCAGTTCCGACAAAGGGACGTCTTCGCAACAGAGCTGATGATCTTTGAGATTGAATGCGTTCATGCGAGTGAGTGTACTCTTCTGCTGGCGAAATAGAAGCGGCGGAGAGTGCGGCGGGTGGCATGCCCGCATTGCGCAGCAGAGCAGGCATGTGGTCCAACTCAGGAGTGGCTACGCTGCCTCACGATGTGGCCCTGTTCCGCGACGCGACAGGGCCGATCAGAATTCTCGCTGAGACGCGGAGTGCGCAGACGCATGGCAGATCGAATCCTGGATCCTGCATGCTGGCCGATCCGCAGTCTCGACTCTATGCCTCGTCGTCCGCGTTCACCATGCGGATGCACCAAACGATTCCCAGCGTGTTGATCAGCAGGAAGGCGACGAACACCCACAGACCACCGACCTGTGTGGCCTGGCGGTGATGTTCGACCAGCTGCGAAAGGTCCACCGCTTCCAGACGGATCGCCTCCCGCGCCACCGCCACACCGGTGATCAGCACGACACTCGCCACGCTGAGCACCGACAGTCGCCGCGGAGAGAGTTCATCCAACTGATACTGACGCCACCATAGCCACACCAGCACGAGTGCCGACAGCGCCGCCGGCACCAGCCAGGGACCGGCCAGTGTGAGGACCGCCTCACGCTGCGAGGTGGTGAGCGTGCTGCCGTACCAGACCGCGAACAGCGTCGCAGAGCCCAGTCCACCCAGAGCCATGAGGGCGGCGCGGCGAGTGCCGGGGACGGATCGCGGTGTTCCGGGGCGGTGAGACCACCACAGCTGCCAGCTCAGCCAGACGGCGAGGACGGGGAGTGATCCACAAGACCAGATCCCCAGGCGCGGGAACAGCTGTGAGGTGCGATAGATCAGTGATTGCGAGACATACTGCTCGACCCACACCTCCTGTGTCTGCAGGCTGAGCAGGTGATTCTCCGTCCACGACCAGGCGACAAAGCCGAAGCAGAGGAAGGTGACCAGCCGCGTCAACAGTCGCAGACCGGGGTGCGACTTCTCCTGCCAGTTCTTCAACAGGTACAGGGCGTAAAAGCCAACGATGAGGGCGGGGAGAATCGCCATCCAGCGATGAAACAGCAGCAGGTTCGCCGTGTAGAACGCCCGCTGATACAGAATCTGGATGAACAGCAACGGAGCGACGCCGGCCGTGATCGCCGCACTCAGCATGAAGGGCAGCCATTCGCGGAGCAGATCCACCAGTGGATCGGGCAGGTCGCGCGAGCCGGGCAGCAGACTCCGCCCCACCAGGTACGCACTTCCCGCCAGCACGTATGTCATAAAGACGACGTGCAGCACCAGCGTCCCCACATAAAGCGAGAGATACCACGCAGTGGGAACTGGCAGACCGAAGGGGAACGGCGTTTCCATGACGGCTCTGGGACGATTCGAAGTTAACCGTGCGCCAGCGCATTATGACCAACTGGCTGCGTAAAGGCAGGGAACAAGAAGAGTCGCAAGAGAGATCGCCTGACTTTCTACGCAAGCGTTTCGCCCATCGATGTTTACGCCAGCGTGACACGGTGTCGAAAAATTGGGAACAAGGGGATACCTGGGCCATCGGGCAGAATGCGAATAAAAACTGGACTGGAGAAGACTGGAAGAATGGGGCGAATCTGGTTAAGCTAGCTCCCGATTTCTGGCGTTCACGTTCCCATCAACTCTTGCTGGAGACTTGTCGTCATGTGTGCGGGCCCCATTCGCTGCCGATTGCACGTCGCTGTGTGTGCCTGTCTGGCGTCGCTCCCTGCCCCCTGCGTGGCCGCCGTGTTCGGCGTGGGGGACATCGCCTTCATCGGCTTCAATGGTCATGGAGGAAACGACGATTTCTCCGTCGTCCTGCTGGCCGATGTGGACCAGAACCAGGTGATCCATTTCAACGACAATGAATGGACGTACAAGAGCCCGAAGTTCAGCTTCGACGGGATCTCCGAAGGGGGCATCACCTGGAAGGCGACGTCGAATCTGCCCGCTGGAACGGTTCTCGTTTTCACTAACACCCGGCTAGCATCCACCCTGAATGTCAACTTGGGAGTAGTCCAGACGAGTGGAGCACTCGATCTTCCTTTTGGAAAACTGGAACTTGAACAAGGTGGCGACACGATCCTGGCCTACTCGGGGGACCCTTTTAATCCCACATCTGCGGACTTCCTGGCGGCCATCTCGAACAAGCCGGCGGACTACGGCTCGGCAGGAGGCCCCAACGGAACGCTCACCGGCACGGGCCTGACGGAGGGGACGACGGCACTGCAGATCTTTCAGACGGGGAAGACCTTCACCGGCGGCGAATACCGGGGGCCGCGCAGCGGGTTGACATCCTTCACCGACTACAAGCCGCTCATCCAGAGCATCTCGACGCAGTGGCTTAGAACCGCCAATGGAGAAGATGTGCTTGACCCCACGACGAAGTTGCTCGATGCGACGCCGTTCACCATCCTCGCACCGGTTCAGCAATCGGTCCCGGAGGCGGAGACCTACTGGCTGTTCGCGATCGCGCTGACCGGCCTGTGGTTGAGCCGCCGTCGGTACTGAACGGCCACAACGCGTGGAGCTTCCTGGTTACCCGGCGGCCGCAGCCGGCGGGCTTTTGGCCAAGCTGGCAGTGGCATCCGCTTGGCGTTGACTCGCGGCTAACGAGCGAAGTTCCCTCACTGGGTGCCGAACGCGGCGGCCAGGGCGACCGCGATCCCCATCAGCGCTCCGCCGGCGATGACACCGGCACAGATTGGTTCCTGGTTCTGCACGATCACGCGATTGACCCAACTCCCCTCGGATGCCGGGGACTCTCCGGTGCTGCCACTCTCCAGATCCTGCACAATCACTGAATCGACCGGATCCTGGCGGGTCATGCGGTCGGCGAGCCAGAACAGAAACGAACCCAGGAACATTGCAAAGCAAGTGGACCAAGGAATCACAAATGCCAGACCGATGCCGACTGGTGAGAGCGGAAATCGCCCCTTCACCGCCACGTTGATGGCCTCGAAGGCAATGCCGAGCAGGGCTCCGACGAGGGCCGCCCAGGCCGCTGTCTGCGGCAGGTTGCTCGATCCCCTCCGTCAACAGTTCGGCGACGGCTCGCCAGATCTGGGCCGCAGGCATGGGGTACGTGTCGCTCGCCAGGTTGCTGATGTCATTCTTGAGGAACGCATAATAGAAGACAGGTACCGCCGCGAGGGCTCCGGCGAAAATCCCCAGCGCATGGCCGATCGCCTGCTGTCGCGGCTTGCCCCCCAGCATGTAACCGGGCTTGATGTCCATCAACAGATTGGAAGCATGGCCAGCCACTTCCCCGGTGATGCCCGCCGTCATCAGGTTCGTCTTGATGTTGCCCGGCGCAAGCACGCCGAAGGTCAGCTGCGTCAGCTTGCCCAGGGCACCAGTCGGGGTGATCGAGGTCAGTGCAGTCGAGTTGGCACCAATCAGTGTGAAGACAAACACCAGCGGGATGGCGATCGCCCCCATGATCGGCGAGACGTCGAAGAACCGCCAGGCGAGGTAGACCGTCAGACTGCCGAGGATGGGGATGCCGATGGCAAACACCGACATCGGCAGTTCGATGTCCTTCAGGCAGTCGTCACCCTTCTTTTCTCCGCCGAACAGTCCCGAGAACGCGGTGAGGATGACTTGGGGCTTCGAGAAGAACGCGAACAAGCTGGCGGTCGTCATGATGGCAACGCCCGGCCACAGCGACCATTTGGTGATCTCGCGAAACCCGTACGCCCCGTCGGCATTCGCGTCGATGCTGCCCTCCTGAATCATCCACGGAGCGAGCACCAGGTAGTTGATGCAGGCACCGACCAGCATCGATACGCCGGTGCGGATCCCCATCAGTCCGCCGGCGGCCACCATCACGTGGTCGGGTTCGAACGTCACGGTGAGCTGATCGAGCGGAGTGCCGAGTATCTTCGGCTGCCAGTTGAGCTTATCGAGTAGCCAGCCTTCCAGGGCATGTGGCAGAGCGAGCACCTGCAGGCCGACCTTCCCCAACAGATCGGGTTGCTTGAGGAACTCGATGCAGAGCTGAGCTGACGCCGCAAATCACGAGCAACTTGGCCTTGAAGACCCCCTGGGCGGCGTCGCTGTTGTGCAGGGCATCCATGACGATGCCGGCCGCTCGCCCCTCGGGAAAGGGATGTTGTTCGTCGTTGATGAACCGCCGCTTGAGCGGAAAGGCGAACAGCACGCCCAGCAAAGCCAGCACGATGACCCACATCATGGTGTGATGCATGGGGATGATCGTGCCCGTCACCATCATGTAGGCGGCCAGCGATGAGATCATCGGGGCCGTCATGTACCCGGCCGCCGTCGCGATCGACTGCATGCAGTTGTTTTCCAGAATGGTGTATTCCCGGACGTGAAAGATGACATGCAGCACGCGGAACAACGCGAACGCCATGATGACCGACGTGATGCCGACGCCCAGCGTCCAGCCGGTCTTGGCACCGATGTACAGATTCGTCAGCGAGAGCATGCCGCCGAGCATCATGCCGGTAATGGCCGAGCGCAGCGTGAGCTGCGGCATGTCCCCCTTCCAGACGTTGTCGAGCCACCAGCGGTCCTTCTGCTCGATGGTCATCTCCCGGACCTGCTCGGGAGTCAGCTGTTCAATCGCCATACCTGCATCCTTGAAGGGAAATGACTCGGGACAACGCTTGCAAGTGCCGCACTGTAGACCAGTGCATACAATCGCGGGAAGGGCACTGACAGCGGTGGGAGGCGGGGCGCTCTGCACCGCAGAAGCCCCCGCATGGCACTGCTAAACCAGCCAGAAGTGGCCCCCGGCACAGCGACCCCACAGCATTCTCCCGAACAGAAGGGCTCGCCTGCGGCGAGACCCCAAGCAGCTCGTCATCCTGTCGCTTCGCAACCCGACCAAATGGTCAGACCACCGGCCGATTGACAGCCAGGTGCGTCAAAAACGCCCGCACCTCGTTGGCCCCCATCTCACTGGGATGCCGCTTGTTGTGAAGCAGGATGAACCGCTTGACCCCGCCAACGTAGGCCTGCTCCGAGCGGTAGATCAGGTGCCTCACCCGACAGGCATTGGCCACCTGATCGAGAAACCGTGGCTCCCCCGGTTTTGGCCGAAACGAGGTAGCGGAGGCGGTTTGGGGGGCGTAGAATCGCGATCGTGAAGACTGCGGCATAGCACGGGAGCGTTGTGCGGTATAGCAAGGAAATCCAGACAGCGCTCCGTCGCAAGTCGTTTCGCAGTTTGACAAATCAGAGTCGACAAATCCATACTACACCGCCGAAGTGCGGTAAAACTCTACCGCACTTCGGCGGTCGAATACCTGTTCTGCCAAATACTGACACGTTGTGAGGTCCAGAATGAGATGTCTTAGCTTCGCCCTTCTGCTGGCGCTCTACACGCTCACGCCCTTTGTGGCCGAACTACCCGCTCAGGATGCAACGCCGGAGTCGATCGCGCGGCGACAATTCAATCAGGTGTTCGTCAAAGTCATCATGCCGGTCACCGCGCGCACTCCGAAGCAGGATGGTCCCGTCGTCGAAGCCTGGGTCGCAGAGCAACTCAAACAGTTGGGCGAGTCCGAGTATTTTGCTGTCACAAACTGGGTGCCTGTTTGTGACGGGCTCCTTGAGGACGATGAAATCGACAATCGCGTATGGGGTGGTAGTCTTGGCAATGCCTCCTTTTGCCCTGTCGGCGGAGACCTTCCTGAACGCAAAGATGGACGCGTGTTGGTGAGCGTTGTTGGCTGGTCGCCAGGCGCTGTTGAGGCGAGAGTCACGTTGGCGGACGAACCTGGCACTCGAGCCGTTGAGCCAGCGCTGGGCTATTCTGCCAGCGGAGTGAAAAGGCAGGTTCAGGGCGAGAAGCCGATGGCTTATGTGGCCATCCTGATTGGACCGCCTCCTCAGGAGGGTCACACAGCGATGCCGAATAGGCAGAATCGGGTAAGGGCCATCCTTGCGGATGACCCTCCCCACACCACCGGACATGCGGGTCCGCATCCGGCGGTTCAACGAAGCGGAGCAAGCTGGGCCCACAATGTCTTCAGGCTGAGCAGTCCTTGGTCTGCAAGCCACGCATTCGTCAGCCCCACGCCGCTGGCAATCGTCTTCGACATGTGCCAGTAGCTCTTGCGGCTGCGAGCGTGACGGATCGCCTGACGCCTGGGGACGCCGAGCCGAATGAGCATTTCGCGCCGGCGTTTGGGCCGACGCCACTGTTTCCAGTGGCACATCCGGATGCGGCGACGAATCCACTGGTCGAGTTTGTCGAACAGCTTCAACTGCGACGCCAGGCCGAAGTAGCCTATCCAGCCGCGAAGATAACTCCGCAGTTCGCTCAAGCGGCATTCCATCGAGATCCCCCGGCTGCGGCCGGTGAGCTCGCGGATGCGGTGCTTGAACTTCTGGAGGGACTTCGTCGCCACGTTGACCGTCGCCCGTGAGTGCACGAACGCGAAGCCGAGGAACTCGAGCTCCCCACTCGCCACCACGCGGCTCTTCGCCTGGTTCACCACCAGGCGAAGTGTTTCGGTCAAGTAGCGGGAGACCGATGCCATGATCCGTTCGGCAGCACGATGCGATTTCGCAAACACCGCGAAGTCGTCGGCGTACCTCACGAACGGCAGGCCGCGGCGTTCCAACTCCTGGTCCAGATCGTCCAGCAGGATGTTGCTGAGGAGCGGACTGAGCGGACCGCCTTGGGGTGTCCCGACATCGGTCGGTGTCAGAACTCCATCGACCATCACGCCCGCTCGCAAGTAGCGACCGATGAGTCGCAGCAGCAGCTTGTCGTCGACTCGGCGAGCCACACGCGCCATGAGGACGTCGTGTTGAACTCGATCGAAGAACTTCGACACGTCAATGTCTGCCACGTACCGGTGTCCGCACCGGATGATGCCTTGCACTTGCTTGGCTGCTCCGTGAGCGGAGCGCCCTGGTCGAAAGCCGAAGCTCGATTCACTGAAGTGCGGATCGAAAATCGGTGTCAGGACTTGCACGATGGCTTGTTGAATCAGTCGGTCCATCACGTTTGGAATACCGAGGAACCGCTGAGAGCCATCGGGTTTGTCGATGGCTTTCCGTCGCACCGGACCAGGCCGGTACGTGCCATCGAGAAGCTGTTGCCGGATCGTCGGCCACTGCGGCCTGAACCAGTCGGGAAACTCCGTGATGGTGATGCCGTCGGGCCCGGGGGCTCCACGGTTCGCCTTCACGTTCTTCCACGCCCGTTCGAGGTTGGCCTGATCGACAACCGCCTCCATCAAAGACATCGGAAACAAACTCAAGGCTGGCTGCTCGGCCCGCGCCGCAACGGTCGATCCCGGTCGGGACAATGCGTCAGAACGCTTTCCTCGCTGCGAGTTGGCCGATGGCTCCTCCTTGTTCCTCATTGTTCGGTCCTTCCCGTCTCGATTGGGCTTCGAGAAACGGTACTACGACCTCTGCTGACTCCTGCCTTGCCCGCTGGGGATTGCTCCCCGGCGTTCCCACCTTTCGGGCAAGCCCTACTCATGGAAGCGATCGACGACTCGCAAGCCGCCTGACAGGTCTCCCCGGATAAGAACGTGATGCTTCGCTGCACAAGCTCGCCGTTTACCTGAGCGACCGACTGGGGACGGCTTCGTGATGTTGTGCTCACTCGCCTGGTCGAACCGGCCTTGGACGACGTTTCTGTTCGTAGCCTCGCAGCTTGGACGAGAAGAGATCCGGGTGGCGAATGAAAACAGACCCGGCGCTTACGCATCTCTTCGCAGGCTTCCTCCCCACGGTCGGTCACCCTCCCGCAGTTGCCTTCGTCTCGTACTTCCCCTTCAGGGCGAATCATTTGGTATACTCACTCCCGAAAGTTTCCAGTCTCGTACAGGGGACTTTCACCCCACAACATCACGCCCGTGCCGGGCGTACACAAAAGCGTGAACCGGAGCGGCGGATCACGCGGAACTTCAAGTCAACGTCACCCACCGCCACCCGGTTACGCTGGTCGTTCGGCAGTCAGTAGGGTGCATGGAACGTAGTGGAATGCACCATAAAGAAAAGAGCATCGGCCATGCTGGTGCATTGCGCTCCGCTGCATGCACCCTACATCACTTACGGTTGCGGCGGGGGAGTGTCGGCCGGCTTCAGATTCGCGATGAAGAACTCGGCTTCGTTACGGAATGCGGGCGTCACTCCGGGATACTTCAGGTGGGACTCGACCCCCAGTTCGTCCAGCCGCTCCTTCAGCGCGATGCCGAAGTTGACATGATGCACCCGCCAGCCCTGCACCTTGCCCTCATCGGCGGGAGGAGCATCGTCGGGTCCCATGCCATAGCTCATGAAGATCGGCGGATCGTCGGACGACAGCAGCGACAGGGCCGAGATGTCCGCGATCATGCGGGCAAACTCCTCGTCCGACTTCTCACCGAAGGTCGTGCGGAAGTCGCGATGAGGTGTCTCATACCCGGGGATGTGCGCCTGCCACCAGTGGACGTCCATCGTCGCCTGTCCACCGGTGGTGGCGACGCAGTTGAGCCGCGTGGACTGCCGGGCGATGGGATCATCGCTGTCGGGCTGGGCCATCTCATCGTGGAAGGCCAGGTACATCGAGAGCTGAGCCCCGGCAGAGCCGCCGAATGCTCCGACGCGTGTGGGATCGATGTTCCATGCGTCAGCCTTTGAGCGCAGGAACTGCAAGGCCCGGCGGCAGTCGTGATGCGCGGCAGGCAACGGAGCATCGTCCATGAACCGGTAGTGCAGGGCCGCCACCGAGATGCCCGAATCGAGCAGCGACTTCAGCGTTGCGACGTTGATGCTCGACTTGTTTCCCTGGCGAAACCCTCCGCCATGGATATACACGACCAGCGGCGTGGCAGTGGATGACTCGGCCTGCCAGAAGTCGAGCACGTTGCGTTCATGCGGGCCATAAGAGACGTCGGCCTTTGTGGGAGCGGGTTTGTCCCGCTGCGCCTGGGCGAACAGAGTCGTCGATATCAGCATGAGCGCACCTGTGGACGTGATCATCGACAGCAGACAGCGGGAGCGGACGGGCGACATGGGACGAACCTCCTCGGGCAGGGACGGATTGAGAGGCACTGCACGAGAGTCTAGCGCGCCCAGACGTGGAGCGAAATCGTGGCGGAAAGGCAGGTCAAACCCGACGTTCATGGGGAGGGAGTCTTATCGTGCGAGGCCGAGGGGCTCCTATGGCTGTCAATCGGCGCACGAAAGGACGCAGCGTTGCCGTTCTGATGCGTGTTGCCGCGGCAACTCCTGCTGCGCGAATGTGCCTGTGGCGGTGAGACGTTCCTTGCGAAAGGTACGGCTGAAGCACGTAACCGCTTCAACACAAGCACGTTGTGCCAGCGACATCGCCAAGTGATGGACACAGGCACGATTACTGCACGGGCCAACGACGGTGTGGTGCGCCCACGTCAAATGCACATGCATGGCGCGTTCAGTGTCTGCGCTGGGACGGCTTGCGATGGCCACGATTTTGGAGATGCTCGATCCGCAGCAGGGGATCCCGTTGCAGGCGTGGCCGCTGAGCCCCGGCCGTTCGTGGCAGATCGGACGCTCCCCGTCCTCTGACATTGTGATCAGCAGCCCGTTCGTGTCGCGCGTCCACTGCTGCCTGCACGAACAGAACGGCCTCTGGACGCTCGTGGGCCTGAGCGACAAGGGCATCTTCGTTAATGGGGACCCCCAAACGTCTCTCCTGCTGCAGGAGGGTGTGCAATTCCAGCTGGCGCAAGGGGCCGCTTCTCAGGCTCCGGACCGAACAAACCGAAGAGGCATCGGCGGAGGACGCCTCACAGGCTACGGTGAGCTTCGACGCGGATTCCATGCCGATGCTCAGCGTCGATCAGGCTCAGCGGGACAGCGAAGTCGCGGCGATCTCGGAGAACGCCTACTTCCAGGACGTCCAGCGTCTGGCCGAGTCGATTCGCAGTCGCCGTCGGTCTCAAAACAACGGCCGGGAGAATGATCACTGACGGCACGATGATTCCATTCCGCCTACACAACAAGAGTGGACTCCAGGGGCACACGGGGGGCAGGCTGTGGCGCAGATCATTTCGATTCATTCCTTTCGGGGGGGCACCGGAAAGTCGAACTCGACGGCGAATCTGTCCGTGCTCATCGCACAAGCCGGCCATCGCGTCGGTGTGATCGACACTGACATCCAATCGCCCGGCATTCACGCGATTTTCTGTCTGACACCAGCCGACATCACCCAATCGCTGAACGACTACCTGTGGGGCACCTGCCGGATCTCCCAAGCCGCCTACGACGTCAGTCAAGCGGCGATCGGCCGTATCGAACCGGAACAAGCGCGTCCACGAATCTTCCTGATCCCCTCGAGTCTGAACGCGGGTGAGATCGCCCGCATTCTACGGGAGGGTTACGACGTGAGCCGGCTGCACGACGGCATCAACGAACTGGTCGAAGAGCTCGAACTGGACTATCTGCTGATCGACACACATCCGGGCGTGAACGAGGAAACGCTGCTCTCGATCGCGATCTCCGACACCTTCCTGCTGGTCCTCCGGCCGGATCAGCAGGACTTCCAGGGAACATCGGTGACTGTGGAACTCGCACGGAGGCTGAATGTCGAAAAGATTCTGGTGATGCTCAACAAGGTGCCCGATTCGCTCGACAAATCGGCACTCCGCGAACAGGTCGAGCGGGGTTACGGGGCACCGGTGATCGGGATGCTGCCTTTGAACTCGGAGATGGCCGAAGTCGGGAGCCGGGGCATCTTCATCAACCGCTTTCCGGATCACCCCTTCAGCAAGGAACTGCGTGCAGTGGCCGCGCGGATCATGGACACAACTCGATGAGCGGATGAGGCACGACCGTCCGTTGCTCAGCCCGCACCGGACGCATTGGGGCAGGCACGACACACACACTGGGCGAGACATGTCAAATCGACGCAACAGCGACGCGCTCGACGCACTCGTGGGGCAGATGAAGTCGGCCACCGCACCGCTGCGGCAGACGCTCAACCGCCTGCACGCCAAGTATCTGCCGATCCGCGACGGAGCCATCGCCGACTACATTCCCGAACTGGCGACGGCGGACCGCGACTGGTTCGGTATCAGTGTGGTCACTGCCGCAGGACAGTCATTCGACGTCGGCACGACGGCACAAACCTTCAGCATCCAGTCGGTTTCCAAAGCTTTTGTGTTTGGTCTTGCCCTGGAACTGCACGGCCGCGATCGGGTGTTGCAGCGTGTCGGCGTGGAACCGACAGGTGATGCGTTCAACTCGATTGTGCTCGATGAGCGATCGAACCGACCATTCAATCCGATGGTGAACGCCGGTGCGATTGCCACGACGGATCTGATCACCGGCAAAGACTACCCCGACCGGGTGAAGCAGCTGTTGGGGCTGTTCGCTCGATATACGGGTCACGAAACGCACGTCGACAATGCAATCTTCATGTCGGAACGCATGACCGGACATCGCAATCGCGCGATTGCCCACCTGATGCGGAACTTTGGCATGGTGGGCGAACACTTTGAAGATTCGCTGGAGCTGTACTTTCAACAATGCTCGATCCTCGTCAACGCGCACGACCTGGCGGTGATGGGGGCGACACTGGCGAACGGCGGAATGAACCCGATGACCAATGAGCGGGCGATCCCGGCGGAGTACGTCAAGGATGTGCTGAGCATCATGCTGTCCTGTGGCATGTATGACTACGCAGGAGAATGGGCCTTCCGCGTGGGACTGCCCGCCAAGAGCGGTGTCGGGGGCGGCATCGTGGCGGTCATTCCGGGTGTCGCCGGTATCGGCGTGCTTTCGCCGCCACTGGATAACAAGGGGAACAGCGTCCGGGGAGTCCGTGCCTGCGAGGAACTCTCGCAGTTGTTCGGGCTGCATGTGTTTGAAAGCGGCTTCGAGGGGGAATCTTTCGCCTCCCAGCTCGAACTGCGTCGTTCGTGAAGATTCGCCGAGGCGTTGCAGGTGGCTCAGAGCGATGTTCGCGGCGGGGGGCAGGGATGCTGATTCCCTCAGAAGTCGTGGTGAGGAGTCGTGCAAGTCCCCGCGAACTTCATCCCCTTTTCGCAAACGGGGCCAGAACGCCCCGAAGGGCCGAAAACTCCTGCATCAGCAGGCCGCCAGTGCTGTGGCGGGCGGATGAAAGACTCACGCGGCACGGCTGCCCATCGTCAGGGGCACACACTGGAACGCAAGTTGCCTCTGGTTGCCTGCATCAGACAAGAACGGCTATCTCGGCGCTGCTCCCGGAAAGACGGCGGCTGTTCGAAGGAATGACTATCGACGCGTGATTCTCCCCGGGAATGCCTTCGCCACCCAGGCCCTCGTGCTGTCTTTCATCATGAAGCAGCCGGACGCGTGGCGGCTGGTCCTGAGACGGTGACCCCAGTGGTCTCGCGTCCTTGGTACACCCCCCCCGCGCGGCCCGTGGCCACCCTCACATTCCAAGCAGCAGTTCGTACTCCCCTCCCTGCGAGCGAGGGGTCGGGCGAGGGTCGCCGGATCAACTCACGACCGCTCGTTCATTCGACTGATCCTGAACTGACAACACGAAACAAGGTCTATCCGCATGGAACTCAGACACAAGGCGACGCGCATCAGGCTGTTCGAATTCACGTCGCCGCAGATGCGCGCCTTTCACATGGCGTGGTTTGCGTTCTTCCTGTGCTTCTTCGCCTGGTTCGGCATCGCGCCGCTGATAAAGGTCGTCCGCGAAGAGATGTCGCTGACGAAGGACCAGATCGGCTGGTGCATCATCGGGTCGGTCGCGATTACGGTGATCGCACGATTGTTGATCGGCTGGCTGTGCGACCGCATCGGACCACGACTGGCGTACACCTGGTTGCTGTTGCTGGGTTCGCTGCCTGTCATGGGGATCGGTCTGGCAAATGACTTCTCAACCTTCCTGCTGTTTCGCGTTGCGATCGGGGCGATCGGTGCCGCGTTCGTCATCACGCAGTACCACACGTCAGTGATGTTCGCCCCGAACTGTGTCGGGACAGCCAATGCAACCACAGCCGGCTGGGGCAATCTGGAAGGTGGTGTTACCCAGCTGGTGATGCCGATGGTCTTCGCCCTGTTCGTGGGGACGATGGGGATGTCGGCATCGTTCGGCTGGCGGGCGTCGATGTTCGTCGCCGGCGTGCTCTGTGAGCTCTGCGGAGTTGCCTATTACTACCTGACGCAGGACGCTCCGGACGGCAATTTCGCGGACCTGCGGGAACGCGGACTGATGCCGTCCAAGAGCGCCGTCAAGGGGACGTTTCTCGAGGCCAGCAAGGACAAGCGGGTGTGGGCACTGTTTCTCATCTACGGGGCGTGCTTTGGCATCGAGCTGACGATCAACAACATCGCGGCCCTCTACTTCGTCGACTACTTCGACTACTTCCAGCAGATGGACCCGCTGAAGGCGGTCGGGACAGCGGGACTGGTGGCGAGTCTGTTCGGACTGATGAACACCTTCGCCCGCACACTCGGGGGAGCCTTCGGCGACCGCTTCGGGGAACGTTGGGGATTGTCGGGGCCCGTGAAGTGGTTGTTCATGGTGCTGTTCTGCGAAGGGCTGGCGCTGATGCTGTTCTCGTGGATGAACGTCCTCACACTGGCCATCCCGTCGCTGATTCTGTTCAGCCTGTTCGTGTAGATGAGCGAGGGGGCGACATTTTCCGTGGTGCCCTTCATCAACAAGCGGGCGCTGGGCTCGGTCTCGGGCATTGTCGGCGCCGGCGGGAACGCCGGTGCCGTCGCCGCCGGATTTCTGTTCAAGATGGAGTCCCTCAGCTGGCCGACGGCCCTGTTTCTGCTGGGGGGGGGGGGGGGTGACGTGCATCTCGTTTGTGAGCTTCGCCGTGAACTTCAGTGAAGAGGCCGAGCCTGAAGCCCATGACGCGACAGCGATTGCCAACGAGGATCGTCGCCGTGCTTCGGCCGCGGAACGCGAACTGGTCGGCGTGTGAGGGGGACGGTGGAGGAGTGTGAGTGTATGAGCGTGGTGGAGTGCGGGGGAGTTGCTATGTGGAAGTTCTACCTGATGACGAAGTTCTCAGCAGCCACCGGTCTGAGTCAACAATCATCCGCACAAGCATTCCCAGGATCGCGTCATATTCTTCATACAAGTCGCGTGCCGAGTCTCGATCGAGGCAACCACACTCGACGACAAAATGAATCCATGTCTGCGTCTCGGCCGCTTCGGCTTCACTGTCTCCCAGCTTGGCGACGAATGCAGCCTTCCAGCGGCGTTTTCGCCACGCCTCAGCAAGATTTGCGCAGACCGATCGAGATTACCGACGAATCTGGTCAGTCAGGGAGTATCTCTCTTCAACGGGGAAGCGGCGAGAAACCTCATAGACTCGCATCGCAGCAGAGAATGCCCGTTTGTAGACATCCAGGTCGGTGTGCCGCTCCACAAGTGACTTCTCCATCTCTGCCTCCGAATGGACGTCGAGTCCGGTGTGAATTCTGATCGAGCCGTCCCTCTCACTCCCGTACGCTCACACTCTCATACCTGACCAACTTCAGATTATTCAACATGAGCCATCCCGCACACACAAGCAACGAAACGTCCAAATCGCAGACCGTCGTCGTTATCGGCAACGGCATGGTCGGACTGCGCTTTTGCGAGAAGCTGGTCGAGTTCGACACGCAGCGGCAGTTCCGCATCGTCACGTTCTGCGAGGAACCGCGAGCCGCCTACGACCGCGTCGGTCTAACCTCGTTCTTCGCACACCGGGACGCGGAGAAGCTGATGCTCGCGCGCATGAAGTGGTACGAGCAGAACGGTGTCGAACTGCACTTGGGTGACCGCGCCAGCCGCATCGACAAGCAGGCACGTGTGGTGCATTCCGATCGCGGCGTGGCGATTCCGTATGATCACGTCGTTCTCGCCACTGGTTCGTATCCGTTCGTTCCGCCGACTCCCGGCCTCGACAAGCGCGGCGTGTTCGTCTATCGCACCATCGAGGACCTGCGGCGGATCATCGAGTACGGCGAGCAATCGAAGCGGTGTGCAGTCATCGGCGGCGGACTGCTCGGACTTGAGGCGGCGAAGGCGGCGTACGACCTGGGGATGGAGACGCACGACATCGAGTTTGCATCCCGTCTCATGCCCCGGCAGATCGACGAGGCCGGCTCCCGCATCCTCGTGCAGAAGATCGAATCGCTGGGCGTGCAGGTGCATCTGAACACAGGCACCAAGGAGGTGCACGGCAACGGCAAGGTCGAGCGGCTGAAGTTCAGCAACGGCGAGGCGCTCGATGTGGACATGATCATCGTCTCGGCGGGCATTCGTCCCCGCGACGATCTGGCCCGCGAAACGGGCATCGCGGTCGGCGAACGTGGTGGCATCCGCGTCAACGACCATCTGCAGACGTCAGATCCATCCATCTATGCCATGGGCGAATGTGCGCTGCACGGCGGCATGGTCTATGAGCTGGTGGCACCGGGTTACGAGATGGCGGAGTGCGTCGCCGCCAATCTCACCGGTGGAAACAGGACGTTCTCGGGAACCGACCTGTCCACGAAGCTGAAGCTGATGCGCATCGACGTCGCGAGCTTCGGAGAGTACGAAGCCGCTGCCGATCGGGCGACACCGCTCAGTTTTGAAGACCCCTTCGCCGGCATCTACAACAAGCTGCTCTTCAGCACCGATGGCAAGCGTCTGATGGGCGGCACCCTCGTGGGGGACGCGTCCGAGAATGGCACGTTCTCGATGCTGGCCAAGTCCGACGCCGCTCTCCCCTGCAAGCCGCATGAGTTGATCGTCGGTCAGTCTGCCGGGTCTGCCCTCGGCGGCATCGACAGCGTGCCGGACTCGGCCCAGGCCTGCTCGTGCAACAACGTGACGAAAGGGCAGATCTGTGCGAGCATCCGTGAGCACGACCTCGATTCGCCCGCCGCCGTCAATGCCTGCACGAAAGCAGGGGCGGGCTGCGGAGGCTGTTTCCCGCTCGTCACGGATCTGTTCAAGTCGGAGATGAAGAAGGCCGGCAAGACCGTGACCAATCATCTCTGCGAACACTTCGCATACTCGCGCACCGAACTGTTTGCGATCATCAAGACAAAGGAACTGCTGACGTTTCGCGACGTCATTGCCCAGCATGGAACGGGACAGGGCTGCGAAATCTGCAAGCCGGTCATCACGTCCATTCTCACCAGTCTGTGGAACGACATCATCCTCGATCCGCAGCATCAGACATTGCAGGACCCGAATGACCGGTTCATGGCGAACATCCAGCGCGGCGGGACGTACTCCGTTGTCCCGCGAGTGCCGGGGGGTGAGATCACTCCCGACAAGCTCATTGTGCTGAGTGAAGTGGCCCGCAGATACGGACTTTACACCAAGATCACCGGCGGTCAGCGCGTCGACCTGTTCGGGCGCAGGTGCAGGATCTCCCCGATATCTGGGAACAGCTGATCGATGCCGGCTTCGAGAGCGGGCATGCCTACGGCAAGGCCCTGCGGACGGTGAAGAGCTGCGTCGGCACGACGGCCGATATGGTGTGCAGGACTCCGTTGGCTTCGCGATCCGCATCGAGAACCGGTACAAGGGGATTCGCGCCCCGCACAAGATCAAGATGGCGGTCTCCGGCTGCGTCCGCGAGTGTGCCGAGGCCCAGGGGAAGGATGTCGGACTGGTCGCCACGGAGGGCGGATACAACCTGCATGTGTGCGGCAACAGTGGTGCCAAGCCGCGTCATGCCGAACTGCTGGCCGCCGACATCGACGAAGAGACGGCGATCCGCTACGTCGACCGGTTTCTGATGTACTACATCTCGACCGCCGACAAGCTCACGCGGACCTCGGTGTGGTGCGAGAAGCTGGAAGGGGGCATCGACCACATCCGCGAAGTGGTGGTGGACGACAAGCTCGGCATCGCTGCCGACCTCGAAGCGATGCTGCAGCGACTGGTCGACTCATACCAGTGTGAATGGGCTGCAGTCGTCAACGATCCCCAGAAGCGCCGGCAGTTCCGACAATTCATCAACACCGACGAGACAGAGCCATGCATCGAAATTGTCTCCCAGTGTGAGCAGACACGGCCCGCCGACTGGCCGGCGGACCTCGTGTCCCTCGAACAGTTCTACTCGCTGGAGGAACGGGAACGTCAACTCTCCCCATTGCTGGAGGCAGACACACGCTGGGTGCCTGTGGGCACCGTCGGCGATTTCCCGATCGATGGTGGGGCCACCATCAAGTCCGGGCAGTCGCAAATTGCCGTGTTCAACTTCGCAAGCCGGGGAGAATGGTACGCGAGCCAGAACATGCGCCCGCATCGAAAGGCGTTCGTCCTCTCGCGGGGCTTCGTGGGGGACCATCAGGGCACGCCGAAGGTGGCCTGTCCGCTGCACAAGAAGACGTTCTCGCTCGAGACGGGCGAGTCGCTGCAGGGAAAGGACTACCACATCCGCACTTTTGAAGTCCGCATCGAGGGGGCGACGGTGCTGGCCAACCACCCCCCGGTTGAGGAACTGGATCGTCTGCTGGTGACCGAAATCGCCTGCTCACTGGCAACGTCGTGCCGAACCAATGGCGAAGTCGTTGAACTGTGCGAGAGCATCGGCCTGTAGGAAGGTACCCGTGGATGACAGGTCGCAACGTCGCCAAACCGGCAACGCCACCCAGGCGGGCGGAGACATCTCCGTCCGCACAGGCACTGCTGGACAAGCCAGCAGTGGCACACGGCGCACCGTCTGCCATGAATCTGGAATTGCCGATCAGTACGGCTCCCGCTCCGTGGGCGGGGCGTAACGACGGGCTCATCCAGCTGTTGCTGGACGAACAACAACGGCTGAGTGCGGTCGATCTGGACCGCTGCTCCGGATGCAAGGCGTGCGTCACCGCCTGTCACACACTCAATGGTCTGGATGAGAGTGAGACCTGGCGTGATGTCGGGCTGCTCGTCGGAGGGACGCCGGCCAACCCGGTCATGCAGCATGTGACGACCGCGTGCCATCACTGTCTCGAACCGGCCTGCATGATCGCCTGTCCGGTCGATGCCTACGAAAAGGATCCGGTCACCGGCATCGTCAAGCATCTGGACGACCAGTGTTTCGGCTGTCAGTACTGCACGCTGGCCTGTCCCTACGATGTTCCCAAGTATCACGCGGGCAAAGGCATCGTCCGCAAGTGCGACATGTGCAGCGATCGACTGGGGGTGGGCGAGGCCCCCGCCTGCGCGCAGGCGTGTCCGCATGAGGCGATCACCATCACGCTCGTGGAGACACAGCAGGTGATGGAGAATGCCGAGGCAGACAACTTCCTGCCGGCGGCACCCGATCCGCAACTCACGCTGCCGACCACACACTTCAAGACGTCGCGGGTTTTTCCGCGCAACACGCTGCCTGTCGACTACCATGCGGCGAACCCGCAGCATCCGCACTGGCCGCTCATCATCATGCTGGTGCTGACGCAGTTGTCGGTGGGGGCTTTCATCGTTGGCCAGGTCCTCGATTCGCAACTCGATGCGACGCTGCTGTCGGCGTTTCGTCCGCTGCATGCGACGAGCGCACTGCTGCTTGGACTGATGGCGCTCGCGGCGAGCACGCTGCATCTGGGCAGGCCGCAATACGCCTTCCGGGCCATCATCGGATTGAGGCACTCATGGCTCGGTCGGGAGCTTCTCGCCTTCGGACTGCTCGCTGCGGCGGCCGGTCTGTATGCCGCCAGCACCTGGTTTCCGGCGACGTCTGTCCTGTCGCGGCCACTGGGCTGGGTTGTGTCGCTGACAGGCGTGGCGGGGGTGCTGTGTTCGGTGATGATCCACGTCTTTACCGGGCGGGAGTTCTGGAGCTTCGGACAGGCTGCGACGCGTTTCTTGCTCACGTCCGCCGTCCTGGGCATCGCGGCGACATGGCTGTCGATCCTGCTGGTTGGGTGGATCGAGGACGATCCGACGGAAGGACTGGTCCGTGAGGCGGGTGCGACCCTGGTCCAAGCACTGGTGGTGGTCAGCGGCCTCAAGCTGCTCTTCGAGGCACTGGTGCTGCGGCATCTGGCAATGCGGCGGCAGACGGCGATTAGACGCTCGGCTCAGCTGCTCGTCGGTCCGCTGTCCAACCCTCTGTTTGCCCGTGTCGCCTGTGGTTTTCTGGGGGGAATCGTGATGCCGCTCTTCCTTGCCAGCGAATTTGGGGACGAAACTGCGAGTCCCCTGTTCATCCTGCTGACGGTGGGAATGCTGTTTGCTGCGTGTCTGGCCGGAGAGTTGCTGGAACGCTACCTGTACTTCGCCGCCTGTGCCGCCCCGCGCATGCCGGGGCGCCTCAGAACGTGACACGTCCTTCTGGTCTCTCGACCGTATACAATTCCGTCAGTCAAATTGTTAATCAGGAACTTCAGGCATGACTGCCATGACTGCCCACGAGAGGCCCTCTGTTCTGGTCACACTGCAGGAACTGGATCGCTGGGTCGACAGTGGCGACGAGCCGCTGCGCATCCTAACGAATATCGCCTGCCTCATCGGCAACCGGCTCGAATGCAACGCCTGTTCGATCTATCGCCTCGATCGTCTCCGGCAGACCGTGATCCTCGCGGCGACGGTCGGACTGCGGCAGGACTGCGTCGGCAAGATCCGCATGAAGCTGGGGCAAGGTCTCACCGGTCTCGTGGCGGAAGAGAAGAAGCCGGTCGAGATTGCAGCAGACGCATCGGCCCATCCCTGCTTCAAATACTTCCCCGAAGCCGGTGAAGAGCCGTACGAGTCGTTCCTCGGCGTGCCGATCATCGATGGCAGCAGTGTCGAAGGGGTACTCGTCGTGCAGACGATCGAGCCGCACCAGTTCACGCCCGAAGAGGTCCGTATGCTGGGTGTCGCCGGACGAACGCTGGGGCCATTGCTCTCGCGACTCCCACGCGAGCCTGACCTGGAGCCGGTCCCGTGAGTCTCGGGGTCGATACGTTTCGCGAGCTGCTGCATCAGCGCACCGGACCACTGACCCGCGAGCTACTGCTGGAGCCAGGCCAGTTCGGACTGGGACACGTCCCGGTCGGATTGAAGCCCGAGGCGACCACCGACGTTGTCTGCGGCTACTGCGCGACCGGTTGCAGTCTGCGGGTGCACCTGCAGGAAAACGGTGCGGTCGGTCTCACCCCCTCGTCGGCATCACCAGTCAACCTGGGGATGGCCTGCCCGAAGGGATGGGAGGCACTGAGCTTTCTCGACTCTCCGGATCGCGCGACGACGCCACTCGTGCGCGGAGCGTCGGGGTCACTGGAACCGGTCGACTGGGACACCGCGCTGCGGGTGTTTGTCGATCGCTTCCGCAAGATACAAACCGAACATGGTCCGCACTCCGTCGCGTTCCTCAACACCGGGCAGATCCCCACCGAGGAGATGGCCTTCCTCGGGGCACTGGTCAAGTTCGGCATGGAGATGCGCAGGAGACGCAACACCCGACAGTGTATGGCGACCGCCGTCGTTGCCTACAGGCAGGCATTCGGGTTTGATGCGCCGCCGTACACGTATGCTGACTTCGAGGAGTCGGATGTCATCGTGCTCGTCGGCAGCAACCTGTGCATCGCCCATCCCATCATGTGGGAGCGGGTGATGCGCAACCGGCATCATCCGGAGATCATCGTCGTCGATCCCCGGATGACCGAGACCGCCATGAATGCTACGCAGCACCTGCCGCTGGCACCCAAGTCCGATCAGTCGCTGTTCTATGGCATCGCCCGGATTCTGATCGAGAACGACTGGATCGACCGGGAGTACATCGCCGCTCATGTCAACGGCTTTGAGGAGTTCGCCGGGTACGTCCAACAGTTCACCGACGAACGCGTGACAACCGACACCGGACTCACCAGCGAGCAGATTCACGGGTTTGCGCAGACGATTCATGACGGACAGCGGATCTCCTTCTGGTGGACGATGGGCGTCAACCAGTCGTACCAGGGGGTGCGCACGGCACAGGCGATCATCAACCTCGCCCTGATGACGGGGAACATCGGCCGACCGGGGACCGGAGCCAACAGCATCACCGGACAGTGCAATGCCATGGGCTCGCGGCTGTTCAGCAACACGACCGGCCTGTTGGGAGGACACGAGTTCACGAATGACGATCATCGTCAGAAGGTGGCCGGCATTCTCGGCATCGATGAGTCTCGTATCCCCACCGAGAACAGCTGGGCCTACAACGAGATCATCGAGGGCATCCTCCGGGACAAGATCAAAGGACTGTGGGTCATCTGCACCAACCCGGCCCATTCGTGGATCAACCAGAACCAGTGCCGCGACATCCTCGACCGTCTCGACTTCCTCGTCGTGCAGGACATGTACGCCAACACCGAAACGGCGCAGCGAGCCGATCTCGTGCTCCCGGCGACGGGCTGGGGGGAAAAGGAGGGGACGTTCATCAACTCCGAGCGCCGGTTCGGTGTCATCCGCAAGGTGCGCAAGGCTCCGGGACAGGCACTCGCCGACTTTCAGATCTTCCGACTGGTCGCCGAGTACTGGGGCTGCGGCGACATGTTTGAGCGCTGGGACTCCCCTGCCGCCGTCTTCGAGATCATCAAGGAACTTTCACGCGGACAACCGTGCGACATCACGGGCATCGACGACTATACGCAGCTCGATCGAGCCGGGGGGATTCAATGGCCGTATCCTGCGGATGCAGCGGACGACACAGCCGAACGCCGGCTGTTTGCGGATGGCCGGTTCTTTCATGCTGACTGCAAGGCCCGCTTGCTGTTTGAGGACCCCCGCCCGCTGACGGAGCGCCCCGGTCCACGTCATCCGTTCATTCTGCTCACAGGACGGGGGAGTGCCTCGCAGTGGTGTACGCAGACGCGGACCCGGCAGTCGCCTGTACTGCGAAAACTGTACCCGGAGCATGTGTTCGTGGAGATCAACCCGCACGATGCCCGCCGGATTGGTGCCCGCCCCGGAGGCTGGGTGGTGGTGGAGTCGCAGCGCGGCCGTCTGCGCAAAGGCCGTGCTCACGCATGCCGTGCAGCCCGGTCAGGTGTTCATCCCGATGCACTACGAACCGGTCAATCAGTTGACGGACGCCGTCTTCGACCCCTACTCGAAACAGCCCTCATACAAGGCGTGCGCGGTGCAGGTGCGTCCGGATTCATAGTGAGCTGCATGACGGTGCGCAACTGTTCGCCTTGAGGTAGAGGGCACAGTTCGCTCCTTTGTTCACTGCCGGGCGATGTCCGGTCGTGAGCTTGGACTGTCCGCAGGCCACTCCGGACCAATCAAGGCCGTCCGGGGCCCGACGCGCGTCACCGCTGACAGCCCAGGCAGGTCCTCGATACCCGTGGAGCGATGCGCCCTCAACGTTTGGGGCCGGCCGGCCCGTCTCATTTCGTACTTGGTCGTTGATAGGAAACAGGGTGTATGCAATCAGTGCGGAGAACCCCAAGTTCTCTGCTCTCTGCTCCCTGCTCTCGGCTCCCCGCTCCCCGCTCCCCGCTCCCTCATCCATGGAAGCGGCGGTCGAAGTACCGGCTCAGCGCGCGGATGCGAAACACCTGATACGCCACGATGAAGCCTGTCCCCAGCAGGGCGACGGCGAAGATGTACGGGTAGTGCCGGGGCGTACCGGTCTCGAAACGATTGATCGTCAGCACGCCATACGACAGCGTGCAGATGAGCGTCATGAACCAGACCAGGCCGACTTCGAACCACAGGCCCGACGCCACGACCAGCACCGGATATCCAATGAGCAGCGGCCCGATCGGTTCGGGTGAAATCAGCAGTGTACCGGTGAAGCAGATGGCGTCGGCCGCGGCCCAGCCGGCTCGCATCAACAGGTCGCGATGACTGAGCACCGCCCGCGTGAGGTGCACCGGATTCAGCGAGAGTATCGAGGTGCCTGTCGAGGGGAGTCTCAGGGCGGAATGCGGCGTTTGCAGACTGCCCGAAGACGTTGGCGACGCTGGCCCATGCACCGGAGTGACCTGTTGACGTTCGACGTCGGCGGCCCGGAGCGAATGATTCAGCAAGCGCTGAAACAGAAACGACAAGAGCACCCACAACGCCAGCATCCCCATGACCAGCAGATGGCGATGCAGGGACTCACCATTGAGGTGATAGTTGATCTGCACGACGATCGCGGCCACCGACAGCACGGCCAACCGGCTCACGAGGGCCGGCTCCCTCCGGGCCCAGCGACGGCACCGACGTCCCAGCGACGTCGTGCGTGCGGCGACCGGTTCTCCCTGCAGATAGCGCTGCAGCTCCGATGCCAGCTCCGAGGCTGAGGCAAACCGGGCCTCGGGTTCCTTCTCCAGGCAGCGCAGGCACAGTTCCTCCAGATCCGACGGGACCGAGGAGACCAACCGCGTCGGTGCCACAGGTTCCGATTCGAGTACCTGCAAGACGGTATCGAGCGGATTCTCGGCGCTGAACGGGGGGCGACCGGTGAGCATCTCATACAGAATCGCCCCCAGACTGTAGACATCGCTGCGCGGGGACACCTGGGCCAATCGACCGGCGGCCTGCTCGGGTGCCATATAACTGGGAGTTCCCAGAATGGTTCCCGACGCCGTGTCCTGACTGTCGGCCTCGAAAACCTTGGCCAGACCGAAGTCGGTGACGAACGGCACTCCGTCCTGGTCCAGCACAATGTTCGAGGGCTTCAGATCCCGGTGAATGATCTGGTGATCGTGCAGGTACTGGACGGCTTGGGCAACACACAGCAGCATCTCGGCGGCTGGTTCGGGATCGAGTGGTCCTTCACGGAGTCGATCGGCCAGGCTGCCGCCGTCGACGAAGTCCATCGTCAGGAAGTGTTGCCCCCCCACTTCTCCCACATCGTGCACGCTGACGATGTTGGGATGTCGCAGCCCCGCGGCGGCCCGCGCTTCCTGATAGAACCGCCGGACTTCATCCTGCGACGCCAGCTGACTCGAGCGAATCATCTTCAGGGCGACAACGGATCCCAGCACCTTCTGACGAGCGCGATAGATGACACCCATGCCGCCGCGTCCGACTTCGCTCAGCAGTTCGTACCGTCCGAAGTCACGATGTGCCGCGTCATCGGATGCTTGCCTTCCTTTGTCCGACCGATCCCCAGCAACGGGCACCGCCGCTGAACCGTCCATGAGGTGCGCGGGAGGGACCGCCAGTGATTCAAGCGAGTCCAGACAGTCCAGCAGGTCTGCCAGTTCGGGATACGAATGCAGCAGCTCATCGGGTGCCTGAAACGTCTGGGCCGACGAGTCCTCGTCCCCGAGCGAGTTCACATAGTTGTCCAGCAGGCGGAACAACTCGCGGTCACGATCATTCATGATGACCTGAGCCTCCGTCAAAACCATAAGACTACTGAACAGATTGGCCTGCCGATTGCATGCTGATGCTCTCCGAAAGGAGGGCATGACCCATGTTGACGCCAGCGTGCTTCCCCTCACTCAGGGGATACGTGATGGCGTCCAGGACGGATGACCGCAAGCAACTCTCGGACGAGCAATGGTTTCTGATCGAGGATCTGTTTCCCTGGGAGCCGCCCACCCGCGCCGGCGGGCGGCCTCCCGTTCCGCCGCAGGCAGTCCTCGAGGCTTTGCTGTGGCTGCTGCGCAACGGCGGCCGATGGCAAGATTTACCAGACCCCTTCCCCTCGGAGTCCACCTGCCGACGCCGGCTGCGCGAATGGACGGAACAGGGGATCCTAGCCGAGGTCTGGTCGCGACTCGTCGAACTGGCCGACGAGTTGGGACAGGTCGACTGGGAACACTTGATCGCCGACGGCACGTTCTGCCGGGCAAAAAAAGGGGCTTTCTGGTCGGTCACGGCCGCAAGGGGAGCGGCACGACGGTGCTCGTGCTGATGGACGGCGACCGCACTCCCCTGGGTGCGGTGATTGCGGCCGCCCATGAGCATGAGTCGCGACACATCGAACGCCTGGTCGACTCGGCAGTCGTGGAACTTCCTGACGAACACCGCCTGCTCTACGACGGCGCTGCCGACAGTGATCCGCTGCGCGAACGTCTGGCCGTGCGCGGCATCGATCTGATCTGCCCGCACCGCGCGAATCGCGTCAAGCCGCCGATACAGGACGGCCGCAAGCTGCGCCGCCGACGCCATCGCTGGCGCGTCGAGCGGACCAACGCCTGGCTGCACAACTACGGCCGCATTGCGCTCCGCAAAGATCGCTCGGCCATCATGTTCCTGGGCTGGGTTCAACTCGCCTGCCTGTTCACTATTCTCAAGAGGTTGTGACGGAGGTTCCTGTCTCAACCCGGGCAACGTGCTCCGCAGCCTTCACGAGCCGGCACCCATTTCCTTCTGCAGCGCCTGGATCGCCCGCATCCACAGCATCTGGGCCGCCGGACGTGAACGCTTCATCAGCTCGGCGACCTCATCGAAGGGGAGCCGCTGCAGATTACGCAGCATGATGACTTCCTGATGATCGGGCGACAGCCGAGTGATGGCATCCGCGAGTTCAATCTCCCGCTCCTGTTGCGAGAGCAACTGACTGGGTGTGGCCTCACGACCAGCCGGATCGAAGAAGAACGAACTTCCTCCCTCTGTCCCCGGGCGCGCAGCGCCACTTCGCGATTGACGTCACGCTTGTCGGCCGATTTGTACCTGCGAATGAAGTCCTGGGTGTTGTGGCTGAGAATCTGTCGCAGCCATGCGAGCCATTCGGCCTCCGTCGTCCCGCAGAAGTCGTCGAAGCCACGATGCGCCTCTAGCAACGTCTGCTGCACGAGGTCGGAGGCATCGATCTTGGTCCGCATCCAGCTCTCCACCTGAGCCCGGGCCACCAGGTTCACATAGTTACGGCACTTGGTGAACAGCTCCTCGCGCGCAGCGGTATCTCCCGCGCGGGAACGCTGCAACAGTGTGATGAGGACGGAGCCTTCCATGTCGCAACTGCTCGGGGAGAAATCCACGAATACCGGATCACACACTCGACGGGCCTGACGACAAGTTCAACCATACTCAAATGGTGTGGTTCCATAAACCGTTCGCCTTCTCGCGCCTCACCCATTGCTCCTCGTTCCCTGCTCCCAGCTCATTCAGAAGTAATGCGTGGTAACCGTGGTCAGTGCGGCCATCACCGCGCCGACGAGCAGCTTGCCGGCGGTGCCGAGCAGTCGACCGAACAACGCAGCCCAAAGACGGCCGGGTGGCGGCAGTCGAGCCGCAGGCGAGTCCCTCGGTTATGCCGAGAACTGTGGGGTCACTGGGCTCCACCACAGCCGCCCGCCGCTCCGATTGACCGCGTGACCAGCGCTGTCCATGTTCAGGAATATGAGGGACCAAAGTCATGGTCAACTTCAACTCGCCCAGCTGGTTGCAGTGAATAGACTGCGTGGGAAGACCGCCAAATCCCTGCACCGCCTGACAGCACCCCGGCTGCTCAAAGCAGCCGGGGTGCTCGTCAACCATGGTGGGGACGATCGCTCACCTGCGCGGGGCACCGGGGAGGTACTTTGCCTCGGGGTCGCGCGGGTGCTTGTCCAGCGCCAGGAACGAGAACAGGTCGGCGATCTCCTGCGGCATCAGTTGCTTCTGGAGATCCTCGGGCATCATCGACAGCTCGCTCACCTGGTACAGCTCGATCTGATCGCGCGGGATCGTCTCCAGTTTGCCTCCCTGGATCTTCAGCACGACCCGCTGGTCGCTTTCCTCGACCGGCAGCCCGGTGAGGACACGACCATCGATCGTCAGCATCTGCCGGGCCTGATACCCCGGGCCAATCACCGCCGACGGATCGAACACGTTGTTGAGCAACTGCTCCCAGTTGTTGCGGCCGTTGAGCGTGATGTCGGGGCCGACCTCGGCTCCTTCGCCATGCAGCTTGTGACACTGCCCGCAGACCTTCTTGAAGGAGGCCTCGCCGCGCACCGGGTCGCCGGGTGTGCCATTGAGGAAGTCCCGCATGCGGCCTACGAGTTGCTGGCGGTCGGCCCCCCGATCGCTTCGCACGGCTCCATAGGTTGCGGCGAGCAACTCCTGCACGTCCGGCTGCTTGAAGAGGGCGATGCGCTGCAGCTGGTTGAGGTTGAGTGCGTCCTTGTCGATCTGCTTCGCCTGGATCGCCCTGAGCAGTGCGGCTGTCCACTCGGGCCGCTGGGTGAGGATTTCAATCGCCCGCGGCCGCAGATCAGACTCCATCTGCGGATACGCCGCCAGCACGATCTTGGGAACATCGGGCCGATCGAGTCGCCCCAGCGCCGCCAGCACGTCGCCACGAAACGTGACGCTCGATGACCCGGCGTCGGCCAGCGTCTTCTCGACATCAGGCAGAATGGTCGTGTTACCGCCGGCAATGAGGGCTTCGAGTGCGGCCCGCCGCTGCTCCTCCGGTGGCGACTTCGACGTGAACACTTCCCGGGCAATGCGTGCTCCCTCGGCGTCACCCCACGATGCACTCAGCAGGGCGACCGGCTGCCGCAGGGGATTGGCTGTATCGTCGAGAATCACGTTGAGTCGATCGGCGAGCTGTGCCCGGATGTCGGCCAAGCGCTCGGGCGAGAGTTGTCGATTCTGGATGGACTGGGTCAGCACACCCAGACATTGCCGGGCCGTCTGCTCGTCGGCATCGATGACGAGTTCGAGCAGACCGACGACGGCGGTGACCTTGGACGCCGCATCTTCGGCAGGAGCACCGGCAGGGACGTCGTCCGCGCGTCCCGCGCCCGCCATCAGGGTCGCAAGGACTGCAATCAGCTTCAAGAGTCGTAGCATCGGCGCATTCATCGAACATGAACGGCATCAAGGGGAGAATTGCACACGCGACTACTTGCCCCCCTGCTGATCGAGGATCACCTCGGTGACTCGCGGCATGAGCTTCGCGATGTGCGGATTCGCCTTCAAATCATATCCTTTGACGATCTGCAGAAACTCGCCGCTGTGACCGTTAAGCAACGGCAGCAGGTTCTGCCAGACAATGTGCTGGACGAGGGGATCCTCTGGAGACATCCCCAGACACTCCAGCAGTGGCTCGATCATTGATGGATCGTCGATCGTTCCGAAGGCGATCGCGGCCTGCCTCACGACGGTGGGATCGGCCGGAGACGAATGACCGAGCGCCTTCCGGGCAAACTCGGCCCGTCGCGTGGGATCGACGACCACGTTCGTCGCCAGCCGGATGCCCCACGAACGCAGCAGTGGATCGTCGTCTTGAACGAGGCCGGCGATCAGCGCCTCCGATACACCGTCGTCCACGCCGGCGAGTGTCCACAGGGCCCGCAGTCGGGAGTCAACCGTTGCGTTGTCATCTTGGACGTGATCTCGCAGTCGATTGGCGACTGCAGACTCGGCCGTCAGTCGTTCCCCCAGCAGCCGCCGCGCTGTCGAGCGCACATACTCGTTCGGACCATCCAGCAGTTCGAGCAGTTCCTCATTCGACTTCTGCCCGAGATCAAATGGCTGCGCGTGAGGGGTGTCTTTGTATCTCACCCGGTACAGCCGGCCCTTCTCCCGTTCGATGCCTGCCGGATCCGCGTTCGCATCCTGATAGCAGTGATACCGGTCGTACCAGTCGAGAATGTACAGGCTGCCGTCGGGACCGGTCGTCTGCACCACCGGCATGAACCACGCATCGTTCGCGGTGAGGAAGTCGGCGAGTCTGGGGTCGCTCTCATCGGGGGACTGACGTCCCCCGCTCGCCGTGGCGATTGTGCCGTACTCGTCGTGGTCCCAGGCCCCCGGTTTCGCCGGGAACCCCGGGTGAGGCATGCCCTTGTAGGTCGAGCCGTCGCGCTGGATGACATCCGCATTGATGCAGCCGCCGTGGATGTTGCCCATGTAGAGCACATTGCGGTACTCCTCGGGATAGACGTCACTGTCGAACCAGGTGATGCCGCAGTACGCCGCCTTCTGGTGTTTGTGATCGACGATCGACCGCATCGGCCAGGTGTGTGCCGGGTAAGGCCCTCCCTGCCGGATGTAGTACGCGCTCTCGACGATGTGCCAGAGGTGATCGATCACGCAGGCGGAGATGAAAAAGTCCCCTTCATCGTTCATGGCGATGCCCCAGGGATTGCTCGTCCCCTCGGCGAACACCTGAAACTCGCGCGTGCGGGGATGAATCCGCCATAGGGCACAGGTGAACTGCCAGCCGGGCTGGTCGGCCTTGTAGTTGGGGTTCGTCTTCGCGTACTTCACATCGGAGAAGTTGAACACGCCGTTGAGTCCGTACAGCCAGCCATCGGGTCCCCAGGTGAAGCTGTTGGGTAACTCGTGGGTGTCGTCGCGTCCAAACCCGGTGACCACCGTCTCGACCTTGTCGGCCTTGAGGTCGCCGTCGGTGTCCTCCATGAACAGAATGTCGGGCGAGTTCGCGACCCATACCCCGCCATAGCCGACGGCGATGCCCGAGGGGATGTTGAGCCCCTCGGCGAAGATGGTGGACTTGTCGACCTTGCCGTCGCCGTCGGTGTCTTCGAGGACCTTGATGCGGTCGCGTCCGGGGCCGGCCTCCTTGCGGGGGTATTCGAGGCTCTCGGTGATCCAGAACCGGCCCTTCTCGTCGATAAACATGGCGACGGGGTTCACCAAATCGGGCTCGGCGGCGACGATCTCAACCGAGAAGCCCTCCGGCACCGTCATCTTCGCAACAGCTTCCTGGGGAGAGAGCGGCGGACCGGGCGGACGGTCGTGACGCCTGGGGATCTCCAGTTGCTGGGCCTGCGCCAGTGATATGCAGAACAGCATCGACAACGGCATCAGTACCCGGAACAGTGGCATCTCATGATCTCCATGACGAACAGCCGGAAGGACGTATTTCCACTCTATCGACCGCTACGCGCGGGGCAAAGCGTGCCTGACGGGTGTTCACCTGGTTTGCAGGTGTTCGGACATGCCGTGCGCTCTCGGGCACTTACAATTCAGATGCACGCCGCATTCGGCGATGACTCGAAATGGAGGATCCCTGCTCCGCTGGGTCGTGGGGTAGGACCGTGTCGGCTTGGGTTCGCCCGGTTCGCCATGCTAGGATGAGATGCCAATGGGGCTCCGGCAACGGTGGACGTCGGCGTGATGCGCCCGCCGGCCGTGATCGGGGCAGTCTGGTTCTTTGCGAGGTGGAAGATCTATGAATGGAAGACGCCGGGTTGTCGTCACAGGCATGGGCTGCATGACGCCCGTCGGAAACACGGTCGAGTCGATGTGGGCCTCGCTGCGTGAAGGGCGCAGCGGCGTGGGCAATATCAGCCATTTCGACGCTTCCGCCTTTCCGACGAAGTTCGCCGCCGAGGTCAAGGACTTCCGGCTCGATGATTACATCGACAATCCCGACCGCTTCAAACATGCCGGTCGCAACATCGTGTTTGCCGTCGGGGCTGCTGTGCAGGCGGTGCGGGATTCGGGGATTGAGGACTCAGACCTCGATCCGGCGATGTTCGGTGTCTATCTCGGCGCGGGTGAAGGGCAGCAGGACTTCCAACTCTTCATGAAGTTGATCGCCGACTCGTATCAGAACGGGGAGTTCGACTTCGAGGTGTTCTCGCGGGAAGGACTTGAACAGCTCAACCCGCGCGTGGAACTGGAGCAGGAGCCGAACATGCCCGCCGGGCATCTGGCGTCGCTCTTCAACGCCCAGGGTCCGAACCTGAACTGCC
The DNA here is from genome assembly GCA_963707405.1 of uncultured Planctomycetaceae bacterium. Taxonomy (GTDB): domain Bacteria; phylum Planctomycetota; class Planctomycetia; order Planctomycetales; family Planctomycetaceae; genus CAVPPT01. Next base: position 34,909 of record CAVPPT010000001.1, on the reverse strand, counting down.
TCACTGCCTGTGCCGCCTCCAGTCAGGCCATTGGTGAGGCGACCGAGATCATCCGTCAGCGGGATGCCGATGTGATGCTCTCGGGCGGGGCCCACAGCATGATTCATCCCTTTGGTGTCACCGGATTCAACCTGCTGACGGCCCTGTCGACCCGCAACGAGGCTCCGCAGGCGGCCTCACGACCCTTTGACCGCGAGCGGGACGGATTCGTGCTGGGTGAAGGGGCCGGCATGGTCATTCTCGAAGAACTCGAACATGCCAGGCGACGCGGAGCGCCGATCTACGGCGAGATCGCCGGCTATGGTTCCAGTGCCGATGCCTATCGCATCACCGACATTCATCCCGAGGGTCGCGGCGCGGTCAAGTGCATCGAGATGGCGCTTCGGGATGCCGGCCTTAATCCCGATGAGATCGATTACATCAACGCTCACGGCACGAGTACGGTCGTCAACGACAAGGTGGAAACGATGGCGATCAAGAAGTCGCTGGGGGATTATGCCCGGAAGACTCCGGTCTCCAGCACCAAGAGTGTAATGGGGCACCTGATCGCCGCCGCCGGTTCGGTCGAGGCCATCACCTGTCTGATGGCCATGCGTGACGGTGTGGCACCGGGGACCATCAACTACGATACGCCGGACCCGGAATGCGATCTGGACTATGTTCCCAACGCCTCGCGCGACATGCCGATTTCGCGGACTCTCTCCAACAGTTTCGGCTTCGGGGGCCAGAACGTGTCGCTGATCTTTACATCGTTCAAGAATTGAGTTCATCCATACAAGCACGAAGCGCCAGCGAGTGAGTAATGACGCGTGGGTACGCCGCGGGCCTGTCGATCCTCATCCGCCGTTCGCCTGATCTCGGGACCAGTCCCGACTCCCGATGGCATAAATCACGATGACACTGGTCAACTTTCAGGTTCTGGATGGCATGGAGCGTGGGGAAGTCTTTTCAGACATCCCGACCCCGGTGACGATCGGCCGCGAGGACGATAACCACATCCGGCTCAATGATGAACGGGTGAGCCGCTTCCATGCCAAGATCCAGGAGGATGCGGGCCACGTCATTCTCACGGACCTGCAAAGCACCAACGGCACCCGCGTCAACGGGCATCCGGTGCAGGTGCACGTATTGCAAGTGGGGGACCAGGTGCTCATCGGCCGCTGTCTGCTGCTGTATGGCAGTCCGAAACAGGTGAGCGAACGTGTGGCGGAGATCCGGGCGAAGCTTCCCCACCAGGGGGAGTTGTCGGAGCGGACGGTCGACGAACGTCAGCCCGGGCAACTCTTCCCCGCGTCCGGAGGACTGGCCGGTGCAGAGACGGGCGATCCCGACGTGCCCGGCGATCTGTTTCCGGGCGGACCTCCCCCTGTGCCCCAGGGACTCTCGCCCTTGCAGACAGCACAGGTGTCCGACCTGATTGCCTACATGCACTCGAATCTACTGAGGATTCTGCTGGCGGCGCACGAAACGTCCGACGATGAGGAATCGCCCGATCGCTGGATGAGTGTGCCTGCCGAAGCCTGGCATCTGATGCAGCAAATCGAGGTGCACCTCGCACAGATGCTGCGCAGCGTCAGTGATCCGTGAAGTCCGCGGGAGGAAGCATCATGACACAGGAAGCCACGTTCGCCGCCGGATGTTTCTGGGGAATTGAGACCGCCTTCCGCGCCCTTCCCGGAGTGCTGGACGCCGCCGTCGGCTACATGGGAGGCACCACGCCCCATCCCACATACGAGCAGGTCTGCTCCAAAAAGACAGGCCATGCCGAGGTCGTGCAGCTTCGCTTCGATCCCGCCGTCGTCTCGTACGAACAGCTGCTCGATGCCTTCTGGCAGATGCACGATCCCACCACGCTCAACCGGCAGGGACCGGATGTCGGCTCGCAGTACCGGTCGGCGGTGTTCACGCACACGCCCGATCAGTATGAGATCGCACTCGCATCGAAAGCTCGGCACGATGCTTCGGGGGAGTTCGCCTCACCGATCGTCACCGAGATCACCCCCGCCGGCTCCTTCTGGCGGGCCGAGGAGTATCACCAGCAGTACCTCGCCAAACGAGGACTGGGCAGTTGCCACCTGTAATAGGGTGACTCGACAGTGTGTCACCGCGAGTCCCGCTTGGATCGCGTGCGGTTTCGCCGATTGATGTGTGTTCAGTCGCAGTACAGACGGCGAAACCACAAGTGGGCCTGATTCACGCGGCGCAGCGTCGATGACGCCCCCCAGTCACAACTCCTTGCTCCCTGCTCTTCGCTCCTACATCGTCAGATCGAGTGCGGCGGCAACCTTGCGGCACTGTGCCATGGCGGTCGCGAAGGCCTGCGGCGTGAGGGACTGAGCCCCGTCGCTCATCGCGTTCGGGGGATCCGGATGCACCTCGACGATCAAGCCATCGGCCCCGGCAGCGACCGAAGCCGTGCACATCGCCGTGACGAGTGAGGCGATCCCGGTGCCATGGCTCGGATCGACAATGATGGGCAAATGCGTGCGCTCGTGCAGGTAGGGGACACTGGCGAGCGGCAGAGTGAAGCGTGTGTGCGTCTCAAAGGTGCGGACGCCCCGCTCGCAGAGAATGACATTCTGATTCCCCTGGTCGAGGATGTACTCCGCGGCCAGCAGGAACTCTTCCATCGTGGCTGAAGGCCCCCGCTTGAGCAGCACGGCCTTGTCGGTCTCACCGACCGCCTGCAGCAGATGGTAGTTCTGCATGTTGCGCGCCCCGATCTGCAGGATGTCGGCGTACTGGCAGCAAACGTCCACGAGGTGCGGCGTCATCACTTCCGTCACGATGGCCAGACCGGTCGCGTCACGAGCGGCGGCGAGCAGCTTGAGGCCCTCTTCCTTCATCCCCTGGAATGAGTAGGGACTCGTCCGCGGCTTGAAGGCACCGCCCCGCAGCCCCTGGGCACCGGCGGCCTTCACCTGTTCCGCGGCGAGCATCAACTGCGCTTCACTTTCGACCGAACAGGGACCGGCGATCACACCGACCGAGCCCCCGCCGATCTTCAGATCGCGAACGGTGATGGTCGTTGCTTCCGGTTTCGTTTCCCGGCTCGCGACCTTGTACGGTGCGAGGATGGGGACGACCTTGTCCACCTCTTCGTACGATTCGAGAGTTTCGCGTTCTCCGTCCCGCTTCTCACCGATGGCCGCCACGACCGTGCGTTCGGTCCCTACGATGACATGCGCCTTGAGTCCCATCGACTCGATCCGTTCCACCATACGCTGCACCATTTCGGCGGTGGCGTTCCGCTTCATGACGACGATCACGGGTCACTGTCCTTTCTTGGGGAATCCCCTCGGGGGTCCCAGGCTTGTGTTTATCAAAGCACAAAAAAAGCCCTGGAACCAGCGGGGATTCCAGGGCCTGTTGTTCATGGGGAGAAAGAAGAATCAGTCTGACTCACCCCGGCCCGGGAACCCCGGAAACCAGAAGCCAAACCAGAATCGGCCACCTGCATACGCAAGGGAACACTCTTCAGGTCGCTGGTGAGTGGTAAGATGACGCACGGGTCTGTTTCCGAATCACATCCGAAACGCTCACGGGCACCATGCCACGGGCGCTTCGAGTCTGAGTCACATCGTAAACGGGAAAGGTCGAGCACGTCAATCAGCATTCATCAGGATTTGAGGTCGCATCTCCGGACGGTGCCGGTTCTCCGGTCGTCCGATCTCGATACAACCGGGAGAAGTGAAACCGGGGAGTTCCGGGCGAGCAGACCGGTTCGTGATTCTCAGAGGGTTCCCCAGGCAGCATGGCCCGGATCGACCTCAGCAGTCCGCGCTCCAATATGCTCCGGGTCTCATCCGGATCGTTGGCTTCGCGAACACTCGCACGCAATCGTTCATCGAGGGCAACTCCCCCCTGCCGGTGCGATCCGGACCGACCCAATGGCGGCATCTCCGCAAATTGCAGCACTCGTTGTTCGTCAAACGCAAACTCACTCAGATTGCAACGGTTTGCCAAGGGCGAGATCAGGAAGTCGCTCAGGTATTCCACCCGACGCCGCACATGGTCCACCGGAGCGACGTATGACTCCAGGGAATCCGGCGAGCGCACCAGCCACGCCAGCACCTGTTGCCGTGCCTGCTGCTGTCCGTCAAACACCCGTCGTGCGATCGCAGCGGACTCCTGCCGGCCCTGATGGTTGTCGCGGGCCACAAGCACCGCCGTCCAGACCCGCGTCAGCAATTCGGCGGTCAGAATCTGTCGCCCCAGCTCGCGCGTCGTCAAACGGCCGGGCGCTGGAGTTATCGACCATTCTTTGGCTGAAGCCGACTCGAAGCCGATCATCCAGTGTTTCAACCGGGTTCGTGAGATCTTCCAGTAGGCATGCAAGGCGTGCACAGGCAGCGGGTGGGGACACGTGATGATCGTGCCAGCCCGTGCTGAGATCTGTGCGGCGACCTGGGTCGTCTGCCGGAGATTCACAACCGCTGACCTTTCACGGACTGTGCATGGGAGGAACCGAATCTGACAGGACACGTCGATAAGCAAAAGCGGTGCCAGTGGCTCGGCCGGCGTGAAACGACGGGCGAACGTGTAAGTCTGTGGTCATCAAGGTGGGTTTGTGCCACGTGACGCGCACCGGTGATGCGAAGCGGCAACATCAGTGGGGAGATGCGAGTGGCGAGATTCCATCCGTCATCAATCAACAGGTGACCCGCCGACGCCGTCGGCGGGCCGTCCACGCCCCCCCTACCCATCAACCGTCTGGCCAAAAAACAACTCCTGCCCGGTCGAGTGACCGGACAGGAGTTCCGTGGCAAGAGCGTCGGCCTGTTTCAATGGATGGGGGCAGACTCTCCGAGGAGGGAACATCGGGTGGAGAGTTGCAGTCGGCGGGTGTGTGCCAGGCTGATGATGCATCCCTGATGCCAGTCGAGGATCAGGTGTCCGAAATTCATGAGCATGACCCAAGGGATGACATCCAAACCCCTGACAGCGGGGGGCTTGCGATGAGAGTCTCCTCGGAACCCTACACAGCCGTGTGCCGCCCTGCGTGTTTCATCCCGGCATCGTCTGTGATGAATCCGAGGCCGGAGGTCCACCGAACCCTCACTTCGGAACAGACGACAGTTTCGCCCGGCGATACTCCCAAGCCATTGGTTCGCTTGACGATCGGGAGCCAGCCGACATAATCAACTCTGCGGAACGTGTCGCACTTCGCCGGAAGTCGCCCACGGCCGCTCGCTGCGGGTGTAGCTCAGTTGGTAGAGCACCACGTTGCCAACGTGGTTGTCGAGGGTTCGAATCCCTTCACCCGCTTTTCCTACATGTTCCGAACGGAATGCTCTGTTTCCCCTTGCCGGCGCATGCCGGGGATGAGTCGTTCTGTGTCGAAGAACCGTCTACCCAAGGATCCTGATTGTGGCTGACTCTGAACGTCCTGCTGATGACCCCACGGGAACGGCTCTCCAGACACCCGAGACTGCTGAGGCGGAAGACGAGCTGGAAATGGACCTGCGGGTCGCGATCGAAGAGGTCGGCCCCTGCCGAAAGCATGTACGCGTCACGGTGCCTCGCGAGGGGATCGACCGGGTGCGGCAGGCCGCCATCGACGAACTGATGGAATCGGCCGATGTCCCCGGGTTTCGCAAGGGGCATGCCGCCGAAAAGCTCATCGAGAAGCGGTTCAAGGATTCCATTGGCGACCAGGTCAAGCAGAAAGTCCTGCTGCAAAGTCTCAAGCAACTGGGGGATGAGAAAGACCTCAACCCGATCAACGAACCGGACATCGACGTCGAAAGTCTGGTACTGCCGGACGAAGGGGACTTCGAGTACGAGTTCGACGTCGAGGTCCGTCCCTCCTTTGACCTGCCACAATACAAGGGACTGAGAATCGAACGTCCGGTGAAGGACGTCACCGATGAGGATGTGGATCGCTACTGCGAGGAATTCCTCGAACAATACGGTCACCTGGAGCCCATTGAGGAAGCCGCGAGATCGGGTGACTCCGTCACGCTCTCGGCGACCTTCACCCATGGGGACGAGGTGCTGCGGAAGATCGATGAGTTCACCGTCAGGCTGCGGCCCGTCCTCCGCTTTCAGGATGCCGAGATCGACGGATTCGACGAATTGCTCGACGGCGTTCGCCCCGGCGATGTGCGGGAGACCGATCTGTCGATTTCGATGGAAGCCGATGCCATCGAAATGCGGGGAGAAACGGTCACGGCCCGCTTCACGGTGCTCGATGTCAAACGCCTGCAGTCTCCGGAACTCGACCAGAAGTTCTTCGAGCGGATTGGTGTGACAGACGCCGGCGATCTGAAGGATCAGGTACGCTCGATGCTCGAGCGGCAGGTGACCTATCGGCAGCGGCAAACCACACGCGACCAGGTGATGGAACAGATCACCGCCTCAGCCGACTGGGAGTTGCCAGAAGAGCTGGTCCGCAAGCAGACGGAGAACGCTCTCCGCCGTGAGATCCTCGAGATGCGACAGGCCGGGTTCACGCCCCGTGAGATTCAGGCGCGCGAGAACGAACTGCGGCAGCGCTCCGTGACGATGACCCGGAAGAACTTGAAGCAGCACTTCGTACTCGATCGGATTGCCGAACACGAGGACATCAGCGTTACGCCGGCGGAGATCGATGTCGAGTTGACGCTGATGGCGATGCAGGCCGGCGAGAACCCGCGGCGCGTTCGGGCGCGTCTGCAGAAGTCGGGTATGATCGAGAATCTGGATGCACAGATTCGGGAGCGTAAGGCGGTCGACATCATTCTCGAACACGCCCAGTTTACCGACATCGAGATGGAGTCCCCCACTTCTCACGAGGTCGAGGCGGTCGCACGCTCCATCTGCAGCCAGATCGAGGATACGGAAGTCGACGCCGAATCTGCCGAAGTCTGATCCTGGTGCTGCACGTCCCAGGCTCGGGATGACGATCGGATTTTATTTGCAAGAGGTTGCGCTGGAACAAGTTGTGGCTGCAGCCAGGGCACATGTTCTCGTCGGTGCTCGATCGGGCACCATGAAGTCATCTTGCGAGCGCTCGCCCGTTTGGGGTATTTCTCCCGCCCAAGGCCCTTCGTCGGTCGGCTTAAACCACCCGTTCGAGTGTGGATGCCGCCTGGCTTCTGTCCTCAGACACGTCGGCAACTTTCCTGATCCTTCGTCCTGTGGTGGCTCTCCGAGTCACGGAGGGCGGCTTCAGCCACCTGACCTTGCTCATGCGCATCGACAGACAGTTCGGCGGTCGACGTCGACACTCCTTCGGGACTCGCACAGCGAACAGCACCCGGACAGGGGCGATCGCGCTGCTGCTGGTGGTGTGTGCGTGGCCCTGGGCCGCACACTCCTATGCGCAGCCCGATCCAGAGACATCCCGCGTTGTAAGGGCGACGAATGATGACGTCTCACTGATGGAGGCGGACCCCCTGGCAGAACCGCTGGCGGCGATCCTCATCGAGGGGAACGACACGATCCCCGAACATGCCATCATTCGGCACGTCACTTCGCGGGCGGGTCGCGCGTCCACGCCCAGTCAGATCAAGGACGATGTCCGCCGCCTGTACGACACGCGGTGGTTTGCCAGTATCACGCCGCTGTTCCGCCGTACCGACGAGGGACTGCAACTGGTCTTCAAGGTGCGTGAAAAGCCGGTGCTGCAGCGCGTCGAGTTCATCGGGAACAAGAAGATCAAGACGCCCCGGCTCGAAGCGGAGACGGGCCTGCGTCCCGGAGCCCCCTTCGATGTGTCCATCAACCGCGAGGCGGCTGAACGTATCAAGGTTCTCTATCGGGAGAAGGGCTATCTGCATGTCGCCGTCGAGATGCAACAGGGTGACAACCCGGATCATCGCGAGGCGGTCTTCGTCATCAACGAAGGTCCGAAGGTGCGGGTCAGTTCCGTCAGCATCGAGGGGAACGAGTTCGTCCGCGATGCCGTCCTCAAACTGAAGACCGAGACTAAACCCCGGTTTCTATTCTTCATCGGGGGGAAGTACGACCCCGAGTCGATCCCGAACGACGAACTGGCGCTGGAGCAGTACTACCAGGGACTGGGCTTTTTCGATGTCGACGTGGTGGCGGAGTCGAAGTTCATCACCGACGACAAGTCGCTCGTGGATGTCGTGTTTCACGTCAAGGAACAGCAGCGGTTCAAGGTCCGCAACGTGACCATCGAAGGGTACGATGTGGTTGAGGAAGCCAAACTGCGCGAGAAGCTCAAGCTGGTCTCGGGCGAGTTCTTCAACGCCCGGTTTCTCAACGAAGACGTGCAGAGCATGAAGGGGCAGTACGACGAACTGGGGCGGTTGTTCGCCCAGGTCGACGCCCAACCCCGCTTTCTGCAGGAGCCCGGCTGGCTCGACATCGTCTACAAGATCGACGAGGACCGCCCCTATCTCGTCGGCCAGATCAATGTCCACATCCGCGGCGACCATCCCCATACCAAGGAGGATGTCGTCCGCAACCAGGTCAACGCCTACATCCAACCCGGGCAACTGGCCAAGGGGAGTGACATTCAGCGGATGCGAGCGCGGCTCAGCGGCAGTACGCAGCTCTGGGAGCCGACCGAACCCCCGGCCGTCAACATCCGCCGTGTCGAAGGAACGGAATACCTGGCACTCGATGTGTCGAACCGCAGCCAAAGCCCTGAGGTCGCTGCAACGGACAAGACCGAGTCTCCCGAGGCCGTTCGCACCCTCAAGCCGGACGCCTTCGGGCACAGTGTCTCTGGTCCTGAACAAGAGGATTTGGATGACTTTCTGAAGGGCTTCGCCCATCCACAGCGTCGGGATGCCGCGGTCATCGAGGCCGCACCCGTGGCGACTCCTCCGCGCAGTTCGTGGGAGACGTCCCAGGTGGAACCGCTTGTCTGGGAGATTTCGCCCCCCGGGACCATCATTCGCGGCCAGAGCGACGATGCCTTCTTCATGGAAGAACCGGTCACTCGTGGGCAGAGCATGAACTCTATCGCCCAGCCGGCCCCGCAGGATCTTCTTCAAGGCGTCTCTCCGCAGGGAGATCCGTACGGCAATGCCCTCAGAGGACCAATCCTGCCGGGCTTTATCGATGTCGACATCGACGTGACAGAAGCGCGGACCGGCCGTCTGATGTTCGGTGTCGGTGTCAACAGTAACGCCGGCGTGGTCGGATCGATCATTCTCGAAGAGAACAATTTCGACATTCTCAGGCCGCCGACCAGCTTCGCCGACATCACTCAGGGTCGGGCGTGGCGTGGCGGCGGGCAGAGCTTTCGGCTGGAAGCGGTCCCCGGCAACCAGGTGAGCCGTTACCTCGTCAGCTGGCAGGATCCGTTCTTCCTCAATTCCGACTACAGCCTGGGCACCAGCGGCTTCTTCTTCAACCGGTTCTACCAGGACTGGACGGAGCAGCGGCTCGGTGGGCGCATCTCCGTAGGGCGACTGCTGGGCAACTTCTGGTCACTCAGTGCGGCACTGCGGCTGGAAAACGTCAACGTCTTCGACATCACAACGCCTCCGGTGCCACTGCTGGCCGAGGCCGAGGGAAACAACTTCCTCTCGACGGCACGCCTGGCGCTCGCCCACGACACGCGGAACTCCTCGTTCTTCCCGACGGAGGGGCACTTTGTGGAGGGTTCGTTCGAGCAGGCCTTCCATGAGTTCAACTATTCGCGGGCCGAACTGACCGGCAGCCAGTATTTCACGCTGTATCAGCGGCCCGACGGATTCGGCAAGCAGGTCCTCAGTCTGCGGGGCCAACTGGGATACACCGGCGATGACACACCCATTTTCGAACGGTTCTATGCGGGCGGATTCCAGTCCTTCCGCGGTTTTGCCTTTCGCGGGGTGACTCCCCTCGACCAGGGGGTGCAGATCGGCGGCCAGTGGCTGGCACTGGGAACGGTTGAGTACATGGTGCCCATTACAGCCGGCGACGCCGTTCGCGGTGTCGTCTTCTCCGACTTTGGTACCGTGGAACAAGATGTGACGCTCGATCAGTTTCGCGTTTCGGTGGGTGCCGGTCTGCGGTTGCAGGTCCCGGCCATGGGCCCTGCTCCCATCGCCCTGGACTTTGCGTATCCCATCGTGAAGGAAGACTTCGACGACCGGCAGATCTTCAGCTTCTATGTGGGCTTCACCCGGTAATGATGCCGCTTGCGGTTGGATATTGCATCGTCCCGCTTGCGGTTTCGCCTTCCTTCCCATCGCGTACAATCCGGATCTGTGCTGACACCCAGACCGGCCCGTACAGATGATCCTGGAAGGCATCGTTACCACGCTCAACGACGACGGCACGCCGAATGTTGCCCGATGGGGCCCCTCGTCGATGAATCGTTCGCGACGCTGCTGCTCCGCCCATTCCGCACGTCGACGACGTACCAGAACCTCCGACAGCGGCCGGCCGGTGTCTTCCACGTGACGGATGACGTACTGCAGCTGGCGCAGGCAGCCATCAATCGCCTCGACGAGGTCCCGGAGAACTTCGCCGCACAGGAGGTTCCTGGTGTCGTTCTGTCCTCCGCCTGTCGCTGGTACGAATTCCGCGTGGAATCACTGGATGACACCCAGGATCGCACCGAAATCCGGGCCCGCGTCGTATACTGCGGGCGGCTGCGCGACTTCATCGGCTTCAACCGGGCGAAACATGCCGTCATCGAGGCCGCCATTCTGGCGACGCGCCTGCACCTGCTGCCTCGCGAGGACGTTCTTTCACAGTTCGCCGCCCTGCGGATCATTGTCGACAAGACCTCCGGACCACGCGACCAGGAGGCCTTCGCGCTGCTCGAACGGTATGTAGGAATCAGGAAGTAGGAAAGGGAGTCAGGAGGCAGGGGACAAGTCCGCTCCCAAGCAGCTGGCCTCAACAACAACCCACAACCCACTCCCCACTGACACAGCCCGGCAGAGCTGTCAGCGATTAGCCGGTGGTGGAGCGCAGCGACACCAGCGATCACGGTCGGCCTCAACGAGACGCATCCCGGAGGGATGCCAGCAACGGCTCTCCCATGGTCCGCCGGCTATGGGCTTGGCGGGTACACTTTCTGCCGCCGTTCGCTAACATCGAGTCCTTATGCCTCGACAGGTCACCATCAGCACCGGCGCACGTCTGCACTTTGGTCCGCTGTCGTTTCGTCCCGAAAGCGGCCGGCACTTCGGTGGCATCGGTGTGATGATCGATCAGCCCGGATTCGTCATACATCTCACCCAAGCCGAGCGGGATGACATCGTCGGAGAGTCACTCATCCCCCGACGCACCTGGACGCTGCTGGAGCGGTATCGTTCCACGGTAACGCGGGACCGGCAGCCGCCCGCCGTCCGTGTCAACATCACGGCAGAGATTCCCGAGCATCAGGGACTGGGGTCCGGCACACAGCTGGGACTGGCGTTGGCCCGAGGACTGTCGTGGCTGGCGGGCGAAGAGAACGTGGATGTCCAGACACTGGCCCTGCGCGTGGGCGCGGGGCCCGGTCGGCGGTCGGCATCTATGGTTTCGAGCAAGGTGGGCTGATTGTCGAAGCCGGCCAACGTTGCCCGCACGATGTGGGGGCACTCGCCGTGCGACTTCCGCTCCCTGACGACTGGCGTGTCCTGCTGATCACCCCCAGGACGACCGCTGGCGGGCTGTCGGGCACCGTCGAGGAATCAGTCTTTGCCGATTTGGGGCCAATGTCCGAGGTCGTGGCGAACCGGCTCGCGCGGATCGCCCTGACCGAGATTCTGCCAGCGGTGCAGACGGGCAACTTCCCTGAGTTCAGCGAGGCGGTCTTCGAGTTCGGACGACTCGCCGGCGAGTTCTTCGCCCCGGTGCAGGGAGGAGTCTTCGGGCATCCCCAGACTGATCAGCTCGTCAACTTTCTGCAGGAGCGACAGGTCCGTGGTGTGGGACAGACATCGTGGGGACCGACCGTGTTTGCCTTCGTTCCCAACGATACCGCCGCCCGGCAGCTGGACCAGGAATTGCAGCACTCTTCACCCGTTGCCTGCAGCGTGCGGCAGGCAACGATCCTGAACCGCGGGCATATGATACGTGGCCCGGGAGGCGACGATTCCATGCCGTAGTCGAAGCGGTCTGCTTCGCGTGCCCCCCTGACCATGGTCAGACAGAGGCGCAGGGTGCGCGAAGGGACGACTTCTGAGGGATGTTGTTCGTTTACAGCGCCGGAAAACAACGCGGAACGACCTCGGCCATCTGCGATGCAACCCCGGCCCCGCGACGAAGCTCCCGCCACCCGCTCACGGATTGGGCGGTGTCCCAAGGCCGGCCTGTCCCACATCCAGAATATCCAGCAGGCCCAGTTCGAAGACGAAGTTCTTCTGGTCGGCACCTGCCGGGATGTCGGCATTCATCTGATCGACATGGGCGAAGACGATCTCGGCTTCGGCGACCAGCCGGTCACCGACCATCGCCGTGCACTCGACCATGCCTCCTTCGTCGCGCGATTCAAGGAGCTTTGCCGAGTAGATCAGCGAATCGCCGGGGCAGGCCCAGCTGTGAAACTTCACCTTGGGCACCTTTGCCAGAATGACGATGTGGGCAAACCCGCGCGACTCGCCCAGCAGAATCCCCCCGGTCTGGGCCATGCCCTCCAGCATCAGCGAGCCGGGCATCACAGCAAAACCGGGGAAGTGGTCGTGCAGATGTTCTTCCGCCAGCGAGACGTTCTTGATCGCCCGACAATGCGAGCCGCTCTCGAACTCGATAAACCGATCGATCCAGAACCATCTCATCGCAGATGCATTGTCCAAGCGGGGAATTACAGTGGCGAAAACTGAAGCGCCAGTGAAGGATTGCGCGAATCGTCCTTCGCTGGCGCTTCAGGCTTCGATTCCACGACCAATGGTCAACACTGGACTGGGCAACAGGGTCTGCCGTTTCGGTCCCGATCCTGCCACGCAATTCGGCGACGGTCCTCAGCCCTTCAGCTTCTGTTCGAGGAACTTGCAGATCATGTTGACGGTGAACATTTCCTGGATGTTCTCCACCTTGGGATCCTTGGCGAACGATTCCACATCGGCGTGGGGCATCCGTGTGCGCAGCTCGGCGATCCCGGCAGGTGTGACCATGCCTTCCTTCACGAAGTCGGAATCGGCAGCGGTCACATTCTCAGGGAACAGTTCGCCGCGGGGAATCTTGATGTCGAAGTTCTTCTCGAGACGGAAGACGATGTCGAGGAAGTCGATGGACTCGGCCCCCAGGTCGCCGATCAGTGTCGCTTCGCGCGTGACCTCATCGTCGTCGACACCCAGCGCATCGACCAGTGTGGCCTGAACCTTCTCAAAGACTTCATCAGACGTTGCCATAGAATGTTTCTCCAGTTTGTCACACGTGCGAATCACATTCGCGGGTGACACATCTTCTCACCAGTCATATCCGGAATGCCGAACGCACGATCCCGGTGAACCCGATCGCACGCCAACCCACTTGTTCGTTTGTCGACCCGGTCACCCGGCGCGCCCACTATACTCCGCCGAGACTCAGCCCCCCGTCAACCGTAAGTATCAACCCGGTCACATATCCGGCCTCTTCACTGGCCAGATACAAGACGGCGGCGGCAATATCGGCCGGTCGTCCGAGACGGCGCACCGGAATCTGCTTCTTGATCTGATCCTCCGCCGCGTTGCGGATGGCCTCGGTCATATCGGTCTCAATGAAGCCCGGGGCCACCGCGTTGACGGTCACATTCCTGCGGCCGATCTCGGTCGCCAGACACCGCGTCAGCCCCTGAATGCCCCCCTTGCTCGCCGCATAGTTGACCTGTCCCTGGTTGCCAAACTCGGCAGAGACACTGGACATGTTGATGATGCGTCCGTACCGCTGCGACATCATCGGCCGCATGACGGCATGGCAGAAGTTGTAGACGCTGGTCAGGTTCGTATCGATGACCGCGTGCCAGTTCTCTGGTTCCATCACCGCCAACAGCCCATCCCGGATAATGCCCGCATTGTTGACGAGGATGTCGATCCGCCCCCACTTCTCCAGGACCTGCTTGACCACATCATCCGCCTGGTCCTTTTTCGCGACATCCGCTTTGAAGGCAACCACGTCGTGTCCCTCGGAGGTCAACTCCTTGACCAAGCTGTCGGCAGATTCCTGATTCGAGTGATAGACGAAGGCCACCTTCGCTCCCGCGCGGGCCAGTGTTTCGACGATGGCACGCCCGATGCCGCGACTGCCGCCAGTCACCAGGGCCACCCGGTCTTTTCCCAGATTCATATTGAGCTTTCCTGTGATCGCAGACCGGACCGGACATCCGACCTCTCACAATCACCGTTGGAGTGCAATGTGTATCGAGTCAATTCGCCTGCGGGCCGCGGCAGAACTCATCACGCGGGGGGTGTCCACAGCGACCCGAAGAGTTCCCGCATCGCCTGGGTCCGTCGTGCATCGGAGGCACCCAGCCGAGCATTGTGATTCGCGAGGTTGAATTGTTCGAGCGTCAGTTTGGCGCTGATCGCCGACTCGCCGTTGACCGTGCCAACTCCCTTCATCGTGTACTGGGCCCCGTCCCGCTTCTGGATGGTGCATTCGACATGCAGCGTTTGACCGGGCCGCACGAAGTTGTTGAATCGAACCGCCCGGGCTTCCTTGAGGAGCACCGTACTGTACTCAAAGTTCTCTGTGTACCTCATCAGCCAGGCACCCGCCTGAACCAGCGACTCCACCATCATCACGCCCGGCATAATCGGAAAGCCGGGAAAATGGTCCGCCAGGTATTCCTCCGCGATGCTGAGGTTCTTGGTTGCGACAATCGACTCGCCCGCCTGCAGATCCTCAATCCGATCGATCAGACAGAAGCGCACAGCGGGCCTCGACTTGAAACATTCGTGTGGTTGAATTGGCAAGTATACCGGCGCATCAGCCAACCCTCAACCACCTTAGCGCAATGTTCTGTTCATGGGGAGCGGTATACTTATGTTTGATCCGGCTGGGAAAAGTTTGACTCGTACCGGTTCGTGACTTAGCGTCCAGTGGGCGATGACGAGGCCCGTTCTGCGATTGCCGACAGGTGGACAATGACGCAAGTGCACTGTGAGCTGGATGTTGCGACACAGGCGGCGGGCGAGTCCGCCAGCGGTGAGCGAACCCGGTCGACGAGCCGACTGACGACCGCGCTGAGAACCCTCTCTCCACGGATGTCGTATTCCCTCCCCCAAGCGGTCTCATCCGAGGAGCCGACTTCGGCACTCCGATCAGCGGAGACACCGGGCGATCGCCGCCGCTTCCCCCGCCACGAGAGTGGCGGAACCGTTCGCATTCTCCCCGCCATCGATCGCGGCCTGCCCGAACAGGTGCGAGACTGGATGTTCCATGCCACCCGGCACCTGGGTCGGGTGATCGACATCAGTCTGAACGGCATCGCATTCACATCCCCCATCGCGCTCTCGCGGGGCGATCTGGTCTGGCTGAGGATTGAAAACCGTCATCCCGGCACCAGCGTCGATCGGGCGGCTCGCGTCGTCAGATCGGTGCGTACCTCCGAAGGCTTATGGAAGTCCATGTGCCGCTTCCGCGAGCACCTGTCGATACCCCAGCTGCAATCCATCAGTCGGTTGATGAGTTGACCGACGGACTTGTTGATTGGATGTTTGGTCGATGAACGGGGACTGCTGTGCGAGTCGCGCGGCTCGCTTGCGGTTTCGCCGACATGGTGGTCCTTTGACTCCGTTCGAATGGCGAAACCGCAAGTGGGGTGCTATGTCCTCTGCAGGCACATGTCGAGGTATGCACGGGCAACGTTGATCTCGGCAGTCACCGCCGCCGTCGTATTGAGGATGGCAACACCGCGCGGCGTGGGATGCATGAAGATCTCCGTCCGCCCTTGGTAGTTGATGTCTCTGAGCGCGGCCAGCATCGGTGTCCAGTCGAGCGGGCCACGATGAGGCAACTGCATCAGCTCCTGTTCCTTGGGGAGTTTCTGCAGGAAGCCCCTGCCTTCTTCCCAAGCCTGGACGTGCAGCAACCGGGGGCCGAGATCTCGAATCAACCCGGAGATGACCTCTTCATTCTGGGGCAGATGTGACGGAGCCAGCGCGATGCCCAGCACCGGTGACGGGAGCAACTCCAGCAGCCAGCGGAGCGAATCGGGCGTGTGGATGATGCCGCCCCGGTGATTCTCGATGCCGATCCGCATGCCGATGCTCTCGGCGAATTCGACGTGTGGCCTGAGCTTGTCGGCGAAGTCCCGGACGGCCGGCTTCAGACCGCTTGCGTCGACATTCTGAGGTTTGGGCGTGTTGCAGATCACGAGGTCGCCCCCGAGCCGCTTCACGAACCGCATCTCATCCTGCATGCTGAAGACACCCAGCTTGAAGCAGGTGACGCTTCCCAGGCGAACGCTGTGTTCAGTGAGCAATTGGAGGAAGCGCTCCTCGCCCAGTTGATCGAGTTGTTCGCGCTGGTTGCCGTGCGGCTCGGCCCAGAGTTCGATCGAGTCCGCTCCCGTCTTGTGCACCTCCGGCACAATCTCGGCGAGTGGTGCCTTGCCGTACAGACAGGAGGCGAGGATGTACCGCAGTCGAAACGGCGGCTCGGCTGCCCGGGGGGTATCGATCAGCGCACCTGCACATGCCACGGCACCAGCAACGCGGGTACAGAATTCCCGGCGGTCCACGCAACGGTCGGTCATGACAGGGGGCCTCGACATGGTGTCACCTTGAACAACGAACGAGAGGTTCCGGAATGTGAGGCCCGCAGATGTTCGCCGATGATGGCCGGATTCCCGCGAAAGGACGTCCACATGTTATCCGAGGAATCCAGACGCGTCGCTGTCGCCTCAAGGAAGCTGTACGATGCACAACTCCGTGATCGTCTGGAGCCGAGCAAGTTGGGGAGGTTCATTTGTATTGAGCCCCCATCGGGTAAGTTCTTCATCGGTGACACGTTCGACGAGGCCGTGAATCTGGCCATCGATGCCCAACCCGATCAGCTCGCGCACCGGTTGCGCATCGGCCATTTCACAGCATTGCACCTGGGAGACATGATGCAATGAAAGGCGCCGTGGACGACGATTTGCGGGCATTGATGGAGGTGATGATCGGCAGCGCAGCGATGGGCGCCGCCGGCAACATCAATCATGGGCCACCCGCAACGCTGTCGTCAAGGTGTGTAACCCCGGCGATCACAGGCGTTCGCCGGGCAATTGGCTGGCTTGCTTCACCCAGGCGGCGAGTTGCGCTTCGTCAAACGGGCCGTCTTCGTGGATGTGAACGTAGCGCACCTCCTTCATCTTCGACTCGACAGGGGGAACAGGACGCAGCGACGTGCCGCGGAAGAACGTCACCTTGATGTACTTCGTCATGCAATGAAAGGCGACGAACCAGCCCTGGCCCTCGATACCATAGAAGGGCGTGTTCCATTTGACCGCCTTCTGCACGCCGGGGACGGTACGCACGATCAGTGCATCCAGGCGGCGGCCGACGTCCTGTTTCCAGCCCGGCATCGCCGCGATGTAAGCCTGCACCGGGGCGTCGCCGTATCCTTTGGCGATCTGCGGGTTACCGCCTGAGAGCAGCTTTGGCTTGGCAGCTTTCGCGGAAGTGCTCGACTTCTTGCCGGACGTGTTGAGAGCGACGGCGGCGCGGATGAGCGCCTTGAAGGCCCGTTCGTTGATCTTGTCGCCCTGATGGAGATCGATGGCGCGCCGGGTGTTGCCGGCGAGGCTGGAGTTGAACAGGCCTTGGGGATCTTCCAGCGAGGCCCCTTTGGCAAAAGTCAACTTCACGGCATTCTTGTACGTCTCGCCGGTGCAGAGGATGCCGTCGTGCGACCACACCGGCACGCCGGCCGGACTGGAGGGCTTTCTCCATTTCACGTCCTCAACCACTTCAGGGGCGGCCTGCCTGATGAGCTGGCGGACGCGGGCCAGCATGTCGCCGCGCCAGTCGCCTGCTTCTGTAATCCTCTGGCTGATCAGTTCCGCAGGTGAATGTTCGTGGCTCGTCGCGGCCTTCTTCGTCGACTTTCCAGTCATGGTGTTTACTTTGCCGCCCAGATGATGCCGAATGCCCACAGGAGGCCAAGAACAATGAGGATTGCGCCGACCGCCTGGTAGAAACGATGGACTTGCTCGCCCCACAACATGCGGGAACGGGCCGCCAGAAGCCGATAGACCACGAACTCAGTTCGCAGTGTCGCACTCACCAGCAGGAGTATGCCCACCACAGCCATCAAGAGACCCCAAAGACTCTCCATTGGTCAGTCCTTCCACGACCTGCTTGCAGAAATCGACGGGTGGGTGGGGTCAGGTTGCCGCGAGCGGTCTCGAGTGTCTCCACCACACACGTGCGGTCACCTGCCCCCAGTCTTGCGGCATGATTGGCCAGGACGCAATGGCACCTCGGGCAGATTGCCGAACATATGATTACAACATTCCCAGTCGGTCCTCGGCAATCTGGGGCGGCGCAGCAGCCAGGAGGTCAATGGGGGGATGTCCATCAGCCAGTCTTCGAATCACATCCGAACAAATCGTTCTTCCACTGCTGGACAAGCCAGCAGTGGCACCCAATTGTCGATTGCTTCTGTTGACCGCGGCTTGACTCCTCACTCCTGGCTCTTTACGGATTACTCCTCGCTGCTCCCAGCGCTCGGCGATGTCTCGCGGGTAAACGGGTAACACTTGGCAGCTCACTGCGCCGGCTTCTCTTTCTCCGGGGGCTTGGGGTTGAGGGGCAGGACGTTCGCGCGTTCGGCGTACGTCTGCCACAGGTGGGCCAGTTGACCCACGCGGTCGGGGTACGTCTGCGCGAGGTCGTGCATCTCCGTCCGGTCCAGTTCCATGTCGTACAGCTCCCAGGCTCCCTTCGCCCCTTTGGCGACGAGCTTCCACTTCCCCTGACGCACGGCGCGATTCCCTTCGTGCTCCCAGTAGATCGCCTCCCGGTCGATCGTCCTCGCCGCGGAAGGCCGGCACCAGGCTGAGGCCTTCCATCGGCGTGATGGCGTTGCCGCTGCGTGCCGTTGGGATAGTCGGCGCCGGCGACGTCGACGCAGGTCGCCATGAGGTCGATCAGGTGTCCCGGCTGTGCTTCGAGCTCGCCGTGACGTTCGATCCCCGCCGGCCAGTGGGCGATCAGCGGCGTCGTGATGCCGCCTTCGTGCACCCAGTGCTTGTACTCGCGGAACGGCGTGTTGGAGACGTTGGCCCAGCCTCGGCCGTAGGCGATGTAGGTGTCGGCCGGGCCGGGCATCACGCCGGTGCCCTGACGCACGGGGAAACCGTCGCGGGTCTGCTTGGGGATCATGTCCGGCTGCAGATCGTCGGTGGCCAGCGGTGCGAGTGACGGGGCATCGAGTCGGCGACCGGTCGCGCGATCCTTGGGTTCGCCGCGGCCCATGCCTTCGGCGCAGCCGCCGTTGTCCTGCAGGAAGAAGATCAGCGTGTTGTCGAGCTGCCCAGGCTGCTTGAGCGTCGCCACGATGCGGCCGATCCCCTGGTCCATGCTGTCGACCATGGCGGCGTAGACTTCCATGTTGCGGGCCTCCCACGCCTGGTCCTCCTGCTTGCTCCCAGTCCTCGGCCTGCGGGGACAGCGTCCCATTCGTCGCGGATCAAGGCCCAGCTCGCGCATCGCGCTCAGGTTGCGGGCTTCGCGGATCGGCGCGTAGCCGCCGTCGTACTGGCCGTGGTACTTGGCGATGTCGTCGTCGAGCGCATGCATCGGCCAGTGAGCGGCGGTGTAGGCGACGTACATGAAGAACGGCTGGTCGGCATCCTGTTCGAGATGCTCGCTGATGAAGCGCACCGCGTGATCGCTGATCGCGTCGGTGTAGTAGAACTGCGTCGGGCTGGTACTCGGGATCGGCGTACGGAGAGATCAAGGTGTTGTCGCGCGTCAGCGTGTTCGGATCGTAGAAGCTGCCGGCGCCGTGGATCGTGCCATAGAAGCGATCGAAGCCGCGCTGCAACGGCCAGTTGTCCTTGGGTCCGTTCGGGTCGATCTCCTTGGTGACATGCCACTTGCCGACAGGTAAAGGTCGCGTAGCCGGCTGTCGCGAGCACCTCGGCGATGGTGACGCAGTGCTTGTTGAGGTCGCCGCGATAGCCGTCGTAGCCGCGGTCGTCCATCATGTGGCCGATGCCCGCCTGGTGCGGATACAGGCCGGTGAGCAGCGAGGCGCGCGTCGGGCAGCAGCGGGCGGTGTTGTAGAACTGCGTGAACCGCAGGCCGTCGCCTGCCAGCCGATCGAGGTTGGGCGTGTCGATCTCGCCGCCGTAGCAGCCGATGTCGGAGAAGCCCATGTCATCGGCGAGCATGATGATGATGTTGGGGGGAGCTGCCTGTGCCCGCGTGGTCAGTGTCAGCAGGCAGATGAGCGTCGTCAGCGTGGTGTGGAGGTTCATAGGTTTGATCGTAGTGGGTCGTGGGTAGGGAAGGAGTGGCGAGAAACGAGGAGTCCGCGTCCCCTGCCCGCCTCTCGTTTCTCGCATCTCGCCGCTCGAACACACGGCACGCTGCCCGAGGGCTTTCACATTCAACACTCAACTCACTCGTACGTGATCCGGATGTCGTCAATCAACAGGGTGTCGCCCGGTGAATAGCCAAACACGGGACCGAACTGGCCCCAGACCAGTAGGAACGCGTCGACACCGTCCTGGTTGACGGCCCCGAGAAACTCTTCGAGGTTGCCTGCCGTCGACAAGGGGCGTTTCATCCGTCGCCAGTTCGTCGTCGCATGCAGTGGACCGAAGTCGGCCCGGTGTTCCTTTCCATCGTCACCCACCGGTTCGATGCGGACTTCCATCGTCACGCCATAGTCGTTCGGACGGCGCTGATCGTCGGCACGAAACCGGAAACTGATGAAGGTCCGCGCCAGTTCCTGCCGGGTCACTCGGTGCGCGATCCAGTTCGGAAAACTCAGCGGACTGCGCGACAGGTTGCCAGCGAAGACGAAGGCGGCCTGGCTGCCATCACGGGGGACGCGATCGAATGTCAGCCGCAGCACGCCTGGCTTTCCGTCCGGTCCATTGAGTGTGTCATCTTCGGTCACCGAGACACGGAGTTGCCCCACCGGGAACGGTCCGGTTCTCTCCGGGTCGAACACCCTGTGTCCGACCGGCCAGGCTTTCGTGTGCATTGGTCCGCTGGTTTGAAACGTCTCATCATTCACGAAGGTGGTCGCTGCGCCGTCTGCCGACGAGAAGTCCTCGAAGATGGCAACGCCTCGCTGAGAGGGGGCGTCTCCGCTCCCGTCGGTGGTCACTCGTGCCGACAATGCCTTCCATCCCAGCACCGAGACGGCAACGCAGAGCAGTAAGCAAGCTCCTGCAGCGCGGTACCGCCGTCTTCGGGGCTGTGGAGGCACGGACTGCTCGATGGGGGGATTTGACATGCGTGATGACGGGGGCCAACGGTGGGGCAGACCCCAGCTTTCCGTGAGAGAGCGGGAATGTCAACCCGCTGTGGTCGAGTGTCCCATGCCAGATACGGATGTCGATTGACAGCGCGGGAAGCGATCTGTTGTGATCCGGCCAGTCGATTTCGGACAAGAAACAAATCTCCACGGCGAACGACCGGGCAGCCTCTGGCGTTGACCGGCGATTACCCGCCTGCGAATACATGACGACTCCCGCGCCCGAATGGGTCTACATCCTGTGTGGAGTGCTGCTGGCGCTGGGGAATATCGGCGCGTGGATCGCGACTGTTTTGGGCTGCCGGGCAACTGGCTGATGGTCGCTCTCGCTGCGCGGTACGTGTACTTTCTCCCGCCGATCGTGATGGAGACCGGATCCACCGCTCCACTGGGACTGACGTGGATGTTCGTGCTGGTGCTGGCGGGGCTGGCCTTCGCGGGCGAACTGATCGAGTTTCTGGGAGGGGCGGCCAAGGCGCGACAGTCGGGGGCCTCGCTGCGCGGTGGTGCTCTCATTGCTGGGGGCGATCCTCGGCAGCGTGCTGGGGGCCGTCGTCGGTGCACCGCTGGGATTGATCGGCGGCGTGCTGCTGGCGGTCGTGGGTGGCGGAGCGGGTGCCTTCGGGGGCACGTATGTCGGCGAGATGTGGAAGGGTCGCACGGTGCGCGAACGCATGGTCATCAGCCGGGCTGCGCTGTTCGGTCGACTGTTCGGCACCGCGGGCAAGCTGCTCGTCGGCGCGGTGATGGTCGCGCTGACCACGGTCGCCACGTTTTACTTCTGAAGGATGGGGACGCGAGCGGCTTGTACCCCACTGACCTTCGCTCGTGTGTATGCCCGGACAGTCGCTTCGCGAGTGTTCGAGGGCCTGCTAACGCCCGGGAGCCATTGCCAGGTCTCCTTTCGCCCGTCGTGGGCTTTGAGACCTTCATCACACATGGATCACGTTATCGAAGGCAGACCAGGTCTGCGTTACACGCGGTTCCACACCACGGCTCTCTGCTCCCCAACCCGGGCAGCGCTCCTGACAGGTCGCAACCACCACTCGGTGGCGACCGGCGTCGTCGTCGACCAGGCGACAGGCTTTCCCGGCTACAACAGCATCATCCCGCGAGACGCGGTTGCCATCGGCGAGATTCTGCGGCAGAACGGCTATGACACCTCGTGGTACGGCAAGGATCATAACGTGCCCAAGTGGGTGGGAAGTCAGGCGGGACCGTTCACCGACTGGCCGACCGGGCCGGTCAAGGGCTTCGACTACTACTACGGATTCATTGGCGATGACACCAGCCAGTGGCAGCCGAACAATCTGTTCCGCAATACCACGCCGAGCGAGCCGTATCTGAACAAGCCCGGCTGGAACCTGATCACCGCCATGGCCGACGAAGCCATCGGGCGGATCAACATGCTCAACGAGGTCCAGCCCGACCGCCCGTTCATGATCTATTACGCACCCGGGGGCACGCACTCGCCGCACCATCCCACGCCGGAGTGGATCGAGAAGATTACCGGGATGCACCTGTTCGATGACGGCTGGAACAAACTGCGCGACACGATCATCGCCAACCAGAAGAAGCTCGGCGTCGTTCCTGAAAGTGCCCAGCTCACGGCCCTGGCCGGACACGCTTCCGCAGTGGGACACGCTGTCGGCAGAAGCCAGGAAGCTCTACATCCGCCAGGCCAACGTCTATGCCGCGTACCTGGCCTACACCGACCACGAGATTGGCCGTGTCGTGCAGGCAATCGAGAAAGCCGGCAAGCTCGATGACACACTCATCATCTACATCAGCGGCGACAACGGCTCCAGCCCCGAAGGGACGCTCCACGGCCTGTACAGCGAGTTCGCGGTGGCCAACGGCATCAACCCGACTGTGGAACAGAACATGAAGTTCTATGACGCCTGGGGCACGGACCAGACCTATCCGCACTACGCGGTGGGTTGGGCGTGGGCCTGGGATACGCCGTATCAGTGGACCAAGGAGGTCGCCTCGCACTTCGGTGGTACACGCAACGGCATGGCCATGTCCTGGCCGGCGCGCATCAAGGACAAGGGGGGCATCCGCCACCAGTTCCACCATGCCATTGACATCGTCCCGACGATTCTCGAAGCCGCCGGTCTCCCGCAACCTGTGAGTGTCAATGGTGTCGCTCAGCGTCCCATCGAAGGTGTGAGCATGGCCTACACCTGGGACAAAGCGGATGCCCCGGGCCAGCGGATCACGCAGTACTTCGAGATGTTCGGCTCGCGCGCCATCTACCACGACGGCTGGATCGCGTCAGCACCACCCGTCCACGCGCCGTGGGAGCTCACGTTGGCGAAGGTGCCGACGGACGTCATGAATGGCTTCCCCTGGGAGCTGTACAACATCAACGAGGATTGGACGCAGTCCAACGACCTCGCCTCGAAGATTCCGGACAAGCTGCGCGACATGCAGCAACGGTTTACGATGGAAGCGGAGAAGTATCGTGTCTTCCCACTGGATGATTCAGTCCTCCCCCGGTTTGTCTCGCAGGACAAGCCGAACTACGCCTTCGGCCGCACCCTCTTCACCTACACCGGCGAGATCGCCAACGTGCCGTACCCCGGCATTGGCGGGGCCCCCAGCCTGCTTGATCGCGACTACACCATCACGGCCGAGATCGAAGTCCCGCAAGACGGAGCCGAGGGGATGCTGATGACCGACGGGGGCCGTTTCGGCGGCTACGGCTTCTACCTGCTCAAAGGCAAGCCGGTCTTTACCTGGAACCTCCTGCAACTGGCCCGTGTGAAGTGGCAGGGAACAGATGCGCTGGCAGCCGGCAAGCACACGCTGGAATTCGACTGGAAGTACGACGGCCCCGGTTTCGGCAAGGGAGGTACTGGCACCCTCAAGGTGGACGGCAAGACCGTGGACACCCAGGCCATGCCGCGCAGCGTGCCTGTCATCCTGCCATGGTGTGAGACGTTTTGTGTTGGTCTCGACACCGGTACCTCAGTGGATGACCAGGACTACCAGATTCCGTTCCACTTCACTGGCACGATCAATAAGGTGACGGTGAAGCTTGGCCCGAACGAGATGTGATTGGCAGCGAATGAGGAGGATCGAAGACGGAATGTCGGGAGTCACCATCGGCCGCGAGTGACGGGATGAGATTTCGTTCGTGAACCATGCGGGCCGCTTCGCTGTGAGGCGGCCCGCAGTTTTCTTGTTGGACTCCGTACACACCCATCAAGGAGCACAGGCGCGACGGCCGACCTGTCCAGCCGTGTGGTGGTTGATTGACGTATGGCGCACCCACCCCGCACAGGACAATTCTTGCCCGGTCACTTCGGAACTGCCCTCCGGCAGATGCCATGGACTGCACCGTGATTGACATGCTGTGGCCTGGGGGTATTGTCAACGTATTCTGCCCGCATTAGCAGAGTGCTTTCGCAACAGGATGCCATGCGCATTGTCACACTACTCCTCATGATCGCTGTTGCCCCTGCGTCAGCAGCGGCTGAAGATGCGGCCCTTGTGCCCCTTCTCTCGGCCCTGGAACGCGCCGCCGCATACAGCGCACAGCATCGCGGTCAAACCATGATCGGGCTCTACGATGGTGAACTCATCTTCGAGCAGTACACGAATGGCGGCAACGCGGATCGCCTCCAGATGCTGGCCAGCGGAACCAAGAGCTTCGTCGGTGTCGTGGCTGCGGCAGCCGTTGAAGACGGTCTGTTGAAGCTCGACGACCCGGTCTGGAAGAGCATCTCCGCATGGAAAGATGATCCGGAAAAGAGTTCCATCACCTATCGTCAGTTGCTCACCCTGACAAGCGGGTTGAAACCCAGTGAACGTGAGTTTGGTACTAAGCAGCCGGGCTGGAAGGACCAGGCCTCGGCCCCCATGACCGGCAAGCCGGGCGCGCAGTTCCAATACGGTGCCAACCAACTGAACGTGTTTGCCTACGCGCTGGAACGCACACTCGAAACCGAAGCGTTTGAGGAGTATCTCCAACGACGCATTCTGGATCCGCTCGACATTTCCCTGGCCTGGCGAATCCGCTGCGACGACGGCCACCCGCAGGTCGGCGGCGGAGCCTTGATCACGGCCCGCGACTGGGCGACGTTTGGCGAGTTCATTCGTCAGCACGGCCAGCGGGGTGATACGCAGATCGTCAACGCCGACCTGATTGCCGAGTGCTGCCAAGGGACCCGAGAGAATCCGGCCTATGGACAAACGTGGTGGCTCACAAACGACGTGGCCCCTGAAATCCGGAGACGGATCCCGATTCTTTCGCTCGAATGGGCCGACGTCGCCAACGCCGATTGGGTTCCGCAGGATCTCGTCGCAGCCCTCGGGGCCGGCAAGCAACGTCTCTATGTCATTCCGTCCCGCAAGCTTGTCATTGTGCGTCAGGCCAGCTTTCCCGGTCGCGGTTTCTCGGATCTGGAATTCCTGAGCATCGTGCTGCGTGGCCGGTTTTTGTCCGAGTGACCTCTTAACGTTGAGGATGACTAGACCAGACCCGTCGCGTGGCGTCCCCTGCTTTGCGTCTCTGCCCGAGAAGCCACATCCGGGCATCCGACGCGGAAGGGGCATTGGTCAGGCGGACCTGTGGTTCATCCGGCTTGTGTCACTCGGTGGCTCGCTAGTGAACCGTCAGCACTGGACGAGTGCTCGACAGGGTTTAACGACCGAACCAATTAAGGACACAAATGTCCAGAACTTCGACCGCCGCCGCCCGTTCTGATAGACTGAATGATCCACCGTTCGTCGCACTGCTGCATAAGCCGGCAGTGGCATCCGGCGTCCTGCGGCGATCGTCCGTTGCGTTCACGTCCTTCACAGGGATGGTCACTCGTCGCTCACCTGAGGAGACACAACATGAAACAAGCCTTAACAAACAGCCGTGTCGTGATCCTGATGACGCTGATCGGCCTGCTGTCCTCGCTGGGCATTGTCACTCTGGTGCTCAATGGTCGCACTCAGGCCGAAGAGGATGGGGGTGCAGTTGCCGATCAGGGAGCCTCCCTGCCGACAACGATTACAGAAGCACGCGCACGGGCGCGGCTGCTACACGAAACCATTCATGGTGCCCTGCAGGTGGCGCATCGAGACTTCTTCGATGCCGAGAACCCGCTGGCGATCCCGTCGTCGTCATTGGAAGATGTCTTCGACGAGCTGGCTCGCAGCCATCATGTCGACGTGAAGTGGTTGATCGTCGAAACAGACATTCTGAATGTCGATCACAAGCCGCAGAACGACTTTGAGAAACAGGCCACCCGGGCGCTCTCATCGGGCAAACCCGAATTCGAATCGAGCGACGACCACACCTACCGGTACGCGGGTTCGATTCGGCTGGCTTCGCAATGCTTGAAATGCCACGTTAAGACTCGCACGAACACCGAAACACGCACCGCCGGACTCATCATTTCCATGCCCTTATGCGCTCCCTGACAGCGGCGGGATGGCTGAGGCGTCCGCGTGTCCCCATTGCGCGCGGGCAACGGTCGATCCGCAGGTTTTCGGGCACAGACGCTGAGTCGCAGAGAGAACATGTCCTGGACTCTCGAATGGCCCCATGGAGAATCGTCCGCACACCCGCCTGAGTCGTGCCCTCCGGGTACTTCGCGATGCCTTGAGATCGCATCATGACCCATGAGTTGGCATCCCGATCTCTGCGTCTCTGCGAGAGAAAACAGCGCCGGGTCCCATGCAATGTGCCATTCGTCAGTCGCGCCTGTGGTTCGTCCGGCTTGCATCACTCGCCGGCAAGCGGCCCGTCAGCCTGCCGAGATCGGAAGCGACAGCATGCACCAGATAGGGGCCGGCGCGGAACACCACGGGGTGCGACCATGGAAAGAGGAGTTCGCCGGTCGCCGGGTATCCCGGAGGCAGCGAGAGCAGATCGTCGGCACTGGACGTGCGCGCATCCTTCGGCTTCATGCCGCTTTCGATCAATTCCGTCACAATGAAACGCTGCCGAGACCCGGCGAGTGCCGAGCGGATTTCGTCCGTCTTCCCGGGGAACAGCTGGATGAGCGACGACAGGCCGATGAATCTCGTGGACGGCCGCACTCCGAGCTGTTCATAGATGTGAATCGCATGGACGTTGAAGCAGGTGACTTCCCCGTCGCCGACCTGCTGATCGCGCAGAAACTCGACCACGTGCGGGAGCTGCGACCAGTCCGGAAAGTTGGAGTCGGACAGCGCCGTGCGGACGTCTGTGGTGCTGCCGCGCGTGATGCACTCCGGCCACAGCGCCACGCGCGATGCCCACAGCAGCGGACAGGCCAGCAGGGCAATCGCTACAAAGGCACCGACCGTGAGTCGCCGGACAGGTGCGACCACTGGCCAGCGCGAACCTGCCAGCAGCGTCACGCCCAACAGAACTGCGGGGACGTGGATGTAATCCATCAGGTGCTGCAGGAGGAGAGACTGCGAGAGCCAGCCCAGATAAAACGCGGCGAACATTCGCCGTTCGACCTGATGTGGACGAGAGTCCTGTGCGAAGGTGCCCGTAGCAGTTCGGCCGATCACCAGGCGAACCGCCACGACGACCGCCGGCACATGGATCCACAACCACGGATGCATGCGCACCGACATGGCCTGCAGACGGCCGAGCGTCCAACGATCACGGCCGGCGGCCAGGTATTCGGGGTTCCACCTCGTAAACGTATCCAGAAACCAGGGCCATGCGCCGGACTGCACCATCCAGACAATGCCCGCCAGCCCCATCAGCCCTGCGCCGATGAGGACGCCGACCAGGTCCACTGCGGCAACCTTCCACACGGGGTCTATTACAGTGGCGGGGTCGGACCCCGCTCTCTCCTTCCTCCAGCAGACAACGCCGACGATCCAGCACGCCGCCGCCGGGAACACGATGTGCGGCTTGATCCAGAACGCCGCCGCCCACACGGCCCCTTCCACAACCGACATGCCCAACCATCGCCAGGTGATGCGCGATCCGATCTCGCGAGACGTGTCGACACAGTTGCCGATGACCTTTCGCGTGCGCAGACCCAGTGCCACCAGACAGGGGAGCAGCATCCACGTATCGCGCTGGCAGTGACACCATTCGCTCGTCGAGAAATAGAATAACAGCAACAGCCCGGCGGTGAACCAGATCGTGGTGTGCGAGGCTCCCGACCTGCGGACATACTGCAGCAGCAGCCCGACGATGGCTGCAAAGACACCCAGATCGAACACGCGCATCGCTTCCGACGAGTGCCCGATGAGCCCGCGGATCGCCACATGTATCCAGACGATGCCCGGCAGATTGGTCTCGAAGATGTCGCGGTACTGCACACCGCCATTCAGCAGGTTGAGCGCCTGCATGTCGTACAGGACGACGTCGGGCGTCAACGGCAGACAGACAAACAGCGGGCCGCAGATCAAGATCAACAGCGCACAGCAGACCCACGCCACTCGCAGTCCGGGTGCAGATACACCTGCCTTGTGGGAGCGCGCCTGGGAAAGGGCTGGGTGCCCTTTGCGTAGACCAACCGGCTGGGGTTGATATCCGACATCGGGCGACTTCAACGGCATGCTTCGCTCGAAACGGGAGACGTGATGGAATGGCGAGGGCAGGGCATCCGGGTTGCCGCCTCGCAAACGTATCTCATCCCCAACTGGCCGAGTTCTCGCAACTCATTTCGGCGGCATGCTTCCGGAAAGCATCACGGCGTGACATGCGAATCATGTTGCATCCCGCATAACCGTTGCACGCTGTGGAAGCGGCGCGATCGATCGCGTTACTGCAGCCAATCGATTCCCGCGCGGATGTGGTCATACACCGCCCCATGCCAGCCATGACCGCCGGCGTAATCGACCAAGATCACGTGGGCACCGGCTGATGTGAGTTGTCGCTCCGCGTCCTGCGCCATGCCGTAGGGGCAGACAGCGTCCTCTGGTGAATGCAGCAGGTAGACCCGCCGGCCGGTCGCATTGCCCACCGAGGGCAACTGATCCGGCTTGAAGACCGACATCGCAATGAGGGCCCCGGCCAGAGGCGAATCCTCCTGCAGCAGCGTCGCATAAACCGCCGGCCCGCTCGACGACCATCCGAGGGCGAGCACATCATCGCGGTCAATCTCGTAATGTCGGGCCAAATCGTCGATGATTGCGGCGATCGACTCCTCGGTCGTCCCCTGTCTCTCGATCGAGAATCTGGTCGGCCAGACGATCTGCGGTGTCAGCGGCTGGGCAACGATAAAGCGACCGTCGAGGGCCTGTTCGTGGATCCCGCGAATGAAGGGATGAAAGTCCGCCGATCCGTCACCGCCCGGAAGCACCAGCAGCAGGGGATAGCCGGCTGGCGGCTTCTCCGCGTCATCACCTGGAGGAATGAGCAGATACTGTACTGCACCCCCCGATGCGGTCTGGAGTTCGATGGGCGAAGGCATCTCCACAGCAGCATTGTCGGACTCGATCGACTTTGGCGTCGTCGTCGATTCCGGCGTGTCGTCTGCCTTGGCTGCAGCGAGCGAGTCGAAGTAGCGCGCCTCCAGATCGTCGAACCAGACCTTGCCGGGACCGTAGATCTGGAAGGCAATGCCGATCTGCTTTGTGCCTGGAGGGATCTCCAGCGCACCACCATACGTCTTCCAGTCATGTGTGGCGGGGGGATCGTTCGATTCCTGCTGGCCGATGTAGGCGACCCATTCGTGACTGATCCACATGTCACTGGCATCCAGAAACACCACATCAATGACGGCCTTGTTCGCTTTGGCAGCTTTGACCTTCGCCGCCACCTTGATCACGGGCTTGTCGCTGTCATGGGGGAACAGCCGCGACCAGCCGGCGATCGGAAAGTAGCGGTTCGCGGACTTCTGAAGACTCAGACTCCGTTCTCCGTCAGCGGCGACGCGGTGGTCGTAAACGTACGTCACCCCGGGCACGGCAGCTCCCTGTTTCCATCCCTCGGGTGCCGCGGTTCCACTCTCGAAGCTGTCCGCGATCAACACGTCCGGCGCAGGCTCCTCGGCCGACAGTAAGCCAACCGACAGGGAACACAGGATGGCAACGGACCACAACTGCGATTGACGGTGCATGTGCATGACTCCTTGAAACGGGCCTACAATGTGTCCTGAATAGAACCTGATGATGGGCGAATCGTCGCGATTTCGCCTGCCGCCGGCACCACGATGTCCCGGGATTCCCAAGCTCCCTTGTGCATGCGAAACAGCACAGTCGCAGTATCGCCCGGTTCGAAGTACGGCAACTCCACCCGGCCCCGGGCATCCGTGCGGCGCACGATGGGTTGAGCACTGTCGAAGTAGACGAGATGCTCGATGCCGCCTGCCTCGACACGTCCGTGCGGCATCACTTCCACGCCCGCCAGCGTGCCACCGTGCTCCGCCTCCACCTGCAGTGCAAAGCCGGACGACGGAGGCAGTTGGAACACCACAGGTTGCAGCACCTCCGGACGAACGCTGCTGATACGACGACTTGAGTACCCGCTCCTCCGCGAGCGCGGTGATCTGCACCGCGTACCGTTCGTTGAGCGGGTGCACATTCTCGATCAGAAACCGCCCCTGTGGATCCGTGACTGCTGTGTACGCCCGTTGGAAATACGACTGGTCCGGCCAGGTCTTCACGACGACGAGAACAGTGGCGCTCTCGATCGGTTGTCCGAGTTCATCTAGAATCTGCCCGGTGATGTCACCGGTCCAGTCGTTGTCGAGCATCGAGGCAATCCCGGGCGGGAGCGAAGCCGCCGACAGCAATGCGCCATCATTTGCGGCCGGCAGCTGGTACCACAGCACGGCGACGAGGGCGGCGAGCAGGGCCGTCATCCCCAGATGCAGCCAATGCCAAAGGGCGAGTCCTCCGACGGCTGCCGCGTGACATTCGACGGCGACGCGCGAGACATTGCCGAACCGTGCCAGCGCCCTGCGCCGTGCTTCTTCTTCAGACAAGCCCTGCGTCATATGCTCGCGCGTTCGCTCGGCGATGTGGAAGGCGAGCTCTTCCTCAATCGCGTCGCCGAACTCCTCAGCGGAACGAACGGCTGGTTTGCGCCACGTAGCGGATGAACGCCCTGAGCGTTGAGTTGAACATCGTCAGGCCTCCGCCGGCTGTGCGTTGAGAACTAGCGTGATCGCCCGCGCGAGGGCCTCCCAGGCATCCACCTCCCGCACCAGTTGTCGCCTCCCGGTTCGCGTGAGCTTGTAGAATTTCGCCCGCCGACTTGACTCCGACTGGCCCCACTCAGAGGTGATCCACCCTCGATGTTCCATGCGATGCAAGGCCGGATACAGCGACCCTTCCTCGACGGCCAGCGCGTCGTCACTGGTGGCCTGAATCCAGCGGGCCACGTCGTAGCCGTGCCGCGCTCCAGGCAGCAGCGACTTCAGGATCAGCATGTCGAGCGTGCCCTGCAACAGGGCCGCTTTGTCAGTGCGGGGCATCGGGCGACTCCCAGAGAACATCTAGGGGTCAGAATAACCGCTTGCCCTAGAATGTCAAGGGGACGGCGGGAGACAGAGTCACAGGAACGGCGTGGGATGCTCTGTGCAGACCAAGGCAACGCCAATGTACCACGGCTGGCGAGTCCAGCAGTGAAAGAATCCATTGCTGTGATGCCGTCGACACTCTGGATGATGGACATCGTCGCCGTCGCACCTACGCGGCTTTGCCGCCCCAGATTGCGATGCAATCTGAGCCACCCACGACACTCTGGTTGAAGGGCATCCCGAGCCAGTCACGTCAAGCGGCGTTGCGAACTTGCTCCGGCAGAACCTCCGCGGGCAGCCGGCCCGGTTCGAGCGCGTCTGGCGCATGTCGTGCCGCCAGGAGACCGGGGCTTTCTAAACAACCGTGCGCAAAATCGGTACAGCGCTCAGGCCATTCATTTCAGAGTTGGAAAGAGTGCCGGGTCGCATAGGACACGGAAGAACTCGTCGCGGCAAGCGTTCATATCGGTCGCAGACCTGGGGATGTCGAGGACATCAGCGGAGTCCGCAGAGTCTACTTCCTCAAACCGAACGCTCTGGTCCTGCCAGACACCCCTGCGGTACTTGATGCCGTTCCAGCAATTGTGCCGCCACAACCACACCAGCGGCGCACCATCGCCCAGCTGATTGGCCTGACCCAGATCCGAACGGATGAGGCGGCGCATATCGTCGCAGAGTGCGTTGTTCGGCAGTTGCGAGAAGTCCTGTGCCGTGAAGACCGCGTTCTTGTCCCAGAAGCTGCCCGTGGCCCAATCCACCAGCCGCGTCTGCTTCGCGACGATATAGGTACTCCAGGCATCCTTGCCGTTGTAGCCACCGGCGACCGTCAGGCTGAAGACCACGATGTTCGGCGCAATTTCCGGGTTCGTCAGCAGCGCATTGGCCACCGTCGTCAGGGGGCCTCCCGCGATGACCAGCAACGGCTTCTCCGGCGATGCCAGCGCGGCTTCGCTGACGATGAGGCGACTCCCCTCGGTGGGATGCGCAATCGTCTCTGCGATGCGTCCGCTGTCAGGGCGCTCCAGCACACGATCGGAGCCGCGCGTGATCCCAGGGACATTCTGCAGACCGGCCTGTCGCGCGAGGTCGAGAGCTTTGTGTGCGTCCTTCACACAGTCATCCATGGCGTACAGGTAGCCCTGCTGCCAATCCCACATGTTGCGCGAGACGATATTCCCCCGCAGGTCGGCGCGGCCCAGGCTGCACTGGGCCCAGAGGTAGTTGTTATCGAAGACGTCGAACCACCAGTCATTGTCGTAGAGGATCGGATTCCCGGGCCCCACACCTGTGAGATGCACACCGTCCCGGGCCTCCTCGTGTTCCGGAACAACGGCCCGGACATCAGTGCCTGCCATGACGATCATGATCGTCGTCATGCAGATCGCGCGGCGAATCCTGCTGCTCAATGCCATGCTCCCCGAGAACGCTCTGTCTGGTGAACCGCCATGCCCCATTGCCTTCCCGCAATGATACACAGGTCGAGGCCTTGTCGGTGCCCGCTGAGCGTGTCGCGCGATGTCGCACGACGTTCAAATCGGGGGACTGACGTCCCCGCTCGCCCAAGGGGCTCAGAAGATGCCCAGTTGGTCGCGGGCGTCGTCGGTCATGCGTTCAGGGGTCCAGGGCGGGGACATCACCAGCTTGATCTGCGCCTGGTCCACGTCCTCGAGCTGTTCCAGGGCCATCTTCGCCTGCTGCATGATCTGCGGGCCGGCCGGGCACGCCGGGCTGGTCAGCGTCATCTCGACGTTGACCGTCCGCTCCTCCTGCTGCACGTCGTAGACGAGCCCCAGGTCGATGATGTTGATCATCAGCTCCGGGTCCACCACCTGCTTCAGGG
The DNA here is from genome assembly GCA_963707405.1 of uncultured Planctomycetaceae bacterium. Classification (GTDB taxonomy): domain Bacteria; phylum Planctomycetota; class Planctomycetia; order Planctomycetales; family Planctomycetaceae; genus CAVPPT01. Next base: position 1,366 of record CAVPPT010000001.1, on the reverse strand, counting down.
CATCGATCAGTTGCAGTTCGTCCGCCATCGCCGGCTCCTCTGTCTTGCGTCGCAATTCGCTGCGATGCATTGTAGCAGGTGCGGCGTGCGCGGCGAGCCGTCGCACGGGCGATTACCGCGATCGACTGAGCCGGTTGTGCGACTCCCCGGAATCGCGACTCCCAAGACTCCGGCAACTCCCTACCGCAGCGGGTGTGCATCGTCGCCTGTTTCCCGGACGATGCGCTGGGTTCGGGGGCGGTTCGGGACGATCTCGATCCCCTGCTGCGACTGCAGCGCAGCGGAGGGATTGGCACCCAGGGCCGTCGAAAGCAACTGCAGCACATCTCCCGGCTCGACGGACGAACTTGCCTCCGCCGGAGACGTACCCGGAGGATTCTGGTGCCGGCGCTGCCATTCGGGTGACTCGGCCAGTCTCGGATCGGCGGCGACCGCCGAGGCGAAGTGCAGTTCCGCCGTGGGGACATCACCGGATTCGTAGGCAATGATGCCGACGTTGTAGTGAGCGGCTGCCTCACCCACCACGCGCTGGAAGTGGGAGAGTGCCTGCTCGTAACGCCCCGAACGTGCGAGGGCGACGGCCATCTGGAAGCGCGATTCATCGCGCTCCGGCTGGAGTTGGACAGTGGTGGCGAATGCCTGGGCCGCCTCAGCGTACCGTCCCTGTGACATCAGATGATGGCCCAGGGCCTCGAGCACTTCCGGATCCTCCAGCTTGCTTCGGAGGATTTGATCCAGTTCCTGCTGTGTCTGTCGGGGGGCAGGCGTGTCCAGAGAGTTCGGCCAGACATGGGCGGCCGCCGCCAGCTGGGGCGTTCCGCACGAGTCGTTTCAGGGAATGCCAGCTGGCCGGATGTCTGAGTCACCGGAAGTGCGGGAGCGGGTGCCGCGTCGAACCAGGCCTCATCATCGGCAGACTTGGACTCATTTCGGGGAGGCAGCGGGGGTGATGACTGAAGACCGAACGGATCGGCCTCAAGGGGTTCGAGCGCAGGTGCAGGAGCGCCAAAGGGACTTTCTTCCACTGACGACGGGCCTGGTGCCTTGAAGGGGCTCGCTTCGTCGACCTTCGGAGTGGAGACCGTGGACTCGAACACCACGTTGCATTCGGGAATGAACTGCTGAAACTTCTGGACGCCTGCGGGGGTCACCTTCGTTCCGATGAGGCTCAGCCCCTCGAGTTCGGCGAGATCTGTGAGCGATAACAGTCCGGAGTCGGTCACCTTCGTGCGATCGAGTGCCAGGAATCGCAGGCTCAGCAGCGTCGACAGGTTGGCCACACCGCGGTCGGTGAGCGGCGTGTCGTTCAGCGCGAGCAATTCGAGTTCCGGCATGTCATGCAGGTGCGTCAGCCAGCCGTCCTGCA